>NZ_VFVY01000005.1 GCF_006442315.1 Mesorhizobium sp. B2-3-4 | reverse complement strand
CGACCAGCTAAGCCATTGAATTTTTGGTGCCGCTTAGGTGACTCGAACACCTGACCCCATCATTACGAATGATGTGCTCTACCAACTGAGCTAAAGCGGCCCGGGAGGGCGAGGCCTCCAAGATGCGCTGGGTGATAGACTCAACCGGCGGCGAATTCAAGATGCGACTTGGCAATTCTGCATGGGAGGCTCGCCAGGACCGGACGCATGCCTGGGATGTCGCCGCGCGAAAAATAGCGGCCATATTCCTATTTTGTTTGCCGGAACAGCGCGAAGATGGACTTTCCACGGCCCGTCGAGGCAGAATGCGGCCGCCCGCCCGTTGATTGATTGGTCGCCTGCGGCTAACCATCATGAAAGTTTGGGGCAATTTGCAAAGGGATCTCGCTTGGACGCGATCGAAAAAGCGATCCGGAACGCCTTGGAAAAGGGCAATGCCGAGGACCGGGCGTTCCGCGAGAAGGTTTACCGCTCGGCCTTCGCCGCGCTCGACCGCGCGCTCCAGGCCAATCCCGGCGTGACCGTGGAAGTCGCCATCAAGCGCCGCAAGGCGATTCAGGAAAAAATCACCGAGATCGAATCCGAATTCCTCCCGGCCGTGCCCGGCGCTGCTCCGCAGATCGACGCTCCGGCGGTCGGCGCCGCGGCCGGTGCGGCACCCTCCGCAGAGACCGGCGTAGAGGCCGGCCCGAAGGCACCGTCGCCCGCTGTCACCATCGACGGCCCCATGCCGCCTGCTTCGGATGCGCCGCGCTCGCGCGTGCTGCCGGTGGTTCCTGATATCATGCCGGATGCCGCGCTTCCGGACGCGCCGGCCATCGACATGTCGGCTCCAGCCGCGCCGGGAGCCGCGGCTGATGTCGCGCCTGATCGTGACGAGCGGCGCATTCGAGGCCGGCGCCTGCCGCTGACCGCGATCTTCTTCACGGTGACGCTGCTCGCTGCAGTCGGCATCGGCCTGTTCTTCGCCATGCAGACCGGCGTGTTCAAGTCGGCCGCGCAGCTCGACACGGCGCCGCCGGAAGCACCTCCGACCGTCGAGGACGATGACTTCACCCCGGCCGACGGCGCCAATGCGCCGGCAAAGCCTGGAGCCCCGGATCAGTCGCGCGACTGGATCAATGTGTTCTCGCCGACCGACCCGACCCATGTCGCCGCCCCGTCCGACGCCAAGGCCGAGGTGATGAAGGACGACGCCGGACCGTTCCTGCGCATTCAGTCCGGCGCTTCCGGCTCGGCGATCGCTTTCGACGTCGGGCAGGGCGTGCTGGAAAAGCTTGCCGGCAAGCACGCCGTGTTTGACATCATCGCCCGCGCCGAGGACGGCAAGGACACGCAGATCTCCGTCGACTGCAATTTCGGCGAGCTCGGCGACTGCGGCCGCAAGCGCTATGCCGTCGGCCAGCAGCGCAACGAATATCTGTTCGACGTCAAATTCCCCGACAAGCGTCCGGGCTCGGCCGGAACCATCGCCATCAATTCCGACTTCGACAAGCAGGGCAAGGCGGTCAACATCTACGAGATCCGCGTCTCGATCGAGCCGTGATGGTGGCCGGCAAGGGAGCACGGCGCAATGACGACCTCGCGGCGCAATGATGCCGACCAGATTCGCCAACTGATAGAGCAGTGGGTGGACGCCGTACGCCGCAAGGACATGGATGGAATTCTGCGCCACCATTCGCCTGATTTCATCATGTTCGACGTGCCGCCGCCGCTTCAGTCCCGTGGCATCGAAGCATACCGGCACACTTGGCCGCTATTCTTCGCAGCCTCGCCGGACCGGCCGGTCTTCGACATCGTCGATCTGGAGGTCACCGCCGGCGCCGATGTCGCCTTCGCCACGGCTCTGATGCGCTGCATCGTGGTGACGAAGACAGGGTCCAGCGATCTCGATTTCCGCCTGACAATCTGCTTCAGGAAGATCGCCGGCCAATGGACCTTCATGCACGAGCATCATTCCATCCCGGCCGTGGATTAGCTCTCCTGAAGCAGCGCCTGCAGCGTCTCGATGCGGTCGGCCTCGTTGGCCGGCTTGTCCCAGCGCAGCCGGGAAATCCGGGGGAACCGCATGGCCACACCCGATTTGTGCCGGGTCGAACGGTTTAGTCCCTCGAAGGCGACTTCCAGCACCAGGCCGTTGTCGCGGTCGGCGCGCACCGAGCGCACCGGCCCGAAGCGCTCGACCGTGTTGTCCCGGACATATTTGTCGATCTGCTTCAGCTCTTCATCGGTGAAGCCGAAATAGGCCTTGCCTACCGGCACCAGTTCCTCCGCGCCCTCGGCGCCGGACCAGACGCCGAACGTGTAGTCGGAATAGAAGCTCGAGCGCTTGCCGTGGCCGCGCTGGGCATACATCAGCACGGCATCCACTATGTGCGGATCGCGCTTCCATTTGAACCATGGACCCTTCGGCCGACCGGCGACATAGGGCGAATCCCAGCGCTTCAGCATCACGCCTTCGATGATCGGATGCGGCGGCGCACGGCGCAGATCCTCGAGCATCTGCCAATCGGTGAATTCGACGAAGGGCGACAGGTCGAAGCGGCTCGGATCGAGTGTTTTGATGAAGCTTTCCAGACGGCGGCGCCGTTCGCGAAACGGCAGCGCGCGCAAATCCTCGTCGCCCAGTTGCAATAGATCGTAGCAGCGCATGAAGGCCGGATAACGCTGCTGCATCTTCGGCGTCACGGTCTTGCGGTTCAGCCGCTGCTGCAGGTCCGAGAAGGTTCCCGTCGCCTCGCGCGGATCGCCGACCAGCAATTCGCCGTCGAGCGTCGCCGAGAAATCCATCGCCTCGGCAAGATCGGGGAAGGCGCCCGAGACATCGTCGCCGGTGCGCGAATAGAGCCGGCGGATGCCGCCCTCCGCCACCGCCTGGACGCGGATGCCGTCCCATTTCCATTCCGCCGCATAGTCCATGGGATCGAGCTTTTCGAGGTCGCCGTCGCCAACCGGGTTGGACAGCATGACCGGGCGAAACAGCGCCATCGCCGTGTTGCGTGGCTTCTCGGCCTTGCCTTCCAGCCAGGCGAACAGTGCCGTATAGGGCGGCGACAAGCCGTGCCAGAGCTCTTCGATCTCGGCGACCTCGACCTTGCCGAAATCGGCCAGCGCCTGTTTGGCGAGCCGCGCCGAAACGCCGATGCGCAAGCCTCCGGTGACCAGCTTGATGATGGCGAAGCGCGCCGAGATGCCGGCGCTGTCGAGCAGCCCCGCCAGCACCTTCGGCCCGTCGGAGCGGCTTGCCGCCTGCAATCTGGCCACCACCTCGCCAAGCGTTGGCTCGCGGTTCGCGATCCTGCCCGGCGTTTGCGGCCAGACCAGCGACACCGTCTCGGCGAGGTCGCCGACATAGTCGTAGGAATAGCCGAACAGCACCGGGTCCATGCGTTCGGTGACCAGCGTGCGCAGCATGGCCGGCTTGACCGCGGCAATCCTGAGATCGCCGGTGATGGCGGCCAGCGCCAGGCCGCGATCGGGATCCTCGACGCTGCGGAAATAGTCGGTGAGCAGCGTCAGCTTGCCGTTGCGCGACGGCGTCAGCACGAGGCGGTCGAGGAGCTCGGCGAAGCGGTTCATGCGCGCCACGCTAATGGCGAGGGCCGGCGCGAGGCCCCCCTCTCTGGCCTGCCGGCCATCTCCCCCTCAAGGGGGGAGATCAGATGTCGCGACGACCTTCGCCAATCTCCGCCGCCGCAGGAGATGCGCCGGCGCTGAAGCTGCCAATCTCCCCCCTTGAGGGGGAGATGTCCGGCAGGACAGAGAGGGGGGCCGTAGAGCTCGGCGGCGGCGATTGGCGAACTATGCATCATCAATCGCCCTCGTCCTCATACCCCACGAGATGCAGCGGCCTCGCCGAAATTCCCTCCAACTCGCACCAGCGCACCAGCGCTTCCTCGCGGCCATGCGTCACCCAGATCTCGCCGGCGCCGGTCTCCTTGATGGTGGCGGTCAGTTCGTCCCAATCGGCATGGTCCGAGATGATCAGCGGCAGCTCGACGCCGCCTTGCTTGGCGCGCTGGCGAATGCGCATCCATCCGGACGCAAAGCACGAGATCGGATCAGGAAAACGCCGCGCCCAGCGGTCGGCGAAGGCCGATGGCGGGCCGACCACGATGGCGCCGGCGAAATCCTGCCTGCCGCCGCTTTCGACGGTGGCCGGTTCGAGCGCGCCGAGATCGATGCCCTGGCTCTGGTAATACGCGCTGAGCTTGGCCAGCGCGCCATGGATGTAGAGCGGCCTGTCGTAACCGGCATCGCGCAGCAGCCGCATCACGCGCTGCGCCTTGCCCAGCGCATAGGCGCCGACCAGATGCGAGCGCTCCGGAAACTGCGCCGCCGACTTCAAAAGCCGGGCGATCTCTTCCATGTCGGGGGGATGGCGAAACACCGGCAAGCCGAAAGTCGCCTCGGTTATGAAGACGTCGCAGGCGATCGGCTCGAACGGCGCGCAGGTCGCGTCCCGCCGCCGCTTGTAGTCGCCGGAAGCGACGATGCGCATGCCCTGATGCTCGACCGATATCTGGGCCGAACCCAGCACATGGCCGGCCGGATGAAAGCTGACGCTGACGCCGTTGAGGGCAATCGCCTCGCCGAGCCGCGCGGCCTGCGTCGTGCCGGCAAAATCCTCGCCATAGCGCAGGCCCATGATGTCGAGCGTCTGCCGTGTCGCCAGCACCGAGCCGTGGCCGGAACGCGCGTGGTCGGAATGGCCGTGCGTGATCAGCGCCCGGTTCACCGGCCGCACCGGGTCAATGAAGAAATCGCCCGGCGGGCAGTAGAGGCCCTCGGGCCGGGGATGAAGCAGGTCGCTGGCGCGCATCGTCGGAAGATAGGATATAATTGCGCCGCGTGAAGCCTGTCGTCGCAGACTGCTGACTCCAGGGCTCTCCCTGCTCTATAGAGATAGGCGGCCGGCGGCTCTGCCGGTGGAACATCATCATGAAACCGCTTCAGACCTCGTCCGGCGACCCGAACGCCGATCGCCGCGCAGACTATGCCGAGATGCTCTTTGCCTCCGGCGATCATGCCGCGGCGGCTGAACTGCTCACCGGTGCGCTGGAACTGGCGCCGCAATGGGCAATGGGCTGGTTTCGGCTCGGCGAGATGCAGGAGACATCAGGCAGGCTCGACTTGGCGGGCCAGGCCTGGACGACTTCGCTGAAGCTCGACCCCGCCGATCGCCAGGGTGCCGTCCTCAAACTGCAGCTGATCGGCCAAGGTCCGGTCCTGCCGGCGCCACCCAGCGCCTTCGTCGAAACGCTGTTCGACCACTATGCCGAGACCTTTGAGGCAATGCTGGTCGGCAAGCTCGACTATCGTTTGCCCGAGATACTAGACACCGCCATCCGCCAGGCAAAGCCGGGTCGCTTCCGCCTGGCGCTCGATCTCGGCTGCGGCACCGGTTTGATGGGCGAGAGGCTGAGGCCGATCGTCGACCGGCTGGAGGGGGTCGATATCTCGGCAAGGATGCTCAAGAAGGCACGGGCGAAGGGCGTCTACGACGCGCTGACGAAAGCCGATCTGCAGGGGTTCTCCTATTCGGGCGACAAAGCCGATCTGGTGACGTCGGCCGATGTGCTGATCTACATCGGCGGGCTCGAAAGCCTGATGGAGATGGTCGCCGGCCTGCTCGCCGATGGCGGCCTGTTTGCCTTCTCCGTCGAAAGTCTGGCGGACGGCGGCGACTTCGCGCTGCAGCCCTCGCGGCGCTACGCCCATTCGGAGGGCTATGTCAGACGGACGCTCGTGGCCAACGGCCTCGGGATCGCCGCACTGGAGCCGACAACGATCCGCCAAGATCGTCGCGAGCCGGTCAAAGGCCTGGCTGTCGTGGCGCGGAAAGGCCACGCCGCGTAAAAAGTGTGGCGGCACTTCTTTGTCCTGCTGCGAAAAAGTCCGATTTGCGTGCGCGACTGATATTTGCGATCTGGTCGCATCAGGGCGGGATATCGGGAGGAGCACTTCGATGCGCTGGAACATGATGATCCTGGCGTCTTGCCTGGCAACCACCGGCTGCGTGGGCAATTCAACGTCCGAGCGTCAGGACGCCAACATCGAGTCCTCGCTGCAATATGACAGCGTGCCGTGCGACCAGTTGCTGGCGCAGCGCAACGGTTTGGCGCAGCAGAACAATCTCCCGACGACCGCCAAGCCGACCTTCTCCAACCCCGCCATGGGTTTTGGCCCGTTCACGCCCGACATACGCTCCAAGGCCCAGCGCGACGCCGACAAGGCGTCGGGCGAGATCGATGCCATGAACCGGTCCATCGAGCGCCGCGATTGCGGCAAGCCGGACAAGCAGAAGAAGTTTACCCTGCCTGGCTGATGCAGCTCGCCTGATAACCCGGTTCCCACCGTTCATCCTGCAAGGCTCTCATCCGATGAAGCTCTCGGACCTCGGCGACCGCATCTGCATCCTGGGGCCGTCCAACAGCGGCAAGTCGACGCTTGCCGACGCGATTGCGCGCAAGCGCGGCCTGACGCCCATTCATCTCGATCTGCTTTTTCATCTGCCCAACACGGATTGGGTGCAGCGTCCGAAGGACGAGTTCATTGCCTTGCATGACGCCGCCATCGCCGGCGAGCGCTGGGCGATGGATGGAAACTACTCGATTTGCATGCCGCAGCGCCTCCGCCGTGCGACGGGATTGATCCTGCTGGACATCTCCACCCCTGCAAGCCTGCTGCGCTATTTCAGGCGAACCCTTTTCGAGACGGAGCGGCGCGGCGCTTTGGAAGGCGGGCGCGACAGCATCAAATGGGACATGATCCACCACATCGCCGTGGCGACGCCGAAAAACCGTGAGCGGTATCGGGTGCTTTTCGGGCAGATCGATCTGCCGAAGCTGCAACTGTCGTCGGTCCGGGCAATCAAGGACTGTTTCCTCGAATGGGACCTGGCCAGATGAGGGTGACGCCCGGCCAGAGCAATTCCAGGAAAAGTGTGAAACGGTTTTCCCGGGACAAGCGCGTAGCGCTTGCCCTTGGGAAATGCGTCAAAACAACGAGTTAGAGCAGTTCGCCGTTTCCGTGAAACGGTGAAATGCTCTAGTATCCCGCCTTGCGGTCCACCAGATTGTCGAGCGCCTCGCCGCGCTCGAAAGCGTCCATCTGGCGCAGCATGATCGGCGCCAGGTGGACGGGATCGGAAGTCGCCGCCGCATGCGGCGTCACGAACACCTTCGAATGGCCCCAAAGCGGGCTGGTTTTCGGCAGCGGCTCGACCTCGAACACGTCGAGGCTCGCTTCCTTCAGCGTGCCGTCGTCCAATGCCCGCAGGATGTCGGCGTCCTTCTGCAGGCGCCCACGCCCGGCATTGATCAGCACCGAGCCGCCAAGGCCGTTGCGCTTGCGCAACTCTTTCAGCACGCCATAGTTGACGATGCCTTGCGTGTCAGGGGTGAGCGGCAAGAGCACCACCAGAATGTCGGTGGCGTTGAGGAACGGGATCAGGCCTGCTTCGCCGCCATAGGTCGCCACCCCCTTCATCGACCGCTCGCTGCGCGACCAGCCATTGACAGCGAAGCCGAGCGACAGAAGCACGGAGGCCGCGGCCCGGCCGAGACTGCCGAGACCCATGATGCCGACGGAAATGTCGCCGGCCGGCCGCTGCGGCGGCTCGTGCCAGGTCTTCTTCGACTGCTGCGACCGGTAGAGCAGGCCCTGGCGATGATGGTCGAGCACCCGCCACACGACATACTCGGTCATATATTGAGTGAGGTTGTCGGCAACGACCTTGACGATCGGCACGTCGGGCAAGCCGGGGTCGGCGAAGATATGGTCGACGCCGGCGCCGATCGAGAAGATGGCGCGCAGATTGGGCAGCGACGCCATTAGATTTGGCTTCTGCTTCCAGACCACGGCATAGGTGATCGACGGATCCTTGGCGCCATCCGGCTCCAGCACCACCTCGCGCTCGGCAGACAGGAGGTCGCGCCAGCGTTGCGGGTGAAAGCCGGTGACGGCGAGCAGGATGCGGCCTTTTTCCATCGCGGTTCGTTCAGTCCTTCCTTGTGCGGGTCACTCGCTGACCACGCCTGTCGGCGCCGTCTCGATCTTGAAGGCGGCCGAGATCAGAGCCCTGGTGTAGTCGGTTTGCGGACTTCCAAAAATCTGTTCGGAAGGTCCGGATTCGACGATCTGGCCATTGCGCATGACGATGACGTCGTTGGCCAGCGCCCGGATGACCTTGAGGTCGTGGCTGATGAAGAGATAAGCGAGATTGTGCTTGGCCTGCAGATTGCGCAGGAGATCGACCACCTGTGCCTGCACGCTCATGTCGAGCGCCGATGTCGGCTCGTCGAGCATGACGAAGCGCGGATTGAGCACCATGGCGCGCGCGATGGCGACGCGCTGGCGCTGGCCGCCGGAAAATTCGTGCGGATAGCGGTTGCGGGTCGCCGGATCGAGGCCGACCTCCTTGAGCACGGCGACGACCTTGTCGTCACGCTCGTCGGGCGACAGCTTCGGTTCGTGGATTTTCAGGCCTTCCTCGATGATCTCGGCAATCGACATGCGCGGGCTGAGCGAGCCGAACGGATCCTGGAAGACGATCTGCAACTCGCTTCGCAGCGGCCGCATGGCGTTGAAGGAAAGCTGGTTGATGTCCTGGCCTTTGAACTGGATGCTCCCGGTCGACGAGATCATCCGCGCCAGCGCCAGGCCGAGCGTCGTCTTTCCGGAGCCGGATTCGCCGACCACGCCGAGCGTCTGGCCGGCGCGCACGGTGACGTCGATGCCGTCGACCGCCTTCACATGGTCGACGACACGCCGGAAAAAGCCCTGCTTGATCGGAAACCAGACCTTGATGTCCTTGCCCGTCATGACCGGGCTGGCGTCGGCGTTCGCGGCCGGCGGCTTGCCTTTCGGTTCGGCGGCCAGGAGGTGGCGCGTATAGGGGTGCTGCGGGTTGGCGAAGATGTCCTTGGTCGGGCCGGCTTCGACGATCTTGCCCTTGGTCATCACGCAGACCCGGTCGGCGATCTTGCGCACGATGCCAAGGTCATGGGTGATGAACAGCATCGACATGCCCTTGCGGCTCTTGAGTCCCGCGAGCAGTTCGAGAATCTGCGCCTGCACGGTGACGTCGAGCGCCGTCGTCGGCTCGTCGGCGATCAGCAGTTCCGGCTCGTTGGCCAGCGCCATGGCAATCATGACACGCTGGCGCTGGCCGCCCGAAAGCTGGTGCGGATAGGCGTCGAGGCGTTTTTCCGGATCGCGGATGCCGACCTCTTTCAAGAGCGCAAGCGTGCGCGCCTTGGCCGGGCGGTCGCCCATGCCCTGATGCAGCTTCAGGATTTCGACAATCTGGTGCTCGATCGAATGCAACGGATTGAGCGAGGTCATCGGCTCCTGGAAGATCATGGTGATCTTGTTGCCGCGCACCTGGCGCAACTGCTTCTCGCCCATGGCCAGGAGGTCGGCGCCCTGAAACAGGATCTTGCCCGAGGGATGGCTGGCGCTTGGGTAGGGCAGCAGCTTCAACACAGACAGCGCCGAGACCGATTTGCCGGAACCGGATTCACCGACCAGCGCCACCGTCTCGCCCCTGGCGATGTCGAACGAGATATGGTCGACGGCAACGGACTGGCCGCCGCCCTGGCTGAAGGCGACACTGAGGTCCTGCACGCTGAGCAAGGGGATTTCGCTCATTTGAACGTCTTGCGCGGATCGAAGGCGTCGCGCGTCGCCTCGCCGACGAAGACCAGCAGCGACAGCATCAGCGAGATGACGACGAAGCCCGATATGCCGAGCCACGGCGCGTTGAGGTTGCGCTGCGCCTGCTTGAGCAGTTCGCCGAGCGAGGCCGAGCCTGGCGGCAGGCCGAAGCCGAGATAGTCGAGCGAGGTCAGTGTCGAAATCGAGCCCGAGAGCAGGAAAGGCAGGAAGGTCAATGTCGCAACCATGGCATTGGGCAAAAGGTGCCGGAACATGATGGTGCGGTTGGGCACGCCAAGTGCGCGGGCGGCGTTGACATACTCGAAGTTGCGGGCCCGCAGGAATTCGGCCCGCACCACGCCGACCAGCGCCACCCAGGAGAACAGCAGCATCAGGCCGAGCAGGATGAAGAAGCCCGGCGGCAGGATGGCGGCGACGATGAGCAGCAGATAGAGCACGGGAATGGCCGACCAGATCTCGATGAAGCGCTGGAACAGAAGGTCGGTCCAGCCGCCGAAATAGCCTTGGACGGCGCCGGCGGCGACGCCGATCAGGGCGGAGCCGGCGGTCAGGATCAGGCCGAACAGCACCGAGATGCGGAAGCCGTAGATGACGCGCGCCAGAACGTCGCGCGCCTGGTCGTCGGTGCCGAGCCAGTTCCAGTTGCCGACGATGCAGGCCGCATCATCCGCGCCTTGCGCATACTGGTTGCAGCGCGTCTTGGCGTCATACTCCCATGACGGCTTGGCCGGCGCTGCTTCGGGAATGGCGTTGTTGACCGTCTGGTAGGAATAGCGGATAGGCGGCCAGATCATCCAGCCATGAGCGTTGATCTCGTCCTGGATCACAGGGTCGCGATAGTCGGTGACGGCGTAGAAGCCGCCAAATTTCTCTTCCGGGTAGGCGACCAGCACGGGGAAAAGAATCTCGCCCTTGTAGGAAGCGATGATCGGCTTGTCGTTGGCGATGAATTCGGCAAACAGCGACAGCACGAACAGGACCAGGAATATCCACAGCGACCAGTAGCCGCGCCGGTTGGCCTTGAAGTTCTGCAGTCGGCGCTTGTTGAGCGGCGACAGGAATGGCCGCGCAATCCGCTCCGGCAACACTCCGGCGGTGACGCTTGCCTCCGACATCAGACGTCTCTCCGCTCGAAATCGATGCGCGGATCGACCCAGGTGTACATCAGGTCGGACAACAGCCCGATGAACAGGCCCAGCAGCGAGAAGATGTAGAGGTTGGCGAACACCACGGGATAGTCGCGCTCGACCACGGAGCGGAAGCCGAGGAGGCCCAGCCCGTCGAGGGAAAAGATGTTCTCGATCAGCAGCGAGCCGGTGAAGAAGGCCGAGATGAAGGCGCCCGGGAAGCCGGCAATGACGATCAGCATCGCATTGCGGAAGACATGGCCGTAGAGCACCTGCCGTTCGGACAGGCCCTTGGCGCGTGCCGTCACCACATATTGCTTGCGGATTTCCTCCAGGAACGAGTTCTTGGTCAAAAGCGTCGTCGTGGCGAAGGCCGACAGCACCAAAGCCGTCAGCGGCAAGGTCATGTGCCAGACATAGTCGGCGATCTTGGCCGGCCAGGACAGCTGATCCCAATTGTCTGAAACGATGCCGCGCAGCGGAAACCAGTCCCAGAACGAGCCGCCGGCAAACAGCACCATCAAGAGAATGCCGAACAGGAAGCCCGGAATGGCATAGCCGACAATGACGACGCCGCTGGTCCACACATCGAAGGATGTGCCGTCCTTGACCGCCTTGCGGATGCCCAGCGGTATCGAGATCAGATAGGACAGGAGCGTGATCCAGAGCCCGATCGAGATCGACACCGGCATCTTCTCCAGGATCAGGTCGAGCACCGAAATGTCGCGGAAATAGGAGTTGCCGAAATCGAAGCGGGCGTAGTTCCACAGCATCATGCCGAAGCGTTCGAGCGGCGGCTTGTCGAAGCCGAACTGCTTCTCCAGCTTCTTGATGAATTCCGGGTCGAGACCCTGGGCGCCGCGATATTTCGAACTGACGTCGCCGGCGGCGTCGAAATTGCCGCCACCGGTGTCACCGCCGCCGCCGCCGAGGCGGTCGCTGCCGCCCTGGTTGGTCAGCTTGGCGATGACCTGCTCGACCGGGCCGCCGGGCGCGAACTGGATGACGGCGAAAGATATCGCCATG
Source organism: Mesorhizobium sp. B2-3-4 (assembly GCF_006442315.1). Lineage (GTDB taxonomy): Bacteria > Pseudomonadota > Alphaproteobacteria > Rhizobiales > Rhizobiaceae > Mesorhizobium. The sequence continues at coordinate 296,670 of NZ_VFVY01000005.1, read as the reverse complement.
ATGCCGAACAAGGTCGGGATCATCAGAAGAATGCGGCGCAGTATATAAGCGCCCATCAGGCCTTGTGCCCCAGTCGGACTGATATCTCAGCCTTTGCCAATTTTTGCCGCCTTGCCCTTATCGAACCACCACAGCGTCTCTACCGGAAAGCCATAATCGGGCTTTTGCTCGACAAAGCCGAACATGTCCCAATAGGCGACGCGGTGATTCGCCAGATAGTATGTTGGAATCCAGTCTAGCCGCGCGCGCAAGACCCGGTCGAGCGCTCTCAGCGCGGTGACCAGTTCCGGCCGGCTTTGCGCCTTGCCGGCTGCCGCGATCAGTGCGTCGATGGCCTTGCTTTGCGTGCCTGGATAGTTGCGCTGTCCCTGTGTGTCCGCCATTCGGGAGGCATACATTATCTCCAGCCCGTCGTCGGTGGGTGTCGCCCCGATCGACCATCGGAACAGGACGAAATCGAAGTCGAAATCGCTCTGCCGCTGTTCATACTGCGCCGCATCGACCTGTCGGATCGAAGCATCGATCCCGATCGCCTTCATATTCTCCGACCATGGGGTGAAGATGCGAACGAGGCCGTCATCCTCCGCCAGCATCTCAACCCGCAGCCGTTCCCCCTTGTCGTTGACGAGGAAGCTGCCCGCGCGCTTCCAGCCTGCTTGCGCGAGCAATTTCGAAGCCTCGCCCAGCAGCTTGCGGTCATGGCCCGAACCGTCGGACAGGGGTTGCGTCACCGCTTCACCAAAAACCTCTGGCGGCAGTTCGGACCGGAACGGCTCCAGCAGGGCCAATTCGCCAGGCGAAGGCAGGCCTTCGGCCTTGTAATCCGACCGTTCGAAATTCGACTGAGAACGCTCGTAGGAGCCGTAGAACAGTGCCCGCTTCATCCACTCGAAATCGAAGCATCTGGCTATCGCCTGCCGCACCCGCTCATCGCGGAATTGCGGACGACGCTGGTTCAGCGCGGCCCCCTGCATTTCCGGCGTCTTCTCGCCGGGAAATTCGCGTTTGACGACCTTGCCGTCCTTCAGCGCCGGAAAGTCGTATCCGGTCGCCCAGACACTCGCGGTGAATTCCTCGCGAAAATGCGTGTCGCCTTTCTTGAAGGCCTCGAAGGCGGCCTGCCGGTCAAGATAGAAGTCGATGCGGATACGGTCGAAATTGTACATGCCGCGGTTCACGGCAAGGTCGCGACCCCAATAGTCGGGCACGCGGTCGTACTCGACGGTCTGTCCGGCCGCCACGCGCCCAATCTTGTAGGGTCCCGAGCCAAGCGGCGGTGTCATGGTCGAGGCATCGAAAACATTGGCCGTGTAAAAGGCCTTGGACACGATCGGCATGCCCACGACGGCAAGGATGTTTTGTGCCGACTGTTCGCCATTGAAGGTGAGGTCGAGGGTGGCGGGGTCTATCGCGACCGCCTCGGTCATGTACCGCAATGCCTTGGAAAGGTTGGGGTGGCCCTGATCCTTGTAGAGCTTCAACGTGAAGGCCACGTCTTCGGCGGTCAGCGGCGAGCCGTCATGGAAACGCGCTTGCGGTCGAAGCGCGAAGCGAAAGCCGTTGCGATCCTGCGACAGCGTGACGGACTGGGCAATCAAGCCGTAGACCGCATCCGGCTCATCGAGCGCGCTTGCCATAAGGGAATCGAAACAGAGCTCGGCGCGCGGCGGCGCCTCCCCCTTCAAGACCAGGAAATTCAATGTGTTGAAGGTCAGGTAGCTCTGGTTGAGTGTGGCGTTGGGCGGTGCGAAATTCATCTGGCCGCCCTTGGGCGCGTCCGGATTGACGTAGTTGAAATGCGTAAAATCAGGCTTGTACTTGAGATCGCCGAAGGCCGACAGGCCGTGCAGCTCGGTGCCGGTCGCGACGTTCGCGAAGGCTTTGCCCGGCAACAGCGCGGCGGCGGCGGCGGCGCCCCCCAGGGCCAGGAAATCCCGGCGGGGCAGGGCCGTTATCGGTTGCCGGTCCATCAATTGCCGCCCTTATATTTGGCCGCCAGTGCTTTCTCCTTGTCGAGATCGATCCACCAGGAGTCGAGATCGATGCCGAAATAGCCCTGCTGCTTGTCGGGAATGCCGAATTTGTTCCAGTAGGCGGCCCAGGCAACCGGACGATTGAATTGCGGCACAACGTAGAAGTTCCACAACAGAACGCGGTCAAGCGCGCGGGTCGCGGCGACGAGATCGTCGCGGTCGGTGGCGAAGATGACACGCTCCACCAAGGCATCGACGACGGGATCCTTGATGCCCATGACATTGCGCGCGCCCGGCCTGTCGGCGGCCTTCGAGCCAAAGAATTCGCGCTGCTCGTTGCCGGGTGACGAAGACTGGGCCAACTGCGTCGTCACCGAATCAAAATCGAAATTGGTGACCCGGTTGATGTATTGCGATGCGTCGACGATGCGCAGCGAGGCATCGATGCCGATCCTGCGCAGGGAATCGATATAGGAATTCGACAGGATCTCGTCAGTCGAATCGTTGCCGAGGAATTCCACCTTGAATTGTTGGCCGGTCTTGGCGTCGGTCATCTTGCCACCGACAATCTTCCAGCCTGCTTCGCCAAACAGCGCGATTGCCTGACGCAGATATTGCCGCTCCGCTTGCGGTGTGTCGTAGACCGGAAGCTTGAACGGCTCGGTGAACACTTCCGGCGGCAGCTTGTCCCGATACTGCTCGAGGATCTCCAGTTCCTTGCCGGTGGGCAGCCCCGAAGAGGCAAGATCCTGACCTTCGAAATAGCTGTGGGTGCGGGTATTCAGACCGTAGAATAGAGTGCGGTTCATGAATTCGAAATTGTAGACCAGGGTGAGCGCCTGGCGCACGCGACGGTCCTGGAATTGCGGCCGGCGCAGATTGAGCGCGAAACCCTGCATCGGCTGGCCCGACGTCTCCTTGAATTCCCGCTTGATGACGTCACCGGCCTTCAAAGCCGGGAAATTGTATTCGGTCGCCCATTTCTTGGAACTGTTCTCGAGGCGAACATCCTGATAGCCGCCCTTGGTGAAGGCCTGCCAGGCGGCATTGTCGTCGAGTATGTAGGTATAGCGGCGCGTATCGAAATTGTTGCGGCCGACATTGGTGCCGAGGCCGGCCGCCCAGAAGTCGGGCACACGCTGCCAGACGACTTCCGAACCGGGCTTGAAGCTCGCGATCTTGTAGGGTCCCGAGCCGAGCGGGATTTCGAGGCTTGGCTGGGTAATGTCGCGCTTCTTGCCGTTGGCGTCGGTGCCTTCCCACCAGTGCTTCGGCAGCACCACCACGTCGGCCATGATCAGCGGCAACTCGCGATTGCCCTTCTGGTCGAACCGGAACTCGACTTCCCGGTCCGAGACGGCGACCGCTTCGGTGACGTTGGCGAAATAACGATTGAACTGCGGGCTCTCCTTCTTCAGGAAATTGAAGGACCAGATCACGTCGTCGACGGTGATCGGCTGACCGTCATGCCATCTGGCGCGCGGGTCGAGCCGATAGGTCGCCGATGAGAAATCATCCGGATGCTTGTAGGCCTCGGCGATCTCGGGGTGATTGGTGCTGCCCTCGTCGAGGGATTTCGCCATCAGCGACTGGTAGAGCAGCCCGCCCTGATAATTCAATCCTGCCGCGGGCGTGCCGCGGGCGATGAACGGGTTGAAGCTGTCGAACGTGCCGCTGACCACCGAATTCAGCGTGCCGCCCTTGGGCGCGTTGGTGTTCACATAATCATAGTGCTGAAAATTGGCGCCGTATTTGGACTCGCCCGTCAGCGACGAACTTGTCAGCCATTCATCGGCCAAAGTGGCCTGCAATCCCACCGCCAGCAGGGCTGTCGCCAGCAGCGACTTGAGAAGCGTTCGGCCAACCGTCATGCACTATCCTTCTCGCTATGCGTGCCAGCTCATCCAGACCGCGATCCTAGATGATTTGACGCTCCTGAAAACCGCAATGCGCCGGCTTTGTCGCCGCACCCTGCATTTTCCCAACAAAAAAGCCGGGCTGAACCCGGCTTTTTCAAGATCGCGAGACGATATCCTTATTGGGCAGGGGCGGGTGCCGGTGCAGGTGCCGCCGGAGCCGCGGGCTTGGCAGGTGCTGCCGCGCCGTCAGCCGGTTTCGCCGGAGCGGCGCCATCGGCAGGCTTGGCGGGCGCCGAAGCGTCCGCGGCGGCGCCTGGCGTCGGCAGTGGCTTGGGGTTGTCCGACAGCGTGCGCAGATAGGCGATGACGTTGGCACGATCTTCGTCCTTGGGCAGGCCGGCGAAGCCCATGGCCGTGCCCTTCACGAATTTCTTCGGCGAGGTGATGAAGTGGTTGATGTTGTCGTAGGTCCACTTCTCGGTGCCGCCCTTGGAAAATTCCTTCATACCGGCCGAATAGGCGAAGCCTTCATGTTCGGCGACGGGACGGTCGACGAGATCCCACAGATCCGGGCCGACCTTGTTGGGGCCGCCCTTTTCGCCGGAATGGCAGGCCTGGCACTTCTTGAAGACGGCGGCGCCGGCCTCGGCATTGGCGGTCTGCAGCAGATCGGCGATCGGCTTGGATTCAACGGCAGGCGCTGCGGCGCCGCCCTCGGCGGGTTCGGCGGCCACGATCTCGAAGCCGGGCTTCTCCGGGGCGGGCGAAGCAAACAGCGCGTCCGACACCAGGCCGACCGAGAAGACGACGAAAACGGTTCCGAGCAATCCGGCGAGCAATTTGTTGACTTCGTTGGAATCCATACGCCCCTTGCTCCCTTTTCCGGCGGACTGATCCGTCCACTCCGTCCGTCGGTATCCAGACCCGCCCTCCAGAGCCGGTCAAATCGGGCGGAAACTAGGTCTTTTGCTCGGGCGTTGCAACACTTATAAGGGCGCTTCCAGTGAGACCTTTTGCCACTTTTCCCCTCCTCTTTTCGAACGCCTTGCGATAGCGATGTCCACCCTGATCCTGATCCCGGCCCGCATGGCCTCGACCCGCCTGCCGGGCAAGCCGCTGGCCGACATATCCGGCGCGCCCATGATCGTCCATGTCGCGCGCCGCGCCGCCGAAGCCGGGCTTGGCCGGGTGGTGGTGGCAACCGACACGCACAGCGTGGCTGAAGCCGTGCGCGCGCATGGTTTCGAGGCCGTCATGACGCGCATCGACCATGAATCGGGTTCCGACCGCATCCACGAGGCCCTCGTCGCGCTCGATCCCGAACGCAACGTCGAAACGATCGTCAATGTACAGGGTGACCTGCCGACCATCGATCCCGGCATCATCGCCGCCTCGCTGAGGCCGTTCGAGGATGCCTCGGTGGATATAGCCACGCTCGGCGTCGAAATCGTCCGCGACGAGGAAAAGACCAATCAGAACGTGGTCAAGATCGTCGGATCGCCGCTGTCCGGCACGCGGTTGCGGGCGCTCTACTTCACCCGCGCCACGGCGCCCTGGGGCGAGGGGCCGCTCTATCATCACGTCGGCCTCTACGCTTATCGCCGCGCCGCCCTTGAGCGTTTCGTCGCGCTGAGGCCGTCGCCGCTGGAGCGGCGCGAACGGCTGGAACAGTTGCGGGCGCTGGAAGCCGGCATGCGCATCGACGCCGAGATCGTCCGCTCGCTGCCGCTCGGCGTCGACACGCCGCAAGACCTGGAACGGGCCAGGGAAATCCTTTCAAACTGAGATATCAGCATGCCTGAAAAGACCAACAGAATTTCCTTCCAGGGTGAGCCGGGCGCCAATTCCGACACGGCCTGCCGCAACGTCTATCCCTCGATGGAGCCGTTGCCGTGCCCGACCTTCGAGGACGCGTTCAACGCGGTCGAGACCGGCAAGGCCGATCTCGCCATGATCCCGATCGAGAACACCATCGCCGGGCGCGTCGCCGACATTCACCATCTCCTGCCGGAATCGAGGATGCACATCGTCGGCGAGTATTTCCTGCCGATCCATTTCCAGTTGATGGTCCTGCCCGGCGTCAAACGCGACGAGATCAAGACCGTGCACACCCACATCCATGCGCTCGGCCAATGCCGCAAATACATCCGCAAGAACGGGTGGAAAGGGGTCGTCGCAGGCGACACCGCGGGTGCCGCCAAGATGGTCTCGGAGGTCGGGGACCGCACCATGGCGGCGCTGTCGCCGGCGCTGGCCGCGGAGCTCTATGGGCTCGACATCATCGAAGAGAACGTCGAGGACACCGACAGCAACGTCACCCGTTTCGTCGTCCTGAACAAGAGCAAGCAATGGGCCGAGCGGCCGTCACCCGACGTCAAGATGATGACCACCTTCATCTTCCGCGTCCGCAACGTGCCAGCCGCGCTCTACAAGGCGATGGGCGGCTTCGCTACCAACGGCATCAACATGACCAAGCTGGAAAGCTACCAGCTCGGCGCCTTCACGGCGACGCTGTTCTATGCCGACATCGAGGGCCATCCCGACGATCCGCTGGTCAAGCTGGCGCTCGACGAGCTTCGCTTCTTCTCACGCGAGGTGCGCATCCTGGGCGTCTATCCGGCCAGCCAGTCGCGCGAGCAGTGGAAGGTGGCGGATTGAGCTACCAGCCAAGCGGCACGTAGTCGATCTCGAGAAATTTCTCGACCTCGGGCACCCAGCGGTCGCGCACGAAGGCGACATGGTCGGGATGGTCGTTGTACCTGGTGTAGGCGGCCTGGTCGGCGAACTCCATCGAGAAGCCGAACTGATAGTCGTTCTTGGGGCTGATCTGGCGCAATTGTTCGAAATGCGTGACACCCCGGATCGCGGTGAGGATTTTCCTGGCGTCGACGAGGAACCGCTTTTCCTCCAGCGAGTGCGGCGGATGCTTCAGCGTGAAGACGACGGTGTGACGGATCATCTGCTTCTCCTGCAATGAATTTCAAGGCTCATTCGTTGTCGACCCAGGCGCGGATGAGATGATGGGCGATGGCGCCTTTCGGCGGCGTGACCAGATTGCCGGGATGCTCCCTGGCCAGCATCAGGCGCACCTCGTCGCGCAGGAACCAGCGGCAGTCTTCCAGCTCATTGAGGTCGGCCTGGATGTCTTCGTTGAGCGGCTCGCCGAAGCAGCCGATCATCAGTGAATAGGGGAACGGCCAGGGCTGGCTGGCATGATAGACGACACGCCCGAGCCGGATGCCGGCCTCCTCCAGCGTCTCGCGGCGTACCGCCGCCTCGATCGTCTCGCCCGGCTCGATGAAGCCGGCAAGCGCGGAATACATGCCCGGGGCGAAGTGCCGGCCACGCCCGAGCAGGCATTTTTCCCGCGTCGCCGTCAGCATGATCGCCACCGGGTCGGTGCGCGGAAAATGCTCGGTGCCGCAATTCGGGCAATGCCGCTTGTAGCCGCCGGCCCGCATTTGAGATTGCGTGCCGCATTTGCTGCAGAAACGGTGGCTGGCATGCCAGGCGAGCAGGGCGGCACCTTGTGCCATCGCGCCGGCGGCGGCCTCGTCGATCAACCCCTGCATATAGACCGAGCGGTAATCGATCGCCTTGACCGTCTCGGGGAGCTGCTCGGCGTCAACACCGGCCATTACCGCCAGCACGGGTCCCTGTTCGGAAAAGCCGAGCAGGACTCCCTGGTCGAAGGATAGCTGGAAAGGCTGGCTCTCCGCGACGCGGTACCAGGGGTCGAAACCGCTATCCGCGAGCTTCAGATAGAGCCGCCCCCCATTCATCAGCAACAGCCGTGTCGTCGGATCGGCCAGCGCCTTGTCGACCGAATCGTCGGCACGGTTCTCGGATTGCCGGTCGATCGTGTTGCCGGCAAAGCCGACGAACTGGCTCGGCTCGCGCAGGGGCGCGTCAAACAGGCGAAAGCTCATGCGGACTCTGGTGCGTTGGGGTGGAACACGGGGGAAGGCTTATAGCGCCGCCCTGATCGTTTCGGCAAACCGGCGCAGGTCGGAACGCTGGTAGGGCTCGCGCAGGCCATGACCCCAAACCGGCCCCGGCCAGCCGGGATCGTGCTCGGAGCGGGCAATGACATGGATATGCAGCTGGCGCACGATGTTGCCGAGCGCGCCTGTGTTGATCTTGGTGCAGCCCGTCACCTTTTTCAAAGCCTGCGCCACCATATTGGTCTCGAAGGTGAGCATCGCCTGGTCGAGCGGTGTCATGTCGTGGATTTCCTCCGCGCCCGGCCGTTGCGGCACCAGGAGCAGCCACGGCCAGCGGCGGTCGTTCATGACCCGCAACTCACACAGCCCAAGCCACATCAACTGTTCGCTGCCGGCCTCGAGCCGGGCATCCAGCGTGAATCCGGCCTTCAGGCCCGGCAGCATCGGCGTTTCCCTTGCTTTTCTTGAATTCCTCAAACCACGAACGCTAGAGCGGCTGCATCGGGCCTGCAAGCGAATCTCTTGGGTTTCGGTGCCGATTTACCTGCGCACTTGCATTTCGTCGCGCAATTGCCGATATGGACAGCGGGAGGTTGGTGGTGGACGATCCACTCGCCAACCGGGTCAGGTCCGGAAGGAAGCAGCCCTAACGAGCCCGGAACGGGTCATTGTTCCAGCCTCCCGCCTCTTCGCCTTTCTCCCGCGACATTGACGGCGCCAAGCCGTGCGGGCGAAACTATGCGCAGGAATCGGTCGCTTTCGACGCGGCCCTTGGAGCTTACTGGCGAATGAGCGAAGCCGGAAATTCGGGACCAGAGAGCCTGGAAAAAGGCAAGGCCGGCGCCTATCGCGTCCTGGCGCGCAAATACCGCCCTTCGAATTTCTCCGAACTGGTCGGCCAGGAGCCGATGGTGCGCACCCTAACCAACGCCTTCGCCACCGGCCGCATTGCCCAGGCCTGGATGCTGACCGGCGTGCGCGGTGTCGGCAAGACGACGACCGCGCGCATTCTGGCGCGGGCGCTGAACTACAAGACGGCCACGGTCGGCCAGCCTTCGGTCGACCTTGCCGTGCCCGGCGAACACTGCCAGGCGATCATGGAAGGCCGCCATGTCGACGTCATCGAGATGGACGCGGCCTCGCACACCGGCATCGACGACATCAGGGACATCATCGAACGCGTGCGCTACGCACCGGTCTCGGCCCGCTACAAGGTCTACATCATCGACGAAGTGCACATGCTGTCGACGCAGGCCTTCAACGGCCTGTTGAAGACGCTGGAGGAACCACCTCCGCACGTCAAGTTCATCTTCGCCACCACCGAGATCCGCAAGGTTCCGATCACCGTCCTGTCACGTTGCCAGCGCTTTGATCTCAGGCGCATCGATGCCGGCGCGCTGGTCGCGCATCTCTCGGCGATCGCCGGCAAGGAAGGCATTACGGTCGACGACGACGCGCTGGCGATGATCGCGCGCGCCGCGGAAGGTTCCGCCCGCGATTCGCTCTCCATCCTCGACCAGGCGATCGCCCACGGCGCCGGTTCCGTCAGCGCGGAGGCCGTGCGGGCGATGCTTGGCCTCGCCGACCGGGCCCGCATCGTCGACCTGTTCGAATATGTGATGAAGGGCGACGTGGCGGCCGCACTTGCCGAATTCCGTGCCCAATACGACACCGGCGCCGATCCGGCCGCCGTGCTGACCGATCTTGCCGAGTTCAACCACCTCGTCACCCGGCTGCGCTTCGTGCCGACCGCCATGGACGACGCCTCGCTGTCGCAGGACGAGCGTCAGCGTGGCGCCGATTTCGCGAGCGCGCTGTCGGTCCGCGTGCTGTCACGGACCTGGCAGATGCTGCTCAAGGGCATTCCCGAGGTGCAGTCCTCCAACCGGCCGGTCAGCGCCGCCGAAATGGTCCTGATCCGGCTGGCGCACGCCGCCGATTTGCCGACATTGGACGAGGCGCTGAGATCGCTGGAGAGCGGCGGCGCGGCAAATGGCGCCGCGCCGCGCCCGAATGGTGCCTCGGTAGGCTCCGGCCCCGTGAATCCCGGCAATGGCGCCAGCGCCGTGGCGCAGGCGCGCATGCCCGGCGGGTCGGGCGGCGCGCAGACCATGCGGCTGGTCGAGGCCACGCCTGCTCCGGCCGCTTTCGTTGCCCCGCCGCAGCCGGCGCCGGAGAGCCAGCCCGTGCCGCTGAAGTCGCTGGCCGACATCATCGCGCTTGCCGATGCGCAGCGTGACATCGCCTTCAAGGTGCTGCTCAAGAGCTGCATTCGGCTCTTGCGCATTGAGCCCGGCCGCATCGACGTCGGCCTGACCGACGATGCGCCCAAGATGCTGCTCAATGACCTCACGACGAAGCTGCGTGCCTGGACCGGCCGCAGCTGGCTGGTGTCGCTGTCGAAGGAAGGGGGCGGCCAGACATTGGCCGAGATGGAATCGACGAAGCGCGAAAACGCCTTCCTCGATGCCAGGAGCGATCCGACGGTAGCCGCCATCCTGGCGCGCTTTCCCGGCGCCAAGATCATCGATGTGCGCATTCCCGACACCCCGGACGCAGACACGACCGAGGCCGACGTGCCGGTCGAGCCACCGTCCGATGACGACGAACCCTGATATTCAGCACTAATCCGCAAAGGATCGGACCATGAAAGATCTTCTCGGCCTGATGGGCAAGGCGAAGGAAATGCAGGCCAAATTCCAGGCCATGCAGGACGAGATCGCCACCGTTGAATCGACCGGCCAGGCCGGCGGTGGTCTGGTCAGCGTCACGCTGAGCGGAAAATTCGATATGAAGTCGCTGAAGATCGACCCGTCCTTGTTCAAGGAAGACGAGGTCGAAATCCTCGAGGATCTGATTCTCGCCGCGCACAACGACGCCAAGGCCAAGGTCGAGCAGATCATGCAGGAAAAGACCAAGGCGCTGACCGCCGGCCTGCCCATCCCGCCGGGAATGAAACTGCCGTTCTAGCGTTCGGTTGAGTCCATGGCCGACGAGCCCTCCGAAAGACTGATCGAGCAGCGTATCCGCAACAGGATCTACGAGATTCTGGAAATCCTGGCCGATTGCGATGCCGGCGTCGATCTCGTCGGCATCAAGGGCTACTTCAATCTGTTCGAGGATTTCGTTCACCGCCCGTCCATCGAGGCCGGCGCGTCCGCGCTTTCGAAGGACGAACGCGCGGTCGTACTGGAGATCGCCGAGTTCCTGGAGGCGGCCTCCGAAACCAATCCTGATTTCACCAAGGCCGAGTTCATCGACAGCGACTGGCCAGGCAAGATCGCGCCGACGGCCAGGGCCGCGCGGGCGCTGTTTCTCAACCGGGGCCTGTTTTCGGAGAAGATCGAAGAGATCGAGCCTGGCCGGCCGGTGGCAGTCGCCGCCGGGCAGTAAGGGTGTTCTAAAGAGGGCGAGCCGGTTCCTGCAATTGCGGCGAAACCAAGAGACAGCCATCATCGCGTTTGTGAGACGATGGCACGATCTATCTGGAAAGTCACAATTTGTGTCTATTCAGTAACAGTTCATCACTAATAACGCTTTGGCCATCATTTTGCCCGAAAGTGTCTCATTCTTGCCGCAGCCTGGGGCGGGCATGGAAGTGAGAGGGTAGCCTGTTGATCTCTAAGCGATGGAAGATGCCGCTGTTGCTCGGCGTCGTTACGTCTCCCTTGTTTCTGGCTGCCTGCAGCCAGACCACTTCGCATGGCATGTCGGTCGCCAGCCTGACCGACGCCATCACGCCGAGCTTCCTGACATCGCGCGCTTCCGGCCATACGCCGAAGGACCGGGAATGCCTGGAGCGGGCGATGTTCTTCGAATCCAACCGGTCGAGCCGCGACGGCATGGTCGCCGTCGGCACGGTGGTGATGAACCGGCTGCGCTCGGGCCAGCATGGCAACACGATCTGCGAAGTCGTGGGCGAGCGTGGGCAGTTCGCGCCGGGCGTCATGACCAGGCCGATGAATTCGCGCGCAATGCCCGATGTCGAGGAGGCCGCCGACGCCGTGCTCAAGGGCGAGCGCAAGGCCAAGCTCAAGAACACGATGTATTTCCACACGGCCGGCCTGCGCTTCCCTTACAAGAACATGCACTACACCATGGTTGCCGGCGGCAATGCCTTCTACGAAAAGCGCGGTCGCAACTGGCAGCCGCTGCCGGATGAGCCAATGGTTGCTTCGGTGGCGCCGGACGTGGTCAAGCCCGCCGCGCCCGTGACGATGGTTGCCTCGGCCGAGCCCGTGCGACCGGCCAAGACCTCCCGCACCGCTGCCACGCAACAGGTCTACATGACCGCCGCGGCGGAGCCGGCCCGTCAGCCCAAAACCAGGACCGCTCCGGTTCAAGAGACCTATGTGACGGCAGCCGCGGCGCCGATGGCAAAGTCGGCGCGCGTGACGGCGAAGCAGACAATGGTCGCCATGCAGGAGCCGATGGAAGAACCGGATGCCGCGCGCTTCGGCGGGACCTTGGACAGCGGAACCTCGAGCAAGAGCGTCATTTCCTCGGTCCAGGGCGAGCAGGAAGCGGCGATGGGCTTCCAGTCGACGCCTGAGAACACCGACGCCATCGGCGCGATGATCGTCAGCCAGGGCCGGCCGCTCGAAGCCAATTGATCCGCGCTCCGGCGGCCGCCATGGCAGCATGCTGACCATGCACTGATGCGGGATGTTTCAAAGCGCTCTGAAAAATCCTAGATCAGAGCGATGTCCAAGCGAATCGCCGGTCCCGAGATCGAACGCCTGATCCAGCTCCTGGCCAAGGTGCCGGGACTTGGCCCCCGTTCGGCCAGGCGCGCGGCGCTGCATCTGATCAAAAAGAAGGAACAGTTGCTGTCGCCGCTCGCAGCCGCCATGGGCGAGGCCGTCGACAAGGTGCGCATCTGCTCCACCTGCGGCAATGTCGACACCTCCGACCCCTGCATGATCTGCACCGATCCGCGCCGCGACGCCGCCACGTTGATCGTCGTCGAGGACGTCTCGGACCTCTGGGCCTTGGAGCGGGCGGCGGCGATGAATGTGCGCTACCACGTGCTCGGCGGCACGCTGTCGCCGCTTGACGGTATTGGCCCCGACCAGCTCAACATCCGCTCGTTGATCGACCGCGTCGCCGGCGGCGAAGTGAAGGAGATCATCCTTGCCGTCAACGCGACGGTCGAGGGCCAGACGACGGCACATTACCTCACGGACCAGCTCTCCGGCTTCGAAGTCAAGGTAACGCGGCTGGCGCACGGCGTGCCGGTCGGCGGTGAACTCGATTATCTGGATGAAGGCACGCTGGCCGCCGCACTGCGCTCGCGGACGGCATTTTGACAAGATTGGCGGGAGGATGGGCGCTATGATTGTCACGCATCTTTCGAAGCTGGTGGTGCACGCGCCAGAACTCGGCCTCCGCAAGTCTTGTCTTGCATTCTTCCTGGCCGCGCTGGCCTTCCTTGTCCTCACTCCCCCCACCCACGCCGCCAAAATCGACGATCAGTTCCGCGCCTGGCTGCAGAACGACCTCTGGCCCGAGGCCAAGGCAAAAGGCATTTCCAAGGCCACTTTCGACACAGCCTTCGACGGCATAAAACCCAATCTGAAGCTGCCCGATCTCGTCATGCCCGGCGAGAAGCCGAAGACGCCGCAGAAGCAGCATCAGGCAGAGTTCGGGTCGCCGGGCGCCTATTTTGCCGAGAAGACGGTCCGTGCGGTGACATCGGGCGGCCGCGCGCGCGAAGCCGCCAATGCCAGCACGCTTGCCGCGATCGAAAAGCGCTATGGCGTGCCGGGCGAAATCCTCCTTGCTATCTGGGGCCGCGAGACCGGATTCGGCGCGGCGAAGATGCCCTACGACGCCTTCGAGGTGCTTGGCACCAAGGCGTTCATGTCGACGAAAAAAGATTTCTTCCGCACCGAACTGCTGGCGGCTCTGGAAATCGTCCAGCGCGGGCTGGCCCCGGTCGGCGCGATGAAATCGTCCTGGGCCGGCGCGCTCGGCCAGCCGCAATTCATGCCGACCTCTTTCCTCAAGCATGCCGTCGCCTTCGACGGCGGCCGGCCCGACATCTGGAATTCAACGCCTGATGTACTCGCCTCGATCGCCAACTATCTCGTCCATTATGGCTGGGTGAGGGGGCGTGGCTGGGGGTTCGAGGTGACGGTGCCGCAGGGCGTCTCCTGTTCGCTGGAGGGACCTGACCAGGGCAAAAAGATCTCGCAATGGGCCGCCATGGGCATCGAACGCGTCGGCGGCAAGGCGTTCCCGGCCAGCGAGATGAAGGCGCAGGGCTTTCTGCTGATGCCGGCCGGGCGCAGCGGCCCGGCCTTTATCGCGACCCCCAATTTCTACGTGCTGAAGGAATACAACACCAGCGACCTCTACGCGCTGTTCATCGGCCATGGCGCCGACCGCATCGCCCATGGCGATCAGAATTTTGCCGGCAGTTGGGGGCCGGTCGGGGATCTCCACCGTTCCGACATCGCCGCCCTGCAGCGCGCGCTGGAAGCCAAGGGTTATGATGTCGGCAGCGCCGATGGCCTGCCCGGTTTCAAGACCCGCCGCTCGATCGGCAAATGGCAGGAAAAGAATGGCCAGGCCGCTACCTGTTTCCCTGACGCCAGCCTCGTCGCCGCGCTGAAATAGCCCTGGAATTTGGCAGATTTTTCCCGATCCGCGGCATCGATTAGCCGGCGCATGCATGGACATGCCACGCTGCTTTCTGATCCACTCATGCCGTTGCCGAAATCCTCCTTGCCGTCTCGGGGGCGCCGAATATGGTGTTGACCAACTGGACAAAAACCTCGACGGTGCTGGGTCAGGGGCTCTTGCCGAGCCTTGAAAGAAGACTTCAATCCTGAGCCGGGAACTCAGGTCGACAAACAACAAAACAGGGAACAATCGTCATGATGATGGAAAAGCTTGCTCTACGATCCCGCATCTTGCTTGCCGGTGCCGCCATGTCGGCGCTGCTTCTGGCCGGCGCGCCCGCCGGTGCGGTCACTCCCGCCGACACGCTGGTCGAAGGCTTCGCCATCGACGACATCATCTCCATGGATCCAGGCGAGGCGTTCGAGCTGTCGACCGCCGAGGTTACCGGCAATACCTACGATCTTCTCGTGCGCCTCGACCTCAGCGACACCTCCAAGGTCAAGGGCGATCTCGCCGAAAGCTGGACCGTCTCGGACGATGGCCTGACCTATACGTTCAAACTCAAGCCGGGCCTCAAATTCGCTTCCGGCAACCCGATCACGGCGGCCGATGTCGCCTATTCCTTCGAGCGCGCCGTCAAGCTGGACAAGAGCCCGGCCTTCATCATCGATCAGTTCGGCATCAGCGGCGACAACGTCGCCGAGAAGGCCAAGGCCGTCGATGACACCACTTTCCAGTTCATCGTCGACAAGGCCTATGCGCCAAGCTTCGTCCTGAACTGCCTGTCGGCGACCGTCGCTTCGGTGGTCGACGCCAAGCTGGTCAAGGAACATGTCGCCGCGGTCACGCCGAGCGCCGACTACAAATGGGACAATGATTTCGGCAATGCCTGGCTGAAAACCGGCTATGCCGGTTCGGGCGTCTACAAGCTGCGTGAATGGCGCGCCAACGAGGCCGTCGTCCTGGAGCGCAACGACAATTACTACGGCGAGAAGGCCAAGCTCGCCCGCGTCATCTATCGCAACATGAAGGAAAGCTCGGCGCAGCGCCTGGCGCTTGAGGCCGGCGACATCGACGTCGCCCGCAACCTCGAACCTAACGACCTCGACGCCATCGCCAAGAATGCCGATCTCACCTCGACCAGCGCCCCGAAGGGCACGGTCTATTACATCAGCCTGAACCAGAAGAACCCGAACCTGGCCAAACCAGAAGTACGCCAGGCCTTCAAATATCTGGTCGACTACGATGCGCTGGGTTCGACTATCCTCAAGGGTATCGGCGAGATCCACCAGACCTTCCTGCCCAAGGGTGTGTTGGGTGAACTGGACGAAAACCCCTTCAAGCTCGACGTCGCCAAGGCCAAGGAATTGCTGGCCAAGGCCGGCCTGGCTGACGGCTTCAGCGTCACTATGGATGTGCGTACAGGCCAGCCGACGACGGGCATGGCGGAATCGATCCAGCAGACGCTCGGCCAGGCCGGCATCAAGCTGGAGATCATACCCGGCGATGGCAAGCAGACGCTGACCAAGTACCGCGCCCGCAATCACGACATCTATATCGGCCAGTGGGGCCAGGATTATTTCGATCCGAACTCCAATGCCCAGACCTTCGCCTCCAATCCGGACAACTCGGATGCAGGCAAGTCCAAGACATTGGCCTGGCGCAATGCATGGGACATTCCGGACCTGACCAAGGAGACGGAAGCCGCATTGCTGGAGAAGGATTCGGGCAAGCGCGCCGACATGTACAAGGATCTCGAGAAGAAGATCCTCGACACCAGCCCCTTTGTGCTCATCCATCAGCAGCTGGAAGTGGCCGGCCTGCGCAAGAACCTCAAGGGCTTCGCGCTCGGCCCGAGCTTCGACACCAACTTCGTCGGGCCGGTCTCGAAAGAGTAGCGCCCGCGGACGCGCCTTATGAGCGCTGTTGAAAACGAGGGCGGGCGCGGCAGCGCCCGCGCCGTCGCCATTGCCTCAGCGATCGGCCGCTTCCTGGTCATCGCGGTGACGACCTATCTCGGTCTTCTCGCGGTCACCTTCTTCATTGGCCGTGTCATCCCGATCGACCCGGTGCTGGCGGTTCTGGGCGACCGCGCGCCGGCCAATGTCGTCGAGCGCACGCGCCGTGAGATGGGGCTCGACCTGCCCTTGATCGAGCAGTTCTACATCTATGTCAAAGGCGCGCTCAACGGCGATTTCGGCACCTCGGTGCTGACGACCAATCCGGTCATGACCGATATCAGGCGCGCACTTCCGGCAACCACGGAACTGGCGACGCTGGGAACGCTGATCGGTGCGTTGTTCGGCGTGCCGCTCGGTGTGCTGGCCGCGGTCCGGCGTGGCAGCCTGATCGACCAGGTCGTGCGCATCATCGGACTGATCGGCTATTCCGTGCCCATCTTCTGGCTGGGTCTGCTGGCTCTGGTGCTGTTCTACGCCAAGCTGCAATGGGTGGCCTTTCCGGCACGGCTCGACGTCGTCTACGAATATACCTTCACGCCGATCACCGGTTTTTATCTGCTGGACTCCGCGATGCAGGGACAGTGGGACGTCTTTTACGACGCCTTCCGGCACATCATCCTGCCAGCCTCGCTGCTCGGCTATTTTTCGCTCGCCTATATCAGCCGCATGACGCGCTCGTTCATGCTCAATGAACTCGCCCAGGAATATGTCGTCGCCGCGCGCGCCAAGGGCTTGTCGGAGACCCGCATCATCTGGGGCCACGCTTTGCGCAACGCCGCCGTGCCGATGGTGACGGTGATCGCGCTCTCCTATGCCGGACTGCTCGAAGGCTCGGTGCTGACCGAGACGGTGTTCTCCTGGCCGGGGATCGGGCTCTACATCACCAACTCGCTGCAGAACGCCGACATGAATGCGGTGCTCGGCGGCACCATCGTCATCGGCTCGGTGTTCATCGGCATCAACCTTCTGTCTGACCTGCTGTACCGAGTGCTCGATCCCAGGACGAAATCGGCATGAGCGTCGGGACCATCCAGAGCCGTCGCGACTGGCTGCTCAGCGAGCGGCCGGCCTCGCGCATGCAGGCAAGGCTCGGCCGCGCCTATGTCGCCTGGCGGCGCTTTTCCGCCAATCGTCTGGCCCTGGTAGGCCTGCTGATCATCATCGCCTTGCTCCTCGTCGCCGCCCTCGCCGGTGTGCTGGCGCCGTATTCGCCGACCTTCGGCGACCTGAAGAACGCACGGCTCTTGGCGCCGAGCGCCGAACACTGGTTCGGCACGGACGATCTCGGCCGCGACATCTATTCGCGCATCCTCTACGGCTCGCGCTGGACGCTGTACGTGGTCATCCTGGTTGCCATCATCGCGGCCCCCATAGGCCTCCTGGTCGGCACCGTCGCCGGCTATGCAGGCGGCTGGACCGATGCCATACTGATGCGCATCACCGACATTTTCCTCGCCTTCCCCAAGCTGGTGCTGGCACTGGCCTTTGTCGCCGCCCTTGGCCCGGGCATCGAGAACGCGGTCCTAGCCATCGCCATCACCTCCTGGCCACCCTATGCGCGCATTGCCCGCGCCGAGACGCTCACCGTGCGCAACTCCGACTACATCAAGGCCGTGCAATTGATGGGCGCCTCGCCCTTCCGCATCGTGCTGCGCCACATCATGCCGCTGTGCATCTCCTCGCTGATCATCCGGGTGACGCTCGACATGGCCGGCATCATCCTGACGGCCGCCGGTCTGGGTTTCCTCGGCCTCGGCGCGCAGCCGCCATTGCCCGAATGGGGCACCATGATCGCGTCGGGCCGCCGCTTCATCCTCGACCAGTGGTGGGTGGCCGGTGCGCCAGGCTTTGCCATCCTCATCGTCAGCCTCGGCTTCAACCTGCTCGGCGACGGTCTGCGCGACGCGCTCGATCCCCGGAGTGGCGACCAATGAGTGACGACCAATGAGCGGCAGGACCGGGACGCTGCTTGAGGTCGACGATCTGCGCGTCACCTTCCCGACCCGCACCGGGCTGGTCGAGGCGGTGCGCGGCGTTTCCTTTTCGCTTGGCCGCGAACGGCTCGGCATTGTCGGCGAATCCGGCTCGGGCAAGTCGCAGACCGGCCGCGCCATCATGGGCCTGACGCCGCCGCAGGCCAGGATATCGGCCAACAAACTGACCTTCGACGGCATCGATCTGCTTGGCGTCTCTGCGCGCGAACGCCGGGCGTTGCGGGGCAACCGCATCGCCATGATCCTGCAGGACCCGAAATACTCGCTCGATCCCGTGATGAGCATCGGCCGCCAGATCGTCGAAACGCTGCGCACGCATGAGAAAGTCTCCAAAGCCGAGGCGCGCGAGCGGGCGCTCGCCATGCTGGAGGCGGTGCAGATCCGTGATCCCAAACGCGTCTTCGACCTGCATCCGCATGAAGTGTCGGGCGGCATGGGTCAGCGTGCCATGATCGCCATGATGCTGATCGCCGGCCCGGAAATGATGATCGCCGACGAGCCGACCTCGGCACTCGACGTCACCGTGCAACTCGACGTTCTCGGCATCCTCGACCGGCTGGTCGCCGAGCGCGGCATGGGGCTGATCTTCATCTCGCACGATCTGCGCCTGGTTTCCTCCTTCTGCGACCGCGTTATCGTCATGTATGCCGGCAAGGTGGTCGAGCAGCTCAAGGCGTCGGAACTCGGCCAAGCCCAGCACCCCTACACGCGCGGCCTCATCAACTGCATGCCCAAGATCGGCGCCGACCGTCACCCGCTGCCCGTCCTCGACCGCAAGCCGGAGTGGGCGGCATGACTTCGGCGATCGCTGTCGACAGGCTTGAGGTGATCTTCGACCGCTTTCGCGCGCTGAAGGGCGTCAGCCTGGAAGTCGAACCGGGCGAATCCTTCGGTTTGGTTGGTGAATCCGGCTCCGGCAAATCGACATTGCTGCGGGCCATTGCCGGCCTCGCGCCGGTCGCCTCGGGCAGCATCGCCGTCAACGGCAAGATGCTCGGCGTGCGCCGCGACAAGGCTTTCTACCGCGACGTGCAGATGGTCTTCCAGGACCCTTACGGCTCTCTGCATCCGCGCCAGACCATCGACCGCCTGCTGCAGGAACCGCTCGCCATCCATGGTTTCGCCGATGGCGAGAAGCGCATCGAGCGCGCACTGGATGAGGTCGGTCTCGGTAACGGTTTTCGCTTCCGCTACGCGCACCAGCTTTCCGGCGGCCAGCGCCAGCGCGTGGCGATCGCGAGAGCGCTGATCCTGGAACCGTCGATCCTGCTGCTCGACGAGCCGACCTCGGCGCTCGACGCCTCGGTGCAGGCGGAAGTGCTTAACCTCCTCGAAGAGGTGCGGCGGCGCCGCAAGCTGACCTTCCTGATGGTCAGCCACGATCTCGCCATCATCACCCATATGTGCGAGCGGCTGATGGTGATGCAGGGCGGCGAGGCGGTGGAGAACCTGACTGCGAGTGATCTTGTCGAACGCCGCGTCACGAAGGATTATACGCGCAATTTGTTGAGGGCGAGCGAAGGGTTCGTGAGGACCGCTTGAAGTCGTTTTCTCGAGCGCAGAGCCATCTTCGGGGAGTTCTCGTGGAGGAATGGAAGTTTGCAGATCCGCCCAATGTTGCGGTGTTCTCCGACAGGAGCATATTTGCCTACGGCGACTGGATCGCATCCGTTTCGCATATGGAAGATGACGGCAGTTGGCTATTCTACAGCAGCGATACGCGTGATTGGGATGAACGCGAAATAATGCTCGTCGGCTTGCAGGAAGTGGTCAATCAAGATTCGAGCATCCTCGAATTGGTCGATTTGCCCGAAGGCTGGCATGCCTGGCGCAGTTCGAAATCGTCGCCATGGCAGCGAGCCAAATCGCGCCCGTCGCCCTCCAACGATAATGAATGATACGGCGAAACCTTAGGTCGGGTTCTCCGTCAGTTCCCTGATCTCGGAGGGGGGCGAATCGTCGCTGCCTTTCGGCTCCTTGATCCTGAACCACGTCACATAAAGCGCAGGCAGGAACAGCAGCGTGATCGCCGTGCCGGCGATGATGCCGCCCATCATGGCGTAAGCCATCGGCCCCCAGAACACTTCTCGCGCGATCGGGATCAGCGCCAGGCTGGCGGCCGCCGCCGTCAGCGCGATCGGCCGCATGCGATGCTCGGTCGCTTCGATGACGGCCGCCCAGCGATCCTTGCCCTCGGCGACGAGGTCCTCGATCTGCACGATCAGGATGACCGAGTTGCGGATCAGGATGCCGATCAGCGCCAGGACGCCGAGGATGGCGACGAAGCCGAGCGGCGCGCCACTCGGCACAAGTGCCGCCACCACGCCGATCAGGCCGAGCGGCGCCACCGCCACCACCAGGAACAGGCGCTGGAAACTCTGCAACTGCACCATCAGTATGGTCGCCATCACGAACAGCATCAGCGGCACCACGGCGGCGATCGGCCCCTGGCTCTTGCCGCTTTCCTCGACCGAGCCGGCGGTCTCGACCGAATAGCCAGGCGGCAGCTTGGCGATGAAGGCCTCGACGGAGGGTTTCAGCTCGTTGACGACGGTCGCGGGCAGCACGTCACCTACCAGCCCGGCGCGCACGGTGATGGTCGGGATGCGATCGCGCCGCCATACAGTCGGCTGCTCCAGGTCGTAGCGGAAATTGGCCACCGCCGCGAGCGGGATGGCTTCACCGGTGCTTGTCGGCAGCTGCATGTTCTGCAAGGTCTCGATCGAGCCGCGTTCGGCTTCGCGCGAGCGCGCCACGACATTGATGAGGTAGGTGGCGTCGCGGACCTGGGTGATGGTCGCCCCGCCGACCGTGCTGTTCAGCGCGCTTGCGATGTCGGAGGAGGTGATGCCGAGTTGGCGCGCCTTGTCCTGCAGCACGTCGACCCTCAGCACGCGCTGCGGCTCGTTCCAATCGAAAGTCGGCGCCGCCAGTTTCGGGTTGGCGGAAATGACGCCGGCGAATTTCTGCGCCAGTTCGCGCACCGTCTGGATGTCGGGACCGCCGACACGATACTGGACGGGGCGGCCGACCGGCGGTCCGAGCTCCAGCAGCTTGACGAAGGCATCCGTGCCGACGAATTCCTCGCGCAGCAGCTTTTCGAGCGCCGCCTTCACCCGGTTGCGCGCTTCCAGGCTCTTGGTGACGATCACGGTCTGGCCGAAATAGGGATTGGCCGGCTGCACGTCGTAGGCCAGCACGAAGCGCACCGCGCCTTGGCCGATATAGGACGAGAAATGATCGATATCGGGATTGCCGACCAGCGCCCGTTGCTCGAACCGCTCCATCTGGTCGCGCGTGTCGGCGATCGAAGCATTCTGCGGCAGGTTCCAGTCGACGATCAGCTCCGGCCGGTCCGACGGCGGGAAGAATTGCTGCTGCACCAGGCCGAAGCCGGCGATCGAGGCGGCAAAGAGAAGCACGGTGGCGATGATGGTCAGCCAGTGGTGGCGCACCGAGCCCACAAGCACGCGCCGGAACAGCGAGGTGAAGCGCCCCGGCTGGTCGTGATGCTTGGTCTTCATCGTCGCCGGCAGGATGGTCACCCCAAGCAGCGGAGCGAACAGCACCGCCACGATCCACGACACAAGGAGCGAGACGGCGATGACGACGAACAGCGTGAACGTATATTCGCCGGCGGCGCTGTTGTTGAGGCCGATCGGGATGAAGCCGGCGACGGTCACCAGCGTGCCGGTCAGCATCGGGAAGGCGGTCGAAGTGTAGACATAGGTCGCCGCCTTGCGCAGGCTGTCGCCGACCTCCAGCCGCGCCACCATCATTTCCACCGCGATCATGGCGTCGTCGACCAGCAGGCCGAGCGCGATGATCAGCGCGCCGAGCGAAATCCGCTGCAGCGATATGCCGAGATATTCCATCGCCGTGAAGGTGATGGCCAGCACCAGCGGGATCGACAGCGCCACCACGAAACCGGCGCGCATGCCGAGGCTGATGAACGAGACGGCGAGTACGATGGCCACCGCCTCGAACAAGGCGCGCGTGAAGCCCGAAACCGCTTCCTCGACGATGACCGGCTGGTCGGCCACCAGATGCACACCGACGCCGACCGGCAAGTCGGCCAGCACCTTGTTCATCTCCTCATGCAGCGCTTCGCCGAACTGCAGGAGATTGGCATTGGGCTTCATGCCGATGGCAAGACCGATCGCGTCCTGGCCGTTGAAGCGGAACAGGGCCGTGGGCGGATCGACATAGCCGCGCGTGATCGTCGCCACGTCGCTCAGCCGGAAGAAGCGGTCGTTGACGCGCAGATTGATGGCCCGCAGGCTCTCCTCCGAGGTGAACTGGCCGCCGACGCGAACGCTGATGCGCTCCGGTCCGGACTGGACGACGCCGGACGGCGTGATGGCGTTCTGCGCCTGCAGGCTGGCGACGATCGCTTGCTGGTTGAGGCCAAGTGCCGCGATCTGGCGGGTCGAGAATTCGAGGTAGATCGCCTCGTCCTGCGCGCCGACGAGATCCACCTTGCCGGCATTGGGCACGGTCAGGATCTTTGTCCTGGCATCCTCGACATAGTCGCGCAGCTGGCGCGGCGTCAGCCCGTCCGAGGTGAAGGCATAGATGTTGCCGTAGACGTCGCCGAAGCGGTCGTTGAAGAACGGTCCCTGCACGCCCTGGGGAAACTGCGCCTTGATGTCGTTGACCATGTTGCGCACCTGAAGCCAGTTCGGCACGACATCGCGCGCCTTGGTGGTGTCCTTCAGGTTGACGAAGATGATGGTCTGGCCAGCGGTGGTGACCGATTTCGTGTAGTCCAGGCTGTCGAGTTCCTCGAGCTTCTTCTCGATGCGGTCGGTCACCTGCTGCACCGTCTCCCTGACCGAAGCCCCCGGCCAGTTGGCCTGGATGATCATGGTCTTGATGGTGAAGGCTGGGTCTTCCTCGCGGCCGAGATTGAGGTAGGAGAAGATGCCGGCCACGACGAAGACCAGCATGAAATACCAGACCATCGAACGGTGGTTCAGCGCCCAGTCGGAGAGATTGAAGCCCTTCATCAGACGCCTCCCTCCGGCACTTTGACTTTCTGGCCTTCAACAAGGCTATGGACGCCGGCGGTGACCACGCGCATGCCGGCTTCGAGGCCTTCGGCCACCGTGAAGGTGCCGCTCTTCTTCGCGGCGATCTTGATATCACGCGCACTCACGCTCGACGTCTGCGGATCGACAATCCACACCTTGTCGGACCCGTCCTTTTCGAGCAGCGCCGACAGCGGCAGCTCGATCACCGGCTCGACCTTGGTCATGCGGGTGGCCGTCACCGTCGAACCCAGCCGGAACGCCTGCGGCGGATCGGTGAGCGTCAGCTTGACGCGCCGCGTGCGGGTCGATCCTTCGGACTGGGGCGCGATCTCGCGCAGCTTGGCTTCGGTCTGGATCGTCGGCAGCGACTGCAGGATGACCTGGAACGGCGTGCCCGGCGGAAGATCGCCGGTCAGCTGGTCGGGAATGTCGACCACCGCCTCGCGCAGGTCCGAGCGCGCCACGGTCACAACCGTCTGCCCGGCCGAGACTGTCTGGCCGACCTCCGCGCCGACAGCGGTGACGACGCCGTCGAAGTCGGAGAAGAGCCTGGCATAGCCCAATTGTTCCTGCGACTTGGCCAGCGAAGCCTTGGCCCGCTCGACGCTGGCTTCCGCCGCCTTGCGTGC
Organism: Mesorhizobium sp. B2-3-4; assembly: GCF_006442315.1. GTDB lineage: Bacteria > Pseudomonadota > Alphaproteobacteria > Rhizobiales > Rhizobiaceae > Mesorhizobium. Next base: position 272,650 of record NZ_VFVY01000005.1, on the reverse strand, counting down.
CTGCTGCGCGGCGTCGAAGGCGGATTGCGGCGTGTTGGCCGACGCGAGCAACTGCCGTTGCCGCTCCTCGCTGGCGGCGGCATTGGCGAACTGCGCCTGCGCATTGGAGAGTTCCGCCTTGGCGGCCTGGACGGCCAGTTCCAGTGCGGTCGGATCGAGTGCGGCGATGGTCGTGCCCTTGCTGACGATGTCGCCGACGTTGACGTCGCGCGAAACCACGCGGCCGAGCAGGCGGAAGGCGAGGTCGGCGCTGACCTGCGGCTCGACGGAACCGGCAAAACCGAAGGTCTGGGTCGTGCGCGGCTCGACCACGACCGACAGCACCGGCCGGACGATCTCCGGTGGCTTCTCTTCCGATTTCGAGCAGGCCGCGAGCACGCCGACCGCGGCAAGACCAAGCAGGATGGCTGGCAGCCGCTTCATTGCGCCGCTCCCGATATCTCGACCGTCTGGCCGGGGCTGAGCAATTGCCCGCCCGACGTAACGACGCTCTGGCCTTCGTTCAGTCCGTTGGCGATGACCACGGTGCCCGAATCGAAAGCCAGCACCTCGACCGGTGCCGTCGTCACCGCCTTGGTGGCGGGATCGACGATCCAGACGGCCGGCTTGCCGGCACTCGAGGTCAGCGCCTGCCATGGCAACAGAACTGCCTTGGCAGGCTTGGCGCTGACCGAGCCGATGACGGCCGCGCCCAGCGGCATGCCGGCCGGCGTATCGGGAATGGCGACCTTGACCCTTATCGCGCCCGAAGCCGGGTCGACGGCCGGCGAGATCTCGCGCACCTTGCCCGTTGCCCGAATTTGCGGGTCGGACAGGAGCGTGATCGTCACCGCGGGCGAGGGCGGCGTTTTGGCGACCAGCGTCTCCTCAACATTGAACACCGCGTCGCGGTCGCCGTCCTCGGCGACGGTGAAGATGGTCTGTGCTGCCTGTACAACCTGCCCTGTTTCGACCTGGCGGGCGGTGATGACGCCGGCCGCACCGGCCTTGAGCTCGGTGAAGGACAGGTTCTGCTGGGCATTGGCCAGCGCGCTCTGCGCTGCATCGACGCTGCCTTGCGCCACCTTCAGCGCCTGGTCGGCGGCGTCATAGTCGCGTCGGGTGGTGAAGCCCTGGGCAAGCAGCGTCTTCTGCCGTTCGAAAGTGGCCGCCGCCTGGGTCAATTGCGCCTGCGCGGCATCGAGGTCGGCCTGTGCCGAGCGCAGATCGGATTCCTGCTCCTGCGGGTCGATGCGGGCAAGCACCGTGCCCTGGTCGACATGCTGGCCGACATCGACAAGCCGCTCGGCGACGCGCCCGCCGACCCGGAACGACAGGTTGTTCAGCGTGCGCGCTGCGATGACCCCGGTCAGCGAGGTTCTCGGCGCATAATCTGAGGTTGCCACGGTTTCGGTGCGCACCATGACCGGCAGCTTTTTGTCCGCCGCCTCCTGCTTCTGGCAACCGGCCAGCAGCGCCAGGGCCGCGCAGGCGAAAATTGAAACAGCTGGAAAAGGCAAAAGGCCGGCGGCCTTGGCGGATGGCGGCGAGACGGACGATGTCGCGTTCCTGCTCATGGCTCCCCTCGGCCGCGTGCCGGTCGCTGAGCGCGATCCCCTCGCGGATATCAGGAGGATAATCGATCCCGGAAAAAAGGAAACCGCTCTCGTACACGTATCGCCGGACTGGTTAAGTCAGGCCCAATCGACCTGGTGACGGTGCCGGCTTGAGGAAAATATGAAATAAGGCCAGAAGGGAACACAACGGCATCAAACAGAACGGGCCCAATCTCGATGAGGGATGGCCCGGTGAGGGATATCATGAAGAACTCCGCCATTTCCGAACGCAAGAACCAGTCGATCTCGCGCGGCGTCGGCATGACCACGCAGATCTATGCCGACCGGGCAGAGAATTCGGAAATCTGGGACGTCGAAGGCCGCCGCTATATCGACTTCTCCTCCGGCATCGCGGTGGTCAACACCGGCCATCGCCACCCCAGGGTGATCGAGGCTGTAAAGGCGCAGCTCGACCGCTTCACCCACACCTGCCATCAGGTCGTGCCCTATGAGAGCTATGTGCGGCTGGCCGAAAGGCTGAACACAATGCTGCCCGGCAAGTTCGAGAAGAAGACGATCTTCGTCACCACGGGCGCCGAAGCCGTCGAGAACGCCATCAAGATCGCCCGCAACGCCACGGGACGCCAGGCCGTCATCGCCTTTGGCGGCGGCTTCCACGGCCGCACCTTCATGGGCATGGCGCTGACCGGCAAGGTCGTGCCCTACAAGGTGGGCTTCGGCGCCATGCCTGGCGACGTCTACCACGTGCCGTTCCCGGTTTCGCTGCATGGTGTCTCGGTGGCCGATTCGCTTGCCGCGCTCGACAGGCTATTCAAGGCCGATGTCGATCCGGCGCGCGTCGCCGCCATCATCATCGAGCCGGTTCAGGGCGAGGGAGGGTTCTACGACGCGCCGCGTGAACTCCTCACCGCGCTGCGCAAGCTGTGCGACCAGCATGGCATGCTTTTGATCGCCGACGAGGTGCAGACCGGCTTTGCCCGCACCGGAAAGATGTTCGCCATGGATCACCATGACGTGGCGGCCGACATCACGACCATGGCCAAGAGCCTGGCCGGCGGCTTTCCGCTGTCGGCGGTCACCGGCCGCGCCGAAATCATGGATGCGCCCGGCCCTGGCGGGCTCGGCGGCACGTATGGCGGCAGCCCGATCGGCGTCGCGGCCGCGCATGCGGTGCTTGATGTGATCGAGGACGAGAAGCTCTGCGATCGCGCCAACACGTTGGGCGCGCGGCTGAAGCAGCGTCTGCAGTCGATCCGCGACGACGTGCCCGAGATCGTCGACATAAGGGGCCTCGGCTTCATGAACGCGGTCGAGTTCAACGACGTCAAGAAAGGTCTGCCCTCGGCCGAGATCGCCAACGCCATCCGCCTCAAGGCGCTCGACAAGGGGCTGATCCTCTTGACCTGCGGCGTCTACGGCAACGTCATCCGCTTCCTGGCGCCGATCACCATCCAGGATGAGGTCATGAACGAAGCGCTCGACATTCTGGAAAGCTCGATCCGCGAGGTTTGTGCCGCCTGAGCCGGCGAGCTTGCCTTCTCCCCGTTTACGGGGAGAAGGTGCCGGAAGGAGGGGCGGCGGGGACGTTCAATCCAGGTGGTGCTGACTAACCCACCGCCCTTTCGGGCTCAGCCTGCTGAAACGCGGCCAGCGCCGCCTTCAACCCGTCAGGCCCCTCGGCCACCGTCTCCGGCGCCGGCGAAAACCCTGCGCCGAGCATCTTGCGGCCAAGCATGTGGTCGCCCGGGCGGTTGACCGATTCGATGCCGAGCAGCCGGTCGCCGGCATAGTGATAGATCGAGAACTTGTTCTCCGGCAGGTCGCCGAGCACGACGTGGCTGTCGCCGCCCGCGGTCAGCCCGACCATCTGCAATTTCATGTCGCCAATGTCGGACCAGAACCACGGCACTGCCGAATAGGCGTCGGCATGGCCTGATATGGTGCGCGCGGCGAGCCGCGCCTGGTCGGTCGCGTTCTGTACCGATTCCAGCCGCACATCCGCGCCGGTGAACCAGTGCCGGTAGGAGGCCGCGTCGCCGATAGCCAGGATCTCCGGCACCGAGCTGCGCATCTGGTGATCGACGCGGATGCCGTTGGCCACCGCGAGGCCGGCGGCTTGCGCGAGTTCGATATTCGGCACGGCGCCGATGCCGACGATGACCATGCGCGCCGGCAGCCTTTCGCCTGATGAGGTGATGACGGCGCTGACATGGCCGTTTTCGCCTTCGAGGCTGGCGACCGTGGTACCGGTCAGGATGCGCACACCGGTTGCTTCCAGCCGCTGCCGCACATGGCTTGCCACCACCGGCGCCACGGCGCGCCCAAGCAGCCTCTCGACCGCTTCGACAACGGTAACGGTGCGGCCGGCGGCCCGCAGCGTCGCGGCGATCTCCAGGCCGATGAAGCCGCCGCCGAGAATGACGACATCCTCGCTGTGCGCGCTGAGTTCCCGGATCAGCCGCGCATCGGCCAGCGAGCGCAGCGACAAGACGCCGGACAGGTCGGAGCCGGGCAACGGCAGGACTCGCGGCCGCGAGCCGGTCGCCAGGATCAAATGGTCGAAGGCAAGCCCGCCGCCCCCTTCCATGTCGAGCCTTCGGCCCGCTGTATCAATGCCAGCGATCCGGATACCGGGCCGGTAGTCGATGGCGTTGCCCGTATAAAAAGCCTCGCCGCGCAAGGGCTGCGGCTTGGCCTCGGCATCCTTGATGAAGGTCTTCGACAGCGGCGGCTTGTGGTAGGGGAGTTCGTTCTCGTCGCCGACCAGGATCACCGGCCCGTCATACCCGTCCTCGCGCAGACTGGCGGCCGCTTGCACGCCCGCATGACCCGCACCGACAATGACCACGCCGTTCTTCATTGCATTCCCATCTCGATTTGATCCTAGGGCGTCCTGCCAGGTGGCAATTGTCTGTCGCCGCCGCAAGAGAGTGTTTGCGGGTCGCACCGGGAATGGCGACTGTCAATCGCACAGTGCGGCGGCAAAATCGATACAGGCGGGGCAGCTAAAGTTGACCATCCTAGTTTAGAATAATTCTAAACTATTGTTTCAATTGGCTTTTCCAGCAATTTTCATTGACTTCCATCGGACTCGAAGCTTTAAGGAAGCTCGCGCGTCAGCGCATCCCTTTGATGTTTGGGCCTTGAACCCGTTCGATTGGAGGCATTTGGTGTCTTTCTTCCGAGAGCCGCGCAATGGCGCGGCATCCTTTGTGCCCTATGGCGTGCCTATGTCCAGGCACCAGTGGGCACGTGCGCCTTTTACCAAATTCCCTTTGAACTGGAGAGCGATAATGACGGCACGATATGGCGGCAGGCTGGCGGCGATCGGCGCCACGGCGGTGCTGACGGCGGCGGTGTTCGTGCTGCCCGCCAAGGCGGAAACCGATGCGAAGGCGGTCATCAAGACCTATTCCGACATCGCGCTTGCCAAATATGAGGATTCGCTGACCACCGCGCAGGCCCTCGACAAGGCGGTCGACGCGCTGCTGGCCAATCCGTCGGCGGAAACGCTGAATGCCGCCCGCGACGCCTGGAAGGCATCGCGCGTGCCCTACCAGCAGACCGAGGTCTACCGCTTCGGCAACAAGATCGTCGACGATTGGGAAGGCAAGGTGAATTCCTGGCCGCTGGATGAAGGCCTGATCGACTATGTCGCCAAGAGCTACGGCACCGAGTCGGATGCGAATTCGCTCTACACGGCCAATGTCATCGCCAACAAGGAGATCGAGATCAACGGCAAGAAGGTCGATGCCTCCAAGCTCTCTCCGGAATTCCTCTCCGGCACGCTGCAGGAGGCGGGCGGCATCGAGGCCAATGTCGCTACCGGCTATCACGCCATCGAATTCCTGCTCTGGGGCCAGGACCTGCACGGCACCGGCCCGGGCGCCGGCGAGCGTCCCTACACCGATTATGATCTCAAGAACTGCACCGGCGGCAATTGCGACCGCCGCGCCGAGTATCTGAAGTCCGCCAGCACCTTGCTGGTTTCGGACCTGCAGGAGATGGTCGGCAACTGGAAGGAAGACGGCGCCGCGCGCAAGAACCTCGTCGACGGCGAGCCGAACACGGCCATCTCGGTGATCTTCACCGGCATGGGCTCGCTCTCCTACGGCGAGCTGGCCGGTGAGCGCATGAAGCTCGGCCTGTTGCTGCACGACCCCGAAGAGGAGCATGACTGCTTCTCCGACAACACCTACAACTCCCATCTCTATGACGCCGTCGGCATCCGCGCCGCCTATCTCGCCAGCTACACCAGACTGGATGGCAGTATGGTTTCCGGGCCGTCGGTTCACGACATGGTCAAGGCAGCCGACGCCGGGATCGACAAGGAGCTGTCCGACAAGCTCGATGTCACCGTCGCCAAGATGGAAGCGATCAAGGCGCGGGCCGAGGCCGGCGAGGCCTATGACCAGCAGATCGCCGAGGGCAATACGGCAGGCAATGCCACCGTGCAGGCGGCGATCGACGCATTGGTCGACCAGACCAAGTCGATCGAACGCGCCGTCGGCTCCCTGAAGCTCAACGCCATCGCTTTCGAAGGTTCCGACAGCCTCGACGCACCTGACAAGGTGTTCAAGTAAGGCCTGGAGCCCGATCCGGAGCCGGGCGACCGGTTTCGGAAGGGCGCTTCGGGAAGAAATCAAGCCACACGGCGCGGGAGGCGCCGTCAGCCATCCGAGCACTGAAATGCTGATCTGCCATTGCAACATCATCACGGAGAGGGAGATCGAGCAGACGATCATCGGGCTGCTGGACCAGGACCCCTGGCAACTGATCGTGCCTGCAAAGATCTATCATACGATGCATAAGCGCGGTCGCTGTTGCGGCTGCTTTCCAAATGTGGTGGAAACGATCATTCGGGTAACCGAGAATTACCACGCTCGCTCGGAGGCGAGCGGCGTGGACATCGTTTCACATCTGGACCGCGTCAGAGGCCTGCGCGTCCAATACGGGAGCAGAACCCATGAAAGGCGAACCACAGATCATCGAGCGGCTTAACGAGGCTCTTTTCCTGGAGCTCGGAGCCGTCAATCAGTATTGGGTGCATTATCGGCTGCTGGAGGACTGGGGATACGCCAAGCTGGCGAAGAAGGAGCGGGCGGAATCGATCGAGGAGATGCATCACGCCGACAAGCTGATTGCCCGCATCATCTTCCTGGAAGGCCATCCGAACCTGCAGTCCGTGGCGCCCCTGCGCATCGGGCAGAACGTCAAGGAAGTGCTCGAATCCGACCTTGCCGGCGAATATGACGCGCGCACGGCCTACAAGCGCTCGCGCGAAATATGCGAGGAAGCGGGCGACTACGTATCGATGAAACTGTTCGAGGAACTGCTCACCGACGAAGAGGGCCACATCGACTTCCTCGAGACACAGCTCGACCTTCTTGCCTCCATCGGCGAGGAGAAATACGGCCTGCTCAACGCCGCATCGGCGGACGAGGCGGAGTAAGGACATGCGGGAATGCGGCGCCCTTTAGACGTCCTGCGCCGCTTGCGGCGGGCCAAGGGCTCGCCGCTCCCTCTGAAAACGCCGGCCGGATCGGTGCGTTGGCGCTTCGCCATCGTTGCCGCTGCCCTGACCTCTTCAGCGATCGCCGGCGACCTTCAATCCGCCGGCTTCGCCACCACGCGCACCGATCTCAATGCCAAGGATCAGGCGCGCGTCACCGCCGTCACCAGGCCGGCCACGGATTTCTCCAAACCTGAGCCCTTCGAGCGGATGCAAGGCGGCGCCGGCACCTCTGAAAAGGAGGTCAGCCGCGATTCCTTCTCGCAATCCTCTGAAAACATCACCTTCGAGGAAGAAGGCACCTTCAAGCTCGGCAACGCGCTGTTCCGCAAGAACTGGGTGTCGTCGCCGTCCTCGACGCAGGCATCGGACGGGCTTGGTCCGCTGTTCAACGAACGCGCCTGCCAGAACTGCCACCTGAAGGATGGCCGTGGTCGTCCGCCGCAAGGCGATGCCGGCACCACATCGATGTTCCTGCGACTGGCGCGCGATGCCGGCAACGCTGAAGAGAGAGCGGCATTGGCCGGCCGCAAGGTGCTCAATTTCCCCGATCCGGTCTATGGCACCCAGTTGCAGGAACTCGCCGTTCCCGGCCTCAAGGGCGAAGGCAGGATGCGTGTCGACTATCAGGAGCGCACGGTAGAGCTGACGGACGGCACCGTGATCTCCTTGCGCAAGCCGACCTACTCGATCACCGATCTCGGCTATGGGCCACTCGATCCGCGCACCACGCTGTCGCCGCGCCTGACACCGCCGATGATCGGCCTTGGCCTGATCGAGCAGATCGCGCCCGCCGACATTCTGGCTCGGGCCGACGCCGATGACCGGGACGGCGATGGCATCTCCGGCAAGCCGAACATCGTGCGTGATGGCCTGAGTGGGGAACTGACCCTTGGCCGCTTCGGCTGGAAGGCGCAGACCGCCTCGATACGCCAGCAGGCGGCGGATGCCTTTGCCGGCGATATCGGCATATCGACGCCGGAAGAGCCGAAACATTGGGGCGACTGCACGCCAGCGCAGGAAAAATGCCTGGCCATGCCCAACGGCGTGCAGGAACGCCTCGGCCCGGCCGAGGCGCCGGCGCCGGTGATGGACCTGGTCACGTTCTATTCGCAGAACCTGGCGGTCCCCGCACGCCGGGACCTGGACGCGGCTGATGTGCTCGCCGGCAAGGAGATCTTCTACGAAATCGGCTGCATTGCCTGCCACACCCCGAAATTCGTCACCCGCCGCGACGCGCCTGACAAGGCGCAGGCCTTTCAGCTGATCTGGCCCTATTCCGATTTCCTGCTGCACGACATGGGACCGGACCTTGCCGATGGCCAGGCCGTCGGCGATGCGACCGGCAGCGAGTGGCGCACCCCGCCGCTATGGGGCATAGGCCTTACCGAAACCGTCAATGGCAATTCCTTCTATCTGCACGATGGCCGTGCGCGCAGCCTGGTCGAGGCTATCCTGTGGCACGGTGGCGAGGCGCAAAATGCGCGCGACCGCTTTGCCGCGGCCAAGGCCGGTGAGCGCGATGCGCTGGTCAAATTCCTGGAGTCACTTTGATGCCGAAGCGTTTCGCGCTTGTTCTCGCTCTTCCCCTAGCCCTGCTCGGTGCCTTCCCGGCATCGGCCGCGGTGAAAGCCTCAGATGTCATCCAGCGGGCGATCGACGGCTTTGTCCGTCCAGCCTATGCCGATCTGCATGAGCGCACGCAAGCTGTGTCCAAGGCGATGCACGAACTCTGCCAGACGCCGTCACAAGCGCAGCTCGATGCGGCGCGGACCGAGTTTTCGGCCATGGTCTATGCCTGGTCGTCCGCCGAGATCGTTGGTTTCGGCCCGATCAAGGAGAACAACCGGCTCGAACGCATGCTGTTCTGGCCGGACCGCAAGAGCATCGGCCTCAAACAGGTGCAGGCGGCGCTGTCGGACAAGGATCCGGGAGCCGCCGATCCCGCGCAACTTGCCGGCAAGAGCGTTGCCATGCAGGGGCTAGGCGCGCTGGAGTTCGTGCTCTACGGCGACGGCGCCGATACGCTTGCCGACAAGGACGAGCCCTATCGCTGCGCCTATGGCGCGGCGATTGCCGCAAACATCGACGCCATGGCCGGCGAGGTCAGCGCTGCCTGGAACAAGGCCGATGGCTTTGCGGCACTCTGGGCCAATCCGGGGCCGCAGAACCCGCTCTATCGTGATGGCAATGAGGCGGTGACCGAACTGGTCGGCGTCTTCATCAACGAGCTGGAAATGGTCAGGGATGTCCGCCTCAAGGGCTTTCTTGGCGCCAGGGCCGATGCCGACAAACCGAAGCTGGCGATCTACTGGCGGTCGCAAAACGTAACCAATTCTCTGGCCGGAAATCTCGCCGGTATCGACGCGCTGTTCCAGGTGTCGAAGCTCGGCGAGGCGCTGCCCGCCGATTCGCGCTGGATGGCGGAATCGATCCATATCCAACTGGTCAACGGTGTCGCGACCGCGAAATCCGTCCAGGGTCCGATCGACAAGGCGCTCGCCGATCCGGCACTGCGCGAAAAGCTCGAGCATTTCAGGCTGATCACCTCCAGCCTCTCCACCCTGATCGGCACCAGGCTGACCGCCGAATTCGGCCTCACCGCTGGCTTCTCGTCGCTGGATGGGGACTGAGGATGATCCCGAAAAGTTGCAGACTTTTCGGACGAGATCATGCTCGAAAGGAGAGCAGAGGATGAAAACGCCGCTCATCGATCGTCGCGACTTTCTCAGGGCCGCGGGCCTTGGCTTTGCTGCCGTACTGGCGCCCCCCGCCTGGGCAGCGACGCTGGCGGCGGACGCCATCTTTGCCACCGCCTTCGTCAAGCGTGACGGCAGCTACGGCGCCGCCGTCCTGTCCGAGGACGGTAAGCTACTCCATGCGGTGGACCTGCCTGACCGCGGCCATGACGTGACCTTCGATCCGGTATCGAAGCGCTCTGTGGTCTTCGCCCGCCAGCCCGGCACCTTCGCCGTGGTCTTCGACCACACGGGACGTGAAGCGCCGTTGACCATCGCCAGCATCACCGGCCGGCATTTCTTCGGCCATGGCGTGTTCTCGCCCGACGGCGCCTTGCTCTATGCCACCGAGAACGATTTCGACAATGCGGCGGGCGTCGTCGGCGTCTATGACACCAGGGCGAAATTCAATCGCATCGGCGAATTCCCGACCTATGGCATGGGGCCGCACGAACTTCTGCTTCTGGGCGACGGCAGGACGATCGCGGTCGCCAATGGCGGCATCGAGACCCATCCCGACTACGGGCGCGCCGAGCTCAACATCGCCACCATGAAGCCGTCCTATGTGCTCATCGACCGCGTCACCGGCGATCTCATCGAAAAGCATGAATTGCCGGCGGCGCTGCATCAATTGTCGATCCGCCACATGGATATGGACAAGTCCGGCACCGTCTGGTTCGGCTGCCAGTATAGGGGGCCGGGCACCGATCGGCCGTTGCTGGTCGGCCGTGCGGCGCGTGGCAAGGATCTGGCGTTGCTCGACATGCCTGGTGACGTGCTGTCCGGCTTCCGCAACTATATCGGTTCGGTCGCCGCCAATCCTCTTGCAGGCACCGTTGCCGTTTCCTCGCCGGAAGGCAATTCGCTGGTCGTGATCGATGCCGGCAGCGGCAAGGTTGTTTCGACCAGCGCGCTGGTCGAGGTCTGCGGCGTGGCGCCCGACGGAGCGGGTTTCATGGCCACCACCGGGGCCGGCGAGATCATCGAGGGCGGTGGCGCCAGGCGGTCGGAACCGGACTATGTCTGGGACAATCACATGCTGCGCATAGACCCGGCCGCATAGGCTTCTCCTGCCAGGGCGAACCGAAGCCGCTTAACAAATTGTGCACTATACCCTTGCGGTTGCGCGCCATGGCGGGCACAGGGAATTGTTTTGAGAACCGGTCGTTCCATGAAAGTGCTTGCCATCGACTGTGCCGCCAGCTTCTGCGCCGCCTGCGTCTACGACGCCGGAGCGAAGGAGGAGCTCGGCCGCTCGGTGCTTGATCTCGGCAAAGGGCATGCCGAACACCTGATGGCTGTCATTGCCGAGGCGCTGGAGGCGGGCAGGACTGCCTATTCCGATCTTGGTGCGATTGCCGTGTCCGTCGGCCCCGGCTCCTTCACTGGCTTGCGCGTCGGTGTCTCGACCGCGCGCGGCCTGGCATTGGCGCTCAAGGTTCCGGCAATCGGGGTCACCACCCTCGAAGCGCTGGCCGCCGAGGCGGCAGCGGCGTTTCCCGGCCGCGCCGTTCTGGCGGCGCTCGATGCCGGACGCGAGGAAATCCATACCGCGCTTTACGATCAAACGTCAGTTTTGGCTTACGGTCCGGCGGTGGCCACACTGGCGGACGCGCTGACCATGGCGTCGGAACGTTCCGCGGTGCTCGCCGGAACGGCAGCGGCGCTGATCGCCCAATCGGCCGGCCGCCCCTTCGACACCGGGCCTCAGGGTGCCACCGCCGACATCCTCACCTACGCCCGGCTGGCTGCCGCCAAGGGTCAGGGCGATCGGCCGAAACCGCTCTATTTGCGCGGCGCGGACGCCAAGCCGCAGGCCGGGTTCATACTTTCGAGGCAAAAAAATTGATGCGTATACCTTTTCTCCAATCGCGTCGCCGGGACTACGCGCTCGAGCCGCTCAGGATCACCGACAGCCCGGCGGTCTCGGTGCTGCACCGCGAGGACTTTGTCCGCCCATGGACCGACGGCGAGTTCGCCGCCTTGCTCGAACAGGACACCGTGTTCGGTTATGCCGCGCGCGAAACCGGGCAGGGCGCCAAGCCGCCCGTCGGCTTTGTGCTGGCCCGGCTGGCCGCCGGCGAGGGTGAAATCCTGACGGTCGCGGTGGCGCGATCGCATCGCCGCCAGGGATTGGGCTGGCAGTTGATGGACGCGGTGCTGCGCCAACTGCATTCGCAGCGCGCCGAAGCCCTGTTCCTCGAGGTCGACGAGACCAATGCCGCCGCGATCGCCCTCTATCGCCGGCTGGGTTTTCGGGAAGTCGGCAAGCGCCCGGATTACTACAAGTCGCCCGATCGCGGGCCGACCGGCGCGCTTGTCATGCGCCGCGATCTTCGCTAGCGAGGGATCGGGCAGGGCCAGGACATATGATCGGAAAAATCAGGATCTTCCTGGCGCTGGGCCTCGTTGTCGCCGGGTCGCTGGTTCTCGTTCCACTGCAGATACTGTCGATGAAAACCGGCTGGTGGCCGGAAACCGTCATCCTCAAGATCTGGCACCGGCTGATCATCCGGGCGCTTGGCATGCGTATCCATGTCAAGGGCGCGCTTTCCGACAAACGGCCCTTGCTGGTTGCCTCGAACCACATCTCCTGGACCGACATCATGGTGCTGGGCTCTTTTGCCGATGTGAAATTCATCGCCCGGGCCGACATGGAGGGCTGGCCGTTGATCGGCATGCTGTCGAAGCTGCAGCGCACCGTCTTCATCGAGCGCGAGCGCAAGCGCTCCTCGGGCGACCAGGCGAGCGAAATCGCCAATCGCATGGCCAAGGGCGATGCCATGGTGCTGTTCGCCGAGGGGTCGACCGGCGACGGCAATGTCGTCCTGCCCTTCAAGAGCACCCTGTTCGGCGCTGCCTCGATGGCGATAGCTGAGGGGGCCGCGCAGGAGGTTTTCATCCAGCCGGTGGCAATCGCCTATACGCGCCTGCATGGCGTGCCGCTTGGCCGCCGCCACCGTCCGATCGCCGCCTGGATCGGCGACGAGGACCTGATGCCGCATCTCAAGGTGCTGATGGCCGAGGGCGCACTCGACGTCGAAGTGCATTTCGGCGAGCCGGTCGCCTTTGCCAAGGGCTCCAACCGCAAGGAAACCTCCAGGCTGATGGAAGGCCAGGTGCGCGAGATGATGCAGTCGGCGCTCGCGGATCCGCTCCCGAGCCGCTAGCTCTTCGGCATGCATCAGCCGACGCATGCCCAGAATCGTCTGTTTTTTGTCACGGAAAGGCGTTAGAAGCCGCCGGATGGACTTGAACACGATTGAAAGCGACGAGATCGGCACGGTGGCCGAACTGCCGGCGGCACGTGCCGCGGCGGCGAAGAAGGTCTTCGTCAAGACCTATGGCTGCCAGATGAACGTCTATGATTCACAGCGCATGACCGATGCGCTGGCCGCCGACGGCTATACCGCGACCGATGCGATGGCAGAGGCCGATCTGGTGCTGCTCAACACCTGCCATATCAGGGAAAAAGCGGCCGAAAAGGTCTATTCCGAGCTCGGCCGCATCCGCGACATGAAGGCCGAGCGCGCCGGCAGCGGCCGCGAGATGCTGATCGGCGTCGCCGGTTGCGTGGCGCAGGCCGAGGGCGCCGAGATCATCCGTCGGTCGCCGGCCGTCGACCTGGTCATCGGTCCGCAGACCTATCACCGCCTGCCCGACGTGCTGGCGCGGGTTCGCGGCGGCGAAAAGATCGTCGAGACCGAATACGCCATCGAGGACAAGTTCGAGCATTTGCCGCAGCCAAAGCGCGCCGAGGTGATCAAGCGCGGCGTCACCGCCTTTCTCACCGTCCAGGAAGGCTGCGACAAATTCTGCACCTTCTGCGTGGTGCCCTATACCAGGGGATCGGAAGTATCGCGGCCTGTGGCGCAGATCGTTGCAGAGGCCGAGCGTCTGGCGGACGCCGGGGTGCGCGAGGTCACGCTGCTCGGCCAGAACGTCAACGCCTGGCATGGACAAGGCGACAACGGCGAGGAATGGGGCCTCGGCCGGCTGCTGTCCAGGCTCGCCGAAATCCCGGGGCTGGCGCGGCTGCGCTACACCACCAGCCATCCGCGCGACATGGACGACGAGCTGATCTCGGCGCACCGCGACTTGGCCGCCCTGATGCCTTATCTGCATCTGCCGGTGCAATCGGGGTCCGACCGCATTCTCAAGGCGATGAACCGCAGGCACACCGCCAGGGACTATCTGGGGCTGCTCGACCGCATCCGCGCCGCGCGCCCCGATATCGCCCTGTCGGGCGACTTCATCGTTGGCTTCCCCGGCGAGACCGAGGCGGATTTCGAGGCGACCATGGATCTGGTGCGCCAGGTGAACTACGCCTCCGCCTTCTCGTTCAAATATTCGCCGCGTCCGGGCACGCCGGGCGCCGACATGCCCGACCATGTCCCCGAAGCGGTCAAGGACGAGCGCTTGCAGCGCCTGCAGGCATTGTTGTTGAAACAGCAGCAGGATTTCGGCTCGAGCCTGGTTGGCCGTACCATCGATACGCTGATCGAGAAGCCCGGCCGCCAGGCCGGCCAGAAGGTCGGCCGGTCGCCCTGGCTGCAGCCGGTTATTGTTGATGAAAACGCCGGCGAAATCGGTGACATTATCAAGGTGCGAATCACAGGAACGGGCTACAACAGCCTGTTCGCCGAATTGGCCTGATGGTCTCGGCAGATGAGGAGAGACGGTTGAGCGCAGCGGAGCTGAAGAATCTGCCCCCGGTACCGGCATCTGGGGCTTCTGACATGGCGCACATCGTTCTGACTTTCGACAACAACAAGCTTGCCAGCGCCCTTTACGGCCAGTTCGATGAAAACCTCGCCCGGCTCGAGCAGAAGCTCGGCGTCGACATCCGTTCGCGCGGTAACCAGCTGACCATCAAGGGGTCCGCGTCCGCCGCCGAACAGGCGCGCCGCGCCTTGGACAATCTCTACGGCATCCTCCAGAAGGGCGTCGATATCGGCCAGTCCGATGTCGATGGCGCCGTGCGCATGGCAATCGCCGCCGACGACCAGCTCACGCTGCCGACGCTGGAGCGCAAGGGCAAGGTCTCGGCCGCCCAGATCGCCACCCGCAAGAAGACCATCTATGCCCGTTCGTTGACCCAGGATGCCTATATGCGGGCCCTGGAGCGGTCGGAACTGGTGTTCGGCATCGGTCCGGCCGGTACCGGCAAGACCTATCTGGCGGTGGCGCATGCGGCGATGCTGCTCGAACGCGGCATGGTCGAGCGCATCGTGCTGTCGCGGCCGGCGGTCGAGGCCGGCGAACGGCTGGGCTTCCTGCCCGGTGACATGAAGGAAAAGGTCGATCCCTATCTGCGGCCGCTCTACGACGCGCTCTACGACATGATGCCGGCCGACAAGGTCGAGCGTGCCATTGCCGCCGAGGTGATCGAGATCGCGCCGCTTGCCTTCATGCGCGGCCGCACGCTGGCGCATGCCGCGGTCATCCTCGACGAGGCGCAGAACACCACGCCGATGCAGATGAAGATGTTCCTCACCCGTCTCGGCGAGAATTCGCGCATGATCGTCACCGGCGATCCGACCCAGATCGATTTGCCGCAGAACACCAAGTCCGGCTTGGTCGAGGCGCTCAGAATCCTGGATGGCGTTACCGGCATGGTCACCGTGCGCTTCAACGAGGGCGATGTCGTCAGGCATCCGCTGGTTGCCGAGATCGTCAAGGCCTATGACCGGGACGGCAAGCTCGCGCGCGGCATGGGGTCCGAAGGCTGAGCGGGCTGATGCGGCGTCATGATTGAGCGCGACAGGCCAAGCGGGTCGCTGCCCATCGACATCGATCTCATGGTCGAGGCGGGGCAATGGCCGCACGAGGACGTGCTTGCGCGGCTGGTCGATGCCGCCGCCACGGCGGCTTTCGCCGAAACCGGCTCGAAAGGTCATTCCGAACTTAGCGTCGTTTTTTCCGACGATGCGCATATCCGGGCGCTCAATGCCGGCTGGCGCGGCAAGGACAAACCCACCAATGTCCTGTCTTTCCCGGCGTTTCCGCCGGCAAAGGGCGGTCCGCTGCCGCCGATGCTGGGCGATATCGTGCTCGCCGCCGAAACCGTTGCGCGCGAGGCGGCACTGGAAGACAAGCCGATTGCGAACCATATTTCCCATCTCGTCATCCATGGCCTGCTGCATCTCATGGGCCATGATCACGAGACCGATGCCGAGGCCGAGGAGATGGAAGCCATCGAGCGCGCGGCGCTTGCAAGGCTTGCCATTCCTGATCCCTACGCGTAACTAAAAAGACCAATTGACCGGACGACGATGAACGACAAACCAGAAACTGCCGCCCGCCCTGACGCCGGCAGTACGACCAAGGCTTCCGATACGTCGGAAGAGGGGTCGAGTCCGAGTACCGTTACCCCTAATATCGCCAATACCGGTGCCGCGACCGAGCCGTCGCCTGCCGGCCCGTCCCTGTTCAACCGCGTGCTGGGTCTGTTCAGGCAGCGCAACGGCACCAGCCTGCGCGAGGAAATCGCCGGCGCGCTCGCCGAGACGACCAGCGATGCCGAATCCTTTTCGCCTGGCGAACGCGCCATGCTCAACAACATCCTGCGGCTGCGCGAAGTGCGCGTCGAGGACGTCATGGTGCCGCGCGCCGACATCGAGGCGGTCGAGATCGCCACGACGCTGGGCGACCTGCTCGGCATGTTCGAACAGTCCGGACATTCGCGCATGCCGGTCTATTCCGAGACGCTCGACGACCCCCGCGGCATGGTCCATATCCGTGACGTCCTGGCGCACATCACCAAGATCGCCCGTGTCAGGAAAGGTCGCACGACCAGGAAGACGCCCGCCGCCACGCAGTTGGATCTTGCCCAGGTCGATCTCGCGCGCACCATCGGCGAGCTTAATCTGATCCGTCAGGTTCTGTTCGTGCCGCCGTCGATGCTCGCTTCCGACCTGATGGGCCGCATGCAGACGACGCGCACGCAAATGGCGCTGGTCATCGACGAATATGGCGGCACGGATGGCCTCGTCTCGCTGGAAGACATCGTCGAGATGGTTGTCGGCGATATCGAGGACGAGCACGACGAAGACGAGCCGATGATCACCCAGACCGGCGAGGGGGTGTTCGTCGTCGACGGCAAGGCCGAGATCGACGAGGTCGCCAAGATGATCGGCGAGGATTTCGCCGCCGGTGAACATGGCGAATATGTCGACACGATCGGCGGCATGATCTTCAACACGCTCGGCCGCGTGCCGGCGCGCGGCGAGGTGGTGCAGGCCATTCCCGGCTTCGAATTCCATGTCCTCGATGCCGATCCGCGCCGCGTCAAGCGCGTGCGCATCGTGCAGAGCCAGAAGGGCGAGCGCCGCCGGCGCGCCACGGCCCGCACCGAGCAGGCCTGAAAAGCTGCCGTGCCATGACGATGGAGGATCCGTTCAAGCATCCGGTCCTCGGCTCTGGCGTGTTCTACCGGAACCCGCGTGCTGCGCTTGCATGGCTCGAAGCGGCCTTCGGCTTCGAGCGCAGCATGATGGTCAGCGACACCGATGGGAAGCTGGTCCATGCCGAGATGCGGTTCGGCGATGGCTACATCATCGTCGATTCCGAATGGAGCGATTACGTCGCGAGCCCCGCCTCGGTTGCCGGCAAGAACACCCAGTCGGTCTATATCAGGCTCAAAGACGGCCTGGATGTGCATTGCGCGCGGGCGCGGGCGGCCGGAGCAGAGATCATCCAGGAACCTGTGGACCAGTTCTACGGCGAACGCCAGTACCGGGCGCGCGACCCCGAGGGTCATGTCTGGACCTTTTCGCAAACCTTGCGCGCCGTCTCGAGGGAGGAGGCCGAAAAGCTCGGCGGCCTGCGTATAGAGGGTTGGCATCGGTAGGGGCGCTGCACTCGGCAACTCGCATCCATGCGGCGTGTGCCCTGGTCTAGCCCGTCACTGCGGGCGCGGCGCCCAATCTGCCGAAGCAGACACCGGCAATCGCCGA
The DNA here is from genome assembly GCF_006442315.1 of Mesorhizobium sp. B2-3-4. Taxonomy (GTDB): domain Bacteria; phylum Pseudomonadota; class Alphaproteobacteria; order Rhizobiales; family Rhizobiaceae; genus Mesorhizobium. Next base: position 254,886 of record NZ_VFVY01000005.1, on the reverse strand, counting down.
TACCGCGACACTTGGAATTGCAGCGATGGCCAGCACGCCGGTCAGGTCGAAGTAGCTGTGCGGGGGCGCTGAAAGGAGCGCCACCATGCCCCACAGGGCAACGTTCAGGGCCGCGCAACCGGCAAATCCGGCTGCCCATGCCCATCCGGGACGCCGCTTGAGTGAGAAGAACCACACGAAAACACCCAGGGCGAGCAAGCCCGGACCATGGCTTACGCCGAAGAGCAAAAAGAAATCCGCGATACCAGGGATGCCGTTCCAGGGCTGAACCAGCGTGGCCAGCAAGATCGCGCTCGGGACGCAAACCATCATGATGCCGAGCAAACCGCGCAGAATGGGATGTGGCTTCATGGCGTCATGCTCCCGCGATGATCCGCCATCATGGCATTGCGGCTGGCAGCCGCAATGCGGCATTGCGTCGAACCCGAGCTTTGCTGGGGGGCTTTGATCGGTGGCGTTTGGAGCACGCGGCGCGGCCTGATAAATCTTGGTTCCTGATTCGCGCGACTCGGAAATACGCATGGAGCGCCTTGCCGGCCGGATAATTCTGCTTTGGGGTTGGCGGCGTGCGCTGGTGGCGTTTCTCGCCGGCGCGCTGGCGGTGCTGGGCCAGGCGCCTTACGATTTCTTCGCCGCCTGTTTCATTTCGTTCCCGCTGCTCGTCTGGCTGCTCGACGGCGCAACCGGCGAAGCCTCGGGCAGCCTGTTTCGGCGGCTGCGGCCGGCCTTCGCCGTAGGCTGGTGGTTCGGCTTCGGCTATTTCCTCGCTGGCCTCTGGTGGATCGGCTCGGCACTGCTGGTCGAGGCCGACGACTTCGCCTGGGCGCTTCCCTTCGCGGTGATCGGCATTCCCTTTGCGCTCGCATTTTTCTACGGCTTCGCAACGATGGTCGCCAGGCTGCTGTGGAGCAGCGATATCGGCCGTATCGCCGCGCTTGCCTTCGGCTTCGCGCTGGCGGAGTGGCTGCGCGGCTTCCTGTTCACCGGTTTTCCCTGGAATGCCATTGGCTATGCGGCGATGCCGGTGCCGCTTCTGATGCAGAGCGTCTCGGTGACCGGCATGATCGGCATGAACGCGCTCGCGGTTTTCCTCTTTTCACTGCCGGCGCTGCTGGCGGCGCGCCGGCACCTTCGTCTGGGGGCCGCGCTGTTTGTCGTGCTCGCGGCCGCCCATGCCGGCTTCGGCTATATCAGGCTCGCCGCCCCCGAAAAGCCGGCGGCTAGCAGTCTGAATGTCCGTATCGTCCAGCCGGCCGTCGACTTGTCGGAAAAGTGGGATGCCTCGGTGCGCGACCGTATCTTCGCCACCTTGCTGGGCCTGTCCGCCAAGGCGCCGGACCCAGGTCACGAGAAACCGCAACTTATCCTGTGGCCCGAAACCTCGGTGCCGTTCCTTTTCACCGAGCGGCCTGACGCCTTGACGGCGCTGGGCGACATGCTGGGCGACGGCCAGATGCTGATCGCCGGCGTCGTGCGCGAAGAGGGCGGTTCGGCGGCCGGCGCCGACAGCCGCTACTACAACTCCGTGGTGGCGATCAACGACAAGGGCGAAATCACCGATGCCGTGGACAAGGTCCATCTGGTGCCGTTCGGGGAATACCTGCCTTTTGCCGATCTGCTCAGCCGTTTCGGCATCGAACAGCTTGTCGCGGGGCCGATGAACTTCACGGCCGGCAACGAGCGTCACGCCATCACGGTGCCGGGCGGCATCCGCGCCCTGCCATTTATCTGTTATGAGGTGATCTTTCCTGAACTCGTGGCAGTTGACGCTACGTCAGCGCAGCTTATTGTGAACGTTACCAATGATGCATGGTTCGGCGACACGCCGGGACCGTATCAGCATTTCAGGCAGGCCCAGATTCGCGCAGTGGAGAATGGATTGCCCTTGTTGCGTGCTGCCAACAACGGCATCTCGGCCGTTGTCGATCCACATGGCCGCATCGTCGATGCGCTGGCGATCGACGCTCGCGGGGCCATCGATGTGAAGGTGCCTGTTTCGGGACAGACGGTCGTTTCGTCGGACCAGCGGCGCATTAACGGAATGCTGATCATGTTGCTGTTTGCGCTGGTGGGGGGCTTCTTGAACGTAAGGCAAAGGCTACGGGTGAATTGACAGTTGGCACATTAGAAACTCATACTGTACCGCCTGAAAATTTCTCGAAGCCGGTGGATCGTTCTGTTGGGGCAGTCGCCTCCGGCTTTGTTTGGGCAGGAAAAAAACACAAAGCCGAAAAAATTCGGCGAGGAAAAAATGACAGAAGAGAACAAGAAGAAACCCAATCCCATCGATATCCACGTTGGAAGCCGGGTCCGGCTTCGCCGCAATATGCTCGGAATGAGCCAGGAAAAGCTGGGCGAGAATCTCGGCATCACGTTTCAGCAGATCCAGAAATATGAAAAGGGCACCAATCGCGTCGGCGCCAGCCGCCTGCAGGCGATAGCCTCCATACTCGGCGTGCCCGTGGCCTTCTTCTTCGAGGATGCGCCGGGCCAGGAATCGGCAGCCGGCCGTGGCTTTGCCGAGGATAGTTCGATGGCCTTCGCCGTCGAATTCTGCGGCAGTCCCGAAGGGCTTCAGCTCAACCGGGCCTTTGTCAAGATCGCCGACGTCAAGGTGCGCCGCAGGATCATCGACCTGGTGAAATCGCTCGCTGAGGACGATCTCGACTGATCCGCGATGCGCTTCGCACCGGCGGCACCCGCCGCCGGTGGCACAAGATATCGTCTCCGACATTCAGGCCAGACCCGCGGCAGCGCTTGACGAGCAGCGCTTTGCCCCGCTAACACGTGGCGCGCCAAAATCGGCAGCCTGCCGATCGTTTTTCAAGAGGGGACACCCGTGACGCGGCAGAACTACTTCTTTACCTCGGAATCCGTTGCCGAGGGCCATCCCGACAAAGTCTGTGACCGGATCTCCGACGAAATCGTCGATCTGGTCTATCGTGAAGCCAAGAAGACCGGCATGGACCCGTGGAAAGTCCGTGTCGCCTGCGAGACGCTGGCAACCACCAACCGCGTCGTCATCGCCGGTGAAGTGCGCGTTCCCGAGACGCTGCTGAAGAAGGACAAGGCTGGCAACATCCTCAAGGATGCCGCGGGTCACCCGGTCGTCAACCCGGCGAAATTCAAATCCGTCGCCCGCAAGGCGATCCGCGAGATCGGCTACGAGCAGGCGGGCTTCCACTGGAAGACGGCCAAGATCGAGGTGCTGCTGCATGGCCAGTCGCCCGACATCGGCCAGGGCGTCGACAATGCAGCCGACCGCCAGGGCGAGGAAGGTGCAGGCGACCAAGGCATCATGTTCGGCTACGCCTGCCGCGAGACGCCGGACCTGATGCCGGCGCCGATCTATTACAGCCACAAGATCCTCGAACTCCTGGCCGCCGCCCGTCACGAAAACAACGGCGAGGCCGGCAAGCTCGGACCGGACGCCAAGAGCCAGGTCACTGTCCGCTATGTCGACGGCAAGGCGGCCGAAGCGACGCAGATCGTGCTGTCGACCCAGCATCTCGACGCAACCTGGGATTCGAAGAAGGTTCGCAAGGTCGTCGAACCCTATATTCGCGAGGCGCTTGGCGATCTCAAGATCGCCGACGACTGCATGTGGTACATCAATCCGACCGGCAAGTTCGTCATTGGCGGTCCGGACGGCGACGCGGGGCTCACCGGCCGCAAGATCATCGTCGACACCTATGGCGGCGCGGCTCCGCATGGTGGCGGCGCCTTCTCGGGCAAGGACACGACCAAGGTCGACCGTTCGGCCGCCTATGCGGCGCGCTACCTGGCCAAGAACGTCGTCGCCGCCAAGCTTGCCGACCGCTGCACCATCCAGCTTTCCTATGCCATCGGCGTCGCCCAGCCGCTGTCGGTCTATGTCGACCTGCACGGCACCGGCAAGGTGGACGAGGCAAAGCTCGAGGATGCGCTACGCAGCGTGATGGACCTGTCGCCGTCAGGCATCCGCCGCCATCTCGATCTCAACAAGCCGATCTACGCCAAGACATCTTCCTACGGCCATTTCGGCCGCAAGGCCGGCCGCGACGGTTCCTTCTCCTGGGAAAAGACCGATCTGGCCAAGGCGCTCAAGGATGCTGTCGCGGCCTGAGGGCGGCGGCAGGACTTGCGCCGGTCGATGCGTGACGGGGACAGGCCAAGCCGAACGACCGAAGCCTTCTTCGGCCGTCGGCGCGGCAAACCGGTGCGCCCGCAGCAGGCGGCGGCGCTCGAAGGCGGGCTTGGCAAATACCGGCTCGACCTCACGGTCGGGGCGCCGTCGGACTTGCGCCTCCTGTTTGAAGCCGAGGTTTCGACGGTTCGGCTCGAAATCGGCTTTGGCGGTGGCGAGCATCTCTTGCATCGCGCCACCGAGGCGCCGTCGACAGGCTTCATCGGCGTAGAGCCCTTCGTCAACGGCATGGCCAAGATGATGATGGCGGTCGCCAAGGCGCCGCTCGCCAATCTGCGCGTTTTCGATGACGATGCCACGCAATTGCTCGACTGGCTGCCGCCGGCCTCGCTCGACGGCATCGACCTCCTTTATCCCGACCCCTGGCCGAAGAAGAAGCACTGGAAGCGGCGTTTCGTCAGTCCGGTCAATCTCGACCGTTTCGCGCGCGTCCTGAAGCCGGGCTCGCGATTCCGCTTCGCGTCCGATATCGATACCTATGTCAACTGGACCCTTCTGCACTGCCGGGCGCATGGCGCCTTCGCGTGGCAGGCCAGGGAGGCGGCGGACTGGCACCGCCCTTACGATGGCTGGCCAGGCACGCGTTACGAGGCGAAGGCGATTCGCGAAGGCCGGCCACCGGCCTATCTGACGTTCGTCAGGACATAAGCCATCCCGGCAAGCTCAGAAGCGGCCGATTCGGTTGAAGACGGCCGGATCCATGCCGAGCTTGCGCAGGTCGTCCGCGCGCGGCTTGCGGCCGGCTTCCACGGCACGCGATGCAGCCACAGCGCTGCCGAATGTGGTGAAGATGTCGCCGAGGGCGGAGAATAGTCTGCGGTTGCTCATGATTTTGTCCTTTCGCGCGCCACCGCGCGCCGGGTTCTGTTCGTGTCGTGGCTAATAAATAGGAGCGCCCCGCCCGCTCTCACAGGGGGATTGCCGCATGGGGGCCATGCGCCTGGAGCAACGCTGGGGCTTTAAGGGCTTTTGCCGGCCTGGCACGCCGGGCTTGAAACAGCGGCCGTGTTCGTCTATATCAGCCTCAAATTCTTGGTCGGTATGACGAAGAGTGGGTCCACCCGGTCCCGCTCTTTTTTATTACCCGCCGACAGCCTCGAAAGAACGACAGGGCCTAATGACGGCAACGGCAAGCGAAGGTGACGACCGCATCATCCGCGAAAGCGGCATCGATGCGCGCATCGCGCTGATCATCCAGCCGGTGCTGCGCGGCATCGGCTTCCGCCTTGTGCGCGTGCGGCTGTCCGGCCAGAACGGGCTGACGCTGCAGATCATGGCCGAGCGCGAGGACGGCACCATGACCGTCGAGGATTGCGAGGAAGTCAGCCGCGCCGTGTCGCCGGCGCTCGACGTCGACGATCCGATTGAGAAGGCATATCATCTCGAGGTCTCGTCGCCCGGCATCGACCGGCCGCTGGTCCGCAAGTCGGATTTCACGACGTGGACTGGCCATCTGGTGAAAATGGAGACATCGGTCGTCGTCGCCGACCGCAAGCGCTTCAAGGGCAAGATCGCCGAGGCCGGCGAGACCGACGTGCTGATCGAGCGCGACAAGGCGGCTTACGGCGAGGAGCCGACGGTGCGCGTGCCTTACGATACGATTGCCGAAGCGCGCCTGATCCTGACCGACGACCTCATCCGCGATGCGTTGTCCAAGGACAACAGGGCGCGCAAGGAAGCCAAGAAACGCCGTGGCGAGCCGGACGACGATGTGTCCGAGGATGCCGAACCGGACGTCACGGAAGAACACGAACAGGAAATTTGATTGAGCCGCCGGGCGCGAAGGCCTGGCGAACAGGCTCGGGAGAAAGAACATGGTTGTAAGCGCCAACAGACTTGAACTGCTGCAGATTGCCGATGCGGTCGCGCGTGAAAAGTCGATCGACAAGTCGATCGTCATCGCCGCCATGGCCGATGCGATCCAGAAGGCGGCGCGTTCGCGTTATGGCCAGGAGACCAACATCCGCGCCGACATCAACCCGAACACCGGCGAGATGAAGCTGCAGCGGCTGATGGAAGTGGTCGAAAAGGTCGACGACTACGCCACCCAGATCGCCATTTCCTCGGCCCGTGAGCGCAACCCCGACGCCCAGCTCGGCGACTTCATCGCCGAACAGCTGCCGCCGATGGATTTCGGCCGCATCGCCGCGCAGTCGGCCAAGCAGGTCATCGTGCAGAAGGTGCGCGAGGCCGAGCGCGACCGCCAGTACGACGAATACAAGGACCGTATCGGCGAGATCGTCAACGGCACCGTCAAGCGCGTCGAATATGGCAATGTCATCGTCGATCTCGGCCGTGGCGAGGCGATCATCCGCCGCGACGAACTGATCCCGCGCGAAAACTACAAATATGGCGACCGTGTCCGCGCCTATGTCTACGACGTGCGCCGCGAACAGCGCGGCCCGCAGATCTTCCTGTCGCGCACCCATCCGCAATTCATGGCCAAGCTGTTCACCATGGAAGTGCCGGAAATCTATGACGGTATCATCGAGATCAAGTCGGTCGCCCGCGACCCCGGCTCGCGCGCCAAGATCGCCGTCATCTCGCGCGATAGCTCGATCGATCCGGTCGGCGCCTGCGTGGGCATGCGCGGCAGCCGCGTTCAGGCCGTCGTCGGCGAATTGCAGGGCGAAAAGATCGACATCATTCCGTGGTCGCCTTCGGCCGCCTCCTTCATCGTCAATGCGCTGCAGCCGGCGGAAGTCGCCAAGGTCGTGCTCGACGAGGACGCGGAACGCATCGAAGTGGTGGTTCCCGACGATCAGCTGTCGCTGGCCATCGGCCGTCGCGGCCAGAACGTGCGGCTTGCCTCGCAGTTGACCGGCTGGGATATCGACATCCTGACCGAGGCCGAGGAATCCGAGCGCCGCCAGAAGGAATTCGTCGAGCGTTCGGCGCTGTTCATGGAAGCCCTCGACGTCGACGAGATGGTCGGCCAGGTGCTGGCTTCGGAAGGTTTTACCAGCGTCGAGGAAGTCGCCTATGTCGATGCCGGCGAGATCGCCTCGATCGACGGCTTCGACGACGATACCGCGTCGGAAATCCAGACCCGCGCCCGCGAATATCTGGAGAAGATCGAAGCCGAGCATGACGAGAAGCGCAAGGCGCTGGGCGTCGAGGACGAGCTGCGCGACATCCCCGGCATCACCACCGCCATGATGGTGACGCTGGGCGAGGATGGCGTGAAGACCATCGAGGATTTCGCCGGCTATGCCGCCGACGACCTGACCGGCTGGAAGGAACGCAAGGACGGCGAGACCAAAGTGTATCCTGGCGTGCTGGCCAATCACGGCGTTTCGCGCGCCGACGCCGAGCAGATGGTGCTTGCCGCCCGCCTCAAGGCCGGCTGGATTTCCGAGGACGAGCTTGCAGCCGAGGAAGCATCGGCCGACGAAGCCGTTGGTGCGTGAGGTGAAACCGCATCGCACAGAACCCGCCCTTGGACGAGATGAACGATCGCACCTGCATCGTTACCCGCAAGCAGGCCGAACCGGATGAGCTGATCCGGTTCGTCGTCGGCCCGGATTCGGCCGTCGTTCCCGATCTCAAGAGAAATCTGCCCGGCCGCGGTTGCTGGGTCACTGCCGACCGCCTACATATCGACAAGGCGGCGGCCAGGAACCTTTTTGCCCGCGCCTTCAAGGCACAGGTGGTCGTGCCCCCCGATCTGGGCGGCATGGTCGACGGGTTGCTCTCCAAATCCGCGCTCGGCATGCTGGGTCTTACCCGCAAGGCAGGCGCGATCGCGCTGGGCGCCACCAAGGTCGAGAGCGCGGTGCGCTCCGGACTGGCGCTTTTCGTGCTCCACGCCAATGAAGCGTCCGACGACGGGGTGCGCAAGATCAGCCAGGCCAGGCGGGCGACCGTCCATATGGGCGGCCCTTCCACCCTTGCCTACAAACTTTTCTCCGAGGCCGAGTTGAGCTTGGCATTGGGGGGTACAAATGTGATACATGCTGCCGTCCTCGCGGGAGACGCGGGTAAGGCGGTTGAGAAGCGCATGGTTGCGCTCGACCGATATCGGGGCGGTACCCCGGACGATCTGGCAATGCTTGCGGCCGTTGCTGATGAAGATGACGCCGCAGAGGATATGGAATGAGCGATACGAAATCGGGCGACGACAATACGCTGAGTGTGACGCCGAAGAAGACCTTGACGCTGAAGCGCCCCGGCATGGAGCAGGGCACCGTGCGCCAGAATTTCTCGCACGGCCGCACCAAGCAGGTCGTCGTCGAAACCAAGAAGCGCAAATTCTCGATGCCTGGCGACAAGCCGGAGCCGGTCGCCGCTGCCCCCATGCCTGTCTTCACGCCGAAGCCGCCGGTGGCGGCCGCGCCCGTGGTGCAGGAAGCGCCGAAGGCCCCGCCTCCGCCGCCCCCGGTCGAGCGCATGGTGCTGAACGAATTGTCGCGCAGCGAAATGGAAGCGCGCCGCAGGGCGCTCGAAGGCTCGAAGGTGCGCGAGGTCGAAGATCGTCAGCGCGCCGCCGAGGAAGCCAAGCGCCGCGCCGATGACGAGGAGCGCCGCAAGCGCGAACGCGAGGATTCCGCGCGCCGCCAGGCCGAGGAAGAGGCACGGTTGCAGACCGAGGCCGAATCCCGCCGTCGCGCCGAGGAAGAGGCGCGCCGCCGTGCGCCGCAGGCCGCTGAGCTCGCGACATCTGACGAAGAGGAAGAGGTCAAGCCGAAGCGCACTGGCGCCGGAGCGCCGGTGCGTCGCCTGGTCACGCCCGAAGTCGCGCGTCCGGCCAAGCCGACCAAGGGCGAGGAAGATCGCCGCCGTGGCAAGCTGACGCTGAACTCCGCGCTTTCCGACGAGGATGCGCGGGCCCGTTCGCTGTCGTCGATGCGCCGCCGCCAGGAGAAGTTCAAGCGCGCGATGCATAATGAGCCGCGCGAGAAGGTCATGCGCGAAGTGATCCTGCCCGAGACCATTACCATCCAGGAACTGGCGCAGCGCATGTCCGAGCGTGCGGTCGACGTCGTCAAGTTCTTCATGAAACAGGGCCAGATCCTGAAGCCGGGTGACGTTATCGACGCCGATACGGCCGAACTGGTTGCCACCGAATTCGGCCACACGGTCCGCCGCGTCGCCGAGTCCGACATCGAGGAAGGCCTGTTCAACATCGCCGACAATGCCGAGGACCTGGTGTCGCGTCCCCCGGTCGTGACCATCATGGGCCATGTCGATCACGGCAAGACCTCGCTGCTCGACGCGATCCGCAATGCCAATGTCGTCTCCGGCGAAGCCGGCGGCATCACCCAGCACATCGGTGCCTATCAGGTCGAGAAGAACGGTCAGAAGATCACCTTCATCGACACGCCCGGCCACGCCGCCTTCACGGCGATGCGCGCCCGCGGTGCCCAGGCCACCGACATTGCCATCCTGGTGGTGGCGGCCGACGACAGCGTGATGCCGCAGACGATCGAATCGATCAGCCATGCCAAGGCGGCCGGCGTTCCGATCATCGTGGCGATCAACAAGATCGACAAGCACGGCGCCGATCCGCAGAAAGTGCGTTCGGAATTGCTGCGCCACGAGGTCTTCGTCGAATCGATGGGCGGTGAAGTGCTTGACGTCGAAGTGTCGGCGACCAAGGGAACCAACCTCGACAAGCTGCTCGAAGCGATCCTTCTGCAGGCCGAAATCCTCGACCTCAAGGCCAACCCGGACCGTACCGCCGAGGGCGTCGTCATCGAGGCGCAGCTCGACAAGGGCCGTGGCCCTGTCGCCACCGTTCTGGTGCAGACCGGTACGTTGATGCCGGGCGACATCCTGGTCGCCGGCAACGAATGGGGCCGTGTCCGCGCTCTGGTCAACGATCGCGGAGAGCAGATCAAGGAAGCGCCGCCGGCGATGCCGGTGGAGGTGCTCGGCCTTCAGGGAACGCCGCAGGCAGGCGACCGCTTCGCCGTGGTCAACAACGAAGCCCGCGCCCGCGAGATCACCGAATATCGCCAGCGTCTGGCGCGCGAGAAGGCGGTCGCCAGACATGCCGGCCAGCGCGGCTCGCTCGAACAGATGATGTCGCAGTTGCAGACGAGCGGACTGAAGGAATTTCCGCTGGTCATCAAGGGCGACGTGCAGGGCTCGATCGAGGCGATCAACGCCGCGCTCGACAAGCTGGGCACCGACGAAGTGCGTGCGCGCATCGTCCATGCCGGCGCCGGCGCCATCACCGAAAGCGATGTCTCGCTGGCTGAAACGTCGGGCGCTGCGATCATCGGCTTCAACGTTCGCGCCAATGTCCAGGCGCGTGCCGCCGCCGCTGCCGCGGGCATCGAGATCCGCTACTACTCGATCATCTACAACCTCGTGGATGACGTGAAGGCGGCTCTGTCGGGCCTGCTGTCGCCGGAGCGTCGCGAAACCTTCATAGGCAATGCCGAGATCCTCGAGATCTTCGACATCACCAAGGTCGGCAAGATCGCCGGCTGCCGTGTCACCGAAGGCAAGGTCGAGCGTGGCGCGGGCGTTCGCCTGATCCGCGACAACGTCGTCATCCACGAAGGCACGCTGAAGACCCTGAAGCGCTTCAAGGACGAGGTTTCGGAAGTCCCCGGCGGCCAGGAATGCGGCATGGCCTTCCAGAACTACGAGGACATGCGCGTCGGCGACGTCATCGAGTGCTTCCGCGTCGAGATGGTGACCCGCACGCTCTGAGTTCGAGCGACCGGCAGGTACCGGGCGGTGGTCGAAAGACCGCCGCCCCCGTCCTGTTCGGAATGACCGTTTGAGACATGCGGCACGGTCCCATCCCGCGCCCCACGCTTTCAGGATTGAGAAAAATGCCCCGTTCCACAACATCAGGCCCATCCCAGCGCATGCTGCGCGTCGGCGAACAGGTGCGTCATGCGCTCTCCGAGACCTTGCAGCGCGGCGAAATCATCGATCCGTTGATTGAAAACGCGGTCGTTTCGGTCTCGGAAGTGCGCATGTCGCCCGATCTGAAGATCGCCACCGCCTTTGTCTCGCCGCTTGGCGCCAGGGATGCCGATGCCGTCATCGAAGCGCTGAACAAGCACGCGAAATTCATTCGCGGCCGAGTCTCCGGCGCGCTCAGGCAGATGAAGTACATGCCGGAATTCCGCTTCCGGCAAGATACCTCATTCGACAATTTCGCCAGGATCAACGATCTCCTGAAGTCGCCCGAAGTGGCGCGCGATCTGGATAGCGACGACAACAAGGAAGAAGAATAATGGCGCGTCGCGGCAAGAAGAAGGGCCGGCCGGTCTCCGGCTGGGTGGTGCTGGACAAGCCGGTCGGCATGGGCTCGACCGAGGCCGTCTCCAAGATCAAATGGCTGTTTCAGGCCGAAAAGGCCGGCCATGCCGGCACGCTCGACCCGCTTGCCTCCGGCATGCTGCCGATCGCGCTCGGCGAGGCCACCAAGACCGTGCCCTACGTGCAGGATGGCGCCAAGATCTACCGCTTCACCGTTGCCTGGGGGCAGGAGCGTTCGACCGACGACCTCGAGGGTCCGGTGACGAAAGAAGCCGATCAGCGCCCGTCGGAAAGCGACGTCCGGGCGCTGCTGGGAAAATACACCGGCGTCATCATGCAGACGCCGCCGCAATTCTCCGCCATCAAGATCGCGGGCGAACGCGCCTACGACCTCGCCCGTGACGGCGAGACGGTCGATATCCCGGCGCGCGAGATCGAGATCGGCCGGCTCGATATTGTCGCGCACGAGCCGGACCGGACCATTTTCGAGGTCGAATGCGGCAAGGGCACCTATGTGCGCTCGCTGGCCCGCGACATGGGCCGCGATCTCGGTTGCTTCGGCCATATCAGCGAATTGCGCCGGGTCGAGGTCGAGCCGTTCACGCCGGAGGATTTCGTCACCATTGCCGAACTCGAGGCGGCCCGCTTCGGCGCCGCGGACGGGCAGGAAGCGGACGGAGCCGACGAAGCCGAACAGGCTGATGCGGCGGCCAGGCCGGTCGACTTCGGCGCCATCGACACGCTTCTGGTCGACACCTCGGCTGCGCTCGACTGCTTGCCCCAGATCGCCATCAGCGACGACGCCGCGACCAAGATCCGTCTTGGCAATCCGGTCATCATTCGTGGCCGCGACGCGCCGGTGGAGGCCGAAGAGGCCTGTGCGACGTCGCGCGGCAAGCTGGTCGCCATTGGAGCCATCGAGCAAGGCATGTTCAAACCCAAGCGGGTCTTTGCCGGGTGATGCCTCTCATCTAATGTCGGCACGATATTGCGGCAGAGGGCTCCATGGCAAAGGCTGAGACGGTCAAGAAGCACGCGCCGGCAAAGACGAGGCGGCCGCCGGTCGGCGCTTCGCCAGGCACGCTGATCGCCGATCCGGCGGCCCGGCGCTCCGAGTTGCGGCTGACTTTGATCTCGCCGCAGAAATTCAAGACGATCGAGAATGCCAGCATCGACGACGTCGTGGCCAATTGCGAGAAATGGCCGGTCATCTGGCTCGATTGCACCGGCCTTGCCAACATCAGGCTGATCGAGGAGATCGGCCGCATCTTCACTCTGCACCCGCTGGCGCTGGAGGACGTCGTCAATACCGGGCAGCGCCCGAAAGTAGACTTCTTCGAGGATCACGCCTTCGTCGTCGTGCGCATGATCGACGACGTGACGTCGCATCGCTACGAACAGATTGCCCTGTTCCTTGGCGAGAACTTCGTCGTCACCTTCCAGGAGCGCGAAGGCGATCCCTTCGATCCGGTGCGCAAGCGCATCGAGAGCTCGGCGCCCAACCGGCTGCGCACGCGCGGCGCCGACTATCTCGCCTATGCGCTGATCGATGCCATCGTCGACAGCTATTTTCCGCCGATCGAGGCCGCCGGCGACCTGGTCGACAGCATCGAGGACCAGATGCTGCATTCGACGCACAAGCACCAGATGCGGCAGCTGCACGAATTGCGGCGCGATGCCAATGTCCTGAAGGGCGTGCTGTGGCCGATGCGCGATGCGCTGGCAACGCTGATCCGCAACGACGTGTCTTATGTGAAGGCCGAGACAAAGGTCTTCCTCAACGACACGCTCGACCATTCTCTCAGGCTGATCGAACTGGTCGAGACCCAGCGCGACATGCTGACCGGCCTGATCGAAATGCACCTGTCGCTGAGCCAGGCCCGCACCAATGACGTCATAAGCTATCTCACCATCGTCTCGGTCATCTTCATGCCACTCACCTTCCTGGTCGGCATCTGGGGTATGAATTTCGATCCTGAATCCTCGCCGTGGAACATGCCGGAACTGAAGGCTTATTACGGCTATCCCTTGTCGTTGCTGTTCATGGCTGCCATCGCCGTCGGGCTGATCGCATTCTTCAAGTGGAAGAAGTGGCTTTGACCGGGATTGAACCTGGAATTCGAGCGTCAGAAGCCGGCTTGTGAATTGGGCTGGTGTTTTGTCGGGAATTGCACTATATGCGCCGCAGCATAGCGCTGAGACGCCTTGCTTGCACCGGCCCCTGCTGGACGACATCCCGGCTGAGGGCGACCCGTTTCCTCGAACATATAAGGAAAAACACGATGTCGATCACTGCCGAGCGCAAACAGGAATTGATGACCGAATTCGCAACCGCCAAGGGCGACACCGGGTCTCCGGAAGTCCAGGTTGCCATCCTTTCCGAGCGCATCAAGAACCTGACAGACCATTTCAAGGACCACAAGAAGGATAACCATTCCCGCCGTGGTCTGCTCGCTCTCGTGTCCCAGCGCCGCAGCCTGCTTGACTACCTCAAGCGCAAGGACGACGCGCGCTACCAGACACTGATCGAGAAGCTCGGTCTGCGCCGTTGACGAATTGACCGGCGGGCTCTTTCAAGGAGTCCGCCGGTCGCGCATTCGAGCACCGGACCTACCGATCTCGAATGCAGGACTGGAGCGCCGCGCACATTTGTCTCAGTGCCGGACGGACGCTCCGAAGCGTTGAATTTGCGCGTGACGCGTTCCGTAAGCCGTGCTTTTCGGGGTCATGCGCAGGCCGATCGATCGATTGGCCATATCGGGTTTCGAGCGCGCAGAGGGCCACTCGGAACCACCCATGGACGGTCATGGGGCAGGATTGCAGGATGCTCGCAGGCCAGGGTGCCGACCAACCGAGCCTCCCGTTGTCTTGCCCGTGGCTGCCCGAGAAAGGAAGCCAGAGGAAAGGGCACCCGCGCACGCTGAAAATGGCGCGGCCCTTCCTCATACAAAGGACAAGACATGTTCAATCAACACAAAGTGGAAATCGAATGGGGCGGCCGCCCGCTCATCCTCGAAACCGGCAAGATCGCGCGCCAGGCTGACGGCGCCGTGCTCGCCACCTACGGCGAGACCAAGGTTCTGGCCACCGTCGTCTCGATGAAGGAGCCCAAGCCCGGCCTCGACTTCTTTCCGCTGACCGTCAACTACCAGGAAAAGACCTATGCCGCCGGCAAGATCCCGGGCGGCTACTTCAAGCGCGAAGGCCGTCCGAGCGAAAAGGAAACGCTGGTTTCGCGCCTCATCGACCGCCCGATCCGCCCGCTCTTCGCCGACGGCTACAAGAACGACACCCAGATCGTCGTCACCGTCGTCCAGCACGATCTCGAAAATGATCCCGACATCCTGTCGATCGTCGCCACCTCGGCCGCGCTGACGCTCTCGGGCGTCCCCTTCATGGGCCCAATCGGCGGCGCTCGCGTCGGCTACATCAACGGCGAGTACGTGCTCAACCCGCATGTCGACGAGATGGAGGAATCAAAGCTCGACCTCGTTGTCGCCGGCACCAGCGATGCCGTGCTGATGGTCGAGTCGGAAGCCAAGGAACTTGGCGAAGACCTGATGCTCGGCGCCGTCATGTTCGGCCACAAGGGCTTCCAGCCGGTGATCGAGGCGATCATCAAGCTGGCCGAGGTTGCCGCCAAGGAGCCGCGCGATTTCACCGCTCCGGACTATTCCGCGCTTGAAGCGGAGATGCTGAAGATCGTCGGCGACGAGCTCAGCAACGCCTACAAGATCACCGACAAGCAGAAGCGCTACGCCGCCGTCGACGCCGTCAAGGCGAAGGTCAAGGCCGCGTTCGCTCCGGCCGAGGGCGAGGAGGCCAAGTATGCTTCCGAGCAGATCGGTTCGGTGTTCAAGGAACTGCAGGCCAAGGTCGTGCGCTGGAACATCCTCGACACCGGCTCGCGCATCGACGGCCGCGACTTGAAGACGGTCCGCAAGATCGTCTCGGAAGTCGGCGTCCTGCCGCGCACCCACGGTTCGGCGCTGTTCACCCGCGGCGAAACCCAGGCGCTGGTCGTCGCCACGCTCGGCACCGGCGAGGACGAGCAGTATGTCGATTCGCTGACCGGCATGTACAAGGAGAAGTTCCTCCTTCACTACAACTTCCCTCCCTATTCGGTCGGTGAGACCGGCCGCATGGGTTCGCCGGGCCGCCGCGAAATCGGCCATGGCAAGCTCGCCTGGCGCGCCATCCGTCCGATGCTGCCCTCCGCCGACCAGTTCCCCTACACGCTGCGCGTCGTCTCGGAGATCACCGAGTCCAACGGTTCGTCGTCGATGGCCACCGTCTGCGGCACTTCGCTGGCTCTGATGGATGCCGGCGTGCCGCTGGCAAAGCCCGTCGCCGGTATCGCCATGGGCCTGATCAAGGAAGGCGAGCGCTTCGCCGTGCTCTCCGACATCCTTGGTGACGAGGATCATCTCGGCGATATGGACTTCAAGGTCGCCGGCACCGCCAACGGCATCACCTCGCTGCAGATGGACATCAAGATCGAGGGCATCACCGAGGAGATCATGAAGATCGCGCTGGACCAGGCCAAGGATGGCCGCCAGCATATCCTCGGCGAGATGGCGCATGCTCTGACCGGCGCCCGCCCCGAGCTCGGTGAGTTTGCACCGCGCATCGAGGTCATGCACATCCCGACCGACAAGATCCGCGACGTCATCGGTTCAGGCGGCAAGGTCATCCGCGAAATCGTCGAGAAGACCGGTGCCAAGATCAACATCGAGGACGACGGCACGGTCAAGATCGCTTCGTCCAACGCCAAGGAGATCGAGGCGGCCAAGAAGTGGATCCACACCATCGTCGCCGAGCCGGAAGTCGGCGAGATCTACGAAGGTACCGTCGTCAAGACCGCTGATTTCGGCGCTTTCGTCAACTTCTTCGGTCCGCGTGACGGCCTCGTCCATATCTCGCAGCTTGCCAACGACCGGGTCGCCAAGACCTCGGACGTCGTCAAGGAAGGCGACAAGGTCTGGGTCAAGCTGATGGGCTTCGACGAGCGCGGCAAGGTTCGCCTGTCGATGAAGGTCGTCGACCAGGCCACCGGCAAGGAAATCGTGCGCGAGAAGAAGGCCGAAGGCGAAGAAAACGCCGCCTGAGGCGCCTGACAACCAATCGAAGCGGGCGCGGCTTATGTCGCGCCCGTTTTCGTTTAGGGGAGCATGGGGATGTCCGCCGAGCCGCTGAAGACACTTTTCCATCCTTTCGAGGCCGAGGCCGTTCCCTTGCCGCGCAAGGGCGAGCGATTGCTGTTCCTGGGCGCCGAGGCCGGTCTGCGACCGCCGCCGGGTTTCGATGCCGAACTGCATGTGGTGCAAGGCTTTCGGCCCTATTTCCGGGCATTGCACGCCGCCGGCTTCGGGGTTGCCCCGCAGGCACAAGGCGACGGCTTCGACGGCGCGCTCGTGCTTGCCGGCCGCCATCGCGGCCAGAACGAGCTGCGCGTCGCCGAGGCTATCGAGCGCGTCGCCGAGGGTGGATTGATCGTCGTCGCCGGTGGCAAGGAGGATGGCATTGCCAGCCTGCGCAAGCGCGTCGGCGATCTTGCACCGCTTGATGGTCACATGCCGAAATATCATGGCATTGCCTTCTGGCTGCGCCGTCCAGCCGATACTCAAGCCGCGGCCGCGCTTCGTGCCGCCAATCCCGCCGTGCTGGTTGAGGGCCGGTTCCACACCGCGCCCGGCATGTTTTCCTTCGATCGCATCGACGCCGGTTCGAAACTGCTGGTCGACAACCTGCCCGGCGATCTGCGCGGCAGCGCCGCCGATTTCTGCGCCGGCTGGGGCTATGTGGCGGCTGAGATGGCCGCCCGCTCACCCGGTCTGTCGGCGCTCGATGTCTACGAGGCTGATTTCGATGCGCTGGAGGCGGCCAGGCGCAACCTAGCCGATACCGCGGCACAGGGCTTCTTCTGGACGGATCTGCTGGCCGAGCCCGTCGAGCGCCGCTACGACGTCATCGCCATGAACCCGCCTTTCCATCGCAGCCATGCGGCACAGCCGGAGATTGGTGCCGGCATGATCCGGGCGGCGGCCAAGGCTCTGAAGCCCGGTGGACGCCTGTTCATGGTTGCCAATCGCCAGCTTCCTTACGAAGCGGTGCTGTCGGCGGCTTTCGCCAGTCATGCAGAGCTTGGCCGTGACGGTATGTTCAAGGTGTTCTCGGCGCGCCGCTGATGCGAGGCGGGTTCAGTGGAAGTTGGCGACCCGCTTGGTCTCCTCGGCGGCTGGCGCGCCGCCGATGTTGGCGTTGAGCGGCGCCGGCCGGCCGAACAGATAGCCTTGTACGACCTCGCAGCCGGCTGCCCTGAGCAGCGTCGCCTGGGTCTCGGTCTCGACGCCTTCGGCGATGATGCTGACGCCGAGCGCCCGCGAAAGCCCGACAATGGTCGAGACCACCGCCCCGGAGCTGGCATCGGTATCGATACGGCTGACGAAAGAACGGTCGATCTTCAGCTTGCCGAACGAGAAGTCGATCAGATAGCTGAGGTTGGAATAGCCGGTGCCGAAATCGTCGACGGCGACCGAAATGCCCATGCCGGCGAGCTCTTTCAGGATGGTGGCCGCGCGGTCGCGGTCCTGCATCATCGCGGTCTCGGTCACTTCCAGCTCCAGCCGCGACGGCTTGATACCGGTGGCCCGCATCGTGTCGCGCACCACGCCGACGAAATCCTTGGTCATGAACTGGACCGGCGAGATGTTGACGGCGACGAAACAATCGTCCGGCAGATGGCGGGCGTCACTGCAGGCCTTGCGAAGCACCCATTCGCCGATCGGGTTGATCATGCCCGTTTCCTCGGCGATCTGGATGAACTCCATCGGTGGGATCATGCCGCGTTCGGGATGCTTCCAGCGGATCAACGCTTCGTAGCCGACAATGCGGCCGGTCGGAAGATCGAGCTGCGGCTGATAGTGAAGGTCGAAATCACCGCGCTCGAAAGCGGCATGCAGTTCGGATTCGACCCATTGACGATGGTCGGCCACGCGCCCCATCTCGCTGTCGAAGACCGCCCAGTTGCCGACCCCGCTTGAACGCGCATTCTGCAGCGCCAGGTTGGAGCGGCGCAGGATGAGGACCGGATCGATACCGTCCTTAGGCATCGCCACGATGCCGACCGACAGGCTTACCGATTGCTGATGGCTGCCGAGGTCATATGGCTCCATCATCTCGTCGATGAGCCTCTCGACCATGCTTTCCAGCGTTCCCTGAATCTGATTATCCGGGAGCAGCACCGCGAACTCGCCGGCCCCGATGCGGCCGACCAGGGCGCGCGCTGGCACGCAGGTGTGCAGCCGCCTGGTGAAGGCGCGGATCAGCTCGTCGCCCTGTGTGTAGCCGATCGCATCGTTGATCTGCTTGAACCGGTCGATGTCGATGTCGATCAGGAACACCGGCTCCCCGGTCCGGCTTGTCGCGCAAGCCGCCTCGGCGATCTTGCCGACCATCGCCGGACGCGCCAGCAGTCCTGTCAGCTTGTCGAAATGGGTTTCATTGAAGACGAAATCCACCGATTCATCGACGCCGGCAAAGAAGGACATTGCCGCCACCGATGCCGCCAGCGCACAGAGCGCGGCCATCATCGAGACCATCATGTCGGCCGATATGCCGACAAATCCGTCGCCGAGGCCGTGCTTCAGACCCCAGATGCCGAGCACGAAACTGCCAATGCCCGAACTTGCTATCGTGAGCAGTCGGAAGACTGGTGTTCGCTTCGGGTTGCGGACGGCAGGCATTGAAAAGGTCCCCAGATCGGGAACTCTATAGCGGAAATCTTCTTAAAATGAGTTTCCGCGAATGCATCCAATTTTACTGGAGGGGATTATTTTCTTTACTGGGAAGTATGTCCTCGCGACATGGCCGATGCATGTCGTCCAAGGTCCAGCGCGTCGACGCTGGCCGGCAACGACGCTCAGTCGCGGCCGCCGTCCGCCTGCTTCAACTCGTCGAGCGTCGGCATCGAGACGATGTGGTAGCCGGAATCGACATAGTGGATTTCACCGGTGACGCCGGAAGCAAGGTCGGACAGGAGATAGAGCGCGGAGCCGCCGACCTCGTCGATGGTCACCGTGCGGCGCAGCGGTGAGTTGCGCTGCTGGTAGGAGAACATGTGGCGGGCGTCCGAAATGCCGGCGCCGGCGAGCGTGCGAACCGGACCGGCCGAGATGCCGTTCACCCGGATGCCGCGCGGGCCGTAATCGTTGGCGAGGTAGCGCACGCTGGCCTCCAGGCCGGCCTTGGCGACGCCCATGACATTGTAGTTCGGCATGACACGGACCGAGCCGGCATAGGTCAGCGTGATCATCGAGCCGCCATTGGTCATCAGCGGCGCGGCATTGCGTGCCACCTCGGTGAAGGAATAGCAGGAGATCACCATGGTGCGGACGAAATTGTCCCGGCTGGTATCGGCATAGAGGCCCTTCAACTCGTTCTTGTCGGAAAAGCCGATGGCGTGGACGACGAAGTCCAGTCCGCCCCATTCCTTGCCAAGGGTCTCGAACGTGGCGGCGACCGAAGCGCTGTCCTCGACGTCGCAGGGAACGACCAGTGCCGCGCCAACCTTGTCGGCGAGTGGCTTGACCCGGCGGCCGAAAGCCTCTCCCTGGTAGGTGAAGGCGAGTTCGGCCCCATGTTCGGACAATTTCTGCGCGATGCCCCAGGCGATCGAATGATCGTTGGCGACACCCATGACAAGCCCGCGCTTGCCTTTCATCAATCCGTCCATGGCCGGCAATCCTTATAAAAACTTGGCCCTATGCGGAGTAGCGCTGGAAAACGAGCGTTGCGTTGGTCCCGCCGAAACCGAAGGAGTTCGACAGAACGGTATCGATTCTGGCGTTGTCGATGCGCTTGCGCACGATCGGCATGCCCTCGAATTCAGGATCGAGTGTCTCGATATGGGCGCTCTCGCCGATGAAGCCACCCTGCATCATGAGGATCGAATAGATGGATTCCTGCACGCCCGCCGCGCCCAGCGAATGGCCGGTCAGCGACTTTGTCGACGTGATGAACGGCATTTTTTCGCCGAACACCTCGCGGATCGCGCCCATTTCCTTGGAATCCCCGACCGGCGTGGAGGTGCCGTGGGTGTTGATGTAGTCGATCGGCGTGGAAACCGTCGCCAGCGCCTGGCGCATGCAGCGGGCAGCACCTTCGCCCGAGGGCGCCACCATGTCGTAGCCATCCGAGGTCGCGCCGTAGCCGACGATCTCGGCGTAGATCTTGGCGCCGCGCGCCTTGGCATGCTCCAGCTCTTCCAGCACCAGCACGCCGGCGCCGCCGGCAATGACGAAACCGTCGCGATTGGCGTCATACGCGCGCGAGGCGGTCGATGCCCTGTCATTGTATTTCGACGACATGGCGCCCATGGCGTCGAACAGGTCCGACATCGTCCAGTCGAGATCCTCGTGGCCACCGGCGAAAACCATGTCCTGCTTGCCCCACTGGATCAGCTCGTAGCCATTGCCGATGCAATGCGCCGAGGTCGAGCAGGCCGACGAGATCGAATAGTTGACGCCGTGGATCTTGAACCATGTGGCCAGGGTTGCGGACGCCGTCGAAGACATCGCCTTCGGCACCGCGAACGGACCGATGCGCTTGGGGCTGCCGTTCTTGAGCGTGGTTTCGGCGGCTTCGACGATGGTGCGGGTGGAAGGGCCGCCCGAGCCCATAACGATACCGGTGCGCTCGTTGGTGATGTCGCCTTCGCCCAGGCCGGCATCAGCGATCGCCTGGTCCATGGCGACGTGATTCCAGGCCGCGCCCTGGCTCAGGAAGCGCATGGCGCGGCGATCGATCATCGCGGTGGGGTCGAGCGTCGGCGCGCCCCAGACCTGGCAGCGGAAGCCATGCTCGGCAAAGGAATCGGAAAAGCTGATGCCGGATCTGGCGTCATGCAGCGAGGTCTGCACCTCGTTGGCATTGTTGCCGATCGACGACACGATGCCGAGGCCTGTGACTACGACACGTCTCATTCGCAACTCCTTCCAGGGATGCCGGCCAGTGTGTGGGCCAGGGCTGCGGTCAAGCGACCGCCGACTGCTTGGACAGACCGACCTTCAGGTCCGTCGCCGCATATATGGGCTCGCCATCCGCCTTCATCCAGCCGTCGGCGATGCCGAGCACCAGCCGGCCGCGCATCACACGCTTGAAATCCACGCCATACTCGACCTTCTTCACCGATGGCGTGACCATGCCCTTGAACTTGACCTCACCGGTCGACAGCGCCATTCCCTTGCCGGGCTCGCCCAGCCAGCCGAGATAGAAACCCGTCAATTGCCAGAGCGCGTCGAGGCCGAGGCACCCCGGCATGATCGGGTTGCCGATGAAGTGGCAGGCGAAGAACCACAGGTCAGGCTTGATATCGAATTCGGCGCGAATGAAACCCTTGTCGAAGGCGCCGCCGGTCTCGCTTATCTCGGTGATCCGGTCGAACATCAGCATCGGCGGGTAGGGCAGCTGGGCATTGCCCTCTCCGAACAGCTCGCCGCGGGCGCAGGCCAGCAATTCTTCGTAGTCGTAGCTGGATTTACCCGCCATCAATTTCGTCCCCATATCGTGCGGGCGGTAGCGCGCCCTTGTCGTTGGTGTCCTAACACAATCTGTTTCAGGCCGGAAACCGGCGTTTGCGCTTAACCCGCCAGTCTGCCCGGGTCAATGCGCGCTATTGATCGCATTCGGGCGACAGAATATATGTCAACAGGGGTCCGGTTTCGGCATACATTCATTTTTTTGCCACTCTGGGCGTGTCTTGAAGCGGGACTGTGAGCTTGGAAGACCAGATGGACCGGGGCTGCCGGAAGGAAAATGTCGCTGTGGACAAGCGGGTACGTGAAGCCGGCCTGAGGCCGACGCGCCAGCGCATTGCGCTGGCCGACCTGCTTTTTGCCAAGGGTGACCGCCATTTGTCGGCCGAGGAACTGCACGAGGAAGCGCTGGCCGCAGGCGTGCCGGTGTCGCTGGCCACCGTCTACAACGCGCTTCACCAGTTCACCCAGGCAGGGCTGCTGCGCATCCTCGCCGTCGAGGGCGCCAAGACCTATTTCGACACCAACACCTCCGACCACCACCATTTCTACATCGAGGGCGAAAACCGGATTTTCGACATCGCCAACGGTCCGGTCACGGTCACCAACCTGCCGGATCCGCCCGAAGGCATGGAAATCGCCAATGTCGATATCGTGGTGAGGCTGCGGCCCAAGCGTCCGGAATGACGGGCAGGGGCCGAACGATCGGCAGCGCCCGGCCAATCGCCCGGGCAAGAACAATCGGCCTGGGATGAAAACGCTCGATCTGATAGTCCGGCTCGAATGGGCCGTGGTGGCGGCTGCCGCGATTGTCTTCTATGGCGCGACAGGCGTTTCCTGGTGGCTCTTCGCGCTGCTCATCCTTGCGCCGGATCTGTCGATGGCCTTCTATCTGGCGGGACCGCGCTTTGGCGCCATTGCCTACAATGCCTTGCACATCCTGATCGTGCCGATGGTTCTGTTGGTTGCCGGGCATCTCGCCGGCAATGCCGTCGGCAGTGCCATCGCGCTGATCTGGATCGCCCATATCGCGATCGATCGTGCCCTGGGCTACGGCCTGAAACTGTCAACGGGTTTTCAGGACACCCATCTTGGCCGCATCGGGCGTAAAAGCGAGACGCTCAATCCTTGACCCGCTCGCCGGGATAAGCACCCCAGACGACCGACTGGGCAAGCCAGCCGGTATGGCCGTCGAGCGTCATTTCGCACCACTGGCCGTCGCAGGACTTGATCGTGCCCATCACGCCGGGTTCGACGATCGCCACCACCCTGGCATCCTTGTCGGCACTCTTCAGAAGATTGATCTGGCCGCCCTTGCCGCGCTGCCAGGGCGCGATGATCGCGGTGCGCCGGCCCGAAAGCAGCGACTGGTTGATCCATCCTTCCGAGCCGTCGGCGTCGCGCACGCGCCGCCACGTATCGAACTCCTGGATGATCTCCATCGGCAGGCCGGCCTTCAGATACATCCAGTCGACCGAGTAGTTTGCACCGGGGCCGACGCGCGAGTTGACGCGCCCGGATTTCAGGCTGACGAATCGCGGCAGCGGCAGACCGCTCGGTCCGAGCGTGATGGCGCTCTGGGCGGTGGCGGCGCTCTGCGCGCCGGCAAGCGGAGAATAGAGGAGAGCGCCGAGAAATGCTGCGCTGAGGGCCAGGCGAAGCGACGCGAAACCAGACACTTTCGTTCCTTTCGGCGCCGGCCCGATGGCTGCGGCACCCCTTTTTCTTTGTCTTCGGCGGCACCGCTTGTTACATGGGTAAATCGGCTACCGCGACCAGCTTTCAGTTTCGCCGGTCTTGGTTAAAGAGGTCTCAACGAGGGATAAAATGGTAGGCAAAAAGAAGCCTCTCGTGGTCATCACGCGAAAGCTGCCCGACCCGGTCGAGACCCGCATGCGCGAGCTGTTCGACGCAAGGCTAAATGTCGAGGACAGGCCGATGACGCAGCCCGAACTGGTCGCCGCGGTCAAGGAGGCCGACGTGCTGGTGCCGACCGTGACCGACCAGATCGATGCGGCGCTGATCGCCCAGGCCGGCGACAACCTCAAGCTGATCGCCAATTTCGGCAACGGCGTCGACAAGATCGACGTGGCGGCCGCGGCCAAGAAGGGCATCACTGTCACCAACACGCCCAATGTGCTTACCGAAGATACCGCCGACATGACCATGGCGCTGATGCTGGCGGTGCCGCGCCGGCTGGCCGAAGGCGCCACCGTGCTCACCGGCGACAAGAAATGGGCCGGCTGGTCGCCGACCTGGATGCTTGGCCGGCGCATCTGGGGCAAGCGGCTCGGCATTGTCGGCATGGGCCGCATCGGCACGGCCGTCGCAAGGCGCGCCAAGGCGTTCGGCCTGTCCATCCACTACCACAACCGCCATCGCGTGCTGCCGGCGGTCGAGGATGGGTTGGAGGCGACCTATTGGGAAAGCCTCGACCAGATGCTGGCCCGCATGGACATCATCTCGGTCAATTGCCCCTCCACGCCGGCGACCTTCCATCTTCTGTCGGCGCGGCGGCTGGCGCTGCTGCAGCCCACGGCCTATGTCGTCAATACGGCGCGCGGCGACATCATTGACGAGGAAGCGCTGGTCAAGCTGATCCAGGACGGCAAGATCGCCGGTGCCGGCCTCGACGTCTACGAGCACGAGCCGGCCTTGAACGGCAAGCTCCTCAAGCTTGCCGCCAGGAACAAGGTCGTGCTTCTGCCGCATATGGGCTCGGCCACGCTCGAGGGCCGCATCGACATGGGCGAGAAGGTCATCATCAATATCAGGGCCTTCGTCGACGGCCATCGCCCGCCGGATCGCGTCCTTCCGCTCAGGACCTGAAGCCCTTCAGGCACCGGATCGCGTAAGGTAGCGCTTACAAAATCGTTTTGCGCATCGTGATGGACGTCGGCCTGTCATAGCCTTCATGCGCCGTCCGTTCGATCTCGCGAAAGCCGAGCCGGGCAAAGGCTGCGTGGTTCCCGGTCAGTTCGATTCGTGTCTCGAGTTCAAGGGCGGCCTTGCGGCGGTTTTGGGCCAGTTCCTCGACCGCTTGCATGAGGCGCCGGCCGATGCCTCGCCCCTGGCAGTCCGGCGCAACGGCGAGCTTGCCGACATAGAGATCGTCCTTGCGCTCCAGGGCAAAGACGCAGCCGACGATCCTGCCTTCGCCGAGAGCGAGAAGGCCGGTCTCGCGCCCGGCTTTCTCGCGCAGAGTGGCCGATGTCAGCCGGTGAGCCGAGGAGGGCGGGTCGATGACGCCGTCCATGAAGGCGAAGGCCTGCAGGATGAGGGCAAGCACGTCGTCCCAGCGGTTGAAATCGGCCGGGATTGGCAGGACGGAGACGTCCGTCACGTGTCTCAAGGCGCGCTTCTCGTCTTGTAACGGATCGTCTCGAAGCGCGCCGCCAGCGCGTCGTAGAGCAGCAGCCGGCCGATCAGCGGCTCGCCGATGCCGGTAATCAGTTTGATCGCTTCCATCGCCTGCAGCGTGCCGATGACTCCAGTCAGGGCGCCGAGTACGCCCGCCTCGGCGCAGGACGGCACCAGACCCGGCGGCGGGGCTTCCGGAAAGAGGTCTCGGTAACCGGGATTGCGCTTGCCATCCCCGCCTGTCTCGAACGGCTTGAGCACGGTTATGGAGCCATCGAAACGGCCGACCGCAGCATGAACCAGCGCTTTCTTCTGCGCAGCGCAGGCATCGGCCACCGTATAGCGCGTCTCGAAATTATCGGATCCGTCGACGACGATATCGTAATGAGCAACCAGTGCACGGGCATTTTCCGGGTCTAGCCTGAACGTGTGGGTTTGGACCGCGACGTTGGGATTGATGCGGGCGATCGTCGCTTTGGCGCTCTGGGTCTTCAGCATCCCGACGCTGTCGGTGCCATGAATGACCTGACGCTGCAGGTTGGACACCGAAACCGTGTCGTCGTCGATGACGCCGAGCGTGCCGACGCCAGCCGCGGCAAGATATTCGAGCACCGGCGCGCCGAGCCCGCCGGCGCCGATTACCAGGACGCGCGCCTGCTTCAGCTTCTGCTGGCCCGCGCCGCCGACCTCCGGCAGCACGATATGGCGGGCATAGCGTTCGATCTCGTCGGCGGTCAGTGGGGAAGCGGCCATGCCAGGACCATATAGCGGGCGAAAAATCTTGTCAGGCGACTTCAGTTGGCCCAACCGTGCCGTGGTCGACCGTCAGGAATTGTGCGCGGCCCGCCAAGCTGGAAAACAGTGCCGCATCGGTTCCCGTCATGAAAGCCTGGCAGTTCAACTCCTCCAGGATCGAGAACAAGGCCGCGCGCCGGCCGCCATCGAGATGCGCCGCGATCTCGTCGAGCAGCAGTATGGGCGTCAGGCCGGACATTTCGCCGGTCAACCGGGCATGCGACAGCACGATGCCGACCAGCAATGCCTTCTGCTCGCCGGTCGAGCAGAGTTCGGCCGGCATCGCCTTGGGCCGGTGCCGGACAATGAGATCGGAGCGATGCGGGCCTTCCAGCGTGCGTCCGGCAGCGCGGTCGCGGTCACGGCCATCGGCAAGCGCCCGCCGGAACCGCTCCTCGACGTCGACAGCCGGCGCGGTCGCGATCTCGGCCTCCAGGTAGCCCGAAAGACCGATATCGGCCTGCGGAAACGGTCCCGTGTCGGGCAGCCTGACGATCATGGCGGTGAGCAGCCGCACCATCTCGGCGCGCGCCGCGGCTATCGCCACGCCGGTCTCCGCCATCTGGGTCTCGATCGCCTCGAACCAGCCGGCATCGCGGGAGCCTTCCGTCAGCAAACGGTTACGGCCGCGCATCGCCTTCTCGTAGTCGAGCGCACGCTGGCCATGCCCAGGATCGATTGCCAGCACCAGCCGGTCGAGAAAGCGTCGGCGATCCGCGGCCGGCCCGGTGAACAAGGAATCCATCGCCGGCGTCAGCCATACGACCCGCAGCCACTCCAGCATGTCCTCGGCCCGCGCGGCGGCTCCGTTTATCCGCACCCGCCTGCCGCTCTCCGCGCTGTCGCCGCCGGAAATACCGGTGCCGATCTCGACTTCGCCGTCAGCCCCGTCGAGCCGGGCATGCAGGGCAAAACCGCCGTCGCCACCCTCGCGGGCGACATCGACGTAAGGCGCGCGGCGCAAGCCGCGCCCCGGCGTCAGAAAGGAAATCGCCTCGAGCAGATTGGTCTTGCCGGCACCATTGTCACCGGAAAAGACCACTGCGCCCGGAGCAACATCCATCGTCAGGGTCGCGTAATTGCGAAAATTGGTAAGCGTAAGCTTACTTATATGGGTTTGTGCCGGCAACCGCTATCCGCCTGTGGAAGTTACCGCAACCGCGACGTTCGCTGCCCGCCCCGATCGGAGCCAACGCCGCCGGCTATACCCGCATCGGCATCAGCACGTAAAGCGCGGTCTCGTCGGCCATGTCATGGATCAGCGTCGGCGAACCGGCATCGGCCAGCATGAATTTGGCTTCCGTTCCGGTCAGCTGCGCGGCGACATCAAGCAGATATTTGGCGTTGAAGCCGATCTCGATCGGGTCGGCCGAATAGTCCGCCGCCAGTTCTTCCGTGGCGCTGCCCGAATCCGGATTGTTGACCGCGAGCGTCACCTGGCCCTCGCTGATCGACAGCTTCACCGCGCGCCCGCGTTCGGAAGAGATGGTCGAGACCCGGTCGACCGCAGCGGCGAAGCTTTGGCGGTCGAGGATCAGCTTCTTGTCGTTGCCGGTCGGAATGACCCGCTGATAATCCGGGAAAGTGCCGTCGATCAGCTTCGAAGTCAGCACGACGCTGCCGATGGTGAAGCGGATCTTGGTGTCGGACAGTTCCGTGGTCACGGCGATATCCGGATCATCGACCAGCTTCTGTAATTCGCTCACAGTCTTGCGCGGGATGATGATGCCCGGCATGCCCTCTGAACCTGCCGGCGCGTCGATCTCGGCCCGCGCCAGGCGGTGGCCATCGGTCGCCACCGAACGCAGCTTCAGCTTGCCGCCGACTTCATGCGTGTGCAGGTAGATGCCGTTGAGATAGTAGCGCGTCTCCTCGGTGGAGATGGCGAACTGCGTCTTCTCGATCAGGCCCTTCAGCGCCACCGAGTCGAGACGGAAGATATGCGAGAAGGATCCGGCCGAAAGCTCGGGGAAGTCGGATTGCGGCAGACACTGCAGACGGAAGCTCGAGCGGCCCGACGTCACCGTCATGGCATTGCCGTCCTCGTCCGTCTTCAGCATCACCTCGGCGCCGTCGGAAAGCTTGCGCACGATGTCGTAGAGCAGGTGCGCGGGGACAGTCGTCGCCCCGCCGCGCTCGACCTTGGCGGGGGTGGCTTCCGTCACCTCCAGGTCGAGGTCGGTGGCCTTCATTTCGAGGCTGGCGCCCTCGGCACTCAGCAGTACGTTGGACAGGATCGGTATGGTGTTGCGCCGTTCGACCACACGGTGAACGTGGTTGAGCGACTTCAGGAGATTTGACCGTTCCAGGATAACACGCATGACGAAACAGGCTCGCTTGAATGGATGAGCGGGTCTCCGGCTGGCGGCGCCCCGCGAAAGGTCTGAAGAGGCTTCAGAATCTGTGTAAACTGACAGGAAAAAGCCAGTAAACGCAAGCCCGCGCCACCGGTTCGGGCCGGTAACGCGGGCTTTCTGGGGATAAAGCCGGCGACACCCGCCGCCTGGCGTTTTCGAACGGCTCAGGCCTGGTCGTTGATCAGCCGCCGCAACAGCTCGAGTTCCTGTGCCAGCGTGTTGTCATTGCCGGAAAGGTCCTCGATCTTGCGCACGGCATGCAGCACCGTGGTGTGGTCGCGGCCGCCGAACCGGCGTCCGATTTCCGGCAGTGAGCGCGGCGTCATCACCTTCGACAGGTACATGGCGACCTGTCGCGGTTTGACGATGGTGCGCGTGCGCCGGTTGGACAGCAGTTCCGTCTTCGACACGTTGTAGTGGCGCGCCACGATGCGCTGGATGTCCTCGATGCGGACCCGCTTCGGTTCGCCCGTGCGATAGATATGGCCGAGGATCTCGTCGATACGGTCGATGGTGATCTGCGGCTCGAACGATTGGCGGAACAGCAACTGGTTGAAGGCGCCCTCCAGTTCACGTCCGCTGCCGGTCACGGTGCGGGCCACGTGATTGAGGATCTCTTCGGAAATGTCGAGCGATGCATCGTCGATCCTGGCCGTGGCCAGGCGCAGTTTGAGCATGCCGAGCCGCATGGCGAAATCGGGTGCCGACATTTCGAGGGCGACGCCGCCGTTGAGGCGCGAACGGACCCGCGGTTCGAGCGATTCCAGCTCCGACGGCGGCCGGTCGGCGGCGACGACCACCTGCTTGGCGCTGTCGAGCAGCATGTTGATCAGATGGCAGAATTCATGCTGGATCGACTTGCCCTGCAGGAACTGCATGTCGTCGATGATCAAGAGGTCGATGTCGCGCAGCTGCTCCTTGAGCGTCAGCGCATTGTTGTCGCGGATCGCGGTGGCGAAGCGCCACATGAAATATTCGGCGGTGAGATAGACGACGCGCGACTTCGGGTTCTGCTTCAGCGATTCCGCCGCGATGGCCTGCAAGAGGTGGGTCTTGCCGAGGCCGACGGTGGCATGCAGGAAAAGCGGATTGAAGCGCACCGCGCTCGACTGCGATTCCGCCACGGCCTTGGCGGCGGCGAAGGCCACGCGGTTCGACGGCCCTTCGATGAAGGAGCCGAACGTGTAGCGCGGATCAAGCGGCGAGCCCAGGACATTGTGGCGGAACTCGCTCTCGACCGGCACGCCCGGACGCGGCACGGGAGGCCGCTCGACCCTGCCTGGGCTGACCGTGCCGGCGGCCAGCGCCGTCTGTGTCTGCCGCGTCATCTTGCGCGCCGGCGCCAGTTCCGGTTCGGCCTGGCCGCGCCCCTGACGGGTCGCGGTACGCACGACGATCTCGATCTTGAGAAGCTCGGGATCCTCTTGCTTCCACAGCTCTGAAATCAGGTCATGATAGTGGCCGTTGATCCACGAGCGCAGGAACGCGGTCGGCACCGAGATGCGGACGATGCCCTTGGAAGCCTCCGCGACCTTCATGCGTCCGAACCAGCTCGAATAGACTTCCGCCCCCAGACGCGCCTTCAACTGGGCCTTGACCCGGTCGAACTTCTGTTCCGCGTCGCTGGAGACCGCCATCTCGTTTGCTCCGATCAAAGTTCCAGGAAATGGGAGGTCGCCCGTAAGCTCCCTTTCGATGCCGCTCTGCATGATCGAGTTCCTTGTCTTTCTGTACCTGTTTTTCGCTGGGGATGCGCCTCCCGCATCCTTTTTCCAGCGACTATGTCTTTGCCACGATGCCCGTTGCCGCCGCTGGCAATGAACGTCGCCCACTAACCGGGGGAAACCGGTGCCGGCCCATGGAAGCCAGTCCGCGTTGGGTATGTCAGGGCAATACGACACCGTCCGGCGAAAGAGCGCCGGCGCGCCGTCCTACCTGCCATGTCTAGTTACGCCAGTCCCCTACCGTATCGAAAAAGAGCAAACCATACCCGTTCGCGGACTTGATCCGCGTCGCAAATCCCGCCAATTTAGCTGGCTGCGTCAGGCTGGGTTAAGGACCAGAGGCCCGTCCCTTTCGATGGATCGACATTACCGAAATCGCTGTGGATAGGGCAAGGCCACGTCTAACGGATTTTTAAGGAATCTGGTTACCTCGGGCGGGTAGGAGCGCCATGCCGTAGCGGCATATTTTGACAAAGCCATTGTGATTCAAACCCTTTTCCCATGAATATGAAAAAGCCGGCCCGGCACGAAATTTTCTGAAATAATTCGCTTGACAGCCAGTTGTCCTCCCGTCCCTCCGACGCGTTGTGGACAAGCTGTGGACGACTATCGCTAACTGTTTGAAAAATATCGGCTATTTCTGCGGCTGAGGTTATTTTAAGTCGACGCTTTTCAAGCGTGTCAACCATCAGCAGGCATGCATGTGCCGGCAAAGCATTTCGAACCCTGGTATCCGCATTTGAAGCGGTTCCCGGCTGTTCTTTTTAAGTACTTGCCGGCAAACGAAAAAACCCGGCACGACCGGCCGGGCTTTTAAGAAGATCAGTCTAAAAAGGGATGTCAGGCCGACAGCACCTTGAGGCGCTGGGCGAGACGCGACACCTTGCGGGATGCCGTGTTCTTATGGATCACGCCCTTGGTCGCGGCGCGCATCAATTCCGGCTCGGCTGCCTTGAAGGCGGCCTGTGCGGCGACCTTGTCGCCCGAGGCGAGTGCCTCCTCGACCTGGCGGACATAGGTGCGGACGCGCGAGCGGCGGTTCTTGTTGATCGCTGCGCGGCGGGCGATCTTGCGCGTTGCCTTTTTGGCCGAGGATGTGTTGGCCATGATGCCTCTCTTCTGATCTGGTCGGCGCACGCGGCGTGCCGCAGGGCGCAAAAAACAAACGGGCAGCCACGGGGCCGCCTCGGTTGGTGCGGCTTATAGTTCAGCTTTTCCGGCGCGTCAACGCCGCCTGGCGTTCTTTTTGGCCGACGCCACGGCTTTCGGCCGCCGGCCCGTGGTGTCCTACCGGTTGGTGAAATTCGGCTTCCGTTTTTCGGCGAATGCCGCCATGCCTTCCTTCTGGTCGTCGAGCGCGAAAAGCGAATGGAACAGGCGGCGCTCGAAGCGCAATCCCTCGGCAAGGGTCGTCTCGTAGGCACGGTTTACGGCCTCTTTCGCCATCATCACCGAGGGCAGCGAGAAATCGGCGATCCTGGCCGCCGCCTTGACCGCCTCGTCGACCAGTTCGCCGGCCGGTACGACCCGTGATACCAGCCCCGAGCGCTCGGCTTCCGCCGCATCCATCATCCGTCCCGTCAGGCACATGTCCATCGCCTTCGACTTGCCAACGAACCGGGTCAGGCGTTGCGACCCGCCCATGCCGGGAATGACGCCGAGCGTGATTTCGGGCTGGCCGAATTTGGCCGTGTCGGCGGCAATGATGAAATCGCACATCATGGCGAGTTCGCAGCCGCCGCCCAGCGCATAGCCGGCCACCGCCGCGATGACCGGCTTTCGCGTCCGTGTCAGTTCCTCCCAGCCGACGAAGAAGTCCTGCACATAGGCGTCCACATAGGAGATGGCCTGCATTTCCTTGATGTCGGCACCCGCCGCGAACGCTTTCTCGGAGCCGGTGATGACGATCGCGCCGATGCCGGCGTCGTCGCCGAAATCCTTCGCCGCCGCCACCACCTCGGCCATGACCTGCGAATTGAGGGCGTTGAGCGCCTTTGGCCGGTTCAGCGTGATCAATCCGACCTTGCCGCGCCGCTCGGTGATGATCGTCTCATGGGCCATTGGCTGCGTCTCCTTGCTCGATACCGGTCTAGCTCACGTCTGACATGCCCGGCAATAGAAGGTCGAGCGTCCGCTCTGCACGATGCGTTCGATATGACCGCCGCAGCCGGGTTTGGGACAAGGCTCGCCCTCGCGGTCGTAGACGGCGAAGGAATGCTGGAAATAGCCGAGCGACCCGTCGGTATGCATGTAGTCGCGTAGCGACGATCCGCCGGCCGCGATGGCATCCGCTATGACCGAGCGGACCGCCCCGGCGAGCCGTTCGCTTTGCTCCTTGGCCTTCTTGCCTGGCTTGGCGATGGTGCCAGCCTCGCGCAGGGGCGACAGCCCGGCGCGCCAGAGCGCCTCCGACACATATATATTGCCCAATCCGGCGATCAGCCTCTGGTCGAGAAGCGCTGCCTTGAGCGGTGATCTGCGGCCCTTCAGCAGCGAGGCAAGCAGAACGCCGTCGAGGGCGTTGCCGGTGGGTTCGACACCCAGCCCGGCCAGCATCGGGTGCGTCTCGGGCGGCTCTTCCGCAAACAGCATGAAGCCGAACCGGCGAGGATCATTGAAGGTCACCAGGGACCGGATACCCGACGGGGAAACGACATGGAACACGACATGATCGTGCGCCGTGCTCTTCGAACGCTCATGGTGGAACACGCCCGGTGTCCCGCCGTCGTCGCCGGTCTCGATGCGAAAGGAGCCGGACATGCCGAGATGGCAGATCAGCACCGGACCGCCCTCCAGATGCATCGTCAGATACTTTGCCCGCCGCCCGAGCGCCGTGATCGTCTTGCCGGTCAGCCGTTCGGCAAACCGTTCGGGGAAGGGGAACCGCAGATCGGGCCGTCTCGCCTCGACCTTGGCCAGGCGGGCGCCTTCCAGTACTGGCTGCAGACCGCGCCGGACCGTTTCGACTTCGGGCAGTTCAGGCATGGCCGCCAATCATCGCATGGAAGGAAATACCGTTACGGCCGCGCGTCAGCCCGAGATGTTCGGCAACGGTCTCGCCGATATCGGAAAATGTCGCGCGCAGACCTATGTCGCCGCCTTTGAAGCCTGGCCCCATGCCGATGACCGGAATGCGCTCACGCGTGTGATCGGTGCCGCGCCAGGTCGGATCGTTGCCGTGATCGGCGGTCAGGACGAGCAGGTCGCCTGGTTTCAGCCTCGAAAATGCCTCCGGCAGCCTCCGGTCGAAGGCCTCCAGCGCGGCGGCGTAGCCGGCGACGTCACGACGATGGCCGAATTCGGTGTCGAAATCGACGAAATTGGCAAAGACCAGGTCGCCGTCTCCGGCCTCGTCCATCGCAATGAGCGCCTGGTCGAACATGGCCATGTTGCCCGCCGCCTTGCGCACTTGCGAAATCCCGCGCTGGGCGAAGATGTCGCCGATCTTGCCGACGGCGATGACGCGGCTGCCGCGCGCCGCCAGCCGGTCGAGCAATGTCGGCTCGGGTGGCGGCACGGCGTAGTCGTGGCGATTGTAGGTCCGCGCGAACGTGGCCGACGTCTCGCCGACGAACGGCCGTGCGATCACCCGTCCAATCCTCAGCGGAACGACCAGCCGGCGCACCACCTGGCAGAACTCATAGAGCCGTTCGAGGCCGAAATGGACCTCGTGCGCGGCGATCTGCAGGACGGAATCGACCGACGTGTAGCAGATCGGCTTGCCGGTGCGGATGTGTTCCTCGCCGAACCGCTCGATGATCTCGGTGCCCGGCGCGTGGCAATTGCCGAGAATGCCTGGAACCTTGCCCTCGCGGATGATCGCCTCGGTCAGGTCCGCCGGAAAGGCGGGGATGGTGTCCGGGAAATAGCCCCAGTCGAAGCGCACCGGCAGGCCCGCGATCTCCCAATGCCCGGAAGGCGTGTCCTTGCCGGTTGAAACCTCCTGCGCCGCGCCGTGGAAGGCATTGGCAAGCAGATCCGTTCCGAAATGGGTAAAGCCCAGTCCTGTCGCCGCCTCGGCCGCCTTGCCGAGCCCCAGCGAAGCCATATGCGGGACAAACAGGGCTCCCTGTCGAAGTCCATCGCGGTCCGCGCGCCCTTCCGCGCAAGCTTCGGCGATGTGCGCCAGCGTGTTTGCGCCGGCATCGCCATAGCGTTCGGCGTCAGCCGCGCCGCCTATGCCGAAGGAATCCAGGACAAAGAGGAAAGCACGCGCCATCGGGTCGATTGTTGCCAGTGTGGACGCTCAGACATAGGGTTCCACGGCGGCCTTGGCAATTCGGAAACCAAACGGCAATGCCTTGGCGCGGTACATGGACGGACCGGGATCATGTCGAGCAGTGCGGTGCCTGGAGGTTATTGGACGGCAGGCGCGAAGATCGGGTGCCGCGACGAGTTGGATATCCGCATGGATGGAATGAACGGCAGGACGGCCTCGTAATGAAAGCTGCGCTCACCGCATGGATTGCCCTCACGGTTCTGAACGGCGTGTTCTGGTGTGGACCGGCGTCGGCCGACTGGCGCGATGATATCGGTACGTTTCGCATAGGCATCGTCGCCGAGCCCGGTGCCGGCAACACCATTCCGGGGTTGGCGACGTTGACCCAAGCCTTCACCAATGCGCTCGGCATGAAGGTCGAGTTCGTCGTTGCCCGCGACTATGCGGCACTGATCGAGGGACAGGCCGATGCGCGGATCCAATACGCCATTTATTCAGCCACCGCCTACGCCACCGCGCTGCAGCGCTGCGGCTGCATCGAGCCGCTCGTGGCCCCGGTCGATTCCGACGGTGCGGCCGGCATTCGCTCCGTGCTTTTGACCAGGGACGGCAAACTGCCGGGACTGGCCGACATGGAGGGCCACCGGATCGCCATGTCACCGCCCGACAGCGTCGGCGGTTCGCTTCTGCCGCTGACGGGGCTGGCCGCCGAGCACGTCAGGATCGCCGAGGATGCACCATTTCTTGTTCATGCTCCCTCGGCGTCGGCAGCCGAAACCATGCTCGTTGACGGTGAAGCTGACGCCGTTTTCGGCTGGGTGAAGGCAGCCGCCGACGGCCAGCCGCGGATGCCGGGCGGCACGCAGGCGAGGCTGGAGGCATCAGGCCTTTCGGCCTCGGCCCTCCAACTCGTATGGATGTCGGGCCTGCTGAGATATGGTCCCCATGCGGTGCGCAGCGATCTCGATCCGGAAGCCAAGCGTCGGCTGACCGTGTTCCTTACCAACCTCAAATCGACGACGCCGGATATCTACGATCTTCTGGAAGCGAAACATGGCGGCGGCTTCATGCCTGTGGCCGCCAAGGATTATGCGGCGGCAGAGGCCATAGTGCGCCTGGTGTCGGCCGATCGTGGCCAACGGTAGGTCGTGAGAGCAATCCCGCAGGACGTCAAAACGGCCTTCCGTCCTGCATTTTGCCCAAAGCACCGTGGCGCTGAGCTAGCAGTCGCTGCAGGGAATGGTAACGCTTCTGCGCGGGCGCAAATAATAGGTCTCGCCCATCGGGATGGAGGTGGTCAGGGATGGCGTCAATCCAAGCTTTGTCCGGGTGTCGGCTTGCCAGGTGATGATCGGCGAATAGCTCAGATTGCTTTCCACGCGCACGAGGAAAGTTCCGGCGACCGCGAGGGTTGAGGGAACCGTGGTGGTGGTGCCGGCAGCGGCTCCGACACTGCTGACGCCATTGGTCAGCTTGCGTGACCACACCACTTTGATCAAGGGCGTCGCATCGGTGGTGACCTGTATCGCGGTGACGATGATGGTAGGCGTCGAGCGGTTATAGGGTTGGAGGGTCAAGGTGCCGATCTTCATGATGGCATCGAGATCGGCCTTTACGACCGTCGGCTGTTGCGTCACGAGGTCTGCGACCATGCTGCCGACCCGGCTGACCTTCTTGCTCGTCTCGATGGCCTGCGAAGCCTCCATGGTCATGAAATACATGACCAGCAGGATAGGTGCGATGAGGGCAAATTCGACCGCCGCGACGCCGCGGCGATTGGACCAGAACCGGACTGATCTGCCCCAAAGCCCTGCGATACCCAGATGTGCCCCCGCACGCATCATACCCATTGCCTTTTTTCTTGTTGGTGCTTCCGTGATGGTCTCAATTGTCGAACGGCTCGTTCTGCCAAGTCACCGAAGCGAAATGCAGGGTCTTGTTACCTCCCATCGACTGCGCCAGCAGATCGGTCATGACGGGCCATTTGTAAAAGACCCGCAGCATGTTCTTCGATTCCGCCGCGCCCGCCGTGACGGCAAAGGGCACATCGGCGCCGTTCTTCGTAAGCTGGACGTTGCCGGCCTGGATCCTGAAGCCAGCCAGGGCCGCGTCGGCGAATGTCGTGTATTGGCGAAGATCGACGCTCAACTGATTGGGGCAATCCTGGGAAACGATGATTTCCAGCCTGTCGCAGATCATGTTCTTCAAATTGTCGCCGGCGACGTCGGCAGCCTTCAACTGACCGGTGCGCAGCCGGCGGGCGACATCGTCGGTGATGTTGGCCATCACTTCCTGGCTGGCAAACGAGATGCAGCTTTCGAGGATGGCGAACACCAGCAGTGCGAATGGCGTGGCAAGCAGCGCGAACTCCAGCGCCGTGCTGCCGCGCCGGTCGCGCAGGAAGCGTCTGAAAGACCTGGGGCGCTCCACCTTGCGCTGACCTGTCGAGCCGAGTTCCTTACTCATGCAATGTTCCTGCCATCCCTGGACGGTGTCGACAGGTGTATTAGCGCAAACCAATTGAGGTCCGGTTTGGATGATCGTTAAAGTCGACGCAGGCGTTTTAACCAGGCGGTAACCTGGGCGATGGAGAAGCCGGCTCGGTCTACTTGGTGACGCTCATCTCGGCTTCGGACGATTTCTCGGCGTCGCTCTTGTAGGAGCTTTCGCAATAGGGCGTGCACGACATGGTCTGGACCTCGGCGCGCCGATAGATGCGCACGGACGACGCTGCCTGGCGCACGACGGTAACCTGTGCATCGACGATCGGGCTGCCGTCCTGGTCGAGAATGACGAGATTGGTGATACCGAAGCCCTTGCCGGTGAGCACGATCGTCGAGGCGTCCTGGACGGAAGCGTCGGCGATTGCCGGATTGCCCACGACGATCGTATCGGCGGGACGCGACAGTTTCACGATCTTGGCCTGGTTCATGGTGACCTCGATCCCCGTCTCGGCCTTGGCGGGCGTGAAAAAGCTCGCG
Organism: Mesorhizobium sp. B2-3-4; assembly: GCF_006442315.1. GTDB lineage: Bacteria > Pseudomonadota > Alphaproteobacteria > Rhizobiales > Rhizobiaceae > Mesorhizobium. The sequence continues at coordinate 217,505 of NZ_VFVY01000005.1, read as the reverse complement.
GTGGCAAGAAACACGGCAACGAGGATTGAGGATCTTGGCACGGCCATCAAGGCGCTCCACGCAGGCGGACTGTTCAACGGAACATGAACGAGATTGGTGAACCAACGGTTAAGTCTGTCCCTGTCTTCCGTCAGCGCAGGTGGAAAGGGGTCTGTTTCCCGGTTCCAGTCTGCGATCCGGCTGGCCCTGGAACGGCGCCTGTTGCGGTCATGGATCCGCCAGATGATTGCTCAGCCGCCACTTAGTGCTGGGTTAACCACGCAATATGTTCGAGTCGCGAAAGGAATCGGTAAGGCTGTTTATTAAGCCGATCGAAAGAGCTTCTCCCTAGATTTGCAGCATCCGATCAACCATCACAGAAGTTGACGGAAGTGCTGTAACACGTGGAGTAGGAGCTCTCGAATGTCTAATCTCATCGCACGTTTCGTGAAAGACGAATCCGGCGCGACCGCCATCGAATATGGTCTGATCGCCGCCCTCATCGCGCTTGCCATCATCACCGGCGCCGGCGCGCTCGGCAATGCCATCAATGCCAAGTTCACGACCATCGGCAACACGCTGAACTCCAGCGGCAGCTGATCTGCTTATTGCTGATCGTTCTGGACAGGGGTCGCCACGTGGCGGCCCCTGTTTCTTTGTTCCTTGGTCCAGGCGCCGACAATGGCTGTCTTTCCATTACGGACCTCATCAATCGTTAATCGAACCAGCCTAGATTGAACTCCGTGAAATCCGCACAATAGGCATGAGCGCCGATGCTTGAAGCTCTGATCTTCGTCGTCTTTCCGTTCTGCATGCTGTTTGCCGCGATCTCCGACATGCTGTCGATGACGATCGCAAACCGCGTGCCCGTGCTGCTTGTCGTCGTCTTTGCGCTGGTGGCCCCGCTGACCGGCATGGAATGGACGGCATATGGCTGGCATTTCGCCGCCGGCGCCATCGTCCTGGCCGTGACGTTCGGTCTGTTCGCCCTGGGAGGCATGGGCGGTGGCGATGCCAAGCTGCTGGCCGCCACGGCCGTGTGGATGGGGCTTAACGTCCATCTCGTCGAATATCTTGTCGTCTCGACCTTCATCGGCGGCCTTCTGACAATCGTGATCCTGCTCTACCGGAAGTCGCCGCTGGCGGTTTTCACCGGCCGCAATCCATTCCTGCGTCATTTCGCCGAAGAGTCGGCCGGTGTTCCCTACGGGATCGCGCTTGGCCTGGGTGGCCTGCTGACCTATCCCGATTCCCCTTTGATGGTGTGGGCGCTGGCTAGGCTGGCGAGCTGACACGATCTGATTTCCGTCATCCGCGGGCACGTTGAAGCCCGGCTTCGCGAGAAGCCGGGCTGACGCTTTTGCCGGCATCGCTGCCCAATCGTTCTAATTTATGTAAACCTTAAATTAATCACGATCGTAAGCATTGCATTAACCTTGTTTTGACGATTGCCGCTGCAAAGTCCGGCTTGGCTACGTGGTTTGCCAAGGGCGAGGGTTCGGACAGATGCCAGCATCCCGATTGATTATTCTGAGCGTGGCGGTCGCCGCGGCGGGCGGCGCTGGTTATGTCGCGAAGAACATGGTCGTCGCCCCGCCGCCCGTGATTGTCGAATCCGGACCCCAGGCTCCCGCCGTGGCCCTGCAGGACGTGCTTGTGCTTTCCGGGGATGTCACGATGGGCACCGCACTGGAGAACAACATCGCCTGGCAATCCTGGCCGGCCGACGGCATCAACGCGAATTTCATCACCAAGGCCACCGCCCCCGACGCCCTGGAGAAACTGAAAGGGTCGATTGCCCGCGTGCCGATGTACGCTGGCGAGCCCGTGCGGCGTTCCAAACTGATCGGCGAGGGCCAGAGCTTCATGTCGTCCATCCTGCCTTCCGGCATGCGGGCGGTCGCAACGACAATATCGGCGGACACTTCGGCTGGCGGCTTCATCCTTCCAAACGATTTCGTCGACGTCATCATGACCCGCAGGGCCGATCCCAACAGCGGCGCCGGCTTCAGCACCGAGACCATCCTCAAGAATATCCGCGTCCTGGCCATCGACCAGACCATCCAGGAAGACGAGGAAGGCAAGAAGACCAGGGTCGGCCAGACCGCCACGCTGGAGCTGACGCCCAAACAGGCGGAAATCATCACCGTTGCCCAGCAGATGGCGGATCGCCTGACGCTGGCGCTGCGGGCGATCACGGACACCCAGGAAAAGAATGTGGGCGAGGCCGACTATCTCGTTTCCGGCAATGGCCGCAGGGGAACGGTGAGGCTGATCAAGTCGGGCGAAGTCTCCGAGGTAGGGGCAAGGAAATGAGGCTAAGCGCTAAACTCCCGGCAATCGCGGCTACGGCATTCGGCCTGCTGCTCGTCGGCGCGAATGTGCAGGGCGTCGAGGCCAAGAGCACGCAGGTGTCGGCTACGACAGCCAACCAGCGCGTCAAGCTCGGCCTCAACAAGTCGGTGGTCATAGACCTGCCGAGCGATGCCTACGACATTCTTGTCGCCAACCCCTCCGTTGCCGACGCCGTGACCCGCACCGCAAGGCGCATCTACCTGTTTGGCAAGGCGGTCGGCGAAACCAACATCTTCGTCTTCGGGCCGAATGGCGAACAGATCGCCAGCCTCGATCTCGCCGTCGAGCGCGACGTCGCTGGCCTGGAAGATTACATCAAGCGCTTTCTGCCGACCTCGTCCGTCAAGGTGGAACTGCTGAACGACAACGTCATCCTGACCGGCACCGTCGACACGCCGCTGGATGCCAAACGGGCCGTAGACCTGGCGACGATCTTTGTCTCGGGCGGTGAAGCGACGACCGGTCAGTATTCGCAGACCGCCGCCGGCGGCTCGGCCCAGAGCGGCGTCGACATCAACAACCCGGATCAGGAGCGCCGCGTTTCCAAGATCGTCAATCTCTTGCAGATCATCGGTGACGACCAGGTCACGCTCAAGGTGACGGTCGCCGAAGTCAGCCGCTCGGTGATGAAGCAGCTCGGCGTCAATATGGTTGGCAATGGCGGCAGCAATGGCATCAGCTATGGCGCGATCAGCGACAATTTCACCGGATTGGGCAAGCAATTGTCGAATTCCGGTCTCTCGATCGGCAACTCCGCTCTGACGGCCTATGTCAACGCCATGGAGCAGGCAGGCGTCATGAAGACGCTGGCCGAACCGACCTTGACCGCGGTTTCCGGCGAGAAGGCGACGTTCAAGGTTGGCGGTGAATACAATATGGTGAGTGGCGTCTCCCAGAACGTGTCAACCGACAACCAGACCGGCCTGAAGACCTACACGGTCGACAAGATCGAGTACGGCATCGGCCTGGAATTCCAGCCTGTGGTGCTCTCTCCCGGCCGCATAAGCCTGAAGGTCAGGACGTCGGTCTCCGAGCCGACGACCGAAGGGTCGGTCGCGTTCTCGTCGGGCGTGACGAGCCCTGGCATGAATGCCTTGTCGTTGCGCAAGCGCCTTGCCGACACGACGGTGGAACTGCCTTCGGGCGGGTCCATGATGATCGCCGGCCTTGTTCGCGACGATGTGAGGCAGGCCGTCAACGGCTTGCCCGGGCTGACGAAGATCCCGGTGCTTGGCGCGCTCTTCCGCAGCCGGGACTTCGTGCGCAACGAAAGCGAACTCGTCATCATCATCACGCCCTACCTGGCGCGGCCGGTGGCGCGCAACGATCTGGCCAAGCCCGACGACAATTTCAACCCGCCGAGCGATGGCGCCGGCATGTTCCTCGGCAAGGTCAACCGCGTCTACGGCACCATGCAGACGGACAGGCCCAACGGCCGTTATCACGGCGTTGTCGGCTTCATTTACAAGTGAACGGGAAAGCGGACATGTCTCAGTCAGCATTGAAGGCAAGGACCATGGCGATGCGCTCGGGCCGCTCTCGGCTCACCCTCCGGGCCCTTCCGATCATGGCGGTGGCGGTGTCGGCTCTGCTGGCCGGCTGCGCCCAGCGCGATAGCGTGACAGTCGGCGCCATTCCCGACGATTATCGCACCAATCATCCGATCGTCATCGCGGAGAAAAACCAGAAGATCGATCTTCCTGTCGGCGCCGGCGACCGTGGCATGACCGGCTCGCAGCGCGACACGCTTCTGGGTTTCCTCGACGGCTACGACAGGAGCGCCGCTCCGACATTGACGATCCAGGTTCCAAGCGGATCGGCCAACGAGGTCGCGGCGACGGCCGCCGGCCGCGATTTCGCCCGGCTCGCGGTCGCCGCGGGCGTCAAGCGCAACCGGATCGTCGTTACTTCCTACCAGGCCGCGTCGAGCGAGATGTCCGCTCCGGTCCGCGTTGCCTACATTTCGGTGAGGGCGCAGACCGACAAATGCGGCCGCTGGCCCAGTGACCTGGTGGAAACGTCTGAAAACAAGCACTACGCCGATTTCGGCTGTTCTTATCAGAACAATCTTGCCGCGCAGATGGCCAATCCCGCCGATCTGCTGGGACCGCGCAAGCAGACCACAATCGATGCGGAAAATCGCGGCGCGGTCATAGACGTATATCGAAGCAGGGGCATTTCGGAAGAATTCCTCGGCAACTCGGAAGTGACTTACTAAGCCGCCCTCGGAAAGAAGCGACGTCAGGAACAGGCCACGGAAAGAGCATGACCATGAGCAACCTTGCCTATGACGCCACCGTGGAGGGCGGGGACACCTCCCCGCAGGACGTCGCCGCGATGCAGGCGTTGCGGCCGGTCCCGCGCATTTCGATCCAGGCCTTCTGCGAGACGGAGGGGGTTGCCAATCCGGTCCAGCGCGCCGGCGAGGACCGCCGCATGACCAAGGCGCATCTCAAGGTCCATATGGGCGGCGTCCCCACCGCGATCGAGTTCTACCAGTCGGCGCCGACCCCGAACCTGATCCTGCTCGAATCGCGCAGCGAACCCAAGCAACTGCTGGAGCAACTCGCCCAACTTTCCGAATACTGCGATCCGTCCTCGAAAGTGGTGGTGATCGGCCACTATAACGATGTCGGTCTCTATCGCGAACTCATCCGCTCCGGCATCTCCGAATATGTCATCGCGCCGGTCTCGATGGCCGACGTCGTGAGTGTCGTCTCCTCGATATTCGTCGACCCTGAAGCCGAACCGCTCGGCCGCTCGGTCGCCTTCGTCGGCGCCAAGGGCGGCGTCGGCTCCTCCACGATCGCCCACAACGTCGCCTGGGCAATGTCCTCGCTGTTCAAGTCCGAGGTCGTCGTCGCCGACCTCGATCTCGCCTTCGGCACCGCCAACATCAATTTCGATCAGGACCCGGCCCAGGGCATCGCCGAGGCGGTCTTCTCACCCGAGCGCATCGACGAAGTCTATCTCGACCGGCTGCTGACCCAATGCGCCGAACATCTGTCGCTGCTCGCGGCGCCCTCGACGCTGGAACGCGTCTACGACTTCGACCCCGAAGCGTTTGCGCAGCTTGTCGATACAGCGCAGCGCAGCGTGCCGCTCCTTGTGCTCGACGTTCCCCATGTCTGGACAGGATGGGCCAAGAACACGCTGATCAAAGCCGACGAGATCGTCATAACGGCGACGCCGGAACTGGCCAATCTGCGCAACACCAAGAATCTGGTCGACATGTTCAAGCGGCTGCGTCCGAACGACCCGCCGCCGAAATTGATCATCAACCAGGCCGGCGTCCCCAAGCGGCCGGAGATCTCGCCATCCGATTTTGCCGAGCCGCTCGGCCTGACGCCGATGTCGGTCATCGGCTTTGATCCCGTGCTGTTCGGCAATGCCGCCAACAACGGGCGCATGCTGGGCGAGATGGATGCCAAGAACCAGGTTGTGGCCACGATCAACGAAATTGCCCATGTGTTGACCGGCCGCAGTGAAATCAAGGCGAAAAAGAAGGCTGGCCTGGGCAGTCTGCTCGGCAAGCTTTCGCGCAACAAGAAGTGACGCAGCGGGGTCGGTAGTCGGTCATGTTCGGTAAAAGAGGCAACGACGACGGCAACCGGTTCACGCCGGAATTCCGGCAGCCGGCACCGGCGCCGGCTGCGCCACCTGCCGCCGTTTCGGCGGACACCGCGGTTCTCGCCAGGCCCGCGGTCGAGGCGCCGCCCATGGCGCCGGAGCCGAGGCGGGGGCGCGAAAAGAGCGAAACCTATTACGACACCAAGAGCCAGGTTTTCTCGGCCCTCATCGATACGATCGACCTGTCGCAACTCGCCAAGCTCGATCCCGAAAGCGCGCGCGAGGAAATCCGCGACATCGTCAACGACATCATCGCGATCAAGAACTTCGCGATGTCGATCGCCGAGCAGGAAGAACTGCTCGAGGACATTTGCAACGACGTGCTTGGCTATGGGCCGCTCGAGCCGCTGCTCGCGCGCGACGACATCGCCGACATCATGGTCAACGGGTCCAAGAACGTCTACATCGAGGTCAACGGCAAGGTCGAACAGACCAGCATTCGCTTCCGCGACAACCAGCAGCTGCTCAATATCTGCCAGCGCATCGTCAGCCAGGTTGGCCGCCGGGTCGACGAATCCAGCCCGATCTGCGACGCCCGCCTTCCCGACGGATCCCGCGTCAACGTCATTGCGCCGCCGCTGGCCATCGACGGCACCGCGCTCACCATCCGCAAATTCAAGAAGGACAAGCTGACGCTCGATCAGCTGGTGAAATTCGGCGCCATCTCGCCGCAAGGCGCCGAAGTCCTGAAGATCATCGGCCGTGTCCGCTGCAACATCGTCATCTCGGGCGGTACCGGCTCCGGCAAGACGACATTGCTCAACTGCCTGACCAACTATATCGACCGCGAGGAACGGGTCATCACTTGCGAGGACTCGGCCGAATTGCAGCTGCAGCAGCCGCATGTCGTGCGCCTGGAAACGCGTCCGCCCAATCTCGAGGGCGAAGGCGAGGTGACGATGCGCGACCTGGTCAAGAACTGCCTGCGCATGCGACCCGAGCGCATCATCGTCGGCGAGGTGCGCGGACCCGAGGTGTTCGATCTTCTGCAGGCGATGAATACCGGCCACGACGGCTCGATGGGAACGATCCACTCCAACAGCCCGCGCGAATGCCTGAACCGCATCGAATCCATGATCGCCATGGGCGGCTATTCGCTGCCGCAGAAAACCGTGCGCGAAATCGTCGTCGGCTCCATCGACGTGATCATCCAGGCGGCACGCCTGCGCGATGGATCGCGCCGCATCACCCATATCACCGAAGTGCTCGGGATGGAGGGCGACGTCATCATCACCCAGGATATCGTCCTCTACAACATCAAGGGCGAGGACGCGAACGGCAGGCTGGTGGGCGAGCACGTCTCGACCGGCATCGGCCGCCCGCATTTCTGGGACCGCGCACGCTATTACGGCGAGGAGCAGCGCCTCGCCATAGCGCTCGAGGCCATGGAGAAACGTGCTGACTGACGCACTCGAAGGCGTGAAGGCTCTGGTCGATGTTTGGAATTGACGGCACCGTATTGGCGTTTGTCGTGCTCGCCGGCTTCAGCGCCGGCGCGGTCGCCTATGCATTCCTGTTCAACCAGATCAGCAATGAGAAACAGGCCGGCAAGCGGCTGGAAACGATCAAGGCCGCCGAGACCGACCGTTCCATCGTCAAGGCCACCCGCGATCGGGCGGCGGATGCCGCCAAGCGCCGCAAATCGGTGCAGGATTCGCTGAAGGATCTCGACGAGAAGCAGAAGACCAAGGACAGCGCCGTCAAGAAGCCGCCGTTGAAGGCACAGCTTCGCCAGGCCGGGATGAAGGTCACGATCGAGCGTTTCTACATATATTCAGCCATATGCGGCCTGGCTCTGACGGTGGCCGCTTTCATGGCCGGTGCGCCGACGATTGTCTTGCCCGGCGTGCTGATCGCCGGTGCGCTCGGCCTGCCGCGTTGGTTCGTCTCCTTTCGCCGTGCCCGTCGCGTCAAGGCATTCCTCAACGAATTTCCAAACGCGCTCGATATCATCGTGCGCGCCGTCAAGTCAGGCTTGCCGTTGAACGACGCCGTGCGCCTGATCGCCAACGAATCGCCTGAACCCGTGAAGACCGAGTTTCGCCGCATCGTCGATTCGCAGCAGATGGGCATGTCGATCCCCGACGCGACCTTGCGCATGCCCGAAACCATGCCGTGCACCGAGGCGAGCTTCTTCGGCATCGTCATCCAGATCCAGGCGCAGGCCGGCGGCAATCTTTCGGAGGCGCTGGGCAACTTGTCGCGCGTGCTGCGCGACCGCAAGAAGATGAAGGCCAAGGTGGCGGCCCTGTCGATGGAAGCGAAGGCATCCGCGGCCATCATCGGCGCCTTGCCGTTCATCGTCGCCTTTCTCGTCTACCTCTCCAGTCCCAACTATCTGATGCCGCTGTTCAACACCAGCGTCGGCAATCTGATACTTGGTTGTGCGGGCGTCTGGATGTCGATCGGCATCCTGGTGATGCGCAAGATGATGAACTTTGAAGTCTAGGGCCGAGGCATGACCGAACAAGTCATCAAATCACTGACGGACCCGAGCCTGCTGATTGCGCTGCTGGTCGCTCTCGCCGTGTTCGCAACCGTCTTCACGCTGCTGCCGGCGTTTGGCGGAAGCCAGCTCAAGGCGCGCATGAAGTCGGTCGCGCTGGAGCGCGACGAGCTTCGCGCCAAGCAGCGCGCGCGGCTTGCCAGCGATGCCGATCGCCGGCGCAAGGGCTTGCGCGAACAGCAGTCGGTCGGCATGCGCAACATCGTCGACCGGCTCGACCTGCGGCGTGCACTGGCCGACGAAGCCACCTTGCAAAAGCTCAAGGTTGCCGGCTTTCGCGGCCAGAATCCGCTGACGCGTTTTCTGTTCTTCCGTCTGGTACTTCCTTTTGCCGGCTTCGCGTTGGGGCTGCTCTATATTTTCGTGTTGGGGGGATTGCCCGACAAGCCGCTGGTGATCCGGCTGTTCGTCTGCATTCTCATTGCCTATGGCGGCTTCTACGCCCCGGTCCTCTACGTCAACAACCGCGCGACCAAGCGCAAGCAGTCGATCCAGCTGGCATGGCCGGATGCGCTCGATCTGATGCTGATCTGCGTGGAATCGGGCATGTCGGTGGAAGCCGCGCTGCGCAAGGTCGCCGACGAGATCGGCGCGCAGTCGGTGGCCCTGGCGGAAGAATTCATCCTGACCAACGCCGAGCTTTCCTACCTCCAGGAACGCAAGCAGGCCTATGAGAACCTGTCCAGTCGCACGGGGCTGGAATCGGTCAAGTCGGTTTCGCAGGCACTCGTCCAGGCCGAGCGCTACGGCACGCCCGTGGCGCACGCGCTGCGCGTGCTCGCCGCCGAAAGCCGCGACATGCGCATGAACGCCGCCGAGAAGAAGGCCGCCGCCCTGCCACCCAAGCTCACCGTGCCGATGATCCTCTTCTTCCTGCCGGTGCTGTTCGCCATCATCCTGGGGCCGGCGGGCATCCAGGTCAGCCAGCGCGGCATTTTCGGCCAGTCGCAAACCAACGGCACCCAGTAGCCGAACCCGCACAATCCAAAACGAAAGGAGCCGCGCGGTATTTTCCGCGCGGCTCTTTTTTCTGGCGCCGTGGGGGCGATCAGTTGGTTGCGGTTTTCTTCTTGTCCTGATCCTTGAGCTGGGTCCAGGCGTTCTGCTGGGCCAGCATCTGCCTGAGATAGGCGACGTTGGCCTGAGCCTGTTCGGGCGAAAGCTCCTGCGAGGCGATCTTCTCGGCCTCGTCGAAACGGCCCTGCAGGCCGACGACGAGCGCCAGGTTCTGGCGCACCCGGCTGTCGGCGTTCGGCTGCTGGGCGGCCGAGCGCATGTAGGTTTCGGCGGTGCGCAGATCCCCTTCCAGCACGTAGGACATGCCGAGATTGGAAAGGATCGAAGGTTCGTTGGGCTTGAGTTCGAGGGCCTTGCGGTAGAGCTGGCGTGCCTCATCCTTCTGGTTGAGCTGGTCAAGTATGGCGCCTTCCGCGGAAACCAGCCGCCAGTCGGGATATTCGGGCGTCTGTGCGCGGCGTACCGCATCGAGCGCCGGTTCGAACTGGCCGTTGGCGGCCAGCGCCTTGCCGTAGGCGGCAAGCACGTCGCGGTCCTTGGGATAGGCGATGGCCAGCTTGCGCATCACGGCAAGCGACTGATCGGCATCCCCGTCCATCTGCAGCGCCGCCGCGAAATTCGTCGCGATCCGCTTGTCGGTGGGGTTCTTCGCATAGGACTGGCCGAGAGCGGCGGTGGCATTGTGCAATTCGCCCGCCGACATCGTCTCCAGCGGCTTGCCACTGGTGCGGCCGATCGAGCCGGTGGTGAGTTTGTCGGTGGCGCAGCCCGCGACGCCCGCCGCGAGCGCCACCGCGACAGCCGTGCTGATGAGCCGCTTCGTCCTGGCATTCATCGTGCGGTTGATCGGCATCGGCACCGGCCTCCATTCATGCGCGCGGCCATTGCATGGCCATCTTCCCTCCCGCAGAAATATTCTGTTAACCCTAACGCATGGTTAAGATTGTTCGCCGGTTGGCCTGGCCGAATGAAATCGGCCGTCAGGAGTCAAATGCTGAACGTTGTGCTTGTCGTCCCAAATGACAATGAAAAGACCTGGCGGGATTTTCGGGAGATCGCGGCCGTTGCCGGAAAACAGGGCGTGAGGGTCACGCTTGTGCGTCATCGGCGCAAGGAGCAGTTGCGGCTTCTGCCGTTGTGGCTTCGCTCCACCGTTTCGATGGCGCTGACGGGGCGGACGGACCGCAAGCTTTTGCCGGGCCGCTTTCTGTCGGGTCGCCGCATCAGCAAGATCGAGGAATATCAGGTCTTGGAAGACGCCGGTGCTCCTGTCCCCAAATGGACCGAGCTCAAGCCCGGGACGGCGCTCGACCCCGGCGAATGGGGTCCCTATGTCATCGAGAAACCGTCTCGCGGCATGTTCGGCGCCAATGTCAGGCCGCGAAAGACCTCGCGCGTGAAATTCGAGCATCAGTCGGATCTGCCCTCGACACATCGCGGATCCCAGGCGCCGATGATCGTTCAGAAATTTGTCTATACCGGCGAGTGGCCGGTAAGCTACCGGGTCGTCACCGCTTTCGGTGACGTTGTCCTTTGCATTCGCGTGACGACCAAGCGCGGAACGCCATTGCGGACACGCTGGGGATTCGACCAGGGTGGCGTGGCGATCGTCTCGAACACGAAGGAGATGGAAGTCGTCCTCGATGCCGATCCGGAGATAATGGCCGTGGCCAGTCGAAGCCATCGAACGGCCTTTCCAGACATCCCCATCCTTCAGTTCGACCTGGGCCGGGATGCGGAAACGGGCGAGATTTGCGTCTTCGAATGTCACCCGTTCGAACCGACCTGGCCATTTTCACATGGCAGGGCCATGGCGGTCCAAGCCTTCTACGGCGTCAGCTTCGACAACCAGTTCGGTGCGATGGAGGGCATTGGCCGGGCGGTGGTTCGCAAAGCCAGGGAAATCTTGTGAAACATGCGGCCAGGTGCCATGGCGGCCGGACCGGGAGCAACTCGGAGTTGCTCGTTGGCGGGCAGGGCTCTTTAGTGTTTCCGCCACCCGAATCGCTTCGCGGCCGAGCCGCTTGCCGCCAACTGGAGACCGTGAATGCCCGTCGAACTCGTTGAAGAGAAATCGAACACCGCCTTGCCGGTCTACATCGTACCCCGTGACGGCCTGGACATGGCGGGCATTCCCGCCGCCGCCCTGGCCTGGTCGCGCGCCAACGGCTTTTCCGGAGAGGCCGGCAGGACATTGGTGATACCGGCTGAAAACGGAGCGCTCGGCGGCGCTCTGTTCGGTGTCGGCAATGGCGAGGGCGCGCTCGCCATGGGCGCGTTGGCGAAAGCCCTGCCCGAAGGCGACTGGTTCTTCGCCTCCACGCCAGCCGAGCCGGAACTGGCGGCCATCGGGCTGGCGCTCGGCGGCTATGTCTTCACCCGCTACGGCAAGAAGCCGGGCAAGGCGTTGCGCTTCGAATTGCCGGCCGGCGTCAATGCGCGGCGCGTCCGTCGCATCGCCGATGGCGTCTTCCTGGCTCGCGACCTGGTCAACACACCCACCAGTGACATGGGCCCCGATGATCTCGAGACGGCGGTGCGAACCCTGGCGGCAGCGCATCAGGCCGACGTCTCGGTGATCAAGGGCGACGATCTGCTCGAACGGAATTTCCCGATGATCCATGCCGTCGGTCGCGCCTCGGCTGATGCGCCGCGCCTGATCGACATGACCTGGGGGCAAAAGGATGCTCCGAAGGTGACGCTGGTCGGCAAGGGCGTCTGCTTCGACACCGGAGGCCTCGACATCAAGCCGTCATCCAGCATGCTGCTGATGAAGAAGGACATGGGCGGCGCGGCGAACGTGCTGGGCCTGGCATCGATGATCATGGCCGCCGGGTTGAAGGTGCGGCTGCGGGTGCTGATCCCCGCCGTCGAGAATTCGATCGCCGGCAACGCGTTCCGCCCGGGAGACGTGCTGGCGAGCCGCAAGGGTATCACGGTCGAGATCGGCAATACGGATGCCGAGGGGCGGCTGGTGCTGGGCGATGCGCTGGCACTTGCCGACGAAGAAGAACCACGGCTTCTGATCGACATGGCGACGCTGACGGGAGCCGCCCGCGTCGCGCTTGGCCCCGACCTGCCGCCCTTCTACACCGACGACGAGGCGCTTGCCTCGGAGCTGGCGGCGGCGTCGCTGGCGCTCGAGGATCCGCTCTGGCGCATGCCGCTATGGAGGCCTTACGACACCAAACTGTCGTCGAAGATCGCCGACATCAACAACGTCACCACGGACGGTTTCGCCGGTTCGATCACGGCGGCGTTGTTCCTGAAGCGCTTCGTCGAGAAGACGGCGAGCTGGGCGCATTTCGACATCTTCGCCTGGAGCCCCGCCGATCGCCCCCACGGCCCCGCCGGTGGCGAGGCGCAAGGCATCCGGGCGCTGGAGCGGGTCATCTCGACACGCTTTGGCTAACGGGACGGCGGCAGGCAGAGCCGGCAAATTGCTGGAGACTGAAACGGAACCGAAACAATTTGCCGTCATGCTGGCGCGATGTCGATTGCGATGCGCCCGAGCCAGGCCTTGCGACTGTGGCAGCAAGTGATGCTGTCGCAGGTGCGCGAGGACGCGCCCGACTTGACCATGCGCCAGACGGCGATCCTGTTCACCATCTATCTCGATCCGCCGCCGCACACGGTGCGCGGGCTCGCCGCCCGTCTCGACGTGACCAAACCCGTCATCACGCGCGCGCTCGACACGATGGGCGCGCTCAAACTGGTGTCTCGCCATCGCGACGAACTCGACAAGCGCAATGTCCTGATCAAGCGCACCGTCGAGGGCGCGCTCTTTGTCGAGCGCTTCGGCGATGGTATCATCGCCAAGGCACACGACCTGCCGATCTGATCATAGTGCTTATTCAACAGGGTTGCCGATTTTGACCGCTCACGACGCACGCCTTCATGCCTTCCGCTCCGACCTCGCCGATGCCAGGTTGCAAGGAGAGGTCGTTGCCGACCGTTTCGTGGCTGGTCGCCAGGCGCGGATTTCGGTGCCGGTGGCCGATATCCGCAAGGCGCCGAAACCGGATTCGGGCGTCAACACGCAAGCCTTGTTCGGCGACGACGTCCTGGTTTTCGAGAATGCCGGAGGCTGGGCCTGGATCCAGGCCGAGCGCGACGGCTATGTCGGCTACGTCGCCGATACAATGCTGGGCGGGCGCGACCATGCGCCGACCCATATCGTCTCGGTGCCGCGCACCTTCCTTTATCCCGGTGCCGACCTGCGCTTTCCGATTGCCGGGCATTTGTCGATGGGATCGACGGTAACGGTGACGGGTGCCGCCGAAACACGCGGCACGCATTATGCGCTATTGCCCTCCGGTGAAGCCGTGATTGCTGGCCATCTGCGGTCGATCGGCCAGGTGGCCGGTGACTATGTGTCGGTCGCCGAGACGTTTCTCGGCACGCCCTATCTGTGGGGCGGCGCTTCCGGCTTCGGCATCGACTGCTCCGGCCTCGTGCAACTGGCCATGCGCATGGCCGGCAGGGACGCGCTGCGCGATTCCGACATGCAGGCGGCGAGCCTCGGCGAGCCGCTCGAGCCTGGTCCGGATTTCTCCGGCCTGCGTCGCGGCGACCTCGTGTTCTGGAAAGGCCACGTCGCCATCATGACCGACGCCGAAACCATGATCCATGCCAACGGTCACACCATGCTGGTGTCGCGCGAAGGGCTGAAGGAAGCAGTCGCGCGCATCGGCTACCTCTATGGCGGCCCGACCGGGTTCAGAAGGCCGTAACCTCTTTCCTTCTCCCCGTTCAACGGGGAGAAGGTGCCCGAAGGGCGGATGAGGGGCGGCGCCTGACTGTTCGCGCTGCCTCTCACCCGTTTGCCCGTCCTTCGCCCCGCTGCGGCTACGGAGGGTGAACCGGCATGCTCTCCCCGTATAGTGACGGGGAGAGGAAATGCTGCAACGATCCCCTTTTGTTCCGATTTTCCTTGGCGATTGTCCGCCGTCGCGCTACCTCTCTGGCGTGACCGTTGAGCCGCGCCTTGCTGACCAGAATGCCGCTGTGGCCCTGCCCGAACCATTCCTCAGATGGTTCGGCGAAAAGGGCTGGTCGCCGCGAGCGCACCAGATAGAACTGCTGGCGAAGGCCCAGGCCGGGCAATCCGTGTTGTTGATCGCGCCGACCGGTGCCGGCAAGACGCTGGCCGGGTTCCTGCCGTCGCTGACCGAACTGGCCGTCAGGCCGAAACGAAAGCCGGGCGCGGCGCGGCGCGGGATTCACACGCTGTACATCTCGCCGCTGAAGGCGCTGGCCGTCGATATCGAGCGCAATCTCGGCAAGCCGGTCGAGGAGATCGGTCTGCCCGTCACCATCGAAACGCGCACCGGCGACACGCCTTCACACAAGCGCCAGCGCCAGAAGCTTGCACCGCCCGATATCCTGCTCACCACGCCGGAACAACTGGCGCTGCTGATCGCGGCGGGCGATGCGAAACGCTTCTTCGAGGATCTGCGCTATGTCGTGCTCGATGAATTGCATTCGCTGGTGACGTCGAAACGCGGCCATCTCTTGGCGCTGGGACTGGCGCGGCTGCGCAGCTTTGTCCCCGGCCTGCAGACGATCGGCCTGTCGGCGACGGTGGCCGAACCGGACGAGTTGCGGCGCTGGCTGGTCAGCCAGAATCCGCCCAGAGGTGTGGCAAGCTCCGAGATGGCGGAACTGATCGTCGTCACCGGCGGCGCCAAGCCCGACATCTCGATCCTCGATTCGGAAGAGCGCGTGCCGTGGGCGGGTCACTCGGCCCGCTACGCCACGCCGGAAATCTACCGCGAGATCAAGCGCCACAAGACGACCTTGCTGTTCGTCAACACGCGCAGCCAGGCGGAATTGCTGTTCCAGGAGTTGTGGCGGGTCAACGAGGACACCTTGCCGATCGCGCTGCATCATGGCTCGCTCGACGTCGCCCAGCGCCGGCGCGTCGAAAAAGCGATGGGCGAGAACGCATTGCGCGCCATCGTCGCCACCTCGACGCTCGATCTCGGCATCGACTGGGGCGATGTCGACCTGGTTGTCCATGTCGGTGCTCCGAAAGGGGCCAGCCGGCTGGCGCAGCGCATCGGCCGCGCCAACCACCGCATGGACGAGCCCTCCAAGGCGATCCTGATCCCCGCCAATCGTTTCGAGGTGCTGGAGTGCCGGGCAGCCCTCGACGCCAATTATCTCGGCGCGCAGGATACGCCGCCGCTGGTCAATGGCGGGCTCGACGTGTTGGCCCAGCATGTGCTGGGCTGCGCTTGCGGCGCGCCGTTCCGCGCCGATGATCTGTATGAAGAAGTGCGCGCCGCCGCGCCCTATGCCGGCCTCGATCGGCCGACCTTCGACCGTGTCGTCGATTTCGTCGCCACCGGCGGCTACGCGCTGAAGAATTACGAGCGCTATGCCCGCATCCGCTTGAACAAGGATGGGTTCTGGCGGGTCTCCAACCCGCGCGTCGCCCAGCAGTACAGGCTGAACGTCGGCACCATCATCGAGGTGCCGGCGCTCAACGTGCGTTACGTCAAGGCCGGTAGCAAGGGCTCAGCGTCGCGCGGCGGCAGCGTTTTGGGCAAGATCGAGGAGGCCTTCCTCGAAACGCTGACGCATGGCGACACCTTCATGTTCGCCGGCAAGGTGCTGCGTTTCGAAGGCATCCGCGAGAATGAATGCTTCGTCTCGAACGCGCCCGGCAGCGATGCCAAGGTGCCCTATTATGGCGGCGGCAAGTTCCCGCTCTCGACCTACCTCGCAGAGCAGGTCCGCATCATGCTCGACGATCCGCAGCGCTGGAAGAAATTGCCGGAACAGGTCGCCGACTGGCTGCGCTTCCAGTCCGACAAATCGATGCTGCCCAGGCGCGACGATCTGCTGATCGAGACCTTTCCGCGCGGCAACCGCCACTATCTCGTCGCCTATCCTTTCGAGGGCAGGCTGGCGCACCAGACGCTCGGCATGCTGCTGACCCGCCGTCTCGACAGGGCCGGCGCCAGGCCGCTCGGCTTTGTCGCCACCGATTATGCCCTGGCCATATGGTCGCTGGGGGACATGGGCGCCATGTTCAAGGCCAGGAAACCGTCGCTCGGCGCGCTCTTCGATCAGGACATGCTGGGCGACGATCTCGAAGCCTGGCTGGCCGATAGCTGGCTCCTCAAGCGCACGTTCCGCAATTGCGCGCTGATCTCGGGCCTGATCGAAAAACGCCACCCTGGCCAGGAGAAGAGCGGCCGTCAGGTCACCGTGTCGACCGACCTGATCTACGATGTGCTGCGCAGCCATGAGCCGGACCACATCCTGCTTCAGGCGACGCGGGCCGACGCGGCGACCGGCCTGCTCGATGTCAGCAGACTTGCCGACATGCTCTCGCGCATCCAGGGTCGAATCATGCATAAGGCGCTCGAACAGATATCGCCGCTGGCGGTGCCGATCATGCTCGAGATCGGCAAGATGCCGGTGAACGGCGAGGCCGATGAAACGCTGCTGATGGATGCGGCGACGCTGGTCGAAGAGGCCATGGGGCCTGGGATGGTTGACGAATGAACTTTTCGCTGGCGCGCGCATCGCTGATCGCGGAGGCCGACCTTGTCGGCATCGCGGGCGAGCGTGCGGTATGCGATCCGCGCGGTGTGCTTTATTTTCCCGAGTTCAAACTGCTGGCGGTCTCCGACCTGCATCTGGAAAAGGGCTCGTCGCTGGCAAGGCGCGGCGCGCTGATCCCGCCCTACGATACCGGCGCGACCCTGTTGCGGCTGCAAGCGGTCATCGCGGACTACCAGCCATCGGTCGTCATCAGCCTCGGCGACTCCTTCCATGATGGCGGCGGCGCCGAGCGCATGCATCAAAGTTTCCGCGAGCGGCTGGATGCGTTGATAGCAGGGCGCCAATGGTTCTGGGTCGCCGGCAATCACGATCCGGAAGCGCCCGCCGACCTGCCCGGCGAGACCGTGCGGGAACTGGCCATAGGCTCGCTGCTGTTCCGGCATGAGCCGTCGAAGGTGCGCGTCGAGGGCGAGATTTCGGGCCATCTCCATCCCTGCGCCCGCATCGTGCAGCAAGGCCGCTCGGTGCGCAGACGCTGCTTCGCAGGCGACGGCGGCCGCATGATCATGCCGGCCTTCGGCGCCTATACCGGCTCGCTCAACGTGCTCGACCGCGCCTATGCCGGCCTGTTTCGGCTGGAGACGCTGATGGCCTATATGCTGGGCGCCCAGCGTGTCTTTCCCATTTCCGGCTCGATGCTGCGGCCGGGCTGAGGTCTATCGCCCATAATAGAGCATGACCGTGTGCTTCGCCTCGGCGAAGAACAGCCAGCGCTCGACCAGCATGCCGGCGAACTGGACGATTGCGGCAAGCGCCGACACCAGCGCCGCTATTGGCCACGGCAGGGCGAGTGCGGCAACCAGCAACAGGATCGGGACGCCGAAAGCCAGCGCCTGCGTGATCAGGCGCAGCTTCGCGGCGTGCTTGCGCGCGATGCGGAAACCCATTTCCTTGAGCAGGTAGTTTTCCTCGGTATGCGGCCATTCCAGCGATCGCACCGTGCCGCCGGCGAGCCCGGTGGCGGTGTTCGCATTGGTGGGGATTTCAAGTCTGTCATTGTGGCGCCAGGTCGCCAGCTTCCAGCCCCAGCCTAGCAAGGTGAGCAGCACCGAAGCCGCAAGCAGGGTCTTTGAGGCGAGCGCAAAACCCTGCAGCAAGGCATTCATGAGCACGCAGCCGCTCATTGCCGAGAAGACGAGATAGCCGGGCAAGGTGTACGGGCTGTGCCACTGGGCGACCGGCTTCAACGAAGCATAGATCATGCCGGTCATGCACACCGTGATGACGGCGCAGATGGCGGCCAGAAGCCCGGCGGCGGCCACCCAGCCGTCGAGGCGGCCGAGGATGACCCAGCCGAGGCCGAACAGCCCCGCGGGAATGAAGGTGGCGACCGAGGCAACGCCTTCGCGCGACAGCCACGAGCTGCGCCATTGCGAGAACGCCCGCCAGGCTCGTTCGGGCCTGCCGAGATGGCCGGTCGACGACAACAGGCCGGCCGCGATCAGGCCGAGCGCCAGCCCCATGCCGACAAAGCCCGGCCAGAAATCGGGTGCGATGAAACCGAGTGGGCCGAGCACGCCGAGCAAGGCCAGCAGCCCATAGCCGGCACCCGTGGCGGTGGTGAAGAAGACGACCGAAAACGCCGGATGCATGGATGGTCAGCTCGAAAGCATGCGGTCGACCCAGCCAAGGAAACCGCCCTCGGCCCGCACCGGCTCCAGCGCCTTCGCGGGCACGGATGCGGCACGCTGCGTGTGGGCGCGCGGCGGCAGGTATTTGTTGGTCGGCCGATAGCCAAGTTCAGGCATCAGGTCGACACCGCCGCGCTCCGCCACTAGGTGCGAGATGGGGGATTGGGGATCGCCGAGATCACCGAAATGCCGCGCGCTGGTCGGGCAGGCGGCGACGCAGGCCGGCACGCGGTCGCCTTCGGCCAGATTGTCATTGTAGATGCGGTCGACGCAGAGCGTGCATTTCTTCATGACGCCGACATCGGTGTCGAACTCGCGCGCGCCATAGGGGCAGGCCCAGCTGCACAATTTGCAGCCGATGCACTTGTCCTCGTCGATCAGCACGATACCATCCGAAGCCCGCTTGTAGGAGGCGCCCGTCGGGCAGACGGTGACGCAGGCCGGTGTTTCGCAATGCAGGCAGGAGCGCGGGAAATTCACCGTGCGCCCGCCCATCTCGGTGACGTGCTCGTAGCTGTGCACGCGGTTGAACCAGACGCCGTCGACATGGCCGCCATAGGGGTCGATGTCGGTCAGCGGCCCCATATGGCCGCCGGTGTTCCACTCCTTGCAGGCGGTGACGCATGCCTGGCAGCCGACACAGGTGTCGAGGTCGATGACCAGTCCGAGCCTTTTGTCGGTATGAGAAGGCAGGCAGGTCATTCGGCGCTTTCTCTTTCATGGCGGAATTCTACGCCGAAACGCAACATATCGGGCGAGGGCCGAAAATGCGGCGGCTGTTGAAAACGCTCGAACTGCGGTTCGGTGAAGCCGGCCTCTTGCGGTGCGCACTTGACGATGCGCACGCGCAGATCGAACCACGCCGCCTGTCCCGTGACCGGATCGGAATTCGAATAGCGTTTGCCGCTGGCGTCGGCGGAAGTCTGGTCGCCGATGATGTGATTGAGCAGGAAGCCGCGATTGCTTTCGGCGGCATCGTCCTTCAGGCCCCAGCTGCCGCGCCGTTTGCCGATGGCGTTCCAGGTCCACACAGTGCTTTCGTTGACCCCGTCGACCAGCTTGATCTGCCCTTTCACCCGCCCGTTGATGCTTTCGACCCACACCCAGTCGTCGTCTGCGAGGCCTAGGCCGACGGCGGTCCGGTGGTGCACGAACAGCCGGTTCTGGCTGGTGATTTGCCGCAGCCACGCATTTTGCGAACCCCAGGAATGGTACATGTGCATCGGTCGCTGCGTCAGCGCGTGCAGCGGATATTTCTGCGGATCGACGGCCGCTTCCTCGAACGGCATGTACCAGATGGGCAGCGGATCCATGTAGGTCTCGATGCGCCCGCGCTCGGCCTCTGGAGGCCGCACCTTGCCATGGCCGCGCGCCGCAAGCCGAAAGCGCTGCATGGGTTCGGAGTAAAGCTGGAAGACGATCGGCTCCGCCTTGGGAATGAAGCCCAATTGCACCGCGAAATCGAGATAGGAGCGGTTGGCCATCTTGTAGTAGCGCTGGTCGTCGGCGAAGTCGTGGTGCCAGAAGCCGCCATTGTCGATGTAGCGCTGCAACTGGTTGGGATTGGCCGCGCCCTTGCCGATCGCCGTGCCATCCCCGCCGCGCCACCCGGCCAGCGGGCCGATGCCTGGCGTGCGCTCGTGGTTGACGATGTAGTCGGCGTAGTCGCGGTATTTCGCCGAGCCGTCCTCCTCGACAAAGCCGGGAAGGCCGAGCCGGGCACCGAGTTCGATCAGCACCGACTGGAACGGCCTGACGTCACGGTCGGGTTCGACCACCGGATGGCGGATGGCGTCGCCCGGTCCGTCGGCATGGCTGATTGGCCGGTCGAGCAGGCTGATGCAGTCATGCCGTTCGAGATAGGTGGTGTCAGGCAGGACGAGATCGGCGAACGGCACGGTCTCGGAGTAATAGGCATCGGAGTAGATGATGAAAGGGATCCTGTAATTGCCCGCTTCATCATGATCGGTCAGCATGGCGATGGTCTCGACGGTGTTCATCGAGGAATTCCACGCCATGTTCGACATATACATCATCAACGTGTCGATCGGGTACGGATCGCCAGCCCAGGCGTTGCGGATGACGGTGTGCATCAGGCCATGCGCCGCGAGCGGCGATTCCCAGGAATAGGCCTTGTCGATGCGCAGCGGCGTGCCGGCTTCGTCGACCAGCAGATCGTCGGGTCCGCAGACGAAGCCGAGCGGCATGCCGTCGAGCGGCGTCATCGGCTTGACCGACTTGCCGGCTGGCTTCGGTCCCGGCGGCGCCGATTTGGGGTAGGGCGGCTTGAAGCGGAAGCCGCCGGGAACGTCCACCGTGCCCAGAAGCACCTGCAGCAGATGGATCGCGCGGCAACTATGGAAGCCGTTGGAATGAGCCGAGATGCCGCGCATGGCATGCATCGCCACCGGCCGCCCCTTGATCGTTTCGTGCCGTCGCCCCGCCCAGTCGGTCCACGCGACCGGCAGTTTGATTGTCTGCTCGAAGGCGACATGGGCAAGCTCGGCCGCGATCCGCCGGATCGTATCGGCGGCAATGCCGCAACGTTGCGCGACGGCATCGGGTGCGTAGCTCCCGTCGAGATAGCGGTCTGCTATGAGCTGGAACACTGGAGCGCACCGGCGCCCGTTGATCGTGAAGCTGCCGGTCAGTGCCGGCTTCGCATCTGGATCGGCTGCGTTGACGGAGGCCTTCGCCACGCGGTCCCAGGCGAGAAGAGCGTTGTCGCCGCCGCGCAGAAAAAGCCCATCATCGGCTGCGCCCGGCTCCTGGACAACCAGGACATGCGCATTGGTGTAGCGGATGAGATAATCGAGATCGACGCGGCCGGCCTTCAGGAGCTCGTGGATCAGCGCGAACACGAACAGGCCGTCCGTGCCCGGCCGGATGCCGATCCAGTCGTCGGCTATGGCGTTGTAGCCGGTCCGGCATGGATTGATGGAGACCACCTTGGCGCCGCGCGCCTTGAGTTTGCCCAACCCGATCTTGATCGGGTTTGAATCATGGTCTTCGGCGACGCCGAACAGCATGAAGTATTTCGTGTTGTCCCAGTCGGGCTCGCCAAACTCCCAGAACGAACCGCCGATCGAATAGAGTCCGCCGGCAGCCATGTTCACCGAGCAGAAACCGCCATGGGCAGCGAAGTTCGGCGTGCCGAACTGGCTCGCCCACCAGCCTGTCAAGGATTGCGACTGGTCGCGGCCAGTGAAGAAGGCGAGCTTTTTGGGATCGGTCCGGCGGATATTGGACAGCCGCTCGGCGGCGATCGAAAAGGCTTCCTCCCATTCGATCTCGCGGAACTCACCCGAGCCGCGCGCACCGCTGCGCAGCAACGGCTTCTTCAGCCGGGCCGGGCTGTAGTGCTGCATGATGCCGGAACTGCCCTTGCCGCAGATCACGCCGCGATTGACCGGGTGGTCCTTGTTGCCGTTGATGTAGCGGACCTTGCCGTCCTTGACGTGTACCTCGATGCCGCAGCGGCAGGCGCACATGTAGCAGGTCGTCTTGGCGATGCGGTCGGAGACGACGGGCGAGGTGTCGACGCCGTCGCCTTCATCGGGCGCGCGCGTGTCGGCAAGCGGGCGTTGCGAGGCGGCCGAATTGGCGCCGCGAGGCTGTCCTCGCGTCATGATCCGGGGATGCCCGCGCGGCCGGCGGATTTGGCCCGCGTCTTCGGTCCGGGGCCGCGCATATAATGTTCTTCCGGATGGTAGCGGTCACCGGCCAGGCGTCGCCTGATGCCGCGGGTCCAATGCGCAAGCAGGGATCTGAACCGCCCGATCATTTTGTTCTCTGCGACCTTCAGGCCAATTTTTTCTAACTTCACGCAAAAAAGTAGAATAAAGCTATCGATCCGTCTAATCAGTTGTTCTTGTAAATTCGATCGATATTGGTTCTTAATGCTGATATGACCCTGGATCAGTTGCGCATCTTCGTTGCCGTCGCCGAGCGCGGCCACATGACCAAGGCGGCGGAACTGCTGGGCATTTCCCAGTCGGCCGCGTCGGCGGCCATTCGCGCGCTGGAAGAGCAGCATGGTGTGCACCTGTTCAATCGCGTCGGCCGCAACATCGAGCTGGCCCAGACCGGCCACCGGTTCCTGCCTGAAGCCAAGGCCGTGCTGGAGCGGGCGGCCGCCGCCCGCAACGTGCTGGAGCATGTTTCGCAGACGGTCGCCGGCAGCCTTTCCATCGCCGCCAGCCTGACCATCGCCAGCTATTGGCTGCCGCGCCGGCTGGCCTCCTTCCACGAGGCCTATCCGGCCGTCAGGCTGAGCGTCACCATCGGCAACACGAGGCAGGTCGAAGCCAGCGTACTCGATGGAACCGCCGATCTCGGCCTGGTCGAGGGGCGTACCGAGTCCGACATATTGCGCCGCGCCAAGGTCGATACCGACCGGCTGATGCTGGTTGTTGCCAGCTCTCATCCCGAGATTGCTGAAATCGCGCCGGGTCGCCCCGACATCACCGGCCTGCGCTGGATCATCCGCGAGGGTGGCTCAGGCACGCGCGAGGTGCTGGAGGATCTGGCGCGCCGTGAGGGGATTTCGCTTGCCGACCTCAGGATATTCCTGGTGTTGCCCAGCAACGAGGCTGTTCGCCAGGCCGTCGAGGCGGGCGCCGGCGCCACCATCATATCGGACCTCGTCGTCGGGCGCGCGGTCGCCGAGGGGAGCCTGAGAGCCGTGCCGATCGAACTGCCGAAACGCGACTTCGCCATGATCACCCATCGCGACCGCCAGGCAAGCCTGGCGCAAATGGCGCTTAAGACGCATCTCGGCACGCCCGCGGATCAGGGGTGAGGGACCTGTAGTCAGCCGAATTTCCTCTGCGCATCGAGCGCAAGGCCAAGTCCGACCGAGCCGAACATGTCGCCTTCGATGACGGAAGCCTGCGGCACCAGCGACAGGATTTCCCGCCTTGCCAGCGGGATCGCCGTCGAGCCACCGGTCAGGAACACCGCGGTGATGTCGGATGGCTTGACTTGCGCGTCGCGGATGGTCTGCGCCACCGTTTCGGTGACCCGCTCGATATCCCGGGCGATCGTGGCCTCCAGCCCGTCGCGCGTGATCCCGGCAGCGAAGGTCGCATCCGGAAGGTTCACCGCCACTTCGGCCAGGGATTTGTCGGTCAGCTCTATCTTGGCTTTTTCGACCAGCGCCGCCAGAGCGTGGCCGTAGCGGTGCTCGACCACGTGGATGAAGCGATCGACCAGATCGGCGCGCGCGGCCTCGTAGCGGATCTGGCGCAGATGCGTCATCGCCTTGGCGGTGTAGACCAGATTGATGCGCTGCCATGTCGCGAGATCGATGAAATAGCTGGCAGGCAGGTTGCGCTTGCCGTCCTTGGTCGGCGAGAGATAGCCGAGCTGCGGCATGACATGGGCGATGCTCAGCAACCGGTCGAAATCGGTGCCGCCGATGTGGATGCCGCGGCTGGCCAGTATGTCGTCCTTGCGGTCGCTCGATCGCGAGCGCTCCGGCGAGACCCGCACGATCGAGAAGTCGGACGTGCCGCCGCCCATGTCGATGATCAGCGCCAGTTCCTCGCGCATCACCTTCTGCTCGTAATCGAGCGCCGCCGCGATCGGCTCGAACTGGAAAGCGATGTGCTTGAACCCCTGGGCGCGGGCCGCCTTTTCGAGTTCGCTTTGCGCCTGCGCGTCGGCTTGCGCATCGTCATCGACGAACTGCACCGGGCGACCGAGCACGACGTTTTCCACGGGGCCGCCGGCGTCCTCTTCCAGCCGCGTCCTCAGATGGCCGATGAACAGGCCGATAATGTCGATGAAGCCGATCTGGCGCGCCTTGATGCGCGTCTTCTCGTGGGCGAGCGAACTGCCGAGCACGCTCTTCAGGGAGCGCATCAAGCGGCCTTCGATACTGTCGGTATAATCGCCGATCGCGCGCCGGCCGAAATAGGTGTAACCGTCCTCGAAATTGAAGAACACCGCGCTTGGCAGCGTTGGCTGTTCGCCTTCCAGCGGAACAAGCCGCGCCTTGCCGTTCCGGATCACGCCCACCGTTGAATTGGACGTGCCGAAGTCAATGCCGCCGAATGCCTGATGCATTGCAGCCTCCTGTCTTGTTTCATGGCGGCAAGACAGCGGCGACGCGTCGCGCTGTCATCCGGATGGCCGGACCGCTCCTGCGAATTGTATGTGCGTGTTACCCCTTGGGCTGGGAGGCGGCGGTTTATCGCATGGCAGGAAAAAGGGGAACCCCTCTTTTCCCCGGAGCCATCAATCTTTCCGGAACACCAGCCGGCCGAGCCAGCCCGTCACCATGGCCAGTGATATGGCGAACACGCCATAGAGGAACGAATAGTCGTGGGCGACGCGGAAGATCGATTGTTCGAAGCCCGACTTGCGGATTTCGAGCTGGGCCGAACTCTCCTTGATGAACAGGCCGCTCTTGAACAGGAACGCGCGCGCCTTGTGGGTGCCGACCGGCACGTTCGGCGCCAGCCTGACCGTGGCGCGAAACAGGTTCTGCGACAGGAACTGCACGCCGCCGACATTCTCGCTGTACAGGCCGGCGGCTGCCTTGCGCTCGCGCAGCGCCGCGGTGAATTCCTCGATCGTCGCCGGGCTGTCGCCTGCGTCCGCAGGCTGCATGTAGAGGTTCGAGGCGCCGAGCGACAATTGCTTGTAGCTGTTGGGTTCGGTGATGTCCTGCAGCGGCCGCGTCGTCGCCACCGAATAGGAGACCGGCACGTTCTCGAAGGTTTCCGAGTCGAGATTGACCCAGACGCCCAGCACCCGGTCCTTGCGGCGCACCACCACCGGTTTGGGTGGCCCTTCGAGGACGACGATGACGTCGTAGCGGCCCTGGCGCGCCACCAGCGGGTCGGGATTTTCCAGCGAACCGAAAATGGTCAGGTCGGCGCCGGAAAAACCGGCGGTGATCGACACCGCGTCGGTCGAGAGGCCGATCTGGATGCCTTCCGCCAGCGGCGTCTGCGCTGTCGCCGGCACGGCGGCGGTAAAGGACAGGAAAACGATGGCTGCGAGTGCTTTCAGGCCCTTCATCAATAGAGGCCCACGCCGGACAGCGAGTAGAGATTGGGCGGCGTGACGAACAGATCGATGGCGAGCCGGATCGCCACCGCCAGCACCAGCAGCGCCAGCAAGGCCCGCAATTGCTCGCCGCGCAGCCTCTGGCCGGCCTTGGCGCCATACTGCGCCCCGGCCACGCCGCCGGCCATCAGCAGGAAGGCCAGCATCACGTCGACGGTCTGGTTGGTGGTGGCGTGGACCAGCGTCGTGTAGGCGGAAGTGAAGATGATCTGGAACAGCGAGGTGCCGATGACGACATTGGTCGGCACTTTCAAGAGGTAGATCAGCGCCGGCACCATGATGAAGCCGCCGCCGACGCCCATGATCGACGACAGGAAGCCGATGCCGGCGCCAAGGCCGAGCACCGGGATGACGCTGACGAACAGTTTCGACGCCCGGAACCGCATCTTCAGCGGCAGGCGGTGGATCCAGTTGTGCTGGCCGGATTTCTTCAGCACCGGCGCAGCGCCGCTGCGCGTGGCGCGCAACGCATTGATGCTCTCGACCAGCATCAGCCCGCCGACGGTGCCGAGCAGGATCACGTAAAGCAGCGAGATGAACAGGTCGAGCTGGCCGACACGCCGCAGCAGGGCGAACACGTAGATGCCGCCGGTGGAACCGATGACGCCGCCGGCAAGAAGCACGCTGCCCAACTTGAAGTCGAGCGTACCTCGCTTCATGTGCGAAAGGACGCCGGAGACGGACGAGGCGATGACCTGGTTGGCGCCGGTGGCGACCGCGATGGCAGGCGGGATGTTGTAGAAGATCAGCAGTGGGGTGATGAGAAAGCCGCCGCCCACCCCGAACATGCCCGACAGGAAACCCACCGCGGCGCCCATGGCCAGCAGTACGAAGACGTTGACGGAAATTTCCGCGATCGGGAGATAGATGCCCACCCGTCAGTCTCGATCAGTTTGCCTCTCGGCGAATAAAGCCGTTGCGGGCAGTCTCGCATCGAAAAGCCAATTTTCTCTTGCGCCGACGCGGCAGCGGGGTCAAACCCCGCCACCGCGCCGAAACAAAAAATAACTCAATCAGTTAACAGGCAAATGTATGGCAAGGGCGTCGTGGAAACGACGCTTCTGCCGTTATTTGCGCGCCAGCAACGCCTTGACCAGTTTTTCGTCGACCGCGCCGGTCGCCGGCAGCTTGTTGTCGGTCTGGAAAGCGATGATCGCGTTCTTGGTCTTGGCGCCCATCACGCCGTCGGCGCCGCCCGCGTCATAGCCGTTCTTGTTGAGGATCAGCTGGATGTTCTTGACCGCCTTCTTCATGTCGATGCCGGCGGTCGTCTGCGGCGTGCCTTCCTGCCAGGATTCGGGAACGTCCGCCGAATTGGCTGCCGCGTTGAGCGGCTTGGCCTTCCACAATTCGGTGGCGGCGCGCGCCCGCTCGAGCTGCTCGGGTCGCAACGCATTGGCGATCTCGTCGCGCTTGGCCGCGGCATCCTTGTCGCCGGTCTTGGCGACGAGCGCGAACCACTTGTAGGATTCCTCCAGGTTCTGCTTCATGCCGACGCCCTTGGCGGCGAGGATGCCGAGATTGAACTGGCTGTCCTTGACGCCGAGGTCGGCGGCCTCCTGGAACCAGTGCGCGGCCGATTCATTGTCGGTCACGCCGTCGGCGGCCATGGCGAACAGCACGGCCAGATTGTGCATGGCGCTGGCATTGCCCTGCGCGGCGGCGAGCTGGTACCAGGTCTTCGATTTCTTGATGTCGCGCGCGACGCCTATGCCCTTCTCGTAGAAATTGCCGATGCGGTATTCGGCCGGCGCGAAGCCCAGTTCCGCCGATTTCTCGTACCATTTGGCGGCCGCCGCCATGTCTTCCTTGACACCGCGCGACTCGGCGTAGCGCGAGCCGACCTCGAACAGCGCCTTGGCGTCGCCACCGGCGGCGGCATCGCGCAGGGCGGCCGGACCGGCATCGGCGGGGATGTCGAACTTGGTCGCGGCCGCCGGCTGATTGTCCATGGGCGCCACGGCGCCGGTCGTATCCTTGGCTATGCCATCGGCGGCAGCGGTTGGCGCCGCGGGAGCCGGTTGGGCGTCGGCATCCGTCGCTTGCGCGCCGTTGGTGGTGGCGGCCGGTGCCGGGTCGGCAATGGCGGGAGCGGTCACGGGAGCAACCGGAGCCGGCGCGGCCGAAGCCATCGCGTCGGGCGCGGTTGCGCTCGGGGCGGCGGTCATGGACGGCGCGACAGGCGCGGGGGCGGGCTCCGCGGTGGGCGCCGTATCCGGCATCGCGTCCGTATCCGATGGCATGGCCATGACGGTCTGCGGCGCCATGTCGTCCTTGGCTGCCGGTGCGGATTGTTCGGCCTGCCTGACAGTGCGGGCCGGCGCGCTGTCCGTCGCCGCCGGCTGGGCCTCGGTCTTCGGCTGGCTGGCCGCGTCGAGAGATGCCGTCTGCACTGGCTGCGAGGCGACGACCGGTGCCGCGTCGTTGCTCGCCACCTGGGCGGGGTCCGACAGGAAGGCCTTGCCGAGCTGCAGGCCGGCCAGCGCCAGCATGATCGCCGCGGCCGCCATCAGGATCGGCTTGCGCCGGGCCTTGAGCAGGTCGCCGATTCTGAGCGCCTTGACCGGGCCCTTCATCGTCGACTGGCGCTTCAGCGCGTCGGCCTCGGCCGCGGCCGCCTGCGCCGCGCGGCGGGCAGCCGCGATGAAATCCGATTTCGCGGCGTCGCTGTCGCCGGGCTTTGCCGGCTGTCCGCGCTCGTCGCGCACCCGCTTCATGATGGCATTGAGGTCGGGTGCGCCGGAGCCGGGTTCCAGCGGGCGGTTGGCGACTTTCGGGTCGAGCGGCTCGTCGAGATCGACACTCGGGATGTCGGCGTTCGGCGCCGAGCCGGCGAGCGGCGGCATATCCGCCGCCTTCTTGCCCTTGAAGGCGCGTGCCAGTCCGCCGAACATCGATTTGCGGCCCGCGGGCTGGTCTTTCTCGGCGCTCGTGTCGGAGCCAAGTGCGGCCATCGCGGCGGCGGCGGCGGCTTCCGCGGGCGTGCGGGCGCCCGGTCGCGAAGACAGGCCCGTTTCAGCGTGCAGTGCCGGCTCGACAGGCTCGGCGCGCAAAATGGCCGCGGCCCGCGCGTCGAGGTCCGCCATGTCGCCGGTCAACGGCTGCGGCTCGTCCATGGCCATCGATGGTGCATTTACGGCCATCTTGGGCCGCCGCACGCCACGCCAGCCGCTCGGTTCGCTCGGTGCCGCGTCGAGGAGCTCGCGTACGGCTTCCGACGGGTCGCTGGTTTCCAGCGAACCCAGCCTGTCGACGATCTTGAGCAGCGTATCGTGAATGGCCTCGAAGGTACGCGAATTGCGCTCGTCCGAACGCCGCGTCAGCGTCTCCAGCGTCTTCAGGTCTTGTGCAAGCCCGGAAACGGCGGCCGTATTGGTGCCGGTTCCGCCCAGCGAACGCACCGCGTTCTCGGCCGCCTCGCGTGCCGCGCCAAGAATGGAATCGCGTGTCCCCGCCAGGGCTTTTTCGATTTCGTTGAGCCTCGGGCTGATGTCTTCGAAGTCCGGCAGCGGAGTGCTGGGCTTGGAAAGATGCGCCGACAGGCCGGCGACCTGTGCTTCCAGGCTGCGGATCAGCGCCGGATCGATGCCGGCCACCTGGGCTGCCGAAGCGTCCAGCCGGCTTGAAATGTCCTCGAGCCGGCTTTCCAGCCCGCGTATGGCCGCCTCACCGGCGGGATCGGGAACGCGCGTTTCCATGCGTTTGGCCAGTGCGGTGAAGCGGGCGTCGATGGCTTCCATGATGCCGGCGCTGTCGACCTGCGGCATGCTGCGCTGGTCCAGCCGGTCGGCAACCTCGTCCAGCCGGCGCTCGAGATCGCGAAACAGCATGTTGCCCTGTTCGATGGCGTCGCCCTGGCGTCGTTCCATCATGCCGGACAGCACGTCGAAGCGCTGCTCGAGCCCTTGGAAGATATAGTCGGCGTCCGGCATGGCCGGTGCCTGGTCGATCTTGTCGGCGATCAGCGCGATCTGCTTGGCAAGCCGTTCCATCGCCTGCTCGGGCAGGTTGGCGCGGCCGGCGATCTCATCGACCCGGCTTGACAACGTGTTCAGCCGGTCGATCACGACATTGGCGGGACGGTCCTGCGCCACCTCCTCGATCTGCCGGGCAAGCGAATCGATCCGCTTCTCGATACGCTCGAAGGCTTCGTGGTCGACCGAGTTGGCTTGCGCGGCGACGGTCGAGGCGACGATGGCGCGGGAGATCTCGTCCAGCCGCTCGTCGATCATGGCCAGCGTGCCATCGCCGCGATTGTCCTGCTGGTTGGCGAAATGATCGACAGCGCCGGCCAGCGTGCGGACCTTTTCCTCCAGCGAACGCAACGACAGCGATTCGGGCAGGTTGTTGACGGCGTTGCTGATCTGCTCCAGCCGGTCGGTCAGGGCGGCAAGGGCGGGATCGTCGGTGCGCTTGCGCTGGTCGGCGTCGACGCGGTCCTCGAAAGCCGTCCAGCGGCGATCGAACTCGTCCCAGCGGCGATCGACTTTCTGCACGCTCTCCTCGCGCGCCAGCGTGTCGAGCGCGGCCTTGACCTGCTCGAGTTCCAGCCGCAGCAGGTTGACGCTCCTGTCGTCGCTCTTCTCCGACAGCGACTTGATGGCGCCGGAGAGCCGTTCGAATTCCACGCCCAGTTCGGCGCTGCCCTTGCCGGCGGTGCCCGACTTGGCGTTTGACTGGAAGGCCCGATCGATGTCCTTGCGCAGCGCATCGAATTCACGCTGCAGCCCCGAAGTCACCTGGTGGCGCAATTCCTCGCGCATGCCGCGCAATTCGCCGGCAATCTTGCCGACCATGGCGACGCTGTCTTCCTGGCCGCGCACGCGGTCGATGTCGCGCGCTATCGCCTGATAATTCTGGTCGAAGGCGGGGGAGGGCGCCGGGTTGGGCTGACGCGGCGCCGGCTGCGGGTCCTCGTACCAACGCTGCTGGGCGCTCGGCTGAGCGGCGGGGTAGCGCGGGTCGGCCGCAGGATAGCGTGGATCGGCCGCGGGATAACGTGCGTCGGCGGCGGGGTAACGCGGTTCGGCGCCGTATTGGCGGGACGCCGGGCGTGGCATCGTGTCCTCGCGCGCCTGCCCCAGGCGCTGTTCCAGCGTCTCCAGCGAGCGGTTCAGCTGCTCGAGTGTGGTCTGCGGCTTGCGCTGCCTGCCGGCATTGAGTGTATCGAGGTAGGACCGCTTGCTGTTCATCGGTGCGTCCGTCTTTCAGATTGGCCAGCGTGTGGCCAGCTCCCCAAGTCCCTGCCGGAACGAGGCGACCGCTTCCATGCGGTGGAAGACAAGCTTCCCGGGGTTCACCCGCGCTCCGAAAAACCGTGAAAAATTCGATACAGGATAAACACGGGTAGCCGACATGCGCACATTTCGCCCAACGTGGTAAACAAGGCGTTAACCAAGCTTAAGAAGTTGCGTCATATTTTAGGAAAGCCTTGGGGATGCGGCATAAAGGTGCTTGCGCAGAACGCCCTTGCGTCATGAGGCGGCTATCGGTATAGAATTGACGTAAACGTAAATGGCGCATCAGCTGTGCCGTTTGTGATTTGTTTGTCGAAACCACGACCGGAAGCACGCCCCCGCTTCCAGTCAGGCGACGCATGGTCCGCGACCGCGACGCCACCAGACGGGGAAAGCCAGTGACTATGAAACTTATCTCGGCCGGCGAGACCGCGGCCAATACCAATAATGCATCCGTCGAAGCCGGTGAGGATCTCTCGCGCATCGGCGAAATGGCCAAGAAATACGGCGTGACGCTGCGCACCTTGCGTTTCTACGAAGACAAGGGCCTGCTCAATCCGCAGCGCGACGGTTCGACCCGTCTCTACACGCGCCGCGACAAGGCCAGGCTGAAGCTGATCCTGCTCGGCCGCAAGGTCGGGTTCTCGCTGCGCGACGTCAAGCAGATGATGGACCTCTACGATCCGACCGGCTCCAACACCAAGCAGCTACGGCTCGCGCTGGACAAGTCGGAGAAGCAGCTCGCCCGCCTGCAGAAGCAGCGTGCGCTGATCGACGACGCCATCAATGAGCTGAGCGGTTCGATGTCCGCCGTGCGCCAGATGCTCATCGAGCGCACAACCACGCCGGCCAGCGCCGCCAGCTGAACGCATCTGTGGAATTCCTGTAAGTAAAAGCCGCGCGGCCATTGCCGCGCGGCTTTTTGCATTGATCGCGATTGGCGCGGTAGACCCTGATCAGGATGATGCCTGTGTTTGCGAGGTGCTGATCCGCAAGCCGGCTGCGCCCGCGGCCTCAAGAACGCTGAGCAAACTCCAGAACGCATCCGGAGATGCTGTTCCGAAATCCACGCCCAGCGCCTTGGGCTGGACTGCAAGCGAGTGGACGATGTCGCCGAGTTCTGCCCCCTCGACGTAACGCTCGTCATCAGGGTCGAACCAGTGCTCGAACCAGGCATCTATCCGGTCGAGTGGAACGGCCGGGAGCGTGTGATGGATCACGACGTCGTTCCATTGCAGCTGTTCGATTAGAAAGTCAGCGCCTCCAAGCCTGCCCGATATCGGCTCGAATGTGATGAAATCGGGCTGAAGCTCCACAGGCTCGACCTGTCCGTCATTCCTGATGAAGTCGACGCAACAAAGGCCGCGGAAGAGCCCGCTCTCTTCGCCGATTTGGAATTTTACTTCCGCCGATCCCTGAACGCAGTTTTGCTGTTGCTCTTCGACGAACGTCCGGAATTGATCCAGATAGTGGCTCTGAATGCTGATTATGAATGCCGTGGGGTTCATTCCGCGAAATTGCCTCGTCTGGAGTGTGGGGGCAAGTGGCCTCTGGGGATCCGATCCGACCAGCGCGTATCGAAATTTCCTGCGGCATAACGAATTGACGTTTACGCAAACGTCAATATTTGCTATTGCGGCTTCAACATTGGCTCGCTTGCCGCGCGCGGCTTGATTTTGAGGCCAGGTCCGCAGGGTGG
This sequence comes from Mesorhizobium sp. B2-3-4, assembly GCF_006442315.1. Taxonomy (GTDB): domain Bacteria; phylum Pseudomonadota; class Alphaproteobacteria; order Rhizobiales; family Rhizobiaceae; genus Mesorhizobium. Next base: position 184,796 of record NZ_VFVY01000005.1, on the reverse strand, counting down.
AGAAAAAAGCATGACGGTCTACAGGGCGCCGATCCAGGATACGCTTTTCGTTCTCAACGAGGTGCTGGGCTATCAGCGCTATTCTAATCTTCCCGGATTCGCCGACGCTACGCCCGACGTGCTGGAGGCAATTCTCGCCGAAGGGGCCAAGCTCGCCGAGAACGTCATGCATCCGCTCAACCGTGTCGGCGACATGGAAGGCTGCGTGCGTCACGACGACGGCTCGGTGACCACGCCCAAGGGCTTCAAGGAAGCGTTCGACCAGTATCGCGAAGGCGGCTGGATGGGTCTGGCGGCCCCGGTCGAGTTCGGCGGCCAGGGCCTGCCCTATGCCGTGCACACCGCGGTGGCCGAATATATGGTGTCGGCCAACATGGCGCTGATGATGTATCCGGGCCTGACCCAGGGCGCGATCGCTGCCATCATCACCCACGGCACCGACGAGCAGAAGGCGACCTGGCTGCCCAGAATGGTCGAGGGCGGCTGGACCGGGACCATGAACCTGACCGAGCCGCATTGCGGCACCGATCTCGGCCTGCTGCGCACCAAGGCGGTGCCGAACGGCGACGGCACTTACAAGATTTCGGGCCAGAAGATATTCATCTCGGCCGGCGAGCACGACATGTCGGACAACATCGTCCATCTGGTGCTCGCCCGCATCGAGGGCGCGCCCGAGGGCGTCAAGGGCATTTCGCTGTTCATTGTCCCCAAGCTCAAGCTTGATGCGTCGGGCAATCCGGGAACCAGAAACACCGTCTCCTGCGGCTCGATCGAGGAAAAGATGGGCATCCACGGCAACTCGACCTGCGTCATGAATTATGACGAGGCCGAAGGCACGCTGCTGGGCGAGGCCAATGGCGGCCTCAAGGCCATGTTCACGATGATGAACGAGGCGCGCCTCGGCGTCGGCCTGCAGGGCCTGTCGCTGTCGGAGATCGCCTACCAGAATGCCGTCGCCTATGCCAAGGACCGCTTGCAGGGCCGCTCGCTGTCAGGCCCGAAGGCGCCCGACAAGAAGGCCGACCCGATCATTGTCCATCCCGACATCCGCCGCTCCCTGATGACCATGAAGGCTTTCAACGAGGCCGGCCGCGCCCTGGCGCTGTGGACGGCGATCAAGTCCGACATCGCGCACCGCTCCGCCGACGACAAGGATCGCCAGGCCGCCGACGACTACACCGGCCTGCTGACGCCGGTGGTCAAGGGCGTGCTCACCGACAAGGGCTTCGATCACGCCGTGATGGCGCAGCAGGTGTTCGGCGGTCACGGTTATATCGAAGAGCACGGCATGAGCCAGTTCGTGCGCGATGCCCGCATCGCCATGATCTACGAGGGCGCCAACGGCATCCAGGCGCTCGATCTCGTCGGCCGCAAGCTCGGCTTGAATGGCGGCCGCGCCGTACAGGCCTTCTTCAAGGAGGTCGGTGAATTCTGCGAGGAGCACCGCTCCGACGAGAAGATGGCGCCGTTCACCAAGGGTCTGAAGAAGGGCCTCAACGATCTGCAGGCGGCGACCATGTGGCTGCTGCAGAACGGCATGGCCAAGCCCGACAATGCCGGTGCCGCCTCGACTGACTACATGCATCTCTTCGGCCTTGTGGCGCTGGGCTACATGTGGGCGCAGATGGCCAAGGCAGCGCAGGGCAAGACAGGCGCCAACGGGTCTCAGTCTTTTTACGACAACAAGGTCGTGACGGCGCGCTTCTTCATGGAACGGATCATGCCGGAGACCTCGGCGCACCTCGCCCGTATTTCGAGTGGCGCCGATACGCTGATGGCCCTGCCGGCGGAAGCGTTCTAAGCTCGGCCTCGCTAGCCTTTCTGCCTGTCGATACGCGGAGGAAATCGTGGCGACAAATCCCGCCGAAGTGCTCTCTTTGCCGAAGCCCGCCTGGGCGGCCGACGAGGTCGGCATGCTCTACGACATGGCCTCGCGTTTCATGGCGGAGGAAATCGCGCCGCGCTACGACGAGTTCGAGAAGAACGAGATGGTCGACCGCGAAAGCTGGCTGAAGGCTGGCGCGGCGGGGCTGCTCTGCGCCTCCATGCCGGAGGAGTATGGCGGCTCGGGCGGGACTTTCGCGCATGAGAGCGCCATCATCGAGGCGATCGGCCATGTCGGCGTCGACGGCTTCGGCATCGGCCTGCACAATTCGATCGTTGCCCCCTACATCCTCCACTATGGCTCGGAAGAGCAGAAGAAGAAGTGGCTGCCGAGGCTCGCCACCGGCGAACTGATCGGCGCCATCGCCATGACCGAGCCTGGCGCCGGTTCCGACCTGCAAGGCGTCAAGACGCGTGCGGAGAAGGACGGCAACCAGTACAAGATCAACGGCTCCAAGACCTTCATCACCAACGGCCAGCTCGCCAATTTCATCATCGTCGTCACCAAGACCGATCCGGAGAAGGGCGCCAAGGGCACCTCGCTGATGATCGTCGAGACCGACGAGGTCGAAGGCTTCCAGCGCGGCCGCAACCTCGACAAGATCGGGCTGAAGGCCAACGACACCTCCGAGCTGTTCTTCAACGACGTGCGCGTGCCGACCTCCAACCTGCTCGGCCATGAGGAAGGGCAGGGCTTCGTCCAGCTCATGCAGCAATTGCCGCAGGAGCGGCTGCAGATCGGCACAGGGGCCATCGCCATGATCGAGCGGGCGCTGGCGCTGACCATCGACTACGTCAAGGAGCGCAAGGCCTTTGGCAAGGCGATCATCGATTTCCAGAACACTCAGTTCAAACTGGCCGAGCTCAAGACCGAGGCCACCATCGGCCGTGTCTTCTACAATGACTGCGTCACCCGTCACGTCAATGGCGGCCTCGATCCGGTGACGGCGTCGATGGCCAAATACTGGCTGAGCGACCTGCAGGGCAAAGTCGTCGACGAATGCCTTCAATTGCACGGCGGCTATGGCTACATGAATGAATATCCGATCGCCCGCATGTTCCGCGACGCTCGCGTCCAGCGCATCTACGGCGGCACCAACGAGATCATGAAATTGCTGATCGGACGCTCGCTCTGAGCAGCTCTCTTCAGCGAACCCAAGGAGCACGCAAATGACTGAGGCTTATGTCTACGACGCCGTGCGCACGCCGCGCGGCAAGGGCAAGAAGGACGGATCGCTGCACGAGGTGCCGGCCGTGCGGCTTGCCGCCAGGACGCTGGAAGCGCTGCGCGATCGCAATGATCTGGACACCGGCACCGTCGACGACATCATCTTCGGTTGCGTCGATCCAGTCGGCGAGGCGGGTTCGGTCATTCCGCGCGCCGCCGCCTTCGAGGCCGGCTACGACACCAAGGCACCCGGCATGCAGATCTCGCGCTTCTGCGCCTCGGGTCTCGACGCCATCAATTTCGGCGCCGCCAAGATCGCGCAAGGGGCGGACGAGATCGTCATTGCCGGCGGCGTCGAATCGATGTCGCGCGTCGGCATGGGCATGTCCGGCGGCGCCTGGTTCATGGACCCCTCGGTCGGCCTGCCGGGCTGGTTCGTGCCGCAGGGCATCTCGGCCGACCTGATCGCCACCAAATACGGCTTCTCGCGCGACGACGTCGACGCCTACGCGGTCGAAAGCCAGAAACGCGCCGCGAAATCCTGGGCCGATGGCCGCTTCAAGAACTCGGTGATCCCGATCAAGGACCAGAACGGCCTGACCATCCTCGACCATGACGAACACATGCGCCCCTCGACCGACATGCAGTCGCTGGCCTCGCTCAACCCGTCCTTCGTCATGCCTGGCGAAATGGGGGGTTTCGATGCGGTCGCCGTGCAGAAGCATCCCGAGATCGAAGAGGTCAACCACGTCCATCACGCCGGCAATTCTTCCGGCATCGTCGATGGCGCGGCGGCCGTGTTGCTCGGTTCGAAGAAGGCCGGCAAGGCGATGGGGCTGAAGCCTCGCGCGCGCATCCGCACCTTCGCCAATATCGGCTCCGAGCCGGTGCTGATGCTGACCGGTCCGGTCGACGTCACCGAGAAGTTGTTGAAGCGCGCCAAGATGAAGCTGTCGGATATCGACCTCTTCGAACTCAACGAGGCCTTCGCCTCGGTGGTGCTGCGCTACATGCAGGCCTTCGAGATCCCGCATGACAAGATCAACGTCAATGGCGGCGCCATCGCCATGGGTCACCCGCTCGGCGCCACCGGCGCCATGATCTTCGGCACCGTGCTGGACGAGCTCGAGCGGCGTGACCTGAACACCGCGCTGGTGACGCTGTGCATTGGCGCCGGCATGGGCACCGCCACGATCATCGAGAGGGTTTGACCGCATGTCGGCCAACCCCGCCTTGATCATGATCGACGTGCAGATGGCGTTCGTTGAGTTCGAACGCGCCGGCAAGCAGCGGAACAATCCTGGCGCCCTCGACAACATGGCGCGCCTTCTGGAAACGTTCCGGCGCCACGGCATGGCGATCTTCCACATCCGCCACGCATCGGTTGAGAAGGATTCCGCGCTCCGTCCCGAGCGCAGCGGCTACCAGCCCATTCCGCCAGCGGCGGAGAAGGCCGGAGAGCCGGTGCTGGTCAAGCACGTGAATTCCGCATTCATTGGCACCGACCTTGAAAAGCTGCTGCGCAAGGGGAACCACCAGACACTTGTGATCGCCGGGATCACGACCAATCACTGCGTCGAGACAACAACGCGTATGGCCGGAAATCTGGGGTTCGAGGCGCGGCTCGTCAGCGACGCCTGCTACACATTCGACCGGGTGGGCTTCGACGGCCGGCCCGAGAGCGCCGAAACCATTCACAACATGACCCTGTCCAATCTCAATGGCGAATTCGCGTCTATCGTAACAACCGATGCCGTGATCGCGGCCGTTGCAGACAACATCGCCGCCTAAGGAGGTCCAGATGACGTACACCAACTTCACGCTCGACACAGACGCCGACGGCATCGCGCTGGTCACCTGGAACATGCCGGATCGCTCGATGAATGTCTTCACCGAGGAGGCGCTGCGCGAACTCAACGCCATCGTCGATCAGGTCGTGGGCGATGCCGCCATCAAGGGCGCGGTGATCACCTCCGGCAAGGATACCTTCTCCGGCGGCGCCGACATCACCATGCTGCAGAAGATGCTGACCGCCTTCGCCGCCGAGAAGCAGAAGGACGTCGAGAAGGCCACCAAGGCGCTGTTCGACAATGCCGGCGCGATGACCGGACTGTTCCGCAAGCTGGAAACCTGCGGCAAGCCGTGGGTCTCGGCGATCAACGGCACCTGCATGGGCGGCGCCTTCGAAATGTCGCTGGCCTGCCATGGCCGCGTCGCCGCCGATTCCGACAAGGTGAAGATGGCGCTGCCCGAAGTGAAGATCGGCATCTTCCCCGGTGCCGGCGGCACCCAGCGCGTGCCGCGGCTGACCGACCAGCAGCAGGCGCTGCAGATGCTGACCTCGGGCCAGAACCTTACCCCGCAAAAGGCGAAGGCGATGGGCCTGATCCACGAGATATCGGAGCCTTCGAAGCTCGTCGAGACCGCCAAGGCGATGATCAGGAACGGCCTGAAGCCGGTGGCGCCGTGGGACGAGAAGGGCTTCAAGCTGCCCGGCGGACCGGTCTATTCGGCGGCCGGCGCCAATCTCTGGCCGCCGGCCATCGCCATCCTGCGCCGCGAGACCTATGGCAATTACCCGGCCGCCGCGGCAATCCTGAAATGCGTCTATGAAGGCCTGCTGGTGCCGTTCGACACCGCGCTCAGGATCGAGCAGCGCTATTTCACCGAGATCATGCAGTCGAAGGAAGCGGCGGCGATGATCCGCTCGCTGTTCGTATCGCTGCAGGAACTGAACAAGGGCGCCCGCCGCCCGGCCGGCGTGCCGGACACCAGGTTCAAGAAGATCGGCATTCTCGGCGCCGGCTTCATGGGCGCCGGCATCGCCTACGTCACCGCCAAGGCCGGTATTCCTGTGGTGCTGCTCGATCGCGATATGGAATCGGCGCAGAAGGGCAAGGCGCATTCCGACGGCCTGATTTCGGATCAGGTCAAGAAAGGCCGCGCCAGGCCCGAGGACAGGGACAAGCTCCTGTCGCTGATCACGCCGACCGCGGACTATGCCGACCTCGCCGGCTGCGACCTCGTGGTCGAGGCGGTGTTCGAGGATTCTGGCGTCAAGAAAGCCGCCACCGAACAGGCCGAGGCCGTGCTGAAATCGTCGGCGATCTTCGCCTCGAACACCTCGACCATCCCGATCACTTCGCTGGCCAAGAATTCGACGCGGCCGAAGAATTTTGTCGGCATCCACTTCTTCTCGCCGGTCGACAAGATGATGCTGGTCGAGATCATCCTCGGCAAGAAGACCGGCGACAAGGCGCTGGCCACCGCGATCGACTTCGTGCGCGCCATCAAGAAGACGCCGATCGTCGTCAACGACACGCGCGGCTTCTACGTCAACCGCTGCGTGCTGCGCTATATGTCGGAAGCCTACAAGATGCTGATCGAGGGCGTACCCGCGCCGATGATCGAGAATGCCGCCAAGGCCGCCGGCATGCCGGTCGGCCCGTTGGCGCTGACCGACGAGACGGCCATCGACCTTGCCCAGAAGATCATGAAGCAGACCATCAGGGATCTCGGCGACAAGGCCGTCGACCCCAGGCAAATGGCGCTGATCAACACCGTGGTCGACGACCATGGCCGCTTCGGCCGCAAGAACGGCAAGGGTTTCTACGACTACCCGGCCAAGCCCGCCAAGAAGAAGCTGTGGCCCGGTTTGAAGGACCTCTACCCGCAGCTCGCGCCCGACAAGGTCGACTATGAGGAACTGCAGCAGCGCCTGCTGGTCACCATCGCGCTCGAAGCGGCGCGGGTGATGGAGGAAGGCATCGTCACCGATCCGCGCGAGGCCGATGTCGGCTCGATCCTGGCCTTCGGCTTCGCACCCTATACCGGCGGCGCGCTGTCCTATATTGACGGGATCGGTGCCAAGCGGTTCGTCAAGATCGCCAAGGGGCTGCAGAAGAAATACGGCGCCGAATTCAAGGCGCCCAAGCTGCTCCTCGACATGGCCGAGAAGGGCGAGACCTTCTACGAACGCTTCGATCCCTATGCCAAGGGCGACGTGAAGCAGGCAGCCTGACATAGCCCGGCGTCATGTATGTCTGGGCGCGCATGGCGCGCATGATGGCCACGGCGCGCAGCCGTGGCCCCTATGTGATGGGTGGCGAAAGCCGGCTGGCTTTTCGCTGCCTGCCGACCGACATCGATTTCAACATCCACCTCAACAATGCCCGCTACATGATGCTGGCTGACCTCGGCCGCGTCGATCTGTTCGTCCGCGCCGGGCTGATCTCGCTCGCGCGCAGGAACGGCTGGGCGCCGATGATGGGCGGGCTGCAGGCCGTCTATGCGCGCGAGATCAGGCTGTGGCGCCGCTTCGAAGTGGTCTCGTCGATCGAGACCTGGGAAGGCACGCAGGTCGTCGGCAAGCACCGCTTCGTCCTCGACAATGGCGAGACGGCCGCGCTGATCCTGACCACCGCCGGCGTCTATGACCGCAAGGCGCGCCGTTTCCTCGACATCGACGAGGTTGTCGCCGCACTCGGCCGTGCGGTGAACCCGCGTCCGCCGACGGAGGCCGAACGGATCTTCATGACGTCGCACCAGAGGCTGCGCGGCCTGGCCAAGAGGGACGACTGATCCCGGCGGTCAGTCGTTCCTGATCGGACAAGAATGTGCGCCGTCGGTGGACAAGACGGCATTGGCGCACTAGAAGGAACAGGCATTTTTTCCTGTTTCGAAGGAGAGCACGTCATGCTCTCGCACGACCGCGTCTGGGCTGCCATCGATGCTCTTGCCGAGCGCTATTCGCTTTCGGCGTCGGGTCTGGCAAGGCGCGCGGGGCTCGATTCAACCGCCTTCAACAAATCGAAACGCCTGTCCTCGGACGGGCGTCCGCGCTGGCCTTCGACCGAATCGCTGGCCAAGATCATCGAGGCGACGGGCGCCTCGCTGGACGAATTCACCGGGCTGATCGAGGGGCGGGGCGAAGTCGTTGTCGCGACGTCCCACAGGCGCGCCGTGCCGTTGCTGGGCTTTGCCCAGGCCGGCGCCGGCGGCTTCTTCGACGATGCCGGCTTTCCGGCGGGGCAGGGCTGGGATCTGGTCGAATTGCCGGCGCAATCGACCGAAAGTTCCTACGCGCTGCAGGTGCAGGGCGATTCCATGCTGCCGCTTTACCGCAATGGCGACGTCCTCATCGTCGAGCCGGGCGCGGCCACCCGCAAGGGCGATCGCGTCGTGGTCAAGACCACGTCGGGAGAAGTGATGGCCAAGGTGCTCGAACGCCAGACCGTCAAGTCGATCGCCCTGGTTTCGCTCAATCCGGATCATCCCGATCGCGACATCCCCATGCCCGAGGTCGAATGGGTGGCGCGGATCGTCTGGGCAAGCCAATAGGTGCAACGGGTGCGACTTCCTCATCTTGTCCTGGCGGTTCTGATGGTCCCGGCAATGGCAGCGCTGGTCGTCGTCGGCGGACGCACGCTGAAAGGAAGCGAAAGCACCGTCGCGGTGGATCAGATCGATCTGGGCGCCGATACGATGCCGCAGGCCGATGCCGGGACGGCGCCCGAAGAGCCCGCCACCGCCGCCATACCTGCCCCGCAGCCGCCAAAGCCGGTGGTGCATTCGCGGACGATCGATCCACAGCTCGTCGCGCCGCCGGAACTGCCGGCTGGAGAACTCGAACGGGTCGAGCCGCGCGAGCCGTTGAGCAAGCTGGCGCTGGCCGTGCCGCCCAAACCGAAGATGCCGGACGACTGGAACGGCACAAAGCTGTTTCAGCCGGTCGCGTCGGCCGCCGGCCTGATCGAGGCGAAAGGCTATTCGGTCGCCGTTTCCGGCATCGATGTCGTCAGGCAGGACGAGACGTGCACCACCGATGGCAAATCCTGGCCGTGCGGGGTTCGCGCACGCACCGCGTTCCGTGCCTTCCTGCGCGGCCGCGCCGTAGTCTGCACGGTGCCGCCGGAAGGCGGCCGCGACCTGATTGCGGCGGAATGCCGGATCGGCAAGCAGGATGTCGGCCAGTGGCTGGTCGAAAACGGCTGGGCGCGCGCCGCCAAGGGCGGTCCCTATGTCGAGGCCGGCGAAAAGGCAAAAAGCGCCATGAAAGGCATTTTCGGATCGGCGCCGAACCTTGCCGGCGTCTCGGCGGTGCCGGATGCGCCCGCCCCGTCGCCCCAGGCGCCGGGCTCGATCCTGCAGGAAGAGGGCGGCGCCCTCAAGCCAGCTGACCAGCCAACGCCTTCTGAATGAGTGCGCGGGTCTCGGCCACACCGTACAAGGCGGCGAAGGATCCGAAGCGCGGGCCGCGTTCCTGACCGATAAGCACCTGATAGATCATCTGGAAGAAGCCGCCTGAAACGCCGGGACCGCCTTCCGGGCTCTGCTTGGAATGGTCCTGATAGCGCTCGATCTTGCGCGCCACGTTGAGCGAGGCGTTCTGGATCGCCTCTCCGCTTGAGCCCGCCGGCAGTTCGGCAAGCGCCTTTTCGAGGGCCACCAGCGCTTCGCGCTCGACGTCGTCGGCCGGGCGAAAGACCTTCGTCGGCTTCACGAAATCGTCGAAATAGCGGATCGCGTAGCCGGTCAGCCGGTCGAGCTCGGGATGGGTCGCCGGCGTCACGCCTGGCACATGGCGCGAGATGAAGCCCCACAGCACATCCTTGTTCTGCGCATTGGAGGCGCTGACCAGGTTGAGCAGCAGCGAGAACGGCACCGGCATGTCGATGGCAGGCGGATTGCCGTCATGCATGTGCCAGACCGGGTTGCCCAGCCGCTCCTTCCATTCCTGGCGGGGATAGGCCGCGAGGAAGGTGTAATATTCGTCCACGGCCCGCGGGATAACGTCGAAATAGAGCTTCTTGGCCTGCCTGGGCCGCTGGTACATATAGAGCCCCAGGCTCTCGGTCGGCGCATAGGTCAGCCATTCGTCGATGGTCAGGCCATTGCCCTTCGACTTGGAGATCTTCTGGCCGTTCTCGTCGAGGAACAGCTCGTAGACGAAATGCTCCGGCGCGCGTCCGCCCAGAATGTTGCAGATGCGGTCATAGACCACGGCGTTGGTCTGGTGGTCCTTGCCGAACATCTCGAAATCGACGCCAAGGGCTGCCCAGCGCATGCCGAAATCCGGCTTCCACTGCAGCTTCACCTTGCCGCCGGTGACTTCCAGCGTGGTCTCCGTGCCTTCATCGTCGAAGGTGATGGTGCCGGCCTTGGCGTCGACATGCTTCATGGGAACGTAAAGCACGCGCCCGCTCTTCGGCGAAATCGGCAGGAAGGGACTATAGGTCGCCTGCCGCTCCGGTCCGAGCGTCGGCAGCATGACCGCCATGATCTGGTCGTAGCGTTCGGCGGTGCGCAACAGCATCGCGTCGAAACGGCCGGTCTTGTAGTACTGCGTCGCGCTGGCGAATTCGTAGTCGAAGCCGAACGTGTCGAGGAAGCGGCAGAGCATCGCGTTGTTGTGGTCGGCGAAGCTCGCATAGTCGCCGCCGAACAGGTTGGGCACCGAGGACAGCGGCCTGTGCAGATGCGGCTCGAGAGCCGCGCGATCCGGCACGTTGTCGGGTATCTTGCGCATGCCGTCCATGTCGTCGGAAAAGCAGAGCAGCTTGGTGGCCACCTTGTCCTGCGTCAGCACACGAAAGGCATGGCGCACCATCGAGGTGCGCGCCACTTCGCCGAACGTGCCGATATGCGGCAGGCCCGACGGTCCATAGCCGGTCTCGAACAGGATCGTTTCGGGGAAGTCGGCGCCCTTGTAGCGCTCGATGATCTTTTTGGCTTCCTCGAAAGGCCACGCCTTGCTCTCGGCCGCCGCCGCCAGCAGTTCGGGGTTGAGATCGATTATGTTTGATCCCGCCATGGTCCAGTTTTCCAAATTATTCGCCGCGATGGCCGCAAGTGTCGATTTTCAACCGGTCTCTAGGCGCGCGTGGCCGGAGCGTCAACGCGTGGGGCGCTTTTTCCTTGCGGCTCCTGGGCCGCCTTCCTACCTTCGGGGCCTGTTGAAGGAGTAAAGAATGCCGTCGCCGACCCCGCATGAAGCCCTGATCTACCTGATGGTCATCACCTCGGCCTCCGATCGTGACATGACCGATGTCGAACTGGCCAGGATCGGCGACGTCGTCCGCTCATGGCCGGTGTTCGAGGACTTCAAGCACGACCGGCTGGTTGCCGTGGCCCAGGCTTGCCAGAAGATGCTGCACGAGAAGGACGGGCTGGAAGGTGTCCTGGCCCAGGTCGCCGAAGCGCTGCCGGAACGCCTGCGCGACACCGCCTACGCCGCGGCCTTCGAAGTCGCCGCCGTCGATCTGGAGATGCGCATGGAAGAGGTGCGGGTGCTGCAACTGATCCGCCGCGAGCTTGATCTCGATACGTTGACAGTGGCGGCCATCGGCCGTGCGGCCAAGGCGCGGCTCCGCACGTTGACCTGACCGGCAAGCGTCACCACCGCCGATCCGGGAGCTGACCTTGCCGGCTAGAAAAAACTGACCGGGAAATAGCGCAGGTAGAATTCGGCGAAAGTGCCTTTCATCGAGATCTCCTGCAACGCGTAGTCGAGCGCCGCGGCAAGCGCCGGATCGTCCGCCCGCGTCGCGATGGCCATGCCGGTGCCCAGATATTCGGGCGCCAGATAGGGGCCGCCGGCAAAGCGGCAGCAGCCCGCCGCATCGGAGCCGCCAAGCCAGAAGGCGAAGCGCATGCCGTCGCCGAAGGCCGCGTCGATCTTGCCGGCCTTGAGGTCGCCGTAGAGGGCTTCCGGTCCGTCAAAGGGCACGACCTGGACGGTGCTGAAATAGTCGCGCAGCATGCGCTCATGCGCCGAACCCGCTATCACGCCGACGCGCTTGCCGTGCAGCTTGTCGAAGATCGGCTCCGCCAGAGCCTTGCTCTTCGGCATGATGAAGCGTGCCGGGAACTGCAGATAGGAGCGCGAGAAGGCATAAGTCTGTCGCGACTGCGGCGTAACCGCAATGCCGGCGATGACGGCTTCGCCTTCGCCTTTCTCGAGCGCGCCTTGGAGCTCAGACCACGGCAAGGCCTGGATCTGGCATTTGTCGGCGATGCCGAGTTCGGCGCAGATGGCGCGCGCCAGGTCGATGTGGAAACCGGACAGCTTTCCAGCGCCGTCGAGGAAGTTGAAGGGTGGAAAATCCGTCGTCGTCAGGAACCGCAGCCGCGGCAACGCCGAAAGGTCCGGCTTGGGCAGTCGCTCCTTGGCGTCCCACAGCACCGGCACCTGCGGTTCCGCCGCGCGGGCTCCGGCACCCCATGTCTGCGTCGCGACGAGCGCCGCTGCCAGGACCAGGGACCGCCATTGCAATGCCACGATAGAACTCCGCCGCACCCGTGTTCGTGCCGGTTTTGGTACGAAAATGGTACAGGCACAATGCTTTTTGATTTCAACGCGTCGATTTCAGGATATGCTTCGGTGGATTTGCAAACAGCGGTGGCTGCCCTGGTGGGGGTACCAGGGTCGAGAACCACAACCGGAAGCGGGCGCTTTGCAATTCGTGGTCGGTGGCGAAGTGCCGGCAAGGCGCGGACCATTGACCTCAATGCAAGAGGCAACATGGGGTTGATGTTGCGATGGGTCAGTTCGATCGGACGTTGGAATACATAGACCAATTGCAGCACGCCGCGACCGCGGCGGCGGTCTGCGAGAAGCTGCTGGGCGTGACGTCGGAATTCGGCCTGACCGCGCTCATGGCCGGAACCGTTCCGCAGCCAGGCACGCCGACGGGTCAGCAAAAACAGCATGTGCTGCTTTGCGACTGGCCGGTCGAATGGCTCGAGCGCTATGTGGCGCGCAACTATGTCGATCACGATCCCGTGGTCAGTCACATGAAACAGCTGCAGGCGCCGTTCCAGTGGCGGGATGCCGCGCAAGGTCCTCGCATCGACAAGAGCAGCGGCGAGGTGATGGGCGACGCCGGCGCTTTCAAGCTGCGCGATGGGCTCGCCTTCCCGCTGATCACGCTCGATGGCCAGATCGTCATGGTGTCGCTGGGTGGCGAGGCCGTGGAACTGTCGGCCGCCGAGTTCGGCCTGGTCTCGCTGGTCTCGACCTACGCGGTCGGCCGCGCCATGCAACTCCACACCATGGCCGGCAAGATCATCGACCATATCGAGTTGACGCCGCGCGAACGCGAGTGCCTGCAATGGGCCGCCGTCGGCAAGTCCGAATGGGAGATTTCGCAAATCCTTGGCATCTCCGAGCACACGTCGGAGAAACATCTTCTTAACGCCAAAAGCAAACTCGGTGCCGTCAACCGGGTCCAGGCAGTCGCCGAGGCGATCAGGCGCGGCTACATTAGCTAGGTCGGCCGTGCCGGCCTAGAACTTCTTGCCTACGTGATCACGCAATTTCCGCATCGAAGCACGGCCGTATCTTCCCTGAAAACACAGGAGACTACGGAATGCTTTTTTGTCTTACGACCAAAGAATTGATGGAACGTCCCGACCTCTGGGAGGCGGTCCATCGATTGCGCTACCGGATATTCGTCGAGGAAATGGGGTGGGAGGACCTGCGGCGCCCCGACGGATTTGAGGTCGACCAGTTCGATCATGACGAGGCGGTGCATCAGATCGTCATCAGGGGCAACGAAGTCGCGGGCTATCAGAGGATGTTGCCGACCACACGGCCGCATCTGTTGACCGAGGTGTTGACCGATCTCTCCGAAGGAACGCCGCCGGCAGGCCCCAACATTTGGGAGCTGACCCGCTATGCGGTGGCTCCGGGCTTCCGCGACGGCCGGCGTGGCGTCTCGACCGTCGGTACCGAATTGATAGCCGGGTTCGTCGAGTGGGGGCTGAAGCGCGGTGTCGACAAGGTGATCATCGAGTTCGAGCCGATGTGGGTGCTGCGCGCCTTGCAACTGCATTTCCTGGCGACGCCGCTGGGCTATCAGCGCACCTATGGCAACCAGCAGGTCGTGGCGACGCTGCTCACCTTCAACGAGCACACGCTGGAGGTGGTGCGGTCACGCCGCAATCATCATGCTCCGGTCCTCGCCAGGGGCTATCCCGACATGTTCGGCCAAAGGAGGGCATCATGAGGCCGGAGACCACGCTGGACCTGCATCCGCGGCCTGAACTGCGCAACCACGCGCTGATCGTCACTGTCTCGTCGACCGACGGCCGGCCTGTGCTCGACAGGAGGGCCTATGAGAGCCTTGCCAGGACCTTCCATGAGGCCGCCGAAAGTGACGAGGTGCGTGTCGTCGTGCTGCGTGGCCTGGCAGGCTGCTTCTGTCTTGGCGGCGACTTTTCCGAGTTCCTGGATGCCACCAAGCACCAGGAACTGATCGCCGCCGTCACCGACATGTTCCGCACGCTGGCGACGTTTCCCAAGCCGATCCTGGCCTGCGTGGACGGCGACGCGGTCGGTGTCGGCTGCACCATCCTGTTCCACTGCGACATGGTGATCGCCTCGGACAAGAGCACGTTCCGTGTGCCGTTCGTCGATTTCGGCCTGGTGCCGGACGCGGCGACCAGCATCCTGGCGCCGCAGAAGCTCGGCTATGCCGGTGCTTTCCGCTTCTTCTGCCTCGGTGATACGCTTCATGCCGAGGATGCCAGGGCGCTCGGCCTTGTCGCCGAGATCGTGCATGACGGCGTGGAAGAAGCAACGCTCGGCCGGGCCCGGCAACTCGCCAAGAAGCCGGTCGCGGCATTGCTGCAGACGCGCGGACTGCTCAAGGGCAACACCGGCGCGCTGTGCGACCGCATCGACCAGGAGATATCGCTGTTCCAGCAGGCGCTGCAGGACGACGCCACGCTGCGGCGGCTGCAGCGGATCGCGCGTCTGGCGGCCTGAGCAGACGAAAAGTGGACATCCATGAACTGCGCCGCGCTGCCTTTCCGGCCGCGCGGCGCCAAAGCGTCAGCCTTCCTTGCCGAGGAAGGACGGCCCTTCGCCGATGATCTTCTTGTCTTCCTTGCCGACAATATCGAGATCGCGCCCTTCATAAGGCAGCGACAACAAGATGCGGCGCATCACCGCCAGCCGTGCACGGCGCTTGTCGTTGGCCCGCACGATGATCCATGGCGCGAACTCCTTGTGGGTGCGCTCGAACATGGTGTCGCGCGCCTTGGTGTAATCGTCCCACTTGGTGATGCCGGCAATGTCGATCGGCGAGAACTTCCAGCTCTTCAGCGGACTGTAGCGGCGGCCGTGAAAGCGCTCGAGCTGCGTTTCCTGGCCGATGTTCAGCCAGAATTTGAAGAAGTGGATGCCGTCATTGACGATCATCCGTTCGAAATGCGGCGTCTCGTCGAGAAACCTCTCGTGCTGCTCGGGGGTGCAGAACCCCATCACCGGCTCGACGCCAGCCCGGTTGTACCAGGAGCGGTCGAAGGTGACGAATTCGCCCGATGTCGGGAAATGGTCGGCATAGCGCTGGTAGTACCATTGCCCCAGTTCCGTCGGGGTGGGCTTGGTCAGCGCGACGTTGCGCGCCGTGCGTGGGTTGAGGTACTGGCGCAGCACGAAAATCGTGCCGCCCTTGCCCGCCGCGTCTCGGCCCTCGAACAGCGCCATCACCCGCTTGCCGCTCGATTGCAGCCAGGCCTGCGCCTTGACCAGTTCTATCTGCAGTTTCTCGAGCGTCTCGTCATATTCGTCGCTCTTCATCTTCTTGTCGTAAGGATAGCCGCCCGCCGTCAGCTTGTTGTCCTCGACCCAGGCCGGCAGTTCGGGATTCTCGATGTCGAACTCCCGCTCCTTGCCGTCGATCTTGAGCTTCAGCGGCCCCGTGGCCGATGCGGCTGACTGTTCCTTGGCTTTTTTCATGCAGACGAACCCTTTCCAGCTTCCGGACTCATGCTATTGGGGGCCTTCCTGCCGGTCCAGCGCGAAGTTGCCGGGCCGGCGAAACCTTTGCAATGCGGGGCGCAGGCGCGAATGGCTGACCGGGGCGCGGACGAGTTGGGTGTGGGAGACGCCGTTGCCGCCAGGCTGTGGAACGGCCGCTGGCAGCTCCTTTCGGGCCTTGTCGCCATTTTGCTGGTCTACGTTTTTGCCGGTATCTCCGCCTATGTGCTGCTGCCGGCGCTGGTCCTCCTGCTGGTGGCGGCGATGCTGCCGACAGGGGCCACGCGGCCGGCACGCGAAAGCGCCGCCTCGCTCGAAGCGATAGGCTTGCAGCGCCTGTCCGGCGAATATCTCGCGGCCGCCGTCGCCGATCCGCTTATCATCTTCGACCAGGCCGCCACCATCGTCCACGCCAACGCCGCCGCCTTTGCCGCCTTTGGCGGCATCGCGCCCGGCATATCCCTGCCGCTGAAATTCAGGGCGCCGGAAATGCAGGCGCTGCTGGACAGTGTTCTGTCGGGCACCGTCGCCTCGGATGTTGTCGACTACACCGAGAAACTGCCCGTCGAACGGGCCTACCGCGTCAGCGCGTCCTCGGTCGGTCATGGCACCGAGCTCTATGTGCTGGTCTTCAAGGACCAGAGCGAGGCGCGGCGCATCGACCGCATGCGCGCCGACTTCATCGCCAACGCCAGCCACGAATTGCGCACCCCGCTGGCCTCGATCGCGGGCTTCATCGAAACGCTGCGCGGGCCGGCCCGCAACGACCCGGCGGCGCGCGAGCAGTTCCTGCAGATCATGCAGAACCAGACCGGCCGCATGGCGCGCCTTATCGATGACCTGCTGTCGCTGTCGCGGCTGGAGATGAAGCCCTATCTGAAGCCGGGAACCGAAGTCGATCTGCGCCAGACCGTCGACAGCGTCATCGATTCGCTGGGGCCGCTCGCCCGGGAGAACAATGTCGCCATCGAGCGTGATTTCGCCAGGGGCCCGCTTGATGTGCCGGGCGATCGCGACGAGCTGTTCCAGGTCTTCGAGAACCTCCTGGAAAATGCCTGCAAATACGGCCAGTCGGGCGGTCGCGTCGTGGTCTCGATAGCGCGTGGCGACGACGGTTCCGAGCCGGGCATCGACGTGACGATCACGGATTTTGGCCCTGGCATTCCCGAGGAGCATATTCCCCGCATCACCGAGCGCTTCTACCGCATCGATGTCGAGACCAGCCGGACCCAGAAAGGCACCGGACTTGGCCTGTCGATCGTCAAGCACATACTGACACGCCACAACGCCAGGCTCTCGATCAAATCCGAGGTCGGCAAGGGCGCCGCCTTCTCTGTCCATTTGCCGGCGCACTGATATCGCCCTACTTATCCACGGGGCCGTTTCTTTTTTCTGTCATCCGGCTAGCGTATCAGCGGGGATTCGAGGAAACGACTCAAAATCAAGACACCCCGTGGGAAGGCATTTCCATGCAGTCCGTGCACATAATGAGCGCCTTTGACGAGGAACTGAAATATCTCTCCAAGCGCATCGCCGCGATGGGCGGCCATGCCGAGCGCATGGTCGAGCAGGCGGTCGCCGCCCTGGTCAATGCCGATCCGGGGCTGGCCCAGAAGGTCATTCGCGATGACGTCATGCTGGACGAGGGGCAGCGCGAGATCGACGACAAGGCGATCATCATCATCGCCAAGCGCCAGCCGATGGCGACGGATCTGCGCGAGATCGTCGGCGCCATCCGCATTTCGGCTGATCTCGAGCGGGTCGGCGACCTTGGCAAGAATGTCGCCAAGCGCGTGGTCGCGGTCATCGACGGCCGCCAGCCGACCAGCCTTTTCCGCGGCCTGGAAGCGCTGGCTAACCTCGCGTTGACCCAGCTCAAGGAAGTGCTCGACGTCTACGCGTCGCGTTCGGTCGACAAGATCGGCTTCGTACGCGACCGCGACGACCAGATCGATGCCATGTACACCTCGCTGTTTCGCGAATTGCTGACCTACATGATGGAAGATCCGCGCAACATCACGCCTTGCACGCATCTGCTCTTCTGCGCCAAGAACATCGAGCGCATCGGCGATCACGCCACCAACATCGCCGAGACCATCTACTACATCGTCACCGGCGACCAGATGCCGGCCGAGCGGCCGAAGGGCGACAAAACGGACAAGATCGGCCTTCCCGCGGCGCTGGCGGCGAAGTGAACGCACTTCCTCTCGAACGCTTGATCATATTGCGCTAAACTATTCCGAGATAAGCTTGTTGGTTCCCCCTGTTGGTTTCCTTGGGGAAGTCAATGCTTTCGGGAGGCTGCGATGGAATATGTCCGGGAGTTCAAACCCGCGCCGCCGACATCGGGCATCATCGCCTGCAGCGTCTATACCGCCGGGCGCCGCATCGCCGACATTCCGATCGAGGAAGCCGGCGAATGGGCCAAGAAATCCGGGCACGTCGTCTGGATCGGGCTGCTTGAACCCGACCGCGACCTTCTGCTGCGCGTCCAGGCGCAGTTCCATCTGCATGAACTGGCGATCGAGGATGCCGAGCACCCGCACCAGCGGCCGAAAATCGAGCAATATGGCGATGCGCTGTTCATCGTCGCCCGCACCGCGCAGCTGATCGACGGGCGCGTCACCTTCGGCGAGACGCATCTGTTCGTCGGCTCCGGCTATATCGTCAGCGTCAGGCACGGCCCCTCGACGTCCTATGCTGCCGTGCGCCAGCACTGGGAAAGCTGCCCGCACTCGCTGGCCAAGGGTGAGGATTTCGTTCTCTATGCCATTCTCGACTTCATCGTCGACAACTACATGCCCGTGCTCGAGCAGATCGAGGACGAGGTCGAAGCGATCGAGGATCGTGTGCTGTTGAAGCCGATGACCGGTCCCGATATCGAACGCCTTTACATGCTGCGCCGCGACCTGCTGCGCCTGCGCAACGCCGCACTGCCGCTGGTCGAGGTCTGTCGCCGGCTGACCAGCGCCGAGCTGCCGCAGATCCATTCAGCCATGCATCCCCTGTTCCGCGACGTGACGGATCATATCCGCACCGTCCAGGAGAAGATCGACAGCCTGCGCGAGGTGCTGGCCTTCGCCTTCGAAGCCAGCCTCCTGGTCGGTCAGAGCCAGGAAACGGCGATCTCCAAGAAGCTCGCCTCATGGGCGGCCATCCTGGCGGTGCCGACCGCCTTCGCCGGCATCTACGGCATGAACTTTACCGACATGCCGGAGCTGAAGATGGAATACGGCTACCCGATGGTGCTTGCCATCATCGCGCTGATCTGCTCGTTCCTGTACTGGCGGTTCAGGAAGAATGGGTGGCTGTGAAAGAGAGCGAGTAGGAATTAGTCAGTAGTGAAACAGCACTCTAGGTGCGGGATTTTCCTACTTCCTACTTCCTACTTCCTACTTCCTACTCCCTACTCCCTCTGCGCTCAGCGATTGCGCCGCCGCTCGGCCGCCGGCTGGAACGCCACGCGGGCATGGTATTTGCAGTAGGGACCGGTTTCGGCGGCTTCATTGCCGCAGAAATTGAAGTCCTCCGAAAGCGGATCGCCGTTCGGCCATTTGCAGGTGCGCTCGGTCAGTTCGACGAGCTGCAGATGCCGTGAGATCGGTACCACGACATTTTCGACCGGGCGGATGTAGTGCCGCGCCACGGGTTCGGCGTCGAACTGCGTCTGCAGGGCCGTCGCGCCGATCGACGTCGTGACATGACGTGCCGTGGTGGCTGCGCGCGCCACCGACTTCTGGACGGTCGAGCCTTGCGATGCCTTCTTCTGGCGCGCCGGCGTCGCCGTCGCACGGCCGCGGCCCGACAGCTTCAAACGGTGCACCTTGCCGATGACGGCGTTGCGGCTGACCCCTCCAAGCTGTGCGGCAATCTGGCTTGCGCTCAGACCCTCCGACCACAGCTTCCTTAAGAGTTCTACCCGCTCGTCAGTCCAGTTCATGAGACCGCGCTCCTGCTAAGCGTGCGGCAATCAGAATCCATTCCCGACCCAGCACCACTGCTGGGGCAGACACCACATATATCTGGTGATTAGGTCCGCCGCACGAAATCTAGTTATTTCTCGACTACAACTACCTTATGCGCTGACTCGGTGACAAGAGTCCCAAGTGCAACACGAATCGGTTTTTTCGGTTTTCCCCAACTTGCCCGCTCGCTCATGAGCCGGCGTCCCGTCAGGAGCCTTGCCGCGTGCCACTACGCGACGTTTTCGTTGACTTCATGACCGAAAAACACGATAAGCCGCAGAAGGCCGCCGCTTTGGCGGCTTTTTTGATTTTCCGGTACCGGAGACGCATATAATGAGCGGTTCGGCGCTTTACGAGACCTTTGCTCGCGCACCCCTGGTCTTCGACCGTGGGGAAGGCACTTGGCTGGTTACCGACAAGGGCGAGCGATATCTCGATTTTGCCGGTGGCATCGCCGTAAATTCGCTGGGCCACGGCCACCCGCATCTGGTTGCGGCGCTGACCGAACAGGCGGCGAAGCTCTGGCACGTCTCCAATCTCTACGAGATTCCGGGGCAGAGCCGGCTTGGCGAGCGGCTGGCTGACGCCACCTTCGCCGACAAGGTGTTCTTCACCAATTCGGGCGCCGAGGCGCTGGAATGCGCGATCAAGACGGCGCGGCGCTACCACTTCGTCAAGGGCCATCCCGAGCGCTTCCGCGTCATCACTTTCGAAGGCGCCTTCCATGGCCGCACGCTGGCGACCATCGCCGCAGGCGGCCAGTACAAATATCTCGAAGGCTTCGGACCGAAGGTCGAAGGCTTCGACCAGGTCGGCTTCGACGATATCGACGCCGCTGAAAAGGCGATCACGCCCGAGACCGCCGCGATCCTCATCGAGCCGGTGCAAGGCGAGGGCGGCATCCGCCCGGTGCCGGTACAGTCGCTGAAGCGGCTGCGTCAGCTTTGCGACCAGCACGGCCTGCTTCTGATCTACGATGAGGTCCAGTGCGGCATCGGCCGTACCGGCAAGCTCTTCGCGCATGAATGGTCCGGCGTGACGCCCGACATCATGGCCATCGCCAAGGGCATCGGCGGCGGCTTCCCGATGGGCGCCTGCCTGGCCACCGATGAGGCGGCCGTCGGCATGACCGCCGGCGTGCACGGCACCACATTCGGCGGCAATCCGCTGGCCATGGCGGTCGGCAACGCCGTGCTCGACGTCGTTTTGGAAGACGGTTTCCTCGAGGATGTCCAGCGCAAGGCGCTGCTGATGAAGCAGGGGCTTGCCGCGATAGCCGACGAATTCCCCGAGGTTGTCGAGGACATCCGGGGCACCGGGCTGATGCTCGGCCTCAAATGTGCCATGCCCAATGCCAAGGTGAACCTGGCGTTGCGTGACCAGCACCTGCTGGCGGTTCCGGCCGGCGACAACGTCATCCGCCTGTTGCCGCCGCTCACCGTCACGGACGCCGAGATCCACGAGGCGTTGGACCGTATTCGCGCCGGCGCCAAGGGCCTGTCGGAGGCGATCGCCTCCGCCGCCGCGAAGTAGTCCCGGAACCATTGCCGATGTCACCTCGCCATTTCACCGATCTTTCCGCCGTCTCCGAAGGCGACTTGCGCTTCATGCTCACCGACGCGGTGGCGCGCAAGGCGCGCCTCAAGGCGGGCGAGCGATCGAAGCCGCTGGAAGGCAAGGTGCTGGCGATGATCTTCGACAAGCCGTCGACGCGCACCCGTGTCTCCTTCGATGTCGGCATGCGCCAGCTTGGCGGCGAGACCATCATGCTGACCGGAACCGAGATGCAGCTCGGCCGTTCCGAGACCATTGCCGACACCGCCAAGGTGCTGTCGCGCTATGTCGACGCCATCATGATCCGCACCACCTCGCACGAGCGGCTGCTGGAGTTGACCGAGAACGCCACCGTTCCGGTAATCAATGGGCTGACCGACGATACGCACCCCTGCCAGCTGATGGCTGACATCATGACCTTCGAGGAACATCGCGGTCCGGTCGCCGGCAAGACCATCGCCTGGACCGGAGACGGCAACAATGTGTTGCATTCGCTGCTCGAAGCCTCGGCACGCTTCCGCTTCGACGTCAATATCGCGGTGCCGGAAGGCAGCGAACCGTTCGAGCGCTATGTCGACTGGTCCAAGGCCAATGGCGGCAGGATCAGGTTCGCCCGCTCGGCCGAGGAGGCCGTCGACCAGGTGGACTGCGTCGTCACCGACAGCTGGGTGTCGATGGGCCAGGAGCATCGAGCCCGCGGCCATAACGTATTCCTGCCCTATCAGGTCAACGCGGCGCTGATGGCCAGGGCAAAGCCCGACGCCCTGTTCATGCACTGCCTGCCGGCGCATCGCGGCGAGGAAGTCACCGACGAGGTCATCGACGGCCCGCATTCGGTCGTCTTCGACGAGGCCGAGAACCGCCTCCACGCCCAGAAGGCGGTGCTCGCCTGGTGCCTCGGTGCTTGAGGTGCCTTGGTGCTTGATGCGTCCGGGCGCTTGATCCGTGGGGGCGTGATGCCTATCTGCGCCCCATCACGCAAATCAAGCGCGTTTGGACGCATGCTCCCTTCAGGGCGGCATCGCCGCGCCCTGGAGCATTGTCATGTTGGAAACAAGTCAAGTGACTGAACATCACCCCAAACTCGGCGAGTTCGGCTACGCCGGCGACGATCACGTCGTTCCCTTCGAGGTCGGCCCGCTCGACGTGCGCGGCCGCACGGTCCAGCTCGGGCCGATGCTCGACGCCATCCTTGGCCGCCACGACTATCCCGAGCCGGTCGCCCGCCTGCTGGCGGAGGCCTGTGTGCTGACCGTGCTGCTTGGCACCTCGCTCAAGTTCGAAGGCAAGTTCATCCTGCAAACCCGCACCGACGGGCCTGTCGACATGCTGGTCGCGGATTTTTCCACGCCCTCGGCGCTGCGCGCCTATGCGCGTTTCGATCCGGACCGGCTCGAGGCGCTGGTCGCGGCGGGCGAGACGTCCCAGCAGACGCTGCTCGGCAGCGGCGTGCTGGCGCTGACCATAGACCAGGGTGCTCACACCCAGCGTTACCAGGGCATCGTCCAGCTTGACGGCGAGACGCTGGAAGACGCCGCGCGCACCTATTTCCGCCAGTCGGAACAGATCCCGACCGATATCAGGCTGTCGGTGGCCAAGCTTTTGACGCCAGCCCCCGGCGGCGCGCGCGAGCAGTGGCGTGCCGGCGGCATCCTGGCGCAGTTCCTGCCGCAGTCGCCGGAACGCACGCGCGTGCCCGATATTTCGGGTGGCGACGGCGATCCGCGCGACGACGTGCACGAGCCGGCCGACAATTCCTGGCAGGAACTGCTGGCCCTGCTCGGCACCATCGAGCCGACGGAATTGATCGATCCGACAGTTGGCGCCGAGCGGCTGCTCTACCGCTTGTTCCACGAGCATGGCGTGCGTGTCTTCGGCGGCGTGCCGGTGGCCGACCAGTGCTCCTGCTCGCGCGACAAGATCCGCGGCATTCTCGAAGGCTTTTCCGCCGAAGAGATCAGGGAAAGCACGCAGGACGGTGGCATCCACGTCGCCTGCGAGTTCTGCTCGACGCAGTACGACTTCGATCCGGCTGAGTTCGCGAAACAGTGATCCTTTTCCTTCTCCCCGTTTTCACGGGGAGAAGGCGCCCGGAGGGCGGATGAGGGACGGCGCGGATTTGCGCGGGTTGCCAGATTCCAATCGAAGGGGCTGCCACCACCAAGCCATCTGCCTTTCCCGACACTGCACGAGCTCACGCTTCCGGGAATTTTGCGCCAGGTTCACGTCCCGCCGGTGTGCGTCAGCTTCAGCATATCCGTGAACAGTGCGTGCCAATCAGTCTCGTTCAGGCCGATCAGGCCGAGTGCCTTGAGCAGGAAAGCGCCTTCGCCGGCGAGGAACGCGACGGCGATCTGGCGGTCCGCTGGTCTCGACAGGTCGAGCCTTGCCAGAAAGCCGTTATACCACTCCCGGCTTTCGGCCACCCGGTCTGGTGCCTCCAGCAGCGCCGTCATCATGACGGCGGAACGGGAGTGCTCTTCCTCGTCCTCATCCCTCGTCACCGAAAGATGCGCCCGGATCACCGATTGCGCCGACGGGGCGGGTCCGGCCTGTTTCATGAACTTGGTTTCGTAGGCATCAGCCCAGCGGGCGATCATCGCGCGGATCAGATTGTCCTTGGTGCCGAAGCAATATTGCACACCACTCTTGGTGATGCCGGCGGCTTTCGCCACGGCATCGAAGCTCAGCCCCGATGCGCCGAGTTCGGTCACCACCGTCTCGGCGGCGTCGAGGACCTTGTCGCGGTCGATGCTGCGCGGTCTTCCTGACATCAAGCCTCTTCCATTTGAATACGATCGTATTTATATGCGTGCCCGTGGCCGTTCAAGGCCACGATTGACTGTACGCTGAAGGAAGCCGTCATGTCCCTGTCCAACCGTTGGCTGGTTCTGGCCATCGTGTCGAGCGCGCTGTTCTTGATCGTCATCGACATGACGGTCCTCTACACCGCGCTTCCGACCCTGACGCACGACCTCAGGGCGACGGCGACCGAGAAGCTCTGGATCATCAACGCCTATCCGCTGGTGGTCGCGGGCCTGCTGCCGGGCGTCGGCACGCTGGGGGATAGACTCGGCCACAAGCGCATGTTCATCGCCGGCCTCGTCGTGTTCGGGCTGGCGTCGCTCTGCGCGGCCTTTTCGCCGACTCCGGCCTGGCTGATCGCCGCGCGTGCACTGCTCGCGGTCGGTGCCGCCATGATGATGCCGGCCACGCTGTCGCTGATCCGGCTGACCTTCACCGACGAGAAGGAGCGTGCATTCGCCATCGGTGTATGGGCGGCCGTGGCGTCCGGCGGCGCTGCGTTCGGACCGGTCGTCGGCGGCGCGCTGCTGGAGCATTTCTGGTGGGGCTCGGTCTTCCTGATCAATGTGCCGGTGGTGCTTGTCGCCCTGCTTGCCGGCATGACCCTGCTGCCCAACAGGCCGGGCAACAGCGATCATCCCTGGGATCTGATCGGCTCCCTTCAGGTCATGGTCGGTCTGATCGGCCTGACCTACGCCGTCAAGGAATTCGCCAAGCGCGATCCGTCCTGGCTGGCCGCGGCGCTCGCTTTTGCCGTCGGTCTCGTCGCCATGGTCGTCTTCGTGCGCCGCCAGCTTGCCAGCCGCACGCCGCTGATCGATTTTTCGCTTTTTGCCGATCCGCGCTTCTCGGCCGGCGTCGCGACGGCCGTGGTGGCGTCGGCTGCCTTGATCGGCGTCGAGCTGGTGTTCAGCCAGCGTCTGCAGCTCGTGCTCGGCCATTCGCCGCTGCAGGCCGGCCTGATCATCCTGCCGATACCGCTCGCCGCGTTCATCGCCGGCCCGCTCACCGGCCTGGCGCTGCCCCGGGTCGGAGCGGTGCGCGTTCTGTGGTCCTCGTTGCTGCTGGCCGGGGCGATGCTTGTCGCCTACCTGCTGGTCTATCGGGGCGAGACCTGGCTGTGGCTCGGCGCGCTGTCGCTGATGGGCTTCGGCTTCGGCGCGGCCATGACGGCTGCCTCCAGCGTCATCATGCTGTCCGCTCCGGAGGAAAGAGCAGGCATGGCGGCCTCCATCGAGGAAGTTTCCTTCGAGCTTGGCGGCGCGCTCGGCATTGCCTTTCTCGGCTCCCTGATGTCGGCGCTCTACACCCATGCCCTGGTGCTGCCGCGAGGGATCGCCGCGCAGGCGGGCGACAGCCTGGATGAGGCGCTGCTGATCGCCGAGCGCCTGGCGCCCGCGGATGGCGCGGCCTTGGCCGGCCTTGCGAGCACGGCATTCGACCACGCCTTTTTCGGCGTGATCGCAGCCGCTGCGGCACTGTTGATCCTCGTCAGCCTGGCTATCTGGCAGCGGACCGCGACGGCGTGACGTCGCCGCTTCGGGCCGTCTTGTCCCCGTCAACGGGAAGAAGGCTAAGCCGTGCCTAATTCACCGTCCGCTTCGTCCCCGGCAGGTCGAGTGAGAAAGCGGGAATCGCGATGTCGAACGTCTCGCCGCGCTTGTTGCGCATCGTGTAGCGCCCGACCATGATCCCGGACGGCGTCGAGAGCGGGCAGCCGGACGTATACTGATAGCTGTCGCCGGGATTGAGTTCCGGCTGGTCGCCGACAACGCCCGGCCCGCGCACTTCCTCGACGCGGCCCGCGCCGTCGGTGATGTGCCAGTAGCGCGACAGCAACTGCACGAACTCGTCCGACTGGTTGTCGATCGTTATCTGATAACCCCAGACATAGCGGTTCTCAGAGGGATCCGAGCGATCCTCGAGATAGAACGGCCTGACCTGCACTTCGATGTTGCGCGTCACGACGCGGTACATGAGCGGCTCCAAAACAAGTCCTACTTTTCGGCGCTCCCCGCGGGCGGGTCAACATGGGCGTCTTGTCGCGGCTGGCCTTCAAGCGCAGGTGCCGGCAAAGAATGTCATTTAAGTGACACACGACAATGGTGCTGTGCACGAACCGGGCGACTCGGCGCTCTGTCGAACTGTTGAAAACGGCCACGATGCGGGCCGCCTTTCCGGAGTGACCAGACCGCGATGGAACTCACCTTCATAGCCGCTTCGCTTTCGACCGCACTCATCCTTTCAAACGCCGCCAGCATTGGGCTCGCCGCTTCACAGCTGAAACCGCGTACCACGATCGCTCCGCCAGCCGGCAAGTCGCAACCGGTCTCGATCGTCGTTCCGTCGCGTGGCGTCGAGCCGTTCACGCATGAGACGCTCGAACGCGCCTTCGCGCTCTCCTGGCCACGCTACGAACTGATCTTCTGCGTCGCCCATGCCGATGATCCGGTGGTCAAACTGATAAACAGGGCGATTGCCCGGTTTCCCAAGGTGCCGGCCCGGCTGCTGATCGGTGACGACCGGGTCAGCGCCAATCCAAAGCTCAACAATTGCGTCAAGGGTTGGGAAGCGGCGCGCCACGACTGGGTCATCTTTGCCGATTCCAACGTCTTGATGCCGAGGGACTATGTCGAGCACATGATGGCGGCGTGGCGGTCCGACACCGGCCTTGTCTGCTCGACACCGATCGGTTCGCGGCCGGATGGCTTCTGGGCCGATGTCGAATGCGCCTTCCTCAACACGTTGCAGGCGCGCTGGCAGTATGCCGGGGAGGCGCTCGGCCTCGGCTTTGCCCAGGGCAAGAGCATGCTGTGGAACAAGCCGATGCTGGATGCCAATGGCGGCATTCGCGCGCTGGCCGCCGAGATCGCCGAGGACGCGGCCGCGACCAAGCTGGTGAACGGTCTCGGCCTGCGCGTCAATCTTGTGGCGGCACCCTTCGAGCAGCCGCTCGGCCGGCGCAGCCTTGCCGAGATCTGGTCGCGCCAGGCCCGTTGGGCGCGCCTGCGCCGCGTCACCTTTCCGCTGTTCTTCGCACCCGAGATCCTGACCGGTGCGGCGGTGCCTCTGGCGCTGGCGCTGCTTGCGGCGGCAAGCGCGGGCGTCAGCCTCTGGGCAACCGCGATGGCCGTGTTGGCTGCCTTCTACCTTCCAGAGTGCGCGCTCGCTCTGTCCAAAGGCTGGTACCTGTCGCCGCGCATGGTCGCGGCGATGATCGCGCGTGACGCAATGCTTCCGACCATCTGGGCACGCGGCTGGCTCGGCGGTGCCGTCGACTGGCGCGGCAACGCCATGACCATCCGCACCAAGGCGGCGGAGCTCGAGGAGACGCCGTCGAGCGCTTGATTCCGGAGCGCCATTCGATCTCGAAGATAATTATCGTATATACAGATATTATTGACTTGGTTTCAATTTTTGTGTATACATAATTTGCAGAACGCGGCGGCAGCGATGCTATTCGAGTGGGATGAAAACAAGGCGAAGACCAACAAGTCCAGGCATGGAGTGGACTTTGTGATCGCCCCGTCCTTCGATTTCGCCAATGCTCTTGTGAGGCTCGACGATAGCCAGGACTTTGGCGAGGATCGCCTTGTCGCAATCGGCCTGATTGGGGCTGGCGTCTATGTCATGGTTTATGTCGAGCCCACCACGCCATTCGCGTTATCTCGTTGCGTAAGGCCATAAGGCCGGAAATTAAGGACTATGTCGAAAACCTCTAAGACGATCGTACGTCGTGAGGCTACTGCGCCGGAACAGTCACGCGCCGATGCTTTGGCGCTGGCCAGCAAGGCGCTTGCAGCGATGACCGACGAAGAAGATGCCGCGGTCACCGCCGCGGCGAAGGCCGACCCGGATGCGCAGCCGACCGATGTCGTCTCGCGCCGCAAGGCTGGCCGGCCGCCGCTTGCGCGGCCCAAGCGTGCCGTGCAGTTGCGGCTCGACGCCGATGTTCTCGACCGTTTCAAGGCCG
The DNA here is from genome assembly GCF_006442315.1 of Mesorhizobium sp. B2-3-4. Taxonomy (GTDB): domain Bacteria; phylum Pseudomonadota; class Alphaproteobacteria; order Rhizobiales; family Rhizobiaceae; genus Mesorhizobium. Next base: position 156,681 of record NZ_VFVY01000005.1, on the reverse strand, counting down.
ATGGCGATGGCTGGCAGACGCGCATGAACGACGCGCTGCGCAAGGCGGTGGGTTTGTAACTCTCCGCCCTGCCATCTGCTGCGGACAGCTATTTGGCCGCCTTCAACGCCTGCGCGATATCCTCCAGCAGGTCGTCGGTGTCTTCCAGGCCGACCGACAGCCTGAGCGTGCCAGGTCCGATGCCGAGTTCGGCGCGGGCCTCGTCGCTCAAATTCTTGTGCGTCGTCGTCGCCGGATGGGTGATCAGGCTCTTGGCGTCGCCGAGATTGTTCGAGATCAGCACGATGTCGAGGGCGTTCTGCAGGGCAAAGGCCGCCTGCTTGCCCCCCTTGACGTCAAGGCAGATCAGCGTCGAGCCGCCCGACATCTGCTTCTTGACGATAGCGGCCTGCGGGTGGTCGGCGCGGCCGGGATAGATGACGCGGGCGATCTGCGGCTGCTCGGCCAGGAAGTCGGCGATCTTGCCCGCGCTTTCGGTCTGCTGGCGCACGCGCACCGGCAGCGTCTCCAGGCCTTTGAGCAAGGTCCAGGCGTTGAACGGCGACAGGCTGGGCCCGGTGTGGCGGAAATAGTCGTGCAAATTCTCGTCGATCCACTTCTTGTCCGACAGGATGACGCCGCCCAGGCAGCGGCCCTGGCCGTCAATATGCTTGGTGGCGGAGTAGACCACGACATGCGCGCCAAGCTGCAACGGCTTCTGCTGCAGCGGCGTGGCGAAGACATTGTCGACGACGAGCCGCGCGCCGATCGAATTGGCGAGCGACGCGACAGCGGCGATGTCGACGACTTCCAGCGTCGGATTGGTCGGGCTTTCCAGGAAGAACAGCTTGGTGTTCGGCCGGACCGCCTTTTCCCAATTGGCGATGTCGGTGCCGTCGACCAAGGTGGCCTCGATGCCGTAGCGCGGCGCCAACGTCTCGACCACCCAGCGGCAGGAGCCGAACAGCGCGCGCGCCGCCACGATATGATCGCCCGCCTTGACGCTGCACAGGAGTGCCGCCGTCACCGCCGCCATGCCCGACGCCGTGGCGCGCGCGTCCTCGGCGCCTTCGAGCGCGCACATGCGCTTTTCGAACATGTCGACGGTCGGATTGGCATAGCGCGAATAGATGAAGCCCGGCTCCTCGCCCTTGAAGCGGGCTTCCGCCGCCTGGGCGCTCTCATAGACATAGCCCTGGGTGAGGTATATCGCCTCGGCGGTTTCGCCGAATTGGGAACGCAGGGTTCCGCCATGCACGAGTGCGGTTTGAGGCTTCCAGTTGCGCGTCTTGCTCGTCATCGTCCCTGTCCAAACACAAAAAAACCGGCCGCGAAAAGTCGCAACCGGTCCATACGGCCTTGCGGCCCGACGGTCCTTTAGCGACTTGTTTAACGTGGCTGCAAGCCGACCGGCCAAATCACCACGGGATAACGACCCTTTAGACCCGCGCCACGCTTGCGTCAATTGCCGGCTTCATTAAGAGGTTTGTACCAGGCAGGTTCCGCAAAAGTGTCCCACGGTTTTGCGGCGAGAACCTGCGGCAAGAAAATCGTCGCTAAGGAGCGAAGCCTTGCGGCAGACAGGCATTCTTCCCGATCAGGACATTTCGGCGCTGTTCCAGTCCGGCGCGCTGAAGTCGCCGCATGCGCTCGATGGCGACCAGATCCAGCCGGCGAGCCTTGACCTGAGGCTGGGCGACAAGGCGTTCCGCGTCCGCGCCTCCTTCCTGCCCGGTCCCGATCATCGAGTCGCCGACAAACTCGATCGGCTGAAGCTGCATGAGTTCAGCCTCGCCGATGGCGCGGTGCTGGAAACGGGCTGCGTCTACATCGTGCCGCTGCTCGAAAGCCTTGCGCTGCCCTCGAACGTGTCGGCTTCCGCCAACCCCAAGAGCTCGACCGGGCGGCTCGACATCTTCACCCGTGTCATGACCGATCGCGGTCACGAGTTCGACAAGATCGCCGCCGGCTATAACGGCCAGCTCTATCTCGAAGTCAGCCCACGCACCTTCCCGATCGTCGTGCGCACCGGTTCGCGCTTGTCGCAAATCCGCTTCCGCACCGGCAATGCGCTGCTGTCGGAGGCCGAACTGCATGAATTGCACGACGCGGAAATGCTGGTCGCCACCGATCCGCCCAACATTTCCGGCGGCGGCATCGCGCTCTCGATAGACCTCAATGGCGACAAGGACGGACTGGTGGGCTATCGCGGCAAGCACCACGCCGGCCTGGTCGATGTCGACAAGCGGGCCGCCCAGGACGTCGTCGATTTCTGGGAGCCGATCCACAAGAGCGGCGCCGGCGAGCTGGTGCTCGATCCGGACGAGTTCTACATCCTCGTCAGCCAAGAGGCGGTGCATGTGCCACCGCTCTACGCCGCCGAGATGACGCCCTTCGATCCACTGGTCGGCGAGTTCCGTGTCCACTATGCCGGCTTTTTCGACCCGGGTTTCGGGCATTCGGCGGCCGGCGGCACCGGCAGCCGGGCGGTGCTCGAAGTGCGCAGCCACGAAGTGCCCTTCATCCTCGACCACGGCCAGATCGTCGGCCGCCTGGTCTACGAGCACATGCTGAAGCGCCCGCAAGCGCTCTACGGCACGGACCTTGGCTCGAACTACCAGGCCCAGGGCCTGAAGCTCTCCAAGCATTTCCGCGCCGCGCGGTAATCCTCGTCGGTCGGGTCAGTGGCGGAAGAGACATTCTTCCGCCGCGGCAAGGCAGGAATGGAAATGGCCGATAAAGAGCAGCTCCCGCACGCTCAGGCGCTTCTTGCCCCAGAAGCCCTTGGTCTGCTTCATTTCATCGAGTGGAGAGCTTGAGCCCGCGCCCAATGGGAACAATTGCCTGTCAAGGCACCCAAGGACATGCGCTCTCGCGGAGTCGAGGCCGCAGTCCTGGCCGCTATCGTTCAGCGCGGTTGCGGGCAACGCGGATGTCATGCGATCCGCATTTCGCATGAGGAAGTCCATCTGGGTCTTGGAGTATCCGGTGGCCAGAAGACGGCTCGACATTGCCGACCGGGCTTCACGGTAGGTTTTTGGGCTGCATTTTCCAGCGGCGAAAGCGGTCGAGGAGAAGCAGGCGAACGCCAGCACCAAGCCTGTGGATGCTAGCCCCAGCCGGATGCGCTTCATTCCGTCCCCCGAACGTCCGCCCTATCCTACAGCGCTTTCACCGCTACCTTCACCGGCTTTTCGATCTCGAGCGGGTTGCGCAGCGGCAGCCCGAAATCGCCGGCCTCGATCTCGAACACGTCGCCGGCCTGCGTCGTGATGCCGTCGGCGAAGGACAGCGTGGCGGTGCCGAACATATGCACATGCACGTCGCCGGGCTGGCGGAAGGCCGAATATTTAAAGTGATGGTGTTCGAGATTGGCGATGGTGTGCGACATGTTCGTCTCGCCCGACAGGAACGGCTTCTCCCACAAAGTCTTGCCGTCGCGCATGATGCGCGACGTGCCGCGGATGTCCGAAGGCAGGTCTCCGATCAGGATCTCCGGTCCGAAGGAAGCGTTGCGCAGCTTGGAGTGGGCGAGGAAGAGATAGTTCACGCGCTCGGTCACATGGTCCGAGAATTCGTTTGACAAGGTGAAGCCGACGCGGAACGGCGCGCCGTCGTCGCCGATGACGTAGATCCCCGCGACCTCGGGTTCTTCGCCGGCGTCCTTGGCAAAGGCTGGCGACATGAGTGCCGCGCCAGGGGCGACCGCCATGGTGCCGTTGCCCTTGTAGAACCATTCCGGCTGCACACCGACCTGGCCTTTCGCGGGTTTGCCGCCTTCCAGCCCCATGCGGAACATCTTCATGGAATCGGTGAGCTGCTCCTCGCCGCCGTCGCTGAGCTTCTTGTGCATGGAATCGCGCGTCGCCGCCGAACCCAGATGCGTCAGCCCGGTGCCGGTCAGGTGCAGGTGCGCCGGATCGGGGTGATTGATCGGCGACAGGAGGCGGCCCCTCTTGTAGGCGGCCTCGAGATCGATCGTCTCGCCAAGCCCCTTGCGTTCGATCAGGGCGGTCAGGCCGACGCCGGTGCGGGCGGCCTCCATGGCCAGCGAATAGACGCTGCGCGCGCCATTGATGACACGGGTCTTGCCGCCGCTGCGGGCAACGACACGGATCGTCTCGGCGTCGTCGAGAATCTGCGAGATCAGCATGGTCAGTCCTCTCTCATTTATCTGTATCCGGCTGCCAATCGGCAAAATCCTCACCGGCGCGGCACGGGATGGCGCCACGGTTGAAACGCTTCGTCCGGATTGCGCTCGCGAGCCTGGTCCTTCCCCGGACTTCTTGGCGCCGACGGGCTGCCGGCAGCTTCGCGATCTAGAACCCGTATGCCTCCTGGAGCGGTTCAGCGTTTTGGTAGAACCGCCGACCCACTCTAACTCTTTGTTTCTTCGCAATTCCGGACGGAAAACCGCTACGCACTTTTCCTGAAATTGCTCTAGTCCTTGCGCCCAGCCCTTAAGCCTTGTTCTTGTTGTAGACGTCGAAGATGACGGCACCGAGCAGCACCAGTCCCTTGACCACCTGCTGCCAGTCGACATTTACGCCCATGATCGACATGCCGTTGTTCATCACGCCCATGATGAAGCCGCCGACCACCGCGCCGATCACCTGGCCGACGCCGCCCATTGCCGAGGCGCCGCCAATGAAGACGGCCGCGATCACGTCGAGCTCGCTGCCGAGGCCTGCGGCCGGCACGGCCTGGCCGAGACGCGCGGCGATGATCAGGCCGCCGAGCGCCGACAGAACGCCCATATTGACGAATACCCAGAGCGTCAGCCTTTCGGTATTGATACCCGACAACTGCGCCGCCTTGGCATTGCCGCCCATCGCATAGATGCGGCGGCCGATGGTCATGCGCTTGGTGACGAAGACGAACAGCGAGATCAGCACGCCCATCACCAGGAGCACGATCGGCAGGCCCCGATAGGTCGCGAACTGGAAGACCAGGAAGAGCGCCAGCGCGCTGCCCACCAGGGTCTTGATGACGAACAGCGTGAAAGGCTCTGCTTCATAACCATGAAGCTCGCGCTTGCGACGCGTCCTGAAGCCGAAATAGGCGTAGGCCAATACGGCGATCAGGCCGAGCACGACCGTCGTCATGTGCAGCGTCAGGCCGCTGCCCAGGATGGTCTTGCCGGCCGCGTTCACCGTCGGCGGGATCAGCGTTAGCGGGCCGATCACGTCGGGGATGAAGCCGGAACTCAGCGCCTTGAAACTGTCGGGGAGCGGGCCGACCGAGGAGCCGCCGCCAAGCAGCGCCTGGCAGATGCCGCGGAAGATCAGCATGCCGGCCAGCGTCACGATGAAACTGGGAATGCGGTGATAGGCGATCCAGTACCCTTGCGCCGCGCCGATAAGCCCGCCGACGATCAGGCAGACGATCGACACCACCAGCGGATTGCTGAATATGCCTAGCGGCCAGATGACCATCATCATCGCGGCAAGCGCGCCGATGAAACCGGCGACCGATCCCACACTGAGGTCGATATAGCCGGCGACGATGACCAGCAGCATGCCGAGCGCCATCACGATGATGAACGAGTTCTGCTGAACCAGATTGCTGAGGTTGACCGGTTTGAACAGCGTTCCCGACGTCGTGTACTGGAAGAACAGCATGATAACGATCAGCGCGATGATCAGGCCGTATTCGCGCAGGTTCGTCGTCAGTGCCGAGACGGCGACTCGGGGGCCCTGCTTGACGTCCTCCGCTGTGCCGCTTTGCGGTGCGGGAGCGCTGTCTGTGCTCATGATGCTTTTCCTTCTCCGCGAACAATGGCGCGCATGATTTTTTCCTGGCTGGCGTCACTTGCCGCCATCTCGCCGACGATGCGTCCTTCGTTCATGACATAGATCCGGTCGGTGATACCGAGCAGTTCCGGCATTTCCGACGAGATGACGATGATCGCCTTGCCCTCGGCGGCGAGGCGGGCGATGATTGTATAGATTTCGTACTTGGCACCGACGTCAATGCCGCGCGTAGGCTCGTCGAGGATCAGGACTTCCGGGTCGGCGAACAGCCATTTCGACAGCACCACCTTCTGCTGGTTGCCGCCCGAGAGATTGCCGGTCAGCTGATAGACGCTGGAGGCGCGGATATTGGTCTTCTTGCGATAGTCGTTGGCGACGCTCATTTCGCGCATGTCGTCGATGACGCCGCCACTGGAAACACCGCCGAGGTTGGCCAGCGTCACATTGTGCTTGATGTGGTCGATCAGGTTCAGCCCGTAGGTCTTGCGGTCCTCGGTGACATAGGCGATGCCGTTCTGCACGGCCTTGCCCACTGTCGACAGGTCGACCGGCTTGCCGTTGAGCAGCACCTCGCCACTGATGCGCCGGCCGTAGGAGCGACCGAACAGGCTCATGGCGAATTCGGTGCGGCCGGCGCCCATCAGCCCGGCGATGCCGACCACTTCGCCCTTGCGCACCTTGAGGTTGATGTTTTTGATCACTTGCCGTTCGGCATGGATGGGGTGGTAGACCGACCAGTCCCTGACTTCGAAAACGACATCACCGATGCGAGGTTCGCGCGGCGGGTAGCGGTCGTCGAGGGAGCGGCCGACCATCGAGGTGATGATCCGGTCCTCGCTGATCTCTTGTCTCGTCAATGTTTCGATCGTGCGCCCGTCGCGGATCACCGTCACCTTGTCGGCGACGCGGTTCACCTCGTTGAGCTTGTGGGAAATCAGGATCGAGGTCATGCCCTGCCGTTTGAACTCGAGCAGGAGGTCGAGCAACGCCTGGCTGTCCTTTTCGCTGAGCGATGCCGTCGGCTCGTCGAGGATCAGAAGCTTCACTTCCTTGCTCAGCGCCTTGGCGATTTCCACCAGCTGCTGCTTGCCGACGCCGATATGGGTGATCAGCGTCTTGGGGTCTTCCCTGAGCCCGACTTTCTTCAACAGCTCGGCCGTGCGGGCCTCGTTGGAATCCCAGTCTATGACGCCGTATCTGGCGCGCTCGTTGCCGAGGAAAATGTTTTCGGCGATCGACAGCATCGGCACCAGCGCAAGCTCCTGGTGGATGATGACGATGCCCTTGTGTTCGCTGTCATGGATGCCTTTGAAATGGCATTCCTGGCCCTGGAAAATGATCTGGCCATCATAGGTGCCGGAAGGATAGACGCCCGACAGCACCTTCATCAGTGTCGATTTTCCGGCGCCGTTCTCGCCGACCACCGCATGGATTTCGCCTTCCTCGACGCTGAGGTTGACGTTCGACAGCGCCTTCACGCCGGGGAACGTCTTGGTGATGTCGCGCATCTCCAAAATCGTCGAGGTCATCAGGCAAGCTCCTCCTAGACTTTCTTGCTTTTACGCAATTCCCGACGCAAAGCCGCCGCGCGCTTTTCCTGGAATTGCTCTAGGCCGGCACGAACAATACCGGGGTCGCTTGTGAACGAAAAGGGGCCCTGCGTTGCGCAGGACCCCTGTCCTTGTAGCCGGGATTACTTCAGGTCTTCGGCCTTGATGTAGCCGGAGTCGACGACCAGCGCCTGGTAGTTCGACTTGTCGACCTCATGCGGCGTCAGCAGGATCGAGGGAACCACCTTGACGTCGTTGTTGTAGGTCTTTTCATCGAGGCCTTCCGGCTTGCCGCCCGAGAGCACCTTGTCGACCAGCTGCACCGTGGCCTTGGCCAGTTCGCGGGTGTCCTTGAACACGGTCGAGTACTGCTCGCCCGAGATGATCAGCTTGACCGAGGCGGTCTCGGCGTCCTGGCCGGTCACGATCGGCCAGGGCTGTGCATCGGTGCCGTAACCGACGGCGCGCAGCGAGGCGGTGATGCCGCGCGACAGGCCGTCATAAGGCGACAGAACGCCATCGACGCGGCTGCCGTCCGAGTAGTTGGCCGAGAGCAGGTTGTCCATGCGCGCCTGGGCGGTGGCGGCGAGCCAGCGCAGCGTGCCGACCTTGTCCATGCCGGTCTGGCCGGACTTGATCTTGATCGAGCCGTCGTCGATCAGCGGCTGCAGGACCGAGATTGCGCCATTGTAGAAGAAGAAGGCGTTGTTGTCGTCGGGCGAACCGCCGAACAGTTCGACGTTCCACGGCTTGGTGTTCGGGAAACGCTCCTTGAGGCCCTTGACCAGGGAATTCGCCTGGATCACGCCGACGCCGAAATTGTCGAAGGTGGTGTAGTAGTCGACGTTCTTGGTCTTCTTGATCAGGCGGTCATAGGCGATGACGACGACGCCCGCATCGTTGGCCTTCTGCAGCGCATCCGACAGGGTGGTGCCGTCGATCGAGGCGATGATCAGCGCCTTCGGACCCTTGGTGATTTCGTTTTCCAGCTGGCTGAGCTGGTTGGGGATGTCGTCCTGCGCATATTGCAGATCGACCGTGTAGCCGAGCGCTTCGAGCTGGGACTTGACGGCGTCGCCGTCGTTGATCCAGCGCTGCGAAGTCTTGGTCGGCATCAGCACGCCGACGAGACCTTTGTCGGCCGCGTGCGCCTGATAGCTCATGGCGGCGATGCCAAGGGCCGCGACGGCGGCCAGCGTCTTGATGATCTTCACATTACTCTCCCTGGTTGATGGACGCGACACCTCGGGGCTTCGCGGGCCGCGCAGCCAGGCAGGAGCGCAAACGCGCCGCTGTCGGCTTTATCGATCTCCGGTATCCTCCCAATCGGCCCCGTGGCGCAGTTTCAATCGATACGATTTTGCTCGTTGCCGACCCCTGCGCCTCGGAACGCGCGAAGGGTGGGTCCCTTTGACATAACTGTCAAATGCGATCTCTGGTGGTTGCTATACCGAAACCGGTATGGTCTAGCATGCGGACAGGCACCGGCGGAAAGGTTGGAAGATCATGGCGGCGATGCGCGATCCCGATGCAATTCCAGTAAGTTACGAGAAGCTTCCGGTGGATGGGGAGACGCTGCTGCGCAGCGGCTTGAGCTTGCGCCATATGCGCATGATCGTCGCCCTGGACGATCACGGACGGGTGAGCGCCGCGGCCCAGGTCATGAACATCTCGCAGCCGGCCGCCTCGCGCATGATCGCGGAGATGGAGGCGGTGCTCGACGTGAGGTTGTGCGAGCGGCTGCCACGCGGCGTGACCCTCACCCCCTATGGCCAGGCACTTGCCAGGCGAGCCCGCTCGATCCTGCTCGAGATGCGCGAGGCCGACCGCGAGATTGCCGAACTCAAGGCCGGCAAGGGCGGCTCGGTGTTCCTCGGCGCCGTGACCGCGCCGGCGATCGAATTGGCCGTGCCGGCGATTCGCGAGATCCGCCGCATCTACCCGCGCATCGAGATCACCATGCAGGTCGAGACGTCGAACGTGCTCGCCCGTGAACTGATCGCCTCGCGCCACGACTTCATCATCGCCCGCATTCCCGACGACCTCAATCCGCGGCTTTTCGAATCGCGCGTCATCGGCGTCGAGAAGGCCTGCCTGATCGTGCGCCGCGGTCACCCGCTCGCCAGGGCGAATGTGGTCCGGCTGGAAGACACCGCTGCCTATGACTGGGTCTTCCAGTCGGGTGGTTCGCCTTTGCGCCAGGCGATGGAGAGCAATTTCCTGAACCGCAACATCGCGCTGCCGGACCGCATCTTGAACACCAGCTCGTTGCTGCTCACGCTGGTCATGGTCGCGCAATCCGATGCCATCGCGCCGGTGTCGGTGCAGGTGGCAAAATTCATCCAGAACCCGGACGGGCTTGCCGGCGCCATCGATGTCGTCCAGACCGAATTCGACATCGAGGTCAGGCCCTACAGCCTGATCACGGTCAAGAACCGGGTGCTGTCGCCGGCGGCCAAGATGCTGCATGATTTCATCTTGAGGGAGGTCGGTTGATGCGTGGCGGATGATTGCCGGCGGGTGAAGAGGTTGCCATCCGGTGTGGTGATCGGTTTACAATGGGCCGGCAGATCCAATGGGGAACAGGCGGGTGGGGCCGTGGAAGCGAACGTCGTCATTGTCGAGGATGATCCGCTCGTTGCCGCTCATGTTGGACGCGGCGTAGCTGCGCATGACGGCCTGTCGCTGGCGGCCACCGCCAGCACGCTGGCCGGAGCGCGTGCCCTGCTCGACGAGAAGGTGGACCTGTTCATTCTCGATCTTGGCCTTCCCGATGGAAGCGGGATCGAATTGATCGAGGAAATCCGCGCACGAAGCGATCTTGAGCCGAAAATACTCGTCCTCTCGGTGCTTGGCGATCAGGATACGGTGCTGGCGGCCGTGCTGGCGGGAGCGGACGGCTATCTGCTGAAAGACATCGACAGTCTCGATATCGGCCAGCAGGCCTGCGACGCGCTGACCGGCGGTGCGCCATTGTCGCCCAGCATCGCCGCCTATGTGCTGCGTCACTTGCGTCGGCAACGGGAAGACTCGAAACCGGATGACGCCGACCCGCCGCTATCACCGCGCGAAATCGAACTGCTCCAGCTTCTGGCGCGCGGCTACAGCAACCGGCAGGCGGCGGCCGAACTCGAAATATCGCCGTACACGATCGGCGATCATGTGAAATCGATCTACAGGAAGCTCAGGGTGAGCAATAGGGGCGAGGCCATGGCGCGCGCCTTTCGCAGCGGGCTGCTACGCCTGTGACCATCATGCCCCGGCTGACGGGATGGCGCCGCGCGCTGGCGATCATTCTGGGCGCGCAACTGCTGTTCTGGTGCGCCTATGCGCTCATCGTCGCCGCCCTGCAGCCCACGGGTACGCTGGACGAATACCGGTTGCCCGCAGGGCGTGCGCTGCTGGCCTCCGGGCAGGGCGAGGTGGGCGCCTACGCTGCCGGGCTTTCAGGGCCGGCCATGCTGCGTATCCCGGGCTGGCAGCCCGTGGTCCTGCATCCGGCGCAGGCGAGCCTGTTGTCGCGCGCGGAGACGCCGGCGGGAGATGCGTGGTCGCTCACCTGCCGGGAAGATCCCTGTCCCGAGGCCGCGGCAGCCTATGCAGGGCCTTTCGACCGCATGGACAGGGTGGCCGGTTGGGAAAAATTCCAGCGTTTCGACATGGTATGGCTGGTCGTTGTGACCGAACTGATGATGGGAGCAGCGCTGCTCGTCCTGCTGCCGGTCAACGGGTTTTCTCGGCTCCAGTGCATCACCGGCCTGCTGCTCGTCTGCGTGGGTGTCGACGCCTGGCTCACCACTTTCGGGGCGCGGAGCCTGCCCTATGTCTGGTTTCCGTTGCTTCGCTTCGGTGTGGAATATCTGATGTTGACGACGGCAGCGCTTGCCGTGAACGCCTTTGCCGACTGGCGGCCGCGCGAGGCATGGGTGGCCTGCGGCTGCTTTGTCGTCGCCTTCGTCATATTGCTTGGGACCATGATCGCCGGCGCTGATTTTGCGACAATCGTGCCTTGGCTCGATGCGACGGCCCTGACCTTGCTGCTGGGATATGGCGTTTTGGCCTTGCTGCGGATGGGACGCACAGCTCCGGGGCCGGCGATCCGGGTTCTGGCGATTTTGCTTGTCGCTCTCGCCTCGATCGGCTTCGACCTGTTTCTCCTGCCGCCGCCCACCGGTTTTGCCTTGCAGGCCTCGGTCCTCGCGCCGCCCTTGACCATGTTCGGCATCCTGTTTGAGATCGCGCTGCAGGGGCACAGGCTCAATCAGGAGGCGGAGGAGGCACGCAGCGATCTGGAACGTCAGGTGCTGGAGCAGGATGCGAGCCTGCTGCGCTCCTCGCGATTGTTGCGCCATCAGGAACGGTTGATCGCGATCGACGCGGAGCGTCAGCGTCTGCTGCGCGACATGCACGATGGGGTTGGCGGCGTCCTGACGCATCTTCTCCTCGATGTCCGCGAGAACAGGCTGACCCCGAGGGAAATCGAGCAGGGACTGCAGTCTTCGGTCGACGACCTGCGCAACATGGCCAGTGCAATCGACGCGGGCAACGAACCGATCGACGAGGCGCTGGCGATGTTCCAGGAGCGCATGGCAGGCCGCCTTGCCCGATCAGGCGTAGCCCTGGAGTATCGATGCACGCTCCCGACCCCCGCGCCGAGCCTCGACGTGCGGCGGCTGCTCAGCCTCTATCGGTTGTTGCAGGAGGGAATCGCCAACAGTTTGCGCCATGCTTCCGCGACAAGGATCGAACTCGCGATGAAGCCGGGTGACGATGGCGGCGTTCTTGTCACACTGTCGGACGATGGCGTGGGATTCGAGCCTGGGACAGCCGCCGGCGCCGCAGGCGAAGGACGGGGCCTTGCGAACATACGCCGTCGGGCCGACCAGATGGGCGGGAAAATAGCAATCGAAAGCGCGCCTGGCCGCGGCACGCAACTGACCTTGGCCATCCCGATCAACGCCGCTGGGCGAAAGGCCTGATTGCCGCCTCACAGGCGGCTGGCGCGGGGCGAGGGTGCCGTGCTTGGTGCCGGCCTCGGCCGACAGGAATGCCGGCAAGCGTGTTTTCAGGCTATCGGCCAAATGTCGAATTTACCATGATATTTTGCCTGTACCCCCTCGAACGCGGGATTGATGTGTCCGCCGCCCCGGCGGAAAAGATCATCGACGACTCCCCGTTCGGGGGCGGGAACAAATCGATGAAATCGCGGTGCCGCCGATGGCGGCGCGGGGGAGGGTGTATGCCCGCGCACCCTTGCGCCGACACGCGGACGGCTGCCGCGAGGGAGCATGGCAATGACGGCAGGGCGCGGCAATCGTGCGAGGACCATTTCGCTCGGCAGGCTGTCTGTCACCACCTCGACCCTGGTACTCCTCGCTGTCGCCTGTGCGCCTTCGGTCCATGCGCAACCGGCCTGCGACCCGGGAGGCGGTCCGTACACCAGCGGTTCGCCTGATTTCAACGGCGGCCTGACCAGCGGTTGCGACGTGGATGCCGACACGGCCGACACATTCGGCGGCACCGTGGCCGCGACCTTCCGAAATGGGGCCGTCCTCAATGCCAACACGGCCGGCGCCGTCAGCGGCGGTCTCCTGCAGTTGCCGACCTTCGACGCCGTCGTGAATGCGAACGTCGCCAATGCCATCACCGGCGGGACGCTGGTCATCAACGGCACGGTGAACGCATTGGCCACCGGCGCCATTGGTGGCGCCTGGTTGAGGCTCGGTGGAGACGGCGTCGTCAACATAGGGACCGCCAACGCGACGACGGCGAACACCGATCTGGAATTCGGCAGTCAGGCAGTCAGCGCGGGAGGGCTCCTCAGCCTCAACGGCCATGGCACGACCGTCGGCCGGATCACGAACTACATTCCCAGCGGGCAGATCGTAAACGGCGGTGCGGCCGATGCCGTGCTGACGATCGACGGCTCGGCGCTCGGCGATTCTTCCTTCGGTGGCGTGATCGCCGACGGCGCCGGTGGCGGCGCGCTGGCCCTGGTCAAGCGCGGGTTGAGCACGCTGACGCTTTCGGGGTCCAACACCTATACCGGCGGGACGCGGATCGAAGCGGGCACCCTGGACTTGAAGGGCAGCGGCACGCTTGGCGCGCCGACCGGCAAGCTCGACATCGCCGGCGGCGCTACGCTCGTTTTCGACACTACGGCCCTGACGGTCGGCTCGCTATCGGGTGCGGGGACCATCACCCGTTCGGACTTCAACCCTGGCGTCCTCACCGTCGATCAATCCACCAACACCGCTTTCAGCGGCGCCATCGCGGATTACTTCGACGAGATCAACGGCGTAACCACGATGACCGGGCTCACCAAGTCCGGCAGCGGCACGCTCACCCTGAGCGGCGACAACACCTATACCGGCACCACCAACGTGACGGGCGGCACGCTGCTCGTCGATGGATCCCTGGGCAATGTCATGTGGGGACCCATTGTGCTGGGCACCTCGCCGGTCGCGGTTGCGTCCGGAGGCAGCCTCGGCGGCGCCGGATCGATCGCCGGCGACGTGTCCGTGGCATCTGGCGGCACCCTGCTGGGCCGCGCCGGCCAGACGCTGTCGATGGGGTCGCTGGGGCTGGAGGGCGGCTCGGTCGTCGATGTCTCGCTCGGCGCGCCTGGCAATGAGCGCCTGTTCAACGTCGCAGGTGACCTGACGCTCGACGGTACGCTCAACGTCAGCGGCGCCGGCGGTTTCGGCGACGGTCTCTATCGCCTGTTCGATTATGGCGGGACGCTGACCGACAACGGGATGACCGTTGGGGTGGCGCCAGCCGGCTATGCCACCGGCGATCTGGCCGTCCAGACGTCTGTGGCCAATCAGGTCAACCTGCTGGTCGGCGCGGCCGGCTCCTACGGCTTCTGGAATGGCGCGCAGACCACGGCCAACAATATGGTCAACGGCGGCACGGGCACGTGGAGTGCTGCCGGGACCAACTGGACGAATGCGAGCGGCAGCGCGAGCGGCGTCTACGATCCGGCGGCCATGATGATCTTCCAGGGCACGCCGGGCACGGTCACGGTCAGTGCGGGTGGTGGCGCGCTCGACATCGGCGGCGGGATGCAGTTCTTCGTCGATGGCTATCAAGTGTCCGGCGATGCGCTGAATCTGACTGGAGCCGGCGTTCCGATCCGCGTGGGCGACGGCACCGCGGCCGGCGCCGGCATGTCCGCGACCATTCTGTCGGCGCTCACCGGCAGCGGCGGCATCGACAAGACCGACCTCGGCACGCTCGTCCTCTCCGGAGCCAATACCTACACCGGCGGCACAACGATCTCGGCCGGCACGCTGAAGCTCGACGGCGCCGGCACGCTCGGCGCGACGACAGGCGCGCTTGCCATCGCCAGCGGCGGCACGCTCGATCTTGCCGGCACCAACCAGATCGTCGGCGCGCTGTCAGGTACCGGCAGCATTACCAGTTCCGTCTCGGGCGGCAGGCAAAGCTCGTTCACGGTCGATCAGGCCGCCGGCAACACAAGCTATGGCGGTGCGATCACCGATGGATACATGACGGGCACCGGCACCGGTACCGTTTGGCTGCTCAAGGATGGAGCGGGCACGCTCACCCTGACCGGGGACAGCGCGTTTGCCTTCACCACCGTCAATGGCGGCACGTTGGCGATCGCCAATGGCGGAACGGTTGCGACCGAAACCAGCTATGTGGGCGAGGCGGCGGGCAGCGATGGAACGGTTCTCGTCACCGGCAGCGGGTCGGTATGGACCACGGATTATCTGAACCTCGGCTATCGGGGCTCGGGCACGCTCACCATCGCGGATGGCGGCAAGGTCACTGTCGGCGTCGGCACGGTCGATACGGTGCGCACAACCTCCAGCAGCGGCACGCTGAATCTGAACGGGACCGCCACCGCGCGCGGAGTGCTGGAAACCAATGGTGTCTGGAAAGCCCTCGATGGCGCGACGGTCAATTTCGATGGCGGCATTTTACGTGCCATCGCTGCCGACACCGATCTGCTCGGCCATTTTGCCGCCGGCGATGTGACGATCAAGGCGGGGGGCGCCTTCATCGACACCAACGGCTATCAGGTGGAGATCACCTCGCCGCTGGGCGGTGTCGGAGCACTGACCAAACAGGGCGCGGGCGAACTCTACGTGATCGGGGCCAACACCTATGCGGGCGGCACCAATATCGAGGCGGGGAGGCTGTTCCTCGGGGATGGCGGCACGCTCGGCGCCTCAACCGGATCGCTTTTCGTCGCAAGCGGCGCCACTCTCGATATCGGCATCACGTCGCAGACGGTTGGGTCGCTGTCGGGCGCAGGAGACATCACCAGTTCGGTCACGATGGGGACCCCAAGCCTGCTTACCGTCGATCAGGCTACTGACACCACCTTCACCGGCGCCATCAGGAACGGCATGCAGTTGGTCAGTTCCGGCGGCGGCAGCCTCCCGGCGATTCTCGTGCCGACGGTCGTCGGGCTGACAAAGTCAGGCACGGGCACGCTTACCTTGAGCGGCAGCAATAACTATACCGGCAATACGAGCGTCACCGGCGGAACGCTTGTTATCAATGGCACTTTGAGCGGTACCCAGGTCGCTGTCGCAGCCGGCGCCGCACTGGGCGGCACCGGCACGATCACGGGCGCGGTCACGATCTCCGGCCGTCTCTTCACCGGCGCGGTCACCCCCGGCGCTGGCGGCGGCATCGGCACGATGAAGGTTGCGGGTGCCGTCACCTTCAATACCGGCTCGACCTACCAGGTCGCCGCGAATGCGGCCGGACAAGCCTCCCGTCTCGACGTGACCGGGCCGGCCACGATCAATGGCGGGACGGTCAGCGTGCTTGCCGGCACGGGCAGCTACAGCCCTCAGACAGACTACACGATCCTGTCGGCTGCCGGCGGCGTCAGCGGTGCCTTCGCCGATGTGACCAGCAACTTTGCCTTCCTCGATCCTTCCCTCAGCTATGACGCGGATAACGTCTATCTGCGGCTGCACCGCAACAACATCAGTTTTGCCTCGATAGGGCTGGCCGCCAACCAGATCGCCACCGGCGGCGGCGCCGAGGGTCTGGGTAGCGGCAATGCGCTCTACGACGCCATCCTGCAACTGCCCGGCACGAATACCGCTTCGGATGCCCTCGACCAATTGTCGGGCGAAATCCACGCCTCGGCCAGGGGCATGCTGCTCGGCGATGGCCGCTTCGTCCGTGACGCCGCCACCAGCCGCATCGCTGCTGCCTTCGGCGATGGCAGCGTGCCCGCCTTGCCAATCATGGCCTATGGCGAGGGTGGACCCGAAATGGTTGCCGCCGACACCGATCGTTTCGCCGTCTGGGGCCAGGCTTTTGGCGCCTGGAGCAGCACAGGTTCCGATGGCAACGCCGCGGCCTTCGATCGCTCGACTGGCGGCCTGCTGGCCGGCGCCGATACATCGGTCGGCAACTGGCGTGTCGGCCTGCTCGGCGGCTACGGCCATTCGAGCTTCGATGCCGACGACCGCAATTCGGCAGGCAGGAGCGACACCTATCACCTCGGTCTTTATGGCGGCACCAATTGGCGCGCCATAGCCTTCCGCACCGGCGCCGCCTACAGTTGGAGCAGCATCTCGACCAGGCGCTCGGTGGCCTTCGATGGTTTTCGTGACGCGCTCTCGGCCGACTATGATGCCGGCACCGCGCAGATCTTCGGGGAACTCGCCTACAAGGCCGATGCCGGACAGTTCAAGTTCGAGCCTTTCGCCAATCTCGCTTATGTCAGCGTGCACACCGACGGGTTTGCCGAACAGGGCGGCCCGGCGGCGCTGGCCAGCGCCGGCTCGACCACCGATGCCACCTTCGCCACGCTCGGCTTGCGCGGTTCCACCGACTTCGCGCTAGGCGCGATCAACGCCACCGCACGCGGCATGCTCGGCTGGCGTCATGCCTTCGGCGATGTCACGCCGTCGTCGACCGTCACTTTCGCCGGCGGCGACAACTTCACCATTGCCGGCGCGCCGATCGGCAGGGACGCCGCGCTCATCGAGGCTGGTCTCGACCTGCTTTTCGCCCCCAACGCCCGGCTCGGCCTGTCCTATACCGGCCAGTTTGGCGGCGGCGTCGACCAAGGCGCCAAGGTCGATCTCGGCGTGACATTCTGAGGGAGCCGGCATCACGTGCCGCCGCCGGCGGCTGGGATGCCGCATGATTTCATCCTGCGCGAAGTGGGATGATGGAACGAGAATCGCCTTCGTGCGTTCAAACCGATCGGCATGCGCGCTGGAGCCTGTTTTGGGCGAGGGAACGAGGTGTCGATGATCAACAACTCGGGAGGTCTTTTATGGAACGTCGGTTGTTTCTTACTGGAATGCTTGGCGTTGCGGGGGCAGTGGCGTTTGCGGGCTTAGCAGGACCCGGCCGCGCGGTTGCGGGTGTTCCCCAGGGCAACGGAATTCTCGATGAGCTGGACAAGCCGGATCCGGCTGTCCTCGAAGGGGATGACGAAGTCGAACTCGAGCAGGTTTCCCATCGTCGCTGGCACCATGGCCATCATGGTGGTGGTGGCCGGTGGCGTCGTCGCCGTCGCCGGGGCTGGCGGCGAGTTTGCCGCCGCTACTGGCGCCACGGCCGCCGTCATGTGCGCTGCTGGCGCGAGCGGGTCTGGCTCGGCGTCTGGCTGTAATCGGCATCTGGCTGATGCGAGGGCCGGCCACCGGCCCTCGCATCCCGGAAGCGGCAAATAAACAAAGAGATGGATGAGCTTCACCGTTTCCATCGAACGGCGAACACCGAGGCACACGCGCCTATGTCCAGGCTCGAACGCAGGGCTGGCTTTGATTAACCAACTGTAACGTGTCTGGTCCCGCATTTTGTCCTAGCCTGAAGTCCGATCAACGGAACCATCCAAGCCTTTTTCCGTTGAGGCCCTGTTTAAGCGGAGCTTTGACCATGCCGAGGGACCATCGAGACGGGCGGCATTCTGCAATGGAGGTCACGCTGGCTGTGGGCAATCCGCACGCATGAAAGGCGTGGCGATACTGACCGAAGCCCGTAGCGGCTCCGAATGGCTTGGCAGCCTCACAAACAGCACCGGATTGTTCGGCAAATCGGCCGAATGGCTCGACACGACCAATCTAGGCTACAAGCCGAAATCCTTCGATGACCTGCTGTCCGCCGTGATCGATCGCGGCGGTACCGCGAACGGCACCTTTGCCGTGAAACTGTTTCCACGGCATCTTCATTGGTCGCAGGCCAAATATGGAGCCGACTTTCTCGCCGAATGCGGCCGGCGCCATGCCATGGGTCTGGTCCTGCTGGAGCGGCGGGACCGCCTTCGCCAGGCGATTTCCTATTGCCGGGCGAAGGCCTCGGGGCATTGGAGAAGCACGATGGATGGCGCGGACCTGGTCCCGCAATATGATTTCGCTGGCATCTGCCAGGCCTATTTCCTGATCGAGCAGAGCTATGCCTTCTGGGAGGCCTACCTGCGGCTGGCCGATCTGCCCTACGATCACTTGTTTTATGAGGATCTGCTGGACGATCCTCGTCCATACGTCGCGTCGGTGGCCCGGCAGCTGTCCATGGACATGCCGGACGGAGAATTCGAGACAAATCTGCGCCTGCAGCGCGACAGCGTGACCGAGGACTGGGCGGAGCGGTTTCGCAACGACGTCAAATCGGAAGACCTGCTGGCGCATCTGCCCAAGAAGGTGGCGCCGCGCAACATCAAGAACCTTGCCCGGTTCCTTCTGAAGAGGCAGATGCGGGTCGGCCAAGTCTAGGCGCGCGACGGACGGTATGAAACTGTCTGTAAAACAGCCGATTCGGGTGCGTGCCAATAGCAGCCGTAACCCTTGGACCACAAGCTGGAGCGGGTAGCGGGAATCGAACCCGCGCGTTCAGCTTGGGAAGCTGACAGGCTACCATTACATCATACCCGCGCTGCAGCCTCGTTATCATGACGGCATGGCTTCGGGCAATCGCAAACCGGTCGCCCGACGCAGGCTTCGCCATCTCATCTGGTGGCGGTCGGCGCTGGCTCCCTGGCCTTTGCGACTTCGCCGCCGGCGGCGAAGCTCGGCCAGTATTTCGAGATGGCCAGCGTCGCGCCGGCGGAAGAGAAATGGCCATAGTCGAAATAGAGAAACTGCTTGCTGGCGGCATCCGCGTAGGAACAGCCGGCGGCATCGCACAGATAGGCGAGCGGGTCGATGAAGGTCGCGCCCTTGGTGAAGGGCTGCACCTGCCTGTTGATGTCGGGATCCATGGCCATCGGCCAGGATGTGTTCACGGCGCCATCGTGTTTTGCAAAGAAGGCGATCTTCTGGACGTCGGCGATGAACTCCGGAGACTGGCCGATGACATAGACCTTGACGCCCATCTCGCGCAGCTGGTCGATCGTCGCCTGCAGGCCGTCGAAGCCTCTGGCCTGGTAGTCGGTCCATCGACCGCTCAGGATCACCGCCTGTATCTTGGCATCGCGGATGATCGACAGCGCCCTTTCGTTGAAACGGGTGCAGGCCGGCCGGGCATAGGAAAAATAGCTGAGGTTGGGCGGGCAGCCGGCATAGGTGTATTGGATGACGTTGGCCTGGATTTTTCTGGCATTGGCCTCCAGGCCGGAGACATAATGCGCGGCAAAGGAATCGCCCCACAGCAGCACATTGGTGTCAAAGCCGTGCGTGCGCGTGCATGCGGCGAGGTTCCAGTTCTCGATACGGTTTTCGCCTTCGTTGAAACAGACACCGTTGCGCCAGTCGCCGACCAGGATCCGTTGCGTCGAAAAATCGGGGAAGCGTTGCGGAAAGCCTTTGCCAAGCGCACCGGCCAGACCGCCAACGCACAAAAGCGCGATCGCTGCCGCCGAAAAGGCAAAGATCGGCAGCGGCGCGGTGTAGGGTCGCTTCTGCCGGAAAGGCTGCTCGACATACTTCCACGAGAAGGTGGCCAGGGCGAAGCTGGCCACCGTCATCGCGACGATCGTCGGCACCGAGATGGCTTTCAGCGAGAGGTAGTGGACGAACGAATTGATCGGCCAGTGAACCAGGTAGAGCGAATAGGAGATGAGGCCGACCCAGACCATCGGAGCCAACTGAAGCACGCGCGTGGCGACCGGCACGGGCCGCTCCGCGTGGTTCTGGCCAGCATAGATGAGCAGGGCCGTCCCGATGCAGGGAAACAGGGCATTGTAGCCCGGAAACGGATCGCTCTCCGAAATCGTCAGGAAGCCGAATGCGAGCAGGCCGAAGCCCGCCAGGCCGATCAGTTCCGTTGCCGGCCGGCTGGCAAGTGGCGGCGGCTTTTTCAGCATCAGCATGGCGCCCAGCGCCAGTTCCCAGATGCGCGTCGGCAGGAGGTAGAAGCCGGCGGTCGGCGCCAGAGTGGTCGCCATGACCGCCAGGGCAAAACTGCCAATGGCGATCGGCAGGAGTATCGTCAGCCAGCGCTTACCTGCATACCGGTAGATCAGATACACCAGGATCGGCGCGAAGATGTAGTACTGCTCCTCGACCGAAAGCGACCATGTGTGCAGCAGTGGCCGCAATTCGGCGTCGATCGAAAAATAGTTTGTCGTCTTCCAGAAATAGATGTTGGACCAGAAGGTCGAGGCCGCGATCACGCTGAGGCTGAATTCGTGCAGGTCCGACGGCAGCAGGATGAACCAGGCCGCGATGCTTGCCAGCACGATGACGAAGGTCAGCGCCGGCAGGATGCGCCGTGCGCGCCGCCAGTAGAAGCGAGCGATCGAGAACTGGCCCCGTTCGAGATCGTCGAGCAGGCTGCCGCTGATCAGGTAGCCTGATATGACAAAGAAAATATCGACCCCGGTGAAGCCTCCGGGAATGGCCGACACGCCGAAATGGAAGAGCACGACGGGCAGCACCGCGACGGCCCGCAGGCCGTCGATGTCGCGCCTGTAATTCATTCGGTCGGTCCGTATGCCACGACCCGCGGCGATCGTTCGGCGGAACCTGTCATGCTGGCCATGCGGCGATCCCCCGTTCTGCGAAAAGTCATGGCTCGTGGGTCCCACGGAGTGTGCTCTGCAGCACAGTTTTGCTGCACCGCAACATTCATGTCAAGGCGAATGCCAGGCCTTGGAGCGCCGGTGATGCCGTTAGCGGGGCGCGGAAAATCAGCCCTCGGGAGGCAGGTAGATCACGGCATAGTCGTCGGCATAGGCCCGCTTCCAGCCCAATTCCGCGAAGAAGGGGATGCGGGTGTCGTCGACTGTGAGCAGCGCCCAGCCGATGGCGTATTTCTTCAACCGGGCCTCGAGCAGCGGTTTGCCGCTGCTCTGGCCGGTAGCGTCGTCCGTTTTCACGAATCCGCCCAGGAACAGCTGGTCCGTCCTGCCGTCGACATAGGTCTTGATGCCATGGAAGATCAGCGTCCCGCCGAAATTATAGGAATTCAGCACATTGCCGGACAGGTTGTGATCCCTGGCGAAGGCGAGGGCGCCACTCGCCGATGTCGTCGGGCTCGGCGCGACCTGGTGAGTGCTGCCGACGATCGAGACCGCGCCGAGCAACAGCACGACGACCGCGCCGCAAAGCGGGTAAAACCGCCTCGCGAGGAACAGTTCCAGTGCGTCGCGCTTTTCCGCCCGCCAGTTCGTGGTCGACGCCAGGGGATATTGGCGTGCGACCTCGATGGCGATCACCGGGGGTATCAACAGGAAGGGGAGATACATAAAGCGCAGATGGGTGAGATAAACATGCAAGGTGAAGGCCACGAACAGCGCCTTGGCCCAGCCGATCCGCATCCGCGACACCAGCAGTGCGACGAGCGCCGCCAGCATTGCGATCTCTTGTGAGGGGTGTTCATACGCGTTGAAGGGCCGCCATTCCTGGATCAGGGGCACCGCCTCATTGCCGCTGGCAACGGTGAACGTGGCCAGGATTGCTTTCACGCCGTAGGGATGGATGAGGCTGGCCAGCAGGCAAAGCAGGCCGAATGCGAACCATCTTGCCAGGAGCGCGGGCCTCGACAGGCCGATGCGCGCCAGAAGATCCAGGCCGGCGAAGCCGGCAATGACGAAGCTCAGCGTAAAGGTCGCATGCAGGTTCGCCCACAGGACGACCAGCGCGAGCAGCCACCAGGGCGGCGGCTGTTCCTCGGCCGAGGCGCGAAACAGCACGGCGGTCCAGACGACGATGATGGGCAAGGTGAAGACGTGCGGACGCGCCGTGTAGATCGGGGCGATCAAAAAGGCGGCGGCGAAGGCCAGCATCACCGCCAATATCGGCTTCAGCCATGCGCTGAGGAACCAGGTCGTCACGAAGACAGTCAGGCTGATCGCGGCGATGATCAAGGCGACGACGCCGTTCCATCCGGCCGCACGGTAGGCAAGGCCCAGAAGAACCTGTCCGAGCCATTCCTTGGCGATCCAGGGTTGGCCGGCGAAAGTATAGGAATAGGGGTCGACGGTCGGAAATGTCCGGTTGGCCAGGAAGTCCAGCCCGACCTTCACTTGCCACCAACTGTCGGGGTCCTGGAGTGTCGAGCCCGCGACGGAGGTCAGCGCGGCCGCCGTGACGCAGGCGGCGAACAGGCAGAATACCAGTCTGATCCGTTCGGCTTGCGCCACCTCCGAGCTGGGCTGGGCATTGTTCATCTGGCTGTTTTCCGACGGCGACTGGTTCAAGGCGTTGGACGCGAGCGTATGCGCCCGGTTCCATCGGTGGTCCGGCTATCCGGATCGGCGCTGCCGTGGCCACCGTCTCCGACGAACACGAAATGTGCCGAGCCGAGGTAAGAGACGATCGAGTAGACACAGATGCCCGCCAGGTGAACCAGGGGGCTTTCGATCAGACCTGCCGAGCGGGCGGCAAGCACGATTGCCAGATTCAGGCCGTAGGCGATCAGGAAGACACATCCGTAGCGCTGTGCCGTTCCCCGCCGGAATTCATCCGTTCCGCCGAAAGTCCAGTTGCGGTTGAGGAAGAAGCCCATCACGAGACCCGCCGCGTAGCCCGTGGCATTGGAAAGGATATCGCCAAGGCCAAGGGCAAGCCCGGCCAGGATGACCGTATATCCCAGCGCCGTGTTCAACAGGCCGACGGCGCCGAACCGAAGCACCCTCGAACAGTCAAACGGCAGGCTTGACCACATGCGCAAAATACTGGGCTCCGACTGGTATCTTGGTGAGGAAACGTTCCAGCGGCCTCAGCCTCGCGAGCAGCCTGGGAAAGAAAATCCGGTAGACGATCCGTGTGTCGGAAAGACCCGCGGCGGATAGTCTCCGGCGCATGTCGTGCGAGGTGATCAGCACCGCATTCTCGTCGAAGGCGCAATTTCTGACCGCGTGCGTGGTCAGCGGATTCCACGGATTGTGCTCGAACAGAAAAAAGCTGCCGCCATCGGCCAGCACTCTGCCGATCTCCGCGAGCAGTCCAACCTGGAGGTCCTCGGGAATATGGTGGAAGACGCAGGCCGCGAACGCCAGGTCGAAGCTGCCATCGGCAAAGGGGATTGTCTGGCCATCGAAATGCGCGAAGACCCCCTGGCCGGGGAAACGCTTCTCGGCGATGTCGAGCGATTCGCGCGAAGGGTCGAGCAGAACGATTTCGCTGTCTGGAAAGGCGCGGCGCATATGGCCGAGCGAATTGCCGACACCGGCGCCGAAGTCGAGTATGCGCCGCGGCCTCACGCCGGCTCGCGCCAGTGCCGCCGCGACATCGTCGATCTTGTATTTGGCGAAGAAATCCGGGTTCTCGCCGCTCAGCCTTATGCTCGCGGCATGCTGTTCCTGGTATTCGCGCGCAAACTGGTCGAATTCGGCCTCAAGCACGGGCGGCCCTCTTTGCCATTTCCTGGAGGCGGTGAACGTGCAAGTCCTGGCTTCCGGCGGCCGGCTGGTTCCGGGAAACGATTTCATTGATCAGGTAAAGCGGCCGCCGCTTCGTCTCCATGTACATGCGGCCGAGATACTCGCCGAAAATGCCCAGCACCAGAAGCTGGACGCTGCCCAGGATGAGCATGATCGCGGCCAGGCTCGTCCAGCCAGGCATCACATTGCCCATGGACCACTCGAACAGCGTATAACCGAGTACGATCAGCCCGAGCAGGCCGAACATCATCCCCAGCAGCGAGGCAAACCGCAACGGCACGATCGAGAAGCTGGTCATGGCGTCGACCGCCAGGAGAACCATCTTCTTCAGCGGATAGTGGGTGGTGCCGGCAAAGCGCTTGTGCCGCTCATAAGGGAACGCGACCTGCTTCAACCCGATCCAGCTCACCATGCCGCGAATGAACCTGTAGCGCTCGGGCATCGCGATCAGATGGTCCAGCGCACGGCGGCTCATCAGCCGGAAATCTCCGGAATCCGGCGCGATCTCGACATCGACCATCCGGCCCAGCAGGCGGTAGAACATCGAGGCGGAGGCCAGCTTGAACCAGCTCTCGCCATCCCGTTTCACCCTTTGGCCGTAAACAACGTCGAAGCCCTCATCCATCTTCGCCATCATCGCGCCGAGCAGTTCGGGCGGATCCTGGAGATCTGCGTCGAGAATGAGAATGCGCCGGCCGCGGCAGAATTCCAGCCCCGCGCTGAGCGCGATCTGGTGGCCGTAATTGCGGGCAAGGTCGATGGCGACCACATGGTCGTCCTTGTCGGCCAGTTCGAAAATGGCCTCTCGGGTGCCGTCGGTTGCCCCATCGATGACCAGCACGATCTCGTAGGAAAGGCTTTGCTCAAGGCAAACCGCGCTGACGCGCCGATGGAGCTCCGCCACGCCGTCGCGTTCATTGTAGCAAGGCACGACGACCGACAACATGGGTGCGCGGTTCGCGCCGATTTTTCCCGTTCCCACCAAAGCTTGGGCTCCCGCTTTGGATTGGCAATACCGGCAATTGGTTAGAAAACAGATAAGCCAGCGATCGGCGCGGCGGCTGGCCCGGCGCCCGCCATGCGTCCGGCGCCGCCGACGGCGCCGATCACGAACGGACCGGCAGCTCCATGCGGATGCGGGCACCGCGCCATGAGCCGGCCAGGATCCGGATCGTGCCTTCGTGCAGCAGCGCGATCTGGCGGGCGAGGTTCAGCCCCAGCCCCGCTCCGCGCGACTGCGGCCGCAGGCGGTAGAAGGGTTCGAAGACATTCTCGCGTTCTTCCGCGGGGATGCCCGGGCCTTCGTCGCGCACTTCGATGCCTCCGGTCCTGTCGATCGCGATCGTGATGGTGCCGCCGCCGCCGCCATGCTCGATCGCGTTGCGCACGAGATTTGCGATTGCCCGCTCGATCTGCAGCACGTTGACCTCGACGCGCGTCGTGTCAGGCGAAGGCTCGAAGGCAAGGTCGTAGCCGGCCTCGATGGCGAGCGGCGCGAAGTCGGCCGCCACCCGGCTGACGAGATCGCCGAGATCGACGATCTCGCGCTGGTCCGATGGGCGGTCGAGCAATTGATGGTCGAGCAGTTGTTGCGCCAGATGCGACAGGCGCTCGATATCATGCAGGAGCCGCGTGCTTTGCGGCTCCTGCCGCAGCAATTCGGCGCGTGTGCGCAAGATGGCGATCGGCGTGCGCAGTTCGTGCGCCGCGTCGGTGAGGAAACGATTGTGCCGGTCATAGCCCTGGGCGAGGCGTGCCAGGGCCTCGTTGAAGGCATGCACCAGCGGTGCGATCTCCTGCGGCACGTGCTTGACCGGCAGTTGCATCGCGCGGGTCCCGATATCGATGCGGGCGGCCTGACGCACGGTTTCGACGAGACCGGCGAAAGAGCGGCGCACCACGGCCGGCGTCGTCACCAGCGTGGTGGCGCCCATGACGAGGACGATGGGCAGCAGCACGATCGCGATGACCAGCGCAAGCGCCGGCAGCGCGCGCTCCCAGTTCCTGCTGCCGTCGGGATTGCGGGCGACCTCCACCGTGGCCGAAATGTTGATCTCCAGTCCGTCGGTCTCCTGGCGCGACGACTGCGTCGCCGCGATGATCTGTACCGCCCCCGCCCTGGTCGAGGCGTTTTCGATATAGGCCTCCGGCCGCATGTCCTTGTCGGAGAATCCGATCGTGGCGTGGTCCGCCGCGCCGAGCAAGCCGCCGAAATCCCGGGTGTAGACATCCGGCACCGAGCCGGAACGGGCGATCTGCCCGCCAGCGTCGCGAACGATGTACCAGACATTGGGAAAGCCCTGGCGAAACGCGGTCAATTCTTCCGTTTCACGGACGATGAGCCTGCCGTCCTTGTCGCGGTCGACGGCGCCCTTGACGGCCGCGACGGCAGCTTCGTTGTCGATGAGCAGGCTCGGATTGGCGATCCAGAGTGCTGCGGCGCAAAGCACGATGAAGAGGAGCAGCGTCGCCGCCTGCAGCAGGATCAGCCGGCGCACCAGGATCCATTGCAGCGAGCGCGTGCGCACCTTCTTCACGAGGCTGCCCGCAGGAGATAGCCAAGATTGCGGATAGCCCTTATCTCGATGCCGGCCGCGACATCGTCGAGCTTGCGGCGCAGCCGCGAGACATGCGCGTCGAGCGCATTCGAGCCGATCTCGTCGTCCAGGGCGTAGACCGCCTCCTCGAGAGCGCTGCGCATGATGGTCCGGCCCGGTCGGCGGATGAGCGTCTCGAGCACCAGCCTTTCGCGCCTTGGCAAATCGAGGGCCTGGTCCTCGACCAATGCCTCGCGATAGCGAAAATCATAAGTGAGGCGGCCGACCATGGTCTGGTTGGCGCGCGAGGTGAACGAGCGGCGGTGCAGGGCGTGGAGCCGCGCGACGAGTTCCACCGTGGCGAAGGGCTTGACCATGTAGTCGTCGGCTCCGGCATCGAGCCCGGCGACGCGGTCGTCCAACCCGCTCATCGCCGTCAGCGCGATGACCGGGACATCGAGGTGCAAGGCGCGCAGGCGAGGGATCAGGCTGAGGCCGTCGCCGTCCGGCAGACGGCGGTCCAGCACCACGGCGTCATGATGGCCAAGACGAGCGACAGCCTCGGCATCGGCCAGGGTCGCGGCATGGTCGACGATTATGTCGAGACGTTCCAGGGCCGCCTTCAGCACGGAGGCCATTTCCGGTTCGTCCTCGATCAGCAGGACGCGCATGGGCGTTCTCCTTCATCCGCTTCCGTGGAATTGTGCGGCGCGGCGGTTCATTCGCATTCCAGCTTCGGCCGGCGGAAATTGGTGATGAACCAGCGGCCGCCGGAAGCGCGGGCGTAAAATGTGTAGAAGCATTCCTGACGCTCGATATAGCCGGGCGTCTCGGTCTCTTCATAGACGGTTCCGTGTTTTGTGTGGCGAACCTCGCCGCTTGATGTCCCGGCAACCGCCGATGTCGAGACCTGGCGCCATTGATAGGCGCGTTCTCCCTGGCCGAGGTCGACGACCGCCGTCGGTGGACCGTAATCCAGGACCACCGATTCGACCGGCTGTCCGACATAGTTCTTCATGATGTCGGAGGCGCAGCCCGTCAGGGCGAGCGCGGTCGCGATGAACAATATCTTGGACGTCCGGCGGCCGGCGCGATGCGTGGACATTGCTGATTCCCATGGTGAAAATTCACGCCCGGGACCTAGATTGCGAAGATTACATCGACATTGCGACAGGCACGGAATGCTCGTTGCCCGAACGGATGTCTTTGAGTCCAGCTATCAAGAACAAGAGATCGCGCGATGCCGTTCTGACATCGCGCGAATCGAGGTCGGGCCATTTGCCGTTGCTAGAACCGGTAGTTGATGCCGGCTTTCAATTCGTGGCTGCCGATCGTTTGCTTGGATCTGCCAAGCGCCGATGTCGTTTCCACGCCGGGGGTGCGGACATAGTCGTACTCGACCTTGGCCGAGAGGCCGCCGGCGAAGCCCTGTTCGATGCCGGCGCCGACGAGGTAGCCGAGCTTCCATCCGTCGCTGCTTCTCACGCCGTCGCCCTTGTCGAATCGGGTCATGGCCACGCCGCCGGTTCCAAACAGCAGCGTCTGGTCGAAGCTCAGGCCGGCCTTGGCCTTGGCGGCACCACGCCATTTCTCCTTGATCTTGCCGCCCCGGACATCGTGTTCGGCGCCGCCCAGATAGGAACCTTCGATCTCGGCGCCGAGAACCGCCGGTCCCATCTGCTGGTTGTAGCCGGCCTGGACGCCACCGCTGAGGCCGTTTCGGCCGGCGAACGGGTTAGGCATTCCCGTGAACGCCGTCCCGCCATGGACGCCGACATAGGCGCCGCTCCACTGGAAGGCCGGAGGATCGTTGTAGGTCGGAGAAAGATCGGCGGCCATCGCCGGCCGCAGGACACACATGGCGAGAGCACTCGCCGTCAGAATGATCTTTGCTCGAGAGGACACTGCATTACTCCAATACAAACGCGCATCCGGCACCCGATGCGCTGGTTAACTGCCGAGGCCCTGACCGTTGGGGCAGCCAGGCTCCGATGGGTGTCTTTCAGGGATGCTTGCGCGGTTCTGGGGACCGGCTTTCGCCGGCTGTGGTAGGGGGCAGAGCGCCGCGCGCTGCGTCACCTGAAAGACGCCTGCTATCTCGCAAGCGAAAATTGCACGCACATTGCGCGAATTTGGAAAATGACGATTTTGTGCTTTATTTTCAATAAATTAAAACGATCTTGTTTACCCATATTTAAGAATTGGCTTGCTGAAGCCGCTCGGCTGGATGCCCGAACCGGAGCGACGTCCCGCAACAAGCGACATTTGGCTGCGGCCTTTCGGCTTCCCCGCACGCACCGTGCTGGCTTGATGGATGGGCGCCAAGCACGTATCTCTGGAGCGTGCCCCATCGGTCCGGGCATCTCAATCGGGAGACGGCCTTGTCCGCACTGACACGCTTTCTCGGCGACTCGCCGCTCAGGGTTGTCCTGAAGCTGCTGGTGATATCCTTCCTCGTCGGCCTGGTCATGAACGCGTTCGGCTGGTCGCCGATGGATGTGTTCTACGGCATCCAGAAATTCTTCATGGATCTTTGGAATCTGGGCTTCCACGCCATCGACCGCTTCCTCGGCTACATCCTGCTCGGCGCCGCGATCGTCGTGCCGGCCTTCATCCTGCTCAGGATCGCCAACTACCGGAAATAGGGGATGATCCCGAGAAGCGGGAACCGGTTTTCGCGGACAAACGGTTCCGTTTGTCCAGAGATCATGCCGCACAGGCGTCAGGCGTAGCCCGATGCCACCTCGAACAGGATGGCATGGCGCGCGGCCAGTGCCGGCACGTCGGTGGAATAGCCGCCGCCGATGACGCTGCAGACAGGAATGCCGAGCGCCCGAAAATGGCCGATGACCATCTCGTCGCGGGCGCGAAGTCCATCGTTGGAAAGCTTGAGCCTGCCCAGCCGGTCCTCGGCATGGACGTCGACGCCGGCATTGTAGAAGACGATGTCCCAATGCGCGCGGGCGCAGAGCTCCTGCAGGATGGTATCAAGCCTTTCAGCATAGGCGGCGTCGCCGGTGCCGTCGGGCAGGGCGACGTCGAGGTCCGAGGCGATTTTGCGCACGGGGTAGTTGCGTTCGCCATGCATGGAAAAGGTGAACGCGCGGGGTTCATCGCGCAGGATATCCGCCGTGCCGTCGCCCTGATGCACGTCGAGGTCGACGACCAGGATGTTGTGCGCGGCGCCCTCTTCAAGCAGCACCAGCGAGGCGACGGCGACATCGTTGAACGTGCAGAAGCCGGCGCCCTGCGTGCGCCGCGCATGATGGCTGCCGCCGGCCGTGTTGCAGGCGATGCCGTGGCGCAAGGCGAGCCGCGCCGCAGCCACCGTGCCGCCGGTGGCAAGCTGCGCGCGCAGCGAGACGCGCGGGCCGACCGCAAAGCCGATCTCTCGTTCGATTCTTTCCGGCACGGCGCAGTGGATGACCTGGTCGACATAGTCCGCCGCGTGGGCAAGCTTCAGCCATGATGCCGACGCAGGTTCGGCTGTGTTGAGCGCCCCGGCTCCGATCAGGCCGCGCGCCCGCAGGGCCTCCATCAGCAGCGGATATTTGCTCATCGGAAAGCGGTGGTTGGCGGCGAAGCCGGCGTCGTAGTCGGGATGGTGGACGATCTGCAGGGCCATCAGCTGGTTGGACGGTTTGGCGCCAGAGCGGGATTTCGGTTGGCCGTCGCGGCAAGGCGATTGCGCGGTGGCTGGAA
Organism: Mesorhizobium sp. B2-3-4; assembly: GCF_006442315.1. Classification (GTDB taxonomy): domain Bacteria; phylum Pseudomonadota; class Alphaproteobacteria; order Rhizobiales; family Rhizobiaceae; genus Mesorhizobium. The sequence continues at coordinate 126,386 of NZ_VFVY01000005.1, read as the reverse complement.
AATGGGGCACATCGGTTTCCCGATCAAGCCGCAATCAGCAAGGCAGCAATCCTTGGACAAGGGTGCAACCCCAGCAGACGCCAGGTCCTTTGTCGTCACCAATGGATCCGTGCTTGCCATCGCCGTGCCGATGACGCTCGCCTATCTGACGACGCCGCTGCTCGGCCTGGTCGACACGGCTGTCGTCGGCCAGTTCGGCGATGCCGCCTTGCTCGGCGGGCTGGCGGCGGGCGCGCTGGTTTTCGACGTCGTCTTCACCACCTTCAATTTCCTGCGCTCCGGCACCACCGGACTCGTCGCCCAGGCGTTCGGACGTGGCGACGCCCTCGAGGAGCAGGCGGTGTTCTGGCGCGCCGTGCTGATCGCGGTCGTCGCCGGCGTCGTGATGGCGGCGCTTTCGCCGCTCATCGCCCTTGGCGGCCAGTGGTTCATGGATGCCGGGCCGCGCGTCAGCGAAGCATTGGGGGTCTATGTCAGGATCAGGCTGCTTGCCGCCCCGTTCTCGCTGATCAACTACGCCGTCCTAGGCTATGTTCTGGGGCGGGGCGAAGGCGGGCTCGGCCTCATTCTGCAACTGGTGCTCAACGGCATCAACATTGCGCTCTGCTTCCTGCTCGGCCTGGAGCTCGGTTGGGGCGTTGCCGGCGTCGCCTGGGCAACGGTCACCGGCGAATTCCTCGCCATGCTGCTTGGTCTCGCGATCGTCGTCAGCCGTTTCCGGTCCGGCCCGCCCTTGCCGCGCCACCGCCTGCTCGACATATCGGCCTTCCTGCACATGCTGTCGCTCAACCGCGACATCATGATCCGCTCCTTCTCGCTTCTTGCCGCTTTCGCGCTGTTCACTCGCCAGGGCGCTGCGTTCGGCACGGTGACGCTTGCCGCCAACGCGGTGCTGATGAATTTCTTTCTCGTCGCCGGCTATTTCCTCGACGGTTTCGCCACCGCCGCCGAACAGCTTGCCGGCCGCGCGGTCGGCGCGCGTGCCGAACAGCCCTTCCGGCAGGCGGTGCGACTGACCCTGTTCTAGGGCCTTGGCCTGGCCGGGGCCGCGACGCTGGTGCTGCTTTCGGCTGGCACCAACCTGGTCGCCGTCGTAACGACATCACCGGAGGTCCGCGCCGCAGCCGACATCTATCTGCCCTGGGCGGCATTCACCGCGTTAAGCGGGGTGCTCGCCTTTCAGATGGATGGGGTTTTCATTGGCGCGACATGGTCGCGCGACATGCGCAACATGATGCTCTTCTCATTCCTCGTCTTCGCCGCCGCGCTGATCACGCTGGCACCCGCCTTCGGCAATCACGGGCTGTGGGCCGCACTGCACGTCTTCCTGCTGGTACGGGGATTGAGTCTGCTGACGATCTTGCGGTTGCGAATGCAAACCGCGTTCAGCTGAGCGGCTTCGACGCCCATCGATCGAGATGGCCGTCGCGCAATTCGCAGATCGAGCCGAGTTTGTCCGTTTCGGCAAAGCGCGCCATTCCAGCGACGATCCGGCCCGGCAACGCCGGTCCGGCATAGATCATGCCGGTGTAGAGCTGGACGAGATCGGCGCCGGCGCGGATCTTTTCCAGTGCTGTCTCGGCCGAGTTGACGCCGCCGACACCGATGATGGCCATGTCAGGCCCGACGAGCTTGCGCATCCTGGCCAGCACGATGGTCGAGCGCTCGAAAAGCGGCTGTCCCGAAAGCCCGCCGGTCTCCCGCGCGGTGTCGCCGCTTTTCAGCGCGGGCCGCGAAATCGTGGTGTTGGACACGATGATTCCGTCGATCCGCTTTTCCATGACCTCGGCGGCGATGTCCTCCAGCTCGGCCTCGACCAGATCTGGCGCGATCTTGAGGAACACTGGCGGCCGTGCCGGGGCCGCGGCACGCGCGGCCATGACCCGGGATAGCAATTCGCCGAGCTGTTCGCGCGCCTGCATGGTGCGCAGGCCAGGCGTGTTGGGCGAGGAAATGTTGACGGTCAGATAGCTGGCATGGGGCGCAAAGCGCGCGACGCCGCGCTCATAATCGCCGACGCGGTCGGCGCTGTCCTTGTTGGCGCCGATGTTGACGCCGACGATCCCGCCGCGAGCCCTGCGGGCGGCGAGGCGCTTTTCGGCGGCCGCATGGCCTTCATTGTTGAAGCCCAGACGGTTGATGACGGCGTCATCCGATGTCAGCCGGAAGATACGGGGCTTCGGGTTGCCCGGTTGCGGCAGGGGCGTGATGGTGCCGACCTCGGCGAAGCCGAATCCCAGGCCGAGCAGCGCGTCGGGTACTTCGGCGTTCTTGTCATAGCCGGCCGCCATGCCAAGCGGATTGGGAAAATCGAGACCGCAAAGACGGATTTTCAACCGAGCATCCGGCGTCATGCGCGCGCCAACCGGCAGGCCGCAGCGCAGTGCCGCGATGGACAGGCCATGCGCGGTTTCCGGATCGAAGGTGAACAGCAGCTTCTGGCCGATCCGGTCGAGCACGCTCATTATCCCTCCAGCGCCGGGAACTGGTGGATGCCATCGTCCCCAAGCGGCAGCGGCTTGGCCCAGAGCGCGGCGTTCAGCTCCAGCACGCCGTAGAGATGCGGAAACAATGCGCCGCCGCGCGAGACCTCGTATTTCAGCGCATCGCCCAGCCTGGTCGCGTCTATGGCGACGAGCAGAAGGTCGGTCTGGCCGGAGAAATGCTTGGCCGCCGTTTCCCTGGCCTGCGCCGCCGTCGAGAAATGGATGAAGCCGTCGGCGATGTCGATCGGCGCGCCGGTGAAGCGGCCTTTGGCTTCGGCCTCGCGCCAGAGCGCTTGCGGGGTTATCTTGTAGATAATCTGTGACATCGGTGCGCTATAGAGCAATTCTAGGAAAAGTGTGAAACGGTTTTTCCCGGGCAAAGCGCATAGCGCTTTGCCCTAGGGAATTGCGTCAAAAGGACTTCGAACCAGTCGTGCGGGCAAGGCCACGCCAAGGGTCTTCCCCATTTCCGGCGCAAACATGCGCTATTTCAGGCCTTGGCCATGGAGGACGACATGCGTCTGCAGCACATCCTGATCCCCGCCGCGCTCGTTTCGCTGGTCGCGGCTTCAGCCTATTCGGAAGAAACCGACCGCTACCGGCTGGAAAAATCGGCCACCGGCTATGTCCGCATGGACACGCAGACCGGCGCCATGTCGATTTGCGAGGAACAGTCCGGCCAGCTCGTCTGCAAGGTGGCGGCCGACGAACGCGCTGCTTACCAGGACGAAATCGACCGCCTGCAAACCTCGATGAAGGCGATGGACGAGCGCGTCACCAGGCTTGAGAATTCGCTCTCCGCCCGCCTCGAATCGAAACTGCCGAGCGAGGAGGACTTCAACAAGACGATGAGCTACATGGAGCGCTTCCTGAAGGGCTTCATGGGCATCGTCAAGGATATGGACAAGGATAGCGGCAACGGCGCCCAGCTCAACTCGCAGAAGACCTGAGCGCTCAGAACGAGGGAAAACGCGGCACGTTGTCTTTGCCGCTTGAAAACAGCGCGCCGCCCCTCATAATCGCCCGACTGATCCCGCAAAAAAGCAGTAAATCGGGGATTCGGGGAGGGACATTTGCCGTCAGGCTATTCTTTCGTCATCGCTGACGATCACCCGCTGTTTCGTGGCGCCTTGCGCGAGGCGCTCTCCGGCATCGGCAATGTCACCGCCATCCACGAGGCAGGCGATTTCGAAAGCGCCAAGGCGCTGGTCGTGGCCAATGAGGATGTCGATCTGGTGCTGCTCGACCTGTCGATGCCGGGGGCCAGCGGCCTTGCCGGCCTGATCTCGCTGCGCGGCATCCATCCGGCGGTACCGCTGATCGTGGTGTCGGCGCATGACGATCCGGCCACCATCCGGCGCGCGCTCGATCTCGGCGCTTCCGGTTTCATCTCCAAGTCGGCCAGCATGGAGGAAATCCGTGGCGCCGTGCAGGCGGTCCTGGCCGGCGATATCGCAGCCCCTGTCGGCGTCGATCTCGGCGTCGAGCGCGATCCCGAAATATCGGACCTGATCAAGCGCCTGCAAGCACTGACGCCCCAGCAGACGCGCGTGCTCGGCATGCTGGCCGAGGGTCTGCTCAACAAGCAGATCGCCTATGAGCTCGGCGTCTCCGAAGCCACCATCAAGGCGCATGTCTCGGCCATATTGCAAAAACTCGGCGTCGACAGCCGCACCCAGGCGGTGATCCTCTTTTCCAAGATCGGCAGCGACCCGCTGCAGCCGGCGTCATAAGCTCAGTCCGAGCGCTTGGCCTCGGCGCGCCGCAGCGGCCGCGCGCTGAAGATCATGAAACTGACGGCGGCCATGATCCAGACGCCGACGCCGCCATAGAGCATCACCCGGCCAAAGCCCTCGCGCAGCGCGTCGTGAGCGACGGCATCGGGCACGCCGGAGATGGGATTCCCGGCGGCGATGCCGTTGCTGGCGACGTGCAGCTGGGCAGCGTCGAGGTCGGGCAGCGCCTGGCTGAGATGGGCCAGCACGCCGCTTGCCAGGATGAAGCCCATTATCGCAATGTTCAACGCCAGCGAGACCATGCGGGCGCTCATGTCGATGCCGGACGCCATGCCGGCGCGGTCGCTCGAAACGGAACCCGTCGTCGTGTTGGTGACGGGGGTATTGGTGATCCCGAGACCAATTCCGGCGATCAGGCAGCCGGGCAGCATCGTCAGCCAATCCGGCCGCGCCGCGGCGCTGCCGAACTTCATCGCGATGAACCCGGCGCCGATGATGGCGAGTCCCGCGGGAATGACGATGCCAGGCTGGTAGCGCAGCGAAAGCCGCTCCGCCAGCGGCGGCATGGCAAGCGTCGGCAATGTGTAAGCGAGCAAGGCAAGGCCGGTGGAGACGCTGTCATAGCCGAGCCCGGCATGGAACCAGATCGGCAGGTAGATCATGAAGGGCCAGTAGCTGAGGTTCATCGCGGCCGAGCCGACAATGGCGCCGGAGAATGGCCGGATCCGAAACACCGAGAAATCGAACATGGGCCGCTTGCTGATCCCTTCGGCGACGAGGAATGCGACGAGGCTGGCGATCGAGACGCCGAGGATCGCCAGCGCGGCCGGGCTGGCGAAGCCGAGATCCGGCCCCTGGGTGATGTAGAAGACGAGACAGAACACCGACGGCGAGAGCGTCAGGATGCCCGCCAGATCGAGCCTTCCTGCTTGCGGATCCTTCGATTCGTGGACGCCGGTCAACGCCAGCACGAACGCCACGATTGCTGCCGGCACGTGGATGAGGAACACCCATTCCCAGCTTGATGCCGCGACGATCATGCCGCCGACGATGGGCCCGAAGCCGAGGCCAATGCCGAAGACGACGCCCCACCAGCCCCAAGCCACGGCGCGCTCGCGGCCGTCCCGGAATTCGTGCGACAGCACGGCGAGTTGGCAAATCAGCATCGCGCCGCCGCTCAGGCCCTGCAGAAACCGGGCGACGATCAAGGTCGATACGTCGTCCTCGAGCCCGCAGATCAGCGACGTCAGGCCGAAGGCGGCGATGGAGACCAGGAAGACGCGCTTGCGGCCGTAGCGGTCGGCGATGGTGCCGATCGCCATAAGCACGGTCGTGACGGCGATCGTGTAGGCGTTCATGACCCACTGCAATTGGCTGAAGTCCGCGTGCAGCACGTCTTCCAGCGTCGGCAGGACGGCGGGAACGCTTGAAATCTCCAGCCCGAACATCAGGCACGCCAGGCAGGCGGCAAACAGGACGACGATGCCTCGGCGGGTGAGGACTGCCATGATCGAACCTCTCGAATTTCGGCGCGGCGATCGGCGGATTGCCGTGACGCGCTGCACAATTAGGCCAGGCTTGATCATTTGAGAATTGCATGATTGGGTATTTCAGAGACAACAAAATACGATAGCTGACATGACGCTGGACGTAGATGCGGTGAAGACGTTCGTTGCTGTCGCGGATCTGCGCAGCTTCACGCGTGCGGCCGAAGCGCTCGGCAGCACGCAAGGCGCGGTCAGCGTCAGGCTCAAGCGGCTCGAGGAACGGATCGGCGAGAGGTTGATCGAACGCACGCCGCGGCTGGTGCGTCTTTCGGCGCGCGGCGCGATGTTCCTCGAACCGGCGCGCGAGCTGCTTGCCGCGCATGAACGCGCCATCGCCAGTCTCAGCGCTGTCCGCCGCCAGTTTCGGCTCGGCATTGCCACCCATGTCGGCGGCGCCGAAGTGCCGACCTTGCTTGCACGGCTCAGTGCCCATGATCCGGCCTTGACCATCGAAGTGCGGCTCGACGACACGCGCGAGCTGATCGCTGCGTTCGATCGCGGCGAGCTCGATGCGGCGATCGTCCGGCGCGACGACGACCGGCGCGATGGCGAGATGCTGGCACCCGAACATTTCGGTTGGTATGCGACGCCGGATTTCGTCTACCGCGCCGGCGAGCCGCTCCGGCTGGCCGCCTCCGCGCCGTCCTGCAGTATCCGCGATATCATCACCGGCGCGCTCGATGCTGTCGGAATCCCGTGGACTCAGGTTTTCCTGGGTTGCGGCTCCTTCGCGGTTGCCGAGGCCGTTTCCGCCGGCCTCGCCGTCGGCGCCTTCTCATCTCGTCTGGTGCCGCCCGGCACCTTCGAGGTCAGCCGCAAGTTCGGCCTGCCGCCGCTGCCGGCATCGGAAATCGTGCTGCTTTCCACGCTCTCCGACGCCCAGTCGCGCGCGGCACTGCGGACGCTTGCGCTGGCATTCCGCGAACACCGTCCGCCGGCTGCGAGCAGCGCGAAGCCCTGGCTCCGCAACGCGCAAATGGCCGACAGCCCTCCTTGAGGCCGCCGGCCCGATGGCTCTGGCCGCAACTCATCGATAGTTTTCGACGGCTGAATCCAACCGCTGCGCGGCGTCTTCGCCCTCCGGCTCCGAAGGCTTCCTTGCCCCTCCGATCGCGGCTCCGAGACCGAGCGAAGCGATCGCTACGAGCGGAATGCCGGCGATCCAGGGCAGGCGCGGCGCCAGCGCGTAGAGCGCGGTGCCGATCGAAGGCCCAAGCGAATCCTTGAGATCGACAGCCACCGACGAGGCCGCCATGTAGGAGGCGCGACGTGACCTGGGCGCCAGCGCATTGACCGCGCTCGGCACCAACGGCCCGACCAGCATCTGCGCGACGGCGCAAAGGCTGACGGCGGCGATCAGCGACGGCATCGCCGCCGAAGCCGCGAGCAATGCGAAAGCGCCCATCGTCGAGAGGCCGGCGCCGACAGCAAGCCAGAGCGCGGAGCGCGTCTCGGCGAAGCGGCTCACCAGCATCTGCAGGCCGACCGTCAGGGCAGCCGCATAGGCAAACAGGGCACCGATCCCGGACGGCGTCAGCGTGCCGGCATCCTGCGCATAGAGCGGGATGACGGCCTCGATCCAGTTGCCGGAGATTTCGAACAGCACGACCCAGGCAAGCAGCTTTGCCAGGCGGCCGTCACGAAAGGCCGGCAACAGCGCGGAAAGGCCCTCTTCCTCCTCCTCGCCGTTGTCGCCGGCCCCCTCGCCACGGCCGATCGTTTCCGCAAAGGCGGCCAACATGACGACGCCGCCGAAAACGAGCATCCCGCCGGCGGCGAGGAACACGCTGCTGAGAGATATCAGGGCAAGCAGCGCGCCGCAGGCCGGCCCGAGGATCTGCCCCGCGCTCGAACTCACCCGCGCCATGCTGAACCAGCGTGGATGCGTCGATGGTTCGGTCACATCGGCAATCGCGGTCAGGATCGTCGGGTGGAGCACCGACTCGCAGATGCCCGTGAAAACGAGCACCGTAGCGGTCGCCGCGACGCCATGGACAAAGAACAGGGCGGTGAAGCCGAAGCCGACGCCGAGCGATGAGAGGATCAGCACCGGCCGCCGGCCAATCCGGTCGGCAATGCCGCCGATGAGCGGCGCCGCCAGGAGCTCGCCGCCGGCATAGCAGCCGAACAGCAGGCCGATCGCGCCGACGGGAATGCCGGCCTCGCTCCCCGCCCAAAGTGGAAAGAAAGGCACCAGCGCGCCGTCGGCGAAACCGGCGCAGAAGAACAGGAAGAGCCCAAGCAATGCCGGGCGCGGCGGCCCGCGCCGGACGGATGGAGAAGCAGTCATGATGTCACCTACGCGTAGGGGCCCGAAGGCCGGGATTGCGCGTTGGTTGACGTAAACGCCTACGGCCGCCCGGCGGGCAGCAAGGTATCGTTGTTCGGCGCGCTCTAGCCGAGCCGCATCGACAGCTCGACATCGTCGCCGAACGGCGTCGACATGTAACCTGCCGCCGCCGAGCGCACTTGCGTGAGATAGTCCGGGGCGAAATCGGCATTGTCGGCAATGACCAGCGCACCGGGTCTCAAGCGGCTCTCGACCAGGCTCAGGATCTCCGGATAGAGCGCCTTGGCACCGTCGAGCAGCAGCAGGTCGATCGTCTCCGGCAGGTCGGCGGCGAGCGTTTCCAGCGCATCGCCCTCGCGCACCTCGACCAGGTCGATCAGGCCGCCTTCGGCCAGGTTGGCCTTGGCACGCGTCACCTTGGACGGCTCGAATTCGGTGGTGATCAGGCGGCCGCCGCCATTGTCGCGCAGTGCCGCCGCGAGATAGAGCGTCGAGATGCCGAACGAAGTGCCGAATTCGACGATGAAGCGCGCGCCCGTGCTGCGCGCCAGCATGTAGAGCAATGTGCCGGTCTCGGGCGAAACCGCGAGCCAGAGATCCTTCATGCTGCCATAGAAATCGCGATATTCGGTCTTGCTGTTGAGCAGCCGGGCACGCTCCTGGCTCGAATAGCGCGCCGCGGCCGGGCTGGTCGCGGCATTGGCTTCCTCGAACAGGCGCGCCAGCAGCGGCGCCAGCGGGGTTCCGGTCAGGGTGGACATGGCTGTTCTCCAGTCGGGATTGAATGCGTCATTGTGTTGCCTCGAAAATACGAATAATCCTTCAGGTTTCCAATTCGCATTCCCGGACGCCGTCATGGTTCAACAGCCAAGTCCCTCGATTTCCACGCGAAAAAAGCCCAAACAGGCGCGCGCCACGGAACTCGTCGCGGCGATTTTGGAGGCGGCTGTTCAGGTTCTGGCGACTGAAGGCGCGCGGCGTTTCACCACCACGCGCGTGGCCGAAAAGGCAGGCGTGAGCGTCGGCTCGCTCTACCAGTATTTCCCCAACAAGGCGGCTTTGCTGTTCCGTTTGCAGAGCGATGAATGGCGGCAGACCGGCGGCCTGCTGCGCACCATACTCGAGGACGGCAGGCAGCCGCCGCTCGACCGGTTGCGCAGGCTGGTTCACACCTTCATCCGCTCCGAATGCGAAGAGGCGGCCGTGCGTGTGGCGCTCAATGATGCCGCACCGCTTTACCGCGACGCGCCGGAAGCCCACGAGGCCAGGGCGTCGGGCGAGCGCACGGTCCGGGCTTTTCTGGGCGACGCGTTGCCGGGAGCCACCCAGGCGGTCCGCGACCTGGCCGGTGATCTGATGATGACGACGCTGAGTGCGGCAGGAAAGGATTTCTCGGGCAGCCCCCGCACCGACGCGGAGATCGAGGCCTATGCCGATGCGATGGCCGACATGTTCTGCGCCTACCTCGCAAGCCTGGGGCACCAGGCCTTGCCCGCGCGTTTCGATATCACTCCGCCGCCCGCGCCATCGGCCTGAACCTGGCCATCATCGAACGCAACACCGCCGGCTTCAACGGCTTGTTGATCATCGGGATATCGAGACCCGCCGCCGCCGCGCGCACCTCGTTGGAGCGGTCGGCCGTGACCAGCACGGCCGGCAGGTCCTCGCCATGGGTCGCTCGCAGCCCGACGATGATGTCGAGACCGGTCTCGCGGTCGAGATGATAGTCGGCAAGCACGATGTCCGGACGGCCGATCATGGTCCGATCCAGATCACGCGATCCGGCCGCGGTCGCGACTTTGCAGCCCCAGCCTTCGAGCAGCAGTCGCATGCCTTCGAGGATACGCGCGTCGTTGTCGATGCACAGCACATGCAGTCCCGACAGCGAAGCAGACGCGCGGGCCGGCGCCCTGGTCTCGACCTCGGGCCGCGGCTCCTGCGCGGTCGCCACCGGCAGGATGACGGAAAAACGCGTGCCCTTGCCAGGGTTGGAGAAGATGCGGATCTCGAGCCGCAGCACCCTGGCGATGCGATCGACGATGGAAAGGCCGAGACCCAGCCCCTCGGCTTCGCGCGCGCCTTCGTCCAGTCGGGTGAACTCGTGGAAGACGGTGTACAGCTTGTCGCCGGCGATGCCGATGCCGGTGTCTATGACCTGGATCTCCGCCAGTTCGCCCCGGCGCCGCACGCCGACGAGGATGCGGCCCCGGCGGGTGTATTTGATGGCGTTGGAAACCAGGTTCTGGATCAGGCGGCGCAACAGATTGCGGTCCGTCGTCACGGCCAGCGAAGAGGCGACAATGGTCAGTTCGAGCTGCTTTGCGGCCGCCATCGGCTGGAAATCATTGCCGATCTGGCTGAGCAGCCCGTCGAGGTTGAAGGCGGTGTCGTCGGGTTTCATGGCGCCGGCGTCGAGGCGCGAGATGTCGAGCACGGCACCCAGTATGGTCTCGACCGATTCCAGCGAGGATTCGATGTTGACGGCAGCCTTGCCGGCCGCACCCTTGCCGGCCTTCTCGATCAGTGAGGAACAATAGAGCCGGGCGGCATTCAGGGGCTGCAGGATGTCGTGACCGGCGGCGGCAAGGAAGCGTGTCTTGCCGAGGTTGGCCTCCTCGGCAAGCATCTGCGCCTGCGCCAGTTCCTCGTTGACCCGGGTGAGCTCGATGGTGCGCGTCTTGACGCGCTGCTCCAGCGATTCATTGGCGCGCTTCAGCGCCAGGTCTTGTTCGACACGGCCCGATATGTCGGCATAGGTGGCGACGATGCCGCCGTCCGGCATCGGGTTGGAGCGCAATTCCAGGATGCGGCCGCTGGTCTTCAGCTCCATCTGCCAGGGGCTGACGAAGCTGGTCAGCCGGTTGAGCATCGTCACGCGCTGGTCGGCGGGAATGTCGCCGCGCTCGGCGAGATGGCGAAGGATCTGGTCGAGTGAAACGCCGACCTGGCCCATCTCGTCGGGCAGGTCGAACAGCGCCCGGTATTGCCGGTTCCAGCAAATCAGCCGGAAATCGCGATCGAAGACAGTGATTCCTTGCTCCATCTGGTCGAGGGCGATCTGCAGCAGGTCGCGATTGTGCTGCAGCGCTTCCGTGGCGTCGTCGAGCAGGCGGAAGGCATCGCGCGATTCGCGGTCGTGGCGGCGAAACAGCAGCGACAGGATGAGCCGCGCCGAGGAGGAGCCGACGGCGCTCGCCAAAAGCTGCTCGGAAAAGCGGATGACGTCCATGCTCGCCTGCTCATTGCCGTGCAGCGAGGTGCCGTTGCTTTTCTCGAACGATTGAAAGGACCGTTCGGTGCGCTCGACACCGAGATAGCGGGCGATCGTGTCCTTGAGGTCGTTGACGGTGATGGCGGTGCGGAAGCGGCGCAGGCTCGGCATCGGGCCGGCTTCGCGCGGCACGAAGATCGATGCCTGGATGCGTTCAAGCGGCACCGACGCGCGCGACAGCGATCCGAAAATGAAGAACAGCGTGTTGATCGACAGGCTCCACAGCACGCCGTGGTTCAGCGGTTCGGCGACGGTCCCGAACAGGGCCTGCGGCCGCAACGCCTCGAAGCCGAACAGCCCGTGCACGATGATGCCGGTATCGGGCGGGACAAGCGATGGCACCAGCAGCGTGTAGCCCCAGACCAGGACGCCGGCGACCATGCCGAGCGCCGCCCCGCGGCCGTTGGCGCCGCGCCAGATCAGGCCGCCGATCAGGGCCGGGGCGAATTGCGCGATAGCGGCGAAGGACATCAGGCCGATCGAGGACAGCCGGGCGCTGTTGGTGCTCTCGCGGTAGTAGAGAAAGGCGATGAAGAGCAGGATGAAAATCGCCCCACGCCGCACATTCAAGATGAGCGCCGACCAATCCGCGTTCTCGGAGGTGGTCGTTCGCAAAAGCCGGCGCACGAACAGCGGGATGATCAGGTCATTGGAGATCATGATCGATAGCGCCACGCTCTCGACGATGACCATGGCGGTTGCCGCAGACAGGCCCCCGATAAAGGCGGCCATGGCCAGGAAATCGTGGCCGTTGAACAGAGGCAGCGACAGCACGTAAAGGTCACTGCTGGTTTTTGTGCCGACCAGCGTCAGGCCGGCAAAGGCGATCGGCAGCACGAACAGGTTGATCGCCACGAGGTAGAGCGGGAACACCCATGTCGCGGTGCGCAGTTCGGCCTCGCTGCGGTTCTCGACGATGGTGACGTAGAATTGCCGCGGCAGGAGGATGATGGCGAAGCCGCTCAGGCACGTCAGCACCAGCCAGGTGGCGAGCGACGTCGAATAACCCATCGCCTGTCGCACCTGGCCATTTTCGGCCAGCCGGTCGAACATGTCGCCGGGACCGCCGAAGATCAGGAAGGTGACCATCAGCCCGATGGCCAGGAAGGCGGCAAGCTTGACCACGGTCTCGACCGCCACCGCCAGCACCAGCCCGTCCTGGTGTTCGGTTGCGTCGGCATGGCGTGTGCCGAACAGGACCGCAAACAGCGCGAGCAACATGGCGACGACCAGCGAGATGTCGCTGACGAACGGATCGAAGGACGGCGGCGAACCCGTATAATGCTCGACCATCAGGCTGACCGAGCCGGAGATCGCCTTCAATTGCAGCGCGATATAGGGCACGGCGCCGATGGTGGCGATCAGCGTGGCGATGGCCGCCACGGTGAAGCTCTTGCCGTAGCGTGCGCCGAGGAAATCGGCGACCGAAGTGATCTTCTCGGTCTTGGCCAGCCGCACGATGCGGTTGAGCAGCGGAAAGCCGAACACGAACACCAGCACCGGCCCGGTATAGATGCCGAGGAATTCGAGGCCGCGTTCCGAGGAAAGGCCGACGGACCCGAAGAAGGTCCAGGATGTGCAGTAGATGGCAAGGCTGAGCGCATAGATGAAAGGTCGCGCCCGGCCGGGCCCGGAAGTCGCCGAGCGGCGGTCGCCCAGGCTGGCGATGGCGAACAGCAGCGTCACATAGGCGATCGCGATGAAGACGATGAACAAGCCCTGCACGCCGGCAAGATCCTCCCTGCGCCGATTTTCATCCGGCCAAGGTCAGACGCAATCACAGCTTGGCACCTGAGTCCATCACGGCTTTGGGCGCATGAAGCATCTGATTTCTAAGGGGTAACGCAAGGTAAGGCGAAACCGGTTGTTTTCTCCTTTTTGCCCATGTTGCAACTTGAGGTTTTTGTTATGGTGTCCGCGGGCCGATGCCGGAGAGGTGGAAGCGGCAGCGCGGCCCGCCATGACAAGGAGGGTCGAAATGCTGAAAGAATTCCAGGAATTCATTTCCAAGGGCAATGTGATGGACTTGGCCGTCGGCGTCATCATCGGCGCTGCCTTCGGCAAGATTGTCGATTCCCTGGTCAACGACATCATCATGCCGATCGTCGGAGCGATCTTCGGCGGCTTGGACTTCAACAATTATTTCTTCGGATTGTCCGCTGCGGTAACAGCCACTTCCCTGGCCGACGCCAAGAAGCAGGGTGCCGTCTTTGCCTACGGCAGCTTCATCACCGTGGTGCTGAACTTCCTCATCCTCGCCTTCATCATCTTCCTCATGGTCAAGGCCGTGAACAACATGCGCAGGCGCCTGGAAAAAGAAAAGCCCGCGCCTGCAGCCGCGCCGCCCCCCGCTGACGTTGCGTTGCTCACCGAAATCCGCGATCTGCTGGCCAGGCGATAGACGGATACGGCTCTTCTGGACCAAAACCCCGGTCGTTCGCGGCCGGGGTTTTCTGTTTTCGTATCTGGTAAGCAGCGCTTGAGACCGCCCGAGACAACGGACCTGCCCAATGACCTTGATCCAGACCCTGCGCCCCGAGGCCCTGGCCGCGCCTGAAAGCGGCATCGTCGCCGTCGTCAATTACGGCAGGTTGCGCGAAGGCCTGATCCCGCTGTGGGCCGGCGAGGGCGACCTGCCGACGCCGTCCTTCATCACCGATGCCGCGTCGAAGGCGCTGGCCGGCGGCGAGACGTTCTACACCTGGCAGCGGGGCATTCCCGATCTCAGGCAAGCACTGGCGCGCTACTACGCCAGGCATTTCGGCAAGACCTTCCCCGAGGAGCAGTTCATCGTCACCGGCTCCGGCATGCATGCCATCCAGCTGGCGCTCGATGCGCTTGCGGGAGCAGGCGACGAAGTGATCTACCTGTCGCCGGCCTGGCCGAATTTCGACGCCGCCGCCGCCATCGCGGGCGCCGTGCCGGTGGCGGTCACGCTCGACCATTCCGGAAATGGCTGGTCATGCGACGTGGAGAAGATCGCGGCGGCGGTCACGCCGCGCACCAAGGCGCTGTTCATCAACACGCCGTCCAATCCGACCGGCTGGACCGCCGATCACGAGACCTTGCGGGCGATCCTCGATCTCGCGCGTGCGAAAAACCTTTGGATCATCGCCGACGAGATCTATTCGCTGTTTCACTATGGTCATGGCCGCGCGCCGTCCTTCCTCGACATAGCCGAGCCTGAGGACCGCATCCTGTTCGTCAATTCCTTTTCCAAGAACTGGGCCATGACCGGCTGGCGCGTCGGCTGGGTCAAGACGCATCCAAGCCTGCAGCAGGTGTTCGAGAACCTGATCCAGTATTCGAACTCGGGCGTCGCCCAGTTCATGCAGCGCGGCGCGGTCGCGGCGCTCGACGAGGGCGACGCCTTCGTCGCCGAACAGGTGGAGCGGGCGAGGAAAGCCCGTGACCTGGTCTGCGGCATTCTCGGCGAAACCGGCAAGGCGCGCTTCACCGTCCCGCAAGGCGCGTTTTACCTGTTCTTCACGGTCGACGGCATCACCGATTCACGCAGCGCCGCCTTCGACATTGTCGACAAAGCCAATGTCGGCCTGGCACCCGGCACCGCCTTCGGCCCCGGCGGCGAAGCGTTCCTGCGGCTGTGCTTCCACCGCCGCCTCGACCAGCTCGAGGAAGCGGCAAACCGGCTGGCGAAATGGATGAGGGATATCTGAGGCGCTGACGAAGCCCGAATTGAAAAGTCGCTCCGGCGCGTCAGCTGGCGTAGGTTTCGAAAACCGGAGCGCAGCGGACATTCAGGTCCGTGAGCACCGGTAGCCGTAGGCGTAGACGTTGAAACGGGCTTCAGCCGCCTGACTTGGGCACCAGCAGAGGCACGATCCGATCGCTCTTGGCCACGGCAGGTCGCCCCGCGGAGCCGTAGGGAATGCCGAGCGCATCCCAGGTTTCGACCAGCGCATCCTGCAGGCCGGCGATCAGCGCGTCGGTATGGAACGGCGTCGGCGTGATGCGCAGCCGCTCCGTGCCGCGCGGCACCGTCGGGTAGTTGATCGGCTGGATATAGATGCCGTGCACGCCGAGAAGGCGGTCGCTCGCCATCTTGCAGAGTTCAGGATCGCCGACCAGAACCGGCACGATATGGGTCGCCGATTCCATCACCGGCAGGCCGGCGGCCGACAGGATCTGCTTGGTTCGCGCCGCCTGCTGCTGCTGCGCGTCGCGCTCGGCCTGCGAGCGCTTGAGATGGCGGATCGAGGTGGTGGCCGCGGCCGCGATCGCCGGCGGCAGCGCGGTGGTGAAGATGAAGCCCGGCGCATAGGAGCGCACCGCGTCGATGACAGCGCTTGTCCCGGTGATGTAGCCGCCCAGCGTGCCGAAGGCCTTGGCCAGCGTGCCTTCGATGATGTCGATCCGGTCGGCCAGGCCCTCGCGCTCGGTGATGCCGCCGCCGCGCGGTCCGTACATGCCGACCGCATGGACCTCGTCGATATAGGTCATGGCGTTGTAGCGCTCGGCGAGCTCGACGATCTCGCTGATCGGCGCGATGTCGCCGTCCATCGAATAGACGCTTTCGAAGACGATCAGCTTGGCGCGTTCGCGTCCGGCCGCCTGCAGCAGGCTTTCCAGATGCGCGACGTCATTGTGGCGGAAGATTTTCTTTTCCGCGCCCGAGCGCCGCACGCCTTCGATCATCGAGGCGTGGTTGAGTTCGTCCGAGATGATCAGGCAATTGGGCAAAAGCCGCGCGATGGTCGAAATCGAGGCCTCGTTGGAGACAAAGCCGGATGTGAAGACCAGTGCCGCTTCCTTGCCATGCAGGTCGGCCAGCTCATGCTCGAGTTCGACCAGCGGGTTGGACGTGCCGGAGATGTTGCGAGTGCCGCCGGCGCCCGAGCCCATCTTGCCGGCCGCGTTCTGGAACGCGGCGATGACATCGGCGTGCTGGCCCATGCCGAGATAGTCGTTGGAGCACCAGACGGTGATTTCCTCGGCGCGGCCGTTGGAACGCCATATGGCGCGCGGAAACTTGCCCGCGATACGTTCCAGGTCGGCGAAGACGCGGTAGCGACGCTCGGCATGGAGCTGGTCGATCGCTTCTTCGAAGAACCGCTGGTAATTCATGTCGACTTCCCAATTTTGCGCGGGATCATAATCATTGCCCGATTGGTCGTCCACCGGGCCGTTTTGGTCAAAATGCCACGCCCTGGACCTGTTTCTAACGATGGCGGATCGTGGCCTATTCCCACGTCATGACACGCTCTGTGGATCACTTTTGTTTCGGCACGATGCCACATCAAGTGAACGACGGTTACCTCTTGTCCTAATGGCCATCCGGCAGGCTTTCCAGTAAGGCGGTGTTTGAGACAGTTTCCGATAAATCTTGGGTAAACGAGGACTTGGGATGACGGTTTTGGTGACAGGCGGCGCCGGTTATATCGGCAGCCATATGGTCTGGGAGTTGCTGGATGCGGGCGAAAGCGTGGTCGTTCTCGACCGGCTTTCCACCGGCTTCGAATGGGCGGTGGCGCCGGAGGCGAAACTGGTCGTCGGCGATGTCGCCGACAGGGACCTGGTCGGTTCGATCATCCGGGAAAACAAGGTCGACGCGATCATCCATTTCGCTGGCTCGATCGTGGTTCCGGAATCGGTCGCCGACCCGCTTGCCTATTACGAGAACAACACCTCCAAGACCCGCACCCTGATCGAAACCGCGGTACGCGAGGGCGTACCGAATTTCATCTTCTCCTCGACAGCGGCCGTCTATGGCGGTGCCGGGCTGGAGCCGGTGCGTGAGGACGCCCGCCTGGCGCCGGAATCTCCCTATGGCCTGTCCAAGCTGATGAGCGAGTGGATGCTGCGCGACGCGGGCCTTGCGCACGGCATCCGCTACACGGCGCTACGCTATTTCAACGTGGCCGGCGCCGACCCGAAGGGTCGCACAGGCCAGTCCACCCCGGGCGCCACCCATCTCATCAAGGTCGCCTGCGAGACCGCGCTCGGCAAGCGTCCGTTCATGCAGGTCTTCGGCACCGACTATCCGACGCCGGACGGCACCTGCATGCGCGACTATATCCACGTCAGCGATCTGGCAGCCGCGCATCGCCTGGCGCTGCAGCGGCTGCGCGACGGGGGGCAGAGCCTCGTCGCCAATTGCGGCTACAGCCACGGCTATTCGGTGCTCGAGGTCATCGACAGCGTGCGGCGGGCCTTCGGCCATGATTTCGACGTCAGGATGGGCGACCGGCGTCCCGGCGACGCAGCCGCGGTGGTTGCCAATTCCGATCTTGCCCGCTCTGAACTCGGCTGGACCCCGCGGCGCGACGATCTCGACCAGATCGTCAACGACGCGCTGGCCTGGGAGCGCATCCTGACCGGCAAGAACTCCGCGCGGGGCTGATCCGCGCTTTCCCCCTGGGGCTCGCAAGGCGCGCGGCGACGCGCTATGGAAGCAATCGCGACACGGTGCCGAGGCGCCGACCCGCGCGGAGCTTTGGGGGATGGCATGAAGATCACGGTGCTTGGAGCCGGCGTCGTCGGCACGGCCGCCGCCTATTATCTGGCTGCTGACGGTCACGAGGTCACCGTGATCGAGCGCCACCCTGCGCCGGCACGGGGCACCAGCCAGTCAAATGCCGGGCTGGTGTCTCCGGGTGACGCCACCGCATGGGCCTCGCCGGCGGCGCTCAAGACGTTTTTGCGCGGGCTCTACAATCATGATCTCGGCATCAAGGTGCGGCTGCGCTTCGATCCCTATTTCCTTGCCTGGAGCCTGCGCTTCCTGCGCCAGTGCACGGTGGCCCGCCTGCGCGCCAACAGCCAGGTCAAATTGCGTCTCGCCCTTTATTCCCGTGAATGCATCAACGCCATCTCGGCCGACACCGGCATCCATTATGATGAGCGCAAGAAGGGCATCCTCTATTTCTTCCGTTCGCAGCACAGCCTCGACACCGGCACCGACAACTACCGCTATCTGGCCGAGCATGGCCTGCCGATCGAGATCGTTGGGCGCGACCGGTTGGTGGAGCTGGAGCCCGGCCTTGCCGGCGTGAAGGAAAAGATCGCCGGCGGCGTCTACTCGCCGATCGACCAGACCGGCGATTCCAGGCTGTTCGTCGACAGTCTCGCCGCTTATGCGGGCGAACAGCTCGGCGTCAAATTCCTGTTCGACACCACGGTCGAAGGCCTCGACATCGAGGGCGACCGCGTGCGCGCGGTCATGACCTCGGCCGGTCCGGTCGCCGGCGACGCGGTGGTCATCTCCATGGGACCCGAAAGCGGCCTGCTCGGCCGTCGCTACGGCATCGACCTGCCGGTCTATCCGGTGAAGGGCTACACCGCCACGATCCCCCTGGAAGACGAGAACAAGGGTCCGACCATGGGTGGCGCCGACGAGGACCAGCTGATGGCCTATTCGCGCCTTGGCAATCGCTTGCGGTTGGCATCGACCGCGGAGTTCACGGGCTTTGACCGCACCCACAAGCCCAGCGACTTCGCCACCATGTTCAGGACCGGCAAGGATCTGTTCCCCGGCGCCTTCGACGAGAAGAAGGCCGTGCTCTGGGCCGGCTTGCGGCCGATGATGCCCAATTCGGTGCCGGTCATCGGCCAGGCGAAATACCGCAACCTCTACCTCGACACCGGCCATGGCCATGTCGGCTGGACGATGGCCTGCGGTTCGGGAAAATTCCTCGCCGACCTCGTGGCCGGCCGCAAGCCGGAGATCGATCCGCGGGGACTGGTCTACGGGGGATAAGAATGTCGGGACCGCAAGTCGCCATCGACCTTGGCCGCATCGAGCGCAATGCCCGCACCATCGTCGACCGCTGCGCGCTTTCGGGTATCACGGTGTTCGGTGTCACCAAGGGCACCTGCGGCATGCCCCAGGTAGCGCGCGCCATGCTGCGCGGCGGTGTCGCCGGCATCGCCGAATCCCGCTTCGAAAACATCCGCCGGCTGCGCGACAGCGGCATATCGGCGCCGATCATGCTGTTGCGCAGCCCGCCCATGGCGCGCGTCGAGGAGGTGGTGCGTACGGTCGACGTCAGCCTGCAATCGGAGCTGACGATCATCCGCGAGATTTCACGCATCGCCGAGCGCATGGGCCGTGTCCACGACATCATGCTGATGATCGATCTCGGCGATCTGCGCGAAGGCATCTGGCCAAACGATCTCATTGCGACCGTCGAGCGGATCCTTGGCTTCAAAGGCGTGCGCATTGCCGGCATCGGCACCAATCTCGGCTGCTTCGGTGCCATCATGCCGACGCAGGAAAATCTCGGCCAGCTCGTCGCCCATGCCTACAAGACGGAGCGCCTCTCCGGCAAAAGCCTCGACTTCATCTCCGGCGGCGCCTCGTCGTCGCTGCCGCTGCTGCTTGAAGGCAAACTGCCGGCCGGCATCAACAATCTCAGGATCGGCGAGGCGATCCTGCAAGGTGGCGTCGAGACTTTCCGCGACGTGCCATGGGCCGAACTCGAACCCGATGCGTGCCGCCTGACCAGCGACATCATCGAGGTCAAGCTCAAGCCGTCACGGCCGATCGGCACGTCCGGCTACGATGCGTTCGGCAACCAGCCGGTCTTCCCCGATGAAGGCGACCGGCTGCGCGCCATCGCCAATATCGGCCGCGAGGACGTGCTGGTCGAAGGGCTGACGCCGATCGCCAAAGGGATCCGCGTGCTCGGCGCGTCGAGCGACCATCTGCTGCTCGACGTCCAGGACGCCGATCCGCCGCCCGCCGTCGGCGACCGTGTCGCCTTCCGCATGAGCTATGGTGCCATGCTGCTGGCGATGACCTCGGAATATGTCGAAAAGGCACCGATGCACGATGTCGCCGACTTTTCCGGCCGCAAGATGGTGCAGATAACGGCCGAACCGGAGGCTGCCGGCATCCTGGCCCGGGAAGCCACCGGCGCCCGGCTGGAGGCGATGAATTTCGACGTCGTGGAACTGGCCGACATGGAGCGCGCGCCATCGGGACTGATCCGGCTGACGGCCGGCGCCGACCGCCGGGTCGCACACAAGGCGCTGACGGCGACGGCGCGGGCGACGCACTCCTTCGGTCTGATCTGGATCGATTCCATCGCAGCCCTCATGCCGGAAGAGGAGGAAGGCATCGATCTGCCCGAAGCGTCCGTGCTGGCGCGTACCCTTGGGCTCGATCACAAGGCGGGCGCGCTGCAGCCGCAGCTGTCGCCGGAAAACGTCGTCATTGTCGGGCTGCGCCATGCCGATCCGGCCGAAGCGCGGGTGCTGAAGGATTCGCGTGTCTCGGCCTTCACCATGACCGATATCGACGCCATGGGCATGCGTGACCTGATGCACGAGGCGATCCGTATCGCCACCTCCGGGACGCAAGGGTTCCATGTCAGCTATTCGCCCACGGTGACCGAATTCGCCGGCTGGGCGGCTGGTTCCGGCGGCCTTACCGTGCGCGAAACGCATCAGGCGATGGAGGCGATCGCGCTTTCCGGCGGACTGCTGTCGATGGATGTTTCGGGCCTGGCCACTGATCTCGAACCCAGGATCGGCAGCGACACCATCAATTTCGTCATGTCGGCCTTCGGAAAGCGGATACTTTGATCAGCCAGTAGCCTCGGCCGCCGCCCGCCATGTTCGCGCATAGTCCGCCCAGGCCGGATCGGCGGGCGGCTGCTGTGCCTGACCCTTGCCATGCGCTGTGTGCTGGTCGGATGCGAGAAGCGCGGCGCCGATACTGGTGCCTGTCGCGGCTTCCGATGCCATGACCGCGCGGCCGGTGCTCGCGGCAAGCATCCGCGTGAACAATTGATTGCGTGCGAACGGACCCTCGATCGTCGTCGGGCCATCGCCGCCGATGAGTTCGAGGCAAGTGGCGGTCATCAGCGCCAGATAGAAGGAGACGGCGGCAAAGCGTTGGCCAGGAGGAATGGCCTCGCTCTTGCGCCATGCGGCCGCATGATGCGGAAACGGACCCGAACCTTGCTGGGTCGAAGGCAAAAGCAAGGTCTTGCGTGCCAGCACAGCGGCGACGTCGTTGTCGTTCCAGTCCTGCGCCGCGCCTTCGGTCAGCAGCGAGAATTCGCGGCCGCCCATGAAACGGGCCGAGGGCACGGGGTCGCCGAGCGCATTGACATTGACCAGCGTATCCCGTGCCGGATCGAGCGCCACCGCCTTGCCGCCGACCGCCATCGACACCACCCAGGTGCCGGTCGAGACCACTGAGAAAGGCGGAGCGTCGGATATCAGATGCGGCAGCAGCGAGGCGTTGGAATCGTGCAGGCCGCAAAAGACAGGCGTTTGGGGATCGAGCCCGGTGCGCTGCGCAATCGCGGGCAGGATCGGGCCAAGACGGTCCCCGGCCGGCCGCACGGGCGCCATCAGGCCGCGCCAGTCCTGGCGCTCGACCAGTGCCGAAAAGTCCGCTGTCCAGGGGTTCCACAGGTCGGTGTGGCAGCCGAGCGACGTGACCTCGTTGGCGGCGATGCCGGTCAGGCGCAGCGCCCAGTATTGCGGGTACATCAGCATCGCGGCGGTGCTGGCGAACTCCGTCGGGAAGCTCTGCTGCTGCCAGAAGAATTGCGCGCCGAGATTGAGGCCGAGCGGCAGGCGCGGCGTGCCGGTCTCGGCAAAAGGCGGACGGATCGCGTCATAGTCCGCGGCGAGCTCGTCAGGGCCGTCATATTCATAGTCGAGGACAGGCAGCACCAGCTCGCCCCCGGCATCGACCAGCACGCCCGTCGCGCCGTGGGTGGTGATCGAAATAGCGTCGATGCGCTGTTCGCGGTTGAGATCGTCGAAACTGTCGAGGATGAACGCCCACAGCGCTTCGACATCGTGATGGGGGTAGGGTGCCTGCCGCAGCGGCGCGTTCGCCGTGCGCCGCAGCGCGACCTCGCTCAACGTGGTGAGATCGACCAGCGCCACCTTGGCGTTGGTCTTGCCGATATCGATGACGGCGATGTGGCGAAGCGCGTTCATGCCATATGGAACACGGTTTCCAGGGGCACCGCCACCGGCTCGTTGTCGGCCTTCGTCTCCATGATGTCTGCCATGTGAGCCCACCAGCGCCGCATCACCGGATGGCTCGGCAGATCGGCCATGCCGTGATCGTCGCGCCGCCACAGCACGCCGAAGAGGATGTTGGTCTCTTCGTCGAGATGGATTGAATAGTCGCGAACGCCGGCCTGTTTCAGGAGCGTCAGCAGCTCGGGCCAGATCTCGTCATGACGCTTCCTGTATTCGGCCTTCATGCCTGCATTGAGCTTCATCCTGAACGCGTATTTCTCAGCCATCACCTGTTACCGCGCAGCCGCCGCCAGACGATCGGCAGGGCGATGACGACGATCAACAGCAAGCCGATGAAGATCGACATGACGATGCCCGGCACGTTGAGCAGGCCGAGGCCGAAGGTCACCAGCCCCATGATCAGGGCGGCAAGCACCACGCCGACAATGCTGCCGGCGCCGCCAAGGATCGAGACACCGCCCAGCACCACCATGGTAATGACTTCGAGCTCGTAACCCTGCGCGATCGATGGCCGGGTCGAACCGAGCCGCGAGGTGATCAGCACCGAGGCGATGCCCGACATCAGCCCGGTCAGGCAGAACAGGATGAATTTGATGCGGCCGACGCGCACGCCGGAAAACTGCGCCGCGACCGGATTGTTGCCGATGGCAAAGACGCGGCGGCCGAAACTCGTGCGGTGCAGCACGAACCAGTAGACGACGGCTGCGATGAAAAAGAGCACCAGCTCGAACGACACCACCCACCAGACATAGCCCTGGCCGAAGAAAGCGAAGCTCTCGGGATAGCCCTTGTAGGCCTGGTCGCCGAGGATGATGAAGGCGATGCCGCGAAACAGGCTCATCGTGCCGATGGTGACGACGATGGACGGCAGGCCGAGCCGTGTCACCAGCAGCCCGTTGAAGGCGCCGCAGCCGAGGCCGACGACGATGCCGATCAATACCAGTTCAGGTGTTCCGGCGCCCGCCTGCACCGCCATGCCCATCAGCGTCGAGGCAAGTGCGATGATGGCGGCGACCGACAGGTCGATCTCGCCCGAAATGATCAGCAGCGCCATGGCGAAGGCGATCAGGCCCTTCTCGGTGAAGTTGAAGGTCAGGTCGGACAGCGAATAGGGGTCGAGGAAATAGGGCGAGGCGACACTGTTGATGGCGAAGATGGCGACGGCCACCAAGACCAGCAGCGCTTCCCAGGAAAAGATCGCCGAGGACAGCGGCTTGTCGAGCCGGTCGGGAATGTGGCGTGGGGCGGGGACGTCG
This sequence comes from Mesorhizobium sp. B2-3-4, assembly GCF_006442315.1. GTDB lineage: Bacteria > Pseudomonadota > Alphaproteobacteria > Rhizobiales > Rhizobiaceae > Mesorhizobium. Next base: position 102,829 of record NZ_VFVY01000005.1, on the reverse strand, counting down.
CTCATGCCGCTTCCACCTTTCTCAGGATGACGCGGCCCTGCTGGCGTTCGCCGCGCGCGTTGAGCACCACGGCCAGGATGATGGCGCTGCCCGAAATCGCCATCTGCCAGAAGGGCGAGATGTTGATGACCGGCAGCGCGTTGGAGATGATGCCGAGGAACAATGCGCCGAGCACCGCGCCGCCGACCGAGCCGATGCCGCCGGCGATCGAGATGCCGCCGATGACGCAGGCGGCGATGATGTTGAGCTCATAGCCGTTGGCGACCTCGACCGAAGCGATCACATAGCGCGAGATCCAGAGATAGCCGGCAAGGCCGCCGACCATGCCGGAGACACAGAAGACGATGAATTTGGTGCGCCCGACATCGATGCCGGTGTAGACCGACGCCGTCGGATTGACGCCGATGGCATAGATCGAGCGGCCGAGCGCGGTGCGCGTCATCAGCACGAAGAACAGCGCGATGACCAGGATGGCGATCCAGGACAGCACCGGAATGCCGAGCAAGGCGGCGCGCTGAAAGCCGATGAAATCCGGGCTCATCTTGTCGGCATTGACCCAGGCGCCGCCGGACAGGACGAACGTGGCGCCGCGATAGATGGTGAGCGTTCCCAGCGTCACCACGATCGAGGGAATGTTCAGCCGCCACACCAGCAGGCCGTTGATGGCGCCGAGCACCAGCCCGACGGCGAGCGCGATGACGATCAGGAGCGGGATCGGGATTGCCGGATGCGCCGCGTTCAGCATCGCCACCACCATGCCGGTGAAGCACAGGTTGGAGGCCATCGACAGGTCGATCGACCGCGTCAGGATGACGACCATCTGGCCGAGCGCCAGGATCATCAGGATCGAGGTGTCGTTGAACACCTGGCGCAGATTGCCTGGGTCGGCAAAGGCGGGGAAGCGCGTCGAGATCAAGCCGATCAGCACCGCTACGGCGGCGAGCAGCCAGATTTCCCGGTATTTCAGCAAAGCCTTCATGCGGCGATCCCCGCTGCCGTCCTGACCAGCGTCTCGGCGTCCAGTCCCTTGTTGTCGTAGACCGCCGCCACTAGGCCCTCGCGCATGACGACGACGCGGTCGGACATGCCGAGGATTTCGGGCAGTTCGGATGAGACCATGATCACCGACAGGCCCTGCGCCACCAGCTCTGCCATGAAGCCGTGCACGGCGGCCTTAGAGCCGATGTCGATGCCCTTGGTCGGCTCGTCGAGGATGATGACCTTGGGCGTCGTCGCCAGCCATTTGGCGATGACCACTTTCTGCTGGTTGCCGCCCGAAAGCGTGCCGACATCCTGGCTGAGCGAGGAGGCCCGCAGGTCCAGCCGCTCGGTGTAGGCCCGGGCGAGCGAAAACTCCTCCGCCAGCCGCAGCAGGCCGGTCTTCGAAGTGCGCTTGAGCGATGGCAGAGAAACATTCTGGAAGATCGGCAGGCCGATCACCACGCCCTGCTTGCCGCGTTCTTCCGGCACGTAGACGATGCCGGCCTCGATCGAATCAGCCGCCGATTTCGGCGCGATCGCCTTGCCGTCCAGCGTGATGGTGCCGCCGCTGGTCCGGGTGATACCCGATATCGCCTGCATCACTTCCGAGCGCCCGGCGCCGACCAGGCCGTAGAAACCGAGAATCTCGCCCTTGTGCAGGTCGAAGCCGATGTCGTTGAACTCGGTCGGGTGCGAGAGGCCGGACACCGACAGCACCGGCGCGCCGATCTCGGCCTTGCGCTGCGGGAAGATATGGTCGACGGAGCGGCCGACCATCATGCGCACGATCTGGCTCTGGCCGGCATCCTTGATCAGCCCTTCGCCGACCATCTCGCCGTCGCGGAACACCGTGTAGCGGTCGGCGATCCGGTAGATCTCGTCGAACTTGTGGCTGATGAACAGGATTGCCTTGCCCTGGCTCTTGAGGAATTCGATGAGCAGGAAGAGCTCCTCGATCTCCTTCATCGACAGGGCGGCCGTCGGCTCGTCCATGATGACGATCTGGGAATCGATCGACATGGCCCGCGCGACGGCGACGAGGTGCTTGTTGGCGATGCCGAGATCCCGGAGCCGCGCATCGGCGTCGATATGGCCGGCATGCATGGTGTCGAGCACTTCGCGAGCATTTTTGCGCATCGTGCGCCAGTCGATGGTGCCGAAGCGCGTGCGCGGCGCATGGCCGAGGAAGATGTTTTCGGCGACCGAAAGATCGTCGAACAGCACGGTTTCCTGATGGATGGCGGTGACGCCATGGCCGAAGGCGGCGTGCGCGCTGGGCAGCATCACGACCTGGCCGTCGATGCTGATGGTGCCCGCGTCGGGCTGATAGATGCCGGTCATGATCTTGACCAGCGTCGACTTGCCGGCGCCGTTCTCGCCGATCAGCGCCGTCACCTCGCCCGGATAGAGCGACAGGCTGACATTGTGCAGGGCGCGCACTCCGGGAAAGCTTTTTGAAATGCCGGACAAGGTCAGGCGTGGAGCCGAGGCTGGAGGCCGCTCCTTTGTCTCGCCGTGTTGGGCCGTCGTGTCCATATCCGTATCAAGCCCTGAAACTAGGTCCGTTTGAAGTCGCGGCGGGACGTGAGCCCCGCCGCGCCAGCTTGAAGAAATCCGGGATCAATAGATCTTGGAGAACTTCTCGATGTTGCTTTTGTCGAACTGGAAGGGCGGAGCCATCGCGGCCGAGTTGGTGTCGTCGAGCGTCACCTTGCCGACGCGGCCGATCGACAGCGTCGCACCCGGCTTGGCTTCTTCCTTTTTCACCGCCAGGTCATGGGCGAGGTAGACGGCGGAGTAGCCGAGGTCGATCGGGTTCCACAGCGCAACCGCCTGGGAGGCACCGTTGTCGATGAACTTCTTGAACTCGGACGGCAGCGCCAGGCCGGTGACGTTGACCTTGCCGATCAGGTTCTCGTCGGTGACGACCTGGGCAGCGGCGACGACGCCGACGGTGGTCGGCGCGATGATCGCCTTGAGGTTCGGATAGGACTTCAAAAGGCCCTTGGCCTCGTCGGTGCTCTTGGCCGAATCGTCATCGCCATAGACCGTGGCGACCAGCTTGATCTTGGGGAATTTCTCCGGCAGCACCTTCTTGGCCGCTTCGATCCAGGAATTCTGGTTGGTCGCGGTCGAGGAGGCCGACAGGATGGCGACATCGCCGCCTTCCGGCAGATAGTCGGCGGCGAGCTTGATGATGGTCTCGCCGATCAGACCGGTGTCCGACGGGTTGAGGTGAAGCTGGCGGCCTTCCTTGGCGACGCCCGAATCCCACGAGATGACGGTGATGCCGCGCTCCATGGCCTTCTTCAGCACCGGCACCAGCGCGTCGGCGTCATTGGCGGAAATCGCGATGGCGTTGACCTTCTGCGCGATCAGCGAATTGACCACTTCGATCTGCGCCTCGGCGGTCGCCTTGGTCGGGCCGGTGTAGATGATGTCGACATCGCCGAGTTCCTTGGCCGCCTCTTCGGCGCCCTTGTTGGCGGCATCGAAGAAGCCGTTGCCGAGAGACTTCACCACCAGCGCGATCTTGACGTTCTCGGCATAGGCGGCATTCACGAACATGGCAGCCGAGAAGGCCGCGGTCACCATCAATTTCTTCAGAAAGCTCATCTGATATCCTCCCTTGAGCGTTGCATTTCCATCGCCGCTGCGGGCGTGAGTTGGCCTCAGGCCTGCAGTGAAGATTCTTCCTTGTCGGTTGCCGCTTTGCGCGCGACGATCAGCGTCACGCCGGCCGTCTCCAGCATCTTTGCCTCGCGGTCCTCGATGCCGTCGTCGGTGATGACGGTGGCGATGCGCGTCAGGCCGCACAGGATCAGGCTGGAGCGTTTGCGGAATTTCGAGGAGTCGACCAGCACCACCAGTTCGTCGGCCTGGTCGATCAGCTTCTGCTCCGCCTGGATCAGCAGCGGATCGCCTTCCATCAGGCCGAGCGGTCCCAGCCCCTGCGCGCCCATGAACATGCGGCGTGCGTAGAAATTGCGCGTCACGTCATTGTCGAAGGGCGACAGGATGATGTTCTGCTCGCGGTAGATCGTGCCGCCCGACAGCATCACCGTGTTCTTGGAATGCTTGAGCAGATGCTCGGCGATCGGGAACGAATTGGTGAAGATCGGCATGCGGCGGCCGGTCAGGAAATGCACCATCTGGAAGGTGGTGGTGCCGCCATTGATGATGATCGGCTCGCCGTCCTTGCACAGTTCGACGGCTTCGCGGGCGATGGCCCGCTTCTGCGCGGCATTGAGCGTTTCATTGACGGAGAAGGGCCGGCCGGCCAGCCCGATGAACTGCGGCGGCGAGATTGCCTCGGCGCCGCCACGCACCCGGCGCAGGCGCTTTTGCACATGGAGGGCCGCAATATCGCGCCGGATCGTCGCTTCGGACGATTCCGTCAGATCGACCATTTCCTGCACCGTCACCACAGGTTTTTCCTGGACGGCGGACAGAATGATCCTGTGGCGCTCTTTTTCGTGCATGGTTCCTCCCTGCCTGGTCATCTAGGCACCCAAAACGAGCAGTGTCAATCATTTCCGATCATATAATTTCATTGTGCAGTGCAATATGATTGATCTTGATCGTTTGTGATTGACAAGCTGCCTGCTTGCGTAGACATTCCCGGCCGAATGGACCGCGCCTTTTCGCGTCCCCAGGGAGGATACCTATGCTCGACAAGCGCTCCGGCTCGCGCCTCGCCAATCTTTGGGACGACGCGAAGGTGCAGGGGATGAGTGGTCCCGAGCTTCTGGTCTATCGGTCGAACACGCTCGGTTCCGACAAGCGCGTCACCAACTATGGCGGCGGCAACACCTCGTCCAAGGTCTGGCAGAAAGATCCGCTCACCGGCCAGGATGTGGAGGTGCTGTGGGTCAAGGGGTCGGGCGGCGACAGCGCCTCGATCAAGCTCGATGGCTTCGCCACGCTCTACATGGACAAGCTGCAGGCGTTGAAAGGCCTTTATCGCGGCGTCGAACACGAGGACGAGATGGTGGGTTATCTCCCCCACTGTACCTTCAATCTCAATCCGCGCGCGGCCTCCATCGACACGCCGCTGCACGCCTATGTGCCGAAGCCCTTCGTCGACCACATGCACCCCGATGCCATCATCGCGATTGCCGCGGCGAAGGATTCCAAAGCGCTGACCAAGGAAATCTTCGGCGAGGCCATCGGCTGGCTGCCGTGGAAGCGTCCGGGCTTCGAACTCGGCCTGTGGCTGGAGAAATTCTGCGTCGAAAATCCCGCCGCCAAGGGCGTCATCCTCGAAAGCCATGGCCTGTTCACCTGGGGCGATACGCCAAAGGAATGCTACGAAACGACGATCGCGGTCATCAACCAGGCGATCGAGTGGTTCGAGCGCCGGTCCGAGGGCGTGGCGATCTTCGGCGGCGCGGTGACGCAGTCACTCGACGCCGCCGCCCGCCGCGCCGTAGCGGCAAAGCTGATGCCAAAAATCCGCGGCCTGATCTCGCAAAAGGGCCACAAGCTCGGCCATTTCGACGATTCCGCCGCCGTGCTCGAATTCGTCAACTCGAAGAATTTGCGCCCGCTCGCCGCACTCGGCACCTCATGCCCGGACCATTTCCTGCGCACCAAGATCCGCCCGCTGGTCATCGAGTTCGATCCGGCAAAGCCCGATGTCGACGCCGTTATCGCCCGTCTCGAGGACGACATTGCCGCCTATCGAGTCGGCTATCAGGCCTACTACGACAGCTGCAAGCACGCGGATTCGCCCGCCATCCGCGACCCCAACGCCGTGGTCTATCTGATGCCCGGCGTCGGCATGTTCACCTTCGCCGGCGACAAGGCGACCGCGCGCATCTCGGGCGAGTTCTACGTCAACGCCATCAACGTCATGCGCGGCGCGTCCACCGTCTCCTCCTATGTCGGCCTGCCCGCCCAGGAGGCCTTCGACATCGAGTACTGGCTGCTCGAGGATTTGAAGCTGCAGCGCATGCCGAAGCCGAAGTCGCTCGCCGGCCAGATCGCGGTGGTCACCGGCGGCGCCGGCGGCATTGGCCGCGCGACCGCCAACCGGCTGCTGCGCGAAGGCGCATGCGTGGTTCTGGCCGATATCGACGAGGCGGCGCTCGCCGGCGCCAACGAGGAACTGGCCAAGGCCTATGGCAAGGATTTCATCCGGCCGGTGCTGATCAATGTCACCTCGGAAGACCAGGTGATATCGGGCTTCGCCGAAACGGCGGTCGAGTTCGGCGGCATCGACATCCTCGTTTCCAATGCGGGGCTCGCTTCCTCGGCGCCGATCGAGGAGACGACGCTGGCGCTGTGGAACAAGAACATGGACATCCTGTCGACCGGCTATTTCCTGGTCTCGCGCGAAGCCTTCCGGCTGTTCCGGGCGCAGAAGATCGGTGGCAACGTCGTCTTCGTCGCGTCCAAGAACGGCCTTGCCGCATCGCCCAACGCATCGGCCTATTGCACCGCCAAGGCCGCCGAAATCCACCTTGCCCGTTGCCTGGCGCTGGAAGGCGCGGAAGCGCAGATCAGGGTCAATGTCGTCAACCCGGACGCGGTGCTGCGCGGCTCCAAGATCTGGACCGGCGAGTGGAAGGAACAGCGCGCCGCCGCCTACAAGATGTCGACCGACGATCTCGAGGAACATTACCGCTCACGCTCGATGCTGAAGCGCTCGGTCTTCCCGGAAGACATCGCCGAGGCGATCTATTTCCTGGCGTCCGACATGTCGGCCAAATCGACCGGCAACATCATCAACGTCGATGCCGGCAACGCGCAAAGCTTTACGCGCTGACAGCTTTCCTTCTCCCCGTTCACGGGGAGAAGGTGCCGGCAGGCGGATGAGGGGCAGCGCCGGCCGAACGCAATCTGGGAGGAACAGCATTGTCCGAAACGATCTCGGCTGACGTCGTCGAAAAGAGCAACACCGCCCGCCAATCCGACCTCGAGCGCGACTACGCCTCGCTCGGCGAGCGTCTCGACCGGCGTGGCATCGCCATCGACGCCATCTGCGACAAGGTCGAGAAATTCGCTGTCGCGATCCCGTCCTGGGGTGTCGGCACCGGCGGCACGCGCTTTGCCCGTTTCCCCGGCGCCGGCGAGCCGCGCGACATCTTCGACAAGATCGAGGACTGCGCCGTCATCAGCCAGTTGACGCAGGCGACGTCCACCGTGTCGCTGCACATTCCGTGGGACAAGGCCGACCCGAACCGGCTGAAGCAGGCGGCCTCCCGCTTCGGCCTCGGCTTCGACGCGATGAACTCGAACACATTCTCGGACGCCAAGGACCAGAAGCTGTCCTACAAATTCGGCTCCTTGTCGCATGCCGACGCCGGCGCTCGCCGGCAAGCGGTCGAGCACAATCTCGAATGCATCGAGATCGGCAAGACGCTTGGCTCAAAGGCGCTGACGGTGTGGATCGGCGACGGTTCGAACTTCCCCGGCCAGGTCAATTTCGCCAAGGCGTTCGAGCGCTATCTCGATGCCATGAGGCAAGTCTATGCCGGCCTGCCTGCTGACTGGAAGCTGTTCACCGAACACAAGATGTACGAGCCGGCCTTCTATTCGACCGTGGTGCAGGACTGGGGCACCAACTACATCATATCGAAGGAGTTGGGCGACAAGGCATTCTGCCTCGTCGACCTAGGCCACCATGCGCCCAACGTCAACATCGAGATGATCGTGTCGCGGCTGATCCAGTTCAAGAAGCTCGGCGGCTTCCACTTCAACGATTCCAAATACGGCGATGACGATCTCGACGCCGGGTCGATCGATCCCTACCGGCTGTTCCTGGTCTTCAACGAACTGGTCGATGCCGAACTCTCCGGCGCCGAGGGTTTCGACCCCGCCCATATGCTCGACCAGAGCCACAATGTCACCGACCCCATCGAGAGCCTGATGCTGTCGGCGGTCGAGGTGCAGCGCGCCTATGCGCAGGCGCTGCTGGTCGACCGCAAGGCGCTCGAAGGGTTTCAGGAGACCAATGACGCCCTGATGGCGACGCAGACGCTTAAGGTGGCCTACCGCACCGACGTCGAGCCGATCCTTGCCATGGCCCGGCTGAAGACCGGCGGCGCCATCGATCCGATCGCCGCCTACCGGGCCGCGGGCTACCGTGCCAAGGTCGCGGCCGAGCGACCGGCCGTCGCCGGCGGTAGCGGTGGAATCGTCTGACAGGCAGTCATCGTATTTGATCTGGTCCAGCGCCTTTGGCGATGGACACGTCGGCCTCCAGGGTCTTTCCTAGCCATTCGTGCCAGGAGGTCCGCCAATGCCGCTCACCCGCAGAACTCTGATCGCCGCCAGCCTGTCGCTGACGCTAACCCTCTCATCTGTTGCGGCTTTTGCCGCCTCGCCGGCGCCGGCCAAGGGCGAGAACGGCATGGTCGTCACGGCGCAGCATCTTGCGTCGGAAGTCGGCGTCGAGGTGTTGAAGAAGGGCGGCAACGCCATCGATGCGGCGGTGGCGGTCGGCTATGCGCTGGCCGTCGTCTACCCCAATGCCGGCAACATCGGCGGTGGCGGATTCATGACCATCCGCTTCAAGGACGGCAAATCGACTTTCCTGGATTTCCGTGAGCGGGCGCCGCTTGCCGCGACCAAGACCATGTATCTCGACAAGGACGGCAACCCGGTCAAGGGCGCCAGTCTCGATGGCTATCTCGCGGTCGGCGTGCCGGGTTCGGTGGCCGGGTTCGAGATGGCGCGCGAGAAATATGGCACGCAGTCGCGGCAAGACCTGATGGCGCCGGCAATCGCCTACGCCAGGAACGGCTTCGTCCTCAACCAGGGCGATGCCGCGTCATTTGCCGGCAGCGCCGGCAGGCTGGCAAAGGATCCGGCGGCGGCTGCCATCTTCCTCAAACCCGACGGCAAGCCCTATGGGATCGGCGAGAAGCTCGTTCAGCCGGACCTCGCGGCCTCGCTGTCGGCGATCTCGGAAAAAGGGCCCGACGCTTTCTACAAAGGCGCCATCGCCGACGCCATCGTCAAGGCGAGCGGCGCCAAGGGCGGTATCCTGGCCAAGGGTGACTTCGAGCAATATGCGGTGCGCGAGCTGAAGCCCGTCACCTGCTCCTATCGCGGCTACGAGATCATTTCCTCGCCGCCGCCAAGCTCCGGCGGCGTCATCATCTGCGAAATCCTCAACGTGCTGGAGGGTTATCCGCTGTCCTATCTCGGCGCCGGCTCGGCCGACACCGTCCATGTCATGGTCGAGGCGATGCGCCACGCCTATGTCGACCGCAACTCCGCCCTCGGCGATCCCGACTTCGTCGACAACCCGGTCTCCAGGCTGCTGGACAAGGCCTATGCCAAGGACATCCGCGACAAGATCGATCCGTTCCGGGCCGGCGTGTCGCAGGATCTGATGCCGAAGGGTTTTGGCGAGTCGAAGGAAACCACGCATTATTCGATCATCGACAAGGACGGCAACGCGGTCGCGGTCACCTACACGCTGAACGGCTCGTTCGGCGCCGGCGTCGTCGCCGACGGCACCGGCATCCTGCTCAACAACGAGATGGACGATTTCACCCAGAAACCGGGCGTGCCCAACCTCTACGGCCTCGTCCAGGGCGAAGCCAATGCCATCCAGCCGAAGAAGACGCCGCTGTCCTCGATGAGCCCGACCGTTGTCGCCAAGGACGGCAAGCCGTTCATGGTCATCGGCAGCCCGGGCGGCTCGCGCATCATCACCATCACGCTAGAGGCCATCGTCAACGTCATCGACCACGGCATGAACATCCAGGAAGCGATCGACGCGCCGCGCATCCATCACCAATGGCTGCCGGATACCGTCTATGTCGAGCCGTTCGGCCTCTCGCCCGACACTGAGAGGCTGCTCGCCGGCATGGGCTACCACCTCGATCTTGGCGATCAGACCTGGGGCCAGGCCGCTGGCATCCTCGTCGGCGGCAAGAGCCTGGCGGAAATCGAGAAGGGCGGCGGCGCGCGCTATAATGGCGCCATCGACAGCCGTGCGGCCTCAGGCGAAGCGCTCGGATATTGAGGGCGCGCGCCTGTTCCGTTCCGGACGAGGCCGCATTGCGCCTTTAGGGACAGGTCTGCGCCTTACGGCGGCAGGTGCCGTCAGGTCACCAGCGTGATGGTCGACGCAATCAGCATCAGCGCGGCAATGCCGACGAACAGCGCGTAGATGCGCGGCCGGTCGAGCAGCAGCGCATTGCCGGAAATCCAGGCCGACGTGGCGCCGCCCAGGGCGAAGAGGAAGCCGTTGCGATGGCCGAACGTCATCGACGCGGCCATCAAGCCGCCGATGATCAGGGCGCCGAACACGATGATCACGGCGACTGCGTATTTCTCGAAGTCGTTGCCGCCGCCCATGGCCGGGCCGATTGCGTTCAGGTTCGGCAGGTCGTCCGGATCGAAGGGGTTCGCCGACCCGTATTCGTCTTGACCCATGGATTCTCGCATCACTTGATCTCCGCTGACCGGCAACAAACCATCAACGCCTGCCGAGCGCAACCCGATCGCACTGTGGCGGATGCGCCCGGCGCCGGCTTCGCCCCCTTTCGGCGACGGTTTGCTGACGGATTTCCGCAGCTGTTGCCGGATCGCGTCACCTGCCTCCCAGCGTTTGTCGCCTCTACCTCGCGTTAAAACTTGACTGGAAATATCCTGTTTAATAGTCAACCGGCATTGGTCGCTGGAAACCAGGACCCCGGCAAACAGGCAAGCCAAGTTGAATACAGATCAATCCCTGTCAGGAGAGGCGAACCGCCCGCGCGGCCTGATCACCCGCCGCGGCGCGCTTGCGCTGTTCATCTTGCCTTTGGCCGGCATGGTGACGCCACCAGCCAAGGCCAGGCCGTTGCGCATCGTCTGCCTCGATGACGGGCTGGCGGAAACCTTGCTGACGCTCGGCGTCACGCCGGTCGCCGTCGCCGATCGCGGGGTCTGGGAGAAGTGGGTGGTCGAGCCAGCACTGCCGCCCGAGGTGGCCGATATCGGCACGATCCTGGAGCCCAATCTCGAATTCCTGCAGCAGCTTCGGCCGGACGTCATTCTCTCCATTCCCTATCTCGACGGCATCAAGCCGCTGCTTGAGCGCGTGGCGCCGGTCACGACGATCGGCATCTACACGCCGGACGGCCAGCCCTATCAGCGCGCCATCGAGGCGACGCGGCAACTGGCAGCTCTTGTCGGTAGGGAAAGCGAGGGCGTAGCGCTGATCGCTGCGACGGAAGCCTGTTTCTCCGATGTCAGGCAGCAATTGGCACCGCTTTCGGCGCGGCCGGTCTACGTCGTCAACTTCCTCGATCCGCGCAATGTGCGCGTCTACGGTGAGAAAAGCCTGTTTCAAGCGGTGTTCGACCGCATCGGCATCCGCAACGCCTGGACCGGCGAGACCAATTATTGGGGGTTTGCGACGGTCGGTATCGACGGGCTGGCGACGTCGGATGACGCGCGTCTGGCCTATCTCGAACCGCTGCCCGAAGGGGCGACCGGAACGTTGACCGAAAGCCCGGTCTGGAACGCCATGCCATTCGTGCGCAACCGCTCGATCATGCGCCTGCCTGCCGTGCTGATGTTCGGCATGCTGCCCTCGGCGAGCCGCTTTGCCCGGCTGCTGACTGCGGCACTGATGGCGGAGAATGCCCGTGGCTGAGCAGCAAGCGATCCTGTCCAACGATGCCAGCCCCGTGCGTGTTCGGACGTCGCCACATCGCATAGCGGACAGATATCCCGTGGGCGCGATCCTGCTCTGCCTCGTGCTTGCCTGCGCTGCCGGCGCCGCGACCCTTTCCAATATGAGCGTGCAATTGCCGCCGGCGCTCTGGCCCGCTGCGATTACAAATCCCGACATTGAAGACATGCGGCAGGTGCTCGTCCACTACGCTTTCCTGCCCAGGCTGGCCGTCAGCCTTCTCTGTGGCGCCGCGCTTGGTCTGGCAGGCACCGTGCTGCAGCAGGTCCTGCGCAACCCGCTCGCTTCACCCGAAACCGTCGGTGTCTCGGCCGGCGCCTATCTGGCGCTGGCGCTGGCGACGCTTCTGGCGCCGTCCCTGCTGGCCTTCGGCCGCGAATGGGTGGCGCTTGCAGGCGCTTTCACGGCTCTGTCGGCGGTCCTGGCGCTTTCCTGGCACAAGGGCCTGTCGCCGCTCTCGGTGGTGCTGGCCGGGCTGGTCGTCAGCCTCTATGCCGGCGCCATCGGTGCCGCGCTGGTGGTGCTGCGGCATGAATGGCTGGCCAGCCTGTTCATCTGGGGTGCCGGGTCGCTCGGCCAGCAGGACTGGTCGACCACGCTCTGGCTCCTGCCGCGCCTCGGCGGCGCCGCGCTGCTGATCGGCCTGATGGTGCGGCCGCTCACCCTGCTCGGCCTCGATGACGAAGGCGCGCGCAGCCTCGGCGTGCCGCTTGGCGCCTATCGCTTCGCCGGGCTGGCGGCGGCGGTCGCCCTGATCGCCTTCGTCGTCGCGGCCGTCGGCGTCATCGGCTTCGTCGGCCTCGCCGCCGCCACGCTCGCACGCATCGGCGGCGCGCGCCGGCTCGGTCAGCAGCTTCTGACGGCTCCGCTCATCGGCGCGGCACTGTTGTGGGCCGCCGATCAGGCGGTACAGGTCGCGACCGGGCCGCAAGGCGACCTGTTGCCGACCGGCGCCATGACTGCATTGCTCGGCGCGCCGCTGCTTCTGTGGCTTCTGCCCCGCCTCGCGCTTGGCGCGGAAGCGCCGGCCCTGACCGTCGAGCATCTGCCCAGATCCGCCCGGCCGGGCCTTGTGCTGGCGGCCATCGCAGGCCTCCTGCTCTTGCTGTTCGGGCTGGCGCTGCTCTATGCGCCGGGACCGGATGGCTGGGCATTCCCGTCAGGCGACCAACTGCAGCCTCTCTTGTCCTGGCGGCTGCCCAGGGTCTTCGCCGCGCTCGCCGCTGGCGCCATGCTGGCGCTGGCCGGGCTGATGATGCAGCGGCTGACCGGCAATCCGATGGCCAGCCCCGAGGTGCTCGGCATCAGCGCCGGGGCGGCGCTCGGCATGATGGTGGCGCTGTTCGCACTCAATGATGCCGGCCGCCCGGTGCAGACCGTGGCCGCCACGATCGGCGCCTTCGCCGCCCTTCTGGTGACGCTGGCGATCGGCCGCCGCGCCGCCTATGCGCCGGAACGGCTGCTGCTTGCCGGCGTCGCTCTGACGGCGCTGTTCGACGCGCTGATCCTGGTGCTCACCGCAACCGGCGATCCGCGCGCAATGCTGCTGCTCAACTGGCTCACCGGCTCGACACATGGCGTCGACGCGGGCTCCGCACTTCTGACGGGGACTATCGCCTTCGCTCTGTTCCTGGCGGCGCCGCTCTTCATGCGCTGGCTGGACATGCTGCCGCTGGGCGCCGTCGCAGTGCAAAATCTCGGCATCAATCTCGGCGCAGCCCGGTTGTTGGTTCTGCTGATGGTCGCCGCGCTGACTGCCGCATCCACCCTCGTCGTGGGGCCGCTGACCTTCATCGGCCTGATGGCGCCGCACCTTGCGCGGCGCCTCGGCCTGTCGCGCGCGCTGCCGCAAGCCATCGGCGCGGTGCTCGCCGGCGCGCTGATCATGGTCTGCGCCGACTGGATCGGCCGCACAGCCATCTTTCCGCGCCAGATTCCGGCCGGCCTCGTCGCGACGCTGATCGGCGGGCCGGTGCTGATGTGGCTGCTGCGCCGCCGCTGAGTTTTTTGCTCCCAAGGAGGACATCGATGTCGAAATCGATGGCGACACCCGCCCTGATCGCCGACACCACCGTTCATGATCTTGTTCCCAGGAGCGGCGGCGATCCCTGGCGGGTCTTCATCCATGTGCCGTCGGGGCCGGCGCCGGAAGCTGGCTGGCCAGTGCTCTATATGACCGACGGCAACGCCGTCATCGCCACCGCGGTCGACGCCATGCGCGCACAGGCCCTCTATCCCGCCGGCACCAATGTCGGGTGGGGCGTCATCGTCGCCATCGGCTATCCCGTCGAAGGCGCCTATGACCCGCTGCGCCGCTCATGGGACCTCGGCCCGCCGCCGGGCAAGACCTATCCCCCCTTCTACGAGGGCACGCCTGAGGTAAAGACCGGCGGGGCAGGGGACTTTTTGCGCTTCATCGAAGACGAACTGAAGCCATGGGTGGCCGGCCACGCCAGGATCGATGAAACGCGCCAGACCCTCTACGGCCACTCCTTCGGCGGCCTGTTCGCGCTCTATGCGCTGTTCACCCGCCCGCTGTCGTTCCGGACCTTCGTCGCGGCCAGCCCCGCCATCTATTGGGAGGATCGCGCCATCGACCGCTTTCTCGAAACCTTCGAGGCCGATATCCCCGATGGCCTGAGTGCCGACGTGATCCTGTCGGCCGGCGAATATGAGACGGACAAGCTGGCGCCGTTCCAGATCGGCGCGCAAGACGAGGAAAAGCGCCTTCAGCAGAAAAAGCTGATCCGCACCGACGAATTCGCCCGGGCGATGGCGAAACGCCTCGACGCGCTGCCCGACCTGCGGGCGAGCTTCGAACTCCACGCCGGCGAGAACCACATGTCGATCCTGCCGGTGACGGTCAACCGGGCCGTGCAAGCGGCGTTCGCGGTGCGGTAGGCGGCCTACGCAGCGCGCGCCGGCGGCAGTTCGAACAGGTTGGCGCCGTTCTCCCGGCCATGCTCGACATAACCGATGACGCTGAACCATCGCGCGACATCGGGCCCCTGCAGCCAGCTGCGTGAATGGACGGGAAGGTTGCCGGCGAGCGCCTGGACCTGGCGGATATGCCGCTTACAGAAACGCACGGTCGAGGCCCGGAAGAAATCCTCCTGCGCGGCAAACAGCGTATCGGCGGCATCGCTGTTCTCATGCCAGGCGATGATCGCCACCGCCTTTTCGCCCTCGACCAGCGCGTGCGCGCGGCCTTCCTTCAAATTCATCATCAGATTGTCGTAGGCGATCTTGCTGTCCTTGCCGGCCGCCGCATACTCGTCCGACATCCGCTTGGACAGGCCATGGAACACATCCTCGAGATCGCCGAGCGTCGCTGCACGTGCTCTCATTTCACCTCCTGCAGCCCCAAGGGGAAGTTTGCCCTAGGGATGGGGGATCACCAAGCAAATTGAATCCGGATGTGGGCAGGTGGGAGCAAAGTTGTTTCGCCGGGCAAAACGGGCGGGCCGTCTTGGGCCCGGTGATCAAATAACTGACAGGGATAAGTCCGTCGGAGAGAAAAATGGTGCCCAGAGGCGGATTCGAACCACCGACACGCGGATTTTCAGTCCGCTGCTCTACCAACTGAGCTATCTGGGCCTGTTCCGGCTAACGAAAACTCGCGCTCCGGAATTCAGGGGCGCCGTGGGCGTCCCTTGAAAGCGCGTGGGTTATAGCATGGGAATCCGGCCTGTCCAGCGCCCAGATGTGGATTTCCGGCAGGAAAAGAAATGCCATGCGCCGGCCGGCTTGCCGAGCCGCTTTTGCGCCTATCTGGCACCCGCCACGCCCTTGCGGAAATCAGACGGCGTCATGCCGGCGAGCTTGCGGAAGGATTTGTTGAACGCGCTGAGCGAGCCGAAGCCGGATTCCATGGCGACGCGCAGCACATTGGCGTCCTGGTGCATCAGCATGGCCTGCGCATAGCTCAGCCGCAGCAGGTTGACATATTCGTTGAGCGTCATCCCTGTCGACTTCTTGAACAGGCTCATCGCGTATTTGGGGTGGATATCGGCCGCCGCGGCGATGTTGACGCAATCGATGTCGTAGAGAAAGTTTTCGGCGATGAAATCGCACATGCGCCCGACATTGCGCGACGATTGCTGGTCGAAGGGATTGCCGGGCTCCTGCCCGGCAGCGGTTCCGGGCACCAGCCGGTAAGGCTCGAACCGCACCCGCTCCAGCCGCAGCAGCAGCTCGTTGACGGCATGTTCGGCCCTGGCCGGATCGCCTGAGCGGGCATAACGGTTCCAGCGGGCGAAATTGTCGTTGTCGGACTGGTCGGTGGCGCCGGTGACCAGCGTCGCACCCGTCATCAGCCGGTGGCGCACGTCGGCCGGCAGATGCAGCCGGAAGAAATGCACCAGCGGCAGATGCGCGCCGGCATAGATGGCGTCGTCGCTGAGATCGTCCATCTGGTGCGGCAGGCCGCCCCAGAACAGGCACATCTCGCCGGCCGAAAGCGATATTTCGTGGTCGTTCATGCGATAATGCACGGAGCCGCGCACGATGAAATTCACTTCGACCTGGGCATGCCAATGGGGCTTGAGCATCACCAGCGGATTGGTGTGGAACATCTGCAGCAGCAGCGGCATGCCTTCCACGCTGCTGGCGCCAGGCTGGTAAAACGGCCGATCCGGCATCTTACTTTCCGCCAATTTCGTATTCCCTTTGTCGGGGACAGGCTTTCCGCGCCGCATACTCTAGCCAGGCTCGCAGAGAGAGCAAATGAAATGGGAGGATTTCAATGCGCATCACACTGTCCTGCGCCGCGCTCGCGCTTGCCCTGGGTTCAGCCCCGGCCTTCGCGCAATCTGGCGAAATCACGATCTGGAGCTGGAACATCGCCGCTTCATCCCTGAAGGCAACCGTTGCCGGCTTCAACAAGCTACATCCCGACATCAAGGTCACGGTCCAGGATCTCGGCAACCAGCCGACCTATGACAAGTCGATCGCCGGATGTGCGGCAGGCGGCGTCGGGCTGCCCGACATCGTCACCATCGAGAACGGCGAGGCCGAGAATTACTGGAGCCAGTTCCCCGATTGCTTCGTCGATCTGCACACGCTGGGCTACAGCGCGGACGACCAGAAGAAATACCCCGATTTCAAACGCACCGAGCTCGAAGTCGGCGACAAGGCCTATGCCATGCCGTGGGATTCCGGCCCGGTCGCCACCTTCTATCGCCGCGACTTCTATGAGAAGGCCGGCGTCGATCCGGCATCGATCAAGACCTGGGACGATTTCATCGCCGCCGGCAAGAAGATCCAGGCCGCCAATCCGGGCGTGTCGATGACCAATGCCGATTTCAACGGCGACAGCGAATTCTTCCGCATGATCGCCAACGAACAGGGCTGCGCCTATTTCGCCGAGGACGGCCAGTCGATAACGGTCAACCAGCCCAGATGCGTCGATGCCATGACCAAGGTCAAGGAGATGAAGGACGCCGGCATCGTTTCCTCGGCCGACTGGTCGACCAAGATCACCAACAACACCGCCGGAACCGTCGCTACCCAGGTCTATGGCGGCTGGTACGAGGGCACCATCCGCACCGAATCGGCCGGCGAAAACGGCAAATGGGGCGTCTACCTGATGCCGAGCCTGACATCAGACGGCCCGCGCGCTGCCAATCTCGGCGGCTCGTCGCTGGCCATCACCTCGGCCTCGAAAAACAAGGAAGCGGCCTACGAGTACCTGAAATACACGCTCGGCACCAATGAAGGGCAGATCACCATGCTGAAGGAGTTCGGCCTGGTGCCCTCGCTGGTCTCGGCGCTGGACGACCCCTATGTCAGCCAGGGCCTGCCTTACTGGGGTGGCCAGGCGGTGTGGAAGGATATTCTGGGCACCTTGCCCAAGGTGGTTCCGAGCCGCGGCACGCAGTTCCAGAGCGATGCCGAGATCATCGTGCGCGCCGTGCAGACGAAATACCTCGCCGGCGGCTATCCTGACGCCAAGGCGGCGCTCGACGACGCCGCCAACCAGATCGCTTCGGCGACCGGGCTGCCGATCAAGTCCTGACCTCCCGGGACGGGGTCCGGGATGGCAGCCATGCCGTCCTGGACCCGCCATCTGCACGCTTGCTTTCAACACCAGGGATGAGGGAGGAGAAAAGATGCGCTACCGCAACGCTACGGCCTATCGCTTCCTGACGCCCTATCTGCTGATCTTCGCCATCTTCTGGGTGTGGCCGATCATCTCTTCGTTCATGATCTCCTTCCAGGCGACCCGCACCGTGCCATGGCGCTTCGCGCCCGGCTTCAACTGGGGCCGTCTGATCGGCGACCCCGCCTTCTTCAACGCACTGAAGAACACGCTGCTCATCCTCGTCATCCAGGTTCCGGTGATGATCGCGCTCGCCATGGTGATGGCGGTGCTTCTGAATTCGCCGCTGCTCAAGGCGCGCGGCCTCTACCGCTTCGCCTTCTTCGCCCCCGTGGTGGTCGGGGAGGTCGCCTATTCCGCGGTCTTCCGGCTGATGTTCAGCCTCGATTTCGGCATCGTCAACAAGCTCCTCAACACCGTCGGTCTGCCCAAGATAGACTGGTTCTCCAACGTCACGCCGGCCATGGCCCTGATCATGATCGCGGTCACCTGGCGCTGGGCCGGCTACAACGCCATCATCCTGCTCGCCGGCATGCAGTCCATTCCCGAGGACGTCTATGAGGCTGCCACTCTCGACCGCGTCAGCAAGCTCAAGCAGTTCTTCTTCATCACCCTGCCGCTGCTGAAGCCGGTCATCGTCTTCTGCGCCGTTTTGTCGATCATCGGCACCATGCAGCTGTTCACCGAGCCGTTCCTGATCACCGAGCGTGGCGGGCCGGGCGGCGGCACCGAGACGCTCGGCCTTTTGCTTTACCGCCAGGGCTTCCGCTCGCTCAATTTCGGCTACGCCTCGGCCGTCGCTTACACCATGGCGGGACTGGCGATCGCGATCACGCTGGTACAGCTCTGGCTGACGAGGGAAGCCAAATGAGCTCGCTCGCGTCGGCAAGACTGAAGCGCAGCATCGCGCTGCACCTTTTCCTGACGCCGCTGGCGCTGATCTGGCTGTTTCCGTTGTGGATGATGATCGTGTTCTCGACCATGCCCGACAACGGCATCTTCAGCCCCGGCATCGAGCTCTTGCCGCACGGCAATTTCCTCGACAATTTCAACAATCTGCAGCGCGACACCGACTTCGTCGGCGCCATCGTGATCTCGGTCTGCGTGGCGGTGACCTACACCTTCCTCTCGGTGATGCTTACCTCGATGGCCGGCTGGGCGCTGGCGCGCTACCAGTTCGTCGGCAAAAGCGTGGTCGTCGCCATCATCCTGGGCACCATCACGCTGCCTTATGCGGTGGTGCTGATCCCGCAATTCATCATGGTGGCGCGCGACTTCAAGCTCGCCAACACCTGGGTGGCGCTGATCGTGCCGCCGCTGTTCAACTCGCTCGGCGTGCTGTTCATGCGCCAGAGTTTCTCGATGATGCCCGACGATCTGTTCGATGCCGCCCGCGTCGAGGGCGTCAAGGAGTGGCGCATCTTCGTCTTCATCGCCTTGCCCCTGGCGCGGCCGATGCTGGCCGCGCTCTGCATCATCCTGTTCCTCGCCTCCTGGAACAATTATCTGTGGCCGCTTTTGATCAACAGCCAGCCGGGTTCGATGACGGCGCCCGTGGCGCTCGGCACGCTGATCGGCCTGACCAAAGTGTCATGGGGCGGCATCATGGCCGGCGCAGTCATGCTGACGGTGCCGATGCTCATCGTCTTCGTGCTGCTGCAGCGCCATTTCATCGCCGGCATCGCCGCCGGCGCGGTCAAGTAAGGGGGCCTGGCATGGCAAACGTCAAGCTCACCAATGTCGTCAAGCGCTTCGGCGTCTTCGAGGTCGTCCACGGTGCCAATATCGACATCAAGGACGGCGAGTTCGTCGTGTTCGTCGGCCCGTCGGGTTGCGGCAAGTCCACGCTGCTCAGGATGATTGCCGGGCTGGAGGATATCAGCGGCGGCGAGATCGCCATCGGCGGAAAGGTGGTCAACGATGTCGAGCCGGCCGACCGCGGCATCGCCATGGTGTTCCAGTCCTACGCGCTCTATCCGCATATGAGCGTCGAACAGAACCTGTCCTTCGGGTTGCGCATGACCGGCAATCCGAAGGCCGATACCGAGCGGCGGGTGAAGCGGGCGGCCGAGATACTGCGTATCAGCGAATTAATGGAGCGGCGTCCCAAAAACCTGTCCGGCGGCCAGCGCCAGCGCGTCGCCATCGGCCGCGCCATCGTGCGCGAGCCGCAAGTGTTCTTGTTCGACGAGCCGCTCTCCAATCTCGACGCCGAACTGCGCGTCCAGATGCGGGTCGAGATTTCGCGTCTGCACAAGGAACTGGGCACCACCATGGTCTACGTCACCCACGACCAGACCGAGGCGATGACGCTGGCCGACAGGATCGTCGTGCTGCGCGCCGGCCATGTCGAGCAGATCGGCCGGCCGCTCGATCTCTACGACAATCCCGACAATATTTTCGTCGCCGGCTTTGTCGGTTCGCCGAAGATGAATTTCATCAAGGGCCATATTGTCGGTCGCGGCGCAAAGGAGGTCGTGGTCGAACTGGCGGGCGCGGAGAAGACCCGCATCACGCAGCCACTGACCGATGCCGTGCCCGAAACCGGCAGCAAGGTCATCGTCGGCGTGCGGCCCGAACATTTCGGCATCGCCGGGGAAGGCGATGCCGACCTTGCCGTTGCCATCGACGTGGTCGAGCATCTGGGCGGCACGAGCTTCCTCTACGCCAGGACGGCCGATGGCGAGGACGTCGTGATCCAGCGCGACGCGGCAAAGGTTCCCGACACCTCGGAAGTCACCGTTTCCATCCGCAAATCCTATCTGTTCGACGAAAAAGGGCTGCGGCTGCGCTGAGCGGCCGACCCTTCCGCCTTCAAGGAGAATGACCATGACTTCAACCACGCCCATTCGCTGGGGGATCCTTGGGCCGGGCGGCATCGCCAAGGCCTTTGCCGGAGGGCTCGCAGGCTCGCGCAGCGGGAAGCTGGCCGCCATCGGCGCACGCAATCCCGGCAAACCGGGCCTGGCGGAGAGCTTTCCCGGCGCCCGCATCATCGACGGTTACGAAGCCTTGCTCGCCGATCCGGATATCGACGCGGTCTATATTTCCATCCCGCATCCCGGCCACGCGCAGTGGGCGATCAGGGCGGCGGAAGCCGGCAAGCATGTGCTGTGCGAGAAGCCGATTGCACTGACCGCCTTCGAGGCCGACGCCATGATGCATGCCGCGCGCAAGGCTGGCACTTTCCTCGGCGAAGCCTTCATGTACCGGCTGCATCCGCAGACGCTGAGGCTGGTGGAACTGATCCGGTCGGGTCTCATCGGCGAGATCAGGATGATCAAATCGAGCTTCGGCTTCGCCATGCCTGGTTTCATGCCGGAGCACCGGCTCTACGCCAACGATCTCGCCGGCGGCGGCATTCTCGATGTTGGCGGTTATCCCGTCTCGATGGTGCGGCTGATCGCGGGCGCTGCGGCCGGAGCGCCATTCGCGGAGCCCGACAAGGTCGCGGGCGCGGCCCATCTTGGCCAATCCGGCGTCGACGAATGGGCTTCCGCCGTCCTGCACTTTCCCGGCGGCATCGTCGCCGAGGTGTCCTGCAGCATCTCGCTCAATCAGGACAATGTGCTGCGCATCTTCGGCACCAAGGGACGCATCGAGGTGCCGGACTTCTGGTTCGCCGGCGGCGACCGCGATATCGGCCTTGGCCGCATCGACGTGATCGGCGCCGACGGCGCGCGCGAGACCATCAGCGTCAACGAGACGCGCCACGTCTATTCCTTCGAGGTCGATGCCGCCGGCGAGGCCATTCGCGCCGGGCGCCAGGAATTCGCCTGGCCGGGCATGGGCTGGGCCGACAGTCTCGGCACTTTGCAGGTGCTCGACAAATGGCGCGCGGCGGTGGGGCTGGAGTACGAGATCGAGAAAGCGTCCCATCGCACCGGCACCATCTCCGGCCGGCCGCTGCGTTCAGGCGGAACGGCAATCGGCAGGCGCGGCATTCCGGGCCTGCCGAAACCGGCATCGGTGGTGGCGCTCGGCTTCGAGGATTTCCGCACCTTTTCCTCCGGCTCGATCCTGCTCGACGCCTTCTTCGAGGCCGGCGGCAATCTGTTCGACACCGGCTATGTCTACGGCGCCGGCTACACCGAGAAGCTGCTCGGCGAATGGTTGAAGAGCCGTGGCGTGCGCGAGCAGTCGGTGATCATCGCCAAGGGCGCACATTCGCCGCTTTGCTATCCCGACGTGATCGGCAAGCAGCTTGCCCAGTCGCTCGACCGCCTGCAGACCGACCACGTCGACATCTATTTCATGCATCGCGACAATCCGGACGTGCCGGTCGGCGAGTTCGTCGACGCGATGGACCGCGAGGCCAAGGCGGGCCGCATCCGTGGGCCGTTCGGCGGTTCGAACTGGACGATGCGGCGCATGGACGAGGCGATTGCCTATGCCGAGCGCACCGGCGCGCAGAAGCCGGGCGCGCTCTCCAACAACTTCTCGCTGGCCGAGATGCTGGAGCCGATCTGGGCCGGCTGCGTGGCCGCCTCCAGTGACGAGTGGAAGGCTTGGCTGACCTCCAGGCAGATGCCGAATTTCGCCTGGTCGAGCCAGGGGCGTGGCTTCTTCACCGATCGTGCCGGGCGCGACAGGCGCGACAATGAGGAATTGGTGCGGGTCTGGTACTCAGAGCGCAATTTCGGCCGCCGCGACCGCGCCATCGAGCTCGCCGCCCGTCTGGGCAAGAGCCCGATCCATATCGCTCTGGCCTACGTGCTCAACCAGCCCTTCCCGTCGGTTCCTCTGATCGGTCCGCGCACGCTTGGCGAACTCGACGACAGCCTGCTGGCCTTGAAGATATCGCTGTCGCCGGCCGAGCTGGCGTGGCTGGACGGCGGCAGCCTGCGCGCGGCATAGTCGAAGCCGCGTCAAGCCCTGAACATATGCCGGAGATTGGCGTGGCAAGACATCCCAGGATCACGTTTATCGGCGCCGGCTCGACCGTGTTCATGAAGAATATCGTCGGCGACGTGCTGCAGCGGCCGGCGCTGTCCGGCGCGACCATCGCGCTGATGGACATCAACCCGCAACGACTGGAAGAGAGCGCGCTCGTCGTCAACAAGCTGATCGGCACCTTGGGCGTCAAGGCCAAGGCCGAGACCTTCTCGGATCAGCGCAAGGCCCTGGAAGGCGCCGACTTCGTCGTCGTCGCCTTTCAGATCGGCGGCTACGAACCCTGCACCGTCACCGATTTCGAAGTGCCGAAGAAATACGGGCTGCGCCAGACGATCGCCGATACGCTCGGCGTCGGCGGTATCATGCGCGGCTTGAGGACCGTTCCGCATCTGTGGAAGATCTGCGAAGACATGCTCGCCGTCTGTCCGCAGGCGATCATGCTGCAATACGTCAACCCGATGGCGATCAACACATGGGCGATATCTGAGAAATATCCCGAAATCAGGCAGGTCGGGCTCTGCCACTCGGTGCAGGGCACGGCGATGGAGCTCGCCAACGATCTCGACGTTCCCTATGACGAGATCCGCTACCGCTCGGCCGGCATCAACCACATGGCCTTTTATCTCAAATTCGAGCATCGTCAGCCGGACGGCTCCTACCGCGATCTCTATCCCGACCTGGTGCGTGCCTATCGCGAGGGCCGGGCGCCCAAGCCAGGCCGGAATCCCCGCTGCCCCAACAAGGTGCGCTACGAGATGCTGACCCGGCTCGGCTATTTCGTCACTGAAAGCTCCGAGCATTTCGCCGAATACACGCCCTATTTCATCAAGGACGGCCGCCCCGACCTGATCGAGAAATATGGCATTCCGCTCGACGAATATCCCAAGCGCTGCATCGAGCAGATCGAGCGCTGGCAGGACCAGGCGCAGGCCTACCGCTCGGCCCAGCGCATCGAGGTCGAGGAGTCCAGGGAATATGCGTCCTCGATCATGAACTCGGTCTGGACCGGCGAACCCTCGGTGATCTACGGCAATGTCCGCAACAATGGCTGCATCACATCGCTGCCTCGCGATTGCGTCGCCGAAGTGCCGTGCCTGTTCGATGCCTCCGGCATCCAGCCGACTTACATCGGCGACCTGCCGCCGCAACTGACGGCGCTGATCCGCACCAACATCAACGTGCAGGAACTGACGGTACGGGCGCTGATGAGCGAGAACCGCGACCACATCTACCATGCCGCGATGATGGATCCGCACACCGCGGCCGAGCTCGATCTCGACCAGATCTGGTCATTGGTCGACGATCTCCTGGCCGCTCACGGTGACTGGCTGCCGGCCTGGGCGCGGGTGAAACGCAAGAACGAAGCCGCCTGACCGGCGGGCCCATCTCACTTCGGCTCGTCGGTGTCGGGCTCGTCCTCGTCGTCGCGGGCCGAGATGACATAGGCACCCTTCAGCCAGCGATTGAGGTCGATGTCCTTGCAGCGTGTCGAGCAGAACGGATAGGTCTCTCGCGCCGACGGCTTGCCGCATTCGGGGCAGGGCCGCTTTGGCCGTAGCGGGGTTACCTTGTCGTCGAGGCTCATGGCCGCGCGGACAGCCAGTTCTGATGGACCTTGAAGCCTTCGCCGGACAGCAGAGCCACCGTCTCGTAAAGGGGAAGGCCGACAATGTTGGTGTAGGAGCCGACGAGCTTGACCACGAAGGCGCCGGCCAAACCCTGCACGGCGTAGCCACCGGCCTTGCCCCGCCACTCGCCGGAGGCGACATAGGCGTCGATCTCTTCGCGCGGCAATCGCTTGAAACGCACCCGCGTTTCGACCAGCCGCTGACGCAATTTGCCGCCCGGCGTGATCAGGCAGATGCCGGAATAGACCCGGTGCGAACGGCCCGACAACAGCCCCAGACAATTGGCGGCGTCGTCCAGCGTCTCGGCCTTGGGCAGGATGCGCCGCCCGACTGCCACCACCGTGTCGGCGGCCAGCACGAAGCTCGGCGCATAGTCGGTCTCGGTCTTCATCGACGCGAAGGCCTTCTCGGCCTTTTCCTTCGACAGGCGCTTCGCCAGCGAGCGGGGATGCTCCGCGCGCAGCGGCGTCTCGTCGATATCGGCGGGCAGGATGCGGTCCGGCTCGATGCCGGCCTGCTGCAAGAGTTCGATGCGGCGCGGCGAACCCGAGGCAAGCACCAGCTTCTGCAAAATGCTCATCGCGAACCAGTCGGGCCCTGATCTTACTTGAAGCGGTAGGTGATGCGGCCCTTGGTCAGGTCGTATGGCGTCATCTCGACCAGAACCTTGTCGCCGGTCAGCACGCGGATGCGGTTCTTGCGCATGCGGCCGGCCGTATGGGCGATGATCTCGTGTTCGTTTTCGAGCTTCACCCTGAACATCGCGTTGGGCAACAATTCCGTCACGATACCCGGAAACTCGAGGACTTCTTCCTTCGGCATTCGATACCTTTGCTTGGATGGCAGTTCCGGCGCCTAGAGCATGATGCCGAAAACTGTGAAGCGGTTTTCGGACGGCATCATGCTCAACTTCCGACTCCGGCCGGAATTTCGGCGGAACCTATATGATAATCGTGCGCTTGTGAACACGCTTAATCCGTCGCTTTTTCTGCTTCTGGAAGCAAAAAACGTCGGCTTATACGCGATTTCAGCCGCTCGCGCACGTCTCGATAGCTGGCCATGATGTGTTCGCGCGTGCCGCCGGCATCGGTCGGATCCGGCGTCGGCCAGTATTCGACCTCGACGGCGAGCGAGCGGGTCAGCTCCAGTGCCGCGTGGTGCGCTTCCGGCGCCAGCGTGACGATCAGGTCGAAATAGTCGTCCTCGAGATCGTCCATCGTCCTTGGATGGCGTTCGCCGAGCGACAGGCCCTCTTCGGCCAGAACCGCATCGACGAACGGGTCGCGTTCGCCGGCGCGAACGCCCGCCGAGGCGACGAAGGTGGCGGCCGACAGCATCCGGCGCGCCAGCTGCTCGGCCATTGGCGAGCGCACGGCATTCATCCCGCACAGGAACAGGATCGAGCGGGGCAGGGCGCCGGCAGCCAGGATCAGCCCCGCCAGTGCAGCACGCAGACCAGCGTGAACAGCCGTCGCGCCGTGTCGAAATCGATGTCGATCTTGCCGGACAGCCGATCCATCAGCGTCTGCGAGCCCTCATTGTGCAGGCCGCGCCGGCCCATGTCGATCGCCTCGATATGGCTCGGCGTCGAAGAGCGGATGGCGTCGTAATAGCTCTCGCAGATCATATAGTAATCCTTGACGATGCGCCTGAGCGGCGTCAGCGACAGGATGTGGGTAACGACCGCAGCGCCGTCCTCTCGCGCCACGGCAAAGACAAGACGGGATTCGGCCAGTGACAGCTTAAGCCGGTAAGGACCTGTACCGTTGTCGTTGACGGGCTGGAAACTGTTCTCCTCGATCAGGTCGAAGATGGCCACCGCCCGCTCGTGCTCGACATCGGGCGTCGAACGGCCGATCGATTCATCGAGTTCGATATCGATCAGTTTTGCGCGGGTTTGATCGGGTCCCGTCATCTCGGCCTACATGTTCAGCCGTATGGAGACGGAACGGCCATGCGCGTCCAGCCCTTCCGCCCCGGCGAGTGCCATCGCGGCGGGCGCCAGCGCTCGCAACTGCTCGGGCCCGAGCTTCAGGATCGAGGTGCGCTTGACGAAGTCGAGCACCGACAGGCCCGATGAGAAGCGCGCCGAGCGCGCCGTCGGCAGAACGTGGTTGGAGCCGCCGACATAGTCGCCAATGGCTTCCGGCGTGTGACGGCCGACAAACACCGCGCCGGCATTGCGCATCCTGCCGAGGAAGGTCTCCGCGTCCGCGATGGCAAGCTCGACATGCTCGGCGGCGATCCGGTCGACCAATGGCAGCGAGGCCTCGATGGTTGGAACGAGGATCACCGCGCCGAAATCGCGCCAGCTCGCCGCCGCCGTTTCGGCGCGCGGCAGGTTCCGTAACTGGCGCTCGACCGCTTGCTCGACGGCCTTGCCGAAAGCCGGATCGTCGGTGATCAGGATCGATTGCGCCGACACGTCGTGTTCGGCCTGGGCCAGAAGATCGGCGGCGATCCAGTCCGGATCATTGTCGGCGTCGGCGACGATAAGGACTTCCGACGGGCCGGCGATCATGTCGATGCCGACGGTGCCGAACACCTGTCGCTTTGCCGCGGCGACATAGGCATTGCCCGGGCCGACGATCTTGGCGACAGGGCGGATCGTCCGCGTTCCATAGGCAAGCGCCGCGATCGCCTGGGCGCCGCCGACGCGGTAGATTTCAGACACGCCGGCGATGTCGGCCGCCACCAGCACCAGCGGGTTGATGACGCCGCCGGGGGCAGGCACCACCATGACGATGCGCTCGACGCCTGCCACTCTGGCCGGGATGGCGTTCATCAGCACCGAACTCGGATAGCTCGCCGTGCCGCCCGGCACATAGAGCCCGACCGCCTCGATCGCGGTCCAGCGCCAGCCGAGCTCGACGCCGGCCGCATCGGTGAAACGGTCGTCCTTGGGCCGTTGCCGCTCGTGATAGGCTCGGATGCGATCGCGCGCGAATTCGAGCGCCTCGATCGTCCTGGGGTCGGCGGCCTTGTAAGCCTCGGCGATATCGTTCCTCGATACCGCGATGCCCAGACCGCCGAGGTCGGCACGGTCGAATCTCATCGTATAGTCGATAAGGGCCGCGTCGCCTTCGGAGCGCACGCGCGCGATGATTTGCCGGACCGCGGCGTCGACATCCTCCGACACTTCCCGCTTGGTCGTCAGGAAGGCGGCGAAACGCTGCTCGAAATCGGCGCCGGACTGGGCAAGCGTGATGGCCATTTTGTGTTCAAGCCTTGTGGACGGGGCGCGACGTGGCTTCCCACGCGCCGCCGATGTCGGCAAGACGGGCCTCGATGCATTCGACATCGAGCATGATCGCGCCGCCCCCCGAAAAGACCAGCTCGACGATGCCGGCCGGCTTGCTGATCTCGACGAAGCTGATCGCCAGCAGCGACAAAACCTCGGCCGGCTTGTCGCGCGCGATGCCGCTGGTCTTGGCGCCCAGCACCCGGTCGAAATGCAGCACGGCCTGTCGCCGTTCATTGTGCTGGCGAAACAGGCCCGACTTCGCTTCCCAGACGAAGCGGTTCATGGTCAGCACGAAACGCTTGGCCGAGGGCAGGAATTCGAGGTCCGAAACCTTCATCACGGCGTCCTGGACATGAGCCGAGACGATGCTCAGGTCCTGGTCGTCGAGCGCGATGAGTTTTAAGGCTGCCATGCGGAATGCACACCTGAAGGTTGACTGTTCAGCCTTCTGTTAGGCGGTCTTGGCGATCCGTGCAACCGCGCCAGGCAATCCGCCTGGTGTCGTGGCGGATACAGGGGCGCAACTGTTACCCATCTATCCGGTTCGGGGCCGAGACAGACGAAATGTCTGCCCCGGAAGCCGTGGGATTTCGCCTACGCCGAAATACGCTCGATCACCGCACCGCAATTGGACAGCTTTTCCTCCAGCCGCTCGAAGCCGCGGTCGAGGTGGTAGACGCGGTTGACCGTGGTTTCGCCTTCGGCCGCGAGGCCGGCAATCACCAACGAGACGGAGGCGCGAAGATCGGTCGCCATGACCGGCGCGCCTTTCAGCTTCGCCACGCCATCGACGATCGCCGTCTGGCCAGAAAGCGTGATGTGGGCGCCAAGCCGGGCCAGTTCCTGGACGTGCATGAAGCGGTTTTCGAAGATCGTCTCGGTGATGCGCGATTTGCCCTTGGCCATGGTCATCAGGCCCATGAACTGCGCCTGAAGATCGGTCGGGAAGGCCGGGAAGGGGGCGGTCGTGACGTCGACCGGGGAGATGCCGGCCCCGTTGCGCCTGACGCGGATGCCGGAATTGGTCGGCGTGATCTCGGCGCCGGTCTGCGAAATCACGTCCAGCGCGGTCTGCAAGAGCTCCGGCCGCGCGCCTTCCAGCACGACGTCGCCACCGGTCATGGCCACCGCCATCGCGTAGGTGCCGGTCTCGATGCGGTCGGGGATGACGCGCACGCGCGCCCCCGACAGCGCTTCGACGCCGTCGATGGTGATGGTAGGCGTGCCGGCGCCGGAAATCCTGGCGCCCATGGCGTTGAGGCATTCGGCGAGATTGACGATCTCGGGCTCGCAGGCAGCGTTCTCAAGCACCGTCTCGCCCTTGGCGAGCGAGGCCGCCATCATCAACACATGCGTGGCGCCGACAGAAACCTTGGGGAAGACATAGCGGTTGCCGACGAGCCGGCCGTTCTTGGTCCTGGCGATGACATAGCCGGTGTCGACATCAAGGTCGGCGCCCAATGCCTGCAGGCCTTCGAGGAACAGGTCGACCGGGCGCGTGCCGATGGCACAGCCGCCGGGCAGCGAGACCTTGGCCTCGCCCATACGGGCCAGCAGCGGACCGATCACCCAGAACGAGGCGCGCATCTTGGACACCAGCTCATAAGGGGCTGTCGTGTCGACGATGTTGCGGGCGGAGAAGTTGATGGTGCGCGAATAGCCCTCATTCTGCTTCTCGCGGCGGCCGTTGACCGAATAATCGACGCCGTGATTGCCCAGGATACGGATCAGCTGCTCGACATCGGCCAGATGCGGCACGTTTTCCAGCGTCAGCGTGTCGTCGGTCAAAAGCGAGGCGATCATCAGCGGCAAAGCGGCGTTTTTCGCGCCCGAAATCGGAATGCTTCCGGCAAGCTTGTTGCCGCCGACAATTCTGATGCGATCCATGGAAAAACGTCCCTCTCGGCTCGAAAAAGCCGGTTCAATCGGTTGAGTATCGGCCCGTCTAGACCATTGGCCAATCTGGTTCAAGAAATAGGATTTCGCCCACCCCGGGCCAAGAGTGGCCGATTTGAGTTAATCTTTCTGCGTTTTCCCAGCCACCGCCAGCCCGTCGGGCCGCTTGTCGGCTTCGCCGGCGCGCCGCTTGTCGGCGTCGCCACTGCGCCGCGAGCGCGACTGTGCCTTGCGCTTCTGCAGATTGGCCCGCAATTGCTCGGCAAGCCGGTCCTTGCGGTCCATGCCGCCCGTTTTCGCTGGAATCGTCTTGTCGTTCATCATCCCGTCCAAGCCGGCGACCGGCCAGCCCGTCCCTCAGGCATAGCCAACATTGTGGCACGGCCATGTCATCGAAAGCTATCCGGCAAAGGCTTTCACAGTTGCGTTGTTCTTGGCCTTGCGCTTGTCGATTCGATATGGCAGAAGCCCCGCCATCGGCGGCTGCGGTAGCTCAGTGGTAGAGCACTCCCTTGGTAAGGGAGAGGTCGAGAGTTCAATCCTCTCTCGCAGCACCAGATTTCCCGAAACCAGAACCGTCCGTCACGCCAGCGCGCTGGAAACCGTGGATAGCCCGTGGCGTTTGTTCCTTTCGCGCTGCCGGGATGATCTAGTGTGCGAATCCGCTTTGGGCAGGTGCCAAGGGCCGCAGATGCAGATATTCGAGGCCATCAAAAGCGATCTCTACCGCTATACACGCCGAAGCGACGCCAAGACATTGTGCCGGCAATACCTGACCAATCGAGGCTTCAACTACATGGTCTGGCATCGGATCGCGCAGTCGGACAGTTCCGTGCTGCGTCGGATAGCCCGGCTCTTCGTCTCCTTGAAGATGAGGAAATTCGGCATCCAGATTCCCGTGGAGACAAGGATCGGTCTTGGCTTTTACATCGGCCATGGCGGCCCCTGCGTGGTTCATCATACCGCCACGATCGGCAACAATTGCAACATTTCCCAGTATGTGACGATCGGGGCGACGCTCGGCAAATCCGCTTCGATAGGGGACGAGGTCTATATCGGCCCGAGCGTATGCATCGTAGAGGACGTCACCATCGGCAGCCATTCGCTTATCGGCGCCGGTGCTGTCGTTACCCGGGATATTCCAGCCGGCAGCACGGCGGTCGGGGTTCCCGCGCGGCCGATCGACAGGGCCCGGCGGCACAATTTCATCACCAATCGCTGGCCGCCGGCGGCGTGAGCAGCCGGATGGCACGGCCGGGCACGACACGATTCGTTAACCAAGATGCTGTTCTTCGATAGTATGTATCGTGGATGGCCAACATGCCCGCCCGGTCAAGCAATCGCCGGAGAGAGCGCCGAAAGGCAGGCTCTCACCGGCAAAGACGTCAATTCGCCCCAAACAGGAACGATGTGCAAGGCATGAACGTGATTGAAAGCGATGAGAAAGCGCCCGGCGGTTTGAGCTGGTGGACACGGTTGCCGGCCTTCGCGGTCGCTTTCTTCTGCATGTGCATCACCGATGCGTTCGCCGAAACGCGCGCTCTCAGGATTCAGCATCTTCATACCGGCGAGAAGGCCGAGATCGTCTTCAAGCGCAATGGACGCTACGATCAGGCGGGATTGAAGAAGATCAACTTCATGCTGCGCGACTGGCGCCGCAACGAGCCGACCAGGATGGACCCGCGCCTGCTCGATCTTGTCTGGCAGGCCTACCGGGCCAGCGGTTCGAGCAGCTACATCCATGTGGTCAGCGCCTATCGCTCGCCGGCGACCAACGCCATGCTGCGCGGCCGCTCGAAGGGGGTGGCCAAGGAAAGCCAGCACATGGTC
This sequence comes from Mesorhizobium sp. B2-3-4, assembly GCF_006442315.1. Taxonomy (GTDB): domain Bacteria; phylum Pseudomonadota; class Alphaproteobacteria; order Rhizobiales; family Rhizobiaceae; genus Mesorhizobium. The sequence continues at coordinate 71,612 of NZ_VFVY01000005.1, read as the reverse complement.
GGCCGCGCCATGGACTTCTTCCTGCCGGATGTGCCGCTGAAAAAGCTGCGCGACATCGGCCTCAAGATGCAAGGCGGCGGCGTCGGCTATTATCCGACCTCCGGTTCGCCCTTCATCCATATGGATGTCGGCAATGTGCGGCACTGGCCGGGCATCAGCCGCCAGGAACTCGCCAGGGTCTTCCCGAACGGCAACACGCTGCATGTGCCGAGCGACGGCAAACCGATGCCTGGCTACGAGCAGGCGTTTGCCGCCTATAAATCGCGCAAGGCGGCCGGCACGCCCAATATAGAACTGGCCAGCGCCGATGGCGGCCAGCGCCGGCCGGCGCGTGGCCTGCTGGCGACGCTTCTGGGTGGGCGCGGCGCGGACGAAGCCGATGATGCAGCCGAAGCGGCGCCCGTGCCGCGCAAGCCGGCCAAGCCGGTCGAATCCAGCCCGGCACCGAAGATCGCCATCGTGGCGCCGGAGGCAGCCCAACGGGCGGACATTCAGATCGCTTCCGTCGAACCGGCTGAAGAACCGCCAGCCGGGCAGACGACGCCTGAAGCAATTGTCATGGCGATGGCGCCCGGCGCCGTTCCAGTGCCCGCTTTCGCGCCGCGCGCCGAGGCCAGTATCCCGACCCCGCGGACCGTGCCGTTCGCGATAGCCAGCGCCTCCCAGGCGCGGGACGATCTGGTGACAGCGACGCCTTTGGCAACCGCCGCCGCGAGTCCGGCGGGCAAGCCGGATGCCGCCGCGAGCATCGCTCCCGAGATCGTGGCGCGGGGCGTTCCCGTGCCGACCTGGCGGCCGGAAGGCCAGGTCGTCGCGGCGCTTCAGCCGGAGACAGCCAAACCGGCCGACGCGATCGGCGTCCTGCTGGCCCTGCATCATGCCGATGACGGTCTCGATCCGCTGGCCGGTCAGCGCATCGCTGTCCCGGCGTCGAAACCCCAGGATCGTGCCGGAGCCAGCCCGAAGGCCGACCGTGTCAAGCCGCGTCTCGATCCCAGGGTCACCGCAATCATAGTGCCGGCGGCGACCAGCCGGGAGACAGGTCTGGGCAGCGCGGGAGCAGGCTCGGCGGCGGCGCCGATCATTGCCGCCAATTTCATCCGCACGGCGCCGGAGCAGGTCTATCTCGACGGATTCCGGCCGCGCGGACAAACGTCCGACCATCGCCGCTTCACCGGCTCCGCGGTCAAATTCCTGCCCATCGCCAGCTTCAAATAAGTCGACGATTCCGCTCTGTAAGATATTTTCCAAATTTGACAATCAGGCATGAAATTGTAAGATAATCGTCTCCCCGCAGCGAGAGGCGATGACCATGTCGATCCGCGAAGAACTGGCCAACACCACCTTGGCTTTCACGTCGGCGGAAGAAAAGATCGTTCAGGTCCTGCTCGCCGATTATCCCATGTCGGGCCTGGGAACGGCGACCCGGCTGGCGCGGCGCGCGGGCGTCAGCGACCCCAGCGTGACGCGGCTGATGACCAAGCTCGGCTATGGCGGCTTTGCCGACTTCCAGGCGCGGTTGTTGACGGAAGTGGAATCCCGGCTGCATTCGCCGCTCCTGATGATGGAAGCCAAGCGTCCGGGCGGCTCCAGCGAAGGCACCGCGCTTGCCTACTTCCATTCAGTCTCGGACAGTCTGGAGCGTACCCGCACGGCGGTGCCGCTGCAGGCCTATACGCGTGCGGTCAACCTGTTGCTCGAGACCAAGGGCCAGGTCGTGCTGCTCGGCGGCCGTTTCAGCCGCCATATCGCCTCCATGCTTGCAGGTTATCTCCTGCAGTTCCGCTCCGGCGTGCGCGACATCGGTTCGCTGAGCCCGGCCGATTTCGACCTGTTGATCGACCTCGGCAAGCGCGATCTCCTCGTCGTCTTCGATTACCGGCGCTACCAGTCGGACGTGGTGAGCTTTGCGCAGCAGGCGCATGAACGCGGCGTCTCCGTCCTGCTGTTCACCGATGTGTGGCTGTCGCCGATATCAGACATCGCCGACCTGACCATGGTCGCGGCGATCGACGCCAATTCGCCTTTCGACACGCTGGCGACCGCCGTGGCCCAGATGGAGACCGTGTTCGCCCATGCGTTGGAAGGCCATGGCGCCGGGGTGCGCAAGCGCATCGAGGACATCGAGAAGATCCGCAGCGCCAATGCCGTCACGCTCGATGCCGCGCTATCCCCGTCCGACACCGAAACCACCAAACCAAGAACCCCCAGGAAATAGCGTCGAAGCCCCCTGGGCGGCGATGCGAGGAAGGAACAATCATGGCCGACACCAAGACCGTCATCGATGCCGTGCAGGCTGAGATCGAGGCCGACCGCGAGTGGCTGATCGGGCTGGTCCGCGACATGGTCCGCATCCCTTCGGTCAATCCCAAATTCGAAGCCAATCCGGCCATCAACCGCGAGGCGGATGTCCAGGCGCTGCTCGAGCCGATCCTCAGGCAGGATGGCTTCCGCACCGAGCAGTGGGATGCCTTGCCCGGCCGGCCCAATCTGGCCGGCGAATGGGCTGGAGATGAGGACCGCAGCCTGATCCTGTGCGGACATATCGATGTGGTGCCAGTCGGTGAGATGAAAGACTGGTCCGTCGATCCGTTCGGTGGCGAAGTCACCGATGGCCGGCTCTATGGCCGTGGGGCGGTCGACATGAAGGGCGGTGTCGCGGCCTGTGTCGCCGCCGCCCATGCCATCCGCAAGGCCGGCATCACGCTGCAGGGCCGGCTGGCGATCCATTCCGTCGTCGACGAGGAAGCCGGCGGTTTCGGCGCCATGGACGCGGTCAGGAAAGGCAAGCTCGCCAAGGCGGTGCTGGTCGCCGAGCCGACCTGGGGCGATGTGCTGCCGGTCGAGGGCGGGCTTGAATGGGCGCGGGTGACGATCCGTGGCCGCAACGCGCATTCGGCGCTGCGCTACAACGAAATCTACCCGCAGCGGCATGACAAGGACCGGCTGAAGCCCGGCGTCAACGCGATCGAGATCGCGGCACGGTTCATTGCCGCCGTGCGCCAGTACGAGCTCGACCGGACACGGGCAAGGGCCCATCCGCTGCTGCCGGTCGGCATGAACACGATCAACATCGGTGTCATGCATGGCGGAACGGGCCTTGGCGAGCACGGCTTGCCGACGGTGATGACCAATCCGGCCATCATCCCAGACGTCGCCGTGCTCGATCTCGACATGAAATTCCTGCCCGACGAAAACTCGGCCGAATACCGCCGCGACTTCGAGGCCTTCGTCCATCACTTCGCGCAGACCGACGCTTGGCTGCGCGACAACCCTCCGACCATCCAGTGGGAACTCGGCGGCTTGCATTTTCCGCCCATGAACACGCCGGTCGACCATCCGCTGGTAACGTCGCTGATGAAACGCAAGGCCGCTATCGGCAAGGCGCCCAAGGCAAGCGGCTTCGTCGCCGTCTGCGATGCCGCGCATTATGCCGGGGCCGGTGTCGACGGCGTCATCTTCGGTCCATCGGGCGACGGCTTCCATGGCGCCAACGAATATGTCGAGATGGAATCGGTGGTCGAGACCGCCAAGGTCATCGCCGCCTCGGTAATCGACTGGTGCGGTATCCGCTGAGGCGTTCGAAGGCGCTCAGGCCGGGCGTTTGATCCGCCCGGCGACAGCGCCCCATACGGCCTTGATCATGCCGGCCAGCCCGCTCGGATAGGCGAGCATCACGCCGATGATCAGTACTGCCGTGATCATCGGCCGCCATGCTCCGAAATCGGCCATCCACTCGGCGAAGATCGTCAGCACGAAGGAAGCGACAATGGCGCCGTAGATGGTGCTGGTGCCGCCCAACAGAACCATCGACAGGATGATGGTCGCCAGGCTCATGCCGAACACGTCGATCGAGGCATTGCGCTGGTAGGCGGCGTAGAAGGCGCCGGCGATGCCGGTGAAGAACGCGCTCGCGGCAAGCGTCAGCATGCGCTGGCGCACGATCGAGACGCCGCGGCTGATGGCGTATTCCTCATTGTCGCGCAACGCCACGATGCTGGCGCCGGTGCGCGAGCGCACGAACACCCGCAGGAACAAAGTGCTTGCCACCAGCAGCGCCAAAGCGATGTAGAAATAGGCTGACTTGGCGTCGCGGACCATGTTGTGGTCGAACCAGTAGAGGCCGGGGATGCGCACGATGCCTTGCGTGCCGCCGGTGATCTCGGACTGGCTGAGGATCACCTGCATGACCAGCTGCGCGAATCCGAAGGTGACCAGGATGATGTAGATGCCCTTGAGCCGCAGGATCGGGATGGTCACCACGATCGCGGCAAGCGTGGCGATGACACCGCTGGCCAAAAGCGCAATCCACGGGTCGAGACCGGCCAGCTTGGTCAGCAGGCTGTAGGCGTAGACGCCGATGCCGAACAGCGCCAGATGGCCGAAGTTGAAGACGCCGCCATAGCCGAGGCTGAGATCCCAGTTCGACGCCACGATGGCATAGATGAAGGCCATGATCAGTATGTGGCGGGCGTAGGTGTCGCCGAAGATCAGCGGCAGCAGCGCCAGCACGGCGAAACCGAGCACGAAACCGACGGCCTCGTGTTTCCATGGCGTTCGGCCGGGCGCAACCGGGGTTGCCGTCGCCATATGGGCCTGTGTGATCGGCGAGGTCGTGTCGGTCATGCGAGGCCTCGCGAGCGGCTGGCGAAAATGCCCTCGGGGCGCACCATCAGGGTCAGGATCAGCACGCCGAACAGCAACGCCGGCGTCCAGTAGAGGCCGAAATAATAACTGCAGGCGGCCTCGAAGAAACCGATCAGATAAGCGGCGAAGATCGGTCCCGATATGCTCGATATGCCGCCGAAGACGACGACGATCAGCGCCTTGAGCAGCGGGTCCGACCCCATCACCGGCGACATGAAGCGATAGCCGCCCATGAAGATGCCGGCGAGCCCTGCCAGCGAGGCGGCGATGGCGAAGGCGAGCCCATAGAGGGCCGTGACGTTGAGGCCGACCAGATGGCTGGCGTCCTCGTTCTGCGCCACGGCGCGCAACGCCAGTCCAAGCCGCGTGCGGTTGAGGAACATCCACAGTGCGGCCAGGATCAGCGGCGTGATGACGATGATGGCGATCTGGTGCAGCGAAACGCCGACGCCGCCGATGGTGGCGTTGCCGTCGATCAGCGCGGGGATCTGCTTCGAGCGCGGCCCCCAGATGGTCAGCGCGCCGTTCTCGATCAGCGATCCGGCGGCCAGTGTGGTGATGACCACGACCAGCACGATGTTGGGGCGGCCGATCAGCGGCCGCACGACGCTTGCCTGCAATATCCAGCCGACACCGGCCATCACGACGACGGCGACCGGGAAGGCCACTGCCGCCGGCAGGCCGAGTTCGACCAGTTGCCAGGCGACATAGGCGCCCAGCATCATGAACACGCCATGACTGAAGTTGAACACGCCGATCGTCGTCCAGACCAGTGCCAGCCCGACCGCCATCATGGCGTAGAGCGAACCCTGGAACAGGCCGCCGAACAGGATTTCCGCCAATGCGCTCATGTCCTGATTCCTAATGGCCGAAATACATCGACATGATCTCGCCATGGTCGAGGCTTTCGCCCGGCTTGATCTCGGTCGCCACCGCGCCGTGATTGACGAGGTAGAGTTGCTGGGTCAGTTCCAGCAGGAACTCGATGTCCTGCTCGACGACGATGAGCGGCACGCCGCCGCGCGAAATGTCCATGACGGAAGCGCAGAGCTCGTCCTTGATCTTGGGCGCCAGCCCAAGCGTCGGCTCGTCGAGGATCAGCAGGCGCGGATGGCTCATCAGCGCCGTGCCGATCGATACCATCTGGCGCTCGCCGCCCGACAGCGTGCGCACCCGCTGGCGCCAGCGTTCGGCCAGTTTCGGGAACAGCTTGATCACCTTCTCGCGGTTCTCGGCCTCGTGCGGGCGGGCGCGCGATGAATAGGCGCCAAGCGCCATGCAGTCGGCGATGGAGAGATCGGGAAACAGCCGGTTGCCCTGCGGCACATGGATCAGGCCGGTGCCGACGATGGCGCGGGCGCTCAAGCCGGCAACATCCTGTCCGTCGAACAGGATGCGGCCGCTCTTGGGCTTCAGCAGTCCCGAGATCGCCCGCAGCAGCGTCGTCTTGCCGTGGCCGTTCGGCCCGAACAGGCCGACATTGCCGAAGCGGCCTGCTTCCAGCGAAATGTCATGCAGCACTGTGACGCGGCCATAGCCGGCGGTGACGCTTTCGACGGTGAGGATGGGATTCACGCCACCGCCCTCCTTGTTCCGAGATAGGCTTCGATGACGCGCGGGTCGGCAATCACATCAGCCGGCTTGCCGGCGGCCAGCACGCGGCCATTGTTGAGCACCAAAAGATGCTGCGACAGGCTCATCAGGAAAGTCAGCACATGCTCGATCAGGAGGATGGTGATGCCGCGTTCGGCGGTGCGGCGGATCAGCCCGATCGACGTCTCGATCTCGGGCTTGGTCAGGCTCGATGCCGGTTCGTCGAGCAGGAGCATGCGCGGCCGCATGGCGATCGCGGTCGCAAGCATCAGGCATTTGCGTTCGAAAACGGAAAGCTCGCCCGCCAGCCGCCCGAAGGAGCCACTGCCCAGCCCGACGAACTCCAACGCCTCGGCCGCCGCGTCCCGAGCCGCTGCCGCCGCCTTTTCCTGCTTGCCGTAACTGGCGCCGATCAGCGCGTTCTCGAACACGGTCAGCCCGTCGAAGCTGGTCTCGCGCTGAAAGGTGCGGGCAAGGCCAAGGCGCGCGATGGCATGTCCGGATTTGCCGTTGATCGCGGTTCCGTCAAAGCGGATGTGGCCCCTGTCCGGCCCGAACGGGATGCCGGTGATGATGTTGAACAGCGTGCTCTTGCCGCTGCCGTTGGGGCCGGCGATGCCGAAAATCTCGCCGGCCTCGACCTTGAACGACACGCCGTCGACGGCCTTCAGCGAACCGAAGGCCTTCGACACGTCGTCCAGTTCAAGCAGTGCCATTCCTCACTGCATCCAGGGCTGCGGCTTGAAGGCGCCGGTGGCGTATTTCTCCGGCGAGATCAGCGTGCGCTGGCCGTCCCAGATCTGGAAGAAGGTGATCGGAATGTAGTCGTCGCCCTGCGTTGCAAGATGCGTGGCAGGGTCGAATTTCAGCCGGCCTTCGGCGACCTGCTTGTCGGTCTCCGACAGCGCCTTCATGATCGCGGCATGGTCCGATGCGCCGCCGACCTTCTTGACCGCGTCGAAATAGACATTGGTCATTTCATAGAGGCCGACACCATAGGTGCCGCTCTCCACGCCGTATTTCGCCTTGAACTTGGCCGCCACCTCGTCGGCGCGCGGGTTCTTCGGCGTCGTCAGCGCGCCGCCGAGGAGGTTGTAGATGACGCCGTTCGACTTCTTGCCGGTCAGTTCGACGAATTCGGGTACGCTCGGCGCATATTGCAGGAAGACCAGGCTCTTCGTCGGCTGCTCGAGGAACTGGTTGAGGAACGACGCCGAATTGCCGGGCAGATAGTCGGTGTTGATCACCACGTCCGGCACGTTCTCGCGCACCTTGGCCAGGATCGAACGCCAGTCGGTCACTTCGCCGAACGGCACGATCTCGTCGACGGTGATGGTCCAGCCCTTTTCCTTGAAGGTCTTCTTCATGCCTTCGGAGATCGTCTTCGAATAGGCATTGTCGGAGGAGATGATGGCGACCTTCTTGGTCGGCAAGGTGATCTTGCCGTCGGCGGCGAGCTTCTCGACGAACAGGGTGACGTCGGTATTGTAGGCGTCGAAGGACGGCGTCAGCGACCAGCAGCACATATATTTGTCGGGGTTCGGCGCGATGATGTCCTTGGTCTGCTGCGAGGTCGCCGCCAGCATGTAGGGCATCTCGGCCTCGGCCATGTTGTCGATCTCGAAATTGGTCAGGCTGGCGTAGCCGGTCAGCATGAACTGGACGCCGGGATCGCCGAGCAGGCGCTCGACCGCGCTGGTGACATTGCCGGCGGACTGATCCTTGACGTCGCCGACAACCAGTTCGAACGTGTTGCCGGCAACGCCGCCGGCGGCGTTCGCCTCGTCGATCGCCATCTGTACGCCGCGCTGGAACTCCTGGCCGTCGGCCGCGGCGGGACCGGTGATCGGCGCGAGCAGGCCGATCTTGACGACATCGGCGAAGGCGGGGGCGCTGGCCGTGGCGAATGCCGCGATCATCGCGGTGCTCATCAGCATATGGCGGATTCTGTTGCCTGCGGATTTGGATTTCATCGTGCCGTTCCCTGTTTTCCTCCCGTTCATCGGGAGTTGGATAATTGACAATCTACGCATAATTGTTCTTATTTGAAAAGGATTTTTCAATGCAACCTGACCGGGAAGATGGTTCCCGCAAAGGTATAGAAGCCGTGGCGCTTTGCTGCGCACCTGCACGAAAACAAGGCAATTCCAGACGGAGCGGACCCATGACGACCTCGCAGAAGACCCTTGAAACCAGCCACGGCAGGATCGCCGTTCGCGAGAGCGGCGGCAAAGGCACCGCCGTGCTGCTGATCCACGGCAATTCGTCTTCCGGCGCCGTGTTCCGCAACCAGCTCGAGAGCCCGCTCGGCGAGCGCTACCACATGATCGCCCCCGACCTTCCTGGCCACGGCGCGTCCGGCGACGCCGTCGATCCCGACCGCTCCTACAGCATGGAAGGCTATGCCGACGCGATGACCGAAGTGCTCGGCCTGCTCGGCGTCGGCAAGGCCGTCGTCTTCGGCTGGTCGCTCGGCGGCCATATCGGGCTGGAGATGATCGACCGCTATCCCGGCCTGCTCGGGCTGATGATCACGGGCACCCCGCCCGTAGCACCGGAAGAGGTCGGCAACGGCTTCAAGCCCAGCCCGCATATGCACCTGGCCGGGCAGGAGAGCTTTACCGCCGTCGATGTCGAGGCCTATGCGCGCAGCACCTGCGGCGAGCCGTTCGAGCCGTTCCTCCTCGATACAGTGGCGCGCACCGACGGCCGTGCGCGGCGCCTGATGTTCGAGAAATTCGCCGCCGGCACCGGCCGCAACCAGCGCGAGATCGTCGCCGGCAAGACGCCGACGATCGCCGTCCTCAACGGCATCGACGAGCCGTTCGTCAATACGGACTTCGTCTCGGCCGTGAAGTTCTCCAACCTGTGGGAAGGCAAGGCGCATCTGCTCGACAAATCGGGCCATGCGCCGTTCTGGGATTCGCCCGATCGCTTCAACCCGATCTTCGTTCGCTTCCTGGAAAGTGTCGACAAGGGCTAGGACGCCGGGAAGCTACGCCACCGACCAACCGCCATCGACCATTATGTTGGCGCCGGTGATCAGCGACGCCGCCGGCGAGGCGAGGAACACCACGGTGCCCGCCACGTCGATCGGATCGCCGATGCGGCCGAGCGGGATGTGGCCCAGCACATGGGCGTGGAAATCCGGTTCGGCCAGTGACGGCCGCGTGCCGTCGGTCCAGATGAAGGTCGGCGCCACGCTGTTGACGGCGATCTTGTGCTGCGCCCATTCCGCCGCCAGGCAGCGCGTCAGATGGTTGATCGCCGCCTTGGTCATGCAATAGATCGCCTCGCCCTTCAGCGTCACCGTGCCGGCCTGCGAGGAGATGTTGATGATGCGGCCCGATTTCTGCGCGATCATCAGCCGCCCGACCGCCTGCGTGGTGAAGAACGTGCCCTTGAGGTTGACGTTCACGGTGAGGTCAAAATCCTCCTCGGTGACGTTCTCCGCCAGGTTCTCGGGTCCGAGCCCGACATTGTTGACCAGGACGTCGATGCGGCCGAAGGCGGCATGCGCGTCGGCGACGCCCTTGCGCACCGTGGCGAGATCGGTCGCGTCCATCTGCACGGCAAGCGCCCGCCGGCCCAGGCCTTCTATCTCGGCGGCAAGCTCTGCCCCGTCCGCCTTGCTGCGCACGCCGACCACCATGTCGGCGCCGGAGCCGGCGCAGGCCAATGCACAGGCGCGGCCGATGCCGCGCGAGGCACCGGTGACCAGCACCACCTTGCCGGTCAGATCGAATTTCGGCGTGTATTCGGACATCGCAAATCTCCCCATCGAAACCCATGACGCCGAGACCCGTCCGGCCGGCGGCGACTTCCTGCCGAACACTAATCGCTCCCGGCGCGAAAGCCAGCCGGCATCGCAGCGGTCCCAATGGGAACACCTGATGCACCCTGACTTGCCATCCGTTGGTCATCATGATGCCATCTCTTCGGGAAAGATCGCGTCTTGCGGGTTCCGGGGTGGGCGATGCGGCTTGGGTGGGTAGCAGTCGAAACGATACGCATGCGCGTGGCGCTTGTCGCCGCGCTGGTGCTCTGTCTGTGCGCGCTGGCACCGGCGCTGGCCGAAGAGCCCAAGGCGCTGAAGGGCGTCGCGCTGATCATCGGCCAGTCCGACTATCAGCATGTCGGCAAACTGCCCAATCCCGAAAACGACGCCCGCGCCATCGAGGAAATGTTCGACAAGCTCGGCTTCGAGACCGATGTCGCCACCAATCGTGACGCGCGCAAGCTGAAGCGCGATCTCGAGGGTTTCGTCGACGATGCCGAAGGCGCCGACGTCGCCGTCATCTACTATTCGGGCCATGGCATCGAGGCCGGCGGCGAGAATTTCCTGGTTCCCGTCGATGCCGATGTCTCGGCGCTCGACGATGCCGGCCAGAAGCTGGTGCCGCTGTCGTCGATCGTGGCCGAACTGAAGGCCAAGGTGCCGGTCACCATCGTGCTCCTCGATGCCTGCCGCAACGATCCGTTCCCGCCGGGCACATTGCTGAAGCTGGCCCCTGATGACCAGGGCAAGCCGATCGGCGCCGGCGGTCTTGGCGAGACGCGCGGCGTCGTAGCGCTGAAGAGCAACGCTCCTTCCCAGGGCTCGGCCGACGACAGTCTTGGTCAGGTCATCGGTTTCGCCGCCGAGCCCGGCAAAGTGGCGCTGGATGGTCCAGCCGACGGCAACAGCCCCTATGCGGCGGCAATCCTGCGCCACATCGACACGATGGGCGGCGAGGAATTCGGCACCGTGCTGCGCATGGTCGGCGAGGAAGTCTATCTCAAGACCAATGGCCAGCAGCGGCCCTGGGTCAACGAAAGCCTGCGCCGGCTGCTCTATTTCGGCACGCCGGCCGAGGCTCCCAAGGGCGACGAGGGTGAAATCCTCACCGAGCGCCGACAACTCCTGCTCACCATCTCGGCTTTGCCCGATCCCCAACGCCGCCAGATTGAAAGCATATCGCGCGACGGCGGCGTGCCGATGGACGCGCTCTATGCCATGCTGAAGACGCTCGGCACCGACACGCCGAAGGACCCGGCCGAGCTCGACAAATTGTTGCGCGGCCAGACCGAGCGGCTGAAGCAGGTGCTGGCCGAACAGGCGGCCTTGAAAAGCCAGGACCCTGAGATCGTGAGGCTCTCCAAACTGGCCGATCAGGCCGTGCAGGAAGGCGCGCTGGATGCCGCTAAGAAATTCCACGAACAGGCCAAGGCGCGCGTCGGCGAATTGTCCAGCACCGTCGACAAGGCCGAAGCCGATCTCAAGGCGCGCCGTCTGGAATTCGCGGCGGTTTTTGCCAGCAGCGCCAAAACCTACGAGCTGTCCTTCGATTACCTGAAGGCGGCGCAGGACTATGCCAAGGCCTTTGACGAGGCGCAGAAATGGAGCGAGGAGGACGCCTGGTACTACAAGGGCGCGGAAGCCGAAGCGCTTTCCAACCAGGGCGCGTTCTCCGGTGACAACGCCTTCCTGCTGCAGGCGGTCACGGCCTATGAAAAGAGCCTGACCTACGTGTCGTCCGAAAAGAAACCGCGGCAATGGGCAGCCACCCAGAACAACCTTGCCACGACGCTCTCGACGCTTGGCGAACGCGAGGCCGGCCGCGACAACCTCGACAAGGCTGCCGCCGCCTTCAAGCAGGCGTTGACCGTCTATACGCGCGATGCCTATCCCGATGATTGGGCGTCTACCTCGGGCAATCTCGGCACGGTCTACTGGCGGCTTGGCCAGCGCGAGAACGGCACCGCGCTGCTCGACAAGGCTGTCGCCACATTGCGCGCCGCGCTCGAAGTGCAGGGCTCGAAGAAGGTGCCGCTCGAATGGGCGGCGACGCAGAACAATCTCGGCATCGTGCTGTCGGAACTCGGTGAGCGCGAAACCGGCAGCGACAGCTTCAAAGCCGCGATCGAGGCGCACCGTGCCGCGCTGACCGAATATAGCCGCGAGCGTGTGCCGCTCGACTGGGCGTTGAGCCAGGTCAATCTGGGTGCCGCCCTGTTTCGCCTCGGCGCGCGCGACAATGACGTCGCCACGCTGCAACAATCCGTCGCCGCCTACGAGGCGGCGGCCGGGGAAATGACCAGGGAGCGCGCGCCGGCGCAATGGGCGACGATCCAGAACAATATGAGCTCGGCGCTGGAGACGATCGGAGAGATCGACGGCGATATTGCCACCTTGCAGCGGGCGAGACAGGCAGCGGAGGCGGCACTCTCCGTGTGGACCCGTGAGCACGCGGCGGCAAGCTGGGCCAACGGCCAGCTGACGCTTGGCAACGCCTTGCAACGTCTCGGCGACAAGCAGGACGACAAGGATCTGCTGCTGCAGGCCGCAACGGCCTATCAGGCGGCCCTTTCCGAGTACCCGCGTGAAAAACTGCCGCTCGACTGGGCCTCGCTCAAGCAGAATCTCGGTTCGGTCTACGCCACGCTTGGCGAGCGTGACACCGGCATCGATTATCTCCAGCAGTCGGTGGCCGCTTATCGCAGCGCCGCCGAAGTCTACACCGCCACCGCGGCGCCGACGGAATTCGCCTCGATCGAGCATGGCCTTGGCGGCGCGCTGTCCAGCTGGGGCGATCGTGCCGCCGACAAGTCGATCCTCGAACAGGCAATCGCCGCCTATGACGCGGCACTCACGGTGCGGAGCAAGACGAGTGCTCCGAAGGACTGGGCCAAGACGCAATACCGGCTCGGCGCCGCGCTCTCCATGCTGGGCAATTCAGCTGACGGCCCGACCGAGGCGCTGCAGCGCTCGGTGGTCGCATACCGCGCGGCGCTGGACGTACAGACTGCCGACAGCGATCCGGAAGCCCGGGCGGCAACGCAATGGGGCCTCGGCTTCGCGCTGCTTTTGCTGGGCGACCGGATGCAGGACGGCAATGATTTCGCCCAGTCGGTCACGGCGCTTGAGGCGGCCTTGCCGGCTTATGATCCGGCGACCGCTGCCGGGGATCGCGCCCAGCTCCAGGGCGATCTCGGCAACGCCTATTACTATCTCGCCGGCAGCAGCAAGGATCCCTCGCTCTACGCGAAGGCGGCCACGGCGCAAGAGGCGGCCCTTGCCTTCTACGCCACGCAGCCGGACCGCACGCGCTGGGCGTCGATCCAGAGCGATCTCGGCAATGCCAGGATGATGCAGGCAAGTGCCGCTTCGGATCCCGATGCGATGGCGAAATCCGTCCAGGCCTATGAAGCGGCGCTCACCATCATCACCCCCGACCGGGACAATGGCGGCTGGCTGCGCAACCAGGCCAATCTGGCGAGCGCCCTGTCGACGCTGGGCTACTGGCGCAACGATGTCGCCTTGCTCGAGCGTTCGGCCGGCATCTACCGGACCATCCAGGCCACGCGTAGCCGGGCCCGTGATCCCGAGCGCTGGGCGGCCACCCAGGCGAGCCTGGCCAATGTCCTGAGCATGATCGGCGGGAAGGAACCGTCCGCCGCCGTGTTCGACGAGGCGATCACCGTCAACCGGGCGCTCGCCGAGCAGGTCGACCGCGACCGCGATCCCGAACGCTGGGCCAATCTGCAGAACGAAGTCGGGTACAACATGACGCTGGCCGGCCGCGCCGAGAACAATGTCGCCCGTTTCGAGGAGGCGGTGCCGATCCTGCGCGAGGCGATCGCGGTGCAGAAGAAGATCAATGCCGTGCCTGGCATCGCTTTCACGCAGGACAGCCTGTGCGACGTGCTGACCGATCTCGGGGCCGCCCGCAAGGACAAGGCGCTGGCCGAGGAGGCGATCGCCGCCTGCCAGGACGCGCTGGTCATCTTCCGTGAGCGCAAGATGGACGACCTCACCGCCGGTTCGGAGAAGAACCTTGCCGAGGCACAGGCCCTGCTGGCCGCGTTGCATTAGAGGCGGGCAAGTCCGCCGTCAGCAAGGTTTCGTTGGCATAGGGGAGCCGTTCCCTGCTATGGCGCCGGTATTCCGGGGCATCCGTCCGCCCTCATGGAGCATCCGATGACCATACTCACACGCCGCGCACTTCTCAGAACGGCGGCGGTTGCCGGCCTGGGCGGGGCCGGGCTCGCCGCCATGGGCCGGCTGGGCGGCTGGGCCGCGACGCCTGAGCCGATAGAGCTGCGAACGGCGAAAATCCAGGCCAGGCTGATGGATGGAGGCCAGACCAACAACGTGCTGACCTATGGCAATGCCGGCATGCCGCCGGTGATCAGGATGAAGAAGGGCGAACCCTTCGCCGCGCGCCTGGTCAACGCCATCGACGATCCCACGACAATCCACTGGCACGGCATCCGCGTGCCGAACAAGATGGATGGCGTGCCGTTCCTGGTTCAGCCCTATGTCTACACCGGTGACCATTTCGACTACGTCTTCACCCCGCCGGACGCCGGCACCTTCTGGTATCATCCGCACTGCAACACGCTGGAGCAGATGGGCCACGGCCTGACCGGCGTGATCGTTGTGGAAAACCCGAACGATCCGAAATTCGATGCCGAGATGGTGCTCAACCTGCGCGACTGGCGGCTCGGCGACGACGCCCAGTTCATCGACCAGTTCCGGCCGCGCGATGCGGCAAGGACCGGCACCTATGGCACGGTGCGCACGGCCAACTGGCTCGACCAGCCGCAATATGACGCGCCCGCCGGCGGGCTGGTGCGGCTACGGGTGGCAATATCAGATGTGACCCGCATCTACGCCTTCCGCGTCGACGGCGCCGAGGCCGAGGTCATCGCGCTGGACGGCAATCCGGTGCCGCAGCGCTTTTCGCCCGACGCCTTGCTGCTCGGGCCGGGGCAGCGCATGGAACTCGCCGTCCGTATGCCCGATGACGAGGGCGCGATCGTCGGCCTGCGCGACGTCAGGGGCACCAAGCCCAAGGTGCTCGCGACGCTGCGCGCGACGGGCAATTCGCTCAAGCGGGACATCCGTGATCTTGCGCCCCTGGAAATGAATCCAGTCGCGGAGGTAGATCTCTCCAGCGCCCAGCATATTGCCCTCTCGCTCAGCGCCACGGCGGAAAATGTGCCGAGCGACAGCATATGCGGCACGCTCGGCTATTCTTTCTGGGCCATCAACAAGGTGCCGTGGCCGGGCGACACGCCGGATCCGACAGCGCCGCTCGCGGAACTGAAGCTCGGCAAAAGCTATGTCATCGACATGGAGAACCTGACGCCGCAATCGCATCCGATGCATCTGCACGGCATGAGCTTCAAGGTGCTGTCGTCATCGACGCGTCCGGTGCAGCCGCTTATTTCGGACACCTATCTCATCCAGCCCAACGAGAAGGTGAGCCTCGGCTTCGTCGCCGACAATCCCGGCGACTGGCTGCTGCATTGCCACATCATCGAGCACCAGAAATCGGGCATGACGAGCTACGTCAGGGTGGTCTGAATCACTCCACGGGCAAGCCGCGTCGTGCGTGATCTACTTGCGCAGTTGCGCCTCGATCTCGTCGAGCACCTTGTCCTTGCCGATACCGGTGAGGAAGGCGAGGCCCTTGATGACCGGCTTGGTGACCGAAGCAGAGATCGGCGTGGTGGCGACGATGAAGTCGACGCTGTCGGCCAGGCCCGGCACTTCGGTCGCCTTGGCCTGCTGGGCGTTGAAGGTGAGGCCGCGCTTTTTCATCGCCTCGGTGACAGCGACATTGACCGCCGTCGAGGTGGCGATGCCGGTGCCGCAGGCAAAGAGAATTGTTTTCTGTCTGGACATACTGCTTCTCCCTGTTTCAGCCGAGCACGGCACGCACGTCGTCAAGGCTTCTGGCCGACCTCAAGCCGTCCAATGCATCTGGGTTCTGGATGGTCGCCATGACGGACTGCAGCGCTTCAATCTGCTTGTCCTTGTCGTTGATGGCAAGCAGGAAGACGAAGCCGACCTGCAGCTTCTCATCGGGGTCTTCCATGTTGGCGAAGGTCACCGGCTTTCTCAGCGTGCCCATTGCGATACC
The DNA here is from genome assembly GCF_006442315.1 of Mesorhizobium sp. B2-3-4. Lineage (GTDB taxonomy): Bacteria > Pseudomonadota > Alphaproteobacteria > Rhizobiales > Rhizobiaceae > Mesorhizobium. The sequence goes on along the minus strand of NZ_VFVY01000005.1, from coordinate 55,461 downwards.
GGGCCTCAGCACATGTTCTGGGTCGGTGTGCGGCACCGCGACATTGTCGGCGCGCTCCAGCGGCAGCCCGGTCGGAATGGTCATTTCGCGGCGCACGACCGCGTCGGCATAGGAGCTTTTGACATAGCCGAGAGCCTCGAGCCGGCCGGCGAGGATGCGGATGATCTCCTCATTGGTCGAAGCGTCGGATCCGAGCACGATGGCATCGGGATCCAGAAGCTGCATGAGGCCGTCGGACATGTTCTGCTCCGTCTATAAAAGTCGTGCGCCCGAGGCGGGCGCACGACCGTTTCAAAATCAAGACGCGATGGCGCTCAGGCGGTGCCTTCGGCCGGCTCGTCCTCGGCGCCCGCGGCCCGCTCCCAGCCGAGCGTATTGCGGCGGTAGAGCAGGAACAGGGCGGCGATGACCACTGCGATGAGGATGATGCCGGCAAGCCCGAGCCCCTGGATCGCCTCGATGATCACATAGGGAACCCACAGGAAGCCGTCGACCACCGAGGTGATCTGCAGCGCGTCCGCCGGCAGTTTGAAGCCCGATGCGACGGCGGCACTGGTGAACAGCGGCGCCAGTGCGTTGGCGACGTAGAAGCCGATCGCCAGGGTGACGGTGCCGATCACCACCATGCGGAACACATTGCCTTTGACCAGCGGCGCCGTCATGGCGACGATGAAGGGAATGACCGCAAGGTCGGCGAACAGGATGACGCGGTTGCCCGGCAGGATCACCGACAGGATGATCGCGATCGGTACCAGGATCAGCGACGACGAGATCGCGGCGGGATGGCCGATCAGGATCGCCGAATCGAGGCCGACGAGCAGCTCGCGGTCGCCGGTGCGCTTGCGCACGAATTCCTGCGCCGCGTCGGAAACCGGAAGCAGGCCTTCCATCAGGATCTTCACCATGCGCGGCAAAAGCAGCATCACGGCCGCCAGCGTCATGCCGGTGCCCAGCACCTTGGCCAGCACCGTGCCGAGGTCGCCCGCATTGTAGAAGGCGATGGCGCCGAGCACGAGGCCGATGATCAGGCCAAGCACGACCGGCTCACCGAACACGCCGAAGCGGCGCTCGATGGTTTCGGTGTTGATGTTGATGCGGTTGATGCCGGGAATGCGGTCCATGATCCAGTTCAGGATGATGGCGATCGGCAGGATCTGCGCAGAGGCGAGGTGCGGCACCGAGATGCCGGGCACGCCGTAGAACTGCTGCACCGCGCGCGCCGACCAGTCTGCGAACAGCAGCGACAGTGCCGCGACGAGTGCCGCGATGGCGATGCCGTAGGCCAGATTGTCGGTGGCGGCGACGACGAGCGAGCCGACGAAGGCGAAGTGCCAGAAATTCCACACGTCGACATTGAGCGTGCGCGTCATGCGCGTCAGAAGCAGCACGATGTTGACCAGGATGCCGACAGGGATGACCCAGAGACCGACCGACGAGCCGAAGGCGATCGCGGCGGCCGACGGCCAGCCGACATCGATGATGTCGCGATGGATGCCTGTGTTGGTGACGATGGCCTTGGCCACGTCGCCGATCGACGTGAACATCAGGCCGAGCACGAGATTGATACCGATGAAGGCGACGCCGATGGTCACGGCGGCGCGAAACGCCTTGCTGACCTTGGCACCCAAGACCACGGCAATGATGAAAATGACGATCGGCAGCAGGACTGTCGCGCCGAGCGTGTCGATGGCCCCCTTGAGGCCAGCGAGTAGAGTATCCATTCTTCCTCCCCTGGAGCCCGAGCCCTCGGCTCGCAACGCCCCTTGATCTCATCCAACGCCTTCGCCGCCACCTCGGCGCGAAGGCACTCCCCGGTCTGCCACGCCGCGAATGTTCTCCGATCCGTCGTCTCGGTGAACATTTGCCTTTGTTGGCAAACGAATGTTTTATTGGGGCTGTTCACGGCAATGTCAATTGGCAACCCTTTGGGCCAATAATTCGCGGCGAATGCGCCTTATCCCGGTGATTTCGTTGGAAATCGCCGGTCGCGGGCGGTTTCGTTGGCACAGACGACCTGTCCCTGCTAATCCGGCGCCAAATCAAGAAGCTGTGGACATCCCGTATGACCAATGTCGCCTTGACCGGACTTGCCCGCGATCTTGCCAGACGTGCCGCCGAGGGCCGCCCGGTGCGCATCGGCGTCATAGGCTCCGGCGAGATGGGCACCGATCTCGTCACGCAGGGCATGCTGATGCCGGGCATCGCGGTCTGTGCCGTCTCGACCCGACGCCCGCACACTGCGCGAGATGCCGTCCGCATCGCCTATGGCGACGACGCGATGGCGGTCGAGGCCGAGAGCGCCTCGAAAGTCACAGCGGCAATCGAGGCAGGAAAAATCGCCATCACCTCCAACGAGATGCTGGTCACCAATCCGCTGATCGACGTCGTCATCGACGCCACCGGCAAGCCCGGCGTCGCCGCCGATTTCGACCTGAAAGCCATGGAGCACGGCAAGCATCTGGTGATGATGAATGTCGAGGCCGACGTCACCATCGGCTGTTATCTCAAGCAGCAGGCCGACCGGCTCGGCGTGGTCTATTCGGTCGGCGCCGGCGACGAGCCGTCGAGTTGCATGGAATTGATCGAATTCGCGTCGGCGCTCGGCCTGACCATCGTCTCGGCCGGCAAGGGCAAGAACAACCCGCTCAACCACGATGCCGTTCCCGACGACTATCGCGAGGAAGCGATCCGCCGCAACATGAACCCGCGCATGCTGGTCGAGTTCGTCGACGGCTCCAAGACCATGGTCGAGATGTGCGCCATCGCCAACGCCACCGGGCTGGTGCCCGACGTGCCCGGCATGCATGGTCCGAAGGCCGACCGCGACGACTTGGTCAAGGTGCTGATCCCGCGCGAGGATGGCGGCCTGCTGCTGAAGAAGGGCGTCGTCGACTACACCATCGGCAAGGGCGTCGCGCCCGGTGTCTTCGTCATCGTCGAGGCGACGCATCCGCGCATCGTCGAGCGCATGGACGATCTGCATATCGGCCACGGCCCCTACTACAGCCTGTTCCGGCCCTATCACCTGACGTCGCTGGAAGTGCCGCTGACCGCCGCGCGCATCGTGCTGTTCGGCAAGCCCGACATGGTTCCGCTGCCGCGCCCGGTGGCCGAGGTCTGCGCCGTCGCCAAGCGCGATCTCGCCGCCGGCGAGACCTTCGATGCGATCGGCGAGACCTGCTATCGCTCCTGGACCATGACCGTCGGCGAAGCCCGCGCCCAGCGCGCCGTCCCCGTTGGCCTGCTGGAAGGCGGCAAGGTGCTGAAGCCGGTCCGGAAAGGCGAATTGCTGACCGCCGACAACGCCGCGCCCGACCAGTCGACCAGGCTGTTCGCCCTGCGTAAGCTGCAGGATGAGATGCTCAACGGAAGCTAAAACTGCATCGGGCAGCCAGCCTCTCTGGCTTTGTCATGACAGGTTCACTATATTGTAGTGACAACGGCCTGAGGCTTCCAGAATGAATCTCCAGATCAGAGACCCGCGCGCCCGTGACCTCGCCCGGCAGCTTGCCGAAAAGCGAAAGATTTCTATGACGGAGGCGGTAATCGAAGCGCTCCAGTCCGAGCTTGAGCGCGAACGCGAACAGGTTCCGCTGACTGAACGGCTGGCCGCTATCGCGAACGATCTGAAGGCCAAAGGAAGAAGCGGCGGTAGGGATTTGACCAAGGATGAGATCGACGAGATGTGGGGACATTCCTGATGTTCATCGACACTTCGGTGGTGGTCGCCATCCTCGCCGCAGAGGAAGACGCCGCCGAGTGGAGCCGACGGATCGGGCAGGCCGCGGTACGGATAACTTCTCCGCTGGTCGTGCTTGAAGCGGCGATGCGGCTTTCATCGAAATTGGTGGTGGAACCGCTCCTCGCTGAAAAGGCGATAGAGGACTTTCTACGTGAGGCCGCAATCGAGGTGCTTCCGATCGAAAGCGGAGATGCCAGGCTAGCGATCCAGGCCTTTGCGGACTATGGCAAAGGTCGCGGCCATCCGGCTCAACTCAATCTCGCCGATTGCTTGTCATATGCATCGGCAAAAGGCCATGGGATGCCCTTGCTTTACAAAGGCAAGGACTTTTCCCACACCGATCTGGCTTGAGCACTGCTTCCACAACCCTAGCTCAGCTACGGCTGACACGGCCTGGTCACGAGCAGGAGCAGGCCGGGTTCCTGCTATCCTGACGTCTTACGAAGCGCCCGGTTCACTTCCCCAGTTCGATCGACCGCAGCCGCGCCGCTTCCACCGCTTGCGTAAGCAGATTGGTCAGCCGGTCCTCGCCCATCAGCACGCCGAGCGCCGCCGCCGTCGTGCCGTTGGGGCTGGTCACCTGCTGGCGTAGCACGCCTGGGTCCTCACGGCTCTCGGCGGCAAGCGAGGCGGCGCCGTAGACGGTCTGCATGGCAAGCAGCCTGGCGGTCGCCGCCGGCAGCCCTGCCTTCTCGGCAGCGACGGAGAGCGCTTCGATGAAGTGGAAGATATAGGCAGGCCCCGATCCCGAAACGGCGGTGACGGCGTCCATCAGGCCCTCGTCGTCGATGGTGGTGACTTCGCCGCTGGCCGAAAGCAGATCGGCGACGAAGCGCTTGGCGTCGTCGGAGACCAGCTTGTTGGAAAACACCACCATCATGCCCTTGCCGATCGCGGCCGGCGTGTTGGGCATGCAGCGCACGACAGGCGCGCGGTCGCCGAGGATCTCCTCGAAAGTGGCGGCCGGCGTTCCCGCGGCAATGCTGACGAAGGTCGTGCGGCCGTCGCCGAAGCGCTTGTAGGCAGCGGTGACGTCACGGATAACCTGCGGCTTGACGGCGATGACGACCAGGTCGGGGACAGCATCGGCCGGAATGGCTCCGGCTTCCGCCGCCGTGCCGCAGCCCAATGCAGCGGCGCGGTTGCGCAGTTCGGCATTGGGTTCGACCACGAACACCGCCGACGGCGCGAGCTTGCCGGACTTCAGCCAGCCCGAGAGCATGGCGTACCCCATATTGCCGCAGCCGGCGAGAACAAGCCTGATCGTCATCGAAAGCCCTCCGAGGAAAGGCCATGACATAGACGCTCGCGGATCGGTGGGGAAGCCCTCTCAGGGCTGGCGGGCGGGCAAGCGCGCCGGAAGCGGCCGCAGCGACACTTGCCTGAGGCCAAGCACGCCGAGCACGAAGAACAGCCAGACAGGATCGCCGCGATGGAAGAAGAAGCTTTCGAGGAAGGCGTTGAGCGCGGTGAACAGCACCACCATCATGAAGAAATCGCCGAGATAGATGTTCTCCTTGCGCAGCGGAATGCGCATGTAGTCGCGCAGCGGCGCGATGAGGAAAGTGTAGACCGCCACACACAGGGCAGGGATGCCCATCAGCACGGCGATGTCGAGATAGCCGTCATGGCCATGCACGATGGTCCTGATGTCCCAGGGCCGGTCGAAGGGCTGGTCCTGGTTGAACAGCAGCGGCGTGCCCCAGAAGCTTTCATAGCCGTAGCCGGTCCATGGCCTCTTCGCTAGCATCGAGCCGGCGAACTCCCACAGCGTCGTGCGGCCGGTATAGGTCAGGTTGGGAAAGTAGACCGCCGCTAGGTGCTTCACCGGCGGCAGGAAGACGATGCCCAGCGTGCCGACCGCGGTCGCCATGATCGCCAGTGCGAACAGGACCGGCGTGCCCAGCCGCATGCCCATCAGGCTCGGAAACATCACGATCAGGATCGAGAAAGGCACCAGCCCGGCGGTGGTCTTGGAGCCGGTGTGCAGCATGAAGATCATCGCCGCGCAGAAGATTCCCGCCCCCCACCAGCGTTGCCCGCGCCGGTAGAGATAGAGGCCCGCGAAGCTGAAGCAGGCCATGATCGGGCCGGCGATGTTCTTGTGGGTGAACACGCCGCGCCACAGGCCCGCATGTTCAGGCTCCTGCGAGTCGGCGGTGTGCATCGCCTCGTGCGGAAAGACGATCAGGCCGAGATAGGACAGGCCCATCACCACGACGGCGGTGAAGATGATCACCCTGGAGAAGGACTCGGCGTCGCGCGGCAGTGCCAGGATCGTTGCCATCGTCAGGATGCCGATCATGGTGAAGGACGCCGCGCGCATCGCCGAGGGCGGGTCGGTTGCCAGCACCACCGACAGGAAGAAGAAACCCAGCATCAGGATAAAGGACGGGCTGAGCAGCGAACGCACGATGCGCGGATCGGCGAAGGCCATCAGCGCGAAGATCGAAACGGCGCCGAGCGAACCGAAGCCGAGCTGGTTGACGATGTCGCCGCCGTCGCCGGTGAGTTCGGCGCCGGCCGGCTGGAACGGGCGGAACGACACCATGATGACGGTGAACAGCAGCGCCGCGATCGCGGTCGCCACGCCGTCGCGCGTGAACGCGGCGCCGAGCGGGGCGCGCTCAGTTTTTCTCAGGCTGGCGGTATTGCTCATTGGCATATCCGAATTCGGCCATCACGCGGCCGAGCGCCACATGGACGGGATAGATGGCGATCGCCGGCGATCCGGTCCGCGCCAGCCGCGTGATGCCGCGAAGCGGTGAGGCGGCAAGCAGCGCCAGGCTCTTGGCGAACACTTTTGCGCCGGACAAAGGCGTGCCCGCGCGCCTCTTCTTTTCCACCAGCGTCGAGATGACACCGTTGCGCAGGCTGCGGGCACGGATCCAGTCGGCCTCCAGGCGCCGCGCCGGAACGGTCTCCAGCACCTTGGCCTCGGCGCACCAGCCAAGCACGAAACCGCGTTGGGCCGACCGGCTGAGAAAGTCGGAATCGCCACCGCCCATGAAATTGAATCGGAGGTCGAGGAACGGCGGCCCCATCGCGGTCAGCACGTTGTGCCCGACCAGAAGATTGCCGGACGAATAGAGCGCGGGCACTCGTCCCGTCTCCCGGTAGGGGGGCGCGAAGACAGGGTGCTCGGCCCATCTCGCCTGCGCGGGATCGGCAAAGACGGGCACTTGCGGGCCGCCGACGATATCGGCGCCGAGCGTTTCGGCGGCAGCGCACATTCGCTCCAGCCATTGCGGATCGGCGATCTCGTCATCGTCGATGACCAGCAGATGCCTGAAGTTCGGGAAGTGCAGGATCGCCGTCTGCCAGCCGGCATTGTAGGCGCTGCAATTGCCGCGTTCATGCGCGATGATGACCATGCCCTGCATCTCGCCGCGCTCGAACAGCGGCAACACGGCCTTGGCGCCCTGCCGCGCCTCGGCCTCGTTTTCCATGATGATGACGGCAAAGCGCCTGCCGGTTTGCTGCGCGCGCAGCGATGCCAGCGTTTCCAGCACCTGTTCGGGCCGCTTGAAGGTCGGCAAGGTGACGATCGCCTCGACGCTCTCCACGTCAAGCCGGGGAGACCGTCCAGCGATCGATACCGAACCGTCCAGTGACAAAGCGATCATCCGTATCCAGCCGAGTTTAGGGGTCTGGTAGCATCACGGTGATAAGGTTTCGTTAATCACCTTGCACGGAGAAGCCCGTCAGGCATGGGCTTTGGGGCGTTCATCGTGCTGGTTTAAGCAAGGGTTCACCGCGCTTTGCTACCGGCTGCACCACAGGATAGGTGAGATGCATCTGCTGTTCGCCACATCGATCGTGCCCGACGGAGTGCTCGCCTCGGGCTACGAGATCGCCAACGGCGCGATTATCGCCGCCTTGCGGCGGGCCGGCGTGCGCGTCACGGTCATCGGCTTCACATGGCCCGGAAAAGCGGCGGCCGATCCCGGGAACACGGTGGTGCTGGGTGCGATCGACGTGCGCACGGAAAGTGCCTCGCCGCTGCAAAAGCTTGCCTGGCTCGGCAAGGCGCTCCTTTCGGGCCTGACCTTCGCGTCGGCCAAGTTGCGTGCGGTGTCCGACCGCGATGTTCGGGCCACCATCGAACGGGCTGGTCCTTTCGATGGCTATGTGCTGAATTCCGTCCAGTTCGCCGGCGCTTTCGAAAAGCTCTTCGAAGACCGGCCTTCGATCTTCATCGCCCACAATGTCGAGCATCTCTCGGCCCGTGAGAATGCCGCTGCCGCCGGCGGCATTTTCCAGCGTCTGCTGTTCCGGCGCGAGGCGAGGCTGCTCAAGCTCGTCGAAGAGCGTCTCTGCCAGCGCGCGCGCTTTGTCTTCACGCTGGCCGAGGAGGACCGCGCGGCGCTCGGTATCGCCTCGCACGACCGCTCGGCTGTGCTGCCGCTGGTAACCGGGGCCTCGGCGCCGATCCGCGGGGGCCAACGCCCAATCGACTGTGACGCCGCCCTGATCGGCACCTGGACCTGGCAGCCGAACCGCATCGGCCTGGACTGGTTCCTGGGCAAGGTGGTGCCGCATCTCAGGCCTGGTTTCCGCATCCGCATCGCGGGCCACATGCCTTCTGGCGTGACCTCGACGCATCCGGGCGTCGAGTTCGTCGGGCGCGTTCGGGACGCCCGTGATTTCGTGTGCGGCGCGGCCGTCATCCCGCTGATCAGCACCGCCGGCAGTGGCGTGCAGTTGAAGACCATCGAGACATTCGAGCTTGGCTTGCCCTCGGTCGCCACCAGCCGCTCGTTGCGCGGCATCGACCATCGCCCCGCCAATTGCGTGGTCACCGACGATCCGGCCGCCTTCGCCAGGGCGCTCGAGGCTGCCGCGGCCGATGCCCACGATGTCGATGGCGGCGCCTTCCATCGCCGGCAGGTCAAGGCGCTCGATGCGGCAGTGCGTGCCGGTCTCGAAAAGCTTGGCTCCGTCCGGCAGGAGGTGTTTGCATGAATATGCACGCCGCCCGCGCCGCCTTCGGATTTGACAGTCTGAAGGCGATCCTTGGCATCCCGGTTCTCGCCATCCGCTGGAACGATGCGATCGCGCTCCTCAATCGCCTGCTTGCCGAGAAGCGCTTCACCAAGGTCAGCTTCCTCAACGCCCACAATGCCAACATCGCCTATACCGACCCGGTCTTCGCCGAGGCGCTCGACGATTTCCTCATCCTGCCGGACGGCATCGGTGTCGATCTCGCGGCCAAGCTTCTCTACGGGGCGCCGTTCCCCGACAATCTCAACGGCACGGATTTCGTGCCGGCCTTCCTGCAGGCTTCCAGGAGGCCGCTCACCGTGGGGCTGCTGGGTGCGACGCGTGTCAACGCCGAGGCGGCCTCGGTGAAGCTCGCCGCACTTGCCGTGCAGCACGACTTCGTCGTCATTCACGATGGCTATTTCTCAGCCGCGCAGGAGCCGGAGATCATCGACCGGATCGCAAAATTGCGGCCTGACATGCTGCTTGTCGCGATGGGGGTGCCGCGCCAGGAGCTTTGGATTGAACGCCATATCGATGAACGCCACTGCACCATGCCGGTCGCGGTCGGCGCGCTGCTCGATTTCCTGAGCGGCTCGGTGCCGCGCGCCCCGCTATGGATGCGCCGCCTGCGCCTGGAGTGGCTGTTCCGGCTGGCGGTCGAGCCCGGCCGCCTCTGGCGCCGCTACGTCGTCGGCAATCCGCTGTTCCTGTGGCGCGTCTTCAAGCAGAAATGGTCGCGCGGTGGCAACGCCGTCGCAAATGCCCCTGGAGAGTTCCGGTGAACAAGCGGTTCGTCCCGGACGCGTTGGCGGGCCAGGGCCTGCTGCCGAAAACGCCGACGGCGGCGGTGGTGACGGCGAGCTATGCTCCGGATTTCGAACGCTGCCGTCTGCTGTGCGAAACGCTCGACCGCCATGTCTCGGGTGCCGCGCATCACTATATTCTGGTCGAACATCGCGATCTCGAGCTGTTCCGTCGGCTGGAAAACAACCACCGCTCGATCATCGATGAGCGCGATCTCCTGCCGCGCTGGCTGCGCGCCTTCGACGACCCGCTCAGCCTGTTTCGCCGGCGCGTCTGGCTCAGCCTGAAGACCCAGCCGCTGCGCGGCTGGCACGTGCAGCAGCTGCGCCGTATCGCCATCGCGGCGCATGCCGGGGAAGATGTCCTGATCTTCTGCGATTCCGACGTCGCTTTCCTCAAGTCTTTCGACTGTGCCGCGTTCTGGCGCGACGGCAAGGCGCGACTGTTTCGCCGCGACGGCGTGCTGGCGGATGAAGGTCATGACGAGCATCGCATCTGGTCGCGCAACGCGGGTTCGGCACTTGGCATCGACCCGTCTCGCGTATCAACCCACGATTACATCTCGACGCTGATTGCCTGGCGCCGCGACACGGTGCTTGCCATGTGCGGCCAGATCGAGAAGGTGCATGGGCGCGACTGGGTCGAAGTGATTGGCAGTGCGCGGCAGTTCTCCGAATGCATGATCTACGGCCGCTACGTCGACGATCTGCTGGACGGAGCCGGCCATTTCCACGGCTCGGAGGAATTCTGCCGCGTCCACTGGACGGGCGAGGCGCTCTCGGACGACCAGTTCCGCCGCTTCGTCGCCGGCATGGCGCCGGAGCAGGTGGCGATCGGCATGCAGTCCTTCATCGGCACCGATATCGGCCGCATCCGCCGGCTGATCGGGCTCGATCGCTGACTTGTTCTAGATCGCCTTGGCCGGCCTGCGCAGCGCCGAATAGGTCAGCAGCATCGAGGCGAGATAGAGCAGCAGGAAGACGATGTTGAGCGACAGCACCAGTTCGGACGTGTCGGAAATGGTGGTCAGCACATAGGTCAGCAGCAGCGCCTTGAGGGCGGCAAGCAGGCCGAGATTGAGCGCTCGCACCAGCGTCTGGCCGCGCGCGAACAGAAGTTCGGCCTGGTATTCGACCAGGTTGCGCAATCCAGGCACGCAGATCGCCAGCGCCACCAAAGGGGCGGCCTCGGAGACATTCCTGCCGAGCGCGTTGGGGAAGAAATGCAGCACGATGCCGAGCGTCAGCAGCGCCAGTGTTGAAACGAGGAACACTCCGCCTTCGATGCCGCTCTTGACCGCGAGGCGCGACAGCAGTTCGGGCGCGCGCATCATGCGCTGGACCAGCATCATCGAGAAGGTGCGGATCGGGATCGCGGTCAGATCGACCAGCCGCATGATGATGGCATAGATGCCGGCCAGATGCGGCCCGCCGATCGCCAGCACCAGCAGCTTGTCGAACTCCATCTGCAGGTAGAACAGCACCTCCGCGCCGGCCACATAGATGGAATCGGCGAGCCGCCGTAAATAGAGCTCGACGCGCAGCCGCAGCCGCTGGCGCGGATAGAACCAGCCGAAAGCCAGCAGCAGCGATGCGGCGTTTGCGCCGATATAGAACCACGACCACGCCCAGATGCTGTGCTGTGCCGAGAACATGAACAACACCGCGCCGACCGCCCGCAATGCGGTCGCCAGGATCGCCAGTACGGCGGCGCGGCCGAATTTGCCCAGCCCGTTGTTGACGATCAGCGCCACTTCCACCGGCCGCCACAGCAGTGCCTCGGCAAAGACGATCGCCGTGAATACCGACAGCGGCACGGTGCCGGCGAAGAAGATCAAGTAGACGCCGAACGAGGCGGCGGCCAAAAGCGGCAGCGAGGCAACGCCGAGCACCAGGAAGCCGGCGGTGAAGGTGCCGATCAGGTTGGGCCGGATGGTGGCGGTGCGGTAGAGCGCCGAAATGAAGCCGAAGGCGAGGATGCGCGACAGCATCACGCCGGCCGCCGAGGCGGTGGCGAACATGCCGAATTCGGCGATCGAGAGCGTATTGGCGAGCGCGATGAAATAGGCGAGCGAAAACACCAGCCGCCCGCCGGCGCCGCTGATTGCCGAAAAATAGTCGCGCACCAGCCCTCGCCGTTCGGCCATGAAGGTGCCGATCCGCGCGAAGGTCCGCCTTTGCGGTATGTCGCTGGCCTCAGTCATACGTCAGCAAGACGCATAGGCTGGAAAGCTTAACGTGCCGTTCGGAAGCTTTTTGGTGTATTGAAAATTCTTGCAACCATGGCGTGAATTCCTATTGTCGTCCCACGGAAATTAACCTTTTGTTTCCTATGCCTGTTTAGCGTGGCTTAACGAATGGCCGACCGCCGCTGCCAAGCGGCCCAGAGTAAAGCTCCACGACAATGGTCGACAGGGAAAACCGTGAGGACTGGAAGCGCGAGCGCTCCTTGCTGGCGCTCGGCCAGGCTGTCCGTGGTGATGATGACGCGTCGCTGGTGTCGATCGGCGACCGCGCGGATTCCGCATGGCGCGAGGATGCCGCCACGCGCCATCGCCTGGCCCGTTCCCGGCGCGAGACGAAGGCTGGCCCGCCGCGATCCGCCGCCTTTGACGCCGAACGGTTCCCCCCTGATGACGAACATCCATTTGAATCCGGCGACGCCTGGCGTCCACGGCGCGAAGCCGGCACTGCCGATTTGCCAGAAGCCGATTTGCCAGAAGACATGCCGCGCGCGAGGCTCGCACCCGAAGAACCCTCAGGCGCCGGTCGCGTAAATGATGCAGTCGCGCCCCGCGCCACGAGTGGAGCCGATACATCGGCCAATGGCGACGCGGACAGTCAGCAATGGAAGCCGCTGATCGACCCCATGCTGGTCGTTCGCGGCGTTGCCAGGTCGAAGATGCTGATCGTTGCAACCACGATACTGGGCGCCGGGCTCGGCATTGCCATCGCGCTGTCGATGCCGAAAAAATACGAGGCCACGACCGAACTGATCATCGAACCCGGCGACCTGAAGCTCTCCGACCGCGATCTTACCCAGCCGGTAGGGCAGCCCGATGCCGCTTTGGCCGTTGTCGAGACCCGGATCAAGATGCTGACGTCGGGCACCGTTCTCGATCAGGTCGTCAAGAACCTCAACCTCGTCAACGATCCGGAGTTCAACGGCCAGGGCTCTGGCGGCCTCGGCGTGATGTCGCTCGTCCGCTCGGTCCTGTCGCGCAATGATGGTCCGGGCGGTGTCGACGAGGTTCGCCGCCAGGCGCTGGCCGTCGGCAATCTGGCCAAGAGCCTGTCGGTCGAGCGCACCGGCAAGACCTTCGTCATCTCCGTCAGCGCCGTGACCCAGAATGGCGAGAAGTCGGCCCTTATCGCCAACACGACGAGGACCGTTTTCCAGCAGGAGGCCGCCAAATACCAGTCCGACATGGCCGGACGCGCCACGACCGAATTGACCTCCAAGCTAGATGATCTGCGCAAGGGTGTCGAAGCGGCCGAGCGCAAGGTCGAGGACTTCAGGGCCACTCATGGCCTCATCGACGCGCAAGGCCACCTGATCAGCGATGATCAGATGCTGAAGCTCAACGAGCAGCTCTCCGTCGCCCGCGCCCGCACGCTGGAACTCAACGCACGGGCGGCGTCGGCGCGTTCGCTGGACGTCAATTCCGTCCTGACCGGCACCCTGCCGGAAGAGATCAACTCCAACACCATGAGCGATCTGCGCTCCCAATATGCGACGCTGAAGCAGGAGGCCGATCGCGCCGCGGTTCGGCTGGGGCCGCGTCACCCCGAACTCCAGGCGCTCGACGCCCAGATCGCCGGCGCGCGCGAGCGCATCGCCGCGGAATTGCGCCGCATCGCCTCTTCGCTGCAGGTCGACCTGAAACGCGCGGTCCAGCTCGAACAGGATCTCGCTTCCCGGCTGGCCCAGGCCAAGGTCCAAAGCGGCGACGTCAACAGCGACCTGGTTGCGCTGCGCGAACTGGAGCGTGAGGCCGCCGCCAAGCGTTCCGTCTACGAGCAATATCTTCTGCGCGCCAAGGAGACCGGCGAGCAGACCGGCATCAACACGACCAACATCAATGTGATCACTCCCGCCCAGGCTCCGCTTGAGCCAAATGGACCGTCGCGGGCCCTGGTGGCGCTAGCCGGCCTGCTGCTTGGCCTTGCCGCCGGCGTCGGCCTCGGCGCCCTGCGCGGGACCTATGACAGCCTGCGCGAGACGGCAACTTCGCGGTCACGCCGCGGGCGCAAGCCAAGTGAACGCGAGGCGGATGAACACGGCGTCGACGAACGCCGGGCGTCTCTGCAGCAGGCATTCCGGGCCGACCCACCGCCCCCGCCACCGATGCTGGTGGAGCCCGTGCCGCCGCCGCCATCGCCGCCGCCGGCCACACAGGCAGAGCCAGCGCTTGCCGAAGGTCCGGGCAGGATCGGCGCACTCATGGCGAGACTGCGCAGGGCCATGTCCCGCAAGCCGTTGGACGAAGCCGACGACGAGCTTTCCGGCGCGTTCGGCTTTCCTGCCTTTGGCGACGGCGGACAGTTGGCCAACGCTCCGATATTCCCAGGTGCCGCGGAGTCCGGGTTCGGGTCTCGGCAGCCGGCCGGCCCGGATTATTCGCAGCCTTTCCAGCATGGCTCCGATGCAGGGTACGGACGGCAGACAGGCTCGCCGTCGCGCTCGCCCCTGATGCCGCAGGCACTGTATACAGCTCCACCCCAGCCGACCTCTCCCTACGCGCAGCCGGGCTATCCGCAGGCGCAATCTTGGTCGCAGGCGGGCTATCCCTACGCGCAAGCTCCGGCGGCACCCTATGCGGCGCAGATGCCGTATCCGCCGCCGCCCGCCCCGGCGCAGCCTCCAGCCACCCCGCATTCGGGGCCGATCCCGGCCGAGCAGGGGGGCGAACAATCGTCGGTCGACGAGATTCGCGCCAGCCTGCGCGAATTCCGCGAAGCGGTTCGCGAGCTCACCGAGAGCCGCACCCGTCGCCGTTACTTCTGAGCCACGAGATAGGCTGCGCAGGCCGAACAAAACCGTACCGGTTTCGCGTAAACGGCATGGGACGGCGCTTTGACGGGATTGCGGGCGTGAATTTTCGGCACAATGCCGCGCTGCAGATTGCCGGCGCCGCTCTATTGTGTTCTCGAAAGCGGCGCTGGGCAAAACGGTGTTGAGGATGGTTCATGGCCGAAGTGATTGACGGAAAGAGCGTTGCCGAAGACGTGGTGCGGACGGTCAAGGCGCTGACCGCCGAGCTGGTCGCCAAGGGCAAGGCCAAGCCGGGCTTGGCCGTGGTCATCGTCGGGGAGGATCCGGCCAGCCAGGTCTATGTCGCCTCCAAATCCCGCACCGCCAAGGAATGCGGCTTTCATTCGCTGCAGCACACGCTGCCGGCCCAAACCTCGCAGGAGGCGCTGCTCAAGATCATCGGCGATCTCAATGCCGATCCTGAAATCAACGGCATCCTGGTCCAGCTCCCTCTGCCCGCCCATATCGATGCCGGCGAGATCATCCAGGCGATCGCGCCGCAGAAGGATGTCGACGGGTTCCATTTCATCAATGTCGGCAAGCTTGGCACCGGTGAACTCGACACGGCCTTCGTTCCCTGCACGCCCGCCGGCTCCATGCTGCTGATCGAGCGCGTGCGCGGCAAGGATCTTTCCGGTCTCAACGCTGTCGTCGTCGGCCGCTCAAACATCGTCGGCAAGCCGATGGCCAATCTGTTGCTTGCCGCCAATTGCACCGTCACCATCGCCCACAGCCGCACCAAGGACCTGCCGGCGCTTGCCCGCACGGCCGACATCCTGGTCGCCGCCGTCGGCAGGCCGGAGATGATCAAGGGCGATTGGGTAAAGCCTGGCGCCACGGTCATCGATGTCGGCATCAACCGCATTCCCGCGCCCGAGAAGGGCGAGGGCAAGTCGCGTCTCGTTGGCGATGTCGCCTATGCCGAAGCGGCCAGGGCCGCGGGCGCCATCACGCCGGTGCCCGGCGGTGTCGGGCCGATGACCATTGCCATGTTGATGGCCAATACGTTAGCGTCGGCCTACCTTGCCGCCGGATTGAAGCGGCCCTCCTTCTGAGCCCGGGTTGACCCTGAAAGCCGCAGCCTTGCCGAACCCCATCATTTCCCCGGAACGGCCGGTCACGAGTGATCCCGTTCAAGGCGGCCGGCAGTTCGCCTTCCTGCTCGTCGACAAGTTCTCCATGTTCTCGCTGGCCGCCGCGATCGACACGTTCCGGTCGGCGAACCGTCTGCTTGGCCGCGATTTCTATGGCTGGACCACGGTGTCGGCCGACGGCGACCCGGTGATGGCGTCCAACGGCCTGCCGCTCAAGATCGACTATGCGGTGGCCGACTTGCCGCCGGTCGATATCCTCTTCGTTTCGGTCGGCCTGACCACGGAATTTCCCGGCAAGAGCAAGGTGCTGGCGGCCTTGCGCAGCTGGGGCCGGCGCGGCAACGCGCTCGGCGCGCTGTCGGTCGGATCCTACCTGCTGGCCGAGGCCGGCCAGCTCGACGGCTATCGCTGCACCATCCATTGGGAAAACCGTGCCGGTTTCGTCGAGCGCTTTCCCGATATCAACTGCACCGGCAACGTCTTCGAGATCGACCGCAAGCGCTACACCTGCGCTGGCGGCACGACCTCGATCGACCTGATGCTGGAGATCGTGCGCGGCGATTTCGGTTCCAACCTCGCCAACGGCGTCGCCAATCAGTTCCAGCACGAGCGCATCCGTTCGGCCGGCGACCGCCAGCGAGTCGGACCGGAACGCGACCTGACCGGCAAGTCGGAGAAGCTCAGGCGCATCGTCGAACTGATGGCCGACCATCTCGACGAGCCGCTGTCGGCGGTACAGCTTGCCAAGTCGGCGGGCCTTTCGGTGCGCCAGGTGGAGCGCCTGTTCCTGCGGCATCTCAACGTCACGCCCGGCCGCTACTATATGCGCCTGCGGCTGGAGCGGGCGCGTGAATTGCTGCGCCAGACCAATATGCCGATCCTCGACGTGGCGATCGCGACCGGCTTCACCTCGCATTCCTATTTTGCCCAGAGCTATCGGCTGCAATTTGGCCGACCGCCCTCGGAAGAGCGCCGCACCACCTACTGAGCGGGCTTGTAAGCAGCCTTGGCTACCCCACTTTTTCGCTGGGTTGAAAAACCGCGACCGGCCAAGCAATGCTGCCCGCCGGAATGGACCGTCGGTTGGTTTCGAGCATCGATGTCGATGGCGATGCTAGCCCGGCCTGATGTTGGAGGCATCAGGCGAATGCGGGCAGATACGGGCGTTAAGGGACAAGTGGGACAGGCCTTGGCAAACAAACGCGACCGTCGCCTTCGCGACTGGAAGGAAATCGCCGGGTTTTTCGGACGTGACGAGCGCACGGTGCGGCGCTGGGAGCAACAGCGCGGACTGCCCGTGCATCGCATTTCCGGCGGCGCCAGAAGCCTGGTTTTTGCCTATACGGACGAGCTCGAGGCCTGGTTGCGCGGCGATGAACCCCCGCAACAGGACGAAACGGCCGCGCTAGCGGAAGAGCCGATCGCGGCAAAGCCGGTTGTGCCCGAAGCGCCTGCCGCTGCCGTTCTGAAGGGAACGACGGGACCGCATTGGCGAACGGTATTGGGCCTCGGTGCGATCGCCATGGTGCTGGCTGCCTTTGCCGGCGCCGTCGTGGCTCGCGATGCCGCCGCGCCGCCGGCACGCATCGTTTATCATCCCCAATCCCGGGTCCAGAACCTCTATCTCGACGCCGTCTATCATCTCGGCACCCGGCAGGCCGATGGCCTCACCCACGCCATCCAGCTTTTGACCGAGGCGACGACGCTCGACCCGAATTATGCCGACGCCTATGTCAAGCTGGCCGAGGCCTACAACACGGTCAGCCAGTTCACGCTGATGCCTTCGAACGAGGCCTATCCGCGCGCGCTCGCCGCCGCCGGACGGGCGATAGCGCTCGATCCCGACAATGCCGGCGCCTATGCCGCCCTTGCCTTCACCACCTTCTACTGGACGAAGGATTTCCCGAAATCCAGGGAGCTGTTCGAACAGGCCATCCGCCTCGATCCCGATGCCGCGCAGACCCATCACTGGTATGCCTTGACCTTGCTGGTGTCGGGCGAGACGGCGACGCCGCTGAGCGAGATCACAAGGGCGCAGGAACTGAACCCGGAATCACGCGCCATCGTCGCCAACAAGGCGCTTATCCTGTTCTATGCCGGGCGCGTCGACGACGCCGTCATGATCCTCCAGCAACTGGCCAAGGCCGAGCCGAACCTGCGCTCTCCGCCGGAATATCTCGCCACCATCTATCTCGACCAGGGCCGGTTCACCGATTTCCTGCGCGAATACCGGCGCGCAGCCGAGATTGCCAGCAACGGTGCGCGCCTGGCCATTGCCGACGCGGCCGCGAAAGGTTTGCGCGAAGCGGGTGGCGCAGGCCTGCTGTCGGCCATGTACGCCGAGCAGAAACGCCAGTACGAAAACAACCTGGAGCCTGCCTACAAGGTGGCCGGCACGGCGGCGATGCTGGGACGCGACGACGAGGCGATCAGCTACCTCCAGGAGGCTCTGCGGCGCAAGGAGGACGACATGCTGGGCATCCGCATCGAGCCTCCCTTCAAGGGGCTCAGGACCGACGCCCGCTATCGCGCCATTGTCGAGCACGAGGGTTTCAGGCCGGCCCCGCTGCCCGGCGCCTGAGCGATATTGCGGCATGGCGGGCTTGTCTACCGCAGCGGCGTCAAATAGCCTCGCCACTGCGAATGCGGGGGCTAACTCAGGAGATTTCGATGGCGGTACTTGCGCGGGGCGTCGCTGCGGCGATCCTCCTGTTTTTCATGACGGCGGCCGGCTTCGCCGCGAACAAGGTCATCATCATTCTCGATGCCTCCGGCTCGATGTGGGCGCAGATCGACGGCAAGCCCAAGCTCGAAATCGCCCGTGAATCGCTGCGGACCGTGCTTCAATCGGTTCCCGCCGACGACGAGATCGGCTTCATGGCCTATGGCCATCGCGAAAAAGGCAGCTGCGACGACATCCAGCTCATCGTGCCGCCACAGGCGGGTTCGGCAAGCGCCATTACGGACGCCGCCGACAGTTTGAAATTCCTCGGCAAGACGCCGCTGACGGCAGCCGTCAAGCAGGCCGCCGAGGCGCTGAAATACACCGAGGACAAGGCGACGGTCGTCCTCATCACCGACGGGCTCGAGACCTGTGGCGGCGATCCCTGTGCGCTCGGCAAGGAGCTCAAGGCGTCCGGCGTCGACTTCACGGCCGACGTCGTCGGCTTCGGCCTGACCGCCGATGAAGGCAAGCAGATCGCGTGCCTGGCTGAAAACACCGGCGGCAAGTACATCCAGGCCTCGGACGAAAAGGCGCTTCAGGAAGCGCTGGTCGAAACCGTCGCCGCGCCGGCACCAGCCCCTGCGCCGGCCCCGGTTCCCGAACCAGCACCGGCTCCGGAACCGAAAGCAGCCGAGGTCGACTACAACCTCATCCCGCAGGCGTTCCTGAAAGAGGGCGGCGAGGTGCCGAAGATCGATGTCTACTACGAAGTCTTCAAGGATGATGCCAAGGGGGCCAGCGGCGACCACGTCGATTCCGGCTATAACGTGGTCAAGTTCCATCTTGCTGCCGGCAACTACATCGTCGTCGCCTCGAGCGGCGCCGCCAAGGCCGAGCAGAAGGTCTCGCTGACAGCCGACAAGGCAACTGAGCTGGCGCTCAACCTGAACGCCGCGCAGATCTCCATCCATGCGCGGCCGGCGCCTGGGGCCGATGTCGACCGCAATGCACAGATCAGCATCGCCTATCCCGGCGGCACATCGGATTCAAACTATGGCGAGGTCAAATACGTCGTCCCGGCGGGTGAGACCAAGATCACCGTGAAGCTGGGCGCCGGCGAGGCGAGCGAGACGCTGCAGCTTGTCGCCGGTCAGGTCGTCGACAAGGACATCGTCGTCGGCGTCGGCAAGGCCAAGGCCAACGCGTTTTATACCCAGGGCGGCGAGAAAGCCGAAACGGACGTGTCCTGGAAGGTCTACAAGGCGGCCAAGAAGCTCGACGGCACCCGCGATCAGGTGACCTACGCCTATGGCGCCGACAGCCAGTTCGACCTGCCGCCCGGCGACTATGTGATGGGCGTCGACGTGCAGGCCGTGTCCACCGAACAGCCCTTCAGCGTGACGGTCGGCCAGATGACCGACGTCAACGTGACCCTGAACGCGGGCGTCCTGGCCGTCGACGCGCCAGGCGCGGATGGCTTCAAGATCTATGAGGCCAAGAAGAACATCCAGGGCGAGCGCAAGCAGGTGACCTACGCCTATGGGGAGAAGATGCAGACCACGCTGGCGGCGGGCGACTACGTGCTCGTTACCAACTTCACCACCGACAAGGCCGACAAGGAAACGCCCTTCACGATGAAAGCCGGCGAGCGAACCGAGCTCAAGGTCGAGTAACGTCGGGTTGAGAAAGAAGCCAAAAAGGGCGGTTCTTCACCGCCCTTTTCCATGTGGGAGTCGGCAAGCTCACGCGGTCCCGAAGGCGCTGGCACCGTGATCGGCGCGGCCCACCAGCTGCCGCAATCCCGCGAACAGCTCGCGGCCGAAGCCGAACTCGTTGCCGATGAGATCGGCCTCGGCGGTGCGGCGCAGGGCGAATTCGGTTCCCGGTACCAGCACCTCCAGCGTGCCGGCATCGGCATCGAGGCGGATGATGTCGCCGTCATGGATGCGCGCGATCGGGCCTTCTTCGACCGCTTCCGGCGTCACATGGATTGCCGCCGGCACCTTGCCGGAAGCACCCGACATGCGCCCATCCGTGACCAGGGCCACGCGCTGGCCGCGATCCTGCAGGATGCCGAGCACGGTGGTCAGCTTGTGCAGTTCCGGCATGCCGTTGGCCTTCGGTCCCTGGAAGCGGATGACGGCGATGAAGTCGCCGGTCAGCGTGCCCGCCTTGAACGCGTCGTTCAACCCCTGCTGGCTGTCGAACACCTTGGCCGGCGCCTCGATGACGCGCCGCTCCGGCTTGACGGCGGAGGTCTTGATAACGGCGTGACCGAGATTGCCCGCCAGCACCTTGAGGCCGCCGGTCGGCTGGAACGCCTTGTCGAACGGCGCCAGCACCTTTTCATCGCCGCTGGCGCGCGGCGAGGCCTCGCGCACCACGCTGCCATCGGCGCCGAGCTTTGCTTCGACGGCGTAAGGCCGCAGGCCTTCGCCCCAGATCGTCTGCACGTCCTCATGCAGGACGCCTTCGTCGAGCAGTTCGCGGATCAGGAAGCCGAGGCCGCCGGCGGCATGGAAATGGTTCACATCGGCAAGCCCGTTCGGATAGACGCGCGCCAGCAGCGGCACCGCTTCCGAGAGATCGGAAATATCCTGCCAGGTCAGCGCGATGCCGGCGGCGGCGGCCATGGCGATCAGATGGATGGTGTGGTTGGTGGACCCGCCGGTGGCGTGCAGGCCGACGACGCCGTTGACGATCGAACGCTCGTCGATCATGCGACCGACCGGCGTATAGGCATTGGCGAGCGCGGTGATCGCCAGCGCCCGCTTCGTCGCCTCGCGGGTCAAGGCATCGCGCAGCGGCGTGCCGGGGTTGACGAAGGAGGCGCCCGGCATGTGCAGGCCCATGATCTCCATCAGCATCTGGTTGGAATTGGCCGTGCCGTAGAAGGTGCAGGTGCCCGGCCCATGGTAGGATTTGGACTCGGCCTCCAACAGTTCGGCGCGTCCCGCCTTGCCCTCGGCATAGAGCTGGCGGACCTTGGCCTTCTCGTCGTTGGGCAGGCCGGTCGTCATCGGGCCGGCCGGAATGAACACCGCCGGCAGATGGCCGAAGGTCAGGGCCGCGATCACCAGTCCCGGCACGATCTTGTCGCAGACGCCGAGATAGACGGCGGCGTCGAACATGTTATGCGACAGGCCGATTGCCGCCGCCATGGCGATCACGTCGCGCGAAAACAGCGACAGCTCCATGCCGGGCTGGCCTTGCGTCACGCCATCGCACATTGCCGGTACGCCTCCGGCAACCTGGGCGATGCCGCCCGCCTCGCGCGCGGCCTCCTTGATCAGGGATGGGTAGGTTTCAAAGGGCTGATGCGCCGACAGCATGTCGTTGTAGGAAGTGATGATGCCGAGATTGGGCACCTTGTCGGCGCCGAGCGCCAGCTTTTCCGACGGGCTGCACACCGCAAATCCATGGGCGAGATTGCCGCAGGACAGCACCGCCCGGTTGGCGGTCTGGTTCGACGCGCCGGCGATGCGGCCGAGATAGGCCTCCCGGCCTGCCTTCGAGCGTTGGCGGATGCGCTCCGTGATGGCTTCGATGTCGCGTCTTGCGGTCATGGTCCGTCCTTTCAAACCCGGCAGGCGTCCTCCCAGCGCCATCGGGGCGGTCACGTTGAAATCAGGGTGCCCAGAACACCTCTACCGGTATCGGCGCCGCATCGAGCACCTTGCGGATGGGCTTCGCCGCGCCGGGACCCATCGCGCCGTCGAACGCGGTGCGCTTGTCCTCGCCTTCGATCTGAAGCGCGATGAACCCGGCGGAGATGATCCGCGCCATGGAAAGCGTCAGCCGCGGCTCTCCGCCGCTTGCCGCGTGCACGGGCAGAACGATCCTCGACGAGGAAGGATCGAGCAATTCCGCAAGATTGCCGGCGTCGGGGAAGAAGGAGGCGGTATGTCCGTCGCCGCCCATCCCCAGGAGAACCACGTCAAGCGGCCAGGGCAGCGCCCGCAGCGCGCCGCTGTCGGCCTCTGCCGCGTCCTCGATGCTCTCCGCCTCGTGATAGAGCGGCACGAAGCGCGCCGCCTTGGCCGCATTCTGCAACAGGTTTGCGGCAACCAGCCCTGCGTTGGAACGCGGCGAGGACGCCGGCACGAAACGTTCGTCGACCAGCGTCACGATCACCTTGTCCCAGGCGATCGGCACCGCCGATAGCGCGGCGAAGAACTTTGCCGGTGTCGTGCCGCCGGAGACAGCCAGCAACGCCGTGCCGCGCTCCGCGATCGCCTTGGACAGCCGGTCGGCAACGCGGCCGGCCAGTGCGGCGGCCAGTTGCGGACGGTCGGGAAACGCGTTCCAGCCGTAGCTGGCGCCGTTCAATTGCTCTCGTGCCATGTCCGCCCGTCACGTTCGATCAGCGCTATCGAGGCCGATGGCCCCCATGTGCCTGCCGTATAGCCCTGTGCTTCCTGCTTGGCGCCTTCCCAGGCATTCTGGATCGGGTCGATCCATTTCCAGGCGGCCTCGACCTCGTCGCGGCGCATAAACAGGGTCTGGTTGCCGCGGATCACATCCATGATCAGCCGTTCATAGGCATCGGGAGCACGGCCGTCGAAAGACTGCGCGAAACTCATGTCGAGCGAAATCTGGCGCAGCCGCATGCCGCCCGGACCCGGATCCTTGATCATGATGAACTGCTTGACGCCTTCGTCCGGCTGCAGCCGGATGACGAGCTGGTTGGCGAAGATCGGTCCGGCGCCGCTGTCGCCGAAGATCGAATGCGGGATCGGCTTGAATTCGATGACGATTTCCGAAACCCGGGTCGCCAGCCGCTTGCCGGTCCTGAGATAGAAAGGGACGCCCGCCCAACGCCAGGTGCCGATCTCGGCCTTGATGGCGACGAAGGTCTCGGTGTTGCTGTCCTTGCCGAGCTCCTCGACATAGCCCTTCACCGGCCCGCCGGCGGAGGCGCCGGCGCGGTACTGGCCGCGCACCGTGTGCTTGGGCGCCTCATTGCCGTTGATGCGCTTCAGCGCCCGCAGCACTTTCAGCTTCTCGTCACGCACGGCATCGGCGTCCATCGACGACGGCGCTTCCATGGCAACCAGGCAAAGCAGCTGCAGCATGTGGTTCTGCACCATGTCACGCAGCGCGCCGGCCTTGTCGTAGTAGGTGACGCGGTCCTCGAGCCCCACGGTCTCGGCGACGGTGATCTGCACGTGGTCGATATGGGCAGAGTTCCACAGCGGTTCGTAAAGCGCGTTGGCAAAACGCAGCGCCATCAGGTTCTGCACCGTCTCCTTGCCGAGATAGTGGTCGATGCGGAAAATCTGGCTTTCGTGGAAATCGTCGCCGACGAGATCGTTGAGCGCCTGCGCCGAGGCCAGGTCGCGGCCGATCGGCTTCTCAAGCACGATGCGCGAATTCGGCGTGATCAGATTGTGCTCCTTGAGCTTATGCGAGATGTCGCCGAACAGCGCCGGCGCCACGGCCAGATAGAAGGCGCGGATGCTGTCGCTCTCGCCGATCGCCTTCTTGAGCTTGTCGAAACCCGCGCCGCTCGTCGCATCGGCCGAGACGTAGGAAAGCCGCGCGAGAAAGGTCTTCAGCTCCTTGGCATCGATGTCGGCCGGTTTGACATGGTCCGAAATCGCCTGCTTGGCGAAGGCCTGGAATTCCTCATCGCTCATTTTCGAGCGCGACGTGCCGATGATGCGCGTCGGCTCGGAGAATTGGTGGTCGCGCTGGCGGTAGTAGAGCGACGGCAGAAGCTTGCGTTCCGACAGGTCGCCGGTGCCGCCGAAAATGATGAAGTCGAAAGGGTCGACGGGGATGATCTGGCTGGTCATGGTCTGTCCGCTCTGACGCCGGTCGCGAGTACGCGGCTGATATATTCTAATCGATTTAAATTTTCCAGTGCCATGGTGTCACATCGAGGACCAATCGCTGGAAATTGCTTCGGTCCACATGTGCGCTTGACACTGAGGCCACCTGGAGGCTTGTCGATGAACGAAGACTCCGGAAGCTTTCGCACCTGCAGCATAGAACGTGAATGTGACGAAAGCTAAGGGAGAAATCAGCGCTGCATCCGTCGCGGGGTCGACCTGCGCCGCCAGCTCTTTCGTATAAGCGCGTGATCAAGCCAAGGAGCGGTAAGCATATGCGTCTGGAGAACAAGGTGGCCGTTATCACCGGCGCGGCGTCGGGTTTTGGCGAAGGCATGGCCAAGCGCTTCGCGCAAGAGGGTGCCAGGGTGGTCGTGGCCGATCTCAACGCCAAGGGCGCGCAACGCGTCGCCGGCGAGATCGGCGACGCGGCGATCTGGACGCAGACCGATGTTTCGTTGCGCTCCGAATTCGACGAGATGGTCTATGCCGCGAAAAGCGCCTTCGGCCGCATCGACATCATGGTCAACAATGCCGGATTCACCCATCGCAATGGCGACATGCTCAAGGTCGACGAGGAAACCTTCGACTTGATCACTGCCGTCAATATGAAGGCGATCTATCACGCCGCCCTTGCCGTCGTGCCGATCATGGAGCGGCAGGGCGGCGGCGTCATCCTCACCACGGCATCCACTGCTGGCCTGCGGCCCCGGCCTGGCCTCACCTGGTACAATGCCTCGAAGGGCTGGGCGATCACCGCCACCAAATCGATGGCAGTGGAACTCGCGCCGAAGAACATCCGCGTCAACTGCCTTTGCCCGGTGGCCGGCGAGACCGGCATGCTGGAGAAATTCATGGGCGTCGACACGCCCGAGATGCGCGATCAGTTTCGTGCCTCGATCCCGCTCGGGCGGCTGTCGACGCCACTCGACATCGCCAATGCCGCACTCTGGTTAGCCTCCGACGAAGCCGCCTTCATCACCGGTGTGGCGCTGGAAGTAGACGGCGGACGCTGTATCTGACCTGCCCCGCGCTACGGATGGCCGCGGTTTGACTTGGCCATTCGCGAGAAGGCATAAGCTGCGAAGGCTCGAGACATCCGGCGGCGCGATGAGTGGGAAACTGCGGAAAGTTCGCCAAACCCTTAGGCAACGCCTGAGGGCTTACCAGGCAAGGCGCGCGCGCTCGAAAAGCAGGGCGACCTTCATAGGCGTCACCGGCAGCTCGGGCAAATCGACCGTCACGGCGCTGCTTGGCCACATATTGGCCGGCCATGGTTCGGTCCACGTGCAGCTTCTTTTCCATTCGCTGGAGATGCTGTCGAGAATGCTGTCGCGGCGGCCCGCGGATGTGAATTATGTGGTCGTCGAGGTATCGGCGTCGGGAATCAATTCCATCAGGCCCAAGGCAGAAATGTTGCGGCCGCATGTGGCTGTCGTGACAATGGTCCGGCTTGAGCATGTCTCCAGTTTCAGAACCCTAGAGACCGTCGCTCGCGAAAAAGGCGCACTCGTCGAGGCACTGGAGCCGGGCGGCTTCGCCGTGCTCAACGCCGATGATCCCCACGTGCTGGCCATGGCATCCGGAACAGCGCAACGCTTCGTCACATTCGGCGAGTCGGAAGCGGCTGACTACCGCGTCACCGGGGTCAGTGCCAGCTATCCCCGCATGCTCGGTTTCAAGTTACACTGGCGTGGCGGTACGCTCGATCTCAAAACCCCATTCCCGGGCGAGCATTTCTGGCTGCCGACTGCGGCAGCTGCGGCCACCGCCCTCGAGCTTGGAGTGCCTTCGCAGACAGTCGAGCGCAGGATCGAAACGTTTGATCCCGTGGCAAACCGGTGCCAGCTTGTCATCGTCGAAGGCGGGCCGCACTTCATCGTGGATTCCGTCAAGGCGCCCTGGCATTCGCTGCCTCTTGCCTTGGATATGCTGGCAAAATCAACCCTTGGTGAAAAGCGGATCGTGCTTGGCCAGCTGTCGGACTTTACCGACTCGGACGCAAAATACGCTCGCGCCTATAAAAGCGCGCGTGAGATCTCGAACCAGGTGATCTATGTCGGCGAGCATGCCCATCGCTCGAAGGCCAGCCAGAGCGATCGCGACAGTGGCCGCTTCGTCGAATTGCGCACGCCGAAAGAGGTCTCCGATCATATCAGGCGGACAGCGGTGCCCGGCGAATTGATCCTCTTGAAGAGTTCTTCCAATCTTCATTTGGAGCGTATCCCGCTCGCCTGGACTCACGACGTCCAGTGCTGGGTTCCGGTATGCGGCAAAACCGAGGGATGCCAGCAGTGCGGCCTCTATGAAGTGCCCTTCGACCAACATCGAGAGTTTGTAAGGCAAAGCAAGTCGAAGCGCCGCCTGCAACGGTTCCGGCGCTTCTTCGGCCGGTGAACTCAGTATCGATCGGCTGGAAAAATTCGCGATGATTGAGGCGTCGCGCGACGCCATCGAAACCTTTGGGCTCTCGAAGAGCAAGGCAAATCGCGGGCTTTTGCTGCTATGCTCTCACGCGCCGGGCTTGATGTAGCTCTTGTAGACCCAGCCGCGCTTGCCATTGTAGACGATCTCGCACCACTGCTTGCAGCCCATCAACTGAACGGAAGTCCGGGCGGGCACCGTACCGATGGGGGCGGCTCCCTTCTTGGGAGCGCTGCGCATGGTCACGGCCCGAAGAATGCGGCCGCTGCCTGCCGCCGCCACCTTTCGCGGCTTCGCTTTGACGGTGCCATCGTCGCCTTGTGCGTTTGCCGGTTTTTGCTGCGGCGCTTGCGGCTGTACAGCCGGGATCGCAGCGGTCTGAGCGCCATCGGGTTTGCTGCCACCCGGCGCTGCCTGGGGGGCGGCAACTTTTGCAAGTTCGGAGGCGGCATCGCTGTTTGCCGAGGGTTGTGCGAATGCGGCCGCGGTCGCCGGCTGGTCCGGAGCCTGCTTCGGCTGGCTGGTTTCCTGGCCGGGCGACGCCGGGACGGCTTTCGCCTGCGAGCCGCTCCAGCGAGGATCATTGGCGGCGAGTGCCGGGATGGCGGCTGGGGCAACGGTTGGTGTCGGTGAGACCTGGCTGGATTTGCGCTCCGCCAACGGTGTCACGGCAGCCGCCGTCACCGTGGTCCCCGCGGGGGAAATTTTCGTCGTCTTCACCGGAATCGTCGGAATGCTCTGCTCGGAGCTGGCGGACGCCTGCTTGTCGCTCGCCGGCAAAGCCAGCCAGAGCGCCATCGCGGCAACGCCAAGCAGGGCGGCGGTGCCGATCGCGGCGATGACCAGGTGCGAATTCGAGCGGACGCCCTGCCAGAATGACGGACGCATGTCATAGCCGAACTGCATGGCAAAGCGCCGACGTTCCGGAGCACCGAAACTGAAGGGCTCTCTCACTCTTGCCACCTCCATAAGCGGGCCGGTGTTCTTTCGATCAAATTTCGCAAGTCATGCGTTCGATCAGCATCGGTCCCAAAAACGCGGGTCGACCCGCAACAATCCCCGAACAATCGCCCAGATGCGGACCTTTCGCCCGCGATTGTGGCATCAGTACGCCAGTACCAAGGATTCTGCGCCTTTGCCGGCAATTGCGCAATGCGTCGCCCGGGCAATAAATATTACATGGATATTACAATATTACATTAGATCGTGATCGCCCGGGGGAACAGCTATCCGATCCGATCTAAGCCAGTTTTGCATCGAAACGGATTTATGCGAGCGGCCCTGGCTCTTTGTCTTGAGGCCATGTCGTTCCCTGGCCGAGCCCAGTTCGGGCGAGATGCATCAGATCCTGTCCCGCAGCGCGAACCAGTTGAGTGCAAGGAAAAGCAACGGCGCACGGAACCGGCGGCCGCCCGGAAATGGCGGGATTTTCAAGTCCTCGATCAGCTTCAGCCGATCGCGGTTGCCGGTGACGGTTTCAGCATAGAGTTTGCCGAAGAAGTTGGACAGCATGACGCCATGGCCGGAATAGCCGCCGGCCGAGATCACGTTCGGCATCACCTCGCGCACGAACGGCTTTCTCGGCACCGTGATGCCGACATAGCCGCCCCAGCCATGGGTTATCTCGACATCCCTGAGGTCAGGATAGAGTTCCGCGATCTGCCGGCGAATGTGGATATGAATATCCTTCGGATCGTTGACGCCATAGACCTCGCGCCCGCCGAACAGCAAGCGGCCATCCCTGGATTTGCGAAAATAGCGCACCACGAAACGGGAATCGTCGACCGATTCTCCGCCCGGCAGCACGTTCGAATCCAGCCCCAAGGGCACGGTCGCGCCGATGAAGGAACCGATCGGCATGATGTGCGCGGCACTTATGGGTTCGAGCGTACCGCCATAGGCATTGACCGCAATCAGGCACTTTTGCGCCGTGACGGTACCTCGTGGCGTGGACACCGTGACCTTGCCGCCGGCGGAAACGACGCCGGTCGATGGCGTCTTTTCGAACAGATGCGCGCCGGCCTGCGCCGCCACCCGCGCGGTGCCGATCACCAGCTTCATCGGATGGATGTGGCCGGTGCCGATGTCGCGCGTGCCGCCGAAATAGGCGGTCGAGCCCAGCCGTTGCGCGGTCTCCACCTTGTCCATGAATGAAATGTGCGGGTAGGCGAAGCGACCGGCCATGATCTCGGCATGCGCCTTGTAGTCGTCGACATAGCGCGGCTTGTGCGCAACCGAGAGCTGACCTGGCACATAGTCTATATCGATCTGATTGACGGCGGCGAAGTCAAGCAGATGTGCCTTCGCCTCCTCGGCAAGATCGAACAGCGCCTTGGCGCGTGACAGACCGTACTCGGCCTCCATATCCTCGGCCCAGGCACGCTGTCCCGTGCCAAGTTGTCCCCCGTTGCGACCCGAGGCGCCATCGCCGAAGCGATAGGATTCGAGCAGCACGACATTCGTGCCCGCCTTTGCGAGATGCGTTGCCGCCGACAAGCCAGTGAAGCCGCCGCCTATGATGACGACATCGCACGTCCGGTCGCCGTCCAGCGCCGGATATTCAGGCCGGGAGCCGGCGCTGTCCTCGTACCACGAGCGGCCAGGAGAGATGGGGGATTGATAGGGCATACTCGGTGAGGACTCAGAAATTTTCTTGGGGGGTAAAGAGCGAATAGCGAATAGCGAATAGCGAATAGTGAGTAGTGAGTAGTGAGTAGGGAGGCGGCCGATATTACCTATATTCGCTATTCGCTATTCGCTATTCGCTACGACCTTCAGACGTTGAGAAGCAGGTATTCCCGCTCCCACGGACTGATCACTTCCATGAACGTCTCGAATTCCGCCCGCTTGATCGCGGCGTAGGTGGCGGCGAAGGATTTGCCCAGGATCGCGCCGAGTTCCTCGTCGGCTTCGAACAGGTCGACGGCTTCGAGCAGGCTGCGCGGCAGGTCGATCTCGTCGGCATTGGCGGTCGTCAGCACGGGCGGCTCGGCCTTGACCTTCCTGGTCATGCCGATCAGCCCGCAGGCGAGCGACGCCGCCAGCGCCAGATAGGGGTTGGCGTCGGAGGACGGGATGCGGTTCTCGACGCGCCGCGCCGCGGGGTCGGAACGCGGCACGCGGAATGCCGTGGTGCGATTGTCGTAGCCCCATTTGTTGTTGACGGGGGCCGATGCCGCCTGCGTCAGCCGCCGGTAGGAATTGACGTAAGGCGCGAACATCACCAGCGCATTCGGCACGTGCTTCTGCATGCCGCCGATGAAATGGAAAAAGTCCTCGGTCTCCGAGCCATCCTCGGCCGAAAAGATATTCCTGCCCGTCTTCTTGTCGACGATCGACTGATGGATGTGCATGGCCGAGCCGGGCTGGCCCTGGATCGGCTTGGCCATGAAGGTCGCGTAGATTTCATGCTTGAGCGCGGCTTCACGAATGGTGCGCTTGAACATGAACACCTGGTCGGCAAGCTCGATCGGGTCGCCATGGCGCAGATTGATCTCGAGCTGGCCGGCGCCCTCTTCGTGGATGAGCGTGTCGATCTCCAGCCCCTGGCTTTCGGAGAAATGGTAGATGTCGTCGATCAGTTCGTCGAACTCGTTGACGCCGGCGATCGAATAGCCGGCGCCGCCGCCGATGGCGCGCCCCGAGCGGCCGACCGGCGGGGTCAACGGATAGTCCGGGTCCGGATTCTTGCGCACCAGGTAGAATTCGATCTCGGGCGCCACGACCGGCTTCAGCCCGAGCTTGTCGTAGGCGGCGATGACGCGCTTGAGCACATTGCGCGGCGTGAACTCGACCGAGCGGCCGTCCTGATGAACCAGGTCGCAGATGACGGCGGCCGTCGGGTCTTCCTCCCATGGCACCACGGTCAGCGTCGAAAGGTCAGGCATCAGCTTGAGATCGCCATCGTCTTCCGGATAGTGGAAGCCGTTGCCGTCCTCCGGATAACCGCCCGAAATCGTCGTCATGAAGACGGCCGAAGGCAGCGCCAGCGAGGTGTTGGAGGTGAATTTCTTCGACGGCATCATCTTGCCGCGCGCCACGCCGGCCTGATCGGGCGTGATGCATTCGATATCCTCGATGCCGCGCCATTCCAGCCAGTCGCTGACTTCCTTCCAGTTCTTCACACCACGCAGGTTTTTTACGAAGGCAGGCGTGCGGGCGCGCCCTCCGCGGCTCGACGGACGGACTTCCTTTTTAGCAGGCGGCATCATTCACCAGATTGGGTTGCGGATTTCGGAGTATAGCCGTGCGGCGCGACGGAAGGGAAGGGGAGCCGCCGCCGGCATTTGCCGACGGTTGAAAATCGCGGCCGCCTGGGCTTAGGTTCGGCCTGTCCCTGAACGCAAGAAGCCGGCGATGCGAACCAGCAGCGAACTGACCACGATAGGCTTCGACGCCGATGACACGCTTTGGCAGAACGAACAGTTCTTCCGCATGACGGAAAGGCGCTTTGCCGCCATGCTGGCCGATCATGGCGAGGAGGCGCAGATATCGGCGCGACTGCTCGAGGCCGAAAGGCGCAACCTTGCGATCTATGGCTTCGGCATCAAGGGGTTCACGCTCTCGATGATCGAAACGGCGATCGAGGTCACCGGCGGGCGGGTGCCGGCATCGGTCATATCAAGGATTCTCGAAGCCGGCCGCGAGATGCTGGGCCATCCGATCGAGCCCTTGCCGCACGCGCGCGAGACGGTCGAGAAACTGGCCGGCTCCTTCCGTCTCGTGCTGATCACCAAGGGCGATCTGTTCGATCAGGAGCGCAAGTTGGCGGGGTCCGGCCTTGGCGAGCTGTTCGACGCGGTCGAGATCGTCAGCGACAAGACTGCCGCGACCTATGCGCGCCTCTTCAGCCGCCATGGCGATGGTCCGGCGAGGAGCATGATGGTCGGCAATTCGCTGAAGTCCGACGTGGTGCCCGCCATCGAGGCCGGCGGCTGGGGAGTGCATGTACCGCACGAACTGACCTGGGTGCTCGAACATGTCGAGGCACCAGTCGCCGCGCCCCGGTTTCGCCAGATATCGAACCTTGGTCAATTGCCGGAATTGATAGAAAGCATCGCGAAGCCCGGCTGATCGCAACTTCCATTATTTGTTTTCTGCATAGATCCAAGCGGAAAGCCGTTACGATCTTTCCCTGAATTGCTTCAGCGGCTGAGCAGGCGGTCGATCACCGGTTGCAGCCGTTCGGGCGTGATCGGCTTGGCGACCACCGCATCGACGACATTGGACAGGCCAAGGCTCTCGGGCGTGCCGTTCTTGGTTGAAAGCAGGATCACGGGAGGAAGCGATTTGCCCGATGTGCGGCGCAACGTTTCGATGCTGGGCATCAGATTGTTGCAGTCGCTGTTGTCGGGGCCACCGTCGAGCACGATTGCCCCCGGCACTAACGTCCGCAAGGTTTTCTGAGCCATATCGGGCGACTCCGAGATTGGCTTGAGCCCGGATCGCTCGACGATCTTGGAAACGACCACCCTGTTGATCGGCGATTTCCCGACGACAAGCACTCGTGAGGGATCACGGATCGTCTCGGCGCCTGAATCACGGGTCCCCAGATTCACATGCTTCGCGGTCTCGCCCTCGTGACTCACTGGGCACCCAAGTCGGCCAAGAAGTTCGCCCCTATTTCAATGCAGAGTTGAATCTGGCGGACTATTGGCGTGAGATCGCACCCCATGTCAAGGTGAAATAAAAGACCCCGCGAGCGCGCTCCACAACTGTGGATTCGAAGAACAGTACTGTACTGCTCTGTCCATGGCTGCGTTGCGTAAAAATAAAATTCACCTGCGCAGACATTGCGCAGGTGAAAGTGAGCGCCTATGTCGGCTCAGCCATGGCTCTGCTGGGTGACGATCACCGGGATCAGCAGGTCGCCCCAATTGCCGTCGCCGCCATGGTGTCTTGCCGAGCGCACGAGTTCCACCGACACGCCCGCCTCGACCGCCTTCATCACCGACTGGTTGAGCCTGTGCAGGTCGTTGGCCAGCATGCGGATCGTCGCCTGCTGGTCGACGCTCATCGTGGTCGATTGTTCTTCCGCCCGTTCCTTGACGCGGCTTATCGATGCCATTGGTCTTCTCCTGTGTCCTTGCCCTTTCGGGCGTTTCCTCTGTTGGTCGTCGTTTTTGCGAGCTCATTCCGCCGCCGGCTTGAACTGCGCGTGTTCGGTCGATTCATGCATGGCGGTTGTCGACGACTTGCCGCCGGTGATTGCCATCGACACGGCGTCGAAATAGCCGGTGCCGACCTCGCGCTGGTGTTTGGTCGCGGTATAGCCATTGGCTTCAGCCGCGAATTCCGCTTCCTGCAACTCCGAATAGGCCGCCATCTGCCGCGCCTTGTAGCCGCGGGCGAGTTCGAACATGCCGTAATTGAGCTGGTGGAAGCCGGCCAGCGTGATGAACTGGAACTTGTAGCCCATGGCGCCCAGTTCCCGCTGGAACTTGGCGATCGTCGCGTCGTCGAGATTCTTCTTCCAGTTGAACGATGGCGAGCAATTATAGGCGAGCAGCTTGTCCGGATGGTGCCTGCGCACGCCCTCGGCGAATTTCCTGGCCTGCGCCAGATCCGGCTTCGAGGTCTCGCACCAGATCAGGTCGGCGTGGGGCGCATAGGCAATGGCTCGCGCGATGCAGGGCTCGATACCGTTCCGGACCTGGTAGAAGCCTTCCACGGTGCGTCCGGCATCGTAATCGACGAAGGGCTGGTCGCGCTCGTCGATATCGGAAGTCAGGAGCTTTGCCGCTTCCGCGTCGGTGCGCGCCACGACCAGGGTAGGCGTGCCCATCACGTCGGCCGCGAGCCGAGCCGCATTGAGATTGCGGATGTGCGCCGCTGTCGGGATCAGCACCTTGCCGCCGAGATGCCCGCACTTCTTTTCCGAGGCCAGCTGGTCTTCATAATGGACGCCGGCGGCACCCGCCTCGATGAATGCCTTCATGATCTCGAACGCATTGAGCGGGCCGCCGAAGCCGGCCTCGGCGTCGGCAACGATCGGCGCGAACCAGGTCTCGACCGACAGCCCGTTGCCTTCGGAGGTCTCGATCTGGTCGGCGCGTTGCAGCGTGCGGTTGATGCGCTTGACCAGTTCGGGCGCCGCATTGGCCGGGTAGAGGGACTGGTCCGGATACATTGCGGACGCCGTATTAGCGTCGGCGGCAACCTGCCAGCCCGACAGGTAGATCGCCTTCAGCCCGGCACGCACCTGCTGCATCGCCTGGTTGCCCGACATGGCGCCCAGCGCGTTGACGAAATCCTCCTCGTGGATGAGCTTCCACAACCGGTTGGCGCCCATTTCGGCCAGGCTCTGGCGGATCTGCACCGAGCCGCGCAGGCGCTTCACGTCGTCCGGCGAGTAAGGGCGTTCAATGCCGTCGAAGCGACCTTCAGGCGCCGAGGGAACGAGGTTGTAAAAATCGGTCATTGGTCACTCCGAATGTTTCTGCACGATGTCAGCGCGCCAGTTTGTTGGAGCGCTTCTATGTGACGGAATTTACATTGCGGTGCAAAATGAGCCAGAAAAATCAAGAAATCCGGCCAAATATAAGGGAAAACCTGTGTTGTGTTTGACAGCAAAGCGCTGTAAATTTGTCAATTGTGTAAAGGCGGCGAGGCTGAAATTGCGACGGATGTCGTGTAAAATCCTGTCAAGGGCGGCTGATGGCTGACCAGAAGATCTTCGCCGGGCCGCGCATCCGCCGCATCCGCGGCGCCAAGGGCCTGACCCAGACGGCGATGGCCGAAGGGCTCGGCATCTCGCCGTCATACCTCAACCTGATCGAGCGCAACCAGCGGCCGCTGACGGTGCAACTGATCCTCAAGCTGGCCTCCGTCTACAAGGTCGATCCGCATGAACTCCAGGGCGAGGCGCGGGGTTCGGTCGCCGCCCTGAAGGAGGTGTTCACCGATCCGCTGCTGGTCGGCGAGCTGCCGGGCGATCAGGAACTGATCGAGCTTGCCGAGGCGGCGCCCAATGCGTCGGCCGCCGTGATAAAACTGTTCCGCGCCTATCGCGAGCAGGCCGAGCGGCTTTCGGATATCAACGAGCTTTTGGCACGCGAGGGACGCGCTACCGCGCTCTCCGGCGCACGGCTGCCGATCGACGAGGTGCACGAGATTTTCGAGCGGCGGGCGAACCACTTTCCCTCGCTCGAGGAAGAGGCCGAGGCGTTCACGTCGGTGCTTGATCCCGGCGACGACCTGTTCGGCGCGCTGAAGGCCTGGCTGAGGCGCGAATACGGCATCGTGGTCAAGGTTCTGCCGGTCGCCACCATGCCGAACTGGCGCCGCCGCTACGATCGTCACTCGCAGCGCCTGTTCCTGTCGGAGCGCCTGTCGCCGTTCGACCAACTGCGTGAAGTCGCGATGGAGGCTTGCCTGATCCGCATGACGGTCGCGGTCGCCGGCGAGATCCAGGCACTGAAGCTCTCCACGGACGAGGCGCGCCGCCTTGCCCGCTTCGAACTCGGCCGCTATGCCGCCCATGCGCTGATGATGCCTTATCAGGCTTTTCACGCGGCCGCCGTTCGCTCACGCTACGATATCGACGTGCTGCGCTCGCGGTTTGGCGTTTCCTTCGAGCAGGCGGCAAACCGCCTGACCATGCTGCAAAGGCCGGGCGCTACGGGCGTGCCCTTCTTCATGCTGGAGGTCGACAATGCCGGCAACCGTTTCCGCAGGGCCGGCAGCCAGGGTTTTCCGCACAGCCGCTTTGGCGGAAGCTGCCCAAAACTTCCCGTGCATGTCGCTTTCACCCTGCCCGGCCAAATCTTCGTCGAGGCGGTGGAAATGCCCGACGGCGCCGAATTCCTGTGCATCGCCCGCACGCTCGAGGGGCCGCAGGGCGCGTTCTCCGAGCGCCCGCGTCGCACCGCGCTGCTGCTCGGCTGCGACATCGGCTTTCGTGACGACATCGTCTACGGCGCGGCATTGCCTGGTCTGGCGGCGGCAAAGCCGGCGGCCGTGACGGCGACGCCTGTCGGCCCGGCCTGCCGGCTATGCGAGCGCGCCGGCTGCCTGGCGCGCGCCGAACCGCCGGTAACGCGTCCCCTCGGCCTCGACGAGATGGTGACCGGCCTGAGCGCGTTCGACTTCCAGTAAGGCGGCGACTGTCGGGGGCGGGGCGGCGAGGTGTCACAATCGTCGCCTGGCTCTGGATCACGCCTGGCTCAAGCGTTTGCGATACGCGAACGAAGCATATTCTTGTCGTCCCTTGCGCATCGTCCCGTCCACAAAAGCCCGACAGTCGCGCCCATGACAGACACAGCCTCATCGCCGGACTTCGTTGCATCGACCGCCCCGCAGCGGGAGGAGCGCATTGGCTTCCTGCTTGTATTCCTGTCGGCGTTGATGTGGAGTTTCGGCGGCACCATCGCCCGCTTCATCAGCGTCGGCGATAGCTGGACGGTTATCTTCTGGCGCTCGGTCTGGGCGGCGGCCTTCCTGATCTCTTTCATGATCTGGCGCGACGGCTGGCGGGGCATGGTCAGAATGTTTCGCGATATGGGCCTGCCCGGCCTTGCCGTCGGATTCTGCTTCGCCATCGCGTCGACCTCGTTCGTCGTGGCGCTTGCCTACACCACCGTCGCCAACATCCTCCTGATGCAGGCAGGCGTGCCGCTCCTGGCGGCCCTCTTTGCCTGGGCGCTGTTTCGCGAAAAAGTGTCGGTCGTGACCTGGGTGGCGATCGCCGCCGTCATCGCCGGCGTCTCCATCATGGTGTCGGAATCGCTTGATGGCGCCGTCTCGCCCATAGGCGACGGACTGGCCCTGCTGATCGCGTTCATGTTCTCGATCGCTACCGTCATCACCCGACGGTTCTCCAGTGTGCGCATGACGCCGGCGACCTGTCTGGGCACCATCCTGGCTGCGGGCTTTGCCGCCTCGCAGGCCTCGACCTTCACGGTGTCGGCCGCCGACATGGGCTTTCTCTTCCTCTTCGGCGTGGTCAATCTTGGCCTCGGCCTTGCCTTCTTCGCCACCGGCGCGCGCCTGATCCCGGCGGCGATCGCGGCGCTGCTCGGCACGTTCGAGCCGATCCTGGGGCCGATATGGGTCTGGCTCATCCATTCCGAGGTGCCGTCCGGCCGCACCATCGTCGGCGGCGCGGTTGTGGTCACGGCGCTGCTTGTCCATATCGCGCTTGAATTCAAGCGTCAGGCACGGCCGCAGCGGGCCGGGGTCACCGGAGTGCCTTCGCCTAATTGATGCGGGCGCTGAAGCTTTGCCCATTGACAACGTCGCTGCCGCCCGGGCAGGCTGGGAATACGGCAACAACAAGACAGGCGTATCTTGCCAAGTCTCCCCGGCGGCCCGATCGAGACCGGACCACATTCTAGTATCCCTGTCCGCACGGCGGCGAAAGCTTCTGACGGCACCGCAATTCCTTCCAGGCCGGGACAACCCGGCCGCGGGCGGCGTGCCGAATGGCGCTTGTGGGCCTCCGGAAAGCTCAATAGTCTGAAGCAAATGCCCGGCCGCGCGACCATGTCGCGACGCGCTGGCAATGGAACACTCACCAAAGGAGAATAGCATGATCCGCAAAGCGCTCTGGCTTTCGGCGACCTCGGTATTTCTGGCGCTTTTGACGCCCGCGGGTCACGCCGAGGACCGCGTCGTCAACGTCTTCAACTGGTCGGACTATATCGACAGTTCGATCATCGATGATTTCACCAAGAAGACCGGCATCAAGGTCGTTTACGACACCTTTGATTCCAACGAAATCCTGGAAACCAAACTGCTTGCCGGCGGCAGCGGCTATGACGTCGTCGTTCCGAGCGGCAATTTCCTGGCCCGCCAGATTCAGGCCGGTGTCTTCCAGAAGCTCGACAAGTCGAAACTGCCGAACCTTTCCAACATGTGGGATACGGTCTCGGAGCGCACCGCCAAATACGACCCCGGCAACGAATACTCGGTCAATTACATGTGGGGCACGGTCGGCATCGGCTACAACATCAAGAAAGTGCAGGCCGCGCTCGGCACCGACAAGATCGACAGCTGGGATACGTTCTTCAATCCGCAGAGCCTGGCCAAATTGAAGGATTGCGGCGTCTACGTGCTGGATTCTCCGTCCGATATCCTGCCGGCGACGCTGAAATATCTCGGTCTGGACCCGAACAGCACCGCGCCCGACGATATCGCCAAGGCCGAGGAAGCCCTTCTCAAGATCCGGCCCTATATCAGGAAGTTCCATTCGTCCGAATACATCAACGCTCTTGCCAATGGCGATATCTGCCTGGCGGTCGGCTGGTCGGGTGACGTCTTCCAGGCCCGCAACCGTGCGGTCGAGGCCAAGCAGGGCGTGGAAATCGGCTATTCCGTGCCGAAGGAAGGCGCCCAGATGTGGTTCGATCAGATGGCGATCCCCGCCGATGCGCCGCATGTCGCCGAAGCGCTCGAATTCATCAACTACATGATGACGCCGGAAGTGATCGCCAAATCGTCGAACTATGTCCTTTATGCCAACGGCAACAAGGCATCGCAGCAATTCGTCGACAAGGCGCTTCTGGACGACCCGTCGGTCTATCCGGACGCGGCGACGCTGGAGAAGCTCTACACCGTCCAGCCTTACGATCCCAAGACCCAGCGCATCGTCACGCGCAGCTGGACCAAGGTCGTGACCGGCCAGTAGGCGGTTCGACGCGACCCCGGCAGCCAACTGCCGGGGTCGATTTTTTCTGGGGAATGAAAAACACGGGAGTGGGGATATGAAATCGCTTGGCAGCATCCGCAGGGATTTCGCGCCATGGAACGACCCGAACGCCAAGCCTTATATCCAGTTCGACAACGTCACCAAGAAGTTCGGTGACTTCACCGCCGTCAACAATTTGTCGCTGACCATTTTCGAGCGCGAATTCTTCGCCCTGCTCGGGGCCTCCGGTTGCGGAAAGTCGACGTTGCTGAGGATGCTGGCCGGCTTCGAGGAACCGACATCGGGCCGCATCCTGCTCGACGGCCAGGATCTGCGCGGCATTCCGCCCTATCGGCGGCCGGTCAACATGATGTTCCAGTCCTATGCGCTGTTCCCGCATATGACGGTGGAGAACAACATCGCCTTCGGTCTCAAGCAGGAAGGGATGCCCAAGCCCGATATCGAAAAGCGCGTCGCCGAGATGCTGAAGCTGGTCAAACTCGAGCAGTTCGCCAAGCGCAAGCCTCACCAGCTCTCCGGCGGCCAGCGCCAGCGCGTCGCGCTTGCCCGCTCGGTTGCCAAGCGGCCGAAAGTGCTGCTGCTCGACGAGCCGCTCGGCGCGCTCGACAAGAAATTGCGCGAGGAAACCCAGTTCGAACTGATGGATCTGCAGCAGGAGCTCGGCCTCACCTTCGTCGTCGTCACCCATGACCAGGAAGAGGCCATGACCATGGCCGACCGCATCGCCATCATGGACAAGGGCGAGGTCATGCAGGTGGCGACGCCGGCGGAAATCTATGAAGCGCCGGCCTCCCGGTTCGTGGCCCATTTCGTCGGCAATGTGAACATGTTCGAGGGCAAGGTCGCCGAGCGGTCGGCCAACACGACACGCATCACCGGACCGAGCGGAGCCCAGATCGTCGTCGAGAATGGCGGCGCCGCGACCGCCAACGCCGATATCGTCTTCGCCATCAGGCCGGAGAAAATCAGGGTGTCGTCGAAGAAGCCGGCCGATGCCGTCAATGCGCTGGAGGGCGAGGTCTACGACATCGCCTATCTCGGTGACATGACCGTCTATCACGTCAGGCTGGACGACGGGCAGATCGTGCGGGCAAGCGCGCTCAACGCGGCGCGCGTCACCGAGGACCCGCTGACCTGGAACGACCGCGCCTGGGTGTCCTTCCGGCCCGACGCCGGCGTCGTGCTGGCACGATAGGGGGCTGGCATGTCCAACATCGCCGTCACCGATGCCGCCGCGCCATCGACTGCCGCCAAGCCGTTCCTGACGCGCCTGGGCACAGGCTTCGTCAATCGGCTCGTCATCATCGTTCCCTATCTCTGGCTGCTGTTCTTCTTCCTCATCCCTTTCGTCATCGTCTTCAAGATATCGCTGTCGCAGACGGCCATCGCCATGCCGCCCTACACGCCGGTGCTTGATTTCAGGGACGGCATTTCCGGCTTCTTCGCCGGCTTTCGCGATCTCAACTTCGACAATTATGTCTGGCTGACGCAGGACGCCCTCTACTTCAAGGCCTACATCACCAGCGTGGTCATTGCCGCGATCTCGACTGTGCTGACGCTGATCGTCGGCTACCCCATCGCCTACGGCATGGCGCGGGCGCCGGCCACAATCCGCCCGACCTTGCTGATGCTGGTCATCCTGCCGTTCTGGACGTCGTTCCTGATCCGCGTCTATGCCTGGATCGGCATCCTCAAGCCCGAGGGCCTGCTCAACCAGCTGCTTCTGTCGCTGCACATCATCAACCAGCCGCTGGTCATCCTCAACACCTATACGGCAATCTTCATCGGCATCGTCTATTCCTACCTGCCGTTCATGGTGCTGCCGCTCTATTCCTCGCTGGAAAAGATGGACTATTCCCTGATCGAGGCGGCCAAGGATCTCGGCTGTCCGCCGACGTCCGCCTTCTGGAAGATCACCTTCCCGCTGTCGCTGCCTGGCGTCATAGCCGGCGCCCTGCTGGTGTTCATTCCCGCCGTCGGCGAGTTCGTCATCCCCGATCTTCTCGGCGGTTCGCAGACGCTGATGATCGGCAAGACCTTGTGGAACGAGTTTTTCGCCAACCGCGACTGGCCGGTGTCGTCGGCCGTCGCCGTCATCCTGCTTCTGTTGCTGACCGTGCCGATCATGTTCTTCCAGCAGGCACAGGCCAAGGCACAGGAGCAGGGCAAATGAACACCACCTGGAGCCGCTTCAACGTCACCTCGATCGTGCTTGGTTTTGCCTTCCTGTATCTGCCGATCGTGCTTCTCGTCGTCTTCTCCTTCAACGAGTCCAAGCTGGTCACCGTCTGGGGCGGCTTCTCGACCAAATGGTACGTCTCGCTGTTCCACAATCAGGGCCTGATGGACGCCACCTGGGTGACGGCGCGCGTCGGCGTCATTTCGGCGACGGTCGCGACCGTGCTCGGCACGCTGGCCGCGCTCACCCTGACGCGCTACACGCGCTTCAGAGGCAGGGTGCTGTTTTCCGGCATGGTTTTCGCGCCGCTGGTGATGCCGGAAGTCATCACCGGCTTGTCGCTGCTCCTGCTCTTCGTCGCCGTCGGTCTCGACCGCGGCTTCTTTACCGTCACGCTCGCCCACATCACGCTCACAATGTGCTTCGTGGCGGTCGTCGTGCAGTCGCGCCTGGTGTCCTTCGATCGCTCGCTGGAGGAGGCTGCGATGGATCTCGGCGCAACGCCCGCCAAGACGTTTTTCCAGATCACCTTGCCGGTCATCCTGCCGGCGATCGTGTCCGGCTGGATGCTGGCCTTCACGCTGTCGCTCGACGATCTGGTCATCGCCTCCTTCACCTCCGGCCCCGGCGCCACCACGCTGCCGATGAAGATCTACAGCCAGGTCCGTCTCGGCGTGACGCCGGAGATCAATGCCGCCTGCACCATCCTGATCGCGGTCGTCGCGGTTGGCGTGATCATCGCTTCGATCGCCAACAAGCGCCGCGAGGTACAGCGCCAACTCGACGAGCGTGCCGCGCAACGCGGGTGAGGGGCTGGACGTCGAGGATGGATGCATGTCGCCCAGACCTCCCCCTGTTTCTGGGGGGACGTCTGCGTCAAAACAGGACGGTTAGCCGGTTTGTCAAACAACGGTGAGCCGCTACCCCGGACCTGCTCTATTCCCCTGAAACACCGCGGGTTATCGGTGAAATGAACGGCGTGCTCCACGTCCCGCCGACGAAGAACGACGACTGGTTGGGACCTTGCTGGCCGCTTTTTTGCGTTGCCGCCTGATCCGGTTGGATGACGCCCCCCGAAAGGGCCAGTCCGCGCCCGGCATAGGAGGCGATGCCGGAAAGCCAGATCTTGTATTTCGCCGAATTGGCCTCGGCCTTGTCCAGTCTCGCCACGCCTCTCGAAATGGTTGCCTTCACCTCGGCGCCGTCGATGGGCAAGGTCCCGTCCGAGACGTCGTCGAGGGCGAAGAAGCCGCTTTGTTCGGTATGCTTTAGAAAGGCCGGCAGGTTGAATTTGCTGAGCGCGCCGGGGCCGAAGGTCGCCGAGACCGAGCCGTCGGCGTTTTCGAAGATCGAATCCCAGGTCCTTCCCGGTCCCTTGAGGATAACCGAAACGGTGCCGGTGCCGACCGGCACCAGCCGGGTCATCCCGGCCGCGGTGCCGAACGCACCGCCATCGACATCGGAAGCCAGCAGCCGGATCTCGACCTGGGTGCCTTCCGGCTTGCGGTCGAAACGGAGGCTGGTCTGGATGTTGCCGCCAAAAGCCGAAGCGTCGGAGATGTCGAAGACCGAAAGACCGTCCTTAACCTGGGCGGTGGCGGCGACGTCGGCGAGCTGGATGGCACCGGCCGTGGCATGCGCCGCCGACAGCCTGAGATCGAGATTGACCCGATCGGCGAAACTCGTGTCGACCTGGCCTGGCTCGCCGTTGCTCGCCGGTCCCAGCGGCGTGAAGGCGGACAGAAACGACCTGAGGTCGAGCGTGTCGAAGGCGAGCGTGCCAGAGATCACCGGCTGTGCCTCGCCAAGCGATACGTCCAGCGCGCCCATACCCGGATTGTTGTCCAGCGCCAGCGCGGTGTTCTCGAATTTTACGCGTCCGGCCGATGCCGTGATCTTGCTCGAAATGCTGACCGAGCCGATCGCGGCGCTCGGCGCGATGCCGGCCTGCGACCATTCCAGCACGCGGCGCAGAGACGGCGCCGCGAACTTCACCTGGCCGTCGAAATAGCCGTTCTCGGACATGCTGGCGGTGCCGTCGAAGGAGAAGGTGGCGGGCGCGGCCTTGAAGGACAGGGTGAGCGGCGCCATGCCTCCGGCAAACAGCACCAGCGGCCTCGGCGAGGCGGCGTCCAGGCTCACGCTTTCGCCACGCCAGATCCCGGTCGCGGACAGCGTCGCATTGCTGTTCATCGCCGCCCAGGTGGCCTGACCGCTAAGACTGCTCAGGATTTCCTCATCCTTGCCGTTGACGGAGGCCACCATGCGGCCATCCCTGAACTCCACCGTGCCGAACGTGTCGGCCGGCAGCTTGTCCAGATCGGGCTTGGCGGGGTCGGCGCTGACCACGCCACGCGCCGTGTCGATGGAACGCGCAATGCGTCCGCCCGTCGGTGCGGTGGGCAGGAACAGGCCATCCGTCGTGCGCTGGACCCGGATCGTCGGGCGCACCAGCCGTGCCGTGGAAAACACCACGTCGCCCTGCAATGCCGCCATGGCCGAGAGGTCGACCTCGACCCGTTCGGCTTCGACGACCGGCGGCGCGTCGGCATCCGTCCACTTGGACAATGTCACATCGGTCAGGATCGCGCGGAATTTCGGCCAGACTTCGATGCGCGGCGATCCCTCGATCGCAACCCGAAAGCCGCTCC
The DNA here is from genome assembly GCF_006442315.1 of Mesorhizobium sp. B2-3-4. GTDB lineage: Bacteria > Pseudomonadota > Alphaproteobacteria > Rhizobiales > Rhizobiaceae > Mesorhizobium. The sequence goes on along the minus strand of NZ_VFVY01000005.1, from coordinate 12,401 downwards.
AGGCGCTCAATTCCCAGGCGATGCGGTCACGCACGATCCGCGTCGAGGCGATCAGCGGCAGGGCCGCGACCACCAGGGCGATGACGATCACGGCAGCGCCGATCGCCCATATTCCGCGGCGGATCAAGGATGATGGCATATAGCCCCGTATGCTTCCATTCCGACAAAAAAGACCGTTCGGCGGGTTTTACCCCCTGTCGTGACTACGACTTCAGGTCGTCACTACGACTTCAAATCGTCACTACGACTTAGGGCTCACGCATTTCAAGTCTTTATGGCCCGGCGATGGCATTTGCGCACACCCGGCCGCACCGGCTCAACAAAATCTTGCTCTGCTGCGTTGCGATATGCATAAGCGATGACGACCCTGGGAGGATCGATGATGGCTGGCGAAGTACCGCTCTGGACCCCGACGCAAGACCAGATTGATGCCTCGCCCTTGACGGCCTTCACGAAGGTCGCGGCCGCGACTGCCGGCAGCCCGTTCTCCTCCTATGCCGACCTTCACCGCTGGTCGATCGAGAACCGGGAGGCGTTCTGGGATCAGGTCTGGGATTTCTGCGGCCTTGAGGGCGACAAGGGCGAACGCCTGCTGGTCAACGGCGAGAAGATGCCGGGCGCTTCGTTTTTCCCCGACGCATCGTTGAATTTCGCCGAGAACCTTCTGAAGAAGACCGGCTCCGGCGAGGCGATCGTCTTTCGCGGCGAAGACAAGGTCGAGAGGCGGCTGTCGTGGAACGAACTGCATGGCCTGGTCTCGCGCCTGCAGCAGCTTTTCCTGTCGCTCAAGGTCAAGAAGGGCGACCGCATTGCCGCGATGATGCCCAATATGCCCGAAGCCGTCGCCGCCATGCTGGCAGCGGCTTCGATCGGCGCGGTGTGGTCGTCCTGTTCGCCCGATTTCGGCGAGCAGGGCGTGCTCGACCGGTTCGGCCAGATCGAGCCCGTTATCTTCATCGCGCCGGACGGCTATTGGTATAACGGCAAGGCCATCGAGGTCGCCGACAAGGTCAGGGCGGTCGCCGCCAAGCTCGCCAGTGTTCGCAAGGTACTGCTCGTCGATTATCTCGGCACCTCCGCCGATGTCGCCGACACCATCGACAAGGCGGCAGCGCTGGAAGAGGCGCTGTCGCCCTTCGCCGTCAGGCCGGTCACCTTCGAGCGGCTGCCGTTTTCGCATCCGCTCTACATCCTGTTTTCCTCCGGAACCACCGGCATTCCCAAATGCATCGTCCATTCGGCCGGCGGCACGCTGATCCAGCATGTCAAGGAACACCGGCTGCACGCCGGCCTGCTCGACGGCGACCGCTTCTTCTACTTCACCACCTGCGGCTGGATGATGTGGAACTGGCTGGTATCGGGCCTGGCGTCGGGCGCGACGCTGCTGCTCTACGATGGTTCGCCCTTCTATCCCGACGGCAAGGTGCTGTTCGACTTCGCCGATGCCGAGAAAATGACCTTCTTCGGCACCTCGGCCAAGTTCATCGATTCCGTGCGCAAGGCGGGCCTCAAGCCGATCCGCAGCCATGATCTGTCCACCGTTCGCGCCATCTCCTCGACCGGCTCGCCGCTGTCGCCCGAGGATTTCCGCTTCGTCTATGACGGCATCAAGAAGGACGTGCACCTGGCCTCGGTATCAGGCGGCACCGATATCGTTTCGTGCTTCGTGCTCGGCGTGCCGACACAAGCCGTCTGGACCGGGGAGATCCAGGGTCCGGGCCTTGGGCTGGCCGTCGATGTCTGGGACGATGACGGCAAGCCAGTCAGGCAGGAGAAGGGCGAACTGGTCTGCACCAAGGCGTTTCCGTCCATGCCGATCGGCTTCTGGAACGATCCCGACGGCAAGAAATACCAGGCGGCCTATTTCGAGCGTTTCGACAATGTCTGGTGCCATGGCGACTTCGCCGAATGGACCGCGCATGGCGGCATGATCATCCATGGCCGCTCCGATGCCACGCTCAATCCGGGCGGGGTGCGCATCGGCACGGCGGAGATCTACAACCAGGTCGAACAGATGCCGGAAATCCTGGAAGCGCTGTGCATCGGCCAGGATTTCGACAATGACGTGCGTGTGGTCCTGTTCGTGCGGCTGGCCGCGGGCGTCAGCCTCGACGAAGACCTGGAGAAGCGCATCCGCGCCAAGATCCGCACCGGTGCCAGCCCGCGCCACGTGCCGGCCAGGATCGTCGCCGTGTCGGACATTCCGCGCACCAAGTCGGGCAAGATCACCGAGCTTGCGGTGCGCGACGTCGTGCACGGCCGCGCCATCAAGAACAAGGAAGCGCTGGCCAACCCGGAAGCGCTCGAGCTGTTCCGCGACCTGCCGCAGCTTGCCCAGTGACCGCAACCGGCATGGTTAATGAAATCTGGCGGCCGAATTTACCTAGATTTCACGAGTGGTACACATTCGTAAATTTTTCGGCGAGCCGGTAAGGACTTGTTAAGGGCCGGCGTCGATAGTCGCATGTAACTTGAGGGAGAAATCCCGTTCCTCAGCCCCCGGAGGATCTGAATTCGCTCAAGCCCCCGTTGTGACAGCAATCCCATCTCCTAAGGCGTCCTTATCGGGCGCCTTTTCTTTTGGGCGTGCTAATCCGCCAGCACCCGGGTCGAAGGAAAAGCAACCTCGACCAGCGTGCCTTCGCCGGGCGTCGAATTGATGGTGAAGCGGGCGCGGTTGGCTTCCACCATGGCTTTGGTCAGTGGCAGGCCAAGGCCGGTGCCGTCGCCGCGTCCGCGCTTCAGCGCATTGATCTGCTTGAACGGCTTCAGCGCCTGTTCGATCTCGGCCGGGCTCATGCCGATGCCGGTATCGCGCACCCGCATGACGACGTCGCCCGAACTCTCATAGGCGGTCGAGACGATCACCTGGCCGCCGGCCTGGGTATAACGGACGGCGTTGGACAGGATGTTGAGCGCGATCTGGCGCACGCTGCGCAAATCAGCCACTACCTCTGGCAGCCGCGAGGCGAAGCTGGAGCGGATGATGACGCGTTCGCGGTTGGCCTGCGGCTGCATCATCGCGACGGTTTCGGCCAGCGTATCGTTGAGCGACACCGCCTCATAGGCCATTTCCTGCTGGCCGGCTTCGATCTTCGAGATGTCCAGGAGGTCGTTGACCAGGTCGAGCACATGATTGCCCGAGCGGTTGATGTCTCTGAGATAGTCGCGGTAGCGGTCATTGGCGACCGGCCCGAACTTCTCGTCGACCATCAATTCGGAAAAGCCGATGATGGCATTGAGTGGTGTGCGGATCTCATGGCTGATGCGGGCGAGGAAATCGGTCTTCTGCGAGGAGGCGCGCTCGGCCACCGCGCGCGCCTGTGTGAGGTCCTCTTCGGCCCGCTTCCACTGGGTAATGTCGCGTACCACGGCGCAGAAGCCGCTGTCGTTGGGCAGCCGGCCGATGGTCATGAACAGCGGGATGAAGCGGCCCTGCGCTTCCCGGCCGATCACTTCGCGGCCATCGTTGAGCACGCTCGCCACGCCAGGCTCCGACAGGCCGCTGAGATAGTCGCGCGCCGCGCGCTGGCTTTCGATGGCAAACAGCGAGGCGAACGGCTTGCCCATCACTTCGTCGCTGTCGAAGCCGAACAGCGCCTCGGCCGGGCGGCTGATCGAGCGGATGGTGCCGTCGCTGCCGATCAGCACCACCCCGTCGGTAGCGGTGTCGATGATGGTGCGCATCTCGGCGATGCGGGCCTTGAGCTCGGAAATGTCGGGCTGCGCCGGCTCCTCGCCGACCGCGTGAAGGGCCGCTGGCGCGTCCTCCTCGCCGGAACGGCGAACGACCAGCATCAGGGCCTTGCCGTCGCGCCAGGGCACGGAGCGCAGGATGGCGTCGATCGGGAATTCCTGTCCCTCGCGCGTCTTCAGCCGCAGCGCCCGGTCGCCGCCGTCGGAGGCGCCGTCATCGGCATAAGGATCGGCGAACAGCGCGCCAAGGCCGCCGGCGTCGTCGAGATCATCGAGCGTCTCGTACCCGGTCAAATCGAGGAATTCCTCGTTGGCATAGTGCAACTGGTCGCCCGAATGGATGATCAGCGGCACCGGCAGCTTGCCAAGCAGTGACGTATCGGGCGCCTTGCTCTCGTCACCCACGGCAAAAGCCGACGGCACGAAGCCCTGCGTCTTGAGCGGCGGCACCTGCAGGCGCGGCCGCTGGATCGGCATCTCGGCCGCATCGTCCGTGCTGGCGGTCTCGTCGGAGGACGTGGCGGCTTGCATGGCGGCCGGTGCTTCGGAAGGCGCGGCGATGCGGTCATCGACCTCTGCCGTTTCCCCGCCGCCGGACCAGTCCTCATTGTCCTCGGCATCGCGGAAATCGGCGGCCGTCATGCTGTCATCGTCGTCGGCGGCGTCATGCACGGCGTTGCCGGTTGTGACCCGTTGTTCGTCGGCAGTGGCGGGCGTGGCGGTTTCCGGCGTTTCAGACGCCGCCGGCTCGGAACCAACCTGCTGATCGTTGTCTGCGATGGAACTGGGTTCGTCGCTTTGTTCGGCGTAGTTGAGCAGTGACCCCTTGACGGGCGGCAAGACACCGGCCGGCTCGTCACGAGCCACATCGTCACGAGCCACATCGTCACGAGCCACATCGTCACGAGCCACATCGTCACGAGCCACATCGTCGCGAGCCACATCGTCGCGAGCCAGATCGTCGGGATGAGCGCCGTCCAGCAGTGCCAGGTCCGCTTCGTCCCCGGCATCGCTGTCGGCCGCTTCCTCCGGCGGTGCTTCCTCATCCGGCTTCGTCTCGGCTTCGCCGGCCTCTTGCGGCTCGTCGCGCCGGACGGCATCGGGCGTGGACGCGGCCTCGGCGGTCGGCTCGACAGGAGCATCCGTCTTCCCGGCCGACGCTTGTGCGCCCGTTTGTGCCGACGGATCAGCCGGCGTCTCGATCGTCGGCCTTGCCGGGCTTTCCAGGTTCGGCTTTTCCGCTTCCGGCGGCTCGGCCGTGGAACTGTCCTTCTTCAGCCGCTCGCCGATCTCGCGAAAGGCGCTGCGCTCCAGCGTCGACAGACCCTTGTCATTGGCAGGTTGGCGGTGTTCGGCCAGCCTGATGACCTTGTCGGCGAAGCGCCGCTCCGGTTTGGGAACGATGGTCAGCGCCGGCACTTCGCCCTTGAACGGATCCGACGCAATGGGCTCCCCGGCCTTCGGCTCCTCAGGCACTGTCTCCACGGCTTCCGGTTTCGCCGCCGCCGGCATCTCGCCATTAGGCACCAGCGCCATGCCGATCGCTTCCGGATCGACGACCGCATCGCCGATTCGCGCGACGCCGAAGCCGCGGAAACCTTCGAAGGCGCGGCTGCGGCCATAGACAGGCAATGCCGCCAGATCGACCGGGATTTTCAGGTCGGTGCCGACCACAGGCCACAGCACGGAACGGCCCGACCAGGTATCGCGCCTCTCCAGCAGGCCGGCGATCTCGCCGGACGCATCGAGGCCGAACGCCGCCGCGACATCCCTGAAGCGTCGGCCGATCACGTCGGCGGCCGGCTGGCCGACAATATCGGCGAATTCGGGCGACAGCGTGCTGAACTTGCCCTCGGCGTCGGTGCGCCAGACGAAACGCATCGGCGCCGCCGAGCGGTCTATCGTCCGGGTGGCCACGGGCGCGGCCGGAGCCACGGGTGCGGTGGGCTCGTCCTGCCTCACGCTGTCTGCCGGGGGCTCGGTGACGGCCGCTTCGGCCACGCCTTTCGGTTCCGGCGCGGCTGGCGAGTCGTCTTCGCCGGCATTGAAATACCAATGATCGTGCTGTGCCGGCGTGCCCGCTGCCGGCTGATCATTGTCGGCGGCAACCGGTGTCGATGGCGTCGGCTCCTCGATCTCTTGTGCCGTCCGTTCCGGCATATCGGCTGGCACGGGGTCGGAAGGGGCGGGTTCCTGCCCGGCCTCGGCGGCGGCAAACGGTTCGATCGCCTCTGCCCGCGCAACATCTGCCGTCGGCTGATTGTCCTGCGGGGGCTCGTATTCTGTCGGGGCGGTTTCCGGCGCTCCTGTCGTGCCGGCAGTCTCTTCGGCGGGGCCTTCGCCTGCCGCGGGCGGGCTGTCCAAGGAAGCCGCCGGGGCAGATGCGTTGTCCTCGAGTTGATCCTCGTCGATCACCACCAGCAGATGCCGCTCCGGCGTCAGCCGGGCGAGGCCGGCCGGGTAGGAGGTCCTGCCGCCCGGAACGAGGCGCTTGACGATGCGCTCGCCCTCGGCCGCGACGTCAGCCACCAGCGCCGCCAGTGTCGCGGGCTCAATGCCAAGCGCCGAAAATCCTTCCGAGGCGGCCTCGACATTGCCCTTGGCGTCGATGAAGGCAATGAAGTGGCCATCTTCGGTGAAGCCGCTGATGGCCCGCGCGGCGATCTCGCCGGCGCTGCGCGAGCCGGTCTGCGCCGCCGGCACCGCCAGCATGATGGCATCTTCCCCGTCGGGCAGCGTCACCGCACTGGCCAGGAAGCCGACGGCGCGGCTGGTCATGCCGGTCGCCAGGCGCACCATGATCGACCGGTCGCTGCCGATCTTGGGAAAACCGCTGGTGGCCATGATCTGGCGACGCGCAATCGACGGCAACTGCGCCGAGGCGCCGATGATGGCTTCGATATCGGGATAGCCGAACATGGCCGCGCCTGGCCCATTGGCCCAGATCACCTGCTCGAGGTCCACCGACAGGATCGCAATCGCGTCGCCGGCGGCAAACCGCTCGCGGACCGCGTCGAGCACGGCGACGTCGAGGAAGGAATATTCGGACGGCATGCGCTTGGCGAACCCTCACGGAGCGGCGAATTTGCAGTTAACGCTTTGTTAATAAAAGCCGCAGCCGCGAAGGTCCACAAGCCAGAACGTGCAAAGGCCGAATTTTGGCCGTTTGGTTAACGGCCGGAAAGAATTTTTTTGTGCAGTGCAACAAAGATATTGCAATGCACAAAATTTGCCTTTATATTGCCATCATACATGAACGAGACGGCTTTCTGTCAAAGCCGCTGCCGCTGAAAAGGATGGAAAATGTCCAGGACCAAGACTGCCGAGACGATCGAAAACGTTGAATTCCCGAGCTTCGACGCTTCCAAGGCCACCGACCAGATGCGCGCTTTCGCCGAAAAGGGCGTTGAGCAGTCGAAGGAGGCCTATGCCAAGCTCAAGACCGGTGCCGAGGAGACCCAGAAGGCTCTGGAGTCGACCTATGAGACCGCCAAGACCGTTTCCAGCGACCTGTCGCTCAAGACCATCGCCGCGCTGCGTGCCAATGCCGAGGCCGGCTTCTCGCATCTCGAAGCCCTGATCGCCGCCAAGTCGCTGTCGGAAGTCGTCGAGCTGCAGACCGCCTTCCTGCGCAAGCGCGTCGAACTGAGCGTCGAGCAGGCCAAGGACTTCCAGGCTGTCGCCTCCAAGGCGGCCGAGGACGTCTCCAAGCCGATCAAGACCGCCTTCGAGAAGGCGATCAAGGAAATCAAGGCTGCCTGATTTCTGCACATCGTTCGCTGATGCAACAAAAGGTCGCATTTTGTCGGACAAATAGATGTGAGACAGTGACGGTCAGATGAATACCCGGCGGGTGGAACCTCCTCCCTCCACCTCCGGGGTGACCAGCCAGCACCTCCTCCCGCTGGCTCGTAACAGGAAAAGGCCGGCACCTCCTCCCGCCGGCCTTTTTCTTTGCCCGGTGAAAAGGTACCTGTTGTGGGCAAGCAACCTTTGCCTCGCAAAACCCTTGAATTAAAATCCATTAGCCCGTAAGGACGCATCGCCGAACGAGAGAGCGGATCGCGGAGAATGAACCTTCGACCTCGATCCTGCTACCAACGTTGAGACGTGCCGTTGTAGCTCAGATGGTTAGAGCGCCGGATTGTGGATCCGGAGGTCGCTGGTTCGATCCCAGCCAACGGTACCATCGGATTTTGCATGTAATGTATTGAATTTGCTGAGAAATTTGCGGCAGACACGGAGTGTCAAGCTTATTCCAGCGTGTATGTTATATATTGTGCTACCAATTCATCGGCGGTTTGAACGAACTTAGGGCCGATGCCCGTTCGTCAATTGTCCTTTTCGTCGACTGCACCATCACAGCTACGCAATTCCGCGGGCGGTAAAAGACTGCGCAACGATGCATGCGGCAATTGGCGACCGTGGTGTGCCGGCGCCCCGGCCGATGCAGATTGGTCCGGCGGCTTCGGAGACGCCGAGCCGTTCTAGATGCTCTTGCCGATCTGACCCATCAGCCACGCAACGAAATGCTGGCATATGGGAGAATGGGCTCTGAGTTCCGGCAAGACGACATAATAGCAATTGTCTGTTTCCATAGGCAGGTCGAGAACGACCCGAAGCTCACCGGATTTCAATTCCTGTTCGATGAGGTAGCGGGGCAGCAGCGCGTAACCCATGCCGCCAACCGCCGCCTCGATGATCATCGAGAATTGATCGAAACGATGCCCGCGATATGCACTCTCATCGGTTTGCCCCGCCAGCTCAAGCCATTGCGACCAAAGCCTTGGACGCGTCGTCAGATGCAGCAATGGCGCGTTGAGAAAAGCGGCGGGCGTCATAGCAACTTCTGACCGCAGCAGCGCGCCGCCGGCTACCGGCAGGATGGACTCGCTGCAGAGATAAGTGCAGGTGGCGCCCGCCCAGATCGGCCGGCCATAGTGGATGGCGATTTCAAAATTCCCTTCTTCGAAATCAAACGGCGACGATCGCGAGCCGACGTCGAGAACGACGCCAGGGTGCTGGCGCAGAAAATCGGGCAGGCGCGGACTGAGCCACCGGCTGCCGAAAGTCGGCAAGGTGGCGATGCTGAGGCTCGATCTGGCTTCCGCCGAGGACATGGCGCGCAGCATCGTTTCCTCGGCCTGCCGGAGCAGCTTTCGTGCCTCCGGCAGAAAGCGCCGTCCATCCTCGGACAACACCACGCGTTGCCGGATGCGGTCGAACAGCTGGGTTCCGAGATAGTTTTCCAGGTCTTTCACCTGACGGCTGACGGCGCTCTGCGTCAGGTTGAGCTCGCGGCCGGCGCGCGTGAAGCTCGCATGTCGCGCCGCGCACTCGAACGCCTGGATCGCGAGCAGGTCGGGCATCAAGCTTCTGCTCAGCATCATGCGTATCCAGCATCAACCTATTCGAAATCATTGCAATCCGCGCTGCCTGAAGTTCGATATCACTCTTTTTCGGAATGATCTTCTCTTTTCTGACAAGCGGCACCGCACCATGAAAGACGTTGTTTTCATTGCTCCCAACGAGATCCGCGCTGCCTTCTCGTCGGCGATGTCGGCCATGTATCGAACCGAGGTCCCCGCCTACGGGACTCTGATGGAGCTGGTCGCCGAGATCAACGCCGAAGTGCTGGAAGCCACGCCGGCGCTGCGCCGGCAGCTTGAAGCAGCGGGTGCGCTTGATCGCATTTCCCATGAGCGCCATGGCGCGATCCGCCTGGGAACGCCGGCCGAACTGTCGATGATGCGGCGCGTCTTTGCGGTGATGGGCATGCATCCGGTCGGCTACTATGACCTCAGCACGGCGGGCGTACCCGTTCACGCGACGGCATTCCGCCCGGTTGGCGCCGAGGCGCTCAACACCAATCCGTTTCGTGTGTTCACCTCTTTGCTAAGGATCGATCTGATCGCCGACGAACGTTTGCGTAAGGAAGCGCAGGACGTCCTCGCGGATCGCCGGATTTTCACCCCCAACGCCCTGAGATTGACCGATCTTGCCCATGGGCAGGGCGGCCTGCATCGTGATGATGCGGACCAGTTTGTCGCCGAAATTCTCGAGACCTTCCGCTGGCATGACCGGGCCTGCGTTAGCGCCGACATGTACCGCAGGCTGCATCAGGCGCATCGGCTGGTCGCCGACGTGGTCTCCTTCAAGGGACCGCACATCAATCATCTCACCCCAGGCACGCTGGACATCGATGCGGTGCAACGCGCAATGCCGGCGCGCGGCATCGTGCCGAAAGCGGTTATCGAAGGACCGCCATCGCGCACGTGCCCGATCCTCCTGCGGCAGACGTCGTTCAAGGCGCTGGATGAAGCGGTGTCCTTCAAGTCCGGCGATGGCTGGACGAAAGGCTCGCACACGGCGCGTTTCGGCGAGATCGAGCAACGCGGCATCGCACTGACGGCAAAAGGCAGGGCGCTATACGACAGGCTGTTGGAGACCACCCGCGCCGTCGTCCGTCCGGCCGCAGACGGGTCGAATGCGGCCGAATATGTCGCGGCCCTGTCTCGGGCATTCGAGGCATTCCCCGATACATGGGAAGGCATCCGTGCGGCTGGTCTAGGCTATTTCACCTATTCGCCGACCGAGCGCGGGCACCAGGTTCGAGGTACCTGTGCGGACGGGATCGATGGCTTGCTGAGCCAAGGCTATGTCCGTTTCGATCCTATCGTCTATGAGGATTTCCTTCCGGTGAGCGCTGCCGGCATCTTTCAATCCAATCTCGGCGACGATGCTGGGCAGGACTTTGTCGCTAGTCCGAACCAGCAGCGTTTCGAAACGGCCCTCGGGGCTGCCGTTCTCGACGAGTTCGAGCACTATGCGGCCATCGAACAGGCGTCGATCGACAGGTGTCTGAGCACGCTGCGCAGCCTCCAGGCGGCAGAATAGACGGCAGGCATGATCAACGAGCGGCACAAGGCGGCACTGGCGGAAATCCTCGGCGATCAGGGTGTCGTGCGTGACCCCGCCGGGATGGCTCCCTATGAGAACGGCGCCCGTTACGACAGGGGCCGTGCCGCACTCGTCTTGCGCCCATGCGATACAGCAGCGATATCCGCCTGCGTTGCTTATTGTGTCCGCGAAGGTCTCTCGCTTGTCGCGCAATCCGGAAATACGGGATTGGTGTCGGGTTCGACACCGGACGGCAGCGGCGAGCAGGTCGTGCTCAGCCTCGATCGCATGACGCCGATCTTCGATCTCGATGTCGACAACCGATCGCTGCATGTCGATGCCGGCGCCCGGCTTTCGGACATCAACGCACGGCTTGAGCCGCATGGTCTGCTGTTTCCAGTCGACCTCGGCGCCGATCCGCGCATCGGCGGCATGCTGGCGACCAACACCGGCGGCTCGCGTTTCCTCAGATATGGCGATGTGCGCAACAACACGCTTGGTGTGAAAGTCGTTCTAGCCGATGAGGCCGGCAGCGTGGTCGACCTGCTGTCGGGATTGCGCAAGAACAACACCGGCGTCGATTGGAAGCAGCTTTTCGTCGGCACCTCCGGCGCCTTCGGCATCGTCACCGAGTGCGTGCTCAATCTGGAGCGTTTGCCCAGGCAGGTCTCGACCGCCTATCTGGTGCCGCGAAACGGCGGTGCGGTCATGCTGTTGCTGCGCATGATGGAGGAGCGGCTTGGCTCGTATCTGTCGGCGTTCGAGGGCATGTCCGCCAATGCCATCGGCGCCGCGCTCGCCCATGTCCCATCGCTTCGCAATCCCTTCCGCAACCGGGATATCCCCGACTATGTCATCCTGGCTGAAATTTCACGCAGCTGGACGCCGCGCGATGGCGAACAGCGCCTCGATGCGGTCCTGGAAGCCGCGCTGACCGAGATATGGGAAGCGGACGGCATGCCGCTCGCCGACGCTTTCGTCGGTCCCGCCCATGAGATGTGGGCGCTGCGTCACACATTGTCGGAAGGCGTCAGGCATGCCGGACGCCTTGTCGCTTTCGATCTGTCGTTCCGCCGTGCGGACGTGCTGGCGTTCCGCGACTGGATGAAGCTTGAGCTGCCCGGCCATTTTGCCGGTGTCTCGATCTTCGATTTCGGCCATGTCGGCGATGGCGGCGTGCATTTCAATCTCGTCATCGACGAGGCGCGCACCGGCCTTGTCGATGATCGTCTCGAACAACAGCTGCGCGACTGGGTCTATTCCGTCGCCGTCGAACGGTTCGGCGGCAGCTTCAGCGCCGAGCACGGAATAGGCCGGAAAAACCAGGCCTATTACGACCTCTACACCCAACAGAAAAGCAAGGACCTTGCCGCCGGCCTGAAGCGACTGACATCGCCTGGACGTCTCGGCTCGGTGTGTTTCGGATAGATCAGGACAGGAGTTCTTCAGATGAACATTGCGGTCAAATCGATGGATGTGGCGAAGGAAACGGCAGAGCTTCTGGCTAAACTGGGCGTGGCCAGGGAGGCGCTTTCGGGCGGCGACCTGATCGTGCGCAGCCCGGTGACGGGCGAGCAGATCGCGGCGCTGAAGACGATCTCGCCAGCCGACGCGGCAAAGACCATCGACGGAGCGCACAAGGCTTTCCAGTCATGGCGGCTGGTTCCGGGTCCCAAGCGCGGCGAACTGGTGCGGCTGCTCGGCGAGGAACTTCGCGCGCACAAGGCAGAGCTCGGCCGGCTGGTGTCGATCGAGGTCGGCAAGATCCCGTCCGAGGGGCTCGGCGAAGTGCAGGAAATGATCGA
>NZ_VFVY01000047.1 GCF_006442315.1 Mesorhizobium sp. B2-3-4 | reverse complement strand
TGAACTGACCCCCGAAAGTTGGACACAACCTTCGGGGGTTTTGTATGTCCAGACACAGTGCGAGTTTCAAGCGCTCGGTTGTCGATAGCTATTTAGGCGGGGGCGAAGGCTCCACGCGTACTGCGTCTAAGCATGGGATTGACGCTGGGACTGTTCGCAAGTGGGTTGCTTTGTTCCAGGCGCATGGCGATGGCGGACTGTCGAGCAAGTACGATCGCTACGATTCGGCGTTCAGGCTGTCAGTGCTTGAGCGGATGTGGGGAGAGGGCCTGTCGTATCGGGAGACGGCGGCGTTGTTCAATATCCGCAATGCCAGTTGCCTTGCGGGCTGGGAGAAGCGCTATCATGCGGGCGGGATAGAGGCGCTCGGTCCTCGTCCCAGAGGACGACCCATGTCAAAGCCGCCGGCTCCTGTAGCGCCTGCTGCAGCCAGTGACGAAGCCAAAAGCCGCGAAGAACTGCTGGCTGAGCTGAGGCAACTGCGGATGGAGAACGACTACCTAAAAAAACTGGAGGCCTTAACGCAGGGACACGCGCCCAAAGGGCGCAAGCCGTCCAGGCGTTAAGGCCGTTGCATCCGCTTGAGGGACTACTCGAACTGGCGCAACTGCCGCGCAGCACGTTCTATTACAGACACAAAGCAGCGACGCGCCCGGAGCGCCATGCGGCGCTGAAGCAGGCGATCAAGGCCATCTTCGACAACCACAAGGGCCGCTACGGCTATCGCCGGGTGACTGCGCAACTGCGCCAGTTGGGCCAACACGTCAACCACAAGACCGTCCAGAGCCTGATGGTCGGGATGGGATTGAAGTCGTTGGTCAGGCCGAAGAAGTATCGTTCCTACAGGGGTGAGGTTGGGCGGACCGCTCCCGATCTCTTGCAGCGCAAGTTCAGCGCCGATCGCGCCAACCGCAAATGGGTGACCGACGTAACCGAGTTCAGCCTGGCTGGTGACAAGCTCTACCTGTCACCCATCATGGACCTCTACAATGGCGAGATCGTCGCGTTCGAGACAGCCCGGCGGCCGCGCTTCAAACTGGTGGACAATATGCTGACCAAAGCCTTCGCCCGGCTCGATGAGGACGAACGGCCCATCCTGCATTCCGATCAGGGATGGCAGTACCAGATGGCGGCATTCCAGCGCAGGCTGAAGGCGAGAGGCTTACCGCAGAGCATGTCGCGCAAAGGCAATTGCCTCGACAACGCACCGATGGAGAGCTTCTTCGCCATACTCAAGTCCGAGCTCTTCCATTCGGAGCGCTTCGAGACCGTCCAAAGCCTCGATACGGCAATCGAGCACTACATCGACTATTACAACCACCGCCGCATCAAACTGAAACTGAAAGGGCTGGCCCCTGTGCAATACAGGAACCAGCCCTTAAATCTACCAGCTCAATGAACCGTCCAACTTTCGGGGGTCAGTTCA
>NZ_VFVY01000046.1 GCF_006442315.1 Mesorhizobium sp. B2-3-4 | reverse complement strand
CGAGCGCCGTCGAGGCCAGAAGCAGCGCCGTCAGCGGCGCGCTGGTCCGGGTGATGATGCGTGGGAAGAGTATCTGGCGCTGCATAGCCTGCCGCTACTGGATCGAGGCGGCAGCGCAGACCGACGCGGTCTGCGCCATGCCCTGACAGAAGGCGAAGCCGTCAAGGCGCGGATCCTCGACCAGGGTTTGCGTGTCGCCGTCCGCCGGCTGGCCGGTGAAGAACACCGGCGCCGGTGCACCGGCGCCATGCACGGAGGCATTATACGCGACCGTGCTGGCCGTATCGGCAGCAGGCACCGTGTTGGGCGCGGTGACGGTCAGTTCGGCGCCGACATAGGTCAGATCGTAGTTGGCCGAAGCGGCAAGGCTGCCTTGCTCGATGGCGTAACCGCCGGGGATGCTGGCGGGCGTTGCATCGGTCGAAAGCGCGCCGGTGAGCGTATCGGTGCCGACCAGTCCCAGTCCGCCGATCGAATAGGTAAATGGCGGATTGGGCATGCCCTGCGCACGGCTTTGCGCATCCGCCACGACAATGATCGAACGCTTGCCGATGCTGAAATCAGCGCTGGCGAAGGTGATGTCGTAGTTGGAATTGTTGGCGTTGGTGAGCGTGCCCTGGCCGATGGCATAATTGCCCGCATTTTCGCCGGCGGCCCTGTCAAGCGCGCCGACGAGCGCCACGCCGGTCCCGAGATCGGAATAGCCGTAGCCGTAGGACGATGGATCGTCATTGCCATAAATCTTGCCCTGGCCCGAAGTCGCTGTGACCGTCACCGACCGCTTGCCGATGGTGAAGTCGGTCCCATCCACGAAGGTGATGTCGTAGTTCGAATTGTTGGCGTTGGTCAGCGTGCCCTGGCCGATGGCGTAGCTGCCGGCATCTTCGCCGCCTGCCCGGTTCAGGGCGCCGGCCAGCGCAATGCCGTTGCCAAGACCCGACGTGGTGTAGCCGTAGGTAGTCGGGTCGGCATTACCGTAGGTCTTGCCCTGACCCGATGTCGCCGTGACCGTGACGGCTCGCTTGGCGATGCCGAAGGTCGAGCTGTCGAAAGTGATGTCGTAGTTCGAATTGGCGGCATCGGTCAGCGTGCCACGCCCAATCGCATAGGTACCGACGTCTTCTCCCGATGCGCGGTCAAGCGACCCCACCAGCGCCACGCCGGTTCCGAGATCGGAATAGGTATAGAGGTAGGACGACGGATCGGCATCGCCGTAGGTCTTGCCCTGATTGGCGCTTGCCGTGACCGTGACCGCGCGCTTGCCGATGGTGAAGGTCGAGCTGTCGAAGGTGATGTCGTAATTCGAATTGTTGGCGTTGGTCAGCGTGCCCTGGCCGATTGCGTAGCCGCCGGCATCTTCGCCGGCCGTGCGGTCCAGTGAGCCGACGAGAGCGACGCCGGTGCCTAGATCGGAATAGGTATAGAGGTAGGACGACGGATCGGCATCGCCGTAGGTTTTGCCCTGGTTGGCGCTTGCCTTGACCGTCACGGCCCGCTTGCCGATGGCGAAGATCGAGCTGTCGAAGGTGATGTCGTAGTTCGAATTGTTGGCGTTGGTCAGCGTGCCCTGGCCGATGGCATAGCCGCCGACATCCTCGCCCGAGGCCCGGTCGAGCGCGCCGACGAGAGCGACGCCGGTGCCGAGGTCGGAGTAGGTGTAGAGGTAGGACGACGGATCGGCATCGCC
>NZ_VFVY01000045.1 GCF_006442315.1 Mesorhizobium sp. B2-3-4 | reverse complement strand
TTGCCGTTGACCATGACATAGCCGCGATCGGCGAGTTTGAGCGCGCCGAAGGCGTTCTGCTCGACCAGGAACACGGTGAGCCCCTGCGTCTTGTTGAGCTCGCGGATGGCGTCGAAGATCTGCTTGACGATCAGCGGCGCCAGGCCGAGCGACGGCTCGTCGAGCAAGAGCAGCTTCGGCCGCGCCATCAGCGCGCGCCCGATCGACAGCATCTGCTGCTCGCCGCCCGACAGCGTGCCGCCGCGCTGGGCGATGCGCTCCTTCAGGCGCGGGAACAGCGTGAACACCTTCTCGACGTCCTCGTCATAATGTTTGAGGTTGTCGAGGCTGGCGCCCATCTGCAGGTTTTCCATCACCGTCATGCGCGGGAAGATGCGGCGTCCTTCCGGCGACTGCGCAATGCGCAGGCGCGCGATCTCGTGGGTGGGCATCTGCGTGATGTCGGTGCCGGCGAAGGTGATGGTGCCGGCCCGCGCGCGCGGCGCGCCGAAGATGGTCATCATCAGCGTCGATTTGCCGGCGCCATTGGCGCCGATCAGGGCGACGATCTCGCCCTCGTTGACGGTGACATCGACGCCGTTCAGCGCACGGATGTTGCCGTAATAGGTCTGCACGCCCTTGATATCGAGCAGCGTTGTCGCGGCCATTATTTACGCCCTCCACGCGTTGCGGGCTTGGCCGCCACCTCTTTCGCAAACGCCTTCGCCTGGCCGATCCAGTCTTCGCGCGCGATGCGCCCGTCGAAGGCGAGATAGGCTTCAGCCGCTTCGATGTCGGCCTTCTTCCAGGCTGCGACCTGGTCGAAATGGAAGATGCCGTGGTCGTTCAGCTTCTTCTCGTTGACCGGACCGATACCCTTGATGCGGATCAGGCTGTCGGCCTTGCCGCCGCGCGGTGCATCGAGGCGGTTGGAAATGC
The DNA here is from genome assembly GCF_006442315.1 of Mesorhizobium sp. B2-3-4. Classification (GTDB taxonomy): domain Bacteria; phylum Pseudomonadota; class Alphaproteobacteria; order Rhizobiales; family Rhizobiaceae; genus Mesorhizobium. The sequence continues at coordinate 922 of NZ_VFVY01000045.1, read as the reverse complement.
CCTTGGCTTTCGCTGCGCGCGCCTTCGCCGGCGTATTTGCCGCCGGAGCTTTTGCTGCGGGCTTGCTCGCGGGCGCTTTCCTGGCGCTCGATTTCGGCTGCGGCCTGGCCGGCGGCGTCGCGGCCGGCATGCTGGCGATCGAGGCCGCGCGGGCATCGACCTGCGCCGCCTTCGAGGCGCCCTTCGACACCGTGACGCGCTCGCCTTCGCTGTGCCCGACCGTGTCGGTCACCGGCCCGGCGAGAAACGAGGATGAGGTTCCGGGGCCATGGGCGGCGTCGGGACCCGTATCGAGTTGCTCGATGACGTCCTCGTCACCGACTTCGGTGAGCACGGTCTCGACCTCCTCGTCGTCGACGCCGAGATAGGCTGCGATGACGCGCGGATCGGTGCGCACGGATTGCGGGCTGCCGTCGGAGATCTTGCGGCCATATTCCAGCACCACGACGTGGTCGGAGATCTGCATCACCACCGACATGTCGTGCTCGATCAAAAGGATCGAGGTGCCGCTTTCATTCTTGATGTCCATCAAGAGCGTGTTGAGCGCCAGCGATTCCTTCGGGTTGAGGCCGGCGGCCGGTTCGTCCAGGCACAGGAGTTCGGGGCCGGTGCACATGGCGCGTGCGATTTCCAGGCGCCGTTGCGCGCCATAGGGCAGGTCGCCCGCCGGATCGTCGGCGCGGTCGATGAGGTCGGCCTTCTCCAGCCAGTACTTGGCAAGCTCGATCGATTCCGCCGAGGCCTTGCGGTAGCTCGAGAAGCCGAACAGGCCAAGGATGGTGTAGCCCGAGGCCTTCATCAGCTTGTTGTGCTGGGCCACCAGCAGGTTCTCCAGCAGCGTCATGCCCGAGAACAGCCGGATGTTCTGGAAGGTGCGCGCCACCTTGGCGCGCGCCGGGATCTCGTGATTGGGCAAGCGCTC
>NZ_VFVY01000044.1 GCF_006442315.1 Mesorhizobium sp. B2-3-4 | reverse complement strand
GCTGGGGGGGGTTGAGACGGGTGGGCCAGTTAACGGCGTGATGCTTTAAATTGCACACAGGCCTTCAGGGCTGTGTGCGGCAGAGCCAATTCCCTTGCGGTGTCGCTCCGCTTGCGACAGGATTGCCGCAACTGGAGGCTAGCCTATGACGCCGGATGCCTTGCGAGCCGACCACCCGCCATCAGACACTGCGCCCGTCCAATACCTGAACCTGGACCCGTCGCTATACGTCCGCGATGATATCTGGCAACAGGAACGGCGCAGCATTTTCGCGCACACCTGGCAGTTCATGGGGCCTGTCGCCTCGGTCGCGACATCAGGTCAATACCTTGCCATCGACATCGCCGGTACGCCGGTCTTCGCCATCCGGGGCCGGGACGGGACGTTGCGCGGATTCAAGAATGTCTGCCGCCACCGGGGGGCGAAACTTCTGGCCGATGGCGCGGGCAAATGTGGGCTGATCGTTTGTCCCTATCACAAATGGTCCTTTGCCGACACCGGACGGCTGGTGCAGGCCCCATGGTATGGCAAGGATCCCGCGATCATCCCAGAGGACTGGCCGCTGGAGACGGTGCAGTTGTCGCAATGGCGCGGGCTGCTCTTCGCGGCACTCGACCCGAAGGAAAGTCTTCTGGATCAACTTGGCTCCCTGCCCGCCGAACTGGCGGACGAGCCGTTGGAAACCTATGCCGCCACCGATCAGGCCACTGTCAGCTTTGCGGCGAACTGGAAGATCTACACCGACAATTTCGTCGAAGGCTACCACATCCCCGGCACGCATCCCTCGTTCTACGCTGCCATCGACTTCGAAGCTTTCCAGACCACCGCCCATCCCGGTTATGTCCGCATGACTGCACCGCCGAAAGACGGTCTGTTCTATCGCGGCAAATGGCTTTGGATGTGGCCGAACTGGACGCTGTCGCTTTTCGATGGCGGCATGAACGTCAGCCGGATCAACCCGACCTCACCGCATCACACGGACCAGCACTACCATTTCTTCTTTGCCGACACCTCTGCGGAAGCATCGGAAAGAAGGGCGAAATCCGTGCAAGGTACGCTGGCCGTGGTACGCGAGGACTACACGATCTGCGCCGACACGCATCGAAACTATGCCGCGGGGGCCTATAGCTCCGGCCCGCTCTCGGGGCGGCATGAGCGGGGCGTGCAGTATTTCCAGGAACGGGTCGCTACGGCACTGGGCGTTCGTCGGGATTGATTGCACAATCACAAGCCGGACATTCTGCTCCGGAAAAGGCTTTCAGGCGTTCGCCTTGTCATAGGCCGCGAACAGATCGGTTACGAGAACGCCATTGATCCGCATCCCGGTCAAGTCCGCATCCCTGATGTCTGAATCCGCCAAGGTGACGCCGCTTATGGTCAACCGCGACAGGTTTGCGTTGGTGATGGCGGCTCCCGACAGATTGACGTTGTTGAAGCGCGCATCCGCAAGGCTGATATCATCAAAAACCGCTTCGCTCAGATTGGTGTCGATGAATTTCGCCTTCGTCAAAACAGCGTAGAACTTGGCGTCCGCGAGGTTTACGCCATCAAAATTGGCACCTGACATATCGGCCCGCTGGTAATGCATTCCCTGCATCTGAGGGCCATCAAATGGCGTGGGTTCGTGGGGATCGCTCATCGTCGTTTCCTCCGGTCAATCATGATCGCGATCGAAAGGATGCCAGATCGCGCAATCCATTTACGACGTCGCATCTGAATCGAAACGAACCCACGCCAATTCTGGGCCGAGCCGTTGGCAAGCCGCCCTGACTCGTTAGCGGTTTAACTTCTTTGGGAACGGCACGCCCTTCGTCGTGAAGCTCTGCCCTTTGCCAATCGGCCGCACCGGCCGCTTCGTCCCGGCGGCCTTGCCGGTTCCGGGGGGCTGGTGGGCGGGGATGAGCTGGTCGGGGC
>NZ_VFVY01000042.1 GCF_006442315.1 Mesorhizobium sp. B2-3-4 | reverse complement strand
ATGGGCATAAGGAATGAGAACGATCAAGCCGATCGAACTATTAGTACCGGTAAGCTTCAAGCGTTGCCGCTCTTCCACACCCGGCCTATCAACGTGGTCGTCTTCCACGGTTCTCAGGGAATACTCGTTTTAAGGTGGGTTTCCCGCTTAGATGCCTTCAGCGGTTATCCCGTCCGGATATAGCTACCCTGCTATGCGGCTGGCGCCACAACAGGTCCACCAGAGATCCGTCCATCCCGGTCCTCTCGTACTAGGGACAGATCCTTTCAATATTCCTACACCCACGGCAGATAGGGACCGAACTGTCTCACGACGTTCTGAACCCAACTCACGTACCGCTTTAAATGGCGAACAGCCATACCCTTGGGACCTGCTCCAGCCCCAGGATGCGATGAGTCGACATCGAGGTGCCAAACAACCCCGTCGATATGGACTCTTGGGGGTCATCAGCCTGTTATCCCCGGCGTACCTTTTATCCGTTGAGCGATGGCCCTTCCACGCGGGACCACCGGATCACTATGACCGACTTTCGTCTCTGCTCGACTTGTCAGTCTCGCAGTCAGGCAGGCTTATGCCATTGCACTCAGCGAACGATTTCCGACCGTTCTGAGCCCACCATCGCGCGCCTCCGTTACTCTTTAGGAGGCGACCGCCCCAGTCAAACTACCCACCATACATTGTCCCGGACCCGGATAACGGGCCGCGGTTAGACATCCATAGTAATAAGGGTGGTATTTCAAGGGTGGCTCCACCCGAGCTGGCGCCCGGGTTTCAAAGCCTACCACCTATCCTACACATGCCACTACGAATGCCAATGTAAAGCTATAGTAAAGGTGCACGGGGTCTTTCCGTCTAACCGCAGGAACCCCGCATCTTCACGGGGAATTCAATTTCACTGAGTCTATGCTGGAGACAGCGGGGAAGTCGTTACGCCATTCGTGCAGGTCGGAACTTACCCGACAAGGAATTTCGCTACCTTAGGACCGTTATAGTTACGGCCGCCGTTTACTGGGGCTTCGATTCAGAGCTTGCACCCCTCCTCTTAACCTTCCAGCACCGGGCAGGCGTCAGACCCTATACGTCGCCTTGCGGCTTCGCAGAGCCCTGTGTTTTTGATAAACAGTCGCTACCCCCTGGTCTGTGCCACCCTCCTCTACTTGCGTAGAAAAGGGTCACGCTTCTTCCGAAGTTACGCGTGCAATTTGCCGAGTTCCTTCAGCATAGTTCTCTCAAGCGCCTTGGTATACTCTACCAGACCACCAGTGTCGGTTTCGGGTACGGTCTATAAGGAGGAGCTATTTCCTGGAACCGCTCCGCTGCCCGTTCAATCCGATAAGATTGGACAACTTGTGCGATCCGTCACTACCTCCAGGCCCACGAATATTAACGTGGTTCCCATCGACTACGCGTTTCCGCCTCGTCTTAGGGGCCGGCTAACCCTGCTCAGATTAACTTTAAGCAGGAACCCTTGGTCTTTCGGCGGGGGAGTCTCTCACTCCCCTTACGTTACTCATGTCAGCATTCGCACTTCTGATACCTCCACCGCCCCTCACGGGTACGGCTTCATCAGCTTACAGAACGCTCCGCTACCGCTCGCATTACTGCGAACCCTAAGCTTCGGTGTATGGCTTTAGCCCCGTTACATTTTCGGCGCAAAGACCCTTATTTAGACCAGTGAGCTGTTACGCTTTCTTTAAATGATGGCTGCTTCTAAGCCAACATCCTGGTTGTTTTGGGATCCTCACATCCTTTCCCACTTAGCCATAACTTGGGGACCTTAGCTGTAGGTCAGGGTTGTTTCCCTTTTCACGACGGACGTTAGCACCCGCCGTGTGTCTGCCGACTAGTACTCCCAGGTATTCGGAGTTTGGTTAGGTTTGGTAATCCGGTGAGGACCCCTAGCCCATCCAGTGCTCTACCCCCTGGGGTATTCGGTCGACGCTCTACCTAAATAGATTTCGCGGAGAACCAGCTATTTCCGAGTTTGATTGGCCTTTCACCCCTAGCCACAAGTCATCCCGAACTATTGCAACAGTTATGGGTTCGGTCCTCCAGTAAGTGTTACCTTACCTTCAACCTGCTCATGGCTAGATCACTCGGTTTCGGGTCTAATGCGACGAACTGAACGCCCTGTTCAGACTCGCTTTCGCTGCGCCTACACCTACCGGTTTAAGCTTGCTCGTCACACTAAGTCGCTGACCCATTATACAAAAGGTACGTGGTCACCCTTGCGGGCTCCCACTGTTTGTAGGCAATCGGTTTCAGGTACTCTTTCACTCCCCTTGTCGGGGTGCTTTTCACCTTTCCCTCACGGTACTAGTTCGCTATCGGTCATGCACGAGTACTTAGGCTTGGAGGGTGGTCCCCCCAATTTCAGACAGGATTTCACGTGTCCCGCCTTACTCGAGGACGATTGATTGCATTACGCGTACGGGGCTGTCACCCACTATGGCCCTACTTTCCAGAAGGTTCCGCTTGTCTCTCAATCGCCACTGGCCTGGTCCGGGTTCGCTCGCCACTACTTCCGGAGTCTCGGTTGATGTCCTTTCCTACGGGTACTTAGATGTTTCAGTTCCCCGCGTTCGCCACTTTACCCCTATGTATTCAGGGTAAGTTACCTATATCAGATACTTGGAAACCACAGCCGCAGGTCACCCTGCAGCTCTGATTTTCCAAGCACCTTAGGTGGGTTTCCCCATTCGGAAATCTACGGATCAAAGGGTATTCGCACCTCCCCGTAGCTTATCGCAGCGTATCACGTCCTTCATCGCCTGTGCATGCCAAGGCATCCACCAATTGCCCTTAAGACACTTGATCGTTCTCATTGCCAATGCCCACCTGCGCAATCCGAAGGATTGTCGCTTCTGCCTTCCCCTTACGGAGTTAGCGTCCGCGCGATTTCGAAGAAATCGTCGCCTGAACCAGATCCTGTGCGGGATCCAATTCGATGTCATTGGCACAAAAAGACCAGCTTCTCGAGATCGGTTCGAGGGCGCGGTTAGGCAAACCCATCATATGCAAGGGATTGAGCGTCCCTTGCGACAAATCACAAACCTTTCGGCTCATGAAGTTCGAACAAATCTTCTCTTTACGATGTCAAACAGAACAGGCGGGAGAGCATGACGCTTCCCCGCAAACTCTTTTTACGAATGACTTTTGCCACCACATCTCCACTCGACACCCTTCATCCGCAGAAGAAGTGGTGGAGCCGGACGGGATCGAACCGACGACATCCTGCTTGCAAAGCAGGCGCTCTCCCAGCTGAGCTA
>NZ_VFVY01000041.1 GCF_006442315.1 Mesorhizobium sp. B2-3-4 | reverse complement strand
TGCCGAGGTCGGAGTAGGTGTAGAGGTAGGACGACGGATCGGCATCGCCATACGTCTTGCCCTGGTTGGCGCTCGCCGTAACCGTGACGGCCCGCTTGCCGATGTTGAAATTGGTGCTCTCGAAAGTGATGTCGTAGTTCGAGTTCGCCGCGTTGGTCAGCGTGCCCTGGCCGATCGCGTAGCCGCCGACATTTTCGCCAGTCGTGCGATCGAGCGCGCCGACGAGAGCGACGCCGGTGCCGAGGTCGGAGTAGGTGTAGAGGTAGGACGACGGATCGGCATCGCCATACGTCTTGCCCTGGTTGGCGCTCGCCTTAACCGTGACCGCCCGCTTGCCGATGGTGAAGGTCGAACTGTCGAAGGTGATGTCGTAGTTCGAATTGTTGGCGTTGGTCAGCGTGCCCTGGCCGATCGCGTAGCCGCCGACATTTTCGCCAGTCGTGCGATCGAGCGCGCCAACAAGAGCGACGCCAGTCCCAAGATCGGAATAGGTGAAGCCATAGCTCGACGGATCGGCATCGCCATAGGTCTTGCCCTGGTTGGCGCTTGCGGTGACCGTGACGGCCCGCTTGCCGATGTTGAAGGTCGAGCTGTCGAAGGTGATGTCATAGTTCGAATTGTTGGCGTTGGTCAGCGTTCCCTGGCCGATGGCATAGCCGCCGACATCCTCGCCTGAGGCCCGGTCGAGCGCACCGACAAGAGCGACACCGCTGCCGAGGCCCGAATTGGTAAAGCCATAGCTCGACGGATCGGCATTGCCGTAAGTCTTGCCCTGCCCCGCCGTCGCCGTGACCGTGACAGCCCGCTTGCCGATGGTGAAATTCGTGCCGCCGACGAAAGTGATGTCGTAATTCGCATTGCTGGAATTGGTCAGCGTGCCCTGGCCGATCGCGTAGGTGCCGACATCCTCGCCCGAAGCGCGATCGAGCGCGCCGACCAGCGCAACGCCACTGCCAAGGTCGGAATAAGTATAGCCGTAGGACGACGGATCGGCATCGCCGTAGGTCTTGCCCTGGTTGGCGCTCGCCGTGACCGTGACGATCCGCTTGGCAACGGAAAGCAGGCCCGTACTGTTGAAGGCAACTGCATAGCCGTTCTGCCCGGCGACATTGCCGCCGTCGATGGTGATCGTGTGGGTCCCGGCCCCGAGTGGCTGGGTGACGAGCGTAGCCGGGGTGTAGAGCGTCGGCGCGCCGGTGAAGGCGGTGGCGGCATTGTCGCCGAGATAGGCGTTGGCCACCCCTGCCTGATAGCCCGAAACCGAATAGTTCAGCGCCGGGATAGCGTCGCCATAAACCATCGACGCATTGGTTGAGGTGAAGGTCAGCGTCGGCTGGTAGGCGAAGACATAGCGGTTGCCCGTCGCACTTACCGTGCCGCCGGCGGCCGTGTTCCAGATCGCGATGTTGCCGCTGTCGAGATTGCCGAAAGTATTGCCGGTTGGACCTGCCGCATAGACCAGCCAGCGGCCGGTCCCGGAGACCGAAACCGCATCGCTGCCGCGATTGTTGACGAAGGCTCCGCCGGCTGAAAGCACCACATTGGCGTTGCTGCCCGCGGTGACCCTGGCTGTGGACGCGATCGTCAGCTTGCCCGGCGTCTTGACCGTGACCGCGCCGCTCGCGGTCACACCGTTGACGCTGGCGACGGTCCCAACCGTCAGGTCGCTGTTACCGGTGACGCTGACCGTTCCGGTCGATGCCGCCAGCGTGCCGATGGCATTGCCGGAATTGGTGAGCGTGTAGCTGCCGCCACTGCCCAGCAGCAACAGGCTGTTGGCGCTGATCGTAGCTGTCTGGGTCACCGCGCCCGTCGAGGAAATCACCAGCGTGCTAGGCACATTCATGGCCTGGTCTATCGTGAACGCCGAGGTCGGGTCGATCTCAACATTCGACAGCCCGCCGAGCAGGCTGAGCGCCGCGGCATTGCTGCCGACCGCGCTGGCGCGGGCCGTGTTGAGGGCCGACAGCGTCGAAGCCGCGCCTTGCTGCTTGAGATAGCCGCCATAGATCGACAGGCCGCTGAGCGAGCCGGTGGCGTTCTGCTGGAAGGTGGCGCCAGCGGAGGGGCCGCTGGACGTCACCAGGACCTGGCTGCCGCCCGATGCGATGGTGCCGTTCGGCAGCAGGAAATAATAATAGCCGTTGGCGCCGGTCGAGCCGACCGCAGAGGCCGGCGTCATCGAGCCGTTGACCAGGATGTTGGTGGCGACACCGGCGAGCGGTGTCGTGCCGCGATCGCTGTAGGCGGTGCCACTCACCACCTGCGGGGTCGAGGAATAGAGCCATTTGAAGTAAGGCAGGCTGGTGTTGGCGACGAGGCCCCAGGTCGACGGCGAGAAGCCGGTCTGCAGCGCGGCCATGAGTTGCGCGGTGGTCTTGACGGTGGCGCCGGCATTGGTGCCCGTGGTGACGCCGCCGCCGACGCCTGGCAGGGTCGCGCCCGCCGTCTCTGTGTTCCAATAGGAATTCTTGATCGTGGGCGAATAGGTACCTGAGGGGTCGCTCGCATTGAAGCCGACCAGCCCGCCGACATTGGTCGTGCCGTAGACCGCGCCGATCGAATACGAGCTCTGGATGCGGCCGTTCAGGGAATAGCTGCCCATATTGGCGAAATCGTTCTGCCCCACCAGGCCGCCGACATTGCTGGTGCCGTAGACCGCGCCGGTCGCATAGGTGCCATTGACCACGCTTTGGGTCATGCCGATGATGCTGAGGTTGCGTCCCGCGAGGCCGCCGACCTGATTGACGCCGCGCACCACGCCGGTGGCGAAGGACATGTCAATGGCTGAGCCACTATCGTTACTGCCGACAAGTCCGCCGACAGCCGTATTACCTGTCACGGCTCCGGTCGCGTAGCTGCGCGTCAGGGTGAAGGAGTTGGCAAAGCCCATCAGGCCGCCGACATAGTTGTTTCCGGTGACAGCGCCCGTTGCATAGAGGTTGTCGGTCGCATTGCTGCCGACCTGGCCCATGCCTTGCCCGATCAGGCCGCCGACATTGTCGCCGGTGGCGGTGACGGTGCCGGTGGCGAAGGAAGTGCCGTAGAAGCTCGAATAGAAATAGCCGAAAAGCCCGCCGACATTGTTGCGGCCGCTGACCGCGCCGCTGGCTGATGCGGCGATCGCGCTGACGGTGTAGTCGTTCTGAACCTTCCCGTTATTGGAAGACATGTACCCGGCGATGCCGCCGACATAGTCACGGCCGCTGACTGTGCCGCTGGCTGAAACCGTGGTGACCCAGCCAGCCTCGATCGAGCCGGCGAGGCCGCCTACGAAGTCGCGTCCGCTCACCGCGGTCGAGGCAGACAGATTGGTGAGATAGGTCGCGATGAAATTGTAATTGCTGTCGAAGCCGCGATCTCCGCCCAGCAGCGCGCCGACATGGTCGCGTCCGGTGATCGAGCCGCCGGTCAGCGTGATATTCTGGATCGTCGTCGCAGTGGCAAAACCGATCAGCCCGACGAAATCGGTCGTCGGCCTGTTGATGTAGAGGTTGGAGACGGAAAACCCCTTGCCGTCCAGCGTTCCGGTGAAGGCACGCTCGTTCGATGTGCCCATCGGCAGGTTGTCATTTGTTGGCAGGTTGCTGCTGGTGGCGATCGCGCTGCCGATCGGCACGAAGCCGGAAGCACCCCAAACGCCCTGCCCGCCGGCCGTCGTGCCGGCGTCGATATTGTTGCCCAGCGTGTAATTGCCGTTGAGGTTCAGCGCCATCAGTTGCAGTTGGTGCGCGTTGGTGATGGTGGTCGAATATTCCGAAAGCAGCATCGGCCGCGTGCCGCCGGCGGCGCCTCCGGCATTGTTCAGCGTCGAGTCGGCATCGACGATCACCCAGCCCGAACCGCCCCCGGTCGTGCCGAACGTCCAGCCGGTGAAGTTCGACGCCGTCATGAAATCGCTGGTGTGCAGCCCGGTCCCACCCGTTGCGGTATTCGGGCCCCAGCCGGCGGCGGCGATGGCGCCGGTGGTATCGAGGTCGAAATAGGAGGAGGCGATGCTGCCGGTATTGTAGCCGACGATCCCGCCGGGATTCCCGCCGGTGAGCGCACCGGTGGCGTAGGAATTGGTAACCGTCGTCGTCGCGTCCAGGGAGGCGCCGACGAGACCGCCGACATAACCCTGGCTCGCATTGACCGCACCGGTTGCATAGGAGGTGTCAATGCTGGCCGTGCCTTTCGTGGAGCCGGCGAGGCCACCCGCCTGGCTTGCGCCGCCGGCGGTCACAATGCCCGAGGCGTAGGAGGCGGTGATCGCGGAACTGTCGAGGTTGCCGACCAGGCCGCCTGCCTTGGACGGATTGCCGGCCGTTACCGTCCCTGTGGCGAAGGATCGGGTGATCGATGAACCGAAGCTGGCATCGCCAACCAGGCCGCCGCCGCTGCTCTGCCCGCCAATGATCACCGCGCCGCTGGCCGAGGAGTTTGTGATGGTGCCTGCGAAAAGACCGCCGACAAGACCGCCGGCGTTGTCGAAGTTCGTCGCCTGCACCGTGGCCGTGGAAATGGCGCCGCTTATCGTGCCGCTGCTGAAGCCGATGAGGCCGCCGACGGAGCGATAATAGTCCGCCGTCGTCTTGACCGTGCCCGAGACGGTAACGGCGCTGACTGTGCCCTCATTCGTTCCGGCGAGTCCGCCGATGGTGGCGCTGCTGGCTCCGCCGGTCGTCCCGGTGATCGCCACATTGGACAGGTTGAGGTTGCGCACCGTGGCGCCGGAGGCGATGTCGCCGAATAGCCCGACGCTGCTGTCGGGAGATGTGATGGTCAGGTTGGAGATGGTGTTGCCGAGACCGTCGAAGGTGCCGCCCAGCGAATCGACCAGCGCCGAAGTGAAGGTCGAACCGCTGGCATCGATGGCGCGCCCAAGCGCGTAATTGGCGCCACTGTTGTTCTTGATGTTGCGCAGGTCGTTCAACGTGTTGACCAGCATGGCGGCATTCAGCGTGCCGCCGGCGATGTTGCCGGAATAGTTCTCGGTCGGATTGGCGTAGCTCGTCGTGTTGACGCCGCTGCCGGCGGGATTGACCGTGGGGTTGTAGTAGATCGAAACGACGCCCGACGTGCTCGCCTTGACCGTGCTGTTGGCGAAGCTCACCGTGCCGCTTCCGGTGCCGGAACTGTCGGCACGCAAATTGATCGCGCCGCCGCCGGAGGAGGTCAGGCTCGCATTGACGGCGATGCTGTGATAGGCGCTGAGCGTCAGCGAATTGCTGCTCGTCCAGTTCACCGCGCTGGCAACGGTGATGTCGCCGGCCTGGCTGCCGCTGGTTCCCGTCGTGACCACGACATTGGCCGTGTTGAGCGCGTTCTGCAGCGTCGTGACGCGCAGGACCGAGGTTTGGGTAGGCGTGAAGGTCGGACCCGAACCGGGAACGGTCGGCGAACCGGTGGTCGATATGGTCAGATTGTAGGGGTCGAGCAGCAGGTAGCCGGTGTCGCCGAAGCGCGCGCTGAGATCGACATTGCCGTCGAAATCGAGGACGCCATGGCTCGAGACTTCGCTAAAGCCGCCATTGCCGCTGGTCTCGCCGCCACGCGCCGAGATCATGCCCTGGAAGCCCGTCACCGCGTCGGACCAGACGATCACGGTGCCGCCGTCGCCGCTGCCGGTGGCGTCGGCCTTGATCGTCGTGGCGGCATCTATTTCCGTCGTCTCGGCCCGCTGCAGCGTACCCGAGCCCTGCTTGTC
>NZ_VFVY01000040.1 GCF_006442315.1 Mesorhizobium sp. B2-3-4 | reverse complement strand
AACTTCTTCGTCGCCAGCGGCGCACCGCCCTCGTTCGTGAGGCGTATATAGTCGCCGCCTCCGCAAACTGTCAACACCGATCTGCGATGTTTTTTCGATTTCTCGTGGGGATATCCACGGGGGCGGAATTCGTGAGTTGGCTAGGCTGAATTTCCACACCGCCCTTCACGGCCGGTCATGCCTGGCATACCCGCCTCAACCGCCGTGCCGGGCCTGCTTCCCTGCGAAAACAGACCATCCGCGAGGCGGTGCGAGCTAACCCGGCAGCTTCCTAGTGCCGATCCTCCAGCAATTCCGGCGTGATGTTGCGGCCAGCGTAGAAGATTCCGAGAATCAGCACCTGTTCGCCCTCGACCGCAAAAGCAATGCTGACGGCGCGCCGGTACCCGACAATCCGCAGCCCGGGCATGATCTCGATACGCTCGGTGCCTCGCTGTGGAAAAGACGAGAGGCCCAGACAATGCTCTTGGATGTCAGCGACAAAATTCCAGGCGATCGTCGGCGACGCCCGTTCGGCTATGTCGTCATAGAGTTGTTCGAGTTCGGCTTGCGCGGTGGGATGAAAGACGATCCGGTACTCCATCGCCTACTCGGCTTTCGCCCGCTTCGCGCGATGGCGCGCCTCAAGCCTGGAAAACACCGTTTCGGCAGGAATGCCTTTCGTCGGATCTTGCTGGAGCTCGGTCAGGCGTGCGGGAATTTCCTCACGCAGCCATTTTTCCCGCTCGGCTTCGAAATCCTCGAGCATACGCAGACCGGCGCGGACAACCTCACTGGCGTTGTTGTAGCGGCCCGATTCGAGCTGTTTGCGGATGAAGCTCTCATAGTGCTCATTCAAAGCGTAATTTGGCATGGCCACCTCCTGCGGAGAATATGGTGCCGAACGACAGAGGTAGCAATAGATAGCAATAATTGTCAGTCTTGGCTGAACGCGGCAACCGCCGATGCCGCAAGCAACGAGGAGCTGGGGAAGACCGAGCCTGCACGAGCGCGGTATTTTTGCCAGCGGAAGAGCGGTGTCGCGGTGGCCGATACCGGCGGGCACGGAAAGGAGGGGCGGCACTATTGCCCTGTGTTTCCGGTCCGCACCGCCAGCAGCATCTGCGCTGCCTTTTCGGCGATCATGACGGCGGGCGCGTGCGTATTGCCGGATACGATGGTCGGCATGATCGAACAATCGGCGACGCGCAGGCTCTCGATGCCCCGCACCCTCAGCTCGGGATCGACCACGGCTGTGTCGTCGGTACCCATCCTGGCGGTACCGACCGGATGAAAGATAGTCGTGGCAATGTCGCCTGCGGCGCGAGCGAGGTCGTCGGGCGTCTGGATATGCACGCCCGGCTTGAACTCCTCCGGCTTGAACCGGGTCATCCGCCTCGTCGCCATCAGCCGGCGCGCGGCGACAATGGAGCCGGCCGCGACTTCGCGGTCGCCATCGGTCGAGAGATAGTTCGGCGCGATGGCCGGATGATCCCCGAAGCGCGGCGAGACGATGCGCACTGTCCCGCGCGACTCCGGCCTCAGATTGCAGACGGAGACAGTGATGGCTGGAAAATTGTGCAGCGGCTGCCCGAATGCTTCCAGCGACAGCGGCTGGACGTGGAATTCGACGTTCGCGGTATCGAAACGCGGATCGGATTTCATGAAGATGCCGAGCTGGCTTGGAGCCATCGACATCGGACCCGAGCGCTTGAAGGCGTACTCCAGCGCAATGCGCGCCTTGCCCGATAACGATGCCTGCCGCTCGTTCAAGGTCCGCGCGCCGGTGATCTTGAACGCGGTGCGTATCTGGAGGTGGTCCTGCAGGTTCTCGCCAACACCGGCCAGGTCGTGCAGGACGTCGATGCCGTGCCGCTGCAACAGCGATCCCGGTCCGATGCCGGAGAGCTGCAGGATCTGCGGCGTGCCTATGGCGCCGGCGGATAAGATGAGTTCGCCGGTGACGGCAGCCCTTGTCGGCATGCCCTTGTGCCTGAACTCCAGGCCTGTCGCCTTGCGGCCCGTCAACACCACGCGCTCCGCCTGCGCCCCGGTCAGGATGGTGAGATTCCCACGGTGGCGGATCGGACGGATGAAAGCGCGAACCGCGTTGAAACGGAAGCCGGCCTTCTGGTTCACCTCGAAATAGGACGATCCGAAATTGTCGCCGGTGTTGAAGTCGTCGACCTTCGGCACGCCAAGCTCCTCGGCGGCCTCGCGCATCGCGTCAAGGATCGGCCATGACAGCCGCTGGCGTTCGACGCGCAGCTCGCCGCCCTGGCCGTGGAATACGCCGTTCAGCCGCTGGTGGTCCTCCGACTTCCTGAACAGCGGCAGGACGTCATCCCAGCCCCAGCCGGGATTGCCGAGCTGGCGCCAGTGATCGTAATCGGCGGCCTGGCCACGCATGTAGATCATGCCGTTTATCGAGGAGCAGCCGCCCATCACCTTGCCGCGTGGATAGGCGAGCGAGCGGCCGTTCAATCCCGGCTCCTCACCCGTGCGGTAACACCAGTCCGTACGCGGATTGCCCATGCAGTAGAGATATCCGACCGGAATGTGAATCCAGTGGTAGTTGTCGGACCCGCCGGCCTCCAGCAAAAGCACGCGTTTGGCCGGATCGGCGCTCAGCCGGTTGGCAAGCACGCAGCCGGACGAACCCGCGCCGACGATCACATAGTCGAACGTTCCGATGTCAGGGCGCTGGCTCATGCCTGCTTCGGCCCCGAAACCAGATCGTTCCACAGCGGTCGCATGGCATCGGCAATGGCATTGTAGAGGCGATAGCGCCTGTCGTAATGCGCGGTCATTGCCGGGTCGGGCTGATGGACGGAGCGCGGCCGCGTCATTGCGGCAATGCCGGCCTCATAATCGACAAACAATCCCGCCGCGACACCGGCCCCGATCGCCGCGCCCAGCGCCCCGGTCTCGCGCGCCTCGGGCACGGTGATCGGCACGCCAAGGCCATCGGCAAACATTTGCGGCCAGTGCGGACTGCGCGAGCCGCCGCCCGACAGGACGGCGCGGTCAAAGGTCACGCCGGCCGTCGCCAGAACCTCGATATGCCGTCGGTGTTCGAACATGACGCCCTCGAAAAGCGCGCGCAGCAAGTGGCCTTCCCTGTGCCATCCGCCCACACCATAGAAGCCGCCACGATAGTCCGAACCGAGGCGCGAGCCATAGAGAAACGGATGGAAGATCGGATCGTCGGCCGACGGCGTCACATCTGCAATCTGCGCGTTGCAATGTCCGAACGGGTCGTCATGGTGGTGGCCGCGCTCGACAAGCTCCCGTACATACCATTCGAGGTTTGCCGCTGAAGTGGCGCTGGATTCGATATTGACGAAGCGGCCGGGTCCGAAACGCGCCACCATGAAGACGCCGGCATCGACCCCCGCCGTCTCGGAGAATACCTGGTTGATGGACCACGTTCCGGCGATGATGGACGCCTCGCCTGCCCCGACAACACCGGCACCCATCGCGCTCGACACCACGTCGAAATAGCCGGCGATCACCGGCGTACCGGCTGCAAGACCTGTCTGCGAGGCGGCTTCGGCCGTTACAAAACCCGCTACGTCAGCCGGATCGAGCAGACGCGGCAGTTTTGCCCCGGCACCCTCGAGCCCATAGAGCGCCAGAAGCTCGTCATCGTAGGCCGCCTCGGGCATTCGCACGAAGCCGGCCCCGGACATATCGGAAATGTCGCTCACCCGCTCTCCGGTCAACCGGAAGGTGATGAAGTCCTTGCACAGCATGACGGTGGCCGCGCCGGCATATAGCCCTGGCTGATTGGCCTTCACCCAGGCAAGCAGGGTCGGCGTCTGCGATGGCCAGGGCTTCTGCAGGCAGATTGCGTGCAGCGCATCGCCTGCCTTGGCGTCCAGCAATGCAGCGAGGTCTGCGGCGCGCGTATCGAGCGACTGGATGCCCAGGAGGGGATTGCCGGTCGCATCGACAAGATAGAGACCGTTGCCATGGCCCGCACATCCGACGGCCGCGATCGCCGATGCATCGACACCGGCCGTCGAAATGCAGGTACGGATCGCCTCGCGCGCATTGGCCCACAGCTCGTTCAGGTCGCGCTCGACATGGCCGGGCCGCGGCGTATGCGACCGGCCGTCGATCGCATGCATGGCGATCTGCCGACCGGCAAGGTCGAACAGGACGGCCTTGATGACTGTGTTGCCGGCGTCGAGGCCGAGCAGATAGCGCTGTTGATCAGCCACGATTGTAGATGTCCCATGCTTCGTCGCCGCTGGCCCCATTGTGGATCAAGGCCATCAAGGCGCCAACGACGGCCTTCGGGTTATGATGCTGGTAGATGTTGCGGCCATAGACCAGTCCCCTGGCGCCGGTGTTCAACAGCGCTGCCGACTTGTTCAGGACGACCTTCAGATCTTCCTTGCCGCCGCCACGAACCAGCACCGGCACCCTGGCCGCCTCGACGACCTTGTGGAAATCGTCGGCATGCTCGGTCGGATCGGCCTTGATGATGTCGGCGCCCATCTCCGATGCCAGCCGCACCAGCGTGATGATCTTCTCGGCGTCGCCGTCGACCTGATAGCCGCCTCGCACATCGTTGGGCAGCATCACGAGCGGCTCGATCATCAACGGCATGCCATAACGATGGCAGGCGGCGCGCACGCGGCTGATATTCTCGACGCATTGGCGGAAGAGCTCAGGCTCGTCGGGCAGCATGAAGAGGTTGACCACCACGCATGCGGCATCCATTTCGAGCGCGCCGATAATGGGCTCGTCGGCATTCTGCAGCAAGGACCACATCACGCGATGGCGCTGGGAATTGTAAGGATTGCCCATGTCGATGCGCATCACAAGCGCCGGCTTGTCCTTCTCCGGCCGCGCCTGCAGAAGGTCCGCCTGACCATAAGCCATCTGGATCGCGTCCGGCCTGGCGCGGATCAGGGCATCGACGACATCAGGCATGTTTTCGAGACCCGCCAGAAAGCTCGGCTCGTTGCAAACGCCGTGGTCCAGAGCCACGTCCAGGCATTTGCCGTTCGTGAACATTCGGTTCATGCGGGCCTTGATGCTCAGGCGCATGCGGTACTCCTGTCTTGTGTGCGTTGGTCGAGCGCCTCGCCGGAGACGCCGTGATAGGTTTCGAGGTCGCCGATGAAGCTCTGCACTTCCTCGCGCCGACGCCTGGCGTTCCAGCGCTGCTCGTGCCCGAGAATAGTGGCGACCCGCTCGATCAGCTCCCTCGAAAGCTGCCCCCTGATCGCCAGCGACGTACGCCGTTGCAGCAGATCCGACAGGCCGACAACGAACTCCCCCGAGATCAGGTAGACAATCTCGGCTCCGGTGATTTCTGTCAGCTCATCGAGCCTGACATCGTCGGCGCGGCCGTGGCAGAATGCCATCACCGTGACTGCATTGGCTCCATATGCCGTGACCAGATGATCGGCCCGCGATTGGTCGATGCCGAACCCGGTGACCAGTGCTTCGGCCGTATCCGCCCCATCGCCGACGAAACCTTCGCCGCCACCGATCGCCAGCGCCAGGGTTGACGTCAGCCGCGGCTTGCCGAGTTCGGCCAGCACGGCGTCGGTGGTCTGTTCGGCAAAGGCGCGGAAGGTCGTCCACTTGCCGCCGATCATGCAGAATTGCGGAACGTCGCCGTCGAGCCGGTGCACGAAATGCCCTCGCGAGATGCGCCCGGTGAAGGCATGATCGCTCTTCGGCAGAGGCCGGATACCGCTGTAGCTGTATACGACTTGCGAGACATTGACGTCGATGTCGGGGAAGACCATTCGCAGCGAACCCAGAATGTAGTCCAGTTCCTCAGGCTCGCAGCGGACGCGGTCGACCTGGCTCACGCGGATATCGGTCGATCCGGCGAGCACCTTGCCCAGATACGGGAAGACGATGCACACCCGGCCATCCCTGTTCTCGTAGAAAATCATGTGACCATTGAGCGCGCGATAAAGCGGCTCGCAGTCGAGGATCAAATGAGATCCCTTGGTGCCTTCGACAAGACGGCCATCGGTGGGAGCGCCGATGCCTAGCTGCGCCAAGGATTGATCGACCCATGCGCCGGTGGCGTTGACCAGCGCCTTCGCCGTGACGTCCAGCTCGATGTCGGCGACGCCATCGGAAACGATCAATCCCGCCCCTTCCCGAGACAGTTGCGCATAGTTCAACGCGACGCTTTGCGGGGCGAGGCGCGCGGTATCAAGGAGCAGCTCGACGCCGAGTCTTTCGGGGTGGCTTATCCAAGCATCGTAATACGTGGCCGAATAGCGCAGTTTCGGATCCAGACCAGGCCATTGGGCAAAGGTCTGCCGCGCGCCGCGAAACATATGGCGAGGCAGGACCCGGCGATGACGGGTGGTCCAGTCGTAGAGGGCAAGACCGGCCTTTACCGCAAGGGCTCCGCGACTTGACGGCGTTTCGGACAATCCCAGGAAATTCGCGGCTCCGTTCAGCAGGCCGGAGAATGTCGAGCGGATGGGGATCGTCGTCGGCAGTGGCTTCACCAGGTGCGGTGCGTTGGCCAGCAGGGCGTCGCGCTCCGCCAGGGATTCCCGCACCAGGTCGAACTCGCCGTTCTCGAGATAGCGCAACCCGCCGTGGATCATGCGCGATGGCGCCGCGCTGCATCCCGAGCAGAAATCATTGCGCTCGATCAGCAGCACGCGCAGGCCCTGGAGGGCGAGCTCGCGGAACACGCCGATGCCGTTGATGCCTCCGCCAAGAACAATGACGTCGAATGCACCGTCGAGGCGGATTTTTCTGAGATTTTCGTCTCTTTGTTCGGGCATGGCTTCGCTGTTGACCACCTGAGGCGTGGCCGATCATTCGTCGGATTGTGCGTTCGATGTCAGGCGTCGAGATCAGTGAGGTTCTGTTTCGCCGCCTCGCTGATGCGTTTGATCTCGTCGTTTGAAAGCCGAATACGCCCGGCCCCGGCGTTTTCCTTCGCCTGCCGCGGGTTGCGTGCACCGCACAGCGAGAAGGTGATCCCCGGCTGCTGCAACGTCCAGGCGATCACGATCTGAGCCTCCGTGGCGTCATGCGAATGCGCGATCGGGCCGATCTCGCTCATGAGCCGGGCGACCTTTTCGCGATTGGACTTCGAGAAACGCGGATTGTCCTTGCGCTGATCGTCTCCGGAGAACACCCGGTCCGGGCCGACCTTTCCGGACAGAAGTCCAAGGCCGAGCGACGAGTAGCTCAGGATCGAGACGTCATTGCCGATGCAACAGGGCGCCAGTTCGGCCTCAACGTCGCGCGCCACCATGCTGTATTCCTGCTGGATCGCGTCGAGCTGGCCCGCGGCAAGGTAAGCCTTGACGTCTGCCGGAGCGACGTTGCTCGCGCCGATCGACCGGATCTTGCCCTGCGCCTTCAGGCGCTCCAGCGCCTCCATCGTTTCGGCGATAGGCGTCGTCGGGTCCTGCCAGTGGGTGATGTAGTGGTCGATGTAATCCGTGCCGAGCCGCTTCAGGCTCTGCTCTACTTCATAGGCGATAGAGTCGCGCCCGAGATAACGATGCACCGGCTTGCCATCGTAGTCGAAAAAGAAGTTGCCCTTGGTCGTGTGCCAGACAAGTCCCAGCTTCGTCGCCAGAACGACCTTGTCGCGCCGCCCCTTGATGGCCTTGCCGACGATCTCTTCCGACAGGCCCTGGCCATAGGCCGGCGCGGTGTCGATCAACGACACGCCCTCGTCGATGGAAGCGCGGATTGCGTCGATAGACTGGCTCTCGTCGGTTCCGCCCCACATCCACCCGCCGATCGCCCAGGTGCCCAGTCCGACCGCGGACGCTTCGATGCCGGATCGGCCGATCTTCCGCGTCAAGGTTTCAAGCGACATTACGAATGCTCCCGGTAGTGCCCAATACGGCGTGGGCCGTGTCCTCGTCGACAACGAGCGATTTCAGATAGCCGCCGCTCAGTGCGGCGCGGATCGGCTGTACCTTTTCGACGCCGGATGCGACGCCCATGACCATGCGGCAACGCGAAAGGTCAGCTGGCTCCAGGGCAACCAGGCGCGAATTCGGCGGATAGTCGGCGATCGTCCCGTCCTCCCGGATAAGGTGGGCCAGGAACTCGCCGACTGCGCCGCTCCTGGCCAGGATTTCACGATCCGGACCGGAGGTAGGCAGCAGGTCGAAGTAGCTCGATCCCGGCGTCTGGATCGAGCCGATGCCGACCAGCGCGATGGCAGCCTTGCGGGCGAGATCGAAAACCTCGCGCACCGAGGCCATGTCCATCAGGAGGTCGCGTTGCGTGGAGCTCTCGGCAAACAGCGGCGCGTGCAGAAGGAGCGTTGAGCCGCCGAGCCGCTCGGCCAGACGCGTCGCGAGATGATTGACGTCGGTGTAGAACTTGCCCTGAACCCCGCCTGTCAGCGGAACCACCGTCACGTTGAACGGACGCTCGGCCTCGATGTTCTCGACCACGGCGCTCACCGCCTTGCCCCCGGTAATGGCGATGACGTCGCCATCGCGCAGAGTTTCGAGCAACTGGTTCGCCGCGGCGCGGCCGACCTGCTGCAAGGTGCTGTCGGGACTGCCGATCACTGTCGGCGTCACCAGCGCGCTCTGGAGCCCTGAGAACGCGACGAGCTTTTGCTCGATCTCCACCAGCAACTGGAAGGGGCTTTCGATAGCGATCTTCAGCATGCCGAGCTTGCGCCCCTGCGCGATCAGCCGGTTCACCTTGGACGGCGACAGGTTGAGCGCGGCGGCGATGTCGTTCTGCTTCATGCCGTCTATGAAATGCAGCACCAGCACGGTGTGGATCTGCCGGATGGTCGAGAACTCTTCTTTGCCGTCAGCCATGGTTTTGTCCGATCCCCGGTCAGCCGCGACGCTTGTTCAGATAGTGGTCGATCGTTACCGCGGTCAGCAGGATCGAGCCGCGGATAATGTCCTGCCAGTAGATGGAAACGTCCAGCAGGGCGAGCGAACTGGAAACAACGGAAAGCAGGATCGTCCCCAGGATTGCCCCGAGAATCGTGCCCGAGCCGCCCTTGAGGCTTGCGCCGCCGATGACCGCGGCGGCGATCACGTTGAGCTCCATGCCGACGCCGAAGGTCGGCTGCGCCGAACCGAACCGCGCCATGTAGATGATGCCCGCAACCCCACTCAGCGCCGCGCATAGCGTGGTGGTGAGGAAGATCACCTTGCTCGTGCGGATGCCCGAATAGGCCGCCGCTTTCTCGTTGCTGCCGGTGTAGAACACCTTGCGAAAGATCGTCGTGCGCCGAAGCATGAAGTCGAAGACCGCGACGAACAGAACGAAAATGACGATTACCACCGGGATCGGCCCGATCGAACCCTGTCCGATGAACTTGAACTCCGGCGGCAGGGTGTAGAGGCCAAGGGGGCGCCCACCCGTGCCCAGCAGGCAAAGTCCGCGCGCGATGACCATCACCGCCAGCGACACGATGAAATGATGCAGGCCCACCCTGGTGACGAAGAAGCCCATGATCGCGCCGATCGCCGTGCACGCCAGGATGGCGACGAGGGAAGCCGTCCAGGGGTCCAGGCCGTTGAGGAAGAGCCAGCCGGCGATCACCATCGCCAGCGCGGTGACCGAGCCGACCGAAAGGTCGATGCCGCCTGAGATCAGCAGGATTGTCATGCCGACGACGACAATGCCTTCGACCGCGAAGGCCATCGCCATCGCCCGCATATTGTCCCAGGTGAGAAAGTACGGCGACGCGAAGGACATCACGATGAACAGCACCGCGATGATCAGGATAAGGCCGGTCTCGCGCATCCTGAACAGGCGGCCGAGCGCGTTGCCGGTTGAACCCGCCTCGCCATTCACGGGGTTGCTTGTCGTTGCCATGGCTCCCTCGACACTCATGCCGCGCGCGGCCGTTCGTCCGCGATCGATGCCAGGTACATGATGTTCTCCTCCGTCATGTCGTCGCCGGCGACCTCGCCTGTTATCCGCCCCTCGCGCACAACCAGCACGCGGTCGCACACGCCGATCAGTTCAGGCAGTTCCGATGAGATGATAACCACGCCGACGCCGCTGCGGGCGAGGTCGCGGACGATCCGGTGAATCTCGGCCTTCGCGCCGACATCGACGCCTCGGGTCGGCTCATCGAGAAAGATCACTTTCGGCGCCACCGACAGCATCTTGGCGATCGCCACTTTCTGCTGATTGCCGCCCGAGAGCGTGGAGACCGCATCATTGACATGACCGCATTTGAGCGCCAGGCGGCGGCCCAGCTCCTGCGCCTGCCGTGTTTCGCGGCTGGTGTTGATCAGCCCGGCGCGAGAAGCGACCCGCTCGACCGCAAGCGCTGAAATGTTCGAGGCGATCGACATGTCGAGGAACAGGCCATCGCCCTTGCGGTCCTCCGAGAGATAGACCATGCCGGCGTCGATGCTGTCGCCATAATGCGTCAGCGAAAGCGGCTTGCCGTGCACGGCGATCGTGCCGGTCACCTCGGCTTCGAGACGGCAGATGCCCTTGACGATTTCGCTGCGCCCCGCGCCGATCAATCCTCCAAGGCCGAGAATTTCGCCTTTCCTCAATTGGAAGGAGACGTCGCGAAAGCGCGTGGTGCCGGAGAGGTTCGAAACGTCGAGGATGATCTCTTCCGACCTCTCGTCAGCGCGCTGCTTTTCCGGATAGAGCTTGTCGATGACGCGTCCGACCATCGCCGCGACCACCTGTTCGGGCGTCGTATCCTTGATGTCGCGCGTGGTGATGTAGCGGCCGTCGCGCAAGACCGTCACGCGGTCGCAATTGTCGAAGATCTCGGCCATGCGGTGCGAGATATAGATGATGGCGATGCCCTGGCTCGCCAGCCGGTGGATGATCTCGAACAGGATCTTGGCTTCGCGCTCGGTCAGCGCGGCGGTGGGCTCGTCGAAGATTAGAATGCGACAGTCGAGCGTCAGCGCCTTGGCGATCTCGACCAGTTGCTGCTGGGAAATGGAAAGCGTGCGCACCAGGGCGGAAGCATCGATGTCGCCGAGTTGGCGAAGGATGGCCGAGGCCCGTTTCCTGAGGTCCGCGTAATTCATCAGCAGGGCTTTGCTGGTGTTGGTCACGCCCATGAAGATGTTCTCGGCAACCGAGACATCCGGGCAGAGCGCGATCTCCTGATGCACGAAGCCGATGCCGAGCTTTTGCGCCTCGGTCGGCGACGCGATGGCTACCGGCTTTCCGTCGATGACTATATCGCCGCTGTCGGGACGCAGGATGCCGTCGATGACCTTCATCAGGGTCGACTTTCCGGCGCCGTTCTCACCCGCGATCGCATGGATTTCGCCCCGGCGCAGTTCCAGGTCGACACCTTGCAGGGCCCGGACCGGTCCGAACGACTTGCTGAGGTTTGATATCTTGAGGATGACGGGATGATCCATTGCATTCACGACAGCGTTGGAAGGACAGGCCCGCGCCATAAAGGAGGCGCGGGACCGACAAGGTTGCGGTCCTAGCTGGGATCGCGACCTTCCATGTACTTGTTCAGGTCGAACGAGTCGGCGTTCTCCTTGGTGATGACGGCAAAGCCGTTGTCGGCAAAGGGTATCGCCATCGGGTTGAAGCCGGATGTCTTGTAATCGTTGAACGGATCGATCAGGTCCGGATGCGCCGCCATGAAGGTTGCCACGAAACCGAGATAGCCCTGCATGCCTTGGTTGGGGCTGAGCGCCATATGGATGTTGCCGGCCTTGATCTGCTCGAGCGTCGCTGGCGTGATGTCGGCGTGCATGATCAGCACCTTGGCCTTGGCTTCCAGAACCGCGGCCACCGCGCCTTCGGCCGAGCCGGCTTCCGGAATCCACAGCGCCTTCAGGTTGGGATTTGCCTGCAGCATCGAGGCGACCGCCTTGCTGGCGACCGTAGCATCCTGGTTCGAGGCCTGACGGCCGACCAGCTTCATCTTCGGGTAGTTCTTGGCGAAATAATCGATCAGCGCGGTGACGCGAAGATCATGGTTGCTCTGGCCGGGATTCTCGAGAACCGCATATTCAGCGCTGTCGCCGACCTGTTTGACGATCTCCTCGGCGGCGAACTTGGCTTCCGCCAGATTGTCCGAGGTGATGTAGGAGACGCGCTTCGACTTCGGCGAGTCGGCGGCGAAGGTCACGACGGTGGTGCCGTTGGCGATCGCGGCGTTGATGGGCTCGATGAACGGATCGGCCTGCATCGGGTGCAGCAGCACGCCGGCCGGCTTCTTGATCAGGTCCTGTTCGAACGATGCGATCTGCTTGGTGATGTCATAGTCCGGGGTTCCGGAAAAAACCGTCTTGCAGCCCATGGCCTGGGCCGCCTGCTTGAAGCCCTGGTAGACCGGGACCCAATAGGGATGCGCCGAAACCATGACGTTCATGACGTAGGTCTCGCCTTCCTTGCACTGAAATTTGCTCTGGGCCGATGCGATGCCCGTGGACATGAGCGCAACAGCCATCGTGGCCGCGCTCAGCGCGCCGGCCAGTTTTACCCTTTTCATGTTTTCCTCCGCTTGAAGCCCAAGGTGATAGAAGCCCATCACCTGCATTGGTGCAAGAACTTTCATCATATGAAATCCCTCGCAACACTGCATATGCGGCTTGCCAATGCTCGTCAAGGCGTTTGGTGGAAAAATCAGTACTTGAAATTTCCTGCAAGCCTGCAAGGGGCGCGGCACGCGACGCAGGATCCGGCACCACGCACTGGAGAAAGGCCAGGCTCGGCGCGACGGCCATGCGCTGTTGCTGGCCGCCTGTACGGCGCGGCACTGACAGAATGAGCCGCGTAGCCGACGTTCAGCCCCAAGGACCTCAGCGAGAGGCCCCAAGCGATGCTGAATTGTGGAACTAGGGAGTCTTCCATCGGCTGGCCACGGGCCGACGGACAGCGAATTGCACCGCCATTTTAGCTGGCGTTGATTGACTGGGATTTTGACACAAAAACGCCCGCGCGAGGCGGGCGTATTTGTATTTGGTTGCGGGGACAGGAT
>NZ_VFVY01000004.1 GCF_006442315.1 Mesorhizobium sp. B2-3-4 | reverse complement strand
GGGTTTGGGGGGACTTGGGGGGTGGCCCGTCGCACCAATAATGTCTGAGTCCGGTGATGGTTCCGTGACTGTGTCATTTTTTTAGGAAATTTTTGACGATGCCTGTCGAGCCTTCAGCCAGTCCCGGCCGGCATGGGCGAAGACCGCGCAGAGCACGATGGCGCCCCCGACCATGCTGGCCACCGGCGGTATTTCGGCCAGGAACAGGAACGCGAAGAGAATCGCGAACGGCACTTCCGCCGAGCCCAGCAGGCCGGATTCAGGCGCTGGGATGAGCCTCGAGCCTTCTGTCCATAGGATCGAAGCCAGTGCGAAAGAGGCGCCGAATGTGGCAAGCAGGACGGCGTCCCTTGGCGAGACCGCCAGGGGATCGGTGACGAACCAGCCGAGGATGAACAGCAGGAAGGCCGAAACCGCGCCGGCCCACACCACGGGCGTGTCGCGGAAAGCGCGCACCATGATCATGTAGAGCGCGCTGCCCGCCGTCATCAGCAGTGCGAGACCGTCGCCGAACAGATTGCCGGTGCCGAAACCCGACCAGACCATGATGGCGACCCCGCATAGCGACACAGCCGCCGCCACCATCGTCTGGAGACGGAACGGCTCGCGCACCAGGATCCAGGCGAGTATCGCGGCAATGAACGGCGAAGTCGCGTAGATGACCGCGACATTGGCGACGAAAGTGAACTTGAAAGCCGAGATGAAGGCGATGCTTGCCAGCGCGCCTTCCACCGCCAGCAGCCAGCCGCGCCAGCCAAGCCGCAGCGGCTCACGCTTGCCGGCACGGCGGCGCCGCCACAGCACGTAGAGGCTGATCAGGATCGAGCCGACAAAGCCACGCCAGCAGGTGATCGTCAGCGGATCGGCATGGATCGACTTGGTCAGCACGCCGGTCAGCCCGAAAACAGCCGCCGAGGACGACACCAGCAGGATGCCAAGCGTGCGTTCGTTGGTTTCCGCGGCGGCCGTGATCTCAGTCATGCACGCAGCCTACCTTGCCTGATCCTGACATCGTCGTGTCGGGAGTAACGGCCATCCACACCATCGTCGCCCATATTATGCGCGCTTGCGGAAATGCTCGCCGCCGACAATCAGCAGGCCTGCGGCGATGATCAGTGCGGCACCCACAAAGACCTCGCGGCGCGGCACGTCGCCCCAGATCGTGAAGCCGAGCGCGAACGCCCACAACAGCGAGGTGTATTCGAGGGGCGCCAGGATCGATGCCGGCGTGCGCTTCATGCCTTCGAAGAGAAGATATTGCGCCAGGCCGCCGAGCGCGCCGACGCTGGCAAGCAGCAGCAGCTGGGGCCAGTCCGGCATGCGCCACCACAACAGGGCTGGCACGCCCGAAAACAGCAGGAAATAGAAATTGTTGAGGAGAAGCTGGATCATCGAGCGCTCGGCAAGCGCGGTCTTGCGCAGGAGCACGATAGCGATGCCCCACAGCAGAGCCGCCGTCAACACCAGCAAGACGGGCACCGACAGGCCGAGACGGGTCGGATCGCAGGCGACAAAGACGCCGGCAAAGCCGATCAGGACTGCCAGCCAGCGAAGAACGGGCACCTTTTCACCGAGCAGGACCACCGAAAGCACGGTGACGATGATCGGCGCGGCGTAATAGACGGTGGTCAGTTCGGCGAGCTGCAGGCTGCGGGCGGCATTGTAGTAGCAGAGCCAGGCGGCAAGCGTGAAGGCGCTGCGCACCAGCATCGGCAACACAATCGGCGAGCGCACGGTATCGGCAAACAGCCGCTTCCCGCCGATCACGGCACAGGCAGCCAGAATGGTGATGGAGCGGAAGAACATGATCTGCCAGACGGTCAGCCCGGCGACCAGCAGCTTGATCGAGGCATCCTGCGTCGAAAACAGCAAATAGGCCGCACCCGTCAGCAGGATTCCGGCGAGAACCCTTTCGCGTGTATCGAGAATGGCGATGTCGGCCATAAGGTGCGCTTGCTTGTGTGAGAGCGGCTCCAGCCCCGGTCGGCTCCGCTTGCGCCAGCTATACGGGCGAAATCAGGCACCGCGCTGCTCCAGCGCCGTGCTTGCGTTTGGGGCAGCGAACGGCGGCGCCAAGGACGACCTCTCTCTGCGGCTTCTGGCGCGGCATGGCTGATTGGTTTAGCATCGTCTTATAAACCGGAGCCGAAGAACGCCGGGGATAGAGAGGGAATTGGCGCTCGGCTCGTGCCGGATGTAGGATCCGCAGGCACGGCCCGACGGGCCGCCTGTGCCAGATAGTCGGGGGAGAGGGCTGATGCAGAAGCTGCAGTCGCAAGGCGTCCATCACATCACGCTGGTCGGTGCGGGCCGACAGACCTCGATCGATTTCTGGGAAGGTGTTCTGGGTATGCCTTTCATCTTCGAGCAGCCCAACCTCGACAAGCCGAGCGAAAGCCATCTCTATTTCGATCCGGGCGACGGCCGGCTGATCACCATCTTCACCGACGAGACCCGCACGGCCGAGAAGCGCCGCACTCCGACCGATCCGGGCTGCGTCCATCACATCGCCTTTGCGGTGTCGCGCGTGACCTTCCTGCAGGCGGTTGCCCGGCTCGATCAACGCGCCATCAAGCACAGCGGCGTCAAGGATCGCGGCTTCATGGATTCGATCTATTTCGAGGATCCGCTCGGCCTGCTGATCGAACTCGCCTCCTATCGTTTCGAGCCTCCCGCGGGCTTCACCCACGCCGATGTCCTGATGGAGGCGCATAAGCTTCGCGTCGCGCGTGGCGACTACAACATCGCCGAGGTGCATCTGGCCGACGCCATCCAGGCGCTGGTGGAACGCGCGCGTGCGACATTGTCGGCCGACCGGGCACCCAAAAATCCATATTGAAGATTGAACAGGCAAGGGAGGAATACGTGGCAAAGGCAGTAACCAAGAGCGCAAGGAAACCGGTGGCCAAACCAGCGGCGAAGCCAGCAAAAGCGGCCGCCGCGAAGCCGGCAGCAAAAGGATCTGCCAAACCGGCGGCCAAGACGGCGTCGAAGGCAGCCGCCGGCAAGAGCGCGGCCAAGGCGAAACCGGCAAAAAAGCCGGCGCTGACCATCAGCATGCTGAAGCCGAGCGTCAACAACATGACTGTTCGTGTCTTTGCCCGCGCCGCCGGGCTCGATCATGCCGAGACCGATGCGTGGGGACACACGCGCTCGCCCGAATACATGGCGCGCAATCCGGCGCACCTGACGCCGATGATCGAGGACAAGGGCTTGCCGCGCGGCGTGCTGTGGGAGAGCTGCGCCATCATGCAATACCTGTCCAACAAGCACGGGTTGGAGAAATTCTACCCCAAGGCGCCGGCCAAGCGGGCGATGATAGACAGCGCCATGTTCTATCTGATCGGCACGCTCTATCCCTATGTGGCGCGCGCCACTTATCCGGCGCTCGGCTTCCCGCAATATGCCGGGGAGGTCGGCCACAGTGACGCCCATCCGGACAGGAAATCCGAGGCGCAGAAGGCGGCGGTCGCCGCCATTGCCGAACCGCTCGAGGTCTTCCATTCCTTCTTCCGCGACGGCAAGCCGTTCATCGGCGGCAAGAATCCGTCGATCGCCGACATCCGCCTCGCGGCGACCCTCGAGTTCCTTGCGGTGATCGACTACGCCTTGCCCAAATGGGCGAAGGAATACATGGCAGCGATGGAGAAGAAGCTCGGCAAGGCCTATGCCGGCCCAGCCGGCGACGTGCGCGGCTACATCGCCCATGTGAGGTCACAGGCCAGGGCGTGACGCGGCCGACAGGCGCTGTTGGCCAGCGTCGCGAAATCACCGGGCTTCTCCCTCTTCTCGTGCTGCCGTAATCCGTCCAGGGATAGTGCTGCGCAAGAAAGCGATCGAAAGGGCAAGACATGGATGCGACCGGATTGAAGGCCATGCAGGCGCCGCTGAAGGAAACCTATCGCGGTGACGCCTCACGCGCACTGATCACGCTGCGAGCCAAGGGAGCGATCGACGACCAGTCGATCGCTTGCAAGGTCGAGACGGGCAGGGCGATTGCCGTAGCCGGCCTGCATCCGGCGACGGGCGGCTCAGGGCTCGAACTGTGTTCCGGCGACATGCTGCTCGAGGCGCTGGTGGCGTGTGCGGGGGTGACGTTGAAAGCAGTGGCGACGGCGCTCGAGTTCAAGCTTGGCGCGGCCACTGTGGAAGCCGAAGGCGATCTTGATTTCCGCGGAACGCTGGGGGTCGCCAAGGATGCGCCGGTTGGCTTTCGCGCCATCCGGCTCAATTTCAGCCTCGACACCGACGAGCCGCAGGAGCGGATCGATTCGCTGCTGAAGCTGACCGAGCGCTATTGCGTGGTTTTCCAGACCATCAACCAGAAGCCGGAACTGACGGTCAGCGCACGCCGTTGAAGCTGCGAATCTCCCTTACGTGGGAGATGCCCGGCAGGGCAGAGGGGCGCGCTGTCCCGCCGGCTTTTGTCGGTGCAGCGCTTGCTTACTGTGCTGCCGGCTCTTCGGCATCGCCCTCGTCGGTGAAGGGCGAGGCGCTCGGCACGCACTGCACGGACCAGCCGGCGGGTGTCGGCTGCTTCTGGTACTCGGTGATGGCGGCGGTGCACTGTTCGCGCTTGTCGAAGGTGCTGGGCAGCACGACCATGCCACCCTGCGGGCCGGCGATTACCAGATACCAGACCAATGCTGCGGTCGTAGCCATGGGGATTTCCTTGTTCTGCCCAGCGGGGCGCTTGTTGTGGGAGTCGTCCGATCCTAACAACTCCCCGGAAATGACGAAAGCATGACCGCCGCGCGGCCTTCTTCCCTCAGATCACAGCCGCGTGATGAGGCGGCGGATTTTCGGACTGGCGTGCTCCCGCCGCCACGCTTCAGTCGGTCGCGAAGCAATAGAACAGGCCGTCGCCGCCCGTGCCTTTCAGCGCCTCCTGGCTGCAACCGCCACGTGAGGCATGCGAGGAGTTCCACGACTTCGCCGCCGTCGAATCGTCGAGGCCGGTGCGGTCGTGATGACCCATCATGGCCACCCCTTCAGCCCCGCTCATCGTCCAGTCGCCGCAGGTCTGGTCGGCGATCCGGGTGCCGTCCGGCTTCGAGCCGGTCAGCATGTCGTGCCGGTTGGGCGTATCGCCGCGGCCGTTGACCGTCTCGCCCTTCTCGTTCAACGCGGTCTGTTTGGTGATGCCGTTGGCGTCGCTGTGCAACGAGGCGACGTCATCGGCGATCTTCTCGCCCTTGGCATTGAACCACGGGCCCTTACCGATGCGGTCGCGCGCGTCCTCGGCGCTCGTCGAAAGATAGGCATGCCAGCTCTTGCCGGTGACGCCGGCAGCTTCGGCCAGCGATGCGCAATGGGCGTCCGCGCCCTTCAGGCCGCCGAGATCGGCGCCCTTGCCGGAACCGACACTGGTGACGAAGAAGCTCATTTTGGCATCCTGGGCAACGGCCGTGCCGGCTGTAGCCCCAAGAGCGGCGATCAGGGCAGCGGCGGCAACGATAACGGGTCTGGGCATGTCGGTCCTCCGGTTTTCGAATCTCCTACACCAGGAGAACGTAGCCGAGGCCGCTTTTAATCCGTTTCGCGCGCGAGTTTTATTCCGGTTGCCGGTAGGAGACGAAACGGTTGTGCTTAGCCTGGAAGATCAGCCCGGTTTCCCTGAGCTCCGGGCTGCCCAGCGGCACGATGCGTCTGGCGATCTCAGAAGGGTGCGGCAGCGTCTCGGGATCCTCGCCCGGCACGGCCTGAGCGCGCATCGCCGTGCGGGTGGCGCCGGGATCGGCGGCGTTGACGCGCAGGGCCAGGCTTTGCGTCTCATGCGCCCAGGAGCGCATCATGGTCTCCACCGCCGCCTTCGATGCCGCGTAAGGCGCCCAGAACGCGCGCGCCGAATGCGCGGCGTTCGAAGACAGGATAATGGCGCGCCCGGCATCCGAAAGCCTGAGCAATGGGTCGACCGAGCGGATCAGCCGCCAGGTCGAGGTGACGTTGATGGTCATCACCTTCTCGAAGGTCTTGGCCTCGACATGGCCGATCGGCGAAATGACGCCGAGCACGCCGGCATTGGCAACGAGAATGTCGAGCTTGCCCCAGCGCTCGTGGATGGCGCCGCCCAGCCGGTCGATGCCGGCCATGTCGGCGAGATCGAGCGGCACCAGCGTCGCCTGGCCGCCGGCCGCCTTGATCTGGTCGTCGAGTTCTTCCAGCCCGCCGACGGTGCGGGCAACCGCGATGACATGGGCGCCGGCAGCCGCCAATTCCTTAGCGATGAAATAGCCGATGCCGCGCGAGGCGCCGGTGACGACCGCGACGCGGCCGGTAAGGTCGAGGGTCATGCGATGGCTTCCGGTAACTGACTAGGCTGGTGACGGGCCGGCAATCCTAGGCCCCGCTGGTCGCCAGCAGCGACAGCGTGCGCACATTGTCGTGGCCTTCGAAGTCGAGCAGGCGGGTCGGGTACTGACCGGTGAAGCAGGCATCGCAGAACTGCGGCTGCTCGTCGTTGCGGCTGGCCTCGCCGACGGCGCGGTAGAGCCCGTTGATCGAGAGGAAGCCGAGCGAATCGACGCGGATGAATTCGGCCATTTCCTGCACCGACATGCGCGATGCCAGAAGCTTCGACTTCTCCGGCGTGTCGACGCCGTAGAAGCACGATGCGCTGGTCGGCGGCGAGGCGATGCGCATGTGCACTTCCCTGGCGCCGGCATCGCGCACCATCTGCACGATCTTCTGGCTGGTGGTGCCGCGCACGATGGAATCGTCGACCAGCACCACGCGCTTGCCCTCGATCATGCGGCGGTTGGCGTTGTGCTTCAGCTTGACGCCCATGTGCCGGATGGAATCGCCGGGCTGGATGAAGGTGCGGCCGACATAGTGGTTGCGGATGATGCCGAGCTCGAAGGGAATACCCGCCGCCTGGGAAAAGCCGATCGCCGCCGGCGTGCCGGAATCCGGCACCGGCACGACGATGTCGGCCTCGACAGGGTTTTCCTGCGCGAGTTCGGCGCCGATGCGTTTGCGCACCTCATAGACATTGCGGCCCTCGACCGAGGAATCCGGCCGGGCGAAATAGACATATTCGAAGATGCAGAAGCGGGTCTTCTGCGGCTCGAACGGGAACAGGCTTTCTATGCCCTTCGAGGTGACGACGACCATCTCGCCGGGCTTCAGGTCGCGCACGAAGCGGGCCCCGATAATGTCGAGCGCGCAGGTTTCGGATGCCAGGATCCAGGCGCCGTCGAGATCGCCGAGCACCAGCGGGCGAATGCCCAGCGGATCACGGCAGCCGATCATCTTCTTGGCCGTCATCGCCACCAGCGAGAAGGCGCCTTCGACCTGCCGCACTGCGTCGATGAAGCGCGAGTTGAGATCGCGCTCCTTGCTGGTCGCGACCAGATGCAGCAGCGTCTCGGTGTCGGAAGTGGAGGAGAAGATCGCCCCTTGCTTCTGCAGCGCGCGCTGCACGGTCATGGCGTTGGTCAGATTGCCGTTGTGGGCGACGGCAAAGCCGCCATCGGCCAATTCGGCGAAGAAGGGCTGGATGTTGCGCATGCCGGCACCGCCGGTCGTGGCGTAGCGCGTGTGGCCGATGGCGCGGTTGCCTTGCAGGCTGTCGATGACGCGTTGCTTGGTGAAGGTGTCGCCGATCAGGCCGACGTGACGTTCGACATGGAACTGGGTGCCGTCATAGGAGACGATGCCGGCGGCTTCCTGGCCACGATGCTGCAGCGCATGCAGGCCGAGTGTGACGATAGCCGCAGCATCCTGCCGGCCAAAAATGCCGAACACGCCACATTCGTCATGGAAATGATCGTCGGCCTCGGCGGAAAGCACGTCGTCTGCGTCTGCCATCTTAAGCTCCGCTAAAATCGCCATATAAGGCGCTCGCGCATCGAAAGCAACGCACTGCGTGCGGTCGTTCACATCGATCGGTCTTCCGACGCCCGTTTGGGCGTCAGTTTGCCGGTGCCGGCGCAGGCTTGGCCGTGTTGTCCGCCGGGCCCGCGTCGTTGTCGTCGGGCGCCGGCGCATTGGCATCATCGCCACCGGCCGGAGCATCCGCCGCCGGTGCGTCGGGCGCTGCTGGCGCCTCGGCTGCCGGCTGATTCGGATTGAGCTTCTTGAGGATGGCGTTTTCCGGATCCTCGGGCAGCAGGCTTTCGAGCTTGGCGCCGATCTGTTCGAGCAGCGGCCGCGACTTGGCTTCCGTGACCCAGGCCGGTGCCTTGGCGCCGGCCAGCCAGTTGAAGAACAGCAGCGCCACCGCCACGACCAGGATGCCGCGCGCCGCGCCGTAGAGGAAGCCGAGCGTACGGTCGAGCGCGCCGATGCGCGAATCGATGATCCAGTCCGCGAGCTTCATGGTGATGACCGAGACGACGATCAGCGCGATGATGAAGACGACGCCGGCAGACGCCGCCATGGCGATCTTCTCGTTCTCGATATAGGGCTTCAGATAGGGCAGGACCGGCTTGTAGAAGAAGAATGCCGCCGCCGCCGCTGCCGCCCAGGACACGACCGAAAGCACCTCGCGCGAGAAACCGCGAACCATGGCGAGCATCGCCGAGACCAGGGTGAAGCCGACGAGAATTCCGTCCAGCAGCGTAATCGGCATGTCTTTCGCCCCACTCCGTGTTGCTCACCACCGGGTGAGCCGCGTCACTCTTCTTCGTTGGCGCGGCTGCGTCGTGAGCCGGCAATGCGCGCCACGAGGTCGGCTAGCTCGGTGGGCTGGAAAGCGCCGGTTCCGATTCCCCCGGCCCCGTTACCACCAGCAAGTTCTTCACTGCCCAAAGGCAGAACCGCGCTTCCAAAGCCCAGCTTTTCGGCTTCCTTGAGGCGTTGCTGCGCATGCGCAACCGGCCTCACGGCGCCCGACAGGCTGATTTCGCCGAAATAGACGCAATCTGCGGGAAGGGCAATACCGGTGAGCGATGAAACCAGTGCGGCGGCGACCGCGAGGTCTGCCGCCGGCTCCGAGATGCGGTAGCCGCCGGCGACGTTGAGATAGACGTCGTGCTGACCGAAGCGCACGCCGCAATGGGCTTCCAGCACCGCGAGGATCATGGACAGGCGCGAACTGTCCCAACCGACCACGGCGCGGCGCGGCGTGCCGAGCGAGGACGCGGCGACCAGTGCCTGGATCTCGACCAGAACCGGCCGCGTTCCTTCCATGCCGGCAAAAACCGCCGCGCCCGGCGATTTCGCATGCCGTTCGCCCAGGAAAAGCTCGGAAGGATTGGAGACTTCGCGCAGCCCCTTGTCCGACATTTCGAAGACGCCGATCTCGTCGGTCGGTCCGAAGCGGTTCTTCACCGTGCGCAGGATGCGATAGTGGTGGCCGCCTTCGCCCTCGAAATAAAGCACCCCGTCGACCATGTGTTCGACCACGCGTGGCCCGGCTATCTGGCCTTCCTTGGTGACATGGCCGACCAGCACGATCGCGGCGCCTGTGGATTTGGCATAGCGGATCATCGCCTGGGCGGCGGCGCGCACCTGGGTGACCGTGCCTGGTGCCGAATCGGCCAAGTCTGTCCACAGCGTCTGGATCGAATCGAGGATGACCAGGTCCGGCCGCTTGCCGTCGGCGATCGTGGCGAGGATATCCTCGACATTGGTTTCGGCCGCGAGTTCGACCGGCGTCGAGGCGACGCCGAGCCGCTGCGCGCGCAGCCTGATCTGGGCCACGGCTTCCTCGCCCGAGACATAGACGATGCGGTGGCCCCGCGAGGCAAGTGCGGCGGCCGCCTGCGTGAGCAGCGTCGACTTGCCGATGCCGGGATCGCCGCCGACCAGGAGCGCCGAGCCGCGCACGAAGCCGCCGCCGGTGGCGCGGTCGAGTTCGCCGATGCCCGAGACGATGCGCGGGGCATCCTCGATGTCGCCAGAAAGCGTGGTCAGCACCACCGCCCGGCCCTTGCGGGCATTGCGCGTATTGGCCGGCCCCGAACCAATGCCGCCCGACGTGCCTTCCTCGACCAGCGTGTTCCACTCGCCGCAGGCGTCGCATTTGCCGGCCCAGCGCTGATGCACCGAGCCGCAATTCTGGCAGATGAACTGGACGCGCGATTTGGCCAAGCTGTTACCTGTTTCCTTGCTGGCAGGCGCCGCGCGCGACAGTCAATCTCCACCCTCGCGAGGGAAATATCCGGCAGGACAGAGGAGGGCGCAGCAGAGCGCCGAGACCGATTATTGCTGTTGGGGTCGCGATCAAACGGTTACTCGAACCTCTCGGCGATATGATGCTCTTCCGCCAGGTCCGAGAAGCGGGTGAATTCGCCGTGGAAGGCGAGCGTGACCGTGCCCGTCGGCCCGTGGCGCTGCTTGGCCACGATCACCTCGGCCTTGCCACGCATCTCGTTCATCTCGTTTTCCCATTTGACATATTCCTCGGTACCGAGCTTCGGCTCGCGGTTCTTGAGGTAATACTCCTCGCGATAGACGAAGATGACGACGTCGGCGTCTTGCTCGATCGAACCGGATTCGCGCAAGTCCGAAAGCTGCGGGCGCTTGTCGTCGCGGCTTTCGACCTGACGCGACAGCTGCGACAGCGCGATGATCGGCACGGTCAGTTCCTTTGCCAGCGCCTTCAGGCCCGTGGTGATCTCGGTGATTTCCTGCACGCGGTTCTGCGAGGACTTGGCGGATGAGCCCTGCATAAGCTGGATATAGTCGATGACGATCAGGTCTAGGCCACGCTGGCGCTTCAGGCGACGCGCACGGGCCGACAACTGGGCGATGGAAATACCGCCGGTCTGGTCGATGAACAGCGGGATCTTCTGCATGGTCTGCGAACAGGCCACCAGTTTTTCGAAATCCATTTCGCTGATTTCGCCTCGCCTGATCTTCGAGGACGAGATTTCCGTCTGTTCGGAGATGATACGGGTGGCGAGCTGCTCGGACGACATTTCGAGCGAGAAGAAGCCGACCACGCCGCCATTGGCCGCCTTGAACGAGCCGTCGGCCTGTTGTGCCGGCACATAGGCTTCGGCGACGTTGAAGGCGATGTTGGTGGCGAGCGAGGTCTTGCCCATGCCCGGGCGGCCGGCAAGCACGATCAGGTCGGAGGGTTGCAGGCCGCCCATGCGGCGGTCGAGATCGCGCATGCCGGTGGCGAGGCCCGACAGACCGCCGTCGCGCATATAGGCGGCGTTGGCCATGTCGACCGCGGTTTTGACCGCGTCGGTGAAGCTCTCGAA
The DNA here is from genome assembly GCF_006442315.1 of Mesorhizobium sp. B2-3-4. Classification (GTDB taxonomy): domain Bacteria; phylum Pseudomonadota; class Alphaproteobacteria; order Rhizobiales; family Rhizobiaceae; genus Mesorhizobium. Next base: position 321,889 of record NZ_VFVY01000004.1, on the reverse strand, counting down.
GCCGCCGTCATAGCGCCCGGTTTCGGCCAGTTCGAACAGCCGCCGCTCGGCGTCCTCGATCTGCTCGGAAGGCGACATGTCGACAGGTGCGTCATAGGCGATGTTGACCATGTCCTCGCCGACGGTGATCAGCGCCCGCCGTGTCGCCAGGTCATAGATGGCGCGGCCGTAGTCGGTGGCGTTGACGACCGTGACCGCCTCCACCGCCAGGCGCACCACATATTGCGCCACCGTCATGTCGCCGACTTTCTCGTCAGCCGGCAGGAAGGTCTTCAAGGTGATCGGCGTCGCTACCTTGCCCATGCGGATGAGCTCGGCCGCGACTTCGAAAATCTTGCGATGCAAGGGTTCATGGAAGTGGCCCGCTTTCAGGAAGTCGGAGACACGGTAGAAGGCATCGTTGTTGACGAGGATCGCGCCGAGCAGCGCCTGCTCGGCCTCGATATTGTTTGGCGCCTCGCGATAGAGCGGTTGTTCCGCCACGCCGAATTTTCGCGCTGCCTCTGCCATGATATCCCCGGTTTCAATCCCGCCCTTTCGATATCAGAACTGGACAAGTCGGTGCTGACTTATCTGCAACAGTGCCTGTCCAAGCTGTCTTGATGCTCGTTGTTCACAGGGACGGCAAACCGTCCACAGGAGAGTGTTCCCGTGTCCCGATTCCGTTTGACTCGGCAAGCGATGATTCTTACACGCAGGCCTGGAACGAAGCAAGAACAATCGATCGTTCACCTACTTCCGCGTTAAAGCGCATCGCCCCAGTCCAGCCGCCGGGCCACTTTGAACGCTTCGCCGTCACGCTTGGTGAGGAGTCGTTCGCCGGCACTGCCATTTGGCTGGCAAAGTTTCAGCGTTACCTTGCCGGAGCCGGCTTTCGGCGGCGCGATTACTCGTGCGGCATGGGAAGCCGCCGGCCGCCGCGAAGCCGCGACATAGATAAACTTCTCGTCCTCCCACGGCACGTCGCCGTCCTTGGCCAGCCGGTGCAGCCGCGAACGGGCGACCCGGCGGGAAAAATGGCACCAGTCCGGCGGGCTGAGCGGGCAGGGCGCCTCGTGCGGGCAGGGCGCAAGCACATGCGCGCCGGCCTCGATCAATTGCGCGCGCACGGCAAGGATGCGCTGCCAGCCCGCCGGCGTGCCTGGCTCGACGATCAGCAGCGTGTCCGTCGTGAGCTGCCACATGCGGTCCACCATTTTGGGCAGGGATGCCGGCACGATCTCATCGAGCACATAGGCGCATGTGACGAGATCCGCCGGCTGGAGTCCGGCAAGATCTATCGTGACATCGCCTGCCTGCCAGACGGTCCGGGCCGCGATCGCATCGGACGCGAGCGCCTCGCCGACCTTGCGCACGGCTGCACTCGCTTCCAACAGCGTGGCGCGTTCCAGCTCGGGCCAGATCTGGCTGGTGGCCCAAAGCACCGTGCCAGGACCGGCGCCGACATCGAGCAGACTCGCGGGCGCGAAATCCGGCCGGGCTTCGGCGAGCGCATCGAGGCTGGCGCGGACGGCCGCATAGGTCGCCGGCATTCGCGTCGCCAGATAGGCCTTGACCGCCATGTCCTGCGCCATGTGCAGGCGGCCGTCGCGCAGTTCGGCGCGGTAGCGGTCGGACAGGGTTTTCGCCGCCTGCTTCAGCTCGGGCAGCGGCATTTTTTCCAGGATACGATCGACAGCCTGTCGAAGAGCGGCCGGCAGTTCCACGGTCTATGCCCCTCGCGGCGCAAACAGGATGATCGTGGCGCCGGCCATGCAGAGCGTGGCACCGGCGAGGTCCCAGCGATCGGGCCGCACGCCTTCGACCAGCCACAGCCAGGCCAGCGAGGCCACGATATAGATACCGCCGTAAGCGGCATAGGCGCGGCCAGCCGCGTTGGTATCGACCATGGCCAGAAGCCAGGCAAACGCAAGCAGCGAGGCAAAGCCCGGCAGCAGCCAGAGCGGCGATTTCTCCAGCCGCCACCACGCCCATACCGAAAAGCAGCCGGCGATTTCGGCCAGCGCCGCGGCCGCGTAGAGCACATAGGTCATGAAAAAGGCCCCGTGACGTTCACGAGGCCTTTTTCGGGGCAGGAACCCGCAATGGCAAGCGCCAATAACGTGTCCTATTCCGCCACTTTGCGGCGCCGGACCGGTTTGGCCGGCTTTTCGACGGGGATCGCCTCGCGGTGGCCCATGTCGCGCATCTCCAGCGCCTTCTCGCATTTCGCCATATAGTCGCGCGTCATCGGCAGCGTGTCGTTCTTCTTGGCGATCTGGAACTGGAAGATCACCAGGTCCTGCCAGCGGAAGGCCGCTTCAGAGGCGGCGAGATAGAACTCCCACATGCGGCAGAAGCGCTCGTCATAGATCGCCTTGGCCTTGTCGCGGTTGGCCGCGAAGCGCAGGGCCCAATGCTTCAGCGTATCGGCATAGTGGAGCCGCAGGATCTCCACGTCGGTGACCACCAGGCCGGACTTCTCGATCGCCGGCAGCACTTCGGACATCGCCGGAATGTAGCCGCCCGGGAAAATATACTTGCGGATGAAGGCGCTGGTCGCCCACGGCACGCCGGATCGGCCGATCGTGTGCAGAAGCATGACGCCATCAGGCTTCAGCAATGTCGCCGCCTTGTCGAAGAAGGTGCGGTAGTGGTTGACGCCGACATGCTCGAACATGCCGACCGAAACGATGCGGTCGAAGCGTTCGTTGAGCTCGCGATAATCCTTCAGTTCGAAATGGACGTGGTTTTCCAGCCCTTGCGCATGCGCGCGGTCGGTGGCGACGCCATGCTGTTCGGTCGACAGCGTCACGCCCTGCACGTCGACGTCGAAGGCCTTGGCGAGATAGAGGCCGAGCCCGCCCCAGCCGGAGCCGATGTCGAGCACCGTCTGGCCGGCCTTCAGCCTCAGCTTGGCGGCGATATGGCGCTTCTTGGCGGCCTGCGCCTCGTCCAGCGTCATGTCGGGTTGCTCGAAATAGGCGCAGGAATACTGCATGTCCTCGTCGAGGAAGAGCCGGTAGAGCTCGCCCGACAGATCGTAGTGGCGCTGTACGTTGCGGCGCGAGCGCGAAGCGGTGTTGATCTGCTGCAGGCGGCGGAAGGCGTGGCGCAGGCCCTCGATGGCTTTCGACCAGGTCGCGTCGATGCCGCCGCTGCCCATGTTCTGGAAGGCGATGCGCATCAGGCCGAGGACGCCGCCTTCGAGAATGTCGAGTTCGCCGTCCATGTAGGCTTCGGGCACCGCCAGCATCGGATCGAAGGTGATGGCGCGTTCGGCATGGCGCGTCTTGATATGCATATGCACCGGCTCGCCGCTGCCGTCACCGAACGTGAATGTCGAGCCCTTCGGGCCGGTTACCTTGAGATTACCCGTACGCACCAGACGATCGAGAACGCGCTTCAGCAGAATATTCATGACCACATGTCCCCTCGGTCGGACCACCCGGTGATCGGACCGGTATTGCCAAATCAAAAGTGCACAGCGCATCGCCCGCGTCCAATCGACGCGCCACGCTGCAATGTGCACAAGATATAGGGTGTCGAAAAGTTCCGTTTGGCACAAAAAAGCCCGGGCCAGAGGCCCGGGCGTTGGTCCAGTAACGATTGGAAACCGTCAGAACGAAGCAGGCGCCGGCTTGGCGCCCGAAAACGCGATCAGGCGTTGTCTTCGCCGCCGTCGAATTCGGCGTTCGGATCGAAGAAGTTTTCCGGCCGCGCATTGTCGTTGATGTCGTCGCCATAGATGGCTTCGGCGGTGGTCAGCGTCTCGCCCTTGGCCTGGCGCTCGGCCTCGTCCGCCGTACGGGCGATGTTGAGCGTGATGGTGACCTCGACTTCCGGATGCAGCGCGATCGCCACATTGGTGAGGCCGATGGTCTTGATCGGCTGGTTGAGCTGGATCTGGTTGCGGTTGACCGAGAAACCTTCCGCCGTCAGCAAGTCGGCGATGTCGCGGGTCGACACCGAACCGTAGAGCTGGCCGGTCTCGCCGGCCGAACGCACCGCGATGAAGCTCTTGCCGTCTAGCTTCTCCGCCACCTGGGCCGCTTCCGACTTGCGCTCGAGGTTGCGGGCTTCGAGCTGGGCGCGCTGGCCTTCAAACTTCTTCTTGTTGGCTTCGTTGGCGCGCAGCGCCTTGCCCTGCGGCAGCAGGAAGTTACGGGCAAAACCGTCCTTGACCTTGACGGTATCGCCCATCTGGCCGAGGCGGGAAACGCGTTCGAGAAGAATGACTTCCATGGTTATATTCCTTTCGGTTGGGCGTCCTTCCAAGAGGTGGACGCCAGATTTCTGGAACAGGTCAGGAAGCAAAGGGCGTTGCCGCCGGTGTCGCTGTCCTGCCTGTCGCGGCAGTTAGAGGCTTTTGACCTCAACTCGGGATTTGATGTCTGGCCGGTCATGCCCGTCATGGCCGGCGAAAGGGACGGGCGGCGAACCGCCCGTTCGAAAGACTTAGCGAACCACGTAGGGCAGCAGGCCGAGGAAACGGGCGCGCTTGATCGCCTTGGCGAGTTCGCGCTGCTTCTTCTGGCTGACGGCGGTGATGCGCGAGGGCACGATCTTGCCGCGCTCGGAAATGTAGCGCTGCAGGAGACGCACGTCCTTGTAGTCGATCTTCGGTGCGTTGGCGCCGGAGAACGGGCAGGTCTTGCGGCGGCGATGGAAAGGGCGCCGGGTCGGGATCTGATTGATGTCGACCATTATTCTGCACCCCCTTCAAAACCTTCACGCGGACGGCGCGGACCACGGTCACCGCCTTCACGATCGCCGAACGAACGCGGGCCACGATCGCCGCGGTCGCCGAAGCTGCGCGCCGGACGGTCGCCACGGTCGCGGTCGCCGAAGCCGCCGCGCTCGGAACGCTCTTCGCGCTTCTGCATCATGGCCGAAGGGCCTTCCTCATGCGCTTCGACCTTGATGGTCAGGAAACGCAGCACGTCCTCGGACAGACCCATCTGGCGCTCCATTTCGTTGAGCGCGGCCGGCGGGCAGGTGAGATCCATGAGCGTGTAGTAGGCCTTCCGGTTCTTGTTGACCCGGTAGGTGAGGGACTTCAGTCCCCAGTTCTCGACCCGGCCGACGGAACCGCCATTCGCTGCGATGACGCCCTTGTACTGTTCGACAAGCGCATCGACCTGCTGCTGCGAGAGGTCCTGCCGGGCAAGAAACACATGTTCGTAAAGAGCCATTATGTCTTGGTGCCTTTCTTCGTTTCTCTCCCGGTTCCCGGCGGCAAAAGCCTCTGCAACTTCTCTGACCCGCATGTGCCTTGAAGGCGCGGGGAAGAAAGGAGCATGACGAGACGGTCGAGAGCGGAGACACGGGAGGCGGAAGCGCTTCTGGCTTCACACGAAGGTTCTCGAAAGAACCTCCGGCCCTCCGTTCAGCCCCCAGCTGGGACCGGCAGATTGGCGGCGTCTATACAGCAATCCGCCGATAAGGCAAGGGCAAGCCCCGTCCCTGATGTCACGGCACGCCGGAAATCAAGCCGCGGCGGCGGCGAAGCCTGGCGACTTTCCCCGCAACCGGCCCTTAACCACAATGTCAGGTTGCGCCGGGTTGCTCCGCGCCGTCAACGGTCGATTCATCATGCAAGGCGCAAAAACCCGGACAACCGCGCAAGCGGCAAGCATTTCCGGGGGTAAGAATGCTTCTCAACAGATTCTGGCGCTCGAAGAGCGGCAATTTCGCGCTGATGATGGGGCTGGGGCTGCCAGCCATTCTGTCGGCAGTCGCGTTCGCGACCGACGTCTCGACCATCATGCGGGCGAAGAGCAACCTGCAGAACGCGCTCGATGCCGCAAACCTTGCGTCCTCGCATCTTGGCGATCTGGACATTACCCGCACGGATGCTTTCGACCGCTATTTCCAGGCCAACATCGTCGGACACGGCGAACTCGCCAACGCGAAGGCCACGCTGAGCGTCGACAAGGGCGTCAATTTCGTCAAGACCAAGGCGGTCGCCTCGGCCGACGTCAATCTGAACTTCGCTTTCCTGTTTGGCCAGAGCAAGCACATCGTGGTCGATGCGTCGGCGGTCGAATCGAACAATCAGCTCGAAGTCGTCCTGGTGCTGGACAATACCGGCTCGATGGCAGGCGCCCGCATCGCCGCCCTCAAGACGGCGACGGACAAACTGCTTCAGGATCTGGAATCGGTACAGTCGCCGACGCGCAAGGTGCGTGTTGCGCTGGTTCCATTCGTCACCGCGGTCAATGTCGATGGCGCCGGGTTCGATCCTTCCTGGATCGACATGGACGGCAAGTCATCCACCAACGGCATCAATTTCCCCACCATCAATGGCAAGCGCCCCAATCACATGGCGCTTTTCAGGCAGTTGATGAAGGATCCGGCCACGGCCGCCAAGCTCTCAGGCTGGAAGGACGCCACCGGCGCGGACACAGGCTGGAAAGGTTGCGTCGAGGCGCGCCCTGGTGCCTTGAATATCTCGGATGCGCCGCCTGATCCGTCGAAGCCCGAAACCTTGTTCGTGCCGTACTTCGCGCCGGACAGCCCAGGGGACGGCACTTCACCTTCCGGCAGCTATGCGAACGACGCCAAATACTACAACAACTCGTTCATCAAGGACACGCCCGACGAGGCCAAGCTTGCTCGAGATGGCGGGCTCAATGTCCTTGGAATAGATTTGAGCGGCCTGCTTGGAGGCGTGGTCAACGCCTTGCTGGGCGGTCCGTCGAAGGATGATCTCAACATGGTCGCCAAGTATGTGGCACCGCAGAACACCTCGATCGCCACGGCTGCCACATCGGATCCAAATGCCTTGCAATTGACGGTAGGACCAAACCGATCCTGTCCTTCGCCGATCGTTCCGCTGACCGACGATTTTACGAAACTTCGCAAGGAAGCCGGCAAGATGCTTGCCTGGGCGGGGTCCGGCACGAATGTCTCCGAAGGCCTGGCCTGGGGCCAGCGCGTGTTGTCGCCGGGGGCGCCTTATACCGACGGAACCCCATGGAAGACGCCTGGGGTCAGCAAGATCGTCATGCTGCTGACCGATGGCGAGAACGTCGTCTACGGCGCCAGCGAGGAGCCGACCAAGTCCGACTATACGTCCTACGGTTACCTCGCGGGGTCGCCTTACGGCACTCCGGGTCGCATGGGATCGGACAACCAGGCGGCGGCCGCCCGAAATGTCGACGGCTGGACCAAAAGCGTGTGCACACAGTTGAAGAACCAGGGTGCCGAAATCTACACCATGGTGCTGCAATCCGACACCGCCGCCAATCGCGCGCTTTACAGCGCCTGCGCCACCGACCCCACCGACTATTATGCGGTCAACGATCCGGCCACCCTGCCGAACGTGTTCCTGCAGATCGCCAACAAGTTCTCCAAGCTGCAATTGACGAACTGAGCGGCTGGTCGCGAAGGCGGGGCCGACACGGAGTTGCGGGCCTGCCGGCCCGCTCAGCTCGTATGGGCGACGACCTTGTCGACCGTTTCGGGGAAGAAGTCGGGCGCTGCATGGCGCTTGCCGAACATCATGTCGTACTGGATCAGCCGGAAGTCGCGGATCGCCGGGTCGATCTCCTTCTGGCGTGACCAGTCGGGCGTCGCCGCGCCGTCCGGCGTGAGCAGCAGGTTGCGGTCGACAACGCGGTAGCGCTCCCGCATCTCGCCCAGGAAACCCGTGTAGTAGGGGTGGGTGATGCCCGCCGCAGTAAGGATATGATAGGGCAGGAACGCAGGACTCACTGTGCCCAGATTTTCGACCGGGCCCGACCGGTTCGACCAGATGATCAGCGGTGTCTCGTGATGGTCGAGGGCAGCCTCGGGTGTCGGCTCCTTGCGCGGTGCGACGTTGTCCTTCAGGAAGCCCGTTTCGACATAGACCGGTCCGAGCGGCGGCAGATGGTCACCGAAGAAGGCGACGATCGTCGGCCGCTGCCGCGTCTTGGCCCATTCGATCAGCCGTTCGAGACCGCGGTCGGCGTCGGCTGAGCCTTCGGCATAGGAGAGCAGCGAGTCACGCGCCCACTGGCTGATCGGAGCTTGCACCGAGTGGGTAGGGTTCGAATAGCGGTTCGGTTCATACGGGCCATGGTTCTGCAGGCTGACGGCAAAGAAGAACACGGGGTCTTCACTGGCGTCGGCTTCGCGGATGATCTCGTCGGTCATCGCCGCGTCCGATGCCAGCGGTCCGCGCTTTTCCATGGGCGGTAGGGTTTCTTCCGACTTGAAATCGTTGAAGCCGAAATCGGCGTAGACCGCGCCCCGATTCCAGAACCAGTTGGTGCCCGGATGAATGGCGCGCGCCCTGTAGCCTTCGCTCTTCAGGAAGGTCGCCATCGACGGCGTCGGGGTGCGGACATATTGCTGGTAGGGGATGCTGCCAGCCGGCAGGAAGGCATTGGAGAAGCCGGTCAACGCCTCGAATTCGATATTGGCGGTCATGCCGCCGAATTCGGGCGAGAACATCGAGCCCGAACGCAAGGCCCGCACATTGGGGATGGGATCCGGGGTGATGGCGACGCCCGGCAGCTTGGTCGGATCCCAGAAGGATTCGCTCATGACGATGATGATGTCGGGCTTTTCGTCGGGCACCGAAGCCGCGATCTGTGGCCGCTCGATCGCCGTGATGGCCTTTTCCGAATAGCCCGACGGTGCCGAGACATGGGCCATCGGTACGTTGAGGGCAAAGGCCAGTGCAAATCCGTTCGAGGCGTAGTTTTCCTTCTGGTCCCACATGATCGGGATGATCTGCAGACGGTCCCGGGTCCAGGAGAAGGTGGCGTAATCCATGATCGAGACGAAGAAGGCGAGCAGCGGCACCGCCAGCGTCAATCGGGCGAGGCGACCCTTGTGGCTGAGTGCCGGAACCTTGCGGCGCCACAGCCGCCAGCCGTAGACGAGCAGCGACAGGCCGGCGACGATGCCCACCACCATGGCAAGCGCGGTCATCGGCCGGTCGCGCACTAGGAGCGGCAGCAGGGCGAAAATCTGGCGGGCGTAAAGGAAGTCCGTCGGATAGAGCGGATCGCCGAGATAATGCGACTTCTGATGGCCGACGAAGGCGAGCGACAGGGTCAACGGCGCGACAATCATCAGGCTCTGGTGACTGCGGCCAAGCACGGCATCGAGACCGATCAGGATCAGCGCGAACACGACTATGGTGGTCCAGCCAGGCTTGAGCGGCTGCAGGAAGAAGGAGACGGTGCCGGCAACATCACCGCGCACGATCAACTCGATGGCGAAAACCAGAACGGCGGCGAGCGCCAGGCTGACCAGCCCATATCGGACGACAGGCCATCTGCGGCCCGGCAAATAGCCGGTCGACGGATCGTCTTCCAGGAACTGCGGCTCGGCCGTGCCGGCACGTTTCAAACTCTTCGCCACTCTAACTTCCCACCCAAAGACAACCCACGTCACTCGATTGTCATATAATTGTCACGCAAAGCTAGCGCCTGTGGCGGAAATAAGAAGAGCCAGCAAACGATTCGTGAGCGGTTTTCATCAGGTGTGATCGCCAAAAAGCCCTTTTGGAACAGACACTCGCGCAGGCACGCATCTCGCGTGGCGGCCTGAAGTGGCTTGACTTGGCGGCCCGCCTTGCGTCACAGGCAGGGAAAATTCGCAGTATCAGGTAAGCAGAACCACTCCGGGAGCCCGCGCATGGCCGTCGCATTCACCTTTCCAGGACAAGGAAGCCAGGCTGTCGGCATGGGCAAGGATCTTGCCGACAGCTTCCCGCAGGCGCGCAGGGTTTTCCAGGAAGTGGATGACGCGCTCGGCGAAAACCTCTCGAAGCTGATCTGGGAGGGTCCGGAAGAGACCTTGACGCTGACGGCTAACGCGCAGCCCGCCCTCATGGCGGTGTCGCTGGCGGCGGTCAGGGCGCTGGAAGCGCGCGGTCTGTCGCTGAAGGGCAAGGTCGCCTATGTCGCCGGCCATTCGCTGGGCGAATATTCGGCGCTCGCCGCCTCCGGCTTCATTTCGGTTGCCGACGCGGCGCGGCTATTGCGCATTCGCGGCAACGCCATGCAGGCCGCGGTGCCGGCCGGCGAGGGCGCCATGGCCGCGATCATCGGATTGGAGCAGCCCGATGTCGAAGCCGCTTGTGCCGAGGCGGCCAAGGCTTCGGTCTGCCAGATCGCCAACGACAATGGCGGCGGCCAGCTGGTCATATCGGGTGCGAAGGCGGCGGTTGAACTGGCTGCGAAACTGTGCACGGAAAAAGGCGCCAAGCGGGCGCTGATGCTGCAAGTGTCGGCGCCGTTCCATTCGGCGCTGATGGCACCCGCGGCCAATGTCATGCGCGAGGCGCTTGCCGGGGTGACGAAGACCGCGCCGGTCGTTCCTGTCGTGTCCAACGTCTCGGTGCAGCCGTCGACCGATCCCGACGAGATCGCGCGGCGTCTGGTCGAACAGGTGACCGGCCGGGTGCGCTGGCGCGAGACGGTGGAATGGTTCGGCGCCAACGGCGTCACCACGCTCTACGAGATCGGTGCCGGCAAGGTGCTGTCCGGGCTGGCTCGCCGCATCAACCGCGACATCGCCACCGCCTCGGTGGGTTCCTCGGCCGAGGTCGAGGCGGCATTGGCGGCGCTTGCATAAAGCGCCATTTGATACCATCCCTATGGGGGTGCCCTCTTCTCAACCTGGAGACAAAAATGTTCGAACTGACTGGCCGCAAGGCGCTTGTCACCGGCGCATCGGGGGGCATCGGCGAGGCGATCGCCAGGGTGCTGCACGCGCAGGGCGCGATCGTCGGCCTGCACGGCACGCGCGTCGAGAAACTGGAGACGCTGGCCTCCGAACTGGGCGACCGGGTCAAGCTGTTCCCGGCCAACTTGTCGAACCGTGACGAAGTCAAGGCGCTCGGCCAGAAGGCCGAGGCCGATCTCGAGGGCGTCGACATCCTGGTCAACAATGCCGGCATCACCAAGGATGGCCTGTTCGTGCGCATGTCGGACGCGGACTGGGATACGGTGCTGGAGGTCAACCTCACCGCCGTTTTCCGGCTGACCCGCGAACTGACCCATCCGATGATGCGCCGCCGTCATGGCCGCATCATCAACATCACTTCGGTGGTCGGCGTGACCGGCAATCCGGGCCAGGCCAACTACTGTGCCTCCAAGGCCGGCATGATCGGCTTTTCCAAATCGCTGGCGCAGGAGATCGCGACCCGCAACATCACCGTCAACTGCGTCGCCCCGGGCTTCATCGAATCGGCGATGACCGACAAGCTCAACGACAAGCAGAAGGAGGCGATCATGGCGGCGATCCCCACCAAGCGCATGGGCACCAGCGCCGAAGTGGCGTCCGCCGTTGCTTATCTGGCTTCGAACGAGGCCGCCTACGTGACCGGGCAGACCATTCACGTGAATGGCGGTATGGCGATGATCTGAGCGAGGTCCGCCGGCAACATCGCCGCGCTGTGAAAACCGACCATTTCGGCTTGGACCTCGGCTATTTTTCGTGTAATGCGGCCCGCAACCCGGCGGTTCGGGCAAAAACCGGTCCGCAGTCGTTGCGTTTCCGACAGGACCATCTTTCAGCTTGATTAGCGGCATTCCGCCCGCTAACGAAGACAGACAAACAAAAGACGAGGATGCCCCAAATGAGTGACACCGCAGAGCGCGTCAAGAAGATCGTCATCGAGCACCTTGGCGTCGATGCCGACAAAGTGACGGAGCAGGCGAGCTTCATCGATGATCTGGGCGCTGACAGCCTCGACACGGTTGAACTCGTCATGGCGTTCGAAGAAGAGTTCGGCGTCGAGATTCCCGATGACGCGGCCGAGACCATCCTGACCGTCGGCGATGCCGTGAAGTACATCGACAAGGCTTCCGCCTGACGCTTTCCGCAGTCACTACCGGGGAGGACCTGCGATGAGGCGTGTCGTCGTCACAGGCCTTGGCCTGGTTTCACCGTTCGGCATGGGCTTCGAGCACGGCTGGAAGGAACTGCTGACCGGCCGCAGCGCCGCCAGGCGCGTCACCGAGTTCGAGGTGGGCGATCTTGCTTGCAAGATCGCCCACGTCATTCCGCGTGGCGACGGTTCCAACGGCACGCTCAATCCCGAAGCTATTCTCGAGCCCAAGGAACTTCGCAAGATCGGCGACTTCATCCTGTACGGGATCGCGGCCGCCGATGAAGCGCTGAAGGATTCCGGCTGGCAGCCTTCGACCGAAGAGGAACGTTGCGCCACCGGTGTGCTGATCGGTTCCGGTATTGGCGGCCTCGAGGGCATCGCCGAGAACGCGATCATCCTCAAGGAGCGCGGCCCACGCCGCATCAGCCCGTTCTTCATTCCCGGAAACATCATCAACCTCGTGTCGGGCCAGGTTTCGATCCGGCACGGGTTGAAGGGCCCCAACCATGCCGTGGTCACGGCCTGTTCGACCGGCGCGCACGCCATCGGCGATGCCGCCAGGCTGATCATCTTCGGCGACGCCGACGTGATGCTGGCCGGAGGTGCGGAATCACCCGTGACCCGACTATCGCTGGCCGGCTTCGCCGCATGCCGGGCGCTGTCGACCGAGCGCAACGATGCGCCGCAAACGGCCTCGCGGCCCTATGACCGCGACCGCGACGGCTTTGTCATGGGCGAGGGCGCCGGTGTCCTCGTGCTGGAGGAACTCGAGCATGCCAAGGCACGCGGCGCCAAGATCTATGCCGAGGTGACCGGGTACGGCCTGACCGGCGACGCCTATCACATCACCGCGCCGGCCGAAGATGGCGACGGTGCCTTCCGTTGCATGACGGCGGCGCTGAAGCGGGCAAAACTTGCGCCGGCCGATGTCGACTACATCAATGCGCATGGCACCTCGACTATGGCCGACACGATCGAACTCGGCGCCGTCGAGCGGCTGGTCGGCAATGCGGCGTCCAGGATTTCGATGTCGTCGACCAAGTCGTCTATCGGCCATCTGCTGGGAGCCGCGGGTGCGGCCGAAGCGATCTTTTCGATCCTCGCCATCCGTGACAACATCGCACCGGCGACCATCAACCTCGACAATCCCGAGCGCGAAACCGCGATCGATCTGGTGCCGAACAAGCCACGCGCCCGCCAGATCGACGTGGCATTGTCCAACTCCTTCGGCTTCGGCGGTACCAACGCTTCGCTCGTCTTCCAGCGGTATGATGGCTGACCGTCCGGCTGCCGGGCGATGCTTTGGCCTGTCGTCAATTTTGCCATATTCGCCCCTACTCTGCCGCGGGGGATTCGTTGAGAGATCGAACGGTAGGGCGAGATGAACACAAATCCGGCGGGCAACGGAGAATTCGGGCAGAGAACGGCCAATGCCGGGCCGATCGTGCCGAAGACAGCCAGCGAGGCGCTGCGGCCGGAGGCCGGAACGCCGCCGCCGAAACGGTCGCGCGCTTCGCGCAGCCAGATCGTCGTGTTCATGAACTTCGTCATCTCCTCGGTGATGCTGATGGTTCTGGCGGCGGGCGTCGCCCTCTATTTCGGCAAGCAGGAATTCACCGAACCCGGTCCCTCCGCCAATGGCGACACCTTCCTGGTCAAGGCCAACACCGGCGTCCAGGATATCGCCGACCAGCTCGAGCGCAGGGGCCTGATCAGCGATGCCCGTGTCTTCCGGCTCGGCGTGCGTGCCTTCGGCAATGATTCCGCGCTCAAGGCCGGCGAATACGAGATCAAGCCCAAGGCCTCCATGCGCGACATCATGGAACTCCTGAAGAGCGGCAAGTCGGTGATGTATTCGCTGACCATCCCGGAAGGGCTGACGGTCGAGCAGGCCCTCCAGCGCATCGCCGGCGAACCGGCGCTGAGCGGCGACATGCCGGCGAAGACACCGCCCGAAGGCAGCCTTGCCACCGACACGCTGCGCTTTACGCGTGGCGCGACGCGTCAGCAGATGGTCGACAAGCTGCTCGCCGACCAGAAGAAACTGGTCGATGAAGTGTGGCAGCGGCGGGCGCCGGACCTGCCTCTGGCCAGCGTCGATGACTTCGTCACCCTGGCCTCGATCGTCGAGAAGGAAACCGGCAAGGGCGATGAGCGCTCACGCGTGGCCGCCGTCTTCCTGAACCGCTTGGCCAAGGGAATGCGCCTGCAGTCCGATCCGACCATCATCTATGGTCTGTTCGGCGGCAAGGGCAAGCCGGCCGACCGGCCGATCTACCAGTCCGACATCCAGAAGCAGACGCCTTACAATACCTATGTGATCAGCGGCCTGCCGCCGACGCCTATCGCCAATCCGGGCCGCGCGGCCCTCGAGGCGGTGGCCAATCCGTCGAAGACCGACGATCTCTATTTCGTTGCCGACGGCACGGGCGGTCACGTCTTTGCCGCCACGCTGGACGAGCACAATGAGAATGTCGCCCGCTATCGCGCCCTGCAGAAGAAGCAGGCCGATGACGCGGCCAAGGCCGCCGCTGCCGCTGGTGGCACCACCGACAAGCCAGCTGCCGACAAGCCTGCCGACGACAGTGACGGCGACGGCACCGGTAGCGATAATGGCGATGCCGGCGGTGACGCGGGCGCGGCCCAGTAAAGTCAAGAAAGGCGTTGCCTGAAAGGCGGCGGCCTGACATTTGAAAGAGCGCCAGGCGTCCAATTTCGACGCATTCGCGGCGTGGTCGTTTTAAGCCGCGCTCGCCCTTCCGGAAAACCGGGTTCGGGCGAGGCGCCAGGGATGTACGCAAGACATGAATTTGCAGAGCATGACCGGTTTCGCGCGCGCCGTCGCCGAGCATGACGGCACCTCGATCGCCTGGGAAGTCAAATCCGTCAACGGCAAGAGCGTCGAAGTGCGGCTGCGACTGCCTCAGGGATTCGAGCGGCTGGAGCCCGTGGTCAGGCAAACGCTGCAGAAGCGTTTCGCCCGAGGCAATTTCCAGGCGACGCTGACCGTCGGTCGTGCCGCCGGCGCTCAGGCGCAGCCCGTGGTCAACGAGGCGTTTCTGAAAGACCTCGCCGGCCTGGCCAAGCGGCTGCAGGAGCAGTTCGGCGCCGCGCCCGCCACGGCTGACGGATTGCTGTCGCTGCGTGGCGTGCTCGACATCCCAGAAACCGTCGAAACCGAAGAGGCGAGGGCCGCGCTCGACACCGCCATCATGGCTGCCCTCGACGTGGCGCTGAACGGGCTGGAGCAGGCCCGGCAAGGTGAAGGTGCGGCACTCGCCCTGCTTTTATCCGGCCATGTCGACACCATCGAGACGCTGACGCTGCGCGCGGAAGCGGATCCGTCACGCGATGCGACGGCGATCCGCGAGCGCATCGCCGAGCAGGTCAGGCTGCTCATGGACGCATCCGCCAATCTGGATGCGAGCCGGCTGCACATGGAGGCGGCGTTCCTTGCCACCAAGGCCGACATCCGCGAAGAGATCGACCGGCTGAAAACGCATGTGGCGTCGGGCCGGGCCTTGCTCGAAGGCGGCGGCGCGGTCGGCCGCAAGCTCGATTTTCTGGCACAGGAATTTAACCGCGAATCGAATACGCTGTGCTCCAAGTCGAACGCCGCGGCCGTCACAGCGATCGGGCTGGAGCTGAAGGCCGTGGTCGACCAGTTTCGTGAACAGGTCCAGAATCTGGAGTAGCCGATGGTTGCCAAGGAACCGATGGTTCCCAGGGATTTGGGGTCTCGCATCCGCCGCCGCGGGTTGATGCTCGTCCTGTCGTCGCCGTCGGGCGCCGGCAAGTCGACCATTGCGCGCAATCTTCTGGAAAGTGATTCCAGCCTCGAACTGTCGGTCTCGGTTACAACCAGGCCACGACGCGGCTCGGAAATCGAGGGCGTTCACTACCATTTCCGCACGATGCGCGAATTCGAAAGGCTGCGCGATTCCGATGCGCTGCTCGAATGGGCCGAGGTGCACGGCAACTGCTACGCGACGCCTCGCGAACCCGCCGAACTGGCGCTGGCGCAAGGGCGTGACATGCTGTTCGACATCGACTGGCAAGGCGCCCAGCAGCTCAAGGAGAAGATGCGCGCCGACATCGTCTCGATCTTCATCCTGCCGCCGTCGATGAAGGAATTGAAGGCACGGCTCAAGCGTCGCGCCGAGGACCAGGAAGCGGTGATCGAGACGCGGCTGAAGAACGCCCGCAACGAGATCGAGCACTGGAAGGAATATGACTTCGTCATCGTCAACGATGATCTGGACCGCGCCTTCGCCGAGGTGCGCGGCATCGTTGTCGCCGAACGGTTGCGGCGTGACCGGCGGCCTGGTCTCTTCGATTTCGTCTCGGGTTTGCTGGACGAGAAAACGGTGTGAGGCCTCTCTTTTTCCTTCCCCCACAAGGGGAGAAGGAAAAAGCGGTGCTTCATACCGCGTTCGTCATTCTGACAAATTCCTCGACACTGAGCGTTTCGGCGCGCCGCGTCGGATCGATGCCGGCGCGCTCCAGCAGGGCCTCGCCGCCAAGGCTTTTTACGCTCTGCCGCAGCATCTTCCGGCGTTGGCCGAAGGCGGCTTCCGTGACCCGGCCCAGTTTTCTCACATCGGCGGGCAGGGGTGTCGCGCGCGGCTCCAGATGCACCACCGAGGAGGTGACCTTGGGCGGTGGCGTGAAGGCCTGGGGCGGGACGTCGAACGCGATCCTGGCCTGCGTGCGCCAGCCGGCGAGCACAGCCAGCCTGCCATAGGCATCGCTGTCGGGTGCCGCGACGATGCGCTGGGCGACCTCGCGCTGGAACATCAGCGTCATCGAGGCATAAAAGGGCGGCCAGTCCGCCACCGTCAGCCACCGGACCAGCAATTCCGTGCCGATGTTGTAAGGCAGGTTGGCCACGATCCGGACCTGGCCACTGTCCCCGGCAGCCGCCGATGCAAGGGAGGCGAAGTCAGTCTTCAGCGCGTCGCCCGAAATCACCTCCAGCCGGCCGGGATAATGGGCGGAAACTTCAGCCAAGGCCGACAGGCAGCGTTCGTCACGCTCGATGGCAACGACGCGGCGGGCGCCGTTGAAAAGCAGCGCCCTGGTCAGTCCTCCAGGCCCTGGCCCGACCTCCACCACCGTCGCATCCGTCAGGTCACCGGCGCTGCGTGCGATCTTGCCGGTCAAATTGAGGTCGAGCAGGAAGTTCTGGCCGAGCGCTTTTTTCGCCTGCAGCCCATGGCGCTCGATGACATCGCGCAGCGGCGGCAGCCCGTCGATACTCATGCGGCGACAGCCTTTGCGTCGATGTCGGCCAAGCTCCTGGCAAGCTTCAGCGCCGCGATCAGGCTGTCTGGCCGTGCCACGCCCTTGCCGGCGATGTCGAAGGCGGTGCCATGGTCGGGCGAGGTGCGGATGAAGGGCAGGCCCAGCGTGACGTTGACCGCCTCGTCAAAGGCCAGCGCCTTGGCCGGGATCAATGCCTGATCGTGATACATGCAAAGCGCGGCGTCATAGCCTGCCCGCGCCCGGGCATGGAACAATGTGTCGGCGGGTAAGGGGCCGACCGCATCGATTCCTTCAGCTCGCAGGATGTCGACCGCTGGGCTTACGATACGCTCGTCCTCGGTGCCCATGGAGCCGCCTTCGCCGGCATGCGGATTGAGGCCGGCAATGGCCAGCCGCGGTGCGGCGATGCCGAAGCGGCGGACAAGGTCGGCCGCGGTGATGCGCCCGGTCGCGACGATCAGCTCCGCGGTCAGGGCCTTTGGCACCTCGGCCAGAGCGATGTGGATGGTAACGGGAACCGTGCGCAAGTCCGGGCCTGCCAGCATCATCACCGGCATCGCTTCGACGCCGCTATGCCGCGCCGCCAGATGCGCCAGATATTCGGTATGGCCGGGAAAGCGGAAGCCGGCATCGTAGAGCGGTTTCTTGGCGATCGGGCACGTCACCACGGCAACAGCCTCGCCGGCGAGGCAGGCGGCCACGGCGCGGTCGATCGCTTCGACGGTCCCGGCCGCATTGGCCGGCTCTGGCCGGCCAGGGCTGTCGATCGAGCGCGCCGCCAGGGGAACGATCGGCAAGGCGCGGCCAAAGACCGCCATCGCCTGCGCCGGTTCCACTTCCTCGACCGGTAGCGAAACGCCGAGGTGGCGCGCACGCGCGGCGATCAAGGCCGGATCGGCCAGCAGATAGAAGGCGGGCAAGCCAACGGCCTGCCGCGCCAGAAAGGCGGCAATGGCGATTTCGGGGCCTATACCGGACGGGTCGCCGACGCTGAGCGCCAGCGCAGTCACCGCGTTCTTCACGTCAGCGCTTGACGATCTTGGCTTTCGCCTTCAGCTCGTCGACATATTTCTTGCTGAGATCGTCGGCGGCCTTGTCGCTGGAGCCTTCGCTCTGGAACACCATCTGGGCGGTCTTGTCGTCGGATACTTCGCGCGACGAGCAGATGCCGATGAATTCGACGCCACGGTCTGTTTCGCGCGTGACGGTGGCGCCACCGACCTTGGTCGCCTTGATCTGCTCGGCCCAGTCCGGCGGCAGTTGCGGCGCCAGGACCCGGCCGAGGTCGCGAACGGTCACGTCGATCAGGCCCTTGGCGAACTCGCGCGTCGTGGCGCAGCCGTTGAAGCGGGCGCGCATGGCGTCGGCCTCGCGCTTGCGTTTGGCCAGCGTGGCGCCGCGTTCGGCTTTCGGCACGACGAAGATGACCTGCTGCAGCATGTATTCGGTGGCGCTCGGCTTGGCCCCGCCCTTGTCGAGCATGCGCCGCACCGCGTCCTGTTCGGTCACACTGCCGCCTTCGCCGGAACGGTAGCGCGCGCTCAAGGCCTGGTTCCACGCCATCTGGGCGCGGATGAATTCCTTGAAATGGTCCCTGCTTACGCCGGATTTTTCCATCACGCCGTCGAGCTGGCTGAGCTGCATCTTGTTGCTCGTGGCAAAGCGCTGGTAGGCGGCGTCAACCTGGGCATCGCTGATGCGAATACCGAGCCGCCTGGCCTCTGCGAGGCGCAGCGTCTGGTCGATCATCTCTTGTGCGGCGTCGCCCTTCTTGCGCTGCAGCTTCAGGAAGGCGGCGCGATGGGCGATATCACCTGACGTGATCGGTATGTTGTTGACGACGTATTTGATCTCGCTGGCGAAAGCCGGCGGCGTCATGACGGTCATCGATACGGATGTTGCCGCCACAAGCAGCGCGAACCCTGCTGAAAAGAGGTACTTCCTCATCGTTGGCATCCCAATTCTATCCCGGTTCCGCCCAATTCCGTCCCCTTCCGGATGCGCGAATCCGTGCCAGCCCTATGCGGCGAAACGATGTCGCCGCTTATTGGATGGTGTCGACCCCGTTACTCGACGAACCGAAGTCGCCGAGGGTGCGGAACGAGAGGTTGAATCCGATGCTCTGCGTCACTTCCCTGGTGTTCAGGTCACGCGACTGCGCGTACGTCATCAGATAGGTGAAGCAGGAATCGTTGTAGGCGAAGCCCACCCCGTCCTTGACCAGCAGGCCCTCCTGCAAATCGTAGGTTCCTGTCCCGAACACGCGCCAGTTCTCGGCGAGATGCGTCGATGCGCCGAGCGTGACCTCGTGGCGGTCGGTCGTGAACCCGTAGAGCGGCTGAGCCTGGATGAAGGCGTACTTGGCGCTCAACGACACCGGCAGGCCGGAATAGGCGGCTTTCAGCTCGGCGCGGCGGACCTCGAAGCTCTGTTCGTCGAAACGCCCGCTGACCGAGGCAGCGAACCCATTCGGGCTGGTGATGCCGAACAGGCCGACATAGTCGGACTTGGTGGTCTCCAGGCCCGAATAGGCGCCGACATTGACTAGGTCTGGCGCTGCGAAGGAGTTCTCGCCGCCAATCTGGTAGGACTGGCCGAAGATCGCATTTGTGCCCCAGCCGTTGATGTAGGAGCCGGAATAGCGCAGTCCGACATTGGCACGCGAACCGCCTTCGATGCGGTCATAGCCGGAGAACTTGTCGCGTTCGAACAGCGTGGTCGCGTCGAAAACCATGCTCTGCGCGTCTTCGTTCGGGATCGACAGGCCGCCGACATACTGCTCGTTCGGGCGCAGGAACACTTGCGCCATCGGCTCGACGACATGGCTCGACCCGCTGGCTAGCGAGAACAGCATCGGCCAGCTCATCTCGAGCCCGGCGGTCGCCATGTAGCGGGCAAAGGACGAACGCATGTCGTCCTGCTGGCCGAGATTTGTCGCCATCTGGTTGATTGCGGAGAGCGAGGCGGATGAGGCCCTGACATAGTCGACGTCGCCCTGCAGCGCCAATAATGGCGTCAGCACCAGCCCGTCGTCGGTGACGAAGCTCCGCTTCCATTCGGCTTCGGCGGTGAGTCGGCTGGACTCGCCTTCGATGCCGCGCACGCGCTGCACGGGAGTGCTGGCGTCATAGGGGGTATTGAAAGCCTCATCCAAATCTTCGCGGCGGATGACACGGGTATTGACGTTGAACGACAATTGCCCGCCGGCGACCGACGTGTCGGGAATATAGGCATAGTCGAGCGAGGGCAGGACCCAGGGCTGCTGACCGCTTCGCGCCGCGGGATTTCCGTTCGGCGTGTCTTCCTGGACTTCGAAATGCATCGCCCGCACGTCGAAATAGTTACGATCATTGAGACCGGTCAAATAGACCGACGACTGGTGAACGTATCCATTGTACTTGTCGATGTTGTAGGTATTCGAGAAATTCTTGTCGGTCTGGAGCAGCACGTCCCAGCCGAAATTCCAGCGTTCGTTGATGGCGAACTGCCCCTGCGTGCCCATCATGCCGCGGAACTTGTTCGGATCGCCGGCCGCACCCGAATTGACGTTGTGACCCGCGGTGGAGGGGAACGCGGTGGTGTCGATGAAGGCGTCGGGATTCTGTTGCTGAATGCCGGCGATCTTCAACGTGTATTCGCCATTGTTGAAGCGCTGGCGCCATTCGGCCTCACCGAGGAAGCCCTGCTTGGTGTAGCCGCTTCCCGTCACCGTCAGGTCATATGTCGGCGAAAGCGCGAAATAATAGGGAATTTTGACGCTGTACCCGAGATGACTATTGTAGTTGATGCTGGGGATCAGGAAGCCGCTCTTGCGCTTCACCGTCGGGTCGGCGATCTCGAACGCCGGCAGGTAGGCCAGCGGAAAGCCAAAGAATTCGAAATTCGCGTTCTCGAAGCGAACCGTCTTCTTCTCACCGTTCCAGATTATCTTCCTCGCCTTGACGCGCCATGTCGGTGCCTTGTCGGGCTTGTCCTCGCACGGTTCGCAGGCAGTGTAGACGCCATTGTGGAAGGTGGTCAGCACGCCGCCCATACGTTCGGCGCTTTCGGCGGCGAAATAGGCCTTGTCGACGGTTTCAACGCGCAGCGCGTTGACGAAACCGTCGGCGAAATCATCGGTGATGTCGATGTGCTGCGAATTGATCTTGGTGCCGTCGTTGTTGACGATCTCGACATTGCCGCTGGCGACCATCCGCTTGGTGTTGCGGTTGTAGACGACCTTCTGGGCGACGAGGCGGTTGCCGCCATAGTCGATCTGCACGCCGCCGATGGCGGTCACGGTCTGGTTGTCGTTGTTGTACTCCAGCGTGTCGGCGGCCAGCAGCATCTGCGAGCCGGACGGAACCGAGGTCGCCATCTTGCCGACATCCTGCGCGAACGCCGGCAACGGCACGGCGTATGCGAGCAGGCACGCCAAGGCGCTCGCCGCATAAAGGCGCGCCAAATGGGCCTGCCTGCTGCTGGGCAAAAACGCCTCCCTCACTAGCCGTCTTCCTTGTATAGCAGGAAAGTCACCCCGAAGAACATAGCTACCACGACCGGCACCCAGGCGGCTATAGCAGTCGGCACAAACCCCGCCACGCCGAATGCCTTCACCAGCACCGAAACGACATAAAGCAGAAACCCGGCAACGACGCCACCCAGAATCATCGTTGCCGATTGTCCCATCCTCGCAAATCGCATTGAAACTGTTGCCGCAATCAGCGTCATGGCGACGAGCAGGAACGGCAACGCCACCAGCGAATCAAACTGCATGGCAAAGGCATTTGCCTTGAGGCCGAAGGAACGGGCAACCTCGATTTTTCCCGGTAGGTCATAGAACGGAATCGTCTCGGGGCGCGCCAGCCGCTCCTGCACGAATTCCGGCTTCAGATTGGTCGGCACGCGATCGTTCGCCAGCGACTGGATGGTGCCGTTCCTGAAGGCCTTCACATCCTGCAATTCCCAATAGCCGTCGCGCAGGTAGGCGCGCGCGGCATCCTTGCGTTCGGCGATATTGCCTTGCGGGTCCAGGATGAAAAAGACGGCATCGGCCATCTCCAGGCCCTGGTTGAGGATGGCTCGCGCACCGATGATCGTGTCGCCGGAGCTGGTTTTCTGGCGGATCCAGGGAGCCGCATCGGCCGAAACCGTGTTGGATTTGCCGGAGCGCAGCTGGGTCTCGATCTGCTCGGACCAGGAGAAGGCGTGCGCGGCGAGCGGGTTGATGATCCCGACCGACACGATGCCGAACAAAAGCGCGCCGATGCAACAGGGCAAAAGGAACTGCCAGGCCGAAACGCCGGCGGACCGCGCGATGACCAGCTCGTAGCGCCGGTTGAGCGAAACCAGCGTCGCCATCGCCGAGAACAGGCCGACGAACGGCACGGTCTGCAGCATGATCATCGGCATGCGAAGGCCTGAAATGGCCATCGCGGTTCCATAGGTGAAGCCGGGCAGGCCGGTGGTGCGGCCGGACAGTTCCGTGAAATCGATCAGGAACACCAGTGCCAACAGGCCGATGAAGAACCAGATCGTGATCGTCACGTAGCGGAAGAAGAAGTAGCGGCCCAGCGTCCAGCCCATCAGCCGACCCCTTGCCCTGAAGTGTCGCGCCGGAAAAGCCGCAGCTTGAGGCTGTTCCAGCCACCGCCGACGCGGCCGGCCAGATTGGTCATCCAGTCCGCCCAGGCCACCGGCATTTCCATGGTTCGGTTGGAAACGATGAACCAGATCGCCACCACGGAAGCCACGATGGGCACGCCATAGACCATATAGGCATATTGCGGGACCTCATCGGCCTTGCTTGCGGCGAAGAAGCCGAGCCAGCGCACGAACAGCGATATGCCGATGGCCGTGATCAGCGGATTGACGCGCGCCTCGCGATGCGAACGGGCGTCGCCCGCTACCGCCAGCGCGATCAGCGCGAAAACCATGGAATAGGTCCATTCCGAGAACCGCTGGTCGACCTCGGCGCGGTATTCCTGGGGATTTTGCTGATAGTTCTTGTCGTTCGGGCTTGGATTGAGCAGGTACTGGGTGGTCTGGTCCTTGGGCAGCAGCGTCACCTCCGAAGCCGCGGCCATGAAGGCCGACATGTCGAACGCATAGGACGTGAAGCGGATGACACTGAGGTCGCCGGTCAGCGTTTTGCGGTGGATGACGCCGTCATTCATCATCAGGACTTTTTCACCGCCGCGTTCGATGATGCTGCCGGTCTTGGCATAATAGACCAGATTGACGCCTTCCTCCCGCGAATCGGCGACGAAGATGCCACCCAGCCTGTTGTCGGGAAGCCGCTCGCCGATCTGCAGGAACAGCCCGTCCTCGATCTTCCGGAACGTGCCTTCCTGGATGATCAGCGACAAAAGGTCGGCGCGCGACTCCGCCACCAGCGCGCGGTTCTTCTGTCGCGCGTAGGGGTCGATGCCATTGTCCACGGCGAACGAAAAAACGCTGGCCGCCAGCGCCAGCAGCATGATCGGCCGCACGATGGTCCAGCGCGAGGCACCGGACGCGTTGACCACCGCGAGTTCCGAATCCGAATTCATGACGCTCAGTGTCTGGGCAACCGCCACCACCAGCGCGAACGGCACGACGATCGGAATGATCGAGGGGAGAATAAGCGACGCGACCTCGAAGAAGGTCAAAGCCGACTGACCGCTGTCGGTGACCAGGTCGATCTTGGCCAGCACTTGCGTCGTCCAGACGATGGCCAGCGTCCAGACCAGCGCCGCCATGAAGACCACGAAAGCGCGGCGCATGATGTAGCGTTCAACGACCTTCATAAAGGCTTTACTCGATCTTCTCGAACGGCATCATGCCACCACGCCAAGGGTAGCCGTCCGGCGACGCCCACACAACTGGCTCCGTTGGGCTGCATAAGGCAAGCGATCCGGTTCCCGTCCCACGCCGCGTGCCGCAATGGGCCGGAGTGTCGGCGGCAATGGATAAGAAAGGGAAAACATCGATGGTTAACAACAGGTTGCGGCATGAAGCGGGGCCGTTCCGCGACGAATCGCCATCGATTCAGGGTCTCATATGGGTAGCCATTTTGGCAAAGTCTTGCCAAATGCCGGAAAACGACCAAATGTCGCGGATCGCTTCAAACCGCTTCGCGCACGATCGCGCAATCCCCGAAAGCAGGACATGATGAACCCCAGACCGTCGATCGCCTTTGCAAAATTCGCCGCGCCCCAGACGGCGGCGAACAGGAAGGGCACCGTCTTCGTGCTGTCGGCGGATGACGGTGGTTTGAGCGATGCGGCCAGGGCCTACGATCCGGGCAAGACGCTGGATCGGGCTTTCCCGGTCGCCGAGTTTACCGGCAAGTTCGCCGGCATCGTCGAAATCCTCGCGCCCGAAGCAACGTCGCTCGACAGGTTGGTCGCGATCGGCGCCGGCAAGGTCTCGGGGCTCGACGAATATGCCTGGCTGAAGCTCGGCGGCACGATTGCCGCATCGCTGCGCAAGGCGACCGACGTGACCGTGGTGCTCGACCTTGCCGGCGCCTCGCCCGACGGCAAGGATGCCGCGAGCCTGGCCGCGGGGATTCTTTTGCGCAGCTATTCCTTCGACAAGTACAAGACCAGGAAGGACAAGGACGACGGCCAGGGTAACGGCAAGGCCGATCCGAAAAAGCCGGTCAAGGTGACCATCCATACCGCCGACCCGGCAGGCGCCAAGAAAGCCTTCGTCGACGCCGAGGCGGTGATCGACGGTGTGATTCTGGCGCGAGACCTCGTCAACGAACCGGCGAACGTGCTCGGACCGGTCGAATTCGCCGCTCGCGCCAAGCAGCTCGAGGCGCTCGGCGTTCAGGTCGAGATCCTGACCGAGAAGGAGATGAAGAAGCTCGGCATGGGGTCACTGCTCGGCGTCGCGCAAGGCTCGCCCCGAGGCGCCCGCATGGCGGTCATGCAATGGAACGGCGGCAAGCCCAAGGACCGCCCGGTCGCCTTCGTCGGCAAGGGCGTCACCTTCGACACCGGCGGCAATTCGATGAAGCCGGCCTCGGGCATGGAGGACATGAAGGGCGACATGGGCGGCGCCGCCGCCGTGACCGGGTTGATGCATGCGCTCGCCGCGCGCAAGGCCAGGGCCAATGTCGTCGGCATCATCGGGCTCGTCGAGAACGCGGTCGACGGTCACGCCCAGCGCCCCGGCGACATCGTCACCTCGATGTCGGGACAGACCATCGAGGTGCTCAACACCGACGCGGAGGGGCGCCTCGTTCTGGCCGATGCGCTATGGTACTGCAACGACCGTTTCCAGCCGAAATTCATGGTCAATCTGGCGACCCTGACCGGCGCCATCATGGTCGCGCTCGGCCTGCATCATGCCGGCCTCTTCTCCAACGATGACGAACTGGCGCAAAGGCTGACCGCGGCCGGGCAGTCGACGCAGGAACGGCTGTGGCGCATGCCGCTCGGCGCCGAATACGACAAGCTGATCGATTCCAAGAACGCCGACATGAAGAACATCGGTGGCCGCTACGGCGGCGCCATCATCGCCGCGCAGTTCCTGCAGCGCTTCGTCAAGGACACGCCCTGGGCGCATCTCGACATTGCCGGTACGGCGATGGGGTCGCCCTTGAACGAGATCAACCAGTCCTGGGGTTCGGGTTTCGGCGTTCGGCTGCTGGACCGGCTGGTGCGCGATCACTACGAGAGCTGACGACGATCCATGGCCGATGTGCTGTTCTACCATCTGACCGAATCGACGCTGGAGGATGCCTTGCCGGGCCTGCTCGAGCGCAGCGTCGATCGCGGCTGGCGCGCCGTGGTGCAGACCGGCACCGAGGAGCGGCGCGACGCGCTCGACCAGCATCTGTGGACCTTCCGCGACGATTCCTTCCTGGCGCACGCGACCGATCGCGAAGCCTATCCCGGTGAACAGCCAATCCTGTTGACCACGGGTGACGGCAATCCCAACGAAGCCAGGATCAGGTTCCTGGTCGACGGCGCGGCGCCACCAGACCTCGGCGGCTATGAGCGCGCGGTGTTCCTGTTCGACGGCCACGACGCAGCCCAGGTCGAAATGGCCCGGGCGCATTGGAAGACGATGAAGGAGGCGGGCCACGCCTTGACCTACTGGCAGCAGACCGCGGACCGCCGCTGGGAGCGCAAGGCTTAGCCCGGCGGCCCGTCGCCGCCGGCAGACCCTACTGCCTTGCCTTGATGCGCTTCTGTTTGCGGGTGACGTAGTCGCCGTACTTCAGTTTCGTGATCTCGTCGCCGCGGTTGCGGTGCGAACTTCTGAATATATACCACTCGCCGTCCGGTGCCTTGCGCTTGTAGATCACCTTGCCTGCCTGGCGGTGCTCGAAGCAGGTCATGGAGCCCTTCACACCCCAGGAACCATGCCATTGGGCGCGATAGCACAGCTTGCCGCCGCCGGGGATGAACCATATGCCCTCGCCATAGCCCTGGAGGCCTTTGTCCGAGGTCCAGGCGTCGAACTCCCGCTGTTTGACCGCAAAGAACCCGGCGCCGTTCCTGCCCCAGAGCCACGAATGGTTTTGATAGATCTGGTAGATGCTTTCGTCGGGAACAACGGCCGCCTTTTGCGCCTGCTCGGCCAGCTTCGTCCCGGTCTTGGCCATTGCGGGGACCTGGAAGGTGAGAACGAGAACGCAGCAGCCGAATGCCGCTCCGACCCAATTGACCAGCACGTGTTTCACGGAACTCTCCACAGACTAATTACGCAACGTCTCACCATCTTTCCGGACCGACGGCCCGGAATGGATCACGATCAACGGTAGATTAGAGATCCGTCCCGAGCGTGCCGGGGCGGATCGGCGATGTATCCTACGGCAGGACGTGCTGCGTCACCCTCCAGTCGGGCAGACCATAG
Organism: Mesorhizobium sp. B2-3-4; assembly: GCF_006442315.1. Lineage (GTDB taxonomy): Bacteria > Pseudomonadota > Alphaproteobacteria > Rhizobiales > Rhizobiaceae > Mesorhizobium. Next base: position 294,972 of record NZ_VFVY01000004.1, on the reverse strand, counting down.
CCGCCCAGCCAAGGCCACACTTCCTTCTGATTGAAGTAGACGACCGATGTCAGCGCCGGAAACTCCGCATAGGACTTGCGGGAGTCATCCTGCCACTTCGAGACATAGTCCTGCTTTCCGACATAGCCGAGCTCGGCCACGATCACAGGCTTGTTGAAGGACGCCACGCGGTCATAGCCGGGTTTGAGCGCCTGGGCGAACGTCCGGTCGGCTCCGGTCTCATCATTGTCCTTTTTCTGCAGGCCGAACACCGAGAGTCCGATGACGTCGACATAGTCGTCCCCGGGATAATATGCCTCGAGGCCTTCTTCGCCCTTGGGCGACCACATGTACTTGGCGGCCGGCGCGACCTTGCGACAGACATCGACCTCGCGCTTGTACGCCGCGATCCAGTCCTTTGGAGCCCAGTTGGCCCAGGTGAAACGACCGTTCTTGTCCTCCATTTCCTGCGCCCAGCGGATGGTCACCGGACTCTTCATCTGGCCCACCAGGGCGCAGATCGCCTGCATGTTGGCGTCGTATTTGCCGCTCAATATGCCGTCGCGCAATTCGGGCGGGGTGATGCGCCAGTCCTTCGACCAGGTCCAAGGCTCGATCGTGATCAACAGCGAGCGATTGCGCTGCAGGGCGTAGGCGTCGGCCAGGGGGAGGGTGCCCAGATCGACATCCTCCCAGGGCAGGAAAAGCTCCTCGATGCTGGCGGTCTTGTCGGCGCTGAAATCCCCGTAGGGATCATACGATCCGAACGCCGAGGCGGCGCTGCTGGTCTGGACAGGATCCGTCCCAGCTGTGGAGCCGGCGCCCGCGGCCGTCGGCGATGCGACGCCGCCCAAAATCAGCGCGATTGCAAGTGCATTTGCTGCAGGGTGTTTCATGTCAGTCTCCCATGGCTTCGACTTCCGCAGAGGTTAAAGCTTCGCCCGGACGCATCGATGCAGGATCGATGCGACTGTCCAAAACCGATCGGCTCAGCTAGCGGAATTCGTGGGATTTCGGAGCGATTGGTGGCGCGCGAAACTTCGCGCCGACCACCGAGAACCATCTCTCATGGCACCATTGAGGGCTAGGAGAGATTCGCCGCGATACTCACAAATTCGCGTCAACATCCCGTATATAATCCCTAGCTAATTTAACAGCCGGTCGGGCCCAAGAGTCAAGCGCAATTTACGGTTGCTTAACCATGGCAGCCGCAACATGGTTAACGGTTTTCGGCCTGGCGAACCTCGGGTCGACTTGGATCCCGCCGCGGATTTCCAGGACGCAAATATCCGTTTCGCCGCTCCCACACCGGTCCAGGCCGCCCGGTTTTCGCTGAAGTCCTGCCGCGCTTCAAAGGCGTTAGGTTAACCAGGTCTCAAAAAGATTAGTTAAGGGATCATTAATTTAGTTGACACTAATGGAGTATGGCGGGATTCTGGCGCCGGGTTGAAAGCGTATCAGCCGTCGCTCGGCTGACGTTGGAAGTGGCGGCGGTCGTTGTATGAGTGTTTCCGCGGACACAGGGACCATCAGCGGCAAGACCAGGCCGGGACGGCGTCATGGGGCAACTCGCGCCAGCGCCGGGGAGCACACGCCGTTCCTGGTGCCGATACTGCCGCCCGTCCGGCAATGGATCCTGCGCATCGGCCTGGCTTTCTGGTTCCTCACCCTCGGCTTTTTCTGGGTTTGGTGGCTGCGGCCTCAGCATGTCGGATATTTCGGGCCGTACGCCCTTGCGACGCTCGTACTGGCTTGGCTGACCTTGATGCCGATGTACTTCCTGCTCAACGTGCACGCATCGAAGAAACCGTCCAAGCTTCGCAGTATCCCGAAGCGCTCGCGGGTCGCCATGGTGGTGACCAAGGCGCCATCCGAACCCTTCGCCGTGGTTGCGCGCACCTTGGAAGCGATGCTTGCGCAGGACTATCCGCATGACACCTGGCTCGCCGACGAGGACCCGTCCGAGGAGACGGCTCGCTGGTGCGACGCCCATGGCGTGCTGATTTCGACGCGGCGCGGAAGGGAAGATTATCACCGCAAGACGTGGCCGCGCCGCACCCGGTGCAAGGAAGGCAACCTGGCGTTCTTTTACGACCACTACGGCTATGAGCGGTACGATTTCGTCGCCCAGATGGACGCCGATCACAGACCGACGCCGAGCTATCTCAGGGAAATCCTCTATCCCTTCGCCGATCCGGCGGTCGGTTATGTCTCGGCGCCGAGCATATGCGACAACAATGCCGCCGAAAGCTGGTCGGCGCGGGGCCGGCTGTTTCCGGAGGGGATGTTCCATGGCCCGCTGCAGTCCGGGCATACCGGCGGCGGCGCACCGCTGTGTATCGGCTCGCACTATGCCGTTCGGACCAGGGCGCTGAAGCAGGCCGGCGGTCTCGGGCCGGAGTTGGCCGAGGACCACTCCACCTCGATGCTGATCAATGCCGCCGGCTGGCGCGGCGTGCATGCGGTCGACGCCATCGCGCATGGCGACGGTCCGCAGACCTTCGCCGATCTCGTTACCCAGGAATTCCAGTGGTCGCGCAGCCTGGTGACGATCTTGCTGGAATATTCGCCCACATATTTTCCCAAGCTGCCGACAAGACTGAAGTTCCAGTTCCTGTTCTGCCAGCTCTGGTATCCGCTGTTCGCCATCTTTGCGCTGCTGATGTACCTCATGCCGGCCTACGCGCTCTTCACCGGGCGCAACTTCGCCAACGTGATGTATGCCGACTTTCTTCTGCATTATCTGCCCAACGCCGCCGCCCTGGTCGGCCTGGTCATGATGCTGAAGGCATTCGGCCTCTCACGACCATTGACGGCCAAGACGATAAGCTGGGAGGGCACGCTGTTTCTTTTCTTCGCGCGCTGGCCCTGGGTGCTGGCTGGCACGCTATCGTCGTTGCGCGATTATATGACCAGGTCATTCGTCGATTTCCGTGTCACCCCCAAGGGCAGCGGCCCCAAAAGCCTGCTGCCGGCTCGTGCCTTCGTCCCCTATGTGGCGCTGGCAATCGGCGCGGCGCTGCCCGTGCTGCTGGTCGAACATCCGTTCGACGCCACTGGCTTCTTCTGGTTTGCGGCGTTCAACGCCCTCCTTTACGGGCTTTTGGTGGTTGTCATCGTCCTGAGGCACATCATCGAGAACACGATTCCGTTGCGCGCCAATGCCACCGGGATGGCCTTTCATGCCTCGCTTGCCGTACTGGCGCTCGCCGTGCCGGCCGTTGGCTTCTACGGTCGCGGCATGGAAGGCGTCTACGGGCTGCAGCAGGGCGCCGGAGGATTGCGTATCGTGCGCATCGCCTATGTGATTTCCGGCGCCGGCCAAGGCAACATAGGCGCCCGCAACTTCTACTTCGATCCGGGGTGGGAAACGCCGCGCTGAGGCGCACAGCAGGTTTGCGCCGGACATTCGTGGCCCGCGCGACCGCGCGCGGAGGCAATCCCTGAAAGATCCAATTTTAACAATATTCGATCGAACGCCGACAGACCGCGTTCAGCATGTTGTTTGCGCGATTCTTAATAAGTAACAGCTAATATAAAAGCGTGATGCAAGCAGCGAGAGGCTGCTGGCGCGGCGCGGAAAAATGAACAACCGATAATATATCTCCGCGCTCCAGCGACTTGTGTTTTGTTGCAGGGGACGTCGATGAAGACATATTTCGAAAACGGCGCAAGGATCGGCGCGAAATGTGCTTGCGCTTTCGCCGCTGTTGCATTGATCTCGATAGTGTCCGGTTGCCAGGGCGTGGATACGACCAGGACCGGCTCGATCGGCACCAAGCCCGTGGTTCATATGCTCGGCAAGAAGGTGCACTACGTCAAGAACAGGCGGCTGCACCTGATCGAGCGCAAACGGCTGACGCAGATGACAAGCGTGACGCGGACGACGGAGGAGGCCTATGCAGCTTTCGTGCGGCCGCAGAGGGTCGGCGGATCGGCGCCGGTCAAGGTGTCCTTCAGGCCGGGCAATGCTGGACCGCTCCTTGGTCATTCTCCCTGGATATGTGGTCCGAGCGGCTTCGGCCAACGCGCCAGCTGCCGTTCGCGTTACTAGCCGGTCAAGGCGGTGGTCTGATCGACTGCCGCCTGCTCAGGTCGTCGCGGGGGCGCGAGCCGAGGGCAAGAGGATGGCGCGGGCGTTGCGCCTTTCCTCTTGCCCTTTGGCGGCCATTCCTCGTGATATCAGTCGACGAATCCTGTCATTCCTTCCATCGACAAGGCTACGACAAAGGGCCGGAGCGGTGCCAGCCATCGCTGCCCTTGTCGGCCGGCGCCTGCCGCGGCCTTGCGACATAGGCCGATGATCCGTTTGCCTCGTGATAGACGCGTGCCAGCATTTCCGCCAGCACACCCGACGTCACCATCTGAACCCCGGCAATGAGCAGGAAGAAGCCGGTGAACAGCATCGGGCGCGTGCCGATGGCTTCTGCGAAAAACAGCTTCAGGCAAAGCAAATAGGCAAGGATCAGCGAACCCAGCGTGCCGAGCACGATGCCGATGCCGCCGAAGAAATGCCCCGGCCGGGTGCGGTAGCGCATGAAGAAATACATGAACACCAGATCGAGCACGACCCTGAAGGTGCGCGAAATGCCGTATTTGGACTGGCCATGAATGCGGGCATGATGCGTCACCACCTCCTGTGCGATGCGCCTTGGGGTCGTTACCGTGGCCAGCCAGGCCGGGATGAAGCGGTGCATCTCGCCATAGAGCTTGACGCTGCGGATGACGTTGCCGCGATAGACCTTGAGGCTGCAGCCATAATCCTTGAGGCGCACGCCGGTGACACTCGCGATCAAGGCGTTGGCGATGCGCGAGGGGAGTCTGCGCATCAACAGCCCTTCCTGGCGATCCTTTCGCCAGCCGACCACCAGGTCGAGATCTTCGCTCAAAAGACGATAGACCATGCGCGGGATGTCGAAGGGGTCGTTCTGCAAATCGCCGTCGATCGTGGCGATGACGCTGCCGCGTGCGGCGTCTATTCCGGCCTGCATGGCGGCGGTTTGCTTGTAGTTGCGCACCAGCTCGACGGCATGAACATGCGGGCCGTATTGGGCCGACAGGCGCCTGATCTCGCTCACCGTCGCGTCGGTGCTGCCATCGTCGACCAGCACGACCTCCCATGGCTGGCCGTAATGTTCCATGGCCTGGTGAATGCGTGCCAGCAATGGTTCGACGTTTTCAGCCTCGTTGTACATCGGCACCACGATGGACAGCGTATGGTCCGGCATCACCGCGCCGTCGGGCAGTCCCGAAGCAGGGATAGGCAATACGTTCATAGCGATGGTTTCCTTGCGGGTCTCACGGCCGGGTTCTCCGGCAGCGTCGATGTCGAGGGAAACAGCCAGGCGATCGCACCCGTGGCGACGGCCGAGCACAGGATGAAGAGGTGCAAAGCCAGTGCCGCCTGCAAGCCGCTCTTCATCGTGATCCCGGAGGTGAGCAGCGCCGCCGCGGCGGCCGCTTCGTAGGTGCCGAAGCCGGCAACGCCTTGCACCGGCAATATTGCGGCGCCTTCGGCTCCGACGACGCCTGGAAAGGCGGTGGTGAAGGATGTCCCCAGCATCAGCGCCAGCAGCCATCCTTGCACGGCGAGTTTCAGCGACCAATTGGCGATCGTCCACCACCAGCCATAGCGCGAGCGGCCGGTCGCCTCGGTGAAGATGTCGCGAAGCAGGCCAAGCTTGGCCACGATCTTGCCGCGCCCGGCCCAGTCATGCGGCGCGCGCGCCCAGCGCGGCAGGTACCAGGCCACGGTGATGAGGGCGGCCACGCCCGCCACCCTGACGGCAAGGTGCAGGCCGGGCCAGACCGCCAGGGCCAGCACGCCGACGACAAAGGCGTCCTGCAGCCTGAACCACAGCAGCGAAGCGCTGGCGCGCACGATCGGCACGCCGAAGACCTGGCGCAGGAGCAAGGGAAAGGCGGTCTCGCCGCCGCGGAACGGCACGACGTTGATCATGGCGTTGTGGATCAGGATGACGCGCAGGCAAGCGCCGAAACGGCCACGCACGTCGTCCCGGAACTCGTCACAGACACGCAGCGTCCGCAAGACGTAGGTGACGAAAAACGCGATCGTCGCCACGGCCAGCATCCCGGGCGTGATGCGGTCGAACGCGTCGCCGACCGTGCGCCAGCGCGAGTCGCTGGCGAGCCAGGCCAGCAGCGCCAGCGTCGCGACTATCGAGATGATTTTTTTCAACCAATTCTCCGCAGGTTCTCACCGCCGCGTTTGGGTGGCGGCAAACGCTTGGTACCCGACCATCATAACATCATCGGGATCGGGTCGCCTTTTCCGCCGCCCGGCGGCTTTCCTCGATCAAATGGGGAGCCGCCGAACCGTCGGGACCGATCCGTCAGGGGCCTGCAGCCCGGACCGTCGCCGTTCTCATGGGCGGGTGATCCTATAGACCAGCAGATCATCCGAATCCACAAGCTTGGTTCCGGTCTTGTCCAGATAGTCGATGACCCCGTCATGATGCTCGACGAACAGGCGGTCCTGCTTGTCGGCGGCGTTTTTTGCCGCACCGAACAGGTCCGCACCTTGATCGCGCAAGTCCTCGAGTTGCGCGATCGCCGTCTCGTCGTCCGCGACGAATTTCGACCATTCGACATCGCCACCGCCCGGTGGGAACACCCAGCCGCGCGTCCTGCTGTAATAGACCGCGACCGGGTCGCCGACCTCGGGCGCTATGGCGACGACGAGGTCACCGGGTTGCGCCAGCCGCGCCAACTCCTCGCCGAGCAACTTGCCTTTGATTGCAACAGGCGTCTTCATTGTCTTGACCAGCGGGAATGTCGACCACACGAGCGTGACGGCGGCGATGCAGACCGAGCGCAGCACGACCGCCGGCCACGAAAAATTGCCCAGCGCAAGCGTTACCAGGACAAGCGCCCCGCGGCCGCAGAACATCGCAAACGGTACATGGAAGACGTGGTAGTTCCAGGGATTGCTGGTGATCTCGCGCGCCGCCGCCAGATAGACGGCAATGGCCGCCACCAGCCAAACATAGGGAACGGCCGAAAGCGCGCGTTGCTTCGCCTCTTCGGCGGGGCGTGGCGGCATCCAGAAACCCAACGCGATCAGCGCCATGAAAGGATAGCCGTAGAACCACCAGACCGAGGTGTTCCAGACCGATTTGAAGTAGAAGCTCTCCTTGAAGAATGTCCAGAAACCGGAATCCCAGATATAGCCGCTACCCGCCACGTGATAGGGCGGGTAGCTGCGGCCGAGATAGATCGCCCAGCTGAAATAGGCGGCGATGACGGCCAGGCTCAACAGCCCTGACAGGAAGACCCTGGTCGCTTGCTTGCGTTTCCTCTGAACGATCCAGCAGGCCATCAGGTAGAAGATGACGGCGCCGGCGGCGAGGCCTGGCGGTTTTGCCAGCGCGCCGAGCGAGAAACTGGCCGTGGCAAGCGGCAACAGCCAGCCGCTGCCGCCGGCCCAGTATTTCGCGAAAAGCCAGACGCCTGTTGTCACCAGGGCCAGCATGGCGGGGTCGGGAAGAAACGAACTGTCGATCATGATCGCCGCCGGCATCAGCGCATAGCCAAGTGCCGCGGCATGGGCGTGCGTCTCATCCCAGCAGAGAGCCGTCAGCCTGTGCAGCGAAAACACCGTCACCAGGCCAAACAAGGCGGCAACCATGCGGCCAAACCAGTCGTGCCAGCCGAAGACTTGGTAGAGCAGGGCCGTCAGATAGCTCACGATCTGGAACTCGCGGCCCTGATAGCTAGGCCCCGGTCCGGTCCAGCTGACCTCCGGAAAGAAGATGTTCCAGTTGCGTTGCTGGAAATTGTCGGCCATCATCGCCGTGCTCGTCTCGCGCCAACTGAAGGCGTCGACCAGCGGCATGGTGATGCCATGGAACCTGAACAGGGCCGCGATGACGAGAATGCCTAGCAAGATCGCCGTGTTGGGGCTCATGGAGTGGCGTGCGACGGTGTTCCGATAGAACCACCGCTTCGGGTGCCGCTGACCTTCTGCCTGACTGGCGTCCCTGGCATCAATCATTTGAGCTGCGTCCCCCCTGACGTCTGCCGCTCTTGCTTTGGCCCGCGATTGTCAGAGGCAAAGGAGTATACAGCGCAATTCTTAATTTTGGCGACCGCGGTCCGCGCGCAAGTCTCGAATTGTTGTATTCGATCAGCTTCGCCAAGGTTGACATCGCCTTTCGTGCGGCAGTTAATAGTTGGCGTGGCTATCAACGCGCTGATAGCGTTGCCCCGGGGGCAAATAACATGCGAACGCCAATTTCGCCGACCGCGCCGACCCCATTGCAGCGACTTGGTTTCGACCATCCGCATACGCAGCAGCATTGCTGGTCGGCAAATCGCGTGCCGTTGATGGTTCTCGTGGTTTGCGGCCAGATGGCTTTCTCGGGCGTCGCGCAAGCCGCCGCTGCCAAGGACAACGGCGCGAAGGCCGATGCTGCGAGTGTTCCAACGGCTTATGAAGTGTCGATCCTCTATGCCGACCGGACATGGATATGGAAGGACGGGGCAGCCTATTTTGGCAAGAACGGCCGGTCGCTGCGGGCCTGGACGTCGCGTGAGGGGGCTGCCTCTGTCGGCCAAGGCAAGTGGATAGCGACCAGGGACGGCAAGATGTGCATGGATCTTGCCTGGCGGTCCAAGGCCTATACCGGCCAACAGAACCGCACCTGCTATAGCCACCGCATCAAGGGCGGCAACATCGAGCAGCGCAAGGATCCGGACGGCGAGTGGTACAGCTTCAAACGATCTCCCGAGGATCCTGCCGACGAATACCGGAAATTCGAACCGGGTGACACAAAGGCCGCGCAGTTCGAAGAAAGCAGCAAGCTGATCGATTCCAAGAATTAGGCGATCGCGGCTGCGCCGGGGCGCCGCCCGACCGTTTGTGCGGGCGCAAGGGCGCACGGCCGGCGCTGTCAAGAAGCCGGCGAATCGCTTATTATAAATCGTCAATCGGTCCTGGCTGCTGCGTCTGGCGCGCCGTCGCCGTTTGATCGAATTCAATTCTACCGGACAGAGCAACGAGGCGATGGGTCCACCATACGGGTTTTATGAAATTTAATAATTAGTGATGTCTAATATTAACATCTGATGTGCGAGTGGTCACTCACAGGCGTGAAGGCAGCGAGGGCATAGTATGCTGCCACCCGCCCTTGGCTAATCCGTGATAGCAAGGGACACAAGATGAACAATTCGGCGATGGGCGCACCGCGCCCAGGCAAAAACTTCGTATCTATTCTTACGGTCGTGATGGCGGTCTCGATGGTTGCAGCTTGCCAGAACGTGGATGCGACCCGAACCGGTTCGGTCCTCATCAAACCCGTGGTCCACACCGCCAGCAGCGAATCTTCGGTCCAGTCTGTCTATGGCAATCCCATGGTTCGCTCGCTGAGACTCGAGCGCCCGCTGGTCGAGACGACGAGCACGGTAAGGATCACCGAAAAAGCCTACGCCTTTGCACCGCCGCCGCGGATCAAGGTCGGCACGCCGGCACCGGTGAACGCCTCCTTCGAGCCGAAAGTCGGCGCCCCGGCCTTCGGTGGTTCGCCCTATATCTGCAGCCCTAGCGGATTTGGCCAGCATGCGAGCTGTCGGGCGCGCTATCTCTGATCGAGTTGGCGCTGATTGATCTGACGGCGGTGGAGACCGTCGCCTTGGCGGGCGGCGGTTTCACCGGCACCGTAGCCAGCCCGAAGAAGGGCGCCGCCGTTGCGATGATCGTGTCGATGCCGGAAAGCCGCGGCACAAAGCCAAGCTGCGCGCGCGCCTTGCTCGGATCGGCATAGAGTTCGGCAGGATCACCCGGGCGACGCGCCTTGAAGACGGCCGGGACCGGTCTCGAGCTTATCCGGCCGACCGCCTGCAGGATTTCCTTGATGGATATTCCGCGCCCGGTGCCGAGATTGACGGCCAGGCTCTGTCCGCCGTTCTGCAGATGTTGGAGCGCTTTCAGATGGGCGCTAGCCAGATCGCCGACATGGATGTAGTCGCGAATGCAGGTTCCGTCCGGCGTGTCATAGTCCGTGCCGAAAACCTCGATCCGGTCGAGCATGCCCGAGGCGGCCATCAACACCCTGGGAATCAGATGCGTTTCCGGCGAATGCCATTCGCCGAGTTCGCCGTCGGGATCGGCACCGCAAGCGTTGAAATAGCGCAGGATGGCAGACCTCATGCCGTATGCCCGCGCATAGTCGCCGATGATCTGTTCGCCCATCAGTTTGGTGCGTCCGTACGGGCTGATCGGATTCTGTGACGAAGTCTCGCGAACGGGCAGCGCGTCGGGCACGCCATAAGTTGCGCAACTGCTGGAAAAGATGATGTTTTCGATCGAATGCGCGCGCGCCGCTTCGAGCACGGCGATGGTGCCCGTGACATTGGTCGAATAGTACTCCGCCGGTTGCTGGACGGACTCCCCGACATAGGCCAGCGCTGCGAAGTGGATGACGGATGTCGGCCTGTATCTTTCCATCGCCGCCAGCAACGCATCGCCGTCGCGAATATCGCCGACGACGAGCGGCCCCCAGGCGACGGATTTCCGGTTGCCGCGCGACATGTTGTCGAACGCTACAGGCAGGTAACCGGACGCGGCGAGCAGCTTACAGGTGTGGCTGCCGATAAAGCCGGCTCCGCCTGTGACTAGGATCGCCGGGCGGCTCATGAAGCCGCTGCCCCCTTGATCATCCGGCTGCCGTAGAGCAGGGCGTCGAAATAGTCGACGGTGTGCGCGAGCCCCTGGGCCAGGCAGATCTTCGGCTCCCAGCCAAGATTGTTTCTGGCGAAGGAAATGTCGGGCTTGCGTTGTTTGGGGTCGTCGATCGGCAACGGCCGGTGGACGATTTTCGATCGGGAGTTGGTATAGGCGACGACCAGTGTCGCGAGTTCCATGATGGTGAATTCGCCGGGGTTGCCGAGATTGACCGGATGGGCCGGCGCATGCGGCGCATTCATCAGCCGCATGAAGCCCTCGATCAGGTCATCGGCATAGCAGAAGGAGCGGGTCTGCAGGCCGCTGCCATAGACGGTCAGGTCCTTGCCGCGCAGCGCCTGCACGATGAAGTTCGAGACCACGCGCCCATCGTCGGGCTGCATGCGGCGGCCATAGGTGTTGAAGATGCGGGCCACGCGGATATCGAGGCCATATGTCCGCGAATAATCGAAAAACAGCGTTTCGGCGGAGCGCTTGCCCTCATCGTAGCAGGACCGCGGCCCATGCGTGTTGACGTTGCCGAAATAGCTCTCGGGCTGCGGGTGCACAATGGGGTCGCCATAGATCTCGGATGTCGAGGCCTGGAATATCTTGGCGTTGTTGCGCCGGGCGAGTTCCAGAAGGTTGAGCGAACCGAGCACGCTTGTCTTGAACGTATGGATCGGGTCCGCCTGATAGTGGGGCGGAGAGGCGGGGCAGGCAAGGTTGTAGATCTCGTCGAATGCGAGGCCCGCGGGCAGGGGGTCGACGATGTCGTGCTCGATGCAGGTGAACCTGGGGTCGCGCAGGAGAACACTGAGATTGTATCGTTTGCCGGTGTGGAAATTGTCGATGGCGACAACCTCGTATCCGTCACGCAAAAGCCGTTCGCACAGATGCGAGCCAAGGAAGCCGGCTCCCCCCGCGACGAGGGCACGATTTGGTTTTTGGTGGGGGTCCCGTTGGCCGTTTCCGGATCCCAGCTTCAGAACCTTGATGACCTTGCTCATGCTTTCCCCTTACGCAACGCGCACGCTACCGCCGGGCCGGGGCACGCATCACCCGGCCACGCTCTTCAGAACGCGACAAACCCTCCGCATGCGCGGGTCGTCATCACTGATGTGCGTCTATTGTCTTCTGAGTTCGCGAGGCCATGCCACGCGGCTTTACCCGCCGCCGCCCGGCATTTTAAGCGCCTCGATTGCAATCACACGCCTGGTGCCATCATCGTCGATTGCTCGCCCAAATTGCACATCCCAACATCGCAAAAATATACCTATGAAAATTATAGTCAATTAAATTAGCATTTCATTAACTAAAGAGGCGGCGATGGTTAATCCGGCAGCGCCGCCGCACCTTGGTCTCCGCTCGGGGAAGCCAGGCTCGGATCCTCGTTGTGAATCAGCATATTGGCCGATCGCAAAAAAAACGACCGCGCCGGATACGGGAGACGTTTTGAGGCGCGCCGCCAAAGCCCGGCCGCGATGAATATCGACGTCTGGCGCCACGAGGTGCCCAGGCGCAAGGCTTGCGAAATATAGCGGACCCGGCAACCCGGCGGCCGGAGGTTACATCTTTAGGGTGCAGTGCGACTGCTGTCCAAAACCGCTTGGGCTGCAGCTGTAAATGTCGTGTTTCAAGTATTTGGACAGGACATCCTTGCGAATGGAATCGGAGTCGCAACCAGCCATGGTGAGAAGGGAGAAAATGATGAAAAATCGAAAGCCGAACGAGTTCTTGACGGCCCGAAAATCCGAGCTGCGCATGTTGAGCAAACTATAGGCTCCGCTCATCGAACTATCCCATCGAAAAAATATTTTCGCCGATTTCCTGCTCGTCGGTTTCTTATCGTCAGTGGTGGGCTTTGTCTGCGCGGACTGCGCGCCACCCTGACAGGGATATTTGACCACAGGGGCGGGACGTCGTCCATTGCGCGATCGCGTATGCGGGCCGCAAGGGTGCGCTGGGCTGTCTGAAACGCAAGATGGCCCGCATTGGCGGGCCATCGGAGCCGATGGGAAACGGGACGGGATCACCGCACGGTTTTGCTGCTTAAGGCCGTTTTTTGCCTCTTTGCCGGGGCCTACTGCCCGCCCATTTCCTTTTTAAACGTGTCGAAGTCGACCTGCATGCCATTGAAGACGGTGCTCCAGTGGCGGGTCAGTGCCGCCATTGCCACGGCCTCCTGGATCTCCTCGTCGGTGGCGCCGGCGCGCTTGGCGTCCTGCGTGTCCGACCAGATGCAGTAGGTGCAAGGGATCTGCGCCGCGACCGCCAGCGAGATCAGTGACTTGACCTTGGGCGGAAGTGCCGTCTTGTCGTTGAGTTCGATGGCCTTGACCTCGGCCCAGGCACCGGGCAGACCGCTTTTGGGAAACTGTTTCACGAAGCTCGGCACGCCACCCATGGTCGACTGGATGTCCTTGAGGGTTGCATCATAGTCGTCGGCATGGGCAGGTGCCGCACCCAGCGACAGCACGCAGGCCGCGGCGGTGAACAGGAACGCACGCTGAGAGCAAGACTGCACGGATTTTACGATGCGATGGTACGACACGGTTTTTCTCCTCTGGTCTTGGTTGACCTTACGATGTAAGGTGACTGCGAAAATGAACCTTACACTGTAAGTTGTCAAGCGGCGCAATGGATACGTCAATCAAGAAAAAGAGAGTGCGCGGCCGTCTGTCGCGTGAAATGATCGAAGACGCGGCTTTCGAGGTGATCGAGAGGGAAGGTCTTCCCGGCTTTTCGATGCGCAAGCTCGCCACCGCGCTCGGCTGCGAGGCAATGAGCATCTATCACCACTTTCCTTCGGTCGCGCATCTGCACGAAGCGCTGATCGACCGTCTGATCGGTGCGATTGAAATTCCTGACGCCAGCCTTCCGTGGCGGCAAAGAATGCGCATCGCCATTGAGGATTTTCGGCGCATCGGACGCGACCATCCCGCCTATTCCACCTTCATCGTTACCTACCGGATGAATTCGCCGGCTTGCCTTGCCTGGTTGAACGGCATTATCGGCTTGTTCAAGGATGGCGGCTTCGACACCGAACTCAGTGCTCGGCTGTTCCGAGCCGTCGGCTATTATCTGATGGGCGCGGTGCTGGACGAGAATGCCGGCTATTCCAGGGGGCCGTCCGCGGTGAACACCGTCAGCACCGAGCAACTGGCCGGGGATTATCCGAATGTCATGGCGGCGGGTCGCTTTTTTGGCGCCGCCGAATTCGACAGGACATTCGAGATCGGCCTGGACATGCTGCTGGACGAAATGGAACGCCTGCGCGACGGTGCCGGTACAGGCCGTCCGTCGGCCAAGGTCTGATTGCAAGGTAACCGCCCGATGCGCTCTCTCTTCGTCCTGATCCTCCTGGCTGGCGCCGGCATCGGTCTCATCTATCCCTGGGCGATGACCAATTTTTCCGGTCGCGAAATCGGCACGTGGCGGGTCTATGAGCAGGGCCGGTTCAGGCCGCTGACGGTGTCGCTGAGCAGTCGCGATGCGCCGGTGCGGGTCCTCGTCGACCTGACCGCGAGGGCCGAACGCATCGTGTCGCAGCAGCGCACGGTGCTGACGCTGACCGCCGCCACCAACGGCCGAACCGTGCTTGCCTCGACACTGCGGTTCAATCATGTGGACAATCCGCGCCAGGCCAGCCCGCAACTGCCCGACAAGATCTTTCGCGACGAGGCCGGCCTGATCGCCACCGTCAACCCTGGCGCTTACCTCTTCACCGTCGGCCCGGGGGATGCCGAGGATATACCGATGCGCGCGGTCGACCTTGTCCTGCGCTCCGGCGTTGGCGAGATCGACGGCCGCGCGCGGCCGATAGGCTTCTCGCTGATGGCGGTCGGCTTGATCGGCTTCCTGCTGTCCTTGCGTTCTGGTGGCGGTCGGCCGGAAAATCCGAACTCGCAACCGCCGCCGCCACGGTGGGGCAGGGGACCCAGGTGAACTACCGCCACGCCTACCACGCCGGCAATTTCGCCGATGTCATCAAGCATGTCGTGCTGACGCGCCTGCTGGAATATCTCAAGCAGAAGGACAAGGCGTTTCGCGTCGTCGACACCCATGCCGGCATTGGCCGCTACGATCTTTCATCGCTCGAGGCACAGAAGACCGGCGAGTGGCGAGGCGGCATCGGCAAGGTGATCGAAGCCGCGTTCGGCGCGAAGGCGGCAACGCTGCTGGCGCCCTATCTGGAGGCGGTGCGCTCGCTCAACCCGGAGGGCGGGGTGAGGAAATATCCGGGCTCGCCGCTGCTGGCACGCACTCTCCTGCGCAAGCAGGACCGCTTGTCGGCGATCGAACTGCACCCGAAAGACGCTGCCCGGCTGAAGGCGGAGTTCGCCGGCGATTTCCAGACGAAGGTGATGGAACTCGACGGCTGGCTGGCGCTCGGAGCCCATCTGCCGCCGAAGGAAAAGCGCGGCCTGGTGCTTATCGATCCGCCTTTCGAGGAAGACGGCGAGTTCGGCCGCCTGGTCGATGGGATGGTGAAGGCGCACAGGCGCTGGCCCGGTGGCATCTATGCGCTGTGGTATCCAATCAAGGACCGCAAGGCGGTGATCGCTTTCAGGAAAGCGCTGCGGCAATCCGGCATCCCGAAAATCCTCGATATAGACTTCGAGATCAGACCGGCTTCGTCGGAGCCCAGTCTCGATGGCACCGGCATGGTCGTGGTCAACCCGCCCTTCACGCTCGAAGCTGAGTTGAAAACCATCTTGCCGGCGCTGCACGGTTTGCTGGCCGTGGAAAAGCCGGCGCACTGGTCGGTGGAATGGCTGGCGGGTGAACAGGTGTGACATGCGCCCGACATGTCGCGCTTCCATTCGCTGGACGCTCAGCCCACCGAGGCTGCTCGACATGCCTGGTCCCACCGACGAGACGATCCAAGACAAGGGCAGGTATCTGCAATTGCTGGTCGATACTTTGCGATCGCGCAAGGTCAGCTGGGCCAGGATCGGCGGCCGGCTGGGAGTTTCGCGCCAGTCCGCCTGGGAGCGGTTTTCCTGAAGTTCTCGGTGCCCTCCTATAAACCATTGTGTCGGCACCCGCTTGACCGGCGCCTGGCGAATCCGCACAGTGCGGCAACCGATCTTGAGAGGCTACCATGACTCGCTTCGCCAAATCCGCGCTTGCTGCCCTGATTTCGCTCTGTTCCCCGCTTGCCGCGCCTCTCGGCGTCACGCAGGCTGTTCACGCGGCTGACCTCGGCGTCTATTCCGAAGACGACGGCAGCGTCTGCGGCGAGTCATGGGTGCTGAACAAGATCACCCACCGCTTCGCCTATCAGGTGCATCACGTGCCGCACTTGCCGGATGTGGCCATCACCGATTTCCGCAACATTCGCCAGCATCGCTATGAGCAGGCGAGCGAGGAATGGCCGATCGGCCGTCATTATTGCCGGGCCACCGTCAACCTGTCCGATGGCCGGGACCGCTCGATCTTCTACCTGATCGAGGAAGGCCAGGGCTTTGCCTCGATCGGCGACAATGTCGAGTTCTGCGTCGCGGGCTTCGACCGCTGGATGGTCTATAACGGCCGCTGCCGCGTCCTGCGCTGAACACGGCCCTCACTTAACGATCTTTTTCGCGCCTGCGACCTGAAGGGTTGCAGGCGCTTTTACGTCCCGTGTTGACAGAAGCCGTGATCTGTCGCACTAAATAGACAGACCTGTCTCACCCCTTGTGAATCACGATGTCTTCACCTGTCTCCGACAAACGCCAACATATCGTCGAAACGGCCTATGCGCTGTTCAAGCGCGTCGGATTCCATGCCACCGGCATCGACCGGATCATCGCCGAAGCCGACGTAGCCAAGATGACGATGTACCGCCATTTCCCCAGTAAGGACGAGTTGATCGTCGAGGTCCTGGACCATCGCGCCAGGCGCTTTGAAGAGCAGCTTGACCGGCTTGCCCGGGAGAGCACGGCACCGGAAGAGAAGATCGCCCGGATTTTCGAATGGCATGGCCGCTGGTTTCGCAGCCCGGATTTTCACGGCTGCCTGTTTGCCCATGCCCTGGCCGAGTTCGGCGATCCCCGGCATCCCGTGTTCAAGGCTGCCGCCAGGCAGAAGAATGGCATCAGGCAGCATATGCAGTCGATCCTGGCGCCGGTGATGACGCGCGGGCGGGCCGAGAGCGTGGCGGCGACCCTGTTGATGCTGATCGAGGGCGCGACCCTGATGGCGCAGATGGGGCGGGGCGACGCCGCTATCCGCGACGCCCGCAAGGCGGCCCTGGATATCGTCGCCGCCTCGCGCCGGCCGCAATGACCCCGCTGGTCATCGGGCTCGCGCTCTTCGCCGCGATCCTCCACGCGAGCTGGAACGCTTTCCTGCGGACAGGTGCCGACAGGTTGTGGACCGTCACCGTCATGAGCTTCTCCAGCACCGCGCTTGCTGTTCCGATGGCAGCCTTCAACGGTTTTCCAGCGACGCCCGCCTGGCTCTATGTCGGGCTGTCGGCCTGCCTGCAGGTCGGCTACAGCCTTTTCCTGGTGGCCGCCTACAGACATGGCGAATTGGGACAGGTCTATCCGATTGTTCGTGGCAGCGTGCCTCTGCTCGTCGCGCTCGGCGGCTTCCTGCTCGCCGGCCAGCAGCTCACCGTTTCGGAGACCGTGGGCGTTGCCCTGGTCGGCGGCGGCATCATGGCTCTTTCGCTCGGACGGGGACGAGCCGCCACTAAATCGATCCTGTACGCGCTGGCGACGGGCGCGATCATCGCCGCCTATGCGATGGTCGATGCGATCGGCGTCCGCGCGGCGGGCAATATCGGCGCCTACACCGCCTGGGTGCTTCTTGCCTACGGCGCGTTGCTGCCGGCGACCTTCGTCGCCTGTCGAGGCAAGCTGACTGTCGATGCGCGGGCGCCCGAAACCTGGAAGGCGCTCGGTGGCGGCCTATTCGCGCTTCTTGCCTATGGCGTCGTGGTGGCGGCTTTCGCACTCGGGCCTGCCGGTCCGATCACGGCGATCCGCGAGACCAGCGTGGTCTTCGCGGCCTTCATCGGCCGGCTGTTTCTCGGCGAGACGCTGACGCCGCGGCGGGTCTGCGCCTGCGCCGTCGTCGCGCTCGGCGCCATCTGTCTGGGGTATCAATCGTGACGTTGGCACGTGCTAGTCGACACACGCCGGTGATCGCGCCACCATCGACAATCGGCGCTGGCGTCACGGTCGTCGCAACGCGCCGAGCGCATTCGCGCGAAATAGTGTGTAACGGTTTTCCTGCGGAAGCGCATTGCGCTTTGCCTCGGAAATTGCTTCCAGGCAGAAGAGTTGGACGGCCAGTCAGCCCTGGACGGTCGGCGGCTTCAGGACTGCTCGCGCAGCGCAGGACTATTTCCTGCGTTGCGTCGCATCGGCCTGATCGATGATCTTGCGAAGAAAGGCAATGTGGCCGCGAAAGGCCCGCCGCCCAATCACTGTTGCCTTGACCCGGGTGCGGGGCCGTCGCCCGACAAAGAGTTTTTCAACATCGACATAGCCCGCTCTGGCCAGAGTATCGAGATGCGCTCCGAGATTTCCATCGGTTGCGTCGATCATGGCCTTCAACTGGGTGAAGTCCAGCGCCTCGCGCCTTTCCAGGGTGTTCAGCGCTGCCATGATCCTGAGCCGTGTACTCTGGTGGACGATGTCGTCGGCGCTCATCAGTGGGCTCCAATGCGGCAAAGCCTTGTTCTGTCGCGGCAAGGCTCTGCGATCTCGGGTGGGGGCACTTGCCTGCTGCGATTGAATTCGAAGCGCGATCACATCTCACGACAGAATAATCTGTGGCACAGAGTATTCTGTCAATCAGAAAGATATCGCTTCAGACCTGCTTGACAAGGTGATCTTCAGATCGATCACCGCATCGTGCTCGTGACCCGCACTGACCACGCGCTTGCAAAAGATGATCGCCCTGGTGAGACGCCACGTCTTGATATTGACGGCCGAAGATCGCGTGTGACGATGCTCGATGATCTTGGGAGCTTCATGGTGGACTCGCATCGAGAACACCGGCATCAATTTGCTGGCGACGTCAGAAGATCAACGGCGGATTTTTTCCGTGATGAGTTTGATTGTGCGTCAATCGCAACCAAAATTTAAGCTGAGAAAATCATACCATTGCTTCGCTGGCTAGCGAGACGCGAGTCAGATATGCATTGCGCGCCGGGGTCATTCACGGCCATCGGCATAACGTGAAGGGGCATGACATGGCTAAGCAGTCATCTAAAGCGCCGGCATCCAAGGCACCGGCAAAGAAAGCACCCGCAAAGGCAGTCGCGGCGAAGGCCGCAACCGCGGTGAAGAAAGCAGCGCCTGCTAAGGCGGCGGCAAAGCCCGCAGCGAAGGCAGCACCGGCCAAGAAGCCGGCGGCGGCCAAGGCCGCGGCGAAGCCGGCAGTGAAGAAGGCGGCCCCCGCGAAGGCTGCGGCGAAGCCGGCAGCCAAGGCGGCACCGGCCAAGAAGCCGGCAGCCAAGGCAGCGGCCAAGCCCGCGGCAAAACCCGCAGCCAAGAAAGCAGCTCCCGCGAAAGCTGCGGCCAAGCCGGCCGCAAAGCCTGCGGCAAAGCCAGCTGCGAAAGCAGCCGCCGCTGCGACGAAGCCTGCGGTGAAGAAAGCCGCGGCGCCGAAGGCAAAGGCAGCGCCTGCGAAGGCGAAGGCTCCGGCCAAGAAGTAGACAGCTCGTTGGGGCGTCACCTGTCCTTCGGGATTGGCACCGACGCTCTGACGTTCTGGATCGGAGCATGTTCGGCAGCGGGGTTCAGCCCTCGGGCTGATCGCGACGATATGGGGCCGAGGGCAAGCAAAGCGAGGCGCCGTTTGGCTGCCTCGCTCGCTTGGCTTGTTCTTCCTGCTTTGCAGGGCGAAGGCTCTCTCGGCGACGCTGCGCATCTCGTGAGGTGCCGGCGCCTGTGAAGTAAATGCGGCTTTGAATCCCGGCAGCTTGCTGTCGTGGCCCGCCGATGTTTTCCAGCGTACACGATTGTGGGCCTGTCGTGATTGCCAAGGCGGAAATCGCAACCGGTTTCTGGCCGTTGTTTTTCTGTGCTCTGGCGGTTGATCTGAAGAGCCCGCGCGGTCAACACTGGGCGCCTGCCAACAGGAAAACGACCATGCCGAAGCTGCTCTACGCATCCTCCTCTCCCTACAGCTCCAAGGTAAGGATGGCCGCGGCCTATGCCGGGATCGCCATCGATGAGGTGCCGGTCAAAACCGACGACAGGCCGGCCGAACTGATCAGTGCCAATCCGCTGGGCAAGATCCCGGTTCTGGTGCTCGACGACGGCCGTTCGGTACACGACAGCCGCGCCATCACCCAGCACCTCAACCGGGTTTCGAAGAACGTGCTGTTTCCACGCAACCCCGACAAACGGCTCGACGCGGAAGTGCTGGAGGCGCTGGCCGACGGCATCTGCGATTGCGCGCTGTCCATGGTCTATGAGCGCCGCACCCGGCCCCAGGAGCTGGTGTATCAGACCTGGCTCGACCGCCAGTGGACCAAGATCACTGCCGCACTCGATCTGCTCAATGCCAACCCGCCCAAGCTGCCGAAGAAGGTCACGGTCGGCCATCTGGCGTTGCGCGCCTGCCTTGGCTATCTCTCGCTGCGCTTTGGCGGTCAGTGGGAGAAGGGGCGTAGCCGGCTCGTGCGCTGGGCCGCGCGCTTCGACGAAAAATTTCCCGAACTGAAGGGCTGCATACCGGTTTAAAGCGATCTGACGTTCTCTCACAAACGGAGAGGGGAGCGGTTTCCGGGCGCGATTTTGTTGCCTGTTCGTGCGAGCCACTGTTTGCGGGCGTGCAACGGCTATTCTCGGTGATCTGGGGAGCGCTTTCACGCAATGGCGAGAGGGGCGCTGAGCAGCGACGAAACGGCAGCGCAAAAAAAGCCGGGCGCGAGGCCCGGCTTTTCGTGTCGTGGCTTGGACGACTTAGAACTTCATACCGACGCCGAAGGTGACGCGGTTGTCCGTCGCCTTGACCTTGCCGATACCGTCGAAGCTCTTGGAGCCGAAATCGGTGTAGCGATATTCGACGCGGCCGAACACGTTGTCGGTCAGCTTGATGTCGGTGCCGACGCCGGCGGTCCAGCCGAGCATGGTGGCGCGATCGCTCACGCCGAGATCGGAATCATCCACCTTCTGGCTTTTGCCGGCAAGACCGCCGGTGCCGTAGAGCAGGATTTCCGGGGTCACGGCGTAGCCGAGACGGGCACGCAACGAGCCTTCGAAACCACCCTTGGAGTGGATGCCGTTGTCGTCACCCTTGACGCCGTTGTAGCCGAGTTCGGCTTCACCGCCGTACACGAAGTTCTCCTGCTGCCACTGATAGCCGCCGAAGACGCTACCGACGAAACCCTTGGTGTCGGTCGAGTCGCCGAAGTCCTTTTCCTTGGTCTTACCGCCGAAGCCGTAGCCGAGGTTGAGACCGGCATAGGGGCCAGCCCACGAAGCGACCGGCAGTTCGGCAATCGGAGCGGGCGCCGGCGGCTCTTCCTGAACGACGTCCGCGGCATAAGCGGTACCGCCGAGGGCGAAGAGCCCGATTGCGACAGCCAGCGGCCGTGCGAATTTGAGATTGGCTTGCATTGTTCTTTACTCCTTAAGCCACAGGACACAGGCTTGTTTCTCACGATCGCCATCAACCCGTCCGGGGGGTGAAACGGATCTGGCGTTCGTCGGTTCCAAATGTCGTGTCGAAATGCGGCTGAAGCGAACCTGAACTTGGGTCATTCCCCGGCGCGAATGAGGCGGAACCTTGACGTTGCATCTTCGCAACAGCGAAATGTCAGCAGTAAATCCATGCTGCGCTGCACACCGCTTGGTGCAAGGAGTCCAGCGTCCTATATTGCGCCTTGCCGGTTCACCAGTTCATGACGAGTCGGTATGCCGGACGGGCACTTCGCCACAATGCTGCCCCAGGTGCGAAGGCCATTTAACATATGCCGGGCCATATTTCGTCGGCGTCGCGTTTTCGGCCCGAAATTGAGGATTGACAACAGATGAGCAAAGCCACTCCCGTGGCGCTGGTGACCGGCGGAGCGAAACGGATCGGCAAGGCGATCGTCGAGGACCTCGCCAGACATGGTTTTGCGGTCGCCATCCACTCCAATCGTTCCCACGATGAGGCGGATGCGTTGGCCACGGGAATCAACCTGTCGGGCGGCCGCGCCGTCGTGGTGGCGGCTGATCTGACCGACATGGATGCCGTCGGCGACCTGGTCGGCCGGGCGGAAGCCGCGCTCGGCCCAATCTCGCTGCTGGTCAACAATGCCTCGCTGTTCGTCGACGATTCCGTGGAGGATTTCGACTGGCATGCCTGGGATCGCCATTTCGCCATTCATGTGAAAACCCCGGCGCTTCTGGCTCAAGCCTTCGCCCGCTCTCTGCCGGAAGCGCAGGAGGGGCTGATCGTCAACATCATTGACCAGCGCGTCTGGCGGCCGACGCCGCGCTATTTCTCCTATGCGCTGTCCAAATCGGCTTTGTGGACGCAGACTGAGATGCTGGCGCAGGCGCTCGGCCCCCGCATCCGCGTCAATGCCATCGGTCCGGGGCCGACGCTTAAGAACGTTCGCCAGGATGATTCCGATTTTGACGCGCAGGTCGCCGGCCTGATCCTGAAACGCGGCCCGGAATTGCCGGAATTCGGCGCGACGATCCGCTATCTCTGGCAGGCGCGCTCGGTTACTGGCCAGATGATCGCGCTCGATGGCGGCCAGCATCTTGCGTGGCAGACGCCCGATGTGACAGGCATGGCGGAATGAGTCCCTTGGATCACAAAAGCAAGGCGCGCGGCGGCGCCGATGATCTTCCTCCTGAAATCGACCTCGAGGACGAAGCGCTTGAGGAGATCGTCGAGCCGGCAGGTCCCGAGGTTGCCTTCACGGCGATCGACTGGACGCCGCATGCCGGCGACGCCGACGGCCAGGTCGGCGCTGAAGTGATCCAGACCCTGGTCAAGCGGCTGCCCAATGCGCCCGGTGTCTACCGGATGATGAACGCCGCTGGCGACGTGCTTTATGTCGGCAAGGCGCGCAGTCTGAAGAAACGGGTCACCAACTACGCGCAAGGGCGCTTTCATACCAACCGCATTGGCCGCATGGTGCGCGAGACCGCGACGATGGAGTTCGTCGTCACGCGCACCGAGATCGAGGCGCTGCTTCTCGAAGCCAATCTCATCAAGCGCTTGCGGCCGCGGTTCAACGTGCTGATGCGGGACGACAAGTCGTTCCCCTATATTCTTCTGACCGGCGACCATGTCTCGCCCGGCATCTACAAGCATCGCGGGGCACGCTCGCGCAAAGGCGACTATTTCGGTCCCTTCGCCTCGGCCGGCGCGGTGGGCCGCACCATCAATTCGCTGCAGCGCGCCTTCCTGCTCAGAAGCTGCACCAATTCCTTCTACGAGAATCGCACGCGGCCATGCCTGCTCTATCAGATCAAGCGCTGCGCCGGCCCGTGCACCGGCGAAATCTCGCATGAGGGCTATGCCGAACTGGTCGATGAGGCCAAGGATTTCCTCTCGGGCCGCAGCCAGAAGGTGAAGACCGAGATTTCGGCAGCCATGCAGCAGGCCTCGCAAGATCTCGATTTCGAACGTGCCGCCATCTATCGCGACCGGCTCGCGGCGCTCTCGCACGTGCAGAGCCATCAAGGCATCAACCCGCAGACCGTCGACGAGGCCGATGTCTTTGCCATCCATCAGGAGGGCGGCCAGGTCTGCATCCAGGTGTTCTTCTTCCGCACCGGCCAGAACTGGGGCAACCGCGCTTATTTCCCCAAGGCCGACCCGGCGCTGGAGGGATCGGAAGTGCTTGGCTCCTTCCTGGCGCAGTTCTATGACGACAAGCCGACGCCGCGCGCCATCCTGCTCTCGCATGCCGTCGAGGATCAGGAACTGCTGGGGGAGGCGCTCTCCACCCGTGCCGGCCGCAAGGTCGCCATCTCGGTACCGCAGCGCGGCGAGAAGAAGGACCTGACCGACAACGCCTTGCAGAACGCGCGCGAGGCGCTTGGCCGCCGGCTGGCGGAAACCTCGACGCAAGCCCGGCTGCTTGCCGGTTTCGCCGAGACCTTCGGCCTGGCCAGGCCGCCGGTGCGCATCGAAGTCTACGACAACTCGCACATAATGGGCACCAGCGCGGTGGGTGCCATGGTCGTCGCGGGGCCGGAAGGTTTCGTGAAAAACCAGTACCGGAAATTCAACATCCGCTCGACGGAGATCACGCCCGGCGACGATTTCGGCATGATGCGCGAAGTGATGGAGCGGCGCTTTTCACGATTGCTCAGGGAACATGGCGATGTTGCCGCGGACGGCGACGCGGCCCCGGAAGGCGCCGGTGACGATATCGAGGAGGACATCTCCGGCAGCTTCCCGGCCTGGCCCGACGTCATCCTGATCGACGGCGGGCAGGGCCAGATGACGGCGGTGCGCAAGATGCTTTCCGATCTCGGCGTCGAGGATCGCGTCGTGGCCATCGGCATCGCCAAGGGCCAGGACCGTGATGCCGGCCGCGAGCGCTTCTTCGTCAAGGGCAGGGATTCGTTTTCGCTGCCGGTGCGTGATCCCGTGCTCTATTTCGTCCAGAGGCTGCGCGACGAGGTCCATCGCTTCGCCATCGGTTCGCACCGAGCCCGCCGCAAGAAGGAGATGGTCAAGAGCCCGTTCGACGAAATCGCCGGCATCGGGCCCGGCCGCAAGCGCGCGCTGCTGCTGGCATTCGGCACGGCCAAGGCGGTCAGCCGCGCCGCGGTCGAGGATTTGAGGAAAGTCGACGGCATTTCCGAACAGGTGGCGAAACTGGTCTACAATCACTTCCACGAGAGCTGATGCATGTCGCCCAAAAGTGCACGCGGTGTCGAGATAGCGATAGGCATGAGACACCACGCATCCCGCCCGAAGCGCAGGCGGTTTAGGGAAAATGTCTTGCATGAGACACCACGCATGTTGTCCAAGCGTTCATGCGGTCTACCTCCTGAAGATAACTGCGGTTTTGGCACCAGGCATGCGAAGGTTTTCCGCTATTTTCGGCTGGCCAATCGATTTTGGCCTGTTGACCGCCCACATTCGCTTCTGATTTGAGTACGCAGGCAGAAAGAGTCCCAGAAGACATGGCCCAGCGCGCGTTCAACTTGCCCAACATCCTCACCTATGCCCGCATCATCGCGGTGCCGCTGGTGGTGCTGTGCTTTTTTCTCGAGGGCCATCTGAAGTCGAGCGACTTCGCCCGCTGGTCGGCGCTGGTCATTTTCCTGCTGGCATCGATCACCGACTATTTCGACGGCTATTTCGCGCGCGCCTGGCAGCAGACCTCCAACATCGGCAAGATGCTGGATCCCATCGCCGACAAGCTGCTGGTCGCGACATGTCTTCTGCTCCTGGCTGCCGATACCGATCGTCATGCCGGCATTGCCGGCTGGTCGCTGTGGGCGGCGATCATCATCCTGTGCCGTGAGATCCTGGTCTCGGGCCTGCGCGAATATCTGGCGGCGCTCAAGGTCTCGGTGCCGGTGACGCAGCTCGCCAAGTGGAAGACCACCATCCAGATGGTCGCCATCGCCTTCCTGCTGGCGGGTCCTGCCGGCGACAAGATCTTCCCGCTGACCACGCAGACCGGGCTGGTGTTGCTGTGGATCGCGGCGCTGGTGACGCTCTACACCGGCTATGATTATTTCCGTGCCGGCCTCAAGCACATCATGGACGAATGAGATGACGACCCGTCTCATCTATTTCGCCTGGGTTCGCGAACGAATCGGCATGCCTGAGGAAGACGTCGACCTGCCCGCCGGCATCGAGACGGTCGCCGACCTCTTGCGCTGGCTGCGGTCGCGCGGCGAGGGCTATGAGCATGCGCTGCAATATCCCGACGTGATCCGCGTCGCCATCAACCAGGAACATGTCGATCACCGCGAGAAGATATCGGGCGCGCGCGAGATCGCGCTTTTCCCGCCGATGACCGGGGGCTGAACGCATGTCGGCCGTCCCGGTGCCGACCGTGCGCATCCAGCGCCAGGATTTCGATGTCGCCGCCGAGATCGCCCGACTGACGCAGGGCCGTGCGGACATCGGCGCGGTGGTCACCTTCTGCGGTCTTTGCCGCGACGAGCAGGGCGCGCTCTCGGCACTCGAGCTCGAGCATTATCCCGGCATGGCGGAGGCCGAGATCGGCCGTATCGCCGCCGAAGCGGCCGGTCGCTGGCCGCTGCAGGGGCTCACCGTCATCCACCGCCATGGCACGATCGCGCCGGGCGAGAACATCGTGCTGGTGGTGGCTGCTTCGGCGCATCGCCAGGCGGCGTTCGAGGCGGCCAATTTCCTGATGGACTACCTCAAGTCACGTGCGCCCTTCTGGAAGAAGGAGCATCGCGCGGACGGCTCCGAAGGTGGCTGGGTCGAAACCAAGGAAGCCGACGCCCAGGCGGCCCGGCGTTGGCAGCGGCCGTCCGAATAATACCGACAAGGCGTCACGGAACGACCGCAATCCTTCTGCCAATTCATCACGTGACTGATTTGGGCAAGGGAGAACGGTCATGTTCGACAGGATCGCCGAGTTCTTCGTCTTCGGCTTCGTGCCTTTGGTCGTCGGCATACTGGCGGTGCCGGAGCTCTCCGTGGCCGCGCAAAAGTCGGTGAGGGGCGAAGTGATCTATCGCGAGCGCATCGCCTTGCCGCCCAGCGCCGTGCTCTCCGTCGAGCTTGCCGACGTCTCGCTGTCCGACGCGCCCGCCAGGATCATCGGCGAACAGAAGGTCAAGCCGGCGGGCCAGGTACCCATCAGCTTCGAGATAAAATTCGATCCTTCGGTCATCCGGCCGGGCATGACCTATGCGCTGCAGGCCCGCATCACCGTCGACGACAGGCTGATGTTCATCTCCGATGTGCGTCATCAGCTCGATCCGCTGACCGACGCGCCGCAGACCATCATGCTCAAGATGGCGGCGTCCGACGATGCCCCGGCGAAGGCTTCGATGCTCGGCCAGAGCTGGCTCGTCGACTATATCGACGGCGTCGGCGAGATACGCGAGCCGCAAGCCACGTTCAGGATCGGCAAGTCGGGCAAGGCTGGCGGCAACGGCCCTTGCAACGTGTACTTCGCCACCGCCAGGGTCGATGACCGGACAATTTCCGTCAGCAATATCGGCTCGACCTACAAAGCCTGCGCGCCCGAGGTGATGACCGAGGAAAAGGCGCTGTTCGACGCGCTTGCCAAGGCGGCGACATACAGCATCGATGCCGGCAAGCTGACCATCTCGGACAAGGACGGACACGAAATCCTGCGCTTCAGCGCGGCGAGCTGACTGCCGGGCCGACATCACGCCGTGGCGGTTTCCCTGACCATGGTCTTGACGATCTCGATGGTCTGGTCGTCGGCCGGAAACAGCATTTCCAGGGCAAGCTCCGCCAGGGTCACGTCATTGGGCGTGCCGAAAACAGTCGTGGTGTTGAGGAAGGACACGGTACCGAGCCGTGTTGCGATGCGCAGCGGTGTCGCCAGCCGCTGCGCCGCTTCCAGCCCCTCCGCCCCATCCGAGCCAGGCGGCACGGGATAGGCCGCCACTTCGGCGAGCAGGCCCTGGATGATCGGATCGGCCCGGGCCTCGATCTGCTGGCGCAGAACATGCACCGTATGCGCGCGCCAGGCGGCGAAGTTCAGGATGCGTGGGCCCATACCGGCCGGATGCAGGATGAGCCGCACCGAATTGACCGGGCTGCGCATCAGTTCGGCGGAACATCCTTCATAGAGCTGCGGCAGCGCCGAATTCGACAGCACCACGTTCCAATGGCGGTCGACCGCGAAAGCCGGGTAGGGCCTGTGCGCTTGCAGCACGTTGTCGATCGCTTTGCGTGCCGCCTCCAGCTCGGCTAGCGAGCGCTCCTGGAAGGCGGGCGCGAAGCCGGCGGCAAGCAGCAGCGTGTTCTGATCGCGCAGAGGCACCGTAAGGCATTCGGCCAGGCGCACGATCATCTCGCGGCTCGGCCGCGCGCGCCCGGTCTCCAGATAGGAGAGATGCCTGGTTGAGCTGTCCGCCGCCAGGGCGAGATCGGTCTGCGTCATCCGGCGCTGCTCGCGCCATCGCCGAAGCAAGACGCCAAACGGGGTCTGGTGCAGTGTCATGGCCGGACCTTAGCGCGCGCTCGTTCTGGTTCAATGACCTGCAAGGTCAAATTCCGCGTGATCCGGCGGTCGCTTTTTGACCTGAGAGGTCATGGAGTTCGGCCCTCCGCGCTGCGAATTCTCTCCCCAAGGGCGGTGCATTGCCGCTCGCAAACCAGATGGAGTGAAGATCATGACCAGGTTCTTGGATGCCCAGGCGTTGGCCGACCGCTATGTCGCCGCGTGGAACGAGACCGACAGCGAGCGTCGCCGCGCGGCGATTACCGCCCTGTGGGTGCCCGATGGCCGGCACTATGTCGGCGAACGCGCCGTGCGCGGCTACGAGGCCCTGGAAGAGCGGGTACGCGGGTCGCACGAGAAGAATGTCCGCGACGACGGCAATCGCTTCCGCGCCGCCTTGAACGCCCGTCTGTTGCATGACGTCGTCACCTTCCGCTGGGAGATGCTGCCGGCCGATGGCGACACCGTGCTGGCGACCGGGCTCGAAGTCCTCACCGTCGACGCCGAGGGCCGCATCCTGGTCGACTACCAGTTCGTTCCGGCCTGATCGCGGTCCAGCGTCCAAAGAAAAGGCCGGCAAAATTGCCGGCCTTTCGCATGGAGTTTCGCGGTGTCGGCTCAGCCGACGATCTCGGTGTCCGAGAACCAGTACTTGATCTCCTGCGCGGCGGTCTCGGGCGCATCCGAGCCGTGCACCGAGTTCTCGCCGATCGACAGCGCGTGCACCTTGCGGATGGTGCCTTCGGCCGCGTTGGCCGGGTTGGTGGCGCCCATCACTTCGCGGTTCCTGGCAATGGCGTTCTCGCCTTCCAGCACCTGGACGATCGTCGGCGCCGACGACATGAACTCGACCAGTTCGCCGAAGAACGGGCGGTCCTTGTGGACGGCGTAGAAGCCTTCCGCCTCGCGGCGGCTCATCCACACCCGACGCGAGGCGACGACGCGCAGGCCGGCTTCTTCCAGCATCCTGGTGATGGCGCCGGTGAGGTTGCGCCGCGTTGCGTCCGGCTTGATCATGGAGAAGGTGCGTTCGAGCGCCATGGGTCGTCCTTGTCTGGATTTGAATTGAGAGTGGCGGGCTCTATACAAGCCGCCCGGCTGATTGCCAAGAGGAGCGGCTCGCGAAGCGGATGGAAAGCCAATTGCCTTGCTTTCCAAGAGACGAACGGTGAAAGCCCGGTCCACCTTCGGCGGATTGAAGTTCCAGTGGACCTTTCAAAGGACTTGCACGCCCGAAAGGACTTGAACCCCCAAAAGGACTTGAACCCCCAAAAGGACTTGGGAGCGACGGCGAAGGGCCGGGGCGGCGCACGCTTCCGTGTCCGGACTATAGGCCGGCAGGCTGGATCAGATGGCTGTAAAGCAACGGTTTGCTTGCTATAGTCGCTGCGTCGGCGCCGCGCTGAAGTCGGCCCGCATGGAGACAACATGACCATGACAGACGATCGTCAGGAGCGCATCCGCAACCGCGCCCACCAGATATGGCAGGAAGAAGGGCAGCCGGCCGGTCACCACGAACGCCACTGGCACCAGGCGGCGGCCGA
Organism: Mesorhizobium sp. B2-3-4; assembly: GCF_006442315.1. Classification (GTDB taxonomy): domain Bacteria; phylum Pseudomonadota; class Alphaproteobacteria; order Rhizobiales; family Rhizobiaceae; genus Mesorhizobium. Next base: position 265,667 of record NZ_VFVY01000004.1, on the reverse strand, counting down.
TATCGATCGGGAGGATGCGGGCAAGAAGCCAGCCAAGAAGGCATCCGCTGCCGGCAAGGCCAAAGCCGCCCCCAAAGCGGAGAAGGCCGCAGCGAAAGCCGACAAGCCGAAAACCAGCAAGCCAAAGAAGGCGGCCAAATAAGGCTTTGCGCCGCTGATTTTCGCGACGGCTCGACGGCGCCTGCGCTGGCTTGCTGCAGGCGATTGCGTCGTCATGCCGCCGCAACCTTTCGTCCCAGCCCGCCATGCAGGTCGAGGCAGCGGGCGAACCATTGCGTCACCACATCGCTGTCGTCGAGCAATTTGTACGGTGTGGCAACGCGTGCCCATTGCAGCGCGCCGAAGACGATATAGTCGGCATACAGCGGCGAGGCGCCGCCGATGAACGGCTGGTAGCTCAGCATGGAGCGCAGCGGCTCCAGCGCGGCCCGGAAGCTTGCCAGCCCGGCATCGCGCGCGGCGACGACCTCCTCCAGCCGCTTGCCGAAGCGCTGCTCCCGGCTCCGGCGGAAATACGAAGCGTTCTCCTCGTCTTGCATGGCGTGCAAGTCGACGAGCGCCGCGGTGGTGACATAAGGGTGGATGGTCAATTGCGACCAGCGCTCGATGAAGCGCGCCATCGCCTTGCCGCCTTCGCCGCCAAACAGCGTCGGGCGATCCGGATAGGCCTCGTCGAGATAGAGCGCGATGGCGAAGGAATCGATGACGACCTTGTCGCCGTCGCGAATGACCGGAACGGTTTTCGAAGCGCCGCCCTCGATGGCCGCCACTTCGAGAAAACGCGTCGGCGCGGTCGAGATATCGAGCCCCTTATGGGCCAGCGCCATCGTCGCCTTCCAGCAATGCGCACTGAACGGCCGGCTCTCGTCACGCCCGACGAGGTCGTAAAGCAGAATGGTCATTGGCGTCGGCCTCTTCGCAGTCTAGGTATCGCTCCCGAAGCCCGAAACGGTCCGGCGGGAGACAAGATGAAACAGCACTTCATGATGTTTGCGGCCTATAATCAATGGGCCAATGGCCGCATCTACGATGCCGCTGCCGATCTCGACGAAGAGGAATTCAACCGCGATGTCGGCGCCTTCTTCGGCTCGCTGATGGGCACGCTCAATCATCTTCTTGCCGCCGATCGCATCTGGATGAAGCGCTTCACCGGCGAGGGCGACGCGCCGACGGCGCTGGACGCCATATTGCATCGGGCCTTGCCGGTCTTGAGGACAGCGCGCGAGGCCGAGGACCGGCGGATCGTCGACTGGCTTGCCGGCCTGGGCGACAAGGCGCTGTCTGGCCGCTTCACCTACATGACGGTTTCGGACATGCGCACCGTCTCGCAGCGCCTGGCGCCGGCACTGGCTCATGTCTTCAACCATCAGACCCATCACCGCGGCCAGGCGCATATGATCCTGACGGTTCTTGGACGCCCCTCCGTGCCACTCGATCTGGCGCATTTTCAGCGCACCGAGGAAGGCAGGGCCTTCGCCTGATCCAGTTTCGCAGGCCGCAGCGTGCCATTGCCGCGTCTTCGCGGTCGTCGCCCTACGGGTTGAATTTCAGACGGCCGCCGGAGCCAAGCCGGTGATTTCGCTGTCCAATTGGCTCTGTGTCAGGGTGGCTTCCGCCATCACCCATTGCTTGAACAGCAGCACCTTGCGCGCCGCAAGGCTCTTATGGGGCGACACGAAGTACCAGCCGGCCGTGTTCGGATGGTGGACCGCAAAGGGAGCGACCAGCTTTTCGGCGCGGATGTCGCTGGCCATGTAGGCGCGGTTGGCGACCGCAAAGCCCATGCCGGCATTGGCCGCCTCGTAGGACATCATGCAGGAATCGAAATAGATGCTCTTGGTCTCGCTGAGCACGAAGCTGGCGCCGGCGAAACCAAGCCAGGATTGCCAGTTCTGGGTGCAGGTGTCGGAATGCAGCAATGTGAAGTGCTTGAGGTCGTCCGGTGTCACCTTCGACACCGGCTTGTTGCCCAGGACCTCATGGAACAATTTGCGGCTGCACACCGGTGTCAGGTCTTCGCGAAACAACAGATCGGATGGCAGTCCGTTGAAGTGGCCGTCGCCATAGCGGATTTCGAGATCGAACTCGGACGTGGTGAACTCATGCGTGGCGTATGAGGTCGAAACCCGCATCACGATATCGGGATGTTGCCGCTGGAACAGCGGCAGGCGCGGAAACAGCCAGCGCGCGGCAAAGGTCGGCAACACGGATATCTTCAGCACATGCTCCTGCGACTGCCCGGTCGCTTCCATGCTGGCGGCGACGATCCGCTCAAGCGCCTCGCGAACGCGCGACACATAGGTCTCGCCCTCCGGTGTGAGCGACACCGCATTGCCGCCGCGCTGGAAAATCTTGAAGCGTAGCTGGTCTTCCAGACTCTTGACGCGCTGGCTGACTGCCGAAGCCGTGATGAATTGCTCCTCGCCGGCACGCGTGAAATTCCCGTGCCTCGCAGCACTCTCCACGATCTTCAGCGAATTGAGGTTGACCTGACTGAGCAGACGCACGGGTTTCGACCTTAAGCTGGGCTTACGGTAGCACTAGCATTCCTAATTTTACAGGGGGGGCTAATTTAATTGACTGTTAACCAAGTGTTTGCCCCCACTTGGAGAAGTACAATGAACGCACATACCATACCCGAACTGCGCTATGCGATGAGCCGCGAGGCCATTATCGGCCACGAAACCGCCTGGAAAGTGTCGAGTTTCGGCGTCGCGCAGTATCTGCATGGCTATGATCCGGCACTGCTTGCCGCGATCGAGGAGGCCGCCCTGAAGCTTAAGGCCAGCCATGCCGTGCACAAGCACCTCGATCTGACCTTCATCACCGGCGCCGACCGTTTCATTCCCGAAATCAAGGAGTTGCTGCACGACAAGTTGCGCCTGGAGCGGCTGTCCGACATGATGGGCACCAAGCTGGAGCCCTATCCGCTGTCGATCGTCGGTTCGACCGTTACCTTCATGAACCCTAGGGATGGCGCCGTCGAATGGCATTGCGACGGCGTTCCGGTGACCGAGCTCATTCCGCTGTCGATCAGCGATCCGCTGGTCGGCGGCCATCTCGAAATCTATTGCGACGATTCCGAGACCGGGCGCGCCATTCTCGAATCCGGCCGCGAGATTCCGCGCAATCGCATCATGCGCATCGATCACAAGATGAATTACGCCACGCTTGGCCAGTTCCTGGGCGTCCTGCACCGCACGGCGCCGATCCAGTTCGGCGAGCGCGTCACCCTGGTGCTCAATCAGCGCTCGGTGGCCAAGCCCTATGTCGACGATAACAGGATGTTCTATCTTGCCGCCGACAATGATCACGACCGCGAATGGGTCAACGAGCTGGCGGAAGATGTCTGGACCAACCAGCTGCCGGCCTATCGCCGGTTCGAGGCGGAACACCCCACGCCGGCGCCCGCCGAGGCGCCGGTCCCGGGCGGAGCAAGGGAAACATGGTAGCGATCCATGATCCCGAAAGTTGGGAGCCGGTTTTCGGGTGCGATCATGGTCCAACGCCGGGATAGCGCTCCAAGCCGGCTTCTTCGACAGGAAGCAGGCTCGATGTCAGCGCTGGCCTTTGCCGCCGGGGCGGTGGCTTTGTGGTCGACAAATGCCCTGGTCGGCAAATCCCTGCTGGCGAACCATCCGGTGGCGCAAGTGCAGTTCCTGCAATTCGTGGGGGCTTCACTGGTCTTCGGCCTGATCCGGTTCATGGCTCGGGAACAGGCGCCGCCGCTCGCCGCGAGAGCCACGCTCGCGCCGCTGGCGGTCGGTTTCATCGGTCTGGTCGGCACCATGGTGTTGCAATATGTCGCCTTCGCCTCGATGCCGGTGATCGAAGCCAATCTTGTCGCCTACACCTGGCCCTTGATGGTTGCCGCGGCGGTGATCGTCTTTGAAAATCCGCGGCGTCCGGCACTGCTCGGTCTTGCCGCGGTCCTCGGTTTCGTCGGCGTCGCGCTGGTGATCTGGGGCGGGCGCGACCGTGCCTGGTTCCAGGGCGATCTCACAGGCTATCTCGCAGCATTCGGATCCGCGCTGTGCATGGCGTTCTATTCGCTCGCGGTGGGACGGCTGGCCACCTCGCCGGACCGCCTTCTGCTGCCGTCGTCGCTGATCGGCGTGGCCCTGGCGCTGGTATGGTGCGTTCACGAAGGTGTCGCCTGGCACGCCGGCGCGGACCTTGTCCTCGGGCTCTATCTGGGCGCCGGTCCGATGGGATTGGGTTACTATTTCTGGTCGCGCGCTCTGAAACTTGGAGGCAGTGGCAAGGTCGCCGTCGTTGCCTACCTCACGCCAATTGCCTCGACGCTGCTGTTGACCCTGTCCGGCGAACGGCTGACGACAACCGCGATTGCCGGAGCCGTCCTCGTCATCGGCAGCTGCATAGCGGTCGGGCTGGAACGTTCGGAGACGGAAAACCATGTTTGACGATGATGAAGGACTGGCCAGGCGGGAAGCGCATTGGTTGATCAGGGAGTTCGGCGTGGAAGCGCCGCTTTACGCGGCGATGAAGGCCGAAAAGGCGATCGAACAGAAGGATTTCGGGCGTTGTGCCCATTGGAAGCGTATTCTTGAGATATTGGCTGACAGCCGCACAGCCAAGTCTGCAGCGTCCAAGTATTAGATTTTCTAATTTGCGTGGTGTCGATTTCCCATAAAAATAGTTGATGGCAAGTCTTGATTCGTTTTGGGACTTGTCGGTCCGTTGGGGGACGCGGTTAAAGGGATACATCGACAAAAGTCTTCGCTGGGGTGGATGACTTTGTCGCAAATAGGGTGAAAGAATTGTCAAATATCGAGGATAAGACCGTTATCGAGCTGACGGCCGATATTGTCTCGGCCTATGTCGGCAACAATCCGCTTCCGGCTTCCGGCCTGCCTGACCTGATTGCCAGCGTCAGCGCTTCGGTTCGCAAGCTGGCTGGCGCCGCAGTCGTGGAAAGCCCGAGCCTGGTTCCGGCCGTGAATCCGAAGAAGTCGGTATTCCCCGATTACATCGTCTGCCTTGAGGATGGAAAAAAGTTCAAGTCGCTCAAGCGGCACCTCAGGACGGATTATGGTCTGAGCCCGGACGACTATCGGGCCAAATGGGGCCTGCCGCCGGATTATCCGATGGTCGCGCCGAATTACTCGGCGACCCGGTCCGCGCTGGCGAAGTCGACGGGCCTTGGCCGCAAGCCTGCCGCTGCACCGGCTGTCGTGGCCAAGGCGACAAAGCGTGGCAAGGCCACTGCCTGAGGCTTGCCGGCCTGTACGACAGGCCACTGACTGGCCTCTTTGAAGACGGCGCCATGCGCGTCGTTTTGAGGCCTTGTGCGGCCAGTTGGCCCGCAAGGTCTTGCGAAGCGTCGATGTCCGGTGCAAAAGCGCCGCCATGCTTGTAATCAACGACCTTTCACTCCGCATGGCGGGGCGCCTGCTTCTCGACCATGCCTCGCTGACCTTGCCGGCCGGCACCAAGGCCGGCCTCGTCGGCCGCAACGGCACCGGCAAGACGACGCTGTTCAAGGCCATAACAGGCGATTTTCCCTCCGAGACGGGATCGATCAGCCTGCCGAGGAACACGCGCATCGGCCAGGTGGCGCAGGAAGCGCCCGGCACCGAGGAGCCGTTGATCGAAATCGTGCTCAAGGCCGACCTGGAGCGCAGCGCGCTGCTGGAAGAAGAAAAGACCGCCACCGATCCGCACCGCATCGCCGACATCCATATGCGGCTGGCCGACATCGACGCGCATTCGGCCGAGTCTCGCGCCGCCACCATCCTGGCCGGTCTCGGCTTCGACGAAGCCGCGCAGCGCCGTCCGGCCTCGTCTTTCTCCGGCGGCTGGCGCATGCGCGTGGCGCTGGCCGCGGTGCTGTTTTCCGAGCCCGACCTCCTGCTGCTCGACGAACCGACCAACTATCTCGATCTCGAAGGCACGCTGTGGCTCGAGAACTACGTCTCGAAATATCCGCACACGGTTCTGCTGATCTCGCACGACCGCGACCTGCTCAACCGCGCCGTCAACTCGATCGTCCATCTCGACCAGAAGAAGCTGACCTTCTGGCGCGGCGGCTACGACCAGTTCGAGCGGCAATACACCGAGCAGAAGGAATTGCAGGAAAAAGGCCGCGTCAAGCAAGAGGCTGCCCGCAAGCACATGGAGTCCTTCGTCGAGCGTTTCCGCGCCAAGGCCTCCAAGGCAAGACAGGCGCAGTCGCGCATCAAGGCGCTGGAAAAGATGAAGCCGATCGCGGCCATCGTGAACGACTCGGTGCGGCCGTTCTCGTTCCCGGAACCGGTGAAGACCGTGGCCTCGCCGATCATCGCGCTCAACAACGTCAATGTCGGCTATACCGAGGGTTCGCCGATCCTGAAGAAGATGACGCTGCGCATCGATGCCGACGATCGCATCGCGCTGCTCGGCGCCAACGGCAATGGCAAGTCGACCTTCGCCAAGCTGCTGTCGGGCCGTCTCAAGCAGGAGACCGGCACGATGACCGTCGCCCCTGGGCTCAAGGTGGCGATCTTCGCCCAGCATCAGCTCGACGATCTGCGCCCGGAGGAAAATGCCTACGAGCATGTCCGGCAGCTGATGCCGGAGGCCCCGGAATCCAAGGTACGCGGCCGCGTCGCCCAGTTCGGCCTCGCTACCGAGAAGATGAACACCGCCGCCAAGGACCTCTCAGGTGGCGAGAAGGCGCGGCTGTTGATGGGCCTGTCTGCCTTCGAGGGGCCGAACCTGTTCATCCTCGACGAGCCGACCAACCATCTCGATATCGACAGCCGTGAATCCCTCATCCACGCGCTGAACGAATTTCCCGGCGCCGTGATCCTGATCTCGCACGACCGGCATCTGCTGGAGGCAACGGCCGACCGGCTGTGGCTGGTCAAGGACGGCGCGGTCAACCCCTATGACGGTGACCTGGAAGACTACAAGACGCTGGTCACCGGCGTGTCCGGCGACCGCCGCGAGCGGCGCGAGGCGGACAAGGCATCGAAGGCGGACCGTCGCCGCGAGGCCGCGCAGCGCCGCGCTGCCTTCGAGCCCCTGGCCAAGGAAATCCGCGCCACCGAAGCGCTGATGGACCGCATCCGCAAGCGCATCGACGGCATCGAGGACGAACTCGCCAACCCGGCGATCTATGAAAAGGATCCTTCGACCGCGACCAGGCTGGCCAAGGAACGGTCGCAGCTTAGCCAGACGCTCGCCGGCCACGAGGACAAGTGGCTTGCCATGTCGGCGGAGTATGAGGAAGGCACGGCGGAATGATTGGCCGATCTTCCCGGGGGAGATCAGCCCATTGTCTGGCCCTACACGCCACTCGCAAAACCCGCTAAATACCCCCCATGAACCAGCACACCAAGCTCCGGATCGGCCATTCGGCCTGTCCGCATGACTGCCCGTCGACCTGCGCGCTCGAAGTCGAATTGCTCGACGGCAATCGGATCGGTCGCGTCCACGGCGCCAAGGCCAACAGCTATACGTCGGGCGTCGTCTGCGCCAAGGTCGCGCGCTATGCCGACCGCGTCCATCATCCCGATCGCCTGCTGAGGCCGCTGGTGCGCAAAGGCGCCAAGGGCGAAGGCGTCTGGCAGGAGGCGAACTGGGAGACGGCACTTGATCTCGTCGCCGAAAAATTCATCGCCGCCGAGGAGAAATACGGCTCGGAGACGGTCTGGCCCTACTACTATGCCGGCACGATGGGGCTGGTGCAGCGCGACGGCATCGAGCGGTTGCGCCATGCCAAGAAGTACTCGGGCTTCTTCGGTTCGATCTGTACCAATCTCGCCTGGACCGGCTGGATGATGGGGGCCGGCGCCTTGCGCGGACCCGACCCGCGCGAGATGGGTAAAGCCGACTGCGTGGTGATCTGGGGCACCAATGCCGTGGTCACCCAGGTCAACGTCATGACCCACGCCATCAAGGCGCGCAAGGAACGCGGCGCGAAGATCGTCGTCATCGACGTCTATGAAAACGCCACCATGAAGCAGGCCGACATCGGCCTGGTGCTGAAGCCGGGCACCGACGGCGCACTGGCCTGCGCGGTCATGCATGTGCTGTTTCGGGAAGGGATGGCCGACCGCGCCTATCTCGAAAAATACACCGACGACCCCAGGGGTCTCGAAGCGCATCTCGTCACCCGCACGCCGGAATGGGCGGCCGGGATTACCGGGCTTTCAGTGGCTGAGATTGAAGCGTTCGCAAGATTGGTAGGCACCACCAAAAAAACCTATTTCCGGCTCGGCTATGGTTTTGCCCGCCAGCGCAACGGCGCCGTCAACATGCATGCCGCGTCTTGCATCGCGGCGGTCACCGGCGCCTGGCAATATGAGGGCGGCGGCGCCTTCCATTCCAATTCCGGTATCTTCAAGCTCAACCAGGATGTGCTGGAGGGCTCGAGGATGCGCGATCCCTCGATCCGCTATCTCGACCATTCGCGCATCGGTCCGGTGCTGACCGGCGCCGGCGATGCACTCTATGGCGGTCCGCCGGTGACGGCGATGCTGATCCAGAACACCAATCCGGTGAATGTGGCGCCTGAACAGCGTCTGGTGAAGCAGGGCTTCATGCGCGACGACCTGTTCACCTGCGTACACGAGCAGTTCATGACCGATACGGCCAAGCTTGCCGACGTCGTGCTGCCGGCGACGATGTTCGTCGAGCATGACGACATCTACAAGGGCGGCGGCAACCAGCACATCACGCTCGGTCCCAAGCTGATCGAGCCGCCGGAAGGGCCGCTTACCAATCATTTCGTCATCGAGGAACTCGGCAAGCGCCTGGGCGTCTCCGACCGGCCCGGCTTCGGCCTCACCGAACAGCAGCATATCGACATCATCCTGGGCAAGCGCGGGCTGGGCAGCTTCGGTTCCTTGAAGGAAGACAAGTGGGTCGACCTGCAGCCGGATTTCGAGACCGCGCACTTCATCAGGGGCTTTGGCCATGCGGACGGCAAGTTCCGCTTCCGCGCCGACTGGACCGGACAGGCGGCTCCCAACCGGCCGCCGAAGAGCATGGGCCTGTTCGGCCCTGTTGCGCTGCTGCCGGAATTTCCCGACCATGTCGATCTGATCGAGGTGGCCGATGAGGCACATCCGTTCCGGTTGACGACCTCGCCGGCGCGCAACTTCCTCAACTCGACCTTTTCCGAGACACCGGTGTCGAAGGCCAAGGAGGGCCGCCCTGAACTTCTGCTGCATCCCGACGATGCGGCGGCTCTCGAACTCGGCGACGGCGACCGTGTCGAAATCGGCAACATGCGCGGCGAAGTGGTGCTGCACGCCAGATTGTTTGGCGGCATCAAGCGCGGCGTGGTGATAGCCGAAGGCATCTGGCCCAACAGCGCGCACGAACGCGGCGAGGGCATCAACGTGCTGACCGGAGCCGACGCGCCGGCGCCTTACGGCGGCGCGGCCTTCCACGACAACAAGGTGTGGCTGCGACGGGCGCAAGATCTGAGTAGCTGACGCCGGCGACGCCCCCATTCGACGTCTGGCCCAAGCACGAGCGGTCGCTCATGCCAGCTCCCGTCTCTATAGAGGCACTTGTCCGTCGCAAGGGGAAGTGTCGATGGCAGGCGCGATTTCGCTTCTGGGAATACCGCATGACGAGAATTCGTCCTACCTCCAGGGGGCTGCCAAGGCGCCGCCGCTGATCAGGCGTGAGCTCGTCAGCGATGCCTACTCGTCATGGAGCGAGACCGGTTTCGACCTGAGCGACCGCTTCGTCGATCATGGCGACATCGACTTCACCCAACCGGGCGATCCCTGGCACCTCATCGAAAGCGAAGTCGGCCGCGCCCTCGATGCGGGCCATCCGCTGATCAGCCTGGGCGGCGACCATGCCATCTCCTGGCCGGTGCTGCGCGCAGTGCGCCGGCGCCACCCGAGCCTGACGATCGTGCATATCGATGCCCACCCCGACATCTATCACGCCTATGACGACAATCCGCGTTCCCACACCTCGCCCTTCGCGCGCATCATGGAGGAACGGCTCGCCGACCGGCTGATCCAGATCGGCCTGCGCACCGTGAACGGTCATCATCGCGACCAGTTCAGGCGCTTTGGCGTCGAGGTGGTGGAGGCCCCGCGTTTCAGCGACAGCCTGCGGCTCGATCTCAAGACGCCGGTCTATATCTCGATGGATCTCGACGGGCTCGATCCAGCCTTTGCGCCAGGTGTCTCGCATCGCGAGCCCGGCGGCCTGTCGACACGGCAAGTCATCAACCTGATTCAAAGCGTCAACCAGCCGGTCGTTGCCGCTGATATCGTTGAATACAATCCGAGCCAGGACCTCTCCAACATGACGGCGCTTGTCGCCGCCAAGCTGACCAAGGAGATCGCCGGCGTGATGCTCAGGATGTCGCCCGCGCTCGACTGAGCGCGTGGCACAGCTTTACACCGGCAGGGTTTCAGCTGCCTTTTTCCTGTTTTGCCGCTGACGGATGTCGTTAGCGACCGCCTGGGCCTCGATGCCGATTTCGCGCAGCAGCCCGGTGACGGCATTGTGGAAGCCGACCAGATAGAGGCCGAGGTCCGAAGCGCGGGCGTTGACGCCGCTCGGGCCTGGCTCAATGCCGGGCTCGAGGAATTTGGCGTAGCCTGGCCGGTAGCCGGTGGCGAAGACGATGGCGTCGAAGTAGTCGTGCCTGCCGTCGGTAAAACGGACGCCGCCTTGCGAAATCTCGGCGATATCGGGCGCGACCTTGATCGCGCCCTCGCGAATCTTGCCGATGGTGCCGACATCAATCACCGGAATGCGCGATGCCAGGGCGATCTGCTGCAGCAATCCCTGCTTAGGCCGTCTGAGCCCGAATTTTTCCAGCCTGCCCACGACCAGGTAGAGGATGAGAGGGAACAGCGCGTCATTGATGCGCTGCGGCCCCATGCGCGTCGCCATGCCGACCATCTGGATCGGCACGCCGAACAATTCACGCGGCACGATGTGAACGCCGCCGCGCACCGAGATCGTCGGCCGGGCGCCGCCTTCGGCCAGATCGAGCGCAATCTCGGCGCCGGTGTTGCCCATGCCGACGACCAGCACCGATTGGCCGGCAAACGGCTTGGCGTTGCGATAGTCCGCGCTGTGCAGCGTCTTGCCCTTGAAGGTGTCGATGCCGGCGAATTTCGACAGCAAGGGCTCGGCATTATAGCCGGACGCGATGACCACATGCGAAGCGTGCAATGCGCCGGACGTCGCTTCCACCCGCCAGCCGCGGCCATCGCGGGTGATCGCGCGCACCGTTTCTCCGAGGCGGGGCGCGAGGTCGAAGCGTTTTGCGTAGGCTTCGAGATATTCGACCACGAGATGGCGCGGCACGTAGCGCGGATAATCCCTGGGGAAGGGGACGAAGGGCAGCGAAGAGTAGCGTTTGGTCGTGTGCAGGTGCACGCGGTCATAGTGGCGGCGCCAGGCCGGCGCGGCCTGCTGCGCTTTTTCGAGCATGACGAAATCCAGCCCCGCTTGCCGCAGGCAGGCCGCTGCCGCCAGGCCTGCCGGCCCGGCACCGATGATGGCAACCGTGGTGCTGTCCCGCAACCGCGCCTCCGTCCCCATTGCCGGCGCACAATGTCAGAAACCCGGCGGGGGCGCCACGGTCATCCAGGCAATGGCACGGTCAATCCGACCTTGACCCGGTCCATGGCGACGAAGGTGCGGAACTTCCGCACATTGTTGCTGCCGAAGAACAGTTTTCGCGTCAGCGCCTCGTAGGCACCCATGTCGGCCACGGTGATGACAAGGATAAAATCGGCCTCGCCGGTGACATAGTAACATTGCTGCACTTGCGGCTCCGCCAGGAATTGCCGCTTGGCCGCATCGATCAGTTCGGTGCGTTCGCTCTCGAGCTCCACCTCGACGAAGATGGTGATGGGCTGGCCGACGGCCGCCGGCTCCACGATGGCGACATTGCCGGCGATGATTCCGGCCTGCTCCATGCGCTTGATGCGGCGCTGCACCGCCGGTGCCGACAGGTTCACCGCCTCGCCGATCAGCCGTTGCGGCGTCGTGTTGTCCCGCTGCAGGATAGCGAGGACGGCGAGATCGAAGCTGTCGAGCGGGGCAGGCGTCTTAGGCATGGGCAGTCCTGACGAAATAAACTTGCATTTCGAGAGCCGAATTACAGCGCCTTTTGCGCCGGTCCTGCAATATCTTCTCTTGGACCCACCCAAGGAGAGACCGGCAATGTTCCTGCCCAACCGCAATGCCTTGTATCGCCAGCCGCTGGACGCGGCCGATGTCGAAACCCTCGGCATCGCGGGGGCGGACACGGTCGAGCGTTTCCTGGCCCGCCGTGACAATCATGTGGCGACGCCATTGCGCGAGTTGCCGGCGCTGGCGGCCGAACTCGGCCTCGGCGCCCTGCATGTCAAGGACGAGGGCTTTCGCCTCGGCCTTGGCAGCTTCAAGGCGCTGGGCGGCGCCTACGCGGTCTTCCGCCTCGTGCTGGAGGAGGCCGGCAAGCGGCTCGGTCGTCCCGTCGATGTCGGCGATCTCGACCGGCCCGAAGTCCGCTCGGTTGCCGCGACCATGACGGTTGCTTGCGCCACCGATGGCAATCATGGCCGCTCCGTCGCGCAAGGCGCCGAACTGGTCGGTGCCAGGGCGGCGATCTTTGTCCATGCCGGCGTCAGCGAGGAGCGTGTCGCGGCCATCGCCCGCTATGGGGCCGAGATGATCCGCGTCGACGGCAATTACGACGATTCGGTCAGGCAGGCGGCGCGCATCGCCGCTGAGAAGGGCTGGACGGTGGTTTCCGATACGTCATGGCCGGGCTACGAACGCATTCCGGGCCTCGTCATGCAGGGCTACACGGCGATCGTGCGCGAGGCGCTGCGCCAGCTCTCCGAGCCCCCGACCCATGTCTTCGTGCAGGCCGGAGTCGGCGGCATCGCGGCGGCGGTCGCCGGCCATCTCACCATCGTGCTCGGCGCGGCCAGACCTGTCTTCACGGTGGTCGAACCTGCCCGCGCCGCCTGCGTTTTTGGCGCCGCCAAAGCTGGAAGTCCGGTCAAGATCGCGCATGGCGAGGCCACTGTCATGGCGATGCTCGAATGCTACGAGGCGTCGCCGGTGGCCTGGCGCGTGCTGGCGCGCGTCGCCGATGGCTTCATGACCGTCGACGAGGACGACGCTGTCGCCGTGATGCGGCGGCTGGCACGGCCGGTCGGCAACGATCCGGCCATCGTCGCCGGTGAAAGCGGTGGCGTCGGCCTTGCCGGGCTGGTCCGTGCGATGGCCGACCATAAGGCCGAACTCGGTCTCGATGGCGCCTCGCGCGTGCTGGTCATCAACACCGAAGGCGCGACCGATCCCCGCCGCTATGCCGAACTCGTCGGCATGAGTGAGGCCGATGTGCTTGCCGGCAAGGTGCTTTCCGGAGCGACGCAATGACCTCGACCAAAGCAATGACTTCGATCGACGCACAAAGGCTGCTTGGCCGCATTCGCGAGCTCGGCGGCATAGGTCGCGACGGCGAGGGCAGGCTGGTGCGGCTGGCCGCCTCTGACGCGGACAGGTTGGGGCGCGACCGTTTCGTCTCCTGGCTGCGCGAGGCCGGGCTCGAAATCGCCATCGACCGCATGGGCAACATCTTCGGCACCTGGCGGATGCCGGAGAATGCCGGCCGTGCGCCGCTCCTCATCGGCTCGCATATCGACACCGTCATCGATGCCGGCATCTATGACGGCTGTTACGGCGTGCTCGCCGGGCTGGAGGTGATAGAGACGCTCAAGGCGTCAGGCCTTGTCCCGTCGCGTCCGCTCGCCGTCGCCGCCTTCACCAATGAGGAAGGGGTTCGCTATTCGCCCGACATGATGGGCTCCCTGGTTCATGCCGGCGGCGTCGGTATCGACGATGCGCTGGCGGCGGTCGGCACCGACGGCAGCGTGCTCGGAGAGGAACTGGACCGCATCGGTTATGCCGGCGACAAGGAACCGGGCTTCCTCAAGCCGCATGTCTATCTCGAACTGCATATCGAGCAGGGTCCGGTGCTGGAGCGCGAGGGCGTGCCGGTCGGCGCCGTGGAAAACCTGCAAGGCATCTCCTGGCAGCGCATCACCATCGACGGCGTGGCCAATCATGCCGGCACCACGCCGATGTCGATGCGCAATGACGCCGGTCATGCCGCCGCGCGTGTCGTCACCTTCCTGCACGACCGCGCAAAAGCTTCGAACACGCCAACCGTTGCAACCGTCGGCACGATGCGCTTCGAGCCGAACGCCATCAATGTCATCCCCTCGCGGGCCGTCTTCACCGTCGACCTGCGCGACCCTTTCGAGCATCGCCTCCAGGCTGAGGAAGCGGCACTCGCGGCATTTCTCGAAGAACTCGCGGCTGCCAATGGCGTCACGATCTCGGTCGAGCGGCTGGCCCGCTTCGAGCCGGTGATCTTCGACGGCGGCATCGTCGAGTTGATCGAGGCCGCCGCGAGGAATCGCGGCCTTGTGTCGAAGCGCATGACGTCGGGCGCCGGTCATGATGCGCAGATGATGGCGCGCCTCGCACCCGCGGCGATGATCTTCGTGCCGAGCGCTGGCGGCATAAGCCACAATCCGCGCGAACATACCGAGGACAGCGAGCTTGTCGCCGGCGCCAACGTCCTGCTTGATGTCGTCGCCCGCCTCGCGGATCAGGAGAAGCCAGGAAATGCCTGAAATCGACCGTGACGCGCTGAGGCGCGAGATGACCGCATGGCGGCGCGATCTGCACGCGCATCCCGAATTCGGCTTCGAGGAGAAGCGCACCGCAGCCTTCGTTGCCGCCAAATTGCGCGAATTCGGCCTGGATGATGTCGCCGAGAATGTCGGCGGCACCGGCGTCGTCGGCACTTTGAAGCGCGGCCGCGGCAACCGTGCCATCGCGCTCAGGGCAGATATGGATGCGCTGCGCATCACGGAGCAATCGACCGTGCCGTACCGCTCCGGCAATCCCGGCATCATGCATGCCTGCGGCCATGACGGCCACACGGCGATGCTGCTCGGCGCGGCAAGGCTGCTGGCCGGCGAGGGCGGCTTCGACGGCACGGTGCGCTTCATCTTCCAGCCGGCGGAGGAATGGGGAAAGGGCGCGTTGGCGATGCTCGACGACGGATTGATGCAACGCTTTCCCTTCGACGAGATATTCGGCCTGCACAACATGCCCGGACTTCCCGTCGGGCATTTCGAAACCCGCGCCGGTCCGATCATGTCGGCCGAGGACAATTTCGAGATCGTGCTGAGGGGAGTCGGCGGCCACGCGGCCCGACCGCATGCGGGAAACGAAACGCTGGTCGCCGCCTGCGCCCTTGTCACCAACCTTCAAACCATCGTTTCGCGCAGGCTCAGTCCGGCCGACATCGCCGTGGTTTCGGTGACCGAATTGATCACCGACGGCACCCGCAACGCCCTGCCAGGCCTTGCCCGCATCCTCGGCGATGCGCGCAGCTTCCGCCCCGAGGTCAGCGCCGAGATCGAGCGCCAGATGCGCATCATCGCTGAAGGCACCGCCGCCACCCACAACGTCGCCGCCGAGGTCGGCTACAGCAGGGAGTTCGTGCCGTTGCGCAATGACGCGGAACTGGTCGACGCGGCCTTCGCCGCCGCCGGGAAAATCTTCGATCCCGGCAAGGTGGCGGTCGCCCGCGAGCCGATGACGGCGTCGGAGGACTTTGCCCGCTTTCTCGACCACGTGCCCGGCTGCTTCGTCTTCCTCGGCAATGGCGAGGCTTCGGCACCGCTGCACAATCCAGGCTATGACTTCAACGATGAGGGCCTGTTGTCCGGCGTCGATTTCCATGTCGCCATCGCAAGGCAGCGTCTTGCGCCTTGAAACCCTGAAGCGTCCGGCGGCATTTTGCCGGTGGAAAACGCTGGGGAGAGGCCGAAAACCGCGATCCCGCATGACGCAACGGCAAGACTCAGCTAGCCTCCGTCATGCGGCGGACCTGATATCCGCCTGGCCGGCGCTATCAGATTACCTCCCAAGCGGCGCCGGCCTTCTTCCTTGGGACTAAATTAGCTTTCATTAAATTTAGAATATTCGCACTTGCCGGAAGTTAGGGTCTTGCTGGCATGATCTCGGCTGGGGATCGGGGTGGTGCAGGATCACAGATGCGCGGGCGGAGCTGGATAAAGGCGTTGCGTCAGGACGAAGCGCGGCAGGTCCGCGCGCGCATCGCCGAACTCGAACGAAACCTGACGGCGGCCTCTGCCCAGAACCGGCAACGGCGCCATGAGGCAGGGCACGAACTGCGCAATGCGAAATTCCGCCTCGAGCGCCTCGAGGAATGCATCGCGGCGATGCGCTGAGGACGCCCCCGCGCTTCGTCGAAGAAGACATCGTTCACTCGCCGGCGATACCCGTATTCACGACAGTGACATCTCGATCCGCCGCAGTCGCCTTTGTTGGTGGCAGCTTGTTGTCGCAGGCCGAGATTGCCAGGGTCAGTAACGCGAGAATCAGTCCTAGCTTTTTCATCGCCTAACCTCCTTCATTTCAAAACGGGACGGCGCCGTTTTGGTTGCCCCACGCGCGCAGGGAACAAAATGTCCTGCCTCCGGTTGGTCCAGCAAAGGAGGACCGCCGCAATGATCCGTCTGCTGCTGGTTGGCACGTTTGCCTTCGTCACTTACCGTCTCGCCCGCAGGATGATCGACGAGGTGCCAGACAGCGTCGATCCGCTCCTGTTGCCCGCACCCGCGAACGACCGTGAAGCGTTACGCCGGCAGTCGAGGGCGATGGGTGTCGATCCCAAACGCTGACCCTTCCGCTCCGGCGGATGGGGAGGCGCTTCACTGTTGCGAACAAAGCGGAAACGATGCTTGATGGGCGATGAACCTCGCCGCCCATGATTCGACCTTCTTGGAACCGGCCGCCCAGCCGGCTTATCTCGCCCGGCTGAACGACGCCCAGCGTCTGGCCGTAGAGCATGGCGACGGCAAGGTCGCAGGCCCGTTGCTGGTCATTGCCGGCGCCGGTTCCGGCAAGACCAACACGCTGGCGCACCGCGTCGCTCATCTGATCGTCAAGGGCGCCGACCCGCGCCGCATCCTGCTGATGACCTTTTCACGCCGCGCCGCGTCCGAGATGGCACGGCGCGTCGAGCGTATCGCCGGGGAGGTGCTTGGCCGAGACGCCGCCGTGATCACCGATGCGCTGACCTGGGCCGGCACCTTTCACGGCATCGGTGCGCGGCTGTTGCGCGATTATGCGCTGGAGATCGGCCTCGATCCGGCCTTCACCATCCACGACCGCGAGGATTCCGCCGATCTGATGAACCTCGTGCGCCATGAACTCGGTTTTTCCAGGACGGAAGCGCGCTTTCCAACCAAGGGCACCTGCCTTGCCATCTATTCGCGCGCCGTCAACGCGCAGGCGCCGCTCGGTGAGGTGCTGGGTTCGGCCTTTCCCTGGTGCGCCGGCTGGGCCGAGCAGCTCAAGCAGCTGTTTGCCGGTTACGTCGAAGCCAAGCAGGCGCAGAACGTGCTCGATTACGACGATCTGCTGCTCTACTGGGCGCAGATGGCGGCCGAGCCCGAAATCGCGGCGCATCTGGGCGGGCGTTTCGACCATGTGCTGGTCGATGAATATCAGGACACCAACCGGCTGCAGGCATCGATCCTGATGGCGCTCAAACCCGACGGCGCCGGGCTGACGGTCGTCGGTGACGACGCGCAGTCGATCTACTCGTTTCGTGCCGCCGAAGTGCGCAACATCCTCGACTTCCCCACACAGTTCGCGCAAACCGCCGACGTGGTGATGTTGGAGCGCAACTATCGTTCGACCGAGACTATTCTCGCCGCCGCCAATGCGGTTATCGGCCAGGCATCGGAGCGCTTCACCAAGAATCTGTGGTCGGAACGCAAATCCTCCGACAAGCCGAGGCTCGTGACCGTGCGCGACGAAGTCGAGCAGGCGAATTTCGTCTGCGACGCCATCCTTGCCGAGCGTGAGGCCGGCACCGCGCTGAAGTCGCAGGCGGTGCTGTTTCGCGCCTCGCACCACAGCGGTCCGCTGGAGATCGAACTCACGCGGCGTAACATTCCTTTCGTCAAATTCGGCGGTCTGAAATTCCTCGACGCCGCCCATGTCAAGGACGTGCTGGCGGTGCTGCGCTTCGCCGAAAATCCGCGCGACCGTGTCGCCGGGTTTCGGGTGCTGCAGCTTCTTCCCGGCATCGGTCCGTCCGCCGCCGCACAGATCGTCGAAACCATGACGACGGCGCTGGACGAGGCGATGGGCCTCGCCGGCTGGCGCCCACCGCAGCGCGCCGCCGACGATTGGCCTGGCTTCGTCTCGCTCTATTCCGGCTTGCGGGCCGGCGCCAAATGGCCGGCCGACCTCGAACAGATCAGGCTATGGTACGAACCGCATCTGGAGCGCGTTCACGAGGATTCGATCACGCGCCGCGCGGATCTCCTGCAACTCGAGCAGATCGGATCGAGCTACGCCTCGCGCGAACGCTTCCTGACTGAACTGACGCTCGATCCGCCGGACGCGACCAGCGACCAGGCCGGACCGCCGCACCGCGACGAGGACTATCTGATCCTGTCAACCATCCACTCGGCCAAGGGCCAGGAATGGAAGAACGTCTTCGTGCTCAACACGGTCGACGGCTGCATTCCGGCCGATCTCGGCGTCGGCACCAAGGAGGATATCGAGGAGGAGCGCCGGCTGCTCTATGTGGCGATGACGCGAGCCAAGGACAGCCTCAACCTGGTCATGCCGCAGCGCTTCTTTCCGCACGGCCAGGCGGCGCGCGGCGACCGTCATCTCTATGCCTCGCGCAGCCGTTTCATTCCGGCCTCCATCCTTGCCGCGTTCCAGCAGCTTTCGTGGCCGGCCGCGCAAGCGGCGCAGGGCAGGGCAGCCCGGCCTGAGGTGCGCGTCGATATCGGCGCGCGCATGCGCGGCATGTGGAAATAGCGAGGGTGAGGCCGCCGATCAGGATTGCCATATCAGGCGCACTGGGCCGCATGGGATGCCAGATGGTGGATGCGGTGCGGGCAGATGCGCGTCTGGCGCTTGCAGCCCGCTTTCACCGCCAAGGCAGCGCCGGCGATGGGCTGGTGAGCCGCGATGAGGCGCTTGCCGCCGCCGATGTGGTCATCGACTTCACCACGCCGGCGGCCTCCGCCGAGCTCGCTGGCATCTGTGCACAACGCGGTGGGCCTGCCCTGGTGATAGGTTCGACCGGTTTCGACGCGGGCCAGCTCGCTGCTATCGCCGCCGCCGCCAAGGCCGTTGCCATCGTGCGCTCCGGCAGCTTCTCGCTCGGGCTCAACATGCTGGTCGGGCTGGTCGGGCAAGCGGCGAAGGCACTCGCCTCCGATGACTGGGATGCCGAGATTTTCGAGGGCCACCATCGCCACAAGATCGACGCGCCATCGGGCACGGCGCTGATGCTCGGGCACGCCGTTGCCGGCGGGCGCGGTGTCGATCTGGACAGGGTTGCAAGACGGGTCCGCGACGGCGTCACCGGCGCGCGGCCGCCGGGCGAGATCGGCTTCGCCGTGATACGCGGCGGCGGCATCGTCGGCGAGCACAGCGTCTCCTTCTGCGCCGAAGGCGAGACCGTCACCGTGTCGCATGCGGCCGGCGACCGCATCATGTTTGCGCGAGGCGCCATAGCCGCCGCGCTCTGGGTGGCGGGCCGCGCTCCCGGCGAATATGACATGCGCGATGTGCTTGGTTTCGGCGCGGCCTGATCGGCAATTTCGCGGAATTCCATTTCAACAGCCGCTAAAACGGCTGAAAGCCAGCTGAAAGCTTGGCCATGCCATGACGGTTTTGTGGCGTTCGCCACGTGACCGGTGCGGGAGCGGCCGGCAGGAGGAAATGCGGCGCAGTCCGGATGGCGCGCCGCCCAGGTGGAGGAAATTACGTGACCGGTTTCATCTCGAAGTGCATCGTGCGTTCGGCGGTGCTGACGCTTGCCATCGCCGCCACGGGCGCGACCGCGGCCTCGGCCGCCGACAAGATCACCATCATCGTCGGCGGCATGGAAAAGCAGATTTATCTGCCGGCCGTGCTGACCCAGCAGCTGGGCTACTTCAAGGATGAGGGGCTCGACGTCGAACTGGTCAATTCACGTGCCGGCGTCGAGGCCGAGAACGAATTGCTGGCAGGCGCCGTGCAGGGCGTCGTCGGCTTCTACGACCACACCGTCGACCTGCAGTCGAAGGGCAAATACATCCAGTCGATTGTCCAGTTCAGCCAGGCCCCTGGCGAGGTCGAGCTAGTCTCGGCCAAGCACCCGGAGATCAAGTCGCCGGCCGACTTCAAGGGTGCGACGCTCGGCGTCACGGGTCTTGGTTCCTCGACCGATTTCCTGACCCAGTATCTTGCGGTGCGCAACGGCCTCAAGCCTGGCGATTATACGCTGCTGCCGGTCGGCGCCGGCAACACCTTCATCGCCGCCGTCAAGCAGGACCAGATCCAGGCGGGCATGACCACCGAGCCGACCATCGCGCAGTTGCTGAAGACTGGCGAAGCCAGTGTGCTGGTCGACATGCGCACACCCGAAAAGACCAAGGAGGCCCTCGGCGGTGACTATCCGGCGGCATCCTTCTACGTCCAGTCTTCCTGGGTCGAGGGCCACAAGGACGAAGCACAGAAGCTCGCCAACGCCTTCGTCAAGACGATGAAGTTCATCGCCAGCCATTCGGCAGAGGAGATCGCCGACAAGATGCCGAAGGACTATTACGCCGGCAACAAGGACCTCTATATCCAGGGGCTCGCTGGCGGCAAGGCGATGTTCACGCCCGACGGGCGCATGCCGGCCGATGGCCCGGAGACAGTACTGAAAGTTCTGTCGACCTTCTCCAAGAGCCTGCAGGGCAAGCAGATCGACTTGTCGAAGACCTTCACGACGGAATTCGTCGACGCGGCCAAGTAAGCCGCCCGGCAGGCGCGGACGTCTCCGCGCCTGTTGAAAAAACAACAGCTTGCGCCGGCTGCCTGAATCAATTCGGCAGCGGCGTCTTCCCGGATGCCGATGAACGGCGAGCCCATGGCTCGACCGCCGGTATC
Source organism: Mesorhizobium sp. B2-3-4 (assembly GCF_006442315.1). Lineage (GTDB taxonomy): Bacteria > Pseudomonadota > Alphaproteobacteria > Rhizobiales > Rhizobiaceae > Mesorhizobium. The sequence continues at coordinate 244,679 of NZ_VFVY01000004.1, read as the reverse complement.
CCCGCATCATCGCCACAGGAGTGTGCCATGCAATTGCAAACCATGGCGGCGCAGAAGCTGTCTCCAGCCGCGCCGCCGGCCGATGCCGCCATTGCCATCGACGACGTGACGCTGCGCTTCGTCACGCCCGACGGCCATATGATGACGGCGATCCGCGACTTCACCATGACCGTGGCGCGCGGCGAATTCGCCTGCGTTGTCGGGCCGACCGGCTGCGGCAAGTCGACGACGCTCAACCTCGTCACCGGGCTGCTGCGGCCCACCACGGGCAATGTCCGCGTCATGGGCAACCCGGTCACCGACATCAGCCGCGACATCGGCTTCGTCTTCCAGGTCGACGCGCTTTTCCCCTGGCGCAGCGTCATCGACAATGTCGCCGCCGGTCCGCTCTATCGCGGCACGCCGAAGGCTGAGGCCTATGACAAGGCGCGCGACTGGATCGCCCGCGTCGGCCTCGCCCGCTTCGAAAAACACTATCCGCACCAGCTTTCGGGCGGCATGCGCAAGCGTGTCGCACTGGCGCAGACCTTCATCAACCAGCCAAAGATCCTGCTGATGGACGAGCCGTTCAGCGCGCTCGACATGCAGACGCGCACCGCCATGCAGGACGAGTTGCTCGGGCTGTGGTCGGAGCTGAAATCCTCCGTCGTCTTCGTCACCCACGACCTGGAAGAAGCGGTGGCGCTGGCCGACAAGGTCTATGTGCTGACCGCCGGGCCGGGCACCGTCAAGAGCGTCTACCGCATCGACCTGCCGCGTCCGCGTGTCATGGCCGACATTCGCTACGACCCGAAATTCATCGAGATCGCCAAGGTGATCTGGAACGACTTGCGCGAGGAAGTGCAGCTCGGCCAGAGCCGTGGCTTGCAAACCGGCCATTGAGAGGAGAAACGACATGACAGCCATCTCTCCTGCCGCCGACAAGGCCGCCACGCGCGAAACCTCGATTGCCATCGCCGAGGCCCGGGCGAGGGCACGGCTGCGCCGGCGCCATGCCCTGGTGATCGGACTGCGGCTCGCGATCCTGGTCATCTTCCTTGGCCTGTGGGAACTCGGCGCCGACTACAACATCATCGACCCGTTCTTCTTCGCCAGCCCCTCGGGCATATTCGAGCAGATCTGGTCGTGGATCACCGAGGGCACCTCGCAAGGGCCGCTCTGGCTGCAGATCTATGTGACGCTCGAGGAAACCTTCCTCGGCTTCGTCATCGGGGCGTTGGGCGGCATCGCCGCCGGCATCATCCTCGGCCGCAACCGGCTGCTGGCGGACGTCTTCTCGATCTACATCAAGATCGCCAATTCCGTGCCGCGCGTCGTGCTGGGCTCGGTGTTTATCATCGCGCTCGGCCTCGGCATGGCGTCCAAGGTGGCGCTCGCCGTGGTGATGGTGTTCTTCGTCGTTTTCGCCAACGCCTTTCAAGGGGTTCGCGAGGCCGACAGGGCGATGATCGCCAACGCCCAGATCCTCGGCGCCTCGCCCTTCCAGATCACCCGCACCGTCATCATCCCGTCGGCTATGAGCTGGATCCTGGCGAGCCTGCATGTCAGCTTCGGCTTTGCCCTGGTCGGCGCCGTGGTCGGCGAATTCCTCGGCGCCAAGCAAGGCATGGGCCTCTTGATCTCGACCGCGCAGGGCGCCTTCAACGCCAACGGCGTCTTTGCCGCCATGATCATCCTGGCTGTCATGGCGCTGGTGGTTGAGTTCATCATCACCCGCTTCGAGAACTATGTGGTGAAGTGGCGCCCGGCGCCGTTCAACGAGCAGGGTGCCTGATCTTACCCTGACGACAATGCGAGCCTCGCGCCTGGCGCGGGCTCGGGTCAGGCGAGCGGCAGCCTGACCTCGACCACCAGACCGCCGGCCGCTCCATCCCCAAGGGTGACGCGGCCGCCGGCGTTTTCGACGACCTCGCGCACGATGGCGAGCCCCAGGCCACTGCCTTCCTCCGTCGAACCGGCGATGCGGTAAAAGCGCTCGAACACGTGGTCCCGCTCTCCGGCCGGGATGCCAGGCCCGTCATCGGCGACGGTCAGCACCGCCTGGCTATCGATGGTCGCCAGTCTGACCGTGACACTGCCGCCTGATGTCGAGTAGCGCAGCGCATTGTCGACGAGGTTGACGATCATTTCACGCAGCATGGTACCGTCGCCGATAACGGCAACCGGCCCTGCTTCCTCAAGGCCGAGATCGATCCTGCGGGCGATCGCCGCGGGCGCCTGCGTTTCCAGCACATGACGCGCGGCTTGCGTCAGGTCGATGCGATCGGCGCGTGGCCGCCGGCTGCCCGGCTCGGCCCGTGACAGGGTCAGCAATTGTTCGGCCAGCCGCGCCAGCTTGCCGGAACTGGCCTGCAGCGCCACCAGCGCCTCCTGGCGTGCGTCGGCGGCGGTTTCGCGCAGCGCATAGCTTGCCTGCGTCGACAGCAGCGCCAGCGGCGTGCGCAACTGGTGCGCGGCATTGGCGATGAAACGGCGCTGCGCGCCCATCTGCGCGCGCACGCGGTCCATATAGGCGTTGAGTGCATCGATCAGGGGGCGGATCTCGTTCTGCGCGCCCGGCACGTCGACCGGATCGAGATCGTTGCGGCTTGGCGATCGCACCGCGTCCCGCAGGCTGATCAGTGGCGCCAGGCCGCGCCGCAGGCCAAGCAGCACGAACACGCCGGCGATCGCCACCAGCGCCAGCTGCTGGACGAAAGCGCTGAACCACAGCCGCTTCACCATGGCGTCATGCCCGGCAAGCGTGACCCCAACTGTGACCATAACAGGCGAATCCGCCCCGGCGCCGACCACCGCATGGCTGAGCGTCGCAAGCCGCAACGGGTGATCGCGATAGGTCGCCTCGACGCTCTTGTGCGCCGGAGCGACGGGCAGGTCGGGATAGCCGGTCAGCAGGCGTCCGCCCGCGGTCTCGACACGGTAGTAGACGCTGTCGCGGTCGCCTGTGTCGAACATCTCGATCGCTGCCGGCGGTATCGTGGCATCGAGTACGCCATCGGCCATGGCGACTTGTTCGGAGATGGCGCGCGCCGAACCGACCAGCATGCGGTCGGTGACCAGATCGGCGGTCGCCAAGGCGTTGCGCTGGCTGGTCCACAGATTGATGGTGGCAAGCCCGGCGAGGGGCAGAACGACCCAGGCCAGCAATTGCAGGCGCAGGCTGCGGGTTCTCATGGCGCCAAATCATCGTGGCGCAGGAGATAGCCGAGGCCACGCAAGGTGGTGATCTGAACCCGCGACCCTTCGAGCTTCTTGCGCACACGGTGCACATAGATCTCGATGGCGCTGGGATCGGCGTCGGTCTCGAAATCATAGATCGCCGCCGACAATGCGGCCTTGCTCACCGTGCGTCCCGCCTTGATCATCAACTGCTCGAGCACGGCATGTTCGCGCGGCGTCAAGGCCAGCGTCTCGCCGCCGAGCGAGAACAGCCTTGTATTGGTGTCGAAGACGAGGTCGCCGCAGGCGACGACCGGTGCCGTCCGGTCGTTGACGCGGCGCAGTTGCACACGGATGCGTGCTTCGAGCTCTTCGATCTGAAAGGGCTTGGCCAGATAGTCGTCGGCGCCTTCGTTGAGGCCCTTGACCCTGCCATCGAGGCTGGCATTGGCGGTCAGCACGATCACCGGCACCCGGTTGCCCCGGGCACGCAGCATGCGCAGCACTTCCAGCCCGCCCATGCGCGGCAGCGCCAGATCAAGAATGACAAGCGCGTGATCGCCCGCCGCAAGCGCATGCTCGACATCCTCGCCATCATGGACGATGTCGACGACATAGTTCGCCTGGCGCAAGGTCTTGCCCAGCCAGTCCGCCAGTTCACGATTGTCCTCAACAAGCAGCAATCGCATGTCTATCGCGGTCCCGGCATATTTTCGGTCTCAGCGAACATCTCTGGGCTCGATCGACGATCTCAATCCGGCAATCGGCGATGAATGATCGATAGTATCGATCTCGACGCAAGGCAAATGCCGCTTGATGGCGGGCCGGTACCGGTTTTCACGGCTGGAATCGTCCAGTTTCTGGACATAAATCGAACCGAACGGTTCGGTTCTGGTTGACGGATTGTATCTCAAATGGTGAACAATGACCTCCCATCTGCCTCCGCTTTCGGCTCGGCGGCAAATACTATCATGCTGAAAATACTGAGAAAATCCGATTGAAAATGGTGCGGCGCAATATGCATTGTCTATAATATGATAAAATGCTGCAGGACCACATCGACTGGAAATCCCAAAACGCCCTACCCATCTTGGGGTGGTCCGAGCGACGCGAAATCCTCCCAAGGGCACGCCACTAGACGGACAGAACAAGGAAATTCTGGAGTAAATAAAATGACCAAGATCGCTCTTACCGCAGCCGCCATCCTCGTTGCCACGGGCACTGCTTTTGCCGGCAGCGACAATTACGGTTCGGCGACCGCCAACCAGCCTGCCGCCACTGTCGACCATTCGGTCACGGCTTCGATCTCGAAGTCGACGGCTGCGTCGGTCCAGGCTCCGCAGGGCGCTGACCGCAATCTCTTCGGCCGCTAATCGCGACTGTCGACCAATCCAATCCCAAATCCAATCTTGAACCAGGAGTAATTGAAATGACCAAGATCGCACTCACCGCTGCCGCCATCCTCGTTGCCACGGGTACCGCTTTTGCCGGTAGCGACAACTACAACTCGGCCACCGCCAACCAGCCGGTTGCCAGCCAGTCGACCTCCAACGTCGACACCTTCCGCACCGGTTCGATCGTGAAGACCGACAAGGCGCAGGCTGATGCCAATGCCAACGTTCCGGCTCAGTCGGGCCAGGGCGTCTGGGGCCGCTAAGCCTCTCAAGAATAGTGTGACTACAAAGAGCGGTGGGCCCGGCCCGCCGCTCTTGTTTTTTTGTGGCTTGAGCGGCGCCCGCGGACCGCCGGCAAGGCTGCCGAGCCCAGCGGCCGCTTGCGGCTCGACGTATAAAATCGAACCAGTCGGTTCAATTAATGTTGATGGGCCGTGTAGAGGTCGATGAAAATTACTGTCGGAAATGCGGCGTGAAGGCGTTCAGGTTTTCCTATAAGTGTCTGATATAATATACATAAATTGAGATGCGGGGCGAGTCCGGCGGAATTTCAAGGGCCCGGATTCGGATTGTGAACGAACATCTTCGTGATTGGAAGTCGGCAAACGAAACTCCAATTTTCAGCTTGTCCGAGCGACGCGAAATTCCTCCCAAGGGCACGCCACTAGACGGACAGAACAAGGGAATACTGGAGTAAAGGAAATGACCAGGATCGCACTTACCGCCGCCGCCGTTCTTATTGCCACGGGCAGCGCCTTCGCCGGCAGCGACAACTATCACTCGGCCACCGACAATCAATCGGTCGTCACCGCGCCCGCGGGCAACATCGACCATGGCCGTACGGCCTCGATCCGCAGGCCGGTCGAGCGCGTCGCGAAGTCGACGTTGAACGTCGCTCCGGATGAATATGGCCAAGGCATCTGGGGCCAATAAGGCCTTCGAACTTCTGACAGCAAAGAGCGGCGGGCCTGGCCCGCCGTTCTTGTTTTTTGGGCGCTTCAGGCAGCGTCCGCCGACGAAGCCAGTCTCGCAGTCGGCAAAAAACATTTCACGGCCAGGGAATAAAACCGGGCCGCTTCTGGTCTTGTCCTCAGCGGAACCGTCCTCCCAAGACGCCGCCTAACGGATGAAACAGGAGATTGAAATGAACAGACTTGCCCTCGCCAGCGCCGCTATTCTCATCGCAAGCGGAACCGCATTCGCCGGCAGCGACCACTTTGGCTCCGACGGCGCCAACCAGCCCGTTGCCTCGGTCGCCGGCGTGGATCACGCCGTCACCGGCGCCGTCAAGAACACCGATATGAACGGTCACAAGGCAGCCGACACCAAGATCAAGACCAACACCAACGACTGGCCGGAACCTGGCCAGGGCATCTGGGGCAATTGATGTCACGGGCATGGCAGGCAAAACCTGCCGTGCCCGTATTCTTGCTCAAAGTATTCTAGCTCAAATCCTTTGGCCGCAGGCAATGTGTCAGCCGGGCGCGGGACAGGGCGGACCAATCGTCCTCGAAGACGAAGCGCGCCAGAGCCGCGGTCGGAAACTTTTCCTCGAGCCTTTTGAGTGCCTTCGGTTCCGATCCCGGTCCGGCGAGCTGTTTTGCCAGATCCTCAAGCCCTGGATTGTGGCCGAGCACCACCAGACAGCCGGCCGACGGGTCGGCTTTCTGAATCCGGCGCAGAATGTCCGTCGCCGAGGCATCGTAGAGCGCTTCGGCAAACGCGACCCGTGGGTGCACCGGCAGTTCCGCGGCCACCAGTCGCCAGGTATCGCTGGTGCGCAGCGCCGGCGACACCAATGCCAGGTCCGGCAACCAGTCTCGCGCGGCAAGCTCGCGGCCCATCAGTCGTGCCGACTTCAATCCGCGTCCGGCGAGTGGCCGGTCGAAATCATCGAGCTCAGGATCATCCCAGCTCGATTTGGCGTGGCGAAGCAGGAGCAGCTGTTTCATCGCCATTCTCGCTCAAGGTGTTATTCGCGCCAGATGCTCCAGATCGGCTTCCTCGCGCAGCGGGTCGGGCGCCATCACCACCGAGGTGCTGTTGTCGGCATCGTCGGCGAAGTGGGCTAGCACGGTGCGGCCCGCCTCCATCCGCGCTTTGCCTTCTGCGACCAGACCCAGCGCCAATGGATAGAGCCGATGCTCGGTTTTCAGCACGCGCGCAGCCAGCGTATCGGCATTGTCGCCGACCATCACCGGCACCGCCGCCTGGGCGATAACAGGGCCGTCATCCATCTCCGGTGTGACGAAATGCACCGTGCAGCCATGGATACGGATGCCGGCGGCCAGAGCGCGCGCATGGGTGTCCAGCCCCTTGAACGCCGGCAGCAGGGCAGGGTGGATGTTGATCATGCGGCCCTGCCACTTCTGGACGAAGCCTGATGTCAGGATGCGCATATAGCCGGCCAGCGCCACGATGTCGGCATTGAAGGCCGCCAGGGCCGCGTCGATTGCCGCGTCATGCGCCTGCTTGCTGCCATGGTCGGCGCGGGAAATGACCTGGGTGGCGATGCCGCGTGCCCTGGCAATGCCGAGGCCTGCGGCGTCGGCCTTGTCGGAGATGACGCCGACGATCTCGGCCGGAAAAGCCGGATCGCTGGCGGCCGCGATCAGCGCGGTCATGTTGGAGCCGCGTCCCGAGATCAGGACGACCGTGCGTTTCCTCTGCGTGCTCATAGGCCGATCGAGCCCCGATAGATGACGCCGGCGTCGCGGCGCGGCACGATGCGGCCGATCGGCGTCACCGTTTCGCCGGCTTCCTGCAACACGGCCGCGACCTGGGCGGCCTGACCCGAAGCGACAGCCAGGATCATGCCGATGCCGCAATTGAAGGTGCGCATCATCTCCTCCGGCGCCACGCCCCCGGTCTTGGCCAGCCAGGAGAACACGGGCGGTACGTCAATGGCTTCGAGATCGAGCTCGGCCGAGAAATCCTTGGGCAGGACGCGCGGAATGTTTTCCGGGAAACCGCCGCCGGTGATGTGCGCCAGCGCCTTGATGCCATGCGTGTTGCGGATCGCCTTCAGGATCGCCTTCACATAGATCCGCGTCGGCTCGAGCAGTGCTTCGGCCAGCGTCGCCTCGTCGTTGAAGGGGGCTGGATCGCTCCACGCCAGGCCGCTCGCGGCAACGACGCGGCGCACCAGCGAGAAGCCGTTCGAATGCAGGCCCGAGGAGGCAAGGCCGAGCAGCACGTCGCCTTCGACGATGTCGTCGGTGGGCAGCAACTGGCCGCGTTCGGCGGCACCCACGGCAAAGCCTGCAAGGTCGTAGTCCTTGCCGTGATACATGCCGGGCATCTCGGCGGTCTCGCCGCCGATCAGTGCGCAGCCGGCCTGCCGGCAGCCCTGCGCAATGCCGCCGACGATCGCGGCGCCCTGGTCCGGATCGAGCTTGCCGGTGGCGAAATAATCGAGGAAGAACAGCGGCTCGGCGCCCTGCACGACGATATCGTTGACGCACATGGCGACCAGATCGATGCCGATCGTGTCATGCTTGCCGGCGTCGATGGCGATCTTGAGCTTGGTGCCGACGCCGTCATTGGCGGCAACCAGCACCGGATCGGTGAAGCCGGCAGCCTTGAGGTCGAACAGGCCGCCGAAACCGCCGATCTCGCTATCGGCGCCCGGCCGGCGCGTGGCGCGCACCAGCGGCTTGATTTTCTCGACCATGAGGTTGCCGGCATCGATGTCGACGCCGGCCTCGGCATAGGTGAGCCCGTTCCTGCGCTTGCCCGTTTTGTCCTGGCCAGTTTCGCGCTTGCTCATCGCAACTTTCCTGCTCGTTTGCGGGCTCTTCGCATGAACGGTTTCGGTCCGCAAGGATAACGGCGGAGCCGAGCGCCTTTTGGCCCGACAAAAGCGTGGATAGAATGGCATCGCGTTTGGCGTTCGCGGCTGGACGGGCTGTCCCTTGTCCCGGCTCTCCGTCTTCCTCATCTATGTCGAAACAGCGCATGGCGGGACACACGCTTGACCATCCCCAACCTGATCACCATCCTGCGCCTTGTCCTGGTGCCCGCCGTGGTGCTGGCCATGCTGCAGGCGCGTTGGGACTGGGCTTTTGCCGGTTTCCTCGTCGCTGGTATTTCCGATGGCGTCGACGGTTTCATCGCCCGCCGCTTCAACCAGCAGTCGGCGCTCGGCGCCTATCTCGATCCCGTCGCCGACAAGCTGCTCCTGGTTTCGGTGTTCGTGGTCATGGGCTTCATCGGGCAGTTGCCGCTGTGGCTGGTCGTCACCATGGTGTCGCGCGACGCGCTGATCGTCTGCGCGGTCCTGTTGTCCACGGTGATGGCGCATCCGGTCGAGATAAAACCGGTTCTGGTGTCGAAGGCCAATACCGCCATCCAGATCGTGCTGGCCGCGGTTGTGCTGGGCGAACTTGCCTTTGCCGTGCACCTCGACCCGATGCGGCCCGGCCTCATATTGCTGTCCGGGGTCTTGACCGTGGCTTCGGCCGCGGCCTATCTCGTGGCTTGGCTGAGGCATATGAGCGGCTATGGCGAAAGCTCCAATCCGGACATCTGAGAAAGAGGCGGCAGTGCTCGAGGCCGCGGCTGCCGATCTTGCCGCGGCTTCCGCGTTCCGCCGGCAGATCTCCTTCTGGGTGATCGGCGCAGCGTTGCTCGCCCTTTTCCTCTATGTCTTCAGCGACATCTTGCTGCCGTTTGTCGCGGGAATGGTGCTTGCCTATTTCCTCGACCCGGTCGCCGACCGGCTGCAGCGGCTCGGCCTCAGCCGCTTCATGGCCACGGTGGTCATCCTGATCACTTTCCTGATCGTGCTGGTGCTGGCCTTCGTCATCCTGGTGCCGGTGCTGGCGACGCAGATGTCCGAATTCGCCGGCAAGCTGCCGGAGTACCTGACCCGGCTGCAGAGCCTGCTCACCTCCTTTGACCCGAAATGGCTCGAGCAGAAATTCGGCGTTAACGCCAATGGCCTGCGCGACGGGTTGAATTCATTGCTGACCTCCGGCTTTGGCCTGATCACAACGGTGTTCACCTCGCTGTGGAGTTCCGGCATGGCGCTGGTCTCGGTGGTCAGCCTGTTCGTGGTGACGCCGGTGGTCGCCTTCTACATGCTGCTGGACTGGGACCGCATGGTGGCGGTCATCGACAGCTGGGTGCCACGCGACCATGTCGGCACCGTGCGCGGCATCGCGCGTGACATCAACACCGCCACCGCCGGCTTCGTGCGCGGACAGGGCACGCTCTGCCTGGTGCTGGGCGCCATGTATGCCACCGGCCTGACGCTGACCGGGTTGAATTTCGCCATTCTGATCGGCCTGTTCGCCGGGCTGATCTCCTTCATTCCGTATGTCGGTTCGCTGACCGGGCTGGTGCTGGCGGTCGGCGTCGCCTTCGTCCAGTTCTGGCCGGACTGGACGATGATCGTGGCCGTTGCCGTGGTCTTCTTCATCGGCCAGTTCATCGAAGGCAACATCCTGCAGCCCAGGCTCGTCGGCAAGAGCGTCGGCCTGCATCCGGTGTGGCTCATGTTCGCGCTGTTCGCCTTCGGCGCGCTGTTCGGTTTTGTCGGGCTTTTGATTGCCGTCCCGGCATCGGCGGCGGTCGCCGTCCTGGTGCGGTTCGCCATTGCGCGCTATCTGGAATCGCCACTCTACAAGGGCCACGCCGCGGCTGCGGCGCCGCCGTTGCCTGCCGATCGCGGCGGCGGCCATCGCACTCAACCGCGTCGCTGAAGTGAGTGCCCAGCGAACCGATCCGCCGCGCCAGCTGCCGCTCGATCTCGGCCACGGCACAGGCTATTCGCGCGACGAGCTGGTCGTCTCCGGCACCAACCACCAGGCGGCGGCGCTGATCGACCGCTGGCCGGATTGGCCATCGCCAGTGGTGGTGCTGGCAGGCCCGGCTGGTTCGGGCAAGACGCATCTGGCCTCGATCTGGCGTGCCCGCGCCAACGCGGTGGCCGTCGATGCCAGGCGTATTGCCGACAGCATCGCCAATCTCGGCGCGCGGCCGGCGCTGATCGACGACATCGATGCCGGCGCGTTCGACGAACAAGGCCTGTTCCATCTGATCAACGCGGTGCGTGGCGCTGGCTCGACGCTGCTTTTGACGGCGCGGCGCTTTCCCTCGGCCTGGGGTGTTTTGCTGCCCGATCTCGCCTCGCGGCTGAAGGCGGCGGCGACCGTCGAGATCCACGAACCCGACGATCTCCTGCTCGCCGGCGTCATCACCAAGCTGTTCGCCGACCGCCAGGTCGAGGTGGAGCCGCATGTCGTGCAATATCTGGTACGCCGCATCGAGCGCTCGCTGGCAACCGCGATGCGTGTCGTGGAGCGGCTGGACCGCACCGCGCTGGAGCGCAAGACGCCGATCACAAGGGCGCTGGCGGCCGAAACGGTGAGCGCCATGGATGAAGGGCAGGGCGAGTTCGAGATTTAGCGCCTCGATCTGCGTTCAGCCGTGGAGTTGCGTGACCAGGCCGGCGTCCCATTTCGGGACGAAAAAACTGGTATCCATCTTGCTGCGTCAGGTTGCCGGCTGATCCCGGTGCTGATTGCGCTCCCAATCAGTTTGCAGGCTCGTCGGGAATGAGGCGATTGGGGTCCTCGCCCGGCGAGCCTGCCTTCAAATATATCCGGCCACCGCCGGGCGCGGCGTATCCCTGTTCAGCGATGTTGTTGAATTGGACCATTGAGCGGTCCATTTCTATGACGCATGGATACGAGAATGGTCTATCGGAGCGTGGCATGCGGATATCCGTCACCGACGCTCTCGGCCGGTGATCTTGCGGCTGGGTCACAACCACAGCCCAACGAAATGCCGGACCACCAGATAGACGCCTGAATGGACGGCGACGTAGCAGGCCGCCACAAGCACAAAGATACCGATACTGGCGGGCCAGGAACGGGAGGCGGCTAGCCCTGGGGCCAGCCTTGCCTGCCTGCGGCTCTCGCGATTGTTCCACATTGCCAGCGCCGCACAGGCGATCGCCCACGCCACCATGAACGGAACCGTCACGCCCGCATAGGCAAAATAGGCCGGTCCGAACAGCGACACCCATGCATCGATCCCAAGCACCGCAAGGCCCTCCCGCATCGCGCCCGGAGACTGGCATCAAAAAACCATTGGCGGCAAGGACCGAAGCTGACGGGCCTCTTGCTCAATCCAGGCGCGACTGCACGAAATCGATGAAGGCGCGTACTTTGGCCGGCGGCAGGTGGCGCGACGGGTGGAGCGCGTAGAGCGGAAAGCTCTCGCCGTGCCAATCCGGCAGAACTTCCACCAGTGCGCCTTGCCGGATGAGGTGCTGGATACCGATGGCCTTGACCCTGGCGATGCCGACCCCGTCGAGGCAGGCGCCAAGCATCGTGCCGAATTCGGTGATCATGAGGCGGCCCGAGGTCCTGACCTCGACAGTTTCGTCGGCACGCCGAAACTGCCAATCCTCGATCGGCTGGCCGGTCAGGGAATCGCGCACCTGGATGCATTCGTGATCGACGAGGTCGGCGGGGGCGCCGGGGTGCCCGTGCATCTTGAGATAGGAAGGCGACGCGATCGTCACCGTGCGCGTCTCGGTGAGCTTCCTTGCCACCAGCGAAGACACGGGCGGTGTCCCGAAGCGGACAGCAATGTCGAACCCTTCGCCGACCAGGTCGCCCAGCTGGTCCCTGGCGACCAGCTCCAGCGACAGGTCGGGATAAAGCGACAGGAAGGTGCCGATGTGCGGCGCCAACAGCTGGCGTGAGAAGAAGGCATCGACATTGACCCGCAATCGGCCGCGCACGGCGGTCGAGGTGCCGGAGGTGGTCGTCACGGCGTCTTCGATGCCTGTCAGCAGCGGCGCGACCTCGGCGTAGAGCCGACGCCCCTCGTCGGTCAGCGCGACCGCTCTTGTCGTCCGGTCAAGCAGCCGGACACCGACCCGGGCCTCCAGGCGCGAAACCGCGCGGCTGACGCCGGATCGCGACAGGCCGAGCGCATCGGCGGCTCTTGCAAAGCTCCCGCCTTCGGCGATCGCGGCCAGCACGCCGACATTGGAGATCACGCGTCCGTCGAATGCCATGACGATCACCGTTGATTTCAGATCAACAATTCTATGATTTAATAGCACTCACTGCAACAGTAAGTGCTGCGCTAGAAATCCGCCATCCCCGCATCCACCCGAGATGCGGCAACGATGGAGACGGATCATGTACGCAGTTACCGGCATTACCGGCAAAGTCGGCGGCGCGCTGGCGAGGGCCTTGCTTGCCGCCCGCCAGCCCGTCCGCGCAATTGTGCGCGACGCCGCCAAAGGCCAGCAATGGGAGGCTCTCGGCTGCGACGTCGCGATCGCCGAGATGGAAGACGCGGATGCGCTGACGCAAGCGCTCAAGGGTGCGGAAGCGGTGTTCGTCCTGCCGCCCCCGGTGTTTGATCCCGAGCCCGGCTATCCCGAAGCGCGAAGGGTCATCGGCAGTGTGGCGGCGGCGCTGCGGGCCGTCAAACCCGCAAGGACTGTCTGCCTGTCGACGGTTGGCGCCGATGCGGGCCAGGACAATCTCCTGTCGCAGCGCACGATGATGGAGGCTGCGCTGAGTGATCTCTCCATGGCGATCACCTTCCTGCGGCCGGCCTGGTTCCTGGACAATGCCGCCTGGGATGTGGCGTCGGCGCGCGAAACGGGCGTCATCCACAGCTTCCTGCTGCCGACAGACAGGGCGATACCGATGGTCGCGGCGCAGGATGTCGGCCGGCTGGCGGCCGAACTCATGCGGCAGTCCTGGACCGGCAAGCGCATCGTCGAACAGGAAGGACCGGACCGCGTATCGCCCGACGACCTTGCCGCCGCCTTCGCAACCGCTCTTGGCAGACCGGTGCGCGCCGTGCCGGTGCCGCGCGAGACCTGGGAAACGCTTTTTCGCGCGCAAGGCATGAACAACCCGCGGCCACGCATGCGCATGCTCGACGGCTTCAACGAGGGCTGGATTGCCTTTCCCGACGAGACGAGGACGATCAAGGGCACGACAAGTGTGGTGGCCGTGGCTGCGGCTCTCGTGGCAGGCGAGGGCGGTTAGATCGCGTCGATATCAGGGGATGGTCGGAGTGGAGAGATTCGAACTCCCGACCCTCTGGTCCCAAACCAGATGCGCTACCAGCCTGCGCTACACTCCGAACGGTCTGTTGCCTATTCATTTCGGTGTTACATGGCAAGTGCAAAAACCTTGCCGCCGGTGCCAATGCGCAGTAATGACGGCCAAGGGGCGGCGACGCCGCCTTGAACAACAATGAGGTGGCCATGTCCGCGCGCATTTTCAGCCCAGCCAAAACCGCGATGCAGTCCGGCAAGGCCAAGACCGGCCATTGGGTGCTGGAATTCGATCCCGAGATGCGCAAGAAGATCGACCCGCTGATGGGCTATACCACGTCGGGGGACATGAAAAGCCAGATCAGGCTCACATTCACCACCAAGGAAGAGGCCGTGGCCTACGCCGAAAAGGAAGGGCTCGCCTTTCGCGTCGAGGAGCCGAAAGAGCCCAAGCGCCGCCAGATTTCCTATGCGGAGAATTTCCGCTATGACCGCAGGACGCCCTGGACGCACTGACCGGCTAGCCCGGCGCGCGTGCCAGCGCGAACATCTACCGGCCCCGAGCCGGCCAGCGGTCCCGTAGCTCAGCTGGATAGAGCACCGGCCTTCTAAGCCGATGGTCACAGGTTCGAATCCTGTCGGGATCGCCAAAAACCTTACACAACAAGGCATTGTTTTGCAACGATTTATCGGCTTCGGCGGCCAACGGATTACATAAAGTTAGAGCGCCGAAATTGGCCGTTTTACAGATCGGTTTACCGATTTCGTTCCTCATGAGTTCCCTTCCATGCGCAGGATCACCGCGTCGGAAAGCCCTTGATCGGTCGCCAAATAGTGCTTTTCGAGAACGGATTTTATCTCAGCCATTGAGTGGCCCGAGATTCGCGCAATGTCCTCGATCGATGATCCTTCTCTTGCTCGGTCGCAGATGAACGTGCCTCGCAAGTCGTGATAGGTCACGTCTTCGATCTTGATGGCCTCCGAAGCCATTGCCTTTCCCCAGGAGGTTTTGAAGCCATCCTTGGTCCATGGACGCTTGCGGGAATTGAGACAGATGCGCAGCGTGTCCTTCGCCAGTGGGTCAAGCAGCCCCTTGAGTCGGGCGTTCGCTAGCACCTTTAGGCGCTTGCCTGTCTTGGACTGACGAAACAGCAGGTACTTGCCGTCCCACTGCTTCCAGTTCATTGCTAGGATATCGCCCTGTCGCTGGCCGGTGGCGAGCGCGATTTCAAACGGGAGCAATAGGTGAGGTTCAAGCTTTGCCCGCACCGTCGCTATCTGCTCGGCTGACCAGAGGAATTCCTTTCTGGATCCCTGATAAAGCCGTTCGATGCCGGTGCATGGGTTCTTGTCCAGAAGCTCGCCAGCGATGGCGTATGAGAAGACCTTGGACAGTGAAAAGAGCAACTTGTCGGCTTTCCGAGGATTGGCGGCAAAGCTCCGGTGCCACTTCCGTATGTCTGCCTTCATACCCTTCTGCTGGGTAAGCTTCGCCGGCAGATGCGGCCATTTGGCACGGATCAGGCGAAACGCATATTCGTGATCGGCGCGGGTCGACTCAGCGAGCGTGAGGAAGTCAGGGTTTGGCTTGCCATCATCGCCTGTGGTGAACCGATCGATCAATGACGCCAGTGTCTCGATGGTTTTCGGCTGGGTCGAAGTCTTCAGCCGCGCATATTCAAGGGCGAACGCTTCAGTCCGTGGCGCCGACGTCATCCGAGGGCCGCCACGCCACGCGTAGTAGTAGACGCCGACAGTTCCGTCTGCCAACTTGCGCTTGACCTTGTGGATGCCCTTAATTTTCACGAGCACCGCTCCTGTCCCTCCACGCTAGGTATTCTTCCAGCGTGTCAAAGGCTTCGGGGTTGGCGTCATCGTCAATTGGACTGATTGCCTGTGCGTTCGCAGCGGGGATAAGGCGCACAACCACGTCGCCTATCTTGACTTCCGCGATACAGCCAGCTGCTGCGGCGCCCTTGGCGAGGGCCGTCACCTGCTTCTGCTTCAAGGCGAGAGCACGGTTAGCCATTACCATCACCGGACTGGCTTGGGCGGCGACGGGGCCCGGCATTCATTCGCGTACTGACACTCCGGCATCGCGCACGTTATGACATTTGGACGATTGCACGGCCTCTCATGAGCATTGCCGAAACGACGCGCTACAATCTCCGCGTCCGGATCATTCGGTCGGTACACCTTCCACTCACCCATGATCGCCACCATCCTTCTGGCTGGTGGGGGCGCGGGAGGCGGCGAGGTCAAGTTTATCGGCGGCCATCTCCATAATACCGGTAAGCCGTTCAACGAATTGCTCAGCGGTCTCGCCAACCGGTGAGGTTTCCATTGCTTCAATCAGGCAATGGTTCATCGCTTCCATGCGTTGCGCCGACGATTCTATCTCGGAGAGAAGGGCGCGGAGATCCCCAATTGTGAATTTCGGGATGGCGCGGAAATTCGCCGCTCGTTTGTGATCCGGCCAATCTTTCAACTGCTCCAGCCCAGCCCGCAGTTTCTCTATGATCCGTTCTATGGTCATAGGCGGGGCTCCAGAGCGCGGAGACGACGAGGCCTTTCCACAGTGCATTTTTCAGGCTGGACGGCCAAAGCTGGTGGAAGAGCGCGAATTGCGTCTCGGATAATGTTGGCATCGTTTGCCCACCAAGGGACGTCCAGAATGACGGCGCCGCCAGGCATGTTGACAACCGCGCGAATAGTTTCACTCGCGCGCGTCATGGCTGCTTCTCCAGAGCGCGGAGAGCGGCGCGGCCGGCTCGTTTGAGTGCGAGTCGTCTGCTTTCTTCAGATGCAGCGCGACCTATGGCGACCATTGCTTTGACCATAGCCAGTCTATCCGCTTCGGTCATCTCGCTAAAATCGCGCGCATACTTCCTCTTCGTCAGCCCCTTCATGACGCATCTCCAGGCGCGGTGGGGAGAGGCATCCAGCGAGTCGGCGGGTGCACAAGCGGTCCCATTTGACCGTTAATTTTCCAATGCGTGCCGTAGAACTGCGCGGTAGCTGCCGCTTCCCATTTAGGCGACCAAAGCAAGACGCGCGTCCCGTCTCGCGGCGCCGTCTCCATCGTCTGCCATCCGGTTGCTGGTGGTGCAGGCGCGGCGGAGAGAGCGGCTTCGATTACCGCCCGAAAGTCAGACGGGAGTCCGGTCATCCGCAAGTCCTTGCCCTTGTTCCAAGCAGCGTTGACCATCTCTTTGGTGGCTTCTCTGATCATGGCTGGCGTCCTACTTGTGCTTCGATGGCGTTCGTAACAGCCGCATCAATTGCAGCATCCACAGTGTCGCCAAATTCATGGGACCCAAGCCCGGCGCGGGCGCCCCAACGACCGTCTACCGTATGCCAGAAGGTGATCGAATAGCAGGGACGTCTCGTCTCATCGGCAAGTCGAGCATAACTGTTTACGATCGCGATTGGTGCCACCGCCACCCTTCCGCCTGCCCTACAGACAGGGGATGCGGAGAGGGCTGTACGGGCGGCATCAATCGCGGGCTTCATATCCTCTACTAGCCAGCGCTGGATTTCAGATACGCTAGTCTCGCCGGATTTTGTAGCCTCCCAAGCGCGGACAACATTTTGCAAGGCGTCGTTGACGTTCATTGTTCTGGCCTCTGTGATGCGCTCAGCCATTCGACCCTCCATCGCTGGCGAGGGCGCGGGCACGGCGGAAGTCGCCAGCCGTGACTTCGGCATCTTCATCAGAGTAGATGCCGATCTCGACACGATCGTCTCTGATGTTGACGGCAGACAAAGCAACTCTGCCGTACTTGGCGAACGGCTCCAGCGCCTTCGTCGCCTCCTCCAGCTTGCGCTCGGCGGTTTCGCGGGCTTCTGTTTCGCGAAGGATGCGGGATTGTAGGAGCTGCTCTTGATCGATACCGCGCGTTATGTCTTCGCGCGCCTCCTCCAGCTTGCGCCGCAGATCGGCGATTTCTGCGTTGGTCTTATCGACCTGTATCTGCCAAAGCTCGGCATCTGCTTCAGCGACGCGGCAGCGAGCGATGACAGCGCCTTTCTCCCGCTCCACCTCTGCCAGTTTCGCGGACAGGGCTGTAAGGGCGGTGGCGGATTCTTTGGCGATTTTGTTGGCCGAAACTCCACCCTCAATGCCAGCGTCCAGCCTCTCGACCAGCGCCCCGATCTCCCCTACCTCCGGTGCTGCCGGAGGGGTGGCGTAGAGGGCAATGGCTTCCGTGGCGCGCGTCAATTCTGCAGCAACGCGTTGCCGCATCCGGTCCTCAAGCCATGCGCAAACATCTTTTTCGTGCTCAAAGCCGAATTTGCCATCCCCGTAATTTCCAGAACCGCTCCACTTTCCGTCCGTCCGCGATTTGACAGCTCGCGCGGTGAATTTGCCCCAAGTGGTCTCCAGCCGTATTGGGTCGCCATCTACGTCGCTCCCCATACGCTTCCATTCCGGATACCAAGCCCCCGCCCCCGCCTCCGCCCCCTGTGCTGGAGCGGGTGCCAGGGCGGCGAGGGCTATGCTGTGAAACGCTTTGAAAAAGCGTTCCGCAACGTCGTCGTCAACATAGCCATCCAGATCGAAACCGATGACCCTGTCGAGTTTGCTGGTAAGATGCTCTGCCGTGCTATCATGAACGACCTGATAGTCGGCCTCACACCGTCGTCGCACCCGATCAGGATCAACGCCCCGAACAACGGCGACGTAAGATACCGTCAGTGAAGCGTGCGCGGTTGCCTTCAGCGCGCCGTTTGAGCGAGCCCGGGTATTGGACAACAGGTATTGGGCTACGTCGACGCGGGTCAATTGCCGCATGGCGTTCTCAAAGCGCAACGCCTCAGCGCCTTTGTCGGGGAGAGTCATACTGCGTCCCCCTCTGCGTCTGGTGCCGGGGTGGTGAGGCAGGAGCGGATGCGAGCTTCGAAGTCGGCTTGCGCGGCGGCTTTGGCGGCTTCGAGGGTGGCAGCTGGGCGCCTTGCTTCGAGCAATCGATTCCAGACTGCAACACCATCACGCTCGCCAGCGAAATAGTCGCCGGCAACGGATGACGCAGCCCACTGTCGCGCGGCCCAAAGCCGCTCTACCCACTCCAGCTTCACCACCGCCGCTTCCGGCGCGGCGAAGTAAAGCGGGCGGATTGGCATATTCGGCCCGTACATTCCGGTCGGATCTTTTGTCACCGCGACCCAGGTATCGTTGCCGTCCTTATCCTCACCCTGCACAAGCCACGCGACAGGGTCCGCTTCCGGCGCGGCCTTGAGGGAGGCGACTTCGCGGGCAACGAAGCGATACCGCTCCTGATCGGCAGGGGCGAGTTCAGACCATGGCACCTTCCTCAGACCGCCGTTGCCGGCCCGCTTCCATTCGGCTTGCCAGATGCATTCCGCGATCTGCTCGACAGTCCCCCCCCCGTCCAGAGCGGTGGCCGCGAGAGCGCGACGGTTCCAGGCGGCGATGGCTTCTGCTTCTGTCGGATAAAATGGAGCCTCGACATTGCATCCGGCGCATTGAACGCGCCTCGACGGACCAGAATTGCCTCGCCCTTCTTCGGGGTCGCAGAACAGCATCAAGTCATGGCCCGAAGCGTCGCAAAACGGGCAATTCTTGAGCCCCTTCCCGTCCATGGCTGGCATATCCGGGGAGACTGCGCCGGCAAGTTCGTTCTCGTGTTCGTCGTGGTAGTGGGTCATGTCAGTAACCGCGCCCTGAATTGTCGCAATAACCGTCGCGGTCGTAGTGCTTGTGAAAGCGCCACCAGCCTGACCGCGTGGAATCCACGACCTGTTGAAGCCGCCCGTCGAACATTTCGATCTCACCGGGGATTTCACCATCCGGCTTCGCTGGCTCTTCTGTCTTCGTCTCCCCGCTCATGATGCGCTCCTGCGAAGACGAGCGGCGGGCTGATCGGCCATGTACCAGTCGACAATGGCGTTGAACTGATCGCGGGGGATGCGAATGAAGTAGGTGCTGCTGCCCTCTACGGGAGGGTGCAAGCTGATGTGATCCTCGCCGTTCATGATCGACCAAACACCGGCATCCTGCGGGTGGTTGTCGGACTCCATCGCAAGAAGATCGGCTTCGCTTCTGACGTCGTAGGGCTTCATCCTTGGCTCCTGTACATGGCACGAGGCGATAGCTGAGGCCGTTCGTGCTTGGGTTTGGGGATCACCGGATAGTTTCTCCGGATGCGATATGACGGCGTGCGGCGATCTTCGAAGAAGGCTTCGAACGCGGCACGTCGACGGGCATGACGATCAGTCCGCGACTGACCCACACAGCCCAGGTGCGCTGCATGGCGCGAAGGCTGTAGAAAAGCTCGTCCTCCTTGGAGAGACGGTGCTGATCAATGGCGGTGTGGCAAGCGTAGCAGCCGAACGCGGCGCTATAGTCGTTAGCCTTGTTCGAAAGCCCCTTTGCCTCGTCGCGAATGTGACAAAGAACAGTCGTCTCTGGATCGTGATTGCAGATGCCGGGAATGGCGAAGGTGCAGATTTCACCCTTGGCGCTGTTCCGAAGCTTGCTCGATACGATGCCCATTACCGCGCCCTCCATTCCCGGCCACCGGATAGCTCCAAGCACTTTTGATCGCGCTTCTTCAGCCAGTCCGAATGCTTCTTGGTTGTGAAGGTGGCGACCACAACAGGGCGGCGACGGCGAAAGAGGCTTTTGAGGAAACGGATCATGCTGCGACCTTCCTCTGCTCGGGATCGAACGCATATCGATCTGGGGGAATGGTCAGGCCGACGCCAATTTCGGCATGACGGCGGAACACGATGTCCAGATACCGGCTCATCTGCTCGACGTTCATCAAGCTTGTGACCGGCATTTCGGTATCGCGGATCAGTGCCAGCTTTTGCGCGTAGGCGAGCGGACGGATAAGCTTGTCGTAGGTTGCACGGAATTTGTTGTGCGCCTTCCGAAGGATCGGAACTCCGATTTCCAGCTTGCATCGCGCACGAACGTCTTCCCGATCCTCACCGGTCTGCTCGCTGATCTCGACGTACCACTTGAAGGCGAGGCGATTTTGCTCTGACGAGCGGTCGCGGCCTTCTGTGATCTCGACCGTGAGCGGTCGCTTGCGGCCTTTCAGGTATGTGGTGAGGAGCGACAGATCGTCCTCGTTCTTGACAGTGCGCGTGACCATGTCCCGTGGCCTTTCCGCCGCCAGCATTCGCGCTGGCGGCCTTGCTCGTTGCTAACCGGCTGAGTAGTTGTCTGCGTAGGCGTTGCCGTTTGCTGCTGGCCCAGGCAGCGTCGCAGCGAATTCGGTCATTTCCTTCTTCAAGGTCGCATCCCAGTCGGCAGGGATTTGCTTCCTCAATTCCTTGACCTCAGGATCGACAAACCAGCGGCGCAGATCGTCTTTGTTGGCGTTTTTGCGCATGTCAGTCTGGAGAGTTGTGAAGATCGGTCGCGCATCAGCCTTGGTCGGTGGCTTGTCGTCAGCCGGCGGCGCCAATTCGTCTTCCGAATAGACAAGCCCATGAATGCCGACGAGCTTCAGGATAACGCGGTCCTTCGCGCGCTTCTCACTCATTGCCCAAGGGTAGGACGGTTGCTTGCCTTTGATCGAATAGTTGGTCGGGTTGGTCTCGCCTGTTGCCCATTCCGATCGGTCGCCCATGTGGCCCATGACGACAATCGACGTGGTCAGAGCCGCAGCGTCTTTCTCGATGACAACCGGAAGATCGAATTTGATCTTGGCCTTTACGGCGACAACCTCAAGAGCAGCGTGTTTGCACACCCACTGCTTGTTCTGCGGTATCTGCCAGAAGTCGGTTTGGTCAAGACCGTACTCCTTGCGGATAGCCTCGATGCGAGGTTCAAGATTACTCATCAATCCCTCCTTTGCGCTCTGTCCACATCGGGCAGGCGCCACCATTGATCCCCGTGCACCGCATGAATGGCTCGCTATCAGCCCAAACCTTTGGAGCGACGAACCCGCCACCCTCAACCCGGGGAAATTTCAGACACACCCACGAAGCTGGCGAACGTTTGCGCCCATTTGGCTCAACGTTGTCGCAGTCCTCGCAATAGGTGTATGATCGGGTCACTGAATGGCCCTCACGGCGGCCTTGTAGTGCTGCCAGTAGCGAATGGCCCGGCGCAGCTCCAAACGATGCGCAAAGCGCCAACCTGGCCCTCTGAATCGAGCCAGACGGGAAGCCTGCTCCCGGCATGATTTCGCAATCTGGAAATCCGCGTCTACGCGGCAGCGGGCCACAATGTCGGGAATGACGGACAAGTCAGCTTGCGTCATGGCAGCCATCCGTCAGATCGAGATATCGGGCACGACATGCGGCGCGCAGAACGGCGCACTCGTCGTACTTCATGAGGTTTTCAAGAGCCGCCAAGATGAGGCTCAAACGGAAAGCCTCCTTGGCGTCGGATACGATGTGGAGGGTAGGGCGGATCATGGGATATCTCCTTTGTCGGCTTGGGAAACCGGCGCGGACGCCGGAAACCGAAGCCGACTAATCCGCGACCTGACGGGCCAATTCGGCATAAGGGTCGAACTCACGCCCAAGCCGGAATTCGTAGATGCCAGCGTCATGCTGGATGGTCTCGTGGGTGTCGTGGCCGCGCTGGTGAATGAGATCGGCTGGCACGTCGAGAATGGCGTAGAGAACGCGCATGCCAGCCGGAGGGTTCTTCGCCTCGAACACCTGCTTGCGATCCAACGTCATGACGTGATGGTGGCCGGTTTCAGAATGGCCGATGACGAAGTGGCCATTTTCGGGCTTGAGCGGCACGACATCCGCTGGGAGCGACGTGATCTTGCGAATGCTGATTTCGCCCTGTGCGGCGGTGTTCTTGAAGGTCTTCATTTTGGTATTTTCCTTTCGAGTTAGGTTCGGATTTCAGGGCGGATGAAGTCCGCAAGATGGACGCCCTGCATCCATGCTTGCGCAGCCAAAGCCGTTTCGGTTTCGGGAGGAACGCCAACGGCGAACTCGCGCCCGGTGCCGCATGTGACGCGACAGAAGCGAGCAGGGCGTGACAGGTCGGGCAGCGTCACTTCAACGAGTGTGCCGATCTGCGGATCACCATCAGCGTCGATGACCTTGGCGTTGAGTTCGCGAAGGATGCGAGCCCAGCCGACGATTTCGATTGCGGCGCGGCGCTGCTCGATATTGGTCCAGGTCAGCGCGATCTTGGCCGTGAGGCTTTGCTTGTCTTCGATCCACTCAGCCGGGATATTCACCCCATGCCAATGATAGAGGCTCCAGCCATCCCTCCAGCGGTGCGAAGGACCGCTTTCGCAATGGGCTCTGTTCTGATCGTCAACACGCAGGACTTCGGGGAAGTCCGAAACCATGCAGAATTCTTCGTGCATGACGCGGAAGCCGCCATGGATTGCCGCTTGCTCCCAAAAGGCGTAGCCGGCATGGCTGGTCAACTCCAGCCCGAGAATGTCGCGGCACGCTGTTAGGTAGCAGTCATAGCCCGCCCACATGTTGCCGCCTTGGTAGACGGTCCACCAGCGTTTCGCGCTCTCAATGCCGAGTTCGCCGGCCATATCATAGCAAGCGAGCGCAGCGAGCGAATCGTAGGTGGCGTCGTAGGTGGCGGCGTAGGTGGCGGCGTAGGTGGCGGCGCTGGTGGCGGCGTCGGTGGCGGCGCGGGTGGCGGCGCGGGTGGCGGCGCTGGTGGCGGCGTCGGTGGCGTTCTTCCGAGCATACCAGATCGCTGCTGACGCGCCGTAGGCAAACGCCATGACCACAGGCGAAGGAACGATAACGACGCGTGGCGCCTTTAGGTTAGCGGCAGCATAGATGCCTTCGATTGCCGGGATGATCTTGTCCGGCTCGATTGGCGCGGTACGCATGGCACGCGAAATCCAGAGCTTTGAATGCTCATCCATCAGAGATTTTTCGGCTGCGGTGATGCCGCCGTGGGCCTTGGTTTTCGTGCGAATGATTTTGGTCATGTCTCTTCCCTTTCGGTTGTGATTTCAGGCCGGCACGTCGATCGCGGCAACGAACAAGATCGATGCGATGACAAGCACGGCAATGATGCGAGGGTGATCAGCCAGCCAGTTGCAAACGTTCGTGAGAGCGTCGTCCATCACAGAGCCTCATCCGTCTCAGGATCGACTTCCAACAGATCAAGGTCTTCGGCAGGGATACCGCGCTTCAACTGGTCAAGCGCGAGTTGGCCGACGCGATAGTACCGGCCACCAGCGGCGACGGTGTATTCCGGGCCGAGAGTGCCGCCGAAAATCTTGGTGACAATGCGGAAGTCCGCGCTTTCTGCGATGACTTTGCGAAGGGCGGCGTTCATGGCGTTCTGTCCGGTTGATGGGGGTATTTGCTTTGGAGAGGTGCTATCCGCGCCTGAAGCCGATAAGCTTTCCGTCGTCGCCTTCTTGGCCGTCGAGAAAGTGCTTTCCACAACCGCAAGGGACATAGAGACTGCCAAGGACGGAGGACCGTACGGTCAGAACCTCATTCGCCTTGATGCAATCAAAGCCGCCATCAGCGATCAGCCTGTCACCGGCCTTCACGTCCGAATATTTCAGTGCTGCCGCGTTCATCTGTCGTTTCCCTTGTCTCTTGCCTATCGGCTTTGCGGGGTGAGGGCGGGGGTGAGGTGGCTTAGGAGGCGAGCGCGAGCGCCGCTGTTGTGTGGAAGCGGTCGGCGCCAGTGCGATATTTGTAGCCATAGAAGCCGTGGAGATCGGCGCCGTCCTCACCCACCGAAAACAGCGTCTCGATGGTCACAGTGCCGTCGCGGTGAAGCCGCTCGACGCGAGCGCGGAAGACGCATCCGTTCGTCCGGTAAAAAACCGTGTCACCCTTCTTGAGCTTTGTTGCGGTGTTCATCTGCGTCATCCCGTTTCGATGCCAGATCGGCTTGCGCTCGGCGCACATGCCTTCGGGGAATTCTCCAATGTTCATCACGCGACCGCCTTGAATTCGACGCCGAACGTGCCGGCGATCACAGCATCCAGATCGGCAAGGAAGGCGATGCGGCGGGCGTGCTGCTCTTCGCTGATCCAGGTCTTGCGCTTGGCAACCCACTGGCGCATCGCCCAAGCGGCGCCGCCGACCGTGGCGTTGACGCCCGAACCGAACTCGCGGCAGACCTTCGTGAAATCCGCAATGTCCGTATCGCCGCGCTCGCGCTTCATCGCGATCACGTCGCGGAGGAATTCAGGGTTGGTCTGGCGAAGCAGGCCGGGCTTGGTCGATAGGGCCGAAATCAGGCCGTCGCGGGTAAGGTCGAGGGAGTGGGTGTTCATTGCCGGTCCTCATCTGGTGTTGATGAGGAATTTAAGTCACACTGAAAAATCAGTCAAGCTGAAAAATCAGTGGGACTGAAAAAATTGTTCTGCCGCGATGAGCCACGGCCGAATCACGCGCAACAAAAAGCCCGCCGAAGCGGGCTGGTTGTGGATTGAAGGCGAGCGAGCAGGAGCCTCCTGGGCAAGGGAGGGGCGCTAGAGGATGCTGACCAAATAGGCGATCTCGCGCTGGTATCGCTGGGCGGATGAGTTCACCTGAAGTCTCTTGCCCTCGACGCTGTGAAAACTGCCGATCTTCAGTTTCGATATTGGGATGCTTTTGGCCCCGCTGATACGGCCAGCTGAAACGAAGTCGTCCGTTACAACGAAAGCGTCTGCAGGATCAGGGTAGTCGAATAGGGATGCGTGCTTCTCTGCGATCTCAATTGCGCGCTCAATATACATACGCGACGCGCGGTCTGGTGTGGCACGCAACTGGCTTTTGGAACCGACCATTGTCATCACGATAGCTGCGACGCGCGGCGCCGAACGACCGCCGGCCCGCTCGTTCCAGACGCCAAAGTCCTTCGTAGGGTTGTCCAAAAGGTCCAGCGTCAATTCGAGCGAATCAAGAGAATGCTCATCAACGCGAACGGGAATGATTACCGCGTCGGCAGCACACCACGCCAAGTGCGTGCCGCCAGCGTAAAACGGGCTCGTGTCGATCAGTATACCTTCAGCCTTCTTCTCGGCAGCTTCCCTATCCATCGCCGTCTTAAGGCTCTCGAGCAGCGATTTGACGGCCGAGATGTTCTTCTGCGCGTGCGCCGTCTGAAGCTGCTGATAGAGCATAGATGGGAAGGCGAACAGTTCTGCGTTCCCTGGCATCAAAAAGCTTGGCTTCGATGTCTTGAAAGAGTCGCAATAAGTGGACACGCGGTAAGACGCGTCACTAGGCGCGGTGCCGAAGGCCGGCCCCAGCAGGATTGGCTGGAGCGTTTCCATAACGGTCACTTCAGGATCTTGGTCCCGCATCAAGTTCTCAGTCAAGTTGCATTGAGCACACATGTCGGCGAGCAGGAGCGGGCGCTGCTGCGACAGTTCGTAAGCGAGATTGAACGTAATCGTTGATTTGCCGACGCCGCCGCGGAGCGTCGAGACCGCATACGAACGGTATCTCAAATCACCCGTCGAGACGTGCCCTTCTTCGACAGCTCGTTGGTGGTTCGCAAGAACCTTTTCGAGGGAGTTCATATTTCGATCCTTTGCTGGTCGGCTTGGCAACATGCAGGTGGTGCTGACCGACGTACAACATGCAGGTGGTGCGGGTCAATAAAAAAAGTGCAGGTGATCACCTATAACCTGCTCTACCTGCATGGGCTCGGCGCGCCAACTACCGTTGGCATTGTTCGCTTAGTCTCAAAGTGCCAATCACTCCTGAAGGTACTTGTCAGGAGCCTCGCTAGGCGGACACCGCGATCGCTCATTGACTCCGCGTCATAGGACAGCTTTCCTATCGGCCTAACCATAAGCTAAGGAGGCGAAATTGAGTGCTATGTACGTCGTCCAATCTTTCATCGCGGGTAAGCGTGGGCAGCTGCAGGCGGATAGTCCGATCCAGGCCAACAGCACAGCGCATGCTCGAGCGGTGGCGCAGCGTCTGGCTGTGCGCAAAGCTCTCGTTGTTGCGTTTCAGCGGGAAGGCGACCCGAAGACTGGGGAGTGGGAGGATGCCAAGCTGATCGACGCGTTCGGCGCGGTGCCGGACGAAGTTCGCGAGATGGAAAGGATCTGACCTGGGGAGGGGCCGATGGCCATCAGGCATCGGATCAAGCCGCGCTACAAAACGCGGAACGAACAGATAGTAGCCGACCTCCGCGATTTGGCCGGCGCCGGCCCGCCGATGGACCCCTACATGGTCATAAAACGCAAGGCCGCCGAAATATCAACAGCGATGGCCCTTCTTCATGGCGGAGAGTGGCAAGTGCAGATTGACCATACGATACCGTTGGTCCTCATCCGCCCCGTTTAGCCAAGGCAAGCTGGATCACACCGAAGGCCACATCGATATCCTTGCTGGTGAGTCCTTCGATCCGAGCGAGCATAGATAATATTTGCGCATCGCCGCGGATTACGTGAGGTGGCGTGGCGTCGATAGGCAGCAACAATTCGGCGGGCGTGCAGCCTAGAGCCTCAGCAATTGCAGACAGAGACTTGTCCGTGAATCCGTTTTTCTCCGCCTCGAGGTTGTGAATAGTCGTTGTGCTCATGCCCGCCTTGGCGGCCAATTCCTCTTGGCCCCAACCGCGCGCAACGCGTCGCTCTTTCACGGATGTTCGGACCGCAAGCCCGGGGATCGTTTTCTGCATTCTTAATGATCGCTGGCCACGAAGCGCCATTCCATAAAGCCCCACTGAAAAATCAGCTTGACTGAAATTTCAGTGGGGCTTAAATAGGCGCCATGGAAAAGCTGAAAGCATATCTGGCGGGAGAGCGCGGTCGGGCCACCAAACTTGCCGTAGCGATAGGCGTGTCTCCATCTGCGATATCGATGTGGGATCAAGTTCCGGCCGATCGCGTTGGGGCCGTCTCCAAGGCGACGGGTATCCCCCCTCATGAACTGCGATCTGACTTGGCGGACATATTTGGCGCCGTGCCGGAGCGCGCAGCATGACCGACATCACCGAAACTAGCCAGACAGTTGCCGCCGGCCAGCTCCGCGCCTTCATCGAGCGCATCGAGCGCGTCGAGGAGGAAATCAAAACGCTCAACGCCGATAAGTCCGAGATCTACAAGGAAGCGCGCGGCGTTGGCTTCGACGTGAAGGCTGTTCGCCAGTGTGTCGCAGCTCGCAAGCTCGACAGCGCCGAGCGCGAGGAGCGCAACGCGATATTCGACCTGTATTGGGAAGCTCTGACGGGGGCCTCTCGCGTGCACGTGCACGAGGAGCCGAAGAGCACCACCCCAAAATCTAAGGTCGCCAAGGCTTCCAGCGCGAAATCCGACGGTTTCGCCACCGCCCCTCACGACCCGGAAACCGGCGAGATCATTGAGCAGAATTCCGACGGCAAGGCGTCCGGTCGGATTGACCCCAGCGCAGGCCGCGTAAGTCCTCCGGCTCGCACCCATGAAAAGGGCAGCGGAAGCGCCAACACAGGAGGCGAAGATGTAACCGATGCCGACAATGCCAACACGTTCGACGGCCCGAGTAAGGGCAAAACCTCGCTGGCAGCGCGTGAGGGCGAAAAGTCGCTGCATTCCAATTCCGATGCCAATTCGTCCGATCTGACCTCCTCCCCAGAGACGACGGATAAGGCCGGGGCGGAACCTCCTCCCTCCGCTTCGGCCACCAATTCCAACCCTGTTGCAGCGTCCGCTTCCCCAGCCCTGGCTGCAACAGTGGAGGCCGGCGCCGATCCCCTCGCGGCGCCGGCCGATAATTCCGAGATACCTGACCACGCCACTTCGGGGGCTGCTGACGGCCAGCCCAGCAAACCAAACTCGGAAGCTGCTCGCGCAAAAAATGACGGTCCTCAGAAGGCCGTCGTTGGTCAGGACGGGCCTATACGGGGCCATTCCGAGCAAGCCGTCACCATTTCCGATGCCGATGTCCCGGCATTCCTCAAGAAGGCACCATCGCCGGCGCCCAATCCAGATTGCCAGAAGCCGCAGTCTTGCCGCTGGTCGCATAGCCAAGCCTCCTGCGCCAAATGCGCCAATGACGCCGCCGTGGCACGGCAGCGGGGGAGGGCAGCAGCATGAGCGGTCTTGCAATCTACCTCTACGCCGTAGGTTCGCTGCTAGCGGTCCAGTACGCCCATGAAATTGGCGACGGCCGACTATCCATCGGTACCGTCGTGCTCGCCATGTTTTGGCCGGTGATGATCCCCGTTGTTTGGTGCTGGGGCGTCATTCAGACCGTAATCGACGCGGTGCGGTCATGAGCGCGGCTTTCGTCATCATCTGCACGTCTGGCGGCACTTGGACCGCTCGCGATCCTCACACCGGCGCATTCGCCACCGGTGCCACTCGTTCCGAGGCTGAGGCGGAGTTGCGCCGCCTTATCGCCATCGCGAGGGAGGCAGCATGAACATTGTCGTTCGCCGCCCTCAATCTCGTCCGCGCGTCCAAGCCTGCAAGCAAGCGCGCGGCATCTCGTCTGTCCTGTTCTGTCCAAAACTCACTGTTTGTAATGTGTCTGTGGGGACCTTTCATGCTGCTCAATCCTACCTGGGACCGCCATCACGCGGGCTCCACGGTTATCCGCGAATTCGCCCCGATAGCTGGACTTCAATCCAGCATGGGGCACCACAGAATGTCTTCGACCTTCGACCACAAAACTTTGCGGCTCGACATGGACGGCTTTTGCCGGTTCGCGCGACGCGCCTTTCCGACGTCGACAGCGGCGCATCTTGCCAGCGTCGTCGGCGCGACGGTTTCAACTTGCGAGAAGTGGATATCAGGCCAGACCAGACCATCCGGCGAGCATCTCGCTTCGATGATCTCAGCCTTTGGTCCGGCCTTTCTCGCCGAAGCAGTTCCATCAACCCGCCAGTGGGCGGCGCCGATCATCGAGCGCGCCAGGCTGGCTGAAATCTCAAGGCAGCTTTCCGAGATCTTGGAGGCTGCGGAATGACCCATCACGAGGAGGACACGCATGCCTACCATCGACGAATTCACCGACTCTGAGATCAAGGAGGAGTACACCGAGAGATTTGGCGCGCCCGACGCGGACTTGAGTGACTTCTCGGCGGCGGATCTGGTCCACGAGTTGATCGAGCGCGATGCTATGCCTGATCCGGAAAGCCCGGATGAACTGGCAGAGATCGCCGACCTCGTTGCCGAGGCGGCGCGTACGTCGCCCCATGCGATTCGGGCTTACGGCCTCTTGTTCGACACCTATCCCGATCTGGGCTCGCTGAGCGGGCGGCAGAGGCTCATCGCCGGCCGGATGCAGGAGGCTGCATAATGCGCTTCACTGCTGAACGCGAGAAGATCCTCGCCGCACTGACATTCGTTGGAAAGTACGCGGCGCGCGGCCCCAAAATTCCCATCTTGGCGAACGTTAGGATCGACGCGTCCGATGGTGCAGTCACGGTGGTCGCGACCGATTGCGAACAATCAGCGCGCCAGATGTTCCCGTCAGCGATCGATCGGCCGGGCTCTGTGTGCTTGCCGGTCGAACTTCTGCGCAAGACCATTGATGCGT
This sequence comes from Mesorhizobium sp. B2-3-4, assembly GCF_006442315.1. Taxonomy (GTDB): domain Bacteria; phylum Pseudomonadota; class Alphaproteobacteria; order Rhizobiales; family Rhizobiaceae; genus Mesorhizobium. The sequence goes on along the minus strand of NZ_VFVY01000004.1, from coordinate 214,670 downwards.
CTGCCGGTTCAGAAGTCTTTATCGACGCGGATGACAGGCAAGCACGTGTCGTGTGCGGTAAGCAGCGTTTTGTGCTTCCGGTCATGCCGGCATCAGACTTCCCGATTCTGCCCATGTTGGACAGCGAGAAGGGCGAAACCTTCACTCTGCCAGGCGAACTTCTGACCCGCGTGACAAAGGAGGTGGCGTTTGCGGTCATCGACCCGCGAGGGGCTTACTACCTCACTGGCGTGTCGTGGCGGTCGCAAAACGGGGCAGTCTACTTCTGCGCTACGGACACACATCGGTTGTCGATGCTCTCAGCGCCATGCAGCCGAATTTTCGATGTCATCGTTCCTCCTTTCGAGATACCGGCGTGGCAGGAGAACGTTGACGCAGTCGTGACCGAAACGTTCATCCGGCTGAGCTCTGGCACTCAAACTATCGCCTCGAAATTGATCGAGGCTACCTATCCAGAGGTTCGGAACCTTATCCCAGCCTCAACCCAAGCCATTCTTATAGATCGCGTCGAGTTTCTGGCGGCGGTCAAGCGAGCGGGCCTAGTTGCGAGTTCTGTGTTGATCATCGGCCGAGATGGCTTGGCGTCGTTTTCGGCGTCCTCTTCAGGGCAGAACGCTGATGACGAAGTCGCCTACGAAGGTGCTGATTTCCAGATTGTTTATGCAGTCGACCTTCTGGCCTCGGTGCTGTCTTCGTTCGATTGCGAGATGATCCGATTCGGCTTCGTTGCCCACGACGCAACGGGAGTTCTGACCGACCCGCGGGATGATACACGGGTCGCGCTCGCCTTCCCGCTCAGGGACGCCCGTGTGGTGCAGTACCTTCCAGCCATGGCTGCGGAGTAGGTAGGATGTCGATTGTCCCCGACTATTCCGCTTTTCTCTCGCGAAAGGCTCACGATGGCGCGGACGGCGGTTTCGAGCCGACGTTTATGCCGTCCCAGCTTTTCGACTTCCAGCAAGCGATGGTCGCCTATGCCGTAAGCAAGGGCAGGGCAGCGCTGTTCGAGGATTGCGGACTTGGCAAGACGGTCCAGGCGCTGGTCTGGGCGCAAAATGTCATCGAGCACACCAATCGGCCAGTCTTGTACCTCAACCCACTTGCGGTGGCGCCGCAGTCTGTTCGCGAGGCTGCAAAATTCGGCATCGAAGCCGCCCGTTCTAGCGATGGGTCTATCCCGGCAAAGCTGACGGTCACCAATTACGAACGCCTTGCCGCGTTCAATGCTTCGGACTTCGCCGGCGTCATTTGCGGCGAAAGTTCGATCCTCAAGTCCTTCGACGGATCTCGAAAGGCTGAGATCACGGATTTCATGCGCAAAGTGCCGTATCGGCTTTTGGAAACAGCTACTGCGGCGCCGAACGATTACATGGAGCTTGGCACTTCGTCCGAGGCCCTTGGGTACATGGGCTACATGGACATGCTCAACCGCTTTTTCAAAAACGACCAGAACAACAGCGCGACACGGCGCATGTACGGCGAGGCCCCGAAGTGGCGCTTCAAGGGGCATGCCGAATTGCCGTTCTGGCGCTGGGTATGTTCTTGGGCGCGCGCAATCCGGAAGCCTTCCGATCTCGGGTTTGATGACGGTCGGTTTGTCCTGCCGGCGCTGATCGAAAACGAGCATCTGGTTGAGGACAATAATTGCGCCAGCTGGCGGCTGTTCAACCCGCCCGCCTCCACGCTCCCGGAACAGCGTGAGGAAAAGAAGCGCACCATAAAGGCGCGCTGCGAGCGCGCCGCCGAGCTCGCAAGCCATGATCGGCCCGCTATCGTGTGGTGCCAATTCAATGAGGAAGCCGACTTGCTCGAGCGGATGATTCCCGGCGCCAAGCAGGTTTCGGGATCTCAATCAGACGACGTTAAGGAAGGGCGCCTCATGGACTTCGTTGATGGCGGGTTTCGGGTGCTCGTCACGAAGGCCAGGATCGCGGCGCTGGGGCTGAATTTCCAGCACTGCGCGCATGTCGTGGATTTTCCCTCGCACTCTTACGAGCAATATTATCAGGGCGTCCGGCGGTGCTGGCGCTTCGGCCAGACCAAGGAAGTCGTCGTCGACACGGTGATGACTGAGGGCGAGCGCAAGGTCATCGAAAACCGCAAGCGCAAAGCTGGGCAGGCTGAGGCTATGTTCGGAAACCTCATCTCCGAAATGAACAACTCGCTTTCGGTGACGATGGCGCATTCTTCCCTTAGAAAAATCGAGGTGCCGTCATGGCTGACGCCGATAGCGTAATCACCGACACGTACGCGATCTACAATGACGATTGCATCAATGTAATGCAGGATCTGCCGGCCCAATCGGTGCATGGAACAGTGTATTCCCCGCCCTTCGGCGGCCTGTACAATTATTCCAGCGATGAGCGCGACCTGTCGAATTGCCGGAACTACGACCAGTTCTTCGAGCACTATGAGTACGTGGTGCGAGAGGTCGAGAGGATCACGCTGCGGGGGCGTTGCTCTGCGGTTCACTGCATGGACGTCCCAACCGGCAATACCGGGTCTGACGCGTATATCGATTTCCCCGGAGACATCATCCGGATTCATCAGCGCATGGGTTTCGATTTCATCTGCCGACACGCGATCTGGAAAGAGCCGCTTTGGGTCCGCAACCGGACCATGCAAAAGAACCTGGCGCACAAAACCGCGGTCGACGACAGCGTCCACTGTGGAGTGGCATCAGCCGACTACCTCCTCATATTTCGGAAGCGAGGTGAAAACCCTGTTCCTGTGGCTCATCCAACGGGCTTTCTGGAGTATGCCGGCGACGACAGCAAAATGCCGGTCGATGTTCGGCGGCTTCGGGGGTTTAGCGGCGGTCAGAAGCAGAACAAATTCTCGCATTGGATATGGCGCCGGTACGCCTCGTCGATCTGGGATGACATCCGCATGGGACGTGTCCTCCCATATGTCGACGCGAAGGATCCCGACGATGAAAAGCATGTTCACCCGCTCCAGCTAGATGTGATCGACCGCTTTATTCAGATGCGGACCAATGAAAGGGAGACGATCCTCACCCCATTCATGGGGGTCGGTAGCGAAGTTTGGTCCGCGGTTACCAAGGGCCGGAAGGGCATAGGCGCCGATACCAAAGCGGCTTATTTTCGACAGGCCGTCCGCAATCTGGAGAACGCCAAACTTGGCGGGAACATTGCGGCGCCCGCCCAAGAGGGCATGTTCTCCATCGATCAGGACGCCGACGACGTCGAGGTTAGCGTGGCAGCATGACCAGCTACACTCGCTCCGACATTGAAAGGATCGCCGAACTCCTGAAAGAGGGCCTGGCGGCATCCGGCATCGCCAAGCGGTTTGGCGATGAACGTGGGATCGTATTCACGCGGAACGCGATCATCGGCATTGTCCGCCGAAACCAGACGCTGAGGAAGATCGGATTCGCCAACGCAACAGGCCCGCGCTCCGAGCGGCGGCCGCGCAAACAGTCGCTGCCAAAGATCCCGAAGGCAGCCCGTGCTCCCAAGCCTTCCGCGCCGCCTCGGGCAAAGGGCCGTGTAGCGGCCAGATATCCCGCGCCATACCAGCTTCCGGGTAGGTTATTCATCTCGGCGATCGAGGAGATCGACCGGGATGGCGAAGCGTTTCGCCTCAAATCCCCTTCGACAGGCCGACCGGCGATAGCCAGCCAGCCCCATTTCGCAGCAATACGATTCCTCGATTGCCTGCCCAACCGGTGCCGCGCGCCGCTGAGTTCCGACCTCGAGGAGAAAACCGGTCCGGACATGCTCTGCTGCGGGTTTCATGTCGAGTTCTGTAAGCCGTATTGCGCCTACCATGAGGCGCGGCTGACGAACCGCGAGCAGAACTTTCTGGCGGAGGCGGCATGAGATTCCTCAGTCTTTGCAGTGGCATCGAGGCGGCATCTGTCGCGTGGGCGCCAATGGGCTGGAAAGCCGCCGCGGTCGCCGAGATCGAAGCGTTTCCGTCTGCCGTTCTCGCGCACCACTATCCCGATGTCCCGAACCTTGGCGACATCACCAAATTCAAGGAGTGGCCTGACCTTGGGACAATTGACCTTATTTGTGGAGGCACCCCGTGCCAGTCCTTCTCGGTCGCTGGCCTTCGCAAGGGCCTTGCTGACCCAAGAGGAAACCTCAGCCTCACCTTCCTTGCAGTCGTTGATAAATTCCGGCCTCGCTACGTCATCTGGGAGAATGTGCCTGGCGTCCTGTCATCCGACGGAGGACGGGATTTCGCTGCCTTCCTCGGAGGCCTGGGGCAACTGGGGTACGGGTGGGCCTTCCGGGTGCTGGACGCGCAGCATGTCCGAGTGGACGGGTTCCCTCGTGCCGTCCCGCAACGACGCCGCCGTGTCTTCGTTGTCGGATATCTTGGAGACTGGCGACGTGCCGCAGCGGTACTTTCTGAGCCCGAAAGCGTGCTCGGGAATTCTCCGCCGCGCCGAGAAGCGGGGCAAGGAACTGCCACCGATGTTGTCTCAAGCCTTACAGCAAGTGGCCGGGGCGTAGAGCGCGCGGGAGAGACGCGCGGGCAGGATCCCGTAGTTGCTGTCGGGTATGGAGGCAATAACCAGCGTGGGCCGATTGAGGTGGCGACGGCGGTCAATGCTCACGGTGGCCCCCATGGCCGTCTTGATTTCGAAAGCGAGACCTTCATCACGCACCAAGTCTCGGAAACACTGACCAGCAACGGCGATGCGCATAGCGGCTTCCCGGAAGCCGCTGGACTGGTTGCGCACAGCCTTCGGCCCGAAGGCTTCGACGCCGGCGAGGATGGGACGGGGCGGGGGACGCCAATCGTGCCTATAGCCATTCAAGAGCGCGCCATATCCGACAACCCTAGCGCTGGTCCCGATGGCGTCGACGCCAGGCAAGACGGCGCCGCCTACACGCTCGAGGCGAGGCAGGTGACGCAAGCCGTAGCCTATGGCCTCTCAACGCAGCAGGAACCCAAATGGGCTGAAGACCTTAGCCCCACCTTGACGATCCCCAGCAAGTCAGGTGGCGGGCAGCCAACAGCTGTCGCCTTTGCCCAGAACAGCCGTGACGAAGTTAGGCTGCAAGATGGCGATGGGCAAATTGTCGGCGCTCTCGCAGCCGAACCTGGCATGAAGCAGACCACCTATGTGCAGCAAGGCTGGGCTGTCCGCCGGCTGATGCCTGTCGAATGCGAACGCCTGCAGGGCTTTCCTGATGGCTACACCGACGTTCCCTATCGCGGCAAGCCAGCCGCCGACGGCCCCAGGTACAAGGCGCTTGGAAACAGTTGGGCGGTCAACGTAGCTCGTTGGGTCGGGCGGCGCATCGAGATGGTCGAGCAGATCGCCGTCGAACCGCAGAAAGAGCGCGCCGCATGAAAGCGCTCGACTACGATCCATCCACAGCGGCCTATCTCCGCGACGCCCAGGCGCACGCTGCAATCGTTCTATGGGCGTCAGGGCAGTTCGATACGAAGGACATCGCCGACGCGTTGCGCTGCCGCGAGGACGCCGTCTATCGTACGCTTGCACTGGCCAAGGAAGGCGCTCGCGCCGATCGGAGGGCAGGGTAGTGAACGGCCTGCCTTACTATAAGCGATACCCGCGCGACTTCATCGAAGGCACGATCGGAATGCCGTTCGAGGTCAAGGCTGCATACGGGTTACTGCTCGACCTCATCTACATGCAGGGCGGCGCGCTCCCGGACAACGATCGGTACATCGCGGGGCTGCTCGGGCTGTCCGTTCGCAAGTGGAATGGCATCCGATCAGCCCTCATTTCGCTCGGAAAAATCTCCGTAAATGGCGCGGCAATTTCAAATTATCGCGCGATTATCGAGTTGGAAACTTTGAGATCGCACCGAGATAAACAGAGCGAAAACGCGCGATGCCCAAGGAAAAACAAAGGCTTAAAGCAGCCAAACGTAAGCCATACAGAACCAGATAACAGAATAGAAAAAGCTAACGCTTTTTCGGCGCGCGATGCGCGAAAAAAAACGGGTGAAGACGAGATCAGGAAGGTGTTCGCCAATGGCTGAACTTGTGCCACAGGATCAGTTCGACAAGCTGCCCGAGCGGTACAGGCGTCGCGCTCGGGAAATCGCTCGTCGTGTCAGTGAGATCGACGCCCTCACCAAGTCGTGCGAGCCGGGCGACATCGGTGCCGTGGTGCTGCGCATGTTTCGTCAGTTCCGCGATCAGCCCGGGATCGTTCATGCCGAGATGGCCGAGGCTTTCCGGGAAGCCTGCTGCGATCTACCTGGATGGTCGATATCCGAGGCCTGCAACGACTTCCTCGCCGGCCGCGTCGAAAATCACACCGGCCAGTTCATGCCGACGTGTGCCGAGTTCGCTAGGCGGGCGAGGGCGATCATGACGCCATTCCTGTCCGAACGGGCTGCGCTGCGAACTGAGGCATCGAAGCTGATCGAGCGCGCCACAGACGACCACAAGCGCCACTTGATCGAAATGGAACGGCAGGATCCTGCCGTCCGGAAACGTGTCGCTGCCTTGGCTGAGGCCGTCACCGCAGGCGCCGCAAGGCGCCAGGGCTTGCCGCACCTCGGCCTGAACGAAGCGGAGCAGCAGCGCATCGACGCGCTCAAGCGGCCACGGCAGGACGTTTCGAAGCTTGAGCAAACCAAAATCGTGAAAGGTCGGTCATGAGCAATTCAGCAAAGTGGTTCATCGCCAAGATCGGCCCCGGCGGCTCCCGCACGGCCAAGGATCGCATCGGTATTCCGGAAGAGCGGAAGGACGAGATCATCGCCGAGCGATCGATCCGCGACGAAGGTTTCCAGTGCTACTATCCGCGGATGCGCAAGGAGATCATCCATCACCGGACGAACGCGCGCATTGTGCGGCGCTTCCCGCTCTTCACCGGTTACATCTTCGTCTCGCTGCCGTCGGCGAATGGTGAGTACCTCAAGGACTGCGACGGGCTCGGCCGGCTGCTCAGCTATGATGGGGAGTTCGGGAAACCCTGGCAGGTGCCGACCGGCGATGTCGAACGCTACATGCGGGCCGAGGCCGAGCTCGAGTTCGATGACACGAAGGAATCGCGGATCAAGCGCAAGCTGGAAGGCAAGACCCGGAGGGAGACGATCCAGATGACGTTCCCGGAAGGCCAGGCGATCCGCGTCAAGCAGGACTGGCAGCATACGCATATGCTCGCTGGCTTCCATGGCGAGGTGGTCGGCGTCACCGGGCGCGGGACCGTCAAGAGCATGATCGAACTGTTCGGACGCCTGGTCGCGGCCGAGTTCGACGCCGACGATATCGAGCCATACGCGCGGCAGAACGCAGCATGAACATCGCTTGCGCTTTGGCCCAGATGATTTATCATCTCCGGTCAGGTGATTTGGCTGTTCTGTAGCGGACCTCCATCGGAGGGAATACTCGCCGGGCCATAGGGGAGAGCGTCACCGCTCCCCGTTTGCGAAGCGTTTTTGACTTATGGAACCGATGGCTTTTTAAGCGCCTTCATCCTCGCAACCAATGAAGTGTATTGGTAGACAGCTTTAAGGAGCTCCTTGGCCAAATCGATCGCGACCTCGATCTCTTCCGCCTCTATTGCATCATAAACTTGTGCTTCGATGTGTGCTGCGTCGTTTCCCAATAGCCTCAACTCATCTGCTGCTGCCAACAAATCGGGCGGCACGACGATGGTCGAGCTCAGCGCGGAAATCCTCGCCTTAAGATTATTTCCGGTTGCCGATTTGTCGTCGCATAGTTCTTCCAATACTCGTCGGACCATCAATGCTGCCGCTCGAAAGCACCCGGCACTATGGCATCGGATAGCCTCGTCAAGGCTTGACAGTATCTTGGGCGGTAAACTGCTAGCGTCGAAATCGATGACTTGCGGCGGAAATGACTCAATAAGCTTGCCTTTGAACAAGACGACGAAGATAAAACCTCTGCATTCTTCGTTTGGGCACTGTCGCATGCCAATCGCCGATCGGCCGACCGATACTGGCGCATTGTTGACCTTTTCAATATTTTCCCAGAGCACATCCTTTGCGGCATGAATTGAATGGAACGCGCCTTCGTGCCTGCATCGCGGGCAGCGGAGGTTTATTGTAGGCACGCTGTCCGTGGTGCTCGCGGAGCCAATTCTGACTGGATAAGTTGGCATTCTGTTCTACCCTCCCGGCTATCCCGTACCTAAAACATTATTGGTGCTCACAGACAAGCAGCGCCACATAGGAGCGCCAAACGGCGTCTGATCGCCCATGGCAAAGCCGACAATCCGAACACCTAAAAAAGAAGCGGCCTTCTTCGACACGCTTCGGGATGGTCAGTCGGTCACCGCGGCTTGCATCAACGCCGGGATTTCACGCACCGCCGCATACGAATGGCGCGATGCCGATGACGAATTCCGCAAGATGTGGGACGAAGCTGTCGACGAGGGAACCGACCGCCTCGAGGATGAAGCTCACCGCCGCGCCCGTGACGGGGTGCAGAAGCCAGTCTATCAAGGGGGCAAGCGTGTCGGTGAAATCCGTGAGTATTCGGACACCCTGACCATTTTCCTGCTCAAGGCCCGCCGTCCCGACAAGTTCAAGGACCGTGTGTCGACTGAGATTTCGGCGCCTGGCGGCGGACCAGTACAGGTAGAGGTATCCGCGCGTGAACGTATCGCTAGCCGTCTCGCTGGCCTCGCTGAGCGCCAAGGAAAGGGAAGCGGTTCTTAGTGACCTAACCGAAGCCGATCTCGCCGATCTGGAGTACGATTGGCAGTTCTGGGGTAGGCCTAACCAGCTGGCCCCCGTCGGCGACTGGCTCACATGGCTCGTCCTTGCTGGGCGAGGCTTCGGCAAAACCAGATGCGGCAGTGAGTGGGTTCGCAGCATTGCATGTGGCGCGACGCCGCTCTCCCGCGGCACACACGGCCGGATTGCTATCGTTGCCGAAACCGCAGCCGATGCTCGCGATGTCTTGGTAGAGGGTGACAGCGGAATACTCTCGGTTCACCCGGCCGATTTCCGGCCGCTCTACGAGCCGTCGAAACGTCGCCTGACCTGGCCGAATGGCGCGGTCGCAACACTGTACAACGCAGTCGAACCGGATCAGCTACGCGGTCCGCAGCATGATGCCGCATTTTGCGATGAACTCGCAAAATGGCGGTATGCTCGCGAAACCTGGGATCAGTTGCAGTTCGGCCTGCGCCTCGGCAATGCACCGAAACAGGTGATCACCACGACGCCCCGGCCGATCCCGGTGTTGAAGGAGATTTTGAACTCTCCCTCTACCGTCGTGACGAAGGGCAGCACGTTCGAAAACGCCGACAATCTGGCGCCATCGTTCCTCACTCAAGTGGTGGCGAAATACGAGGGCACAAGGCTCGGCCGCCAGGAACTAAACGCCGAGATCCTCGACGATCTTCCCGGCGCGCTGTGGACCCGCGATGCCATTGACAAGAACCGCGTCCGCGACTTCCCAGACCTGCAACGAGTTGTGGTTGCGGTCGACCCATCCGGCACTAAGGGGCAAAGCGATGACGGCGATGAGATCGGCATTGTCGTGGCCGGCAAGGGTGTTGATGGACGTGCTTATGTCTTGGCTGACAGGACATGCAAGCTATCTCCTGACGGCTGGGGGCGTCGATCTGTCGATGCATATCATGGCCGCTGGTCGCGGACGCCAGACAAGGTGAAGGCCGACAGGGTCGTGGCAGAGCGCAATTTCGGCGGTGCCATGGTTGAGCACGTCATCAAGACGATCGATCCAACGATTCCCTACAAGGAAGTGACCGCCAGCCGGGGCAAGGTGGCCAGGGCGGAACCGGTCGCGGCGCTCTATGAGCAAGGCAGGGTCAGTCATGTCGGTTCGATGCCAGAATTGGAAGATCAGATGTGCCTCATCGCACCGGAGGGCTATGTCGGCGAAGGCTCGCCCGACCGGGCCGACGCGCTCGTCTGGGCGCTGACTGAGCTGATGCTGGACGGCACGACATTCACGTTGGCGAATATCTGATGGCGAATGTCATTTCCATATTCAGGGATAGCCTGACCAATCTGGTCTCGCGCTTGGGTACGGACCGCGACAAGGCGGCCGGCAGCTATTACGGCTTGCCCATCCTCGATGACACCCAGCTACTCAACGCGTACCGCGGTGCCTGGTTGCCCAGGAAGATCGTCGACATCCCGGCCTTTGACAGCGTGCGGGCATGGCGCGACTGGCAGAGCGATGGCGACCAGATCGAGGACATCGAGACCGAGGAGAACCGGCTCAACGTCCGCGGCAAAGTGCTGGAAGCAAGGGTCAAGGCCCGTCTCTGGGGCGGAGCAGCCATCCATATCGGAGTGGGTGACCCGAACCTGGCAGAGCCATTGGAGGCCGCCAGGATCAAGAAATCGGGGATCAAATATCTGACGGTGCTGACGCGCCGCCAACTGTCCACGGGCGAGATCGATCGCGATCCAGGCTCGGAATGGTATGGCAAGCCGAAGGTCTACAACTTGACCGCGGGCACCGATGCGCAGGTGGCAATCCACCCGTCCCGCCTGGTGATCTTCGCCGGCAACGCCCAACCCGACGTGGACCTCGCCGCCTCGTCCGAACTGGTCTGGGGTGACAGCGTTCTCCTCTCGGTCATGGAGGCGATCAAACAGGCGGACAACACCTCGGCCAACATTGCGTCACTGGTGTTCGAGGCGAAGGTCGACATCATCCGCATTCCCAACTTCATGGCCTCACTCGCCAATGAGGACTACAAGCGCAAGATCCTCGAGCGCTACACCTTGGCGAACACCTCCAAGGGCATCAACGGCACGCTGATGCTCGACAAGGAGGAGGAATACGAGAGCAAGGCGACGTCTTTCGCGACCCTGCCTGACGTGCTGGACCGGTTCCTCCAGATCGTGTCCGGTGCAGCCGATATCCCGGCAACCCGTCTCCTTGGGCAGTCTCCGGCCGGCATGAATGCGACCGGAGAGAGCGATCTGCGCAACTATTACGATCGCCTTTCGGCCATGCAGCAGGTCGAGATGACGCCGGCGATGCATCGCTTGGATGAATGCCTGATCCGCTCGGCGACGGGCGCGCGCGACGCCAGCATCTATTACGAATGGGCGCCACTCTGGGGCATGTCGGAAACCGAGAAGGCCACGGTGTTCAAGGCCAAGGCGGACGCGGCCCGGGCTCTCGCCGGTGGCAATGGCCAAAGCCCGCTGTTGCCGATCGACGCCTTGAGCGAGGCGCTGGTCAACACCTTCGTCGAGGATGGCTCGTTGCCCGGCCTGGAAGCGGCGATAGAGACCTTCGGCACGCTGGCGGAGCAGGAGCCCAGCGAGGAAGAACTGGCCGCCGCGGCCGCAAATCAGAACGCAGATGTCCCGCCACAGCGGAAGGCAGCGAACGACGCCGAGCCGCGCACGCTCTATGTCCGTCGCGATGTCGTGAACGCCGCTGAGATCAAGGCTTGGGCACGTGAACAGGGCATCCCCGACTTGGTCCCGGACCTGCACGTCACCATCGTCTACAGCCGGACGCCCATCGACTGGATCAAGGCGGGTAATGCCTCGGAATGGGGACCGGCCAACAATGGCCAGCTTCTCATCCCGCCAGGCGGGCCGCGCGTGGTCGAGCCACTTGGCAACATGACCGCCGTGCTGATGTTCGCCTCATCGCAGCTTTGCTGGCGGCATGAGGAGATCGTCAGGGCAGGGGCGAGCCACGATTTCGAGGACTATCAGCCGCACATCAGCCTGACGAAGGCCGCGGTCGATCTGACCAAGATCGAACCCTACCGCGGCAAGATCGTTCTGGGGCCGGAAGTGTTCGAGGAAGTGAAGGAGACGTAGCCAAGAGGCATCACTTCCAGTGCGACTTGACGATGAGTTGCCATGAAATAGGGCTGGCATTTGGGTGCTGGTGATGGTTCTGCGGCGGTATTGTCTTGTCCGCCACGAACGTCGCACTCAAGCCACACCCGGTGCATCTGTAAATCCCAGAAATCGGTGTGTTTTGCCCGGGATGATGAATTGTATCGAACTCGGCACCGTTCTGCTGCGCGAGAAAGTTCGGATACTTATACCAAGCCATGAAGTCCTCCCAATAGATCCCAGTCTATTCAGGCATAGGACTGGACATTAGTCGAGGCCAACTCCCATGCAATTCACCGACAAAGTATCTGTCGCGGGAACGCGCCAGACCGCCGACGGCTACTTGGTCGCCACCGCGCGCGCTGTGCGCACTGGGATTCAGCTTTATGCCGGCCACGAGGTCGGCAAGCCGGACCAGGAGGTTGTGCGGGTCTATCGCGCCGCCGATCAGGTCTTTGCGCAGGACAGCCTGCAATCCTTCTCCCATGCTCCCATCACCGTTGATCATCCCGACGAGGGCGTCAGTGCCGAGAATTGGAAAGCCCTGTCAGTCGGCGAGGTGAGCACTGCCGCCAAGCAGGATGGCCAATGGGTGATGCTTCCGCTGATCCTCAAGGATGCCGCCGCGATCAAGTCGGTCGTGGATGGCAAGCGTGAGCTTTCAGCCGGCTACACCTGCGAGCTCGATTTTACGCCCGGTGTGACAGCCGACGGCGAGGCATATGACGCGCAGCAGCGCTCGATCAAGATCAACCACCTAGCGCTCGTTGATCGAGCCCGGGCCGGTTCAAAAGCTCGCATCGGCGACGGTGTGGGACCATGGGGCGCCGCCCCGATTTCAACCACTGACAAGGAGACCATCACCATGAGTGATGCACTTCGCACTGTGGTCGTGGACGGACTGTCGGTGACCACCACCGATCAGGGCGCCCAGGCCATTTCCAAGCTGCTGAAGGATCTGGAATCCTCGGCGGCCAAGCTGACCGCGCTGGCAACCGATCACGCCGCCGCCATCGCCGCCAAGGACAAGGACCTCGCCAAGAAGGACGCCGAAATCGACGGGCTGAAGGGCAAGGTGCTTTCCGATGCCGACCTCGACAAGCGTGTCGCGGCCCGTGCCGATCTCATCAGCAAGGCCAAGGCAATCGCCAAGGACGTCAAGACCGACGGTCTCAGCGATGCGGCCATCCGCAAGGCCGCCGTGTCGGCCAAGCTCGGCGACGCCGCAATCGCGGACAAGACCGACGCCTATATCGACGCCCGCTTCGACATCCTGGTCGAGGACGCAGTTAAGGATGCCGGCGGCGCCGATCAGTTCCGCACAGTGGTCGCTGGTGGTCTCAAGACTGTCGACACCGCGCCCGCCGCAACCGCTCACAAGGCCATGACCGACCATCTGTCGTCGGCATGGCAGATGAAGAAGGAGGCCTAAACGATGCCGGCCATTCAGACTACCTACAACGCCCAGCATGCCCGCTGGGTCGAGGGCATGGTCCTCGACATGGAGCCGTCCGTCGTCGTCTCGCGCGAGTGCGAGGACGCTGAGGGCATTGGCTTCGGTAAGGTCGCGGTGCAGGGCACTGGCGATCACCAGGTCGTCGACTCCGAGGCGACCGTCAAGTTCGTCGGCATCGCGGTGCTCGACGCCACGAAGCCCAACGGCAAGTACGAGCAGTACGACACCGGCGCCTTCATGAAGAAGGGCGTCATCGTCGTGCAGGCATCGGTCGCCGTCGCCGTCGGTGATCCCGTCTATTACGTCCCAGCGACCGGCGTTCTCACGAACGTCTCGACCTCCAACACCCTCATCGCCGGCGCGCAGTGGGACACCAGCACCGCCGGTGCCGGTCTCGCCGCACTGCGCCTCGGCTAACCAGGAGCGATCTCAATGAACGCACATAACATGCAGGACGCTCAGCAGGTTGCGATGAGCTTCCTTATCCGTCAGGCCTCGCTCATCGAGCCGACGGTCTACGCGATCCGCTACCAGGACATCCAGTATCCCACGCTGGTTCCGGTGGACACTTCGGCGCCGGAATGGATCCAGTCCGTCACCTACTTCTCGATGGACTCGGTCGGCCAGGCGCAGTGGTTCAACGGCAACGCCCACGACGTGCCCAAAGTCGAACTGACCCGCGAGAAGTTCGAGACGACCGTCTCCATGGCGGCGATCGGCTACGGGTACAATCTCGAAGAATTGGGCACGGCTCAGCTGCTCGGGATGAACCTGACGCCGGACAAGGCCAGCGCTGCCCGCCGTGTTGCGGAGGAGAAGATCGAGCAGGTCGCGTTCGTCGGCGACAGCGGCAAGGGCTTCACCGGCCTGGTCAACTCCTCGACCCCGACGGCAACAACGGCACCGGCGGACGGCACCGGCTCGGCCACGACCTTCGTGTCCAAGACGCCGGACCAAATCCTCCGCGACATCAACGGCCAGATCACCGGCATTTTCACCGGCACGCTGGGGGCGGAGATCGCCGACACGATCCTGTTGCCGTATTCCGTGCTGCTCGACATCTCGACGCGCCGCATCGATACGGTCAACCAGACCACGATCCTCGAATGGGTGATGAAGAACAACATCTACACCCTGACGACGGGTCAGCCGCTGACGATCCGCGGCATGTTCGGCTTCCTCGACACGGCCGGCGCCTCCAGCACCAAGCGCATGGTGGCCTATCGCCGCTCGCCGGAGGTGCTGAAGTTCCACATGCCGATGCCGTTCCGGTTCCTACCGGCATGGCAGACCGGGCCGATCAAATTCGACGTGCCCGGCATCTTCCGTCTCGGTGGCGTCGACATCCGCCGGCCGAAGTCGGTCCGCTACCTCGACGGCATCTAAGGAGGCGACCATGAAAGTCACCAACAACCAGGCAGGCCCGCGCGGCCTGAACACGCTCGACGGCGCCGTTCTGGTCGATCCCGGCCAGACTGTTGACGTCGACATGGCCGATGCTGAGATGAAGGTCGCCAAAGCGACTGGATGGTTCAGCTTCGGCGCAGCCAAGGCGGCTGATGAAGGCTCCCTCGACCGCGAGGACCTCAAGAAGCAGGCGGATGAACTCGGCATCGAGTATGCCCGGAACATCCCGACCGACAAGCTCAAGGAGCTTGTCGACGCCAAACTGGCGGAGTAACAGCGAATGGCCGGCTACGGATCAGATGCCGCTCTCATGGCGTATTGGGACGCGGCCGGCTATACCTATGCGGCGGATGCCCCGTTTGCAGCACTGAGGCAACGGGGCAGCGCCTATCTCGACGGGACTTATGGTCTCCGGTTCCCTGGCCAGCCGACTGGCGGATTGTCGCAGGAGCGGGAATGGCCGCGCACCGGTGCCACTGCCTACGGCACGGCATTGGCATCGGACTTGATCCCGGCCCGAGTTGAGCAGGCCAGCTATGAGGCCGCCTATATCGAATTGACCAAGCCTGGATCGCTGTCCATCAGCTTCGATCCATCCAAGAAGGTGAAGCGTCAGAAGGTTGAGGGGATCGAGCGCGAGTTCTTTGAACCCGGCGACAGCAGCAACATCTTCGCGCCTGACGCTCCGGTGTCTACCATCATTGAAGGGCTGCTCGCTCCACTGATCGGTCCGGTCTTCGGCCAGCCCGCCATCATGGTGGTGTGACGTGGGTTTTTACGACGAAATGGCCGAGATGGTCACCGAACTGCTCCAGTCGGACGCCGACGGCGGGCTCGGGCAGGGCATCGTCCAGTTGAAGCGCGAGACGCCCGGCGTTCCCGACCCAGACCAGCTATGGGTGCCGGTCGAGCCGTCGGTTGAGACGTGGCCACTCGAGGCTGTGGTCCGACGCGTTTCGCAGAAATACGTCGATGGCACACTCATCGTGGCGACAGACAACCAGGTCACGTTCGCCGTGCCGGAAGTCGTGCCAGCCATGACCGATCTGCTCGTAATCGACGGTGTTGAACTGGCGATGAAAGACCTGCGGCCAATACCGCCGGCCGGGACTGTGGTCGCGTATATCGCTTTCGTGGCGGGCTGATAGATGCTCGTCCGTCTCACCCCGCGTCAGCGCTTCGAAATCCTCGTCAGCCAGTTCGAGCCAGCCGTTCGTGCTGCCTTTATCGAAGCGATCGACGACATCACCTCCAACATCGTCCTGCGCCGGATCGTAGAGAGGCTTGAGCGCGGCGACATCAATGGCGCGGTCAACGCCATGAACCTCGACCCGGCCGCCTTCCGGCCATTGGATGAGGCGATCCGGGCGGCTTTCAACGGCGGCGGGGTTGCGACTGTCGATCAATTCCCGACCCTTCGCGATCCGTCAGGCCATCGTATCGTGGTCCGCTGGGATGCGAGGAATGTCGGCGCCGAGCAATGGCTACAGACGCATTCGAGCCAGTTGATAACCGGCATCGTCCAGGATCAGCAGATCGCGATAAGGACGGCGCTGGAGACAGGGCTTGCCCGGGGCGACAACCCGACCAAGACGGCTGTCTCTGTGGTCGGCAGGGTCAGCACCATTACCGGTCGCCGCGAAGGTGCCATCATCGGCCTAACCGGCCCGCAATCATCATTCGTCGCCACGGCGCGCGACGAGCTGCTCTCCGGCGACCCGGCGCAGATGCGGAATTACCTCGAGCGGACGCGGCGCGACAAGCGGTTCGACAAGACTGTTCTGGCCGCGATCGAAGCGTGGAAACCAGTTCCGGCCGCACTGGTCGATCGGATCACCGGTCGGTACGCGGACAGTTTGCTGAAGCTCCGCGCCGACACGATCGGTCTGCATGAAACCTTCGCAGCCCTCGGCGCCTCGAAAGACATCGCCTTTCGCCAGCAAATGGAGAAGGGCAACCTTCAGGCGCAGCACGTCACAAAAGGCTGGAAGCACACGCCGCAGAAGCACGGCAGGGAACAGCACGAGGCCATGCAAGGGCAGGTAGTGCCGTTCGATCAGTCGTTTACCGCGCCCGATGGGACTTCGATCCCATATCCGCATGCGCCCGGCGTCCCGACCAGGCACACGCTCGGATGCAAGTGTTTCTGCGAATACCGCATCTCGTTCATTGACCAACTGGAGAGCAAATTCCGCGCTGACCGCGCTTAACGCAACCTTCTGAACATGCTATAAAAACGGGCCGATTTGGTGCTGGTAACACCGCGTCGGCCCTAACCAAGCCAACCTGATGAGAGGTCGAAATGGCTCGCGTTTTCAAAGCATGTTCTGTTGAAGGTTGCAATCGTGACGCTCACGAGCCGGGATCCGGCCGAGGGTGCTGCTCAAGGCACTACCAGCGCCTTCGCAAGAACGGCGATCCGCTGAAGTCAAAGATCAACCGAGAACAGAGCGGCCAGCCCTGCTCGGTAGATGGATGCGACAAGCGGTCTGGCTACCACGGATTCTGCCAAGCTCACTACAAGCGCTGGCTGAAATATGGTCATCCGGAAGTCGTCTCTGACACCTTCCGTAGGCGGGTGCGCTGGGTAGAGGCTCATGTCGCTTATGACGGCGACGACTGTCTGAAATGGCCCTTCAGCGTTGGCGACAACGGTCGCGGCATTGTGCAGGTCGATGGCAGGCAGATGACTGCGCCGCGCTTTATGTGCCTTCTGGCTCATGGCGGGCCGCCATCGCCCGAGCACGAGGCCGCCCATAACTGCGGCAAGGGTCATGAAGGCTGTATTAACCCGCAGCATCTGCGGTGGGACACTTCGGCCGGCAACCACGCCGACAAGGTAGAGCACGGCACGATCATTCGTGGCGAGGCGGTCAACACCGCAAAATTGAATGAGGACCAGGTTCGCGAAATCCGCCGGATCGGGTCAAGCATGGAACGAAGGGACATCGCCGCCATGTTCGATGTTTCATACTGGACGATCTGGGAAATTCAGACCCGTCGATCATGGGCTTGGCTCATCTGATGGCCTCATTCGCCGCCCAGGTCGGCGACTGGTGCGCCAAGGTGCCCGTCGCCTTGGAGATTGTGTTCAAGGAAGCGGCCCAAGAGCTTGTCTCTCAAATGGACCAGCTCGTCGCCGACGAAATTTACGACACGCCGCCGGCGCCGGGCTACAAGCGGACCGGTTTCCTCCGCGCCTCGCTGATGGCCTCGACCACGGCCATGCCGACTTTATCGAGGAACAACCCGGGAGTACCGGTGCCCGCCGATCTCGGCGACGTGATCCTGGTCATCAATGGCGCCGATCTCGGCGACACGGTCTACCTCGGCTACACGGCCAACTATGCGGCCTTTGTCCACTACGGAGCGCAGGGCAGGACGCCGCGGCCTTGGGTGACGATGGTTGCGCAGCGCTGGGTCATGATTGTCGAGGCCAAGGCGGCCGAAGTGAAGCGCAGGCTGGGGCTCTAAAATGCCATCTATCGAAACCCAGATCTGGCTCGCCCTGAAAGGAAGGGTGCAGGCGCTCACGCTCTCGCCGGTCCTGCCGATCGCCTGGCCGAATGAGACGTACGTTCCGTCGCCGACGCAGAACTATCTCCGCGTCACCCATGTGCCGAACATCAATCGCCGCATCATCATCGGCTCGGCAGGCAAGCACCAGCGCATTGGACTTCTGCAGGTCGACGTGTTCACCAAGAAGAACCAGGACGCGTCGGTCGCGGCCGAGATAGCCGGGCAGGTCGCGGCATGGTTCCCGACCGATCTCAAACTTCGCTACGGCGCCACCAACGTCAGGGTCACCAAGGCCGCTGATGTCGCCCAAGCCATCGCAGATGACACGCATTGGCTGACGCCTATCACCATAGCCTACGAGGCATTCGCCTAAAACCAATCCCGGCCATCCGGGTTATCCGCCCTGCCTTCGCGGGGCTCAATCACGCCATTGAAAAGGAGCAACCACGATGGCCGATCTCTTTGCAGTTGCAGGTGCCAAAATCTCCATCGGCCCGGCGATGACCTTGCCCTCGACCGATCTCACGCTGTCGAATTTCACCGGCATCACCTGGACCGATATCGACGGCTGGTCGAACTGCGGCCCCGTCGGCGACAATTCCGCGCTGATCACCACGGCGCTGATCAATCGAGGCCGCGACGTGAAGCAGAAGGGCACGAAGAACGCGCCTTCGATGGACAACGTGTTCGCGGTCAACTCGACCGACGTTGGGCAGCTCGCACTGATCGCCGCGGCGCTGACCAAGAACAACTACCCGTTCCGCATCATTTGGGCCGACGTGCCGGCGGTGGTTTCGGCCACGGTGACGATGACGATTGCTTCGCCGGGCGTTGTCTCATGGGCCAATCACGGCCTCCAGGCCGGCGATGCATTCCAGTTCTCGACCACCGGCGCTCTTCCGACGGGCGTGACTGCCGGCACCACCTACTACGTCCTCGCTACCGGGCTCACGTCTGGCGCCTTCCAGTTCGCGGCAACCGCCGGCGGCACCGCCATTGTCACCTCTGGCACCCAGTCCGGCGTGCACACTGGCACCACCGTTCCTTCCGGCACGACGAACTATTTCGCCGGGCTGGTCATGAACGCCTCTCAGGCTGGCGGCGACGCCAACACGGTGCGCAACCTCAACTCGACCATCGAAATCAACTCCAACATCGTAACCGTACCGGCGGCGCAGTAACCATGGACATCCTTGCTATCCAGCCATCGACCATCACGGTCGACATCAAGCACCCCGCCACCGGGGCCCCGATCGGCCTTCAGGTCGAGTGCGTGTCGTTGGAAGACGATCGCGTCAAGATCGTCGAGCGGCAGATAAAGAACCGGGCGCTCAAGGGCGGCCGGAACACCGTCACCGCCGAGAAGATCGAGGACAACACCATCGAGATCTTGGCGGCCGCAGTGGTCGCATGGAAGTGGGCATCCGATCTCACCCTCGGCGATCTCAAGAACCCGCCTCTCAACAAAGCCAACGCCGCCAAACTGCTGTCGGTCGGGTGGATCGCCAAGCAGATCGACACCGCGCTCGGAGATGAGGCGGCTTTTTTTACGACCTCGGCGAAGGCCTAGCTCAGGTCGTCGCATCGGAGTTGAGGAAGGCCGAGCCCATCCTCATCGCCAATCCCGACTATGCCTACCTCATCGACTGGTTCTGGGACTTGTCCTCGGCCCGGTCGATGGGTTTTGCCGGTCCTGACCCGATCCGGCTAACCGATATCTCGGCCTGGTCGAGCCTTACCGGTAATATGCTGCTCCGCGAGGAGATCGGCATTCTCCGCCGGCTCGACTTCGCCTTCCTCCAGACCTTGGCCGAAATGGACCGGGAGAAGGAAGGGAAGGGGGTCGCGCCCAAGGAGGAGCGAAACCTTGTCGAGCGGGAGATGACGCCGGCCATGTTCGGGGCGATGTTTGGGGCTACTTGAACTCTTCCTTGGTGCCGTCGTCGTAAAGAACCTTCTCGGTACAGAGCGTGGCGACAAGATCATCGCGATTAAGGTGTTCTAGCCGCTTGCCGAAGTTCAACTTGCCCAACGACAGGACGAACTCGGCAGTCGCTCCAGCCTGAACCTTAAAATCCGGGTCGAGCTTCCATCCGTTTAGGCTTCTCCCGAGCGCATCTTCAAACCAGATCGTGCCTTCAACCATCTTCGTTGGCTTCTTCAGCGAACTGTTGATTTCGAAGGTGAAATCGCGGGTTTCGTCGGCTTTAATCGGCCCTAATGTCCATGAGCCTATGGCGAGAGCTTTGCCGCCGCCCTCGGAACAGTTGGCAGCGTGACAGGGTGCCCAGGCAATGGTCGCCATCGCAGCCGCCGCACAAAAGATTCGCATTTAGTCCTCCCCAGAGCGTGGCGGACGCTACTCCACGGAATTGACGGGATCAACTCATGGCCGATGTCGCCAGTCTTGGCCTTGCCGTAGACAGTTCGGGTGTGAAGCAGGGCGCAGCGTCGCTGAACCTGCTTTCAACGGCTGCAACGAAGGCAGAGGCGGCCGCTGCCGGCCTCTCGTCCACTACCCGCAATGCGAGCGCGGCCGCGGCATCTCTTGCGGCTTCCTCCGGCAACGCTGCGGCGGAGTTAAGCCAGGAAGGCGCCGCTGCGGCCAAGTCCACCGCTGCATTGCAATCCCACTATATCGCAGCCAACAATAATTCTGTAGCCGCCAAAAACACCGGCACTCAGATGCGGATGATGGCAATGCAGCTGTCGCAGGTCGCGCAGCAAACTCAGGCCAGCGGGAACTTCATCCAGGCTCTCGCCATCCAGCTACCCGACCTGGCGCTAGGGTTCGGCACCGTCGGGATCGCGCTTGGTGTTTTGGCGGGCATCCTTCTCCCTCTGATCCATGCCGGCCGGCTGACTGCCGATGTCCTGAATTTTATCGCCGATAGTCTCGTCGATATAGCGCCGTACGCCGTGGCCGCTGCTGCAGCCTTGGCGCTCCTCTATGCGCCAGCGATACTCGGCGGCCTTACCCTGCTTTCGGAGGCGATCCTAGGGGTGGCGGCCCGTTTGGCCGGGATGGCTGCGGGATTTCTGCTTGCGAACCCTGCCGTAGCGTTCGTCGCCGGAATGACCTTGGCCATAGCGGCGGCGAACATCTTCCGGGACGAACTCACTCAGATTTTCGGCGTCGATATCGTCGGTGTAGCAAAAGACGCGGTGAATTTTGTGATCGGCGCGTTTGTCGGCGGGTTTCACGCGATCCAAGATACATGGGCGCAGATGCCGGCTGCCTTGGGCGATATCGTCTATTCTACCGCCCAGACGGTGGTCAGCGGCATTGAGGCGATGGTTCAGTCGGCCGTCGACGCCTTGAACAACCTCACAAACAAGGCCGCTTTGGCATTGGCAAAGGTCGGACACCCGCTGAGCCCGGAAGCCTATGGAAGCCTGATCCTTGGCCCAGTCGATTTCGGGTCAGTCAAAAATCCCTACGCTGGTGCCTCCCAGAATGCCGTCGGCTCGGTCAAAGAATCATTCGGTTCCGCCATGGATGCTGACTATGTCGGCGCGGGCTTGAAGGTCATTGAAAAAGGCGCGTCAGCAGCTACCGGGAAAGTCAAGGAGCTCGCGTCCTGGCTGGCCAAGATCGATGACCCGAAGGCGACAAAGGCCAAGGGCCATCACGGCAAGTCCGATGAGGAAAAGTTCGACGACATAGTCACCGACGCCAAAACCAAGCTCGCCACACTGAAAGCAGAGCAGGCCTCAGTCGGCATGTCGGAACTGGCGACGGCCAAGCTTCGATACGAGACCGAATTGCTCAACGAAGCCCAGCGCAAGGGCATCACCCTAACGGCGGGCCAACGCGCCGAACTGATGGGTCTTGCCGACCAGATGGCCGAAACTGCCGTTCAGACGAAGAATGCAAAGGAGCAACTTGCCTTCGCGAAGGACGCGACGAAAGGTTTTATCGATGACCTGCAACAGGGCCTGGAAAACGGGAAGGGCTTCTGGCAGTCGTTTGGTGACGCAGCTCTCAATGTGCTCGACAAGATCATTTCGAAGATCGAGGACGAGCTTATCGAATCCCTCTTTTCGCTTGACGGTGGCGGGTCCGGCGGAGGGATCGGCGGCATACTTGATTTTGCGCTGAACGGCTTCAAGGGGTTCGCAACCGGGGGCTACACAGGCGGCGCAGCCGCCAACAAGGTCGCTGGAATTGTGCACGGTGGCGAGTACGTATTTTCGAAGCGGGCGACTGACAACATCGGAGTTGGCGCTCTCGACCGGCTTCATGGGTTCGCTCGCTCAGGAAATTCGGGATCAGGTGGTGGGGCTCCCGCCGCGAACGCGAACCAAGCTCCAGCCTACAACGACAACCGTGTTTTCAACATCGACGCGCGCGGCGCGCAGCAAGGCGTCGGCGCGGAAATACAGCAGGCGCTCGCCGCCTACGACCGGCAGATGCCGGCGCGCGTGAAGCAGATCAACGCTGACCCGAGGAAGCGATAGATGGCGCTGACGTTTCCGCTATCGCTCGCGGCGTTTGCCGATCTGCTGGATGTCACCGCGGTCAAATGGTGGCTCCAGGATAACCGGGAATATTCCGGCATGGGCTCGGGCCAGATACTCGAGGCCGATCTGGCGCCGCAACTGTGGCAGGGTGATGTGACCCTCGCCGAAGCTTATCACTATGAGGTCAGGAAGATCGAGGCGAGGGTCAACGCAGTCATTCGGTCGCTGGGCTCTTTCTACCTGTACGATCCAAGGACCGCCGCACCCTATGCCGACAGGGACGGTGCTATCCTCGGCGCTTCGACAGTGCAGATCAATTCGTTGCCCGATGCCAAATCGATGTCGCTGAAGGGCCTGCCGGCTGGCTACGTACTGACAGCGGGCGATTATCTTGCTTTCGATTACGGCTCCCCGTCGCGCCGTGCTTTCCATGAGGTGTCGGAGGACGTGACGGCCGGTGGCGGCGGCACCACAGGCGCTTTCGAAGTTTCGCCCTTCATCCGTCCCGGCGCCGCGGTCAACCAGACTGTCACGCTGATCAAGCCGGCCATGAAGTGCAAGATCAAGCCCGGGTCGTTCTCTGTCGGGTCTACAGGGAACGCTGTCACCAGCCAAATCAGCTTTTCGGTGGTTCAGAAGCTATGAGTGAGGCGCCGGTGGTCAATTCTGCTTATCTCGGGGCGGGACAGATCGTTCGAGGCCCTCAGCATATTTCAATAGAAGCGACGCGAGTTCTTTGGCTCGGGTGGGGCTCAGTCGTACCTGGATTTGGTGTCTCGGACGTTTGCCTTCGTGAAACATGTCCATCTCCTTCTGAGAGGTCGCGTAGGCCACCCGCAGTACAACGTCGTGCGGTGAAATAGCCGCTACGCCAGCCTCCAGCATCGTGTCGGCCTTGATGTCGCCGTTTGGGGCGACACGCCATTTCGACAGATCAGCCATTTCCCCTCCCATGCATCGGCGCATCAAAGCAGCGCCAAGCGGAGGAGTCTACACTTGAAGAGGAGAAGCCATATGGACCGACGTTCATTCATCGCCTCGATCTGCTTGTTGCCACTAACGGCAATTGCGTCGCCAGCTACATCTGCAGACAAGGCTGCAGATGCCGCCTTGGAAGATCTCCGGCTCAAGATGAAGCGCACCGATGATCAGCACCAACAGTTCCTCGACATGCTCCACTCAATCATGATCGAGCCGTATGAAGAGTACATCCCGATCTTCGATCCCATGATGGTTCCGTGACCCATGCGGTCGATCGACGGCACTACCTATGACGCTCTGCTGGCGGCGCCTGATGCGGGCATTTGCGAGCGCGATTTCGTCACTTTCTATGCCAGGACGCTGGACGGCACCGCGCCCGCGATATTCTCGTTCTGGAATGACCTCGACACGGTGACGGTGTCCGTGCTGCGGGGCGATACGGGCGTGGCCGAGAACCGCGACTATGTCGGCGACGGCTCGCTTCTCGGTGTCGACCGCATACCGCTTGTATCCGATCTCACCGTCCAGACCGTCCAGGTCACCCTCTCGCAACTCCACGCCACAGTGCAGGACATGGTTCGCGGGCATGACATCAGGGGCGCGCGCGTCGAGATCCATCGCGGGCTGTTCGATCCAGCCACCCATGCCGTGGCCGGCTCGATCTACTGCCATTTCATCGGCAAGGTGAACAAGGCGCCGATCGCCACGCCCAAGACTGGCGAGGAAGGCTCGATCGCCATTGAGGTGGTCTCGATCGTCCGCGAGCTCACCCGCACCAACCCGGCCAAGAAATCGGACGAAACCCAGAAACGACGCTC
Source organism: Mesorhizobium sp. B2-3-4 (assembly GCF_006442315.1). Taxonomy (GTDB): domain Bacteria; phylum Pseudomonadota; class Alphaproteobacteria; order Rhizobiales; family Rhizobiaceae; genus Mesorhizobium. Next base: position 190,248 of record NZ_VFVY01000004.1, on the reverse strand, counting down.
CGGCGATCGCTTCCGCAAATATGCCGGCGTGGCCAACGTCCCAATCTTCTGGGGCATCGACAAGAGCAAGACGAAAAGCTGATGGAACGTCTCCCGGACTGGCCGGCGCGGCTGCACGACTTTATCGATGGCGTGAAGCGCGACCCATTTGCATGGGACGGGCATGACTGTGTCTTTGGCTGGGCAGCGGATGCCGTCCTGGCGATGACCGGCAAGGATATCGCGGCCGGCTATCGTGGGAAGTACAAATCGGCCAAGGGCGCGGCCGGAGTGATGAAGCGGGCCGGCTTCGACGATCTCGCTGACGCTGTCGCTTCGTTTCTGCCCGAAATCCACATCTCCCAGGCACGCCTCGGCGACCTTGCGGCCATTCCGACCGATGGTCCGTTTGGCTGGTCGATCGGCATCGTCAATGGCGAGACCATCCTGACCGTCGGCGAGACCGCGATAGGCGTCTCGCCCCTCCTGTCGGCAACACGGGCGTTCCGGGTCGGATAATGCTGCTTCGCCTCCTGTTCACCGTCTGGCTGCTGCTGGCGGGCCTTTCGGCCGCCCATGCCGATCCCATTTCCATCATCCTGGGCATAGGCTCGTGGATTGCTGGCGCCGGCGCCTTCGTTCAGGCCCTTCTCGGCATAGCGCTCAATATCGGCGTCAGCCTGATCGAGAAAGCTCGTGCCCCGAAGCCGAAAGAGCCTGGCGTCCAAACCGAGATCAGCGTCGGCGGCGATAACCCCCTGTCCTTCATGATGGGCGCGTTCGCCGATGCCGGCCAGCTCGAATATGCCAACACCTGGGGCGAGATCGACGACACCCCGAACACCTTCCTGACGCAGGTGATTTCGCTCGGTGACCTGCCGGTCGGCGGGCTGACCGGGCTATGGGTAAACGACAAGAAGGTGACCGTGCCGGACATGAGCGGGCCTCCGCCGGCCGCTCACGGTTATCCGATTGTGGAGTTCAACAAGGACGGCGGCCACTTCCTCCGCATCCTTTTTTTCGACGGCACCCAGACCGACGATTGCGACTTCCTGACCAATCAGTTCGGCTCCGATCCTGACCGGCCATGGTCCAGCGACATGATCGGCAGGGGCATTCCCTATGCGGTTTTGACTGCCCGGGTGAAGCAGTCGCTGTTCTCCGGCGGCCCCCCGAAATTCGTTTTCGAGACGTCTGGGATAAGGCAGTACGATCTGCGCAAGGACAGCACCGCCGGCGGTTCGGGCTCCCACAGGCGGGGCGTGCCTTCAACCTATGAGGTGTCCGACAACCCGATCGTGCAAGCCTACAACATCATTAGCGGGATCTATTTCGGCACCGACGAATGGGTCTATGGCGGCCAGACAACGCAAGCCTACCAGTTGCCGCCGGCCAACTGGATGGCGGCAATGAATGTCTGCGACGCGCCGGTTTCGCTCGTCGGCGGCGGCACCGAGAAGCAATACCGCTCCGGCTGCAACATCACGACGGACCAGCAGCCGGCCGACGTGCTGGAAAGCATCCTGAAGGGGTGCTCGGGCCGGCTGTCCGACGTCGGCGGCATGTACAAGGTCATTGTCGGCTCGCCTGGTGCCGCGGTCTACTCGTTCACGGATGAAAACATCGTCGTGACCGAGGGGCAGAGCCTCGACCCTTTCCCTGGCCTCGAAAGCACTTACAACGGCGCGCAGGCCAGTTATCCGGAACCCGCCGAGAAATGGGCGTCGAAGGATGCCCCGGCCTACCTTCGTGCCGACCTCGAGGTGCTCGACGACAACCGGCGCCTGGTGACAGGCCTTGCCTTCCCGACTGTTCCCTATGCCGTCCAGGTCCAGCGCCTTCTGCAAGAGGCAATCCGCGATTCCAGGCGATTCCGGCAGCATCAGTTCTTCCTGCCGCCGGAAGCGTGGCTGCTGGAGCCCGGCGACGTGGTTGCGTGGACCAGCAACCACAACAGCTACTCCAACAAGAAATTCCTGGTCACCGAGATCGATGGCGGCTCCAACTTTCTGCAACTCGTATCGCTGAAGGAGGTCGATCCGAGCGATTTCGGCTGGAACCCGGACACCGATCAACAGCCCTACTCGGTCGGGCCTGTCGGGCCTATCCTGCCGCCGCCGCAACCGATGACGGGTTGGCAGGTATTCCCGGACAGTTTCGACAACAATGAAGGCGATCCGCGCAAGCCGACCATCCGGGCCGAATTCGCCGGCAACCTCGAAGACGTGCAGTTCGTCAGGGTGCAGGTCCGTCTCGATGACGGCGATGTGCTGCAATTCGACGGCACGCTGCCATATGGCGACCCGACCACCAATCCAAATCCGGCATCGGTGAAGCTTATTGGCACCTTTGTCGGCAACACCGACTATGAGGCCCGCGGCATCTTCCTGACGTTTTCAGGGAGGGATACCGAGTGGTCGGACTGGCTCCCCGTCACGACGTTTGCGGAGGTGCTGCCGGACTTCTCTGTCGGCCTGGCACAGATCCAGGCGGATATTCAAAATCTATTCAAGGAAATCACCGAAAGCCTGCAGGGCTATCGCGACAAGCTCGCCCAACTGGCGGCGGCTGCTACGGATGCCGCCGGCCGGCAGATAGAAGACAACTCGGTCGCTCGGCGCTTCAAGGATGCAACCGCCGTTGCGTTGCGCAGCATGACCGCATCCATTGAACAGACTGCGGAAGGCCTGCTTGCTCAGGCCGAAATTCTCGATGCGGTGCAAGCCACTGTTGGCGATGCTTCGTCAGGCATCTTGTGGCGCATGCGGGCCGTGGCCGGCGGCGGTGGCGACGTAGTGGCCCAGCTCGTGCTCGATATCAGGGCGACCGTAGACGATGATTTCATAACCGCCGGCACGATTTGGGAAGCGGGCTTTATCGGCGGCGATCCGCTCCAGCCATTCTCTCGCATGGTGACGAACGTGAAGCAGTGGGTCGTCACGGACGGCACCGATTCCGGTACCCCTCTCACATTTGAGGACGGCGAGTTGAAGGCCCTTTTTGCGCGGTTCGGCACCGCCACCATGGACCTTTTCAAGACGTCCTCGGGCAAGACGCAGATCGGCACATTCGCGGGCGGCGCCGAAGGCATCCGGATCATCGTATGAGCAAGATGCTTGCGTTGGAAAGCCAGTCCGGCAAGCCTGTCATCAAGGGCATGACGGATGCCTCGTACGATCCGGTGACGACACCGAACGCCGATACAGGCAAATTCTTCTTCAATTCGGAAAACCAGAAGGTCGGCTATATCAGGGACATTTTCGTCATCGAGCCGGACTTCACGTCCTATCCGCCGACGGGAAGCCCGATCAATCCGACGGAATATTTCTATCCGCCCGGGTCGAACAAGAACAATTGCCAGATCCTGATCCAGAGCTTCAATTCGAGCGGCAGCAACTATCAGCGGTGGAACTACTTTCAGGAGTTTTTCACTGCCGTCTACGGGTACACGTTCTTCCCCCTCGTCGAGATGCGGCCGACCATCAATTTCACGACCAACCAGTTCGCCGGTCCTCGGGTCGATCTGAGCAACGGGGGCGCGTCGAACGGCCAGATCCAGTCGCTTTCCGGATACGATTGCGAGACCAACAGGGTAATTGACACTGGCTCGAATGGCGGCCCGTCAGGGCGTAATAGGCCGGCGGTATTCGGTTTCGTTTCCACTTCAGGGGCCAATCCGGCGGTCAAGCGCGTGCTGGCGACGGTCTTCGATCTGCCAATGCATGACGAAGCAATCCCGAACAATGCAACATCGCCGGCGCCAGGCGATGTCATCATCGATCTGACTTCCCCCAGTACGTGCAGGGTGGCACTGCCAGGACATACCGTTTCCGACCCCGACCCTACCAATTTCATCCTGCATGAGGACAGGATACCGGCGAAGGTGCTGGCCGCGGGCACGATCACGTTGGCCGCCTTTGCGACCGGGGTCATCAACACGCGGCTGCCGACGACTGAATTGACCTACATGGACTATCTGGTCAAGAAGTCGACCGAGACGACCTATTGGGCGCCGCCGTTCATCGACAACATCAATGCCCACGCCAACGATTTTTCCTACACGGTGTCGGGATCGAGCGTGACGGTGGTCAGCAACTGCGACCAGTCGATCGACATCTTCTATGCCATCTATGCCGATTCCGGCGAAGCGCCGACGACCGGCGGCAGCCAAATCTTTATCGGAGGAAATGACGGGATCGGCGACTATATCCAGATCAAACGGCCCGGCTCTTCCGATCTCGCGCCGAACCTCAACGATATCATGCTCGACACGAGGCTCACCTATTTGCCGATCCTGGCAGAAGGTTTCCTCGCCTGGACGACGGATTTCCCGACGGTCCTGTCCGGCAGCGACAGGTTCATGGGCGTTCGCAAGGCCACCATAACGGTGCCGAACCCGGACGGGCTTCTGCTCTTCCCCAAGATCGGCGCCGTCTACAATCCGCCCGCCGTTCTGTCGGCCTTCAATGAACCATCTGCTCTTTGGGGGCAGCACCGGGTTTTCACGAACAATGCGACATGGGCCGGGCAAACAGCCGGCTACTCGACTTGGGCAAACCCGACGTCATCGACCAGCGTCGACCTCTACGCATCGGGCAACAATCCTTGGACCATCCAGCCCAGCGCGACCTTCTATAGCTCTCAACTGAAGGGCGCCCGCTACTACATCCTCGGTGTTCCGCCGAGCCACTAGGGACCTCCCATGACATCGATCTACAACACCGGCACAGTTTCCGTGACGAACGGCAATGCCGTGGTGACAGGCTCGGGCACGGCTTGGGCTGTGTCACTTGTGACAGGAGGCGTGTTCTTCTGCGCCGGCCTGTCCGTGCCCATCCTGTCGGTCGACAGCGACACGCAGCTTACGCTGGCGCTTGTTTATCCTGGTACGACGGGAAGCGGAAAAGCCTATGCAATCGATCGGGAGAATTCCGACGCCGCCAATATCGTCGACCTCTACGACAAGCTGACGCGCGTCCTCATCACGCTGTCGCTAGCTGGCATCCATCCTAACAATTCCGGTTCGCTGGCCAAGCGTGACGCGCTCACGCTTACGGCTGACGACGACAACTACCTGTTCCTGCGGGCGGAGCTTGGCGTCGCCTTCGCCTTCTACCGCTGGGACGGACCGACGCTGGCATGGATCGGTCCCTTCCCGGTTGCCGATGGGGCGGCCGGCGGGCCGGTGAGCAGCTTGGTCAACGGCACTGGTATTACTGTCGATGCGACCAATCCGGCGATACCTGTCGTCAAGCTCGCCAACATGGCGACATCGCGCCTGAAGGGGAGAGCTACGGCCGGCACTGGATCTCCGGAAGACCTGACGCTGTCGCAGGCTCTCGACATGATCGGCTCGGCAACGCAGGGCGATATTCTCTATCGTGGGTCATCAACCTGGCAGCGCCTTGCAAAGGGTACCGCGCTCCAAAGCCTGCGAATGAATCTGGCGGCGACTTCGCCGGAGTGGGCAACGGCTGACCGGAGATCGAACCGTTTGATCAACGGAAACGGTGCTTTCAACCAGCGAGGGGCCGCTACGGCGACCGACGACACCTATGGCTGGGATAGGCACAATGTCCTGACCCAGACAGCGGCTATAGGCATCTCGACGCTTTCGAAGGTGCAGAATGGCTTGCCTTACATGATGCGGATGACGCAGTCGCAGGCGACGGCCCAGCGCATGGGTAATTCGCAGATTATCGAGAGCATGAACTGCCTTGATCTGCGCGGCAAGACGATCACGCTGCTCGGCAAGCTACGCAATTCGCTAGCAGCCGCGGTTCGGTACGCCATTTTGGAGTGGACGGGCACCGACGACGTGGTGGTGTCCGATGTTGTGAATTCTTGGACAAACGGTACTTTCACCGCCGGTCAGTTCTTCAACAGCACCACTCTGAACGTACTGGCGGTCGGAGCTTTGACCCCAACCGCTGCCACCGCGACGGATTTCCTGCTTACCGCACAGGTAGGGAATACGGCCACAAACCTCATTGCGATGATCTGGACCGAGACGGCTCAGGCGCAAAACTCCACGCTCGACGTCGCGTGGGAGCTGCTCGACTATGACGCCACCGGTCGCACATATCCCACCGAATTCCGCCCGGCCAGCGCGGAAAAAAAGCTATGCGAATGGTACTGCCGCCTCGTCGGTGGGCAAAACACCGTGGAACGGCTTGCTCCGGCATTCTCGACGGGCACAACAAATGCTCGGGCGATGTTCATTTTCGAAGAGATGCGCGCCGCCCCGTCGATAGTTACGCCATCAGCAGCCAACATTCAGTTCGAGGTAAGCACGACCGCATACACCGGCTCCGCGTTGGTTCTTTATGGCGTGACCACGATGTCGTTTGTCGCAGACCTGACGATATCGGGCGCAACGGCCGGGTTGGCTGGGTTCATACGTGCCAACTCCACGACCTCGACAACCTTCATTCTTTCATCGGAGCTATGATGAATACCATCATCGGTACGTATGTCGACAACGGCACGTCCATCATCAGGGCGTCTGACGGGGTGTTTGTGCCTGTCGATGCAGCGAACGCAGACTATCTCGCGCTCATGGCGGCGATGGAAGGTGGTGCCACGATAGCTCCATATACAGCACAGCCGTCTCCGCCGCGCCTTGTGCCCAAACGAGTGATTGTGGACCGCCTCTATCAGGCTGGTCTTCTGGATTTGGCAAAAGCAGCTATCGACGCCGCTGACCTCTACACCCAGGAGAGATGGAACAGCAGAACAGATATCTATGCGGATGATCCGACGGCGCTTGCTATGCTTGCGGCGATCGGAGGGGACCCGGAAATAATTTTCGCGCCTTTGCCATAATGATTTCAGTGTTTTTCAGCGTCATCGCTGGCCGCTCAATCAAGAACCACGATGCCGTCGCCATGCCCAAAGCAATAGTCAAGCCTCCGCCTGCCGCGAGCCATGGGTTGTCGGTCGGGTCTAGCGCCACAACGATGTTGGCGGCAGGCCAGCCATAGATGTAAACCCCATAGGAAAAATCGCCGATCCTATCCAGTCCGCTGAAAATCGGTGCGATCCCAAATGCAAGATATAGACTGGCATAGGGGATAAATATCGTCACGGCTGTCAACGTATAAGACGGGAGCAAGAGATTTACCGCAGCAACGCCGATCAGCATTGTTCCGACAAGCCAGCCGGTCATCGGCACGACCGATTTCAACGAAAAGAACACGGCACCGGCAAAGAAGGAAATCAGGAGAATACGATAGCGCGGTTCGGAACCTGCGAACGGGATCGCCGAAAAATAGAAGACACAGATCGTCAGTGCCGCGATCCAGAAGACCGGTAGGCTCCGAACACTCAGCACCCGAGCAAGCGTCATGCAAAGCGCCATTGCCAAATAGGCTTGGATCTCCGCCGGCAGGGTCCAGAGGCTACCGTTGACGAATCCGATATGCGTATCGGTGAAAACTCCTGGTAGCCAAGATGAGGCAGCGAATTCAGCCGAGTTAGCAACAGCCATTGTTGATCCGACCCGGATGAAATTTTGCGTCTGCGGATCGGCCAGATACTCAAAATAACGACCGGTTGAGAATGCTCCGCAAATGACAAATACGGCGGTGCCCGCCCACAATGCCGGGTATATTCTCAGGATGCGGCGAAACACAAATACGGCTGGCGTCAGTCTCTCGGCGCTTAATGCGAGAAGATAGCCGCTCAATGAAAAAAAGACAGCTACGCAAGTTGCGCCAAGGTCAAGACCGCCAGGGAGAAGCCCATTAATCGGGTTGGCTCCCGCTGCCGTCTGCGGCCAAGCGTGAGAGAATATCACCAAGACGGCTGCGAGCAGTCTGATCGCTGTGACATTGTTGGTTCGCGCGTTGTTAACTGACGCATCGCCGAGCGTTTTCATGTCGTCATCCGTATCCCACGACCGTCCGAGCCGTCAATCAGGCTGAAGTCGCCGGGGCGCCGACCATAGCCAATCATCACCCGAAAGGAACATCCCATGGATCTGAAGACGGGTGACACCCGGCTTATCATCGATACGTGCAAGGCTCGGGGCCTTCTGCGCAACCAATGCGCCTATGTGCTGGCCACAACCTATCATGAGACGGCCCACACCATGAAGCCGATCACCGAGATTGGGAGCCCCAAATATCTCCAGAGCAAGCCCTACTGGCCGTTCATCGGGCGCGGCTACGTCCAGATCACATGGGAAGCGAACTATAAGAAGGCCAGCGACGAGCTCGGCATGCCGCTGCTGACTAGTCTGCCGCCCAAGCCGTACTTCGTCGGGCACCCGAACGCTCTTTTGGACCCGCAGTATGCAGCACCGGTCCTGGTCATTGGCATGCAAGAGGGATGGTTTGCCGGCGACAAGATCGGACGTCACAAACTGTCCCGGTACATGACGCTCGACAAATCCGACTTCAAGGGCGCTCGCCGGGTCATCAACGGCACGGACAAGGCGGCTTTGATCGCTGGATATGCCAAAGAATACGATGCGCTGCTCCTAGATGATGGATATGGCGTTTCGGTACCCCAGCCAGTCCCGCCTGCGCCCGTTCAGCCTTCCCCGGCTCCTGTGGCGCCCGCCGCGCCTCCTGCCTCCTCCCCTGAGCCCGCCTCGGCACCGCCCGTCATCACTCAGCAGCCCAGCACTCCCAAGGCTCCCGAGCCGAAAAAGCCCCTGGACGTCATCACCCCAGCACCGGGCAAGAAGGGCCTCGTCACCACCATTGCCGCAGCCATCGCCCTCGGCGGCATGGCCTTGTCTGGCTGGTGGCACCACATCACCGACCTGTTTTGGAGCATCTTCTGATGAAATGGTTCAACACCAACGCCCTGCACAACCTGCTCAACACGCTGATCTTCGTCGTCACGTCGGGCGCGCTCGCCGGCTTCGACTGGACGATGTTCGGCATTACCGATCACCGGGCGCTCCAGATCAGCGGCACGCTGGCGCTGGCCAAGCTGCTCATCAATGCATTCCGAGATGGCCCGGCGGGCATGGTCGCGCCGCCACCGCCAGCAGAGGAGAAGTGAGATGGCCGCCATCCTCGCCTTCTTCCTCAGCAACCCAACCGTGATCGCCATAGGCGCAGCCATCATCGCCGCGCTCGGCTTCGGCTTCCAGCAGCGGTTGGCCGGCGCCAAGGCAGAGCGCAATAAGCAGGCGGCAAAGGAGGCCGCAGCGGGCACCGAAGCTCAGGCAATTGATGACGCCGTGGCCGGCCGTGCGCCGAACGACAACCGCGAAAGGCTGGGCAAATGGTCAAAGTCCTGATCGTCACGCTGATGCTAGCCGGCTGCACCACGGCGGGCGGCTCCTTCTGTGCAGTCGAGCATCCTATTCGTCCGACAAAGGCGGAAGTTGCCACGCTCTCGGACGCTTCAGTCTCGGCGATCCTGGCCCACAATGAAAAAGGCCAAACACTTTGCGGCTGGAAGCCGTAGCAGCGCGTTGAAAGGGCAGGCGGGGCAAATGGCTGAAGGTGATGAGATGAACATACCGTCCGACAGGAGGGTTGAAGCAGTCGCTGATAATGCTTGGCTAAAACTCATAGGCCGGGCCTCCATGGCTGCTATCGGCATCCTGTTGGTCCCAATTCTCACAACGGCCATCTCATGGGCCACGTCCACCGGAGCGGATGTCAATACGCTCAAGGAGCGTGTGACCGTTTTGGAAAGCATCGGCAAAAATGGCCGCGAAGATCGGCAGAAGTTTCAGGACCAGACGACGCAGTTGCTCCAGTCGATCCTCGGCAAACAGACTGACATGCAAGCTCAAATAGCCGGCATGTCGGCCAAGCTTGAAGCCCAACAACGTGAGTTGGACAAGCGGCCCTAAAGCCAACCCCATGATTTCCCGGAGTGGATCATACTAATCATCGAAGGCCGGACGCCAAACTGCGCGGCTATCTCTCTCTGAAGTCGGCGCCCTTTCAAAGATCGGATTACCATAACGTCGGCTTCTGAAAGCTTGGCCATACCATGGCGCTCACCCTTGGGCGAGGTGCCGTGGGCGATCATGTCCGCCATGTTCCCAGCGTGGGTTTTCCACGAGAGGTGCCGCTTGTTCACGCAAGCCAGATGGCCATTCCCGCAACTGTGTGCGGCCTCGTGGCCCGGAGACGGCGGTGGCCCATAGTGAGCCTCGCATACGATCCTCGGCACGCGCCGTGAACCTGCTCCCGAATTGACCAGACCAACACCATTCTGGTCGCGACTGAACGGCCAAGGCAGGCACTCGTCGCCTTCATAGGTAAGAACCACTTTTTCAAGGTATCTCATCTGCTCACCATTCGGTGATCGACCGGCGGTAGGGTCGCCATGCCGGAGCAATCGGCGGTAGTGCATCTCGCAGCATCCGCGCTTAGTGGACACCTTGCCGCAATAGGCAACAGAGCATAGGGATTTTACAGCCATATTCGATCCCTTCATGATCGGTCGTGGTTAGGGCTGAGGTGGGACGGCAATCCCAAATCAGCCCGCAACTTATAGCACATGAGGTGCTATCCCAGAAGATAGATGCGCTCACGCCTGCCAAGAAGGCCGATCTTGGCCAGCCGCCGGAATTGGTGCGCTAAAGCTCTCCCCATCCTGCCGCAGATATTCGCCCCGCTGGCCTCGCGCTGGCGGGGCTTTTCGTCGTTTAAGGGCCGCGCTATATCGGCTCAATGGGAAATGGCTGGACATTCCAAACGCTGATCGACGGCAACATGCAGTTGACTGCCTACTGCCATGCCTGCAACCACAGCAAGGTTCTGTCACTCGAAAAGCTCAAGCGGCGGTTTGGCCCAGACACCCCGGCCATGGCGGATGACATCAAGCCGAAGCTGAAATGCGAGAAGTGCGGTTCGAAAAAAGTCGGGCTCATCTACGCGCCTGACGCGGACAAGGTATCAGGAATGGGGAGGGCGATCCCGCCGAAAAGCTTGTATTCCAAGGCGAAGGGCGAATGACCCACGGCACCACCTACACCGTTTCCGCCTACGATAGTATCGAGAAGGTATGGAAAACCGTGCTGGCCACATCGGATAAGGCCGAAGCCGAGGCGATGAAGGAAGCAATGGAGCAGGACGGCGTTAAGAGCCGGGTCGAGACTTTTGCGCAGAAGCGTTAGGCTTCCACTCAGTCGCCCAGAATTCGCTCCCAGTGCTTGCAACCCAGCCTTCCGTATAGCCGCCTTCCTCATAGAAGCCATCAACCTCAACGATCTCCTTCCATCGCGGCCAAGTACCCCTCAGGCGCATAACCGTGCCATCAGTTGGCGCTGTTCTGATCGGTTTCCAGTCCCCCATCATCATCTCCCATCAAAACTCCACCATCCCCCCCATTGCCCTCAGCCCATATGCGGCTACCAGGATGATAGCCCCGATCGCGGCAAGGTGGGGGAGGTTGGAAAACCTCATGGCGTCAGCGCTCGGTAATAATAATACCGATAGGTGCAATCAAAGCCGTCCGTTGAAGATCCAACACAATTGCCCTTGCGGAACGCCTCAGGATCGACCGGGTTTGATCCTCCATCGCGCGTCTTTACACACAAATCGCCGACCTGTGCATTGCCGGATTCCTCCTCGTCTTCGATCTTGTCGATGATCCACCAGCCGCGCGGACGGTTGCCGGTCACATCAGGATTGACACCATACTTCGCTACGACTTCTTCGATTGTCATCTCACTGCTCATCGTGTTCCCTCCTACCTGTGCTGCGAATATGGGGAGGGTTAGGGGCGAGGTGGCCGAGCAGCGATCATGGCCCTATACGCCCTTGCAGCGGTCTCGCGAATCTCCATGCCAGATGTGGCTTTCTGTTCATATAGCTTCGACAGACGGTCGTACCCAGCGCTGATCATTGCTTCGGTCGGCTCAGCAGGGACGGTGACGATATGGCCCTCCAGCGACCGTAGAAACTGTCGGCTCAACATAGACAGATCATCGTCGGGGTCTCGCCCGGCATCGTCCAAGACTTTATTCGCCAATCGGATTGCGTCGTCTCGCTCGGCCATCCTTCATTCCCCTCTGGTTGAAGGGGAGAGGGCGGCTGAGATCGCTGCTTCGAACCCGGCACCAATCATAGGTGCCTGACTTCCGTCCCATCTGTCCACGAACATGGCTTCGTACATTGCCCTCATCATTTCAAATGACGGATCTCGCATGGCCTCTATTGCGGCGCGGGCCATGCCCAGGTAATCGGCCTCTGTGAGGCTATGTCCATCTGCTGTGCCGATCGCCCGAGCCACGCTCTTCAACATCTCGCTCGTCTCTTCCATGCTTAGGCTCCTTCTTGGTGGGGGAGGGTTAGGCTATTACCGCACCGGTGTCGCGATCGGTTAGAACTAAGACCACGTCCGGCTCACGGCGGTAGCCCTTGCGAGCTTGGCAGATGCCTCGAACGACGTCCTTGCCGCTTACAGTCGCCCCGCAGGCCGGGCATGGATCTGGCGCCTCTTCGAAGCACGGGCAGAATTCAGGGCGCGTCATTGCCTTCTCCATCGTTTACAGTGCGGCGGGTTTTCTCAATGGTTTGACGGGCACGGTTTACAGCTAGAGATGCCAGAAACCGCAGAACAGCGCGGTTTGCTTTGGGCCTTCTAAGCCGATGGTCACAGGTTCGAATCCTGTCGGGATCGCCAAATATTTCAATAGCTTATACCGCATGATCTCATGAGGTCATTCAATCCGGCCCTTGCCGTGCGGCGCTATCATCGCCTGGCCATCGATGCCGGGGACAGCGGACCGGGGCTGGTGCGCCGGCTGGCCCCGGAATTATTTCGTGATCTCTCCGGTTGGAACCTCGGCCGATACCAGGCGTTCGGGGCCTTGTATTCGTGGAGCCTCATAAAAGGCAATGTGCGGTCCGGCGAATGGGGTGGGGCGAAACAAGAACGGGTTGGGGGAGGAGAAGCCAGGCCATGTCGAAACGTGAAATTGGAACATCCCCTGCCTTGGTGCGGCGCATCGCCGAGCTCAGGGCCCGAATGCAAGATGCGGAAATCTCCGGCCACGAGATGAAAACCTTTCACAAGGTCGCCGCCATCATGGGAGCCGGCGACGGCTCGCTGCGGCTGGATGCCGACGACCTGATCGCCGCATCCTTCGTTGTCGAGGCGGCAGGGCCGGCGCCCAACCGCTGACTTCGGAATCTTCCGAGTCCCAGATCCGCCGCGCAATTTGTGGCGACATCGGAGCACGATCGCCTCTCGGGCGATCGTGTCCCGGTTTGCGGCCATCTGATCTCGAATTGAAAGGAAAGTCTTATCATTTTGTTTGCGTTGGCACGTCATAGTAGGGACGGCTAACGGAGTGGAAGGGGATGAAGCTCGACTTGTCGCCGACCAGCTGGGGCAGGGTGGTCGCCGTCACCGTCGCCGGCACGGCATTCTTCATTGCCGTGGCGTTCTTCGTCGATTCGTTCAATTTCCCCTATCTTTCGCCCGAGGCCGTCTGGCGCGCGGAACTGACCGACCTTCTGCTGCCGCTTGTGCTGGGCGGCTCGTTTCTGTTCTTCCTGATGTGGAAGATCCGCCAGCTGGCCATTGCCCAGCGCGACCTCAGCGTCATCGCCGCGACGGACAGCCTGACGGCGGTGCTGAATCGCGGCGCCTTCTCGATGCTCGTCGAAGCCTATCTCGAGCAGACCCGCAAGCAGGAAGAGACCCGCTCCGGCGCGCTGCTGATCATCGATGCCGACCATTTCAAATCGATCAACGATCGCCTCGGCCATGATTGCGGCGACCAGGCGCTCAAGGTGATCGCGCAGGCGATCAAGGGCCAGTTGCGTGGTGGCGATATCGTCGGCCGGATCGGGGGCGAGGAGTTCGGCGTGTTCCTTCCCGGTGTCGATCCCTCGCAGTCCTGGCTGGTTGCCGAGGGCATCCGCCGGCGGATTCGCGAAACGGACTTTTCGCCCGGTGGCCGCTCCTGTCCGCTTTCCGTCAGCATCGGTGGCACCAGCTTCAGCGGGCCAACCACCTATGAAGCCATATTCTCCGCCGCCGACAGACGGCTTTATGCCGCCAAGTCGAATGGACGCGATCAGGTCAGCTTTGATCCGGCAGAAGCCTCGCATGCGTCGCAGCCCAACGCCGCCACCATGCATTGACGGTAGGGCCTGCAACAGGCTGATACTAACGCCTTCCTTGATGCTTACTTGACGTTTACTTATCTGTATGCTTCATCCGGGCAATTGATGTATGAAGCATCGCCGGAAAATTCTGCTCCTCAAGCCCTCCATCGTGCGGTTCGCGGGTGCCGCCACGGGCTTGAATGCAGGCAATTGGCGAGACACGCAGTAAGCACCGCGACCATGATCCATTTGTTTAACGGCTTTCAGAACCCGTTTGGGGGCAGTGAACGGGAAACCCTGGAGTTGTATCGGCTGTTGAGCGCCGATTGCAGGGTGCGGTTGTGGGCAACTTCTTCACGTGCATCCGAAGACCTGATGCGGGAATTTCCGATACGTCGCGTCTCGCCGGCGACACGCAACGTGCCGGATGGCGGCACCTACGTCTTTCTGGGTGCGCATTGGCGGAACAAGGTGTGGCCTTACCTGATCCCACGGCCGCGCCGGCTGGTCTATGTCTTCAACACCTTTCATCCCAAGTTGCTCGCGCTGACGACGCACAGGTCGCGCCTGCTGGGCTGGCCCGGCGCCGAACTGGTGCTGATCTCCGACTTTCAGAGGCGCATGCTGCGGGTCGAAGGCGTGGTCCACCCTTCGCCGATCGATATCGAGCGCTTCTCGCCGGGGCCGGCAAGGCCAAATCGTCCGTTCACCGTGGGGCGGCTGAGCCGCGACACGGCCGACAAACATCACGCCGACGATGTGGGGCTCTATGAGGCCTTGCTCGCCAACGGCGATGCCGTGCGCATTCAGGGTGGCATGCCGCTCAAGGACAGGCTTGCGCCGCATCCAGGGCTGGAACTCCTGCCCCAGGGTCGGTTTGCCGCGGAGCAGTTTCTGCCGACGCTCGACGTCTTCTGCTACCGCACCGGCGCGCATGTGGAGACATTCGGCCGTGTCGTGTTCGAGGCCATGGCCTGCGGCTTGCCGGTCGTGTGCCATTCGTATGGCGGCTATGCCGACCATATCAGGCATGGCGAAAACGGCTTTCTTTTCGAAACGACGCAACAGGCCGCACGGATTCTGGCCGAACTCAAGGCTGACCCGGGGCTGCGCGCGACCGTTGGCCATAGGGCGCGGCAAACCGTCGAGCGGCTGTTTTCGCCGCAGGCACAGCAAGAACGGCTGGATTTCTATCGAAGCTAGCAGGACTGGATCGCTCCTTTTCCCCCGCCGTTCGCGAGGCGGCGCTCGGACGGCATGCCGACCGATAAAATATGAGTAATTTCTAATTTATTCATGCGCCACTCTGGCCATTTCCAGGGATGCTCCTATTTCTCTGACCGGTTGGGGTGTCCTGTGCCGGCTTTCGGCCACGGACTGGGTTTAGGGGCAAAAAATGGCCGAGCCGGGCGAGCGCGAAAGCGCATGATCCACCTGTTCAATGGCTTTCAGGATTCCTTTGGTGGCAGTGAGCGCAAGACGGTCGAATTGTATCGGCTGCTCGGCGCCGAGACCGGAGCGCGTCTTTGGGCGGCATCGTCCAGGGCATCGCAGGAATGGACGCGTCAATTTCCGATCCACCGCATCTCGCCGCTGACGCGGCATGTGCCGGACGGCGGCACCTACGTCTTCATAGGCGCGCATTGGCGCAACAAGATATGGCCCTATTTGATCCCGCGCCCGCGCCGGCTGATCTACGACTTCAGCACCTTTCATCCCAAAGTCATGGGCCTGACGACACATATGCCCGCCACGCTGGGATGGCCCGAAGCCGAACTGGTACTGGTTTCCGATTTTCAAAAGCGCATGCTGCGGGCGGACGGCGTCGTCCATCCGTCGCCAATCGACATTGGGCGGTTCTCCGCGCGGCCGGCAAGGCCTGACGGCCCATTCACCATAGGGCGCATGAGCCGTGATACGCCGGACAAGCACCATGACGACGATATCGCGCTCTACGAGGCCTTGCTGGCGGAAGGCGTCGCGGTGAAGATCCAGGGTGGGGTGCAACTCAAGGACAGGCTTGCGCCGCATCCCGGGCTCGAACTCCTGCCGGTGGGGCAACTCGCGGCGGAAGACTTTTTGCCGACGCTCGACGTGTTCTACTATCGCACCGGCTCGCATGTGGAGACGTTCGGCCGCGTGGTGTTCGAGGCGATGGCCTGCGGCCTGCCGGTGGTCTGCCATTCGAATGGCGGTTACGTCGACCATATCAGCCATGGCGAAAACGGTTTCCTGTTCGAAACGACACAAGGAGCAGCGCGGATCCTGGCGGACCTCAAAGCCGACCCGGGCCTGCGAGCGACGGTAGGCCGCAAGGCGCGGCAGACCGTCGAGCAACTATTTTCGACGCAGGCATTGCAAAAGCGGCTTGATTTCTATCGACGCTAGCGGCCCCGCGCGATCCGGCTTCGGCCGAGGATCCACGCCGTTTGGCATCGATCCCGAGATCGCGCTAAAGCTGGCATGACGTGAATCGCGGGCGGCCGGCATCGGTGCGCAACAGATCGAGCAGGGCCACTACCGATGACATTGACGGGCGCCGCGGCACTGCTGATCCTGGTCCTCACCTACGCCGGCGTCGCCATCGGCCGCATTCCCGGCTTGCGGCTCGACCGGGCCGGCATCGCCCTGCTTGGCGGCGCGGCGATGATCGCCATCGGCGCGCTCAGCATGGAGGACGCCTATCGCGCCATCAATTTCGACACCATCACGCTTCTGCTCGGCATGATGATCGTGGTGGCGCATCTGAAAGTATCGGGTGCCTTCCGGGGTCTCGGTGCCATCGCCATCGAGCACGCGCATGCGCCATTCATGCTTCTGGTGATGGTGACGCTCCTTACCGGCGTGCTGTCGGCCTTCCTGGTCAACGACGCCATCTGCCTGGTCATGGCGCCGATCGTCGTCCACGTGACCCGCGTCATCAACCGCAACCCGATCCCCTATCTGATCGCCACCGCCACCGCTTCGAACTGCGGCAGCGTCGCCACCATCACCGGCAATCCGCAGAACATGGTCATCGGCGCGCTGTCGGGCATCTCTTACCCGGCCTTTTCGGCGGCGCTGTCGCCTGTCGCCTTGTTCGGCCTCGTCGCGGTGATCGTCATCGTGCGCATCGTCTACCGCGCCGAATTCACAAGCAGCGGCGAACTGACGCCGCACGTGGCGCGCGGCCGCATGCATCGCGGCCAGGTGCTGAAGGCGGTGATCGTCTGCGTGGGGCTGGCAATCGCCTTCTTTGCCGGCGTTCCCGTCGCCAAGGCGGCGCTCATCGGCGGCGCCATCCTGCTGCTTACCCGCGCCATCAAGCCGGCGCGCATCTATCGCGAGATCGACGGACCGCTTCTGTTCATGTTCGCCGGCCTGTTCGTGGTGGTTGCCGGCGCCGAAAAGACGCTGCTGACATCGGACATGATCGCCTCGGCCAAGAATATCGGGCTCGACAATGTCTGGAGGCTGGCGGGTTTCACCGCCGTGTTATCCAACATCATGAGCAATGTTCCGGCCGTGCTGGCGCTCAGGCCGTTCATACCAGGCCTGGAGAACCCCGAGCGCGCCTGGCTGGTCGTGGCCATGAGTTCGACGCTCGCCGGCAATTTCACGCTGCTCGGCTCGGTCGCCAACCTGATCGTCGCCGAACAGGCGCGCGCCTCGGGCACGCAGCTTTCGTTTGGTGCCTTCTTCAAGGTCGGTCTGCCGCTGACGCTGATCACGCTTCTGGCCGGAACGGCATGGTTGGCTTTCGGGGTCTAGGAGAAGCCGCGTCCAGTCTAGCCTTCAGCATAAGTTTGGAGCCTGGTAGCATCATCAGTCAGAAAACTGGTGTTCAGATGTGAAATCTCCCACTAGGGTCGGACGATAGAGTTTGGGGTTTCTTTCTGGACGAGCAGGGGGAGGGCTGATCCTTTGGGGGTGGCAAGGACGATTGCCCTTCGGTGGCGCGCTTACAGATCTTATCTGCGGACGGAACTTGCCGATACACCGCCGAGCGGCAAATGGCGGTTACGCGGCTTGCTTCGCGGCCATCAGTCCCAGGCACTGATCATGCTGGACGACCAGGCCTTTCTTCGAAAAGA
This sequence comes from Mesorhizobium sp. B2-3-4, assembly GCF_006442315.1. GTDB lineage: Bacteria > Pseudomonadota > Alphaproteobacteria > Rhizobiales > Rhizobiaceae > Mesorhizobium. Next base: position 172,157 of record NZ_VFVY01000004.1, on the reverse strand, counting down.
ATTTACGTCCCTCACTTTGTACACACGCCGCCTGGCGACCTACAATCACCGTCTCGACCGGTTGTTGTTCAACAAGCTGAACCAGAAGGCTTGGCTTGACCATGTCATGCCCTTCGCGGCCCCGCCCATGACCCACTATGTGGCCGGCCGGCATCTGGTCGAACTCGCCAGGCCGGACGAACGCCTTGAATTTTCAGCGATACTTTCGCTTGTCCGGGACAAGGGCGAACTGTTTCTCAAGCCCGCGGCCGGTGGACACGCGCAAGGGGCGCTAAGATTGGCCGATGTGCCCGAAGGCCTGCGGGTCAATGGCGTCACAGTGGATCCGCAGGAATGGCTGAACGATTTCCTGCGCCAGAAGCCAAACGCCTACACGGTCTCCGAGATCATCCGGCAGGGGACATGGAGCGAGACGTTTTTCCCACCCACGCTGAACACGCTTCGCGTGCTGACCGGGACGCATTTTTCCAGCCACAGCCCTGTCATCCTGGCGGCGACGATGAAGATGGGCCGTCCGGAAACCTATCCGACCGACAACTGGAAGATCGGGCGCGGCGGAATTTCGGCTTTGGTCGATCCGGTGAACGGCGTTCTCGGGCCCGGTCTGTCCTACGACAGGGAAAACAGGCGACGCCAGGTCAATGAGCGTCATCCGACCTCCGGTGTCCAAATCCGCAATGCTTTCATACCCAATTGGGAGCTTGTCAGATCGCGGATGTTGAAGCTGGCAAGCCAACTGCCCTATCCGGGCCTCATCGGTTGGGACGTCGCATTGACGGATGATGACATCGTCATCGTCGAGGCCAACACCACCCCCAGCCTGGCAATCCATGAAAGTCATGCCAGCTTGAAGCGGACAGCCGAGCAACGCGCATTCTGGGCTGAAATGGGTATCTGAGACCAGAAACGCGCTTCAATCCCTGTCTGGCGTTCGCGCCCGCACAAGCGTGGCCGCTGCCCGTCCCGCAGCCTCGATATAGTCGGGATTGCGGTGGATCAGCATGATCGAAAACGAGCCGTCGATCAAAAGCACGATTTCGCGCGCTACCACCTCCGGTTCCTCAATACCATGGCCCGACAAGGCTCCAGCCAGCCATGCTTCGAAATTAGACTTGTGGCGCGATCCGACCTTGACCGCCGGGTGGCCGGGCATCGAGGCAAGTTCCGCGGCCGTGCGCAGGAACCCGCATCCCTTCCATTTGGGATGACGCGCAGCCACAGCCAGATTGGCGAAGATGGCTTCGACCTTGCTGTCCACGCCACCTTGATCGGCTTCGAACCAGCCGGCCATCCGCTTCAGATTGGGCTGATCGCGGCCATCGAGATAGGCGGCGATCAGGTCGTCCTTGCTCTTGAAATGATAGTAGAGCGTCCGCTTCGTGAGCCCCGCCTTTTCGGCGACGGCGTCGACGCTGACGCGGCCGATACCCTCCGCATAAAACAGTCTGGTTGCGGCGTCGACAATGCGCTTGCGGGTGGGACTTTGTGCTTCGGGCATGGGCCTAAGTATACCGACTAGTGAATATACACAAGATGGGAACGGCGTAACCTCCAGCGCATCGACACACTCTGGAAGGAAGCCGAAATGACCGATCTCGTCCTCAACGAAACAAAGGAGGGGATTGCCGTCCTCGCTCTCAACCGGCCCGAAAAGCTGAATGCGTTGAACTATGCCTTGATCGATCGCCTGCTCGCGATCCTCGACGCCATTGAAGTCGACAGCGCTGTCCGCGCCGTCATTGTGACGGGCGCCGGCGAGCGGGCCTTCTCGGCCGGCGCCGACATCCAGGAGTTTTCGGCAAGCGTGGCGCTCGGGACCGACACCGCGCTGCGTGACTTCGTCATGCGCGGACAGCGGCTGACGGCGCGGCTTGAAGCCTTCCGCAAGCCTGTCATCGCAGCCGTTAACGGCCTCGCCTTCGGCGGTGGCTGCGAAATCACCGAGGCGGTGCCGCTGGCCATCGCCAGCGACCGTGCGCTGTTCGCCAAGCCCGAGATCAACCTCGCAATGCCGCCGACCTTTGGCGGCACCCAGCGCCTGCCGCGGCTCGCCGGACGCAAGCGCGCGCTCGAACTGCTGTTGACCGGCGACTGGTTCGCGGCCGAGCGCGCCCTTGAACTCGGCCTCGTCAACAGGGTGGTTCCGCACGCCGAACTGATGCCGGCCGCACATGATCTTGCCCGCCGCATCATCACGCATTCGCCCGCGGCGCTCGCCAGCATCCTGACCGCGGTGTCGCGCGGCATCAATCTTGGCATCGCCGAAGGTTTGCTGGTCGAGGCCGAACAGTTCGCCCGCATGGCTCCGACCGCCGATCTCCGGGAAGGGCTCGGGGCCTGGATCGAACGGCGCAAGCCGGGCTATGACGGCTCCTGGACGCATGTCGCAAGGCCGGACGAAGCAAGACGCGCCTCGCTACGCCTCGACCAGGCCGCCGGCCTTGGCAAGACGCCGGGGTAACCGGCCATCATGTGGGCCCAGAGCCGCCCGTCACTTCGCCCTGACCAGGAAACCCAGCCGCCCGAGAATTTTCACCGCGCCGCTCTTGCCGCCCTCGAAGTCGCCGGAGGCCAGTCGTTTTCCAGTGGCGAATTCATAGGCCGTGCCGAGGATCGCCTTCGGCGGATAAAGGCGGGCGTCGGCGACCAGTTCGTAGGTCGTGGTCGGGGCAAACCCATATTCGGCGAAGAAACGCTGGGGTCCCAGCCGGTCGTACTCTTGCATCGCCCGCACCACATGGGCGCGGGTGACGTCGTCCCACACGATCATGTCACCCTCCTCAGACCGATTTCACCTCGCCGCCATCCATGCGCAGCGTCGAGCCGGTCATCCAGCGCGCGGCTGACGACACCAGGAAGGCCATCAGCTCGGCGATCTCTTCCGGCTCGCCGTAGCGGGCGATGCCGGCTTCCCTCGGGAAGTTGGCCGTCGCCTCCTCGACGCTCATCTTGTGCAGCGGCGCCCAATGTTCGAGATAGGAACGTCGGCGGCCGGTCATCACCGGGCCGGGGAGCACGCTGTTGACCTGCACGCCATCGGCGATGCCGCGGTCGGAGAAGGCTTTCGCCAGCGCCACGACGGCTGCGTTGATCGTGCCGACGGCGGCATAAGGGGCCTTGGGGAGCAGCGCGGAATTGCCCGACATCAGTACCACGGCCCCCTTGGCCGCCTTCAGCGCCGGCCAGGCCGCGATTGTCAGCCGGCGTGCGCCGTGCAGTTTCAGCGCCAGGCCGGCGTCCCATTGCTCATCGCTCATCTCGAACAGGTCGATTTGCGGCACGGCGCCGGCAATGTTGAGCAAGGCATCGATGCGCCCGAAGGCGGCCAGCGCCTGCTCGACCACGGCTCCGGCTGCTTCGGGCTTGGCCAGATCCGCCTCGACGATCAGCGTCTTGGCGCCCGCCGCCTCGACGGCGACGGCTGTTTCCTCGAGCTTCGCCCGGCTGCGCGCGACCAGAACCAGCGCGGAGAAATCCCGCGCCAGCCGAATGGCTGTGGCCTGGCCGATGCCCTGGCTGGCGCCGGTGACGATTGCGACGGACGTCGACATGGCAAGTCTCCTCTTTTCGGATCAGCGCAGGAAATCGCCGATGGCGGCGGCGATCTCCCCGGCATGGGTTTCCAGCGCGAAGTGGCCGGTGTCGAGGAAGCGCACCACCGCATCCGGCATGTCGCGCTTGAACGCTTCCGCGCCCGGCGGCAGGAAGAACGGGTCGTTTTTGCCCCACACCGCCAGGAATGGCGGCTTGTGCGTGCGGAAATAGGCCTGGAAGGCAGGATAGAGGTCGACATTGCTCCTGTAGTCGCCGAACAGGTCGAGCTGCACCTCTTCGGCGTCCGGCCGGTTGAAATAGAAGCTGTCGAGCGAATGGCCATCGGGCGAAACCAGGTTCGCCGGGGCGCCATGCGTGTACTGCCAGGCGATCGCATCCGGCTTGAAGGAAGGGCGCAGCGCCTCGCGATTGGCAGGCGAGGGGTCGTGCCAATAGGCGCGGATGGGGTTCCAGCCTTCGCTCAAGCCTTCCACGTAAGCATTGCCGTTCTGCGAGATGATCGCGGCGATCCGTTCGGGATGCTTTAGCGCCAGCCGGAAACCGGTCGGCGCGCCATAATCGAAGACGTAGAGCGCGTAGCGGTCGAAGCCGACCACTTCGGTGAAGCGGTCTATGATCTCGGCAATGTGGTCGAACGTATAGGCAAATGTTTCACGAGACGGCATGTCGGAGCGGCCGAATCCCGGCAGGTCGGGCGCGACGATATGGAAGCGGTCGGCAAGTAGCGGAATGAGGTTGCGGAACATATGGCTGGAGCTTGGGAAGCCGTGCAGCAGGAGCAATTTTGGCGCGCCAGGCGTGCCTGCCTCGCGATAGAAGACGTTGAAGCCGTCGACGTCGGCGTTGCGATAGGCGGTCATGGTTCTCTCCGTTTCTGTAACCGAAAAATTGGCGTTAACAAGGTTATCTGGATTTAAGACGACGAGCCCGTCTTCAGGAGGCACTCCGGCGCTGCGCAGGCCCGGGCTGCTTCGAGGATGATGTCGATGACGATGCCGGGCGCGGTGACGATCGGCGTATGATCCACCGGGTGCGAACGGACATGCGCGTTCATGCGCCTCGCCATGAAATGCTGGGTTTCGGCGGCGATCATGCGGTCCTGCTCGGCGACCAGGAACCAGGCCGGCCGGTCCTTCCACAGCGGCCGTGCCACCGGCACCGTGATGCAGGCCGGCGAGATCGGCCGCTGCACGGCCCGCAGCACCGTCAGGTCGTCGGCCGCCGCGTCTTGCGCGAAAGCTGAAGCGAAGGCTGCATCCGGCAGGTAGATCAGGCCATGATCGTCGGGCGCGAGCTTTGGCGCCAGGGCATGCGGCGTGGCGCGGTAGAAGACGTCGGCCACGGTTTCGCTTTCGTCGAGCGCAAGTGCTGCCACGTAGACAAGCGCTCTCACGTGGCTGTTGCCTGCCGCCCCGATCACCGCGCCGGCATAGGCATGGCCGGCGAGCACGACCGGCCCGCCGATGCGCGCCAGTGTCTGGTGGAGTGCCGACACATCGTCCTCGAACGACGTCAGCGGCAGCGGCGCGGCAACCACATTGAAGCCTTGCGCCGCGAGCGGCGCGATGACCCTGGCCCAGCTCGACCCGTCGGCCCAGGCGCCGTGGACCAGCACAACACTGACATCGTTTGAGGGCATCGCGGCTTTCCTTCAGAATTGGAATTTTGGAGTAACCTTCTTGATATTGTTAGAAGGGTTATTCGACAATCACATAACTTGTCAACCGACGCCAAAGGGGTTATCACCGTTTTGTGTTCAAGGCGCTCGGCCGGGCCGGTGCGCGATCGGAGCTGTGATGACCTCTGCAATCTTCGTCGGTGACGCCCTCGGCCTGGATTTCCTCAATTCGGTCGCGACGCCGCTTGATACGCCGGTCGACTGGATCGCCGACGGCGAAGGTTTGCTGGATTGGGTCGAGCAGGCGCGGCTGGCGCCGTCCGAAGCGCTTGCGAGCATTCGCAAGCAAGCGCTGCCGGGCGAACTCGACAGGACGGCCGATCAGGCGCGGCGCCTCAGGGAGTGGTTCCGGGGGTTCGTGCGTGAGCATATGGGGCGCCGGCTGGCCGCTGAAGACTTTGCCGAACTGGAGCCGCTCAACCGCCTGCTCGAGCGGGACGAGGTTTTTACCCGCATTACCCGGGCGGCGAAGGGCACGGACATGCCTTTTGAGCTTGAGGCCGCCCGCAAATGGCGTACGCCCGAGGCGCTTCTGCCGCCGATCGGGGAAGCACTGGCGCGGTTCGTCTGCAGCGAGGATTTCTCACATGTGAAGGCCTGCGAGGGGCCGGCTTGCACCTTGCTGTTCGCCGATCATACACGCGGCCACCGCCGCCGCTGGTGCAGCATGGCGCAGTGCGGTAACCGGGCAAAGCAGGCCGCGCACCGCCACCGTATCAAGGCGCATCACGACTAAGCGCGACCGCTGCTCGAGGGGGCGGGCCGACGCATCGCGCACGGGCCGGCGGCTTGTCGCCGCCAGCCCGCGAGGGCGTCATGGCGCCACGTCGACATGACCCTTCATGTTGGGATGAAAGCGGCAGAAATAATCGACGGCTCCGGCGGCCTTCAAGGTCAGGCTGGCTGACTTCCTCGGCGGGATCATCACTTCCCAGCCGCCCTTCACGGTGGCGGTGTGGGCGAACACATCCTTGTTCACCCACTCGATCGTGTCGCCGACCTTCGCATCGACGCTGGCTGGCGAAAAGACCAGCTTGTCGATGGTGACCTGGATGGTCGCTGCCGCTGCCGCGGGCATCGCAATCGCAATGGATGCAAGCGTCAGTATCGCCAGCCGCACCGGGCGATCCGGGACGCCCGCCTTCATTTCAACATGCCGGCGACGTGTTCGGCATGCTGCTCATGGCCCTGGAAGATCTTCAGGCCAGTCTCCAGCAGGCTTTTCAGCTCGGCATTGCTGGCCGAGGGGATAAGCAGGGTTTCGAGAGCGCCATTGACCTGCTTGTGATAGGCGACCTCGTTTTCGATATAGGCCTTGTCGAAGGCGGCGCCTTTCAGCTTGGCGAGCTTGGCGCGCTCTTCCTTGGCCGCCTTGGTCAGCGCCTGGCTGGTGGCGTTGTCCTCGGGCTTGACCTTGAGCTTCTTGACTAGGTCGAGCGCCTGCTTGTTCACCGCTTCATGGTCGCGCTCCATGTCCTTGGCGAAATCGACGACCTCCTTGTTCTTCGACTTCTTGATCGCCTGCTTGGCCGCCTCGATGTCGAGCACGCCGGCCGTGTAGGCGATATGGGCGATCTGCGGATCGGTCGGCTTGTCGGCGGCATACGAGGCCGGAGCGGCGCCGACGAGAAGCAGGGCGGCAAGGGCAACGGTATATCGGGTGAACATGGCATCCTCCTTGGCCCGGCAGCCAGCAGGCGCAGGGCTCACTTTTTCAGTTGACGTTCATTGGATGCGGGACAGCAAGAAACGTTCCCGGAAAATCAGGATGGCGTCAATCCAGGCCGAGCCGCCCCATCACCGCCCCGGTCAGCCGCTCGCAGCGCCTGCCCGCGAACGGGAAGGCGTCGAGCAGCACGGGGCCGATCTCGTCGTCCATCGCCTTGCGCAACAGGACGCGCGCCCGGTGCAGCCTCGTCTTGACGGTCTGCGGCCGCACGCCCAGCAAATCGGCGGTCTCCTCCATCGACAGGCCCTCGATGACGCGGGCGACGAACACCATGCGGTAGATATCGGGCAGGCTGTCGGTCGCCCGTTCGACAAGTGCCAGAATCTGCCGCTGCGCCATTGCCCGCTCCGGATCGTCGCTGGAATTGAGGGGAAACCGGATGATCTGCGCTTCCGGATTGTCCGGCATCTCGGCTGTGCGACGTCTCTTGCGCAGGCGGCCGAGCGCCTCGTTGATGACGATGCGCGAAAGCCAGGTGGAAAGCTTGGAGCCGCCGCGAAACGCCGCCAGGCTGGCGAAGGCGCTGACATAGGCCTCCTGGACGACATCCTCGGCTTCGGCGTCGTTGCGCAAAATGCCGCGCGCGATGCGGTAGAGCCTCTGGTTGTGCGTCTTCATGATGGCGCGAAAAGCCCCCGGCTCGCGCGCCAGCGCCCGATGGACGAGTTGCATGTCGCCGGAAAAGCTCTCGGCAGCCACGGGCGCCGTGGCGGGCATGGCGTGCTTGCTCATCGCGACCGGATCTCCTCGTGCAAATACTGCACGTTGGATGCGCCTGCCGGCAAAAGGTTCCCGGATCGGCGCTATCCGGATCGCTATTTAGGCTGCTGCCCGTCCCTTGTCTGCCGTCTGCACGCGCGCGGCCGCGGCCAGAAGGTCGGTCTGCGTGATCAGGCCGAGAATATGCCGCTCTGCGTCGACGATGACCACGGCATGGCTGCGGCCGTCGGTGAGGACCGGAAGCAGGCTCATCGCCGGTGTCCGAGGCGAGGCGGTGCCGGCTTTCGCCATCACGCCCTTCACCGTGTCGGTAGCTCTCGTCAGTTCGCGCAGGCCGATGGCGCCAACCAGCCGGCCGTCCGCGTCGACCACCGGCAAGGTGCGGATATTGTGATCGAGCAATTGCTGGCGGGCCTCGTCGGCGGCGGCATGCTCGGGCACCGAAACCACGTCGCGCGACATGATGTCTTCGCACAGCAGCGTCCTGTGCGAGCGCACCATGGCTTGCAGTTCGACTTGCCGCAGCAGCCGCTCGAGGTCGTCGCGGTCGATGTCGAAAGTCTCGTCGAGCGCGGTCAGCGCGGCATCGATGTCCTCGGGCCGGAAGCCCGTGCGCTGCCGTGCCGGCGGGTCGGCGGTGCCGTGGCTGTTGGCGGCTGGTGCGGCGACATGCGGGTAGTTGCGCCGGGCCAGTTTGTGGAAGAGAAAGCCGAGCGCCACCAGGATGGTCGAGTTCAGGGCCACCGGCACGAACGGGAACAGGAAGCCCGCGCTGATGACAGCCGGGCCACCGAGCACAGCCGTCAGCGCCGCGGCGCCGCCTGGCGGATGCAGGCAGCGCGTGAACGACATCGCCGCGATGGCGAGCGCCACGGCGAGGCCCGAGGCCATCACCGGGTCATGGATGAAATGCGCCACGGTCACACCCACCAGCGCCGATATCGAATTGCCGCCGATGATCGACCAGGGCTGCGCCAGCGGGCTTGCGGGTACGGCAAAGAGAAGCACGGCCGATGCGCCCATCGGCGCCACCAAGAGGGCCACATGCGGGCCGCCGCCCATCGCCAGCCCGCTGATCACCCCGGTCAGCGCGATGCCGATCGTGGCGCCGATACACGCCAGGAGGCGTTCGCGCAGCGTCGCGCCGGCAAGGATTGGGACAAAAAGACGAAAGGCCATGGCACGCTTATGGAGAATGGATTGGAGGAGATGCCTGCGCATCACGCAATGCAGCCGAAGCCGCGGATTTGAAAGCCAAACAAATCCGCAAAGTCGCGGCCCGGGAGAATAATATTGCGCGACACCGCTCGCCGGTATGCTGCGAGCGGCTCGCGCTTTGTTATCAGTGTCAGTGTGTCGTGGCTGTTGCTGGGCTCTCCCGGTCAGCCGGCCGGGGTCAGCCTGCGGCAGCCGCCAGCCCGCGCATGATATCGGCTTTCAGGTCGTCGACATCCTCGAGGCCGATCTGCAGGCGGATCAACGGACCCTCGTAAGGGGCTTTCGCAACGACGCGGTCGCCGAGCCAGACCGGAACGGCAAGGCTCTCATAACCGCCCCAGGAGTAGCCGAGCCCGAAGATCCGCAGCGCGTCGAGGAAGGCGTGCTGTTGTTTCTGGCCGCCACCGGCGAGTACGATGGAAAAGATGCCGCTGGAGCCACAGAAGTCGCGTTTCCACAGATGGTGGTCCGGATGACTGGGAAGGGCAGGGTGGAGCACCCGCGCCACGCCCTCTTGGCCCTCCAGCCATGAAGCGATGGCCAGCGCGCTGCGCTGGTGATGATCGAGCCGCACGCCCATCGTGCGCAGGCCGCGCAGCACCTGATAGACGTCATCGGGTCCCGCGCAGCATCCCAGTGTGCAAAAACTCTCATAGAGCTGCTTCCAGCAGCTTTCATTGGCCGAGACCGTGCCAAGCAGCACGTCGGAATGGCCGGCCGGATATTTCGTCGCCGCATGGATCGAGATGTCGACGCCGTGGTCGAGCGGCCGGAAATAGAGCGGCGTCGCCCAGGTATTGTCCATCATCACGATGGCGCCGGCTGCGTGCGCCGCCTTGGCGATGGCCGGGATGTCCTGCACCTCGAACGTGTTGGAGGCCGGCGATTCGGTAAACACCACCTTGGTGTTGGGCTTGATCAACGCGGCGATGCCGGCACCTGCGTCGGGAGCATAGTACTCGACCTCGACGCCCAGCCGCTTCAGCATGGTGTCGGCGAAGTTCCTCGTCGGATGATAGACGGTATCGACGATCAGCAAATGGTCGCCCGCCGACACGAAGGCGAGCAGCGGCACGGTGACCGCCGCGAGACCCGAGGGAACCGCGATCGTGCCGGCCGAGCCTTCCAGCGCATCTATGGCCTGGTTAAGGGCATCGGTCGTCGGTGTACCGCGCGTGCCGTAAGTGTATTTCTGGTCGCGGGCGGCCATCGCGGCGGCATTGGGAAACAGCACGGTCGAAGCATGCACGACCGGCGGGTTGACGAAGCCGAAATAGTCACGCGGGTTGTTGCCCGAATGGGCAAGCCGCGTGTTGATGCCCACCTTGCCGGAACCCTGCTCGCCGCCGTCTTTCGCCATTCGTCCATGCCTCTTCTGGTAAGCCGTTAGCCATAGTGCGGCGGCATGGGCCGCGCAACAGCGCGGCGCGCGCCAGGAAACGACTTCGGATGTGCCAATTCCTCAGGGAGGGTCCTTGGGCCGGGCCGTTGCTTCTCCAGCGCGGTGACGGCGCCCGCTACAGTGCTGTGCGCATGTACTCATGGACAGGAAGCACCGTAACCAAGAGTAATTGGAACCGTTCGGATTGCCCCGACAATGCCCGATTGGGTGTGCGACGAGCTTTGCCGATTTAATTCGCGTCTCTGACTAAATCGCGGGCGCGTTTGTCTGCGATTCAAGCATTTCCGGCAATCGATTTTCAAACGCGTTCGGATTCGGTCATTTTCCTTGACCTCACGAGAATTATCGCCTTCGATGCTGTTCGTGAATGGGAGGCGGCGCGTCGATTTGCGATGCGGGGTTCCGGGAATGGGCCGGGATGGGAGCTGCGTTCACACGGGAAAAAAGATCAGGGTTTGCCTGAAAAACAGAAAAGGGTCTGTGGGTCATGAAACATATTGCTATCGGCATTCTTGGCGCCGCCACGCTCGGATTGATGGCGTCGGCCGCGTCGGCCGGCACGCTCGATACGGTCAAGGCGAAGGGCTTCATCCAGTGCGGCGTCTCGACCGGTCTGGCCGGTTTCTCCGCGCCGGACGACAAGGGCGACTGGCAGGGCATCGACGCCGATTTCTGCCGCGCCGTTGCAGCCGCCGTCTTCGGTGACGGCACCAAGGTGAAGTTCACCCCGCTTAGCGCCAAGGAACGTTTTACCGCGCTGCAGTCGGGCGAGGTCGACATCCTGTCGCGCAACACCACCTGGACGATCAACCGCGATACCGCCCTCGGCCTGAATTTCATCGGGACGACCTACTATGACGGCCAGGGCTTCATGATCAACGCCAAGAAGCTGCCGGGCGTCAATTCGGCGCTGCAGCTTTCGGGCGCCGCCGTCTGCGTGCAGAGCGGCACGACCACCGAACTCAACCTCGCCGACTACTTCAAGGCGAACAAGATGGAGTACAATCCGGTCGTCTTCGAGAAGCTGGAAGAGGTCAACGCCGCCTATGATGCCGGCCGCTGCGACGTCTACACCACCGACCAGTCGGGTCTTTACGGCATTCGCCTGACGCTCGGCTCGCCGGCCGATCACGTCGTGCTGCCCGAGATCATCTCCAAGGAGCCGCTTGGGCCCGCCGTTCGCCAGGGCGACGACCAGTGGTACCATATCGTCAAGTGGACCTATTTCGCCCTGCTCGACGCCGAGGAGCTCGGCATCACCAAGGCCAATGTCGACGAGATGAAGAATTCGGCGAGCCCGGAGATCAAGCGCGTGCTCGGCCAGGAGGCCGACACCAAGATCGGCACCGATCTCGGCGTCTCCAACGACTGGGTCGTCAACATCGTCAAGGCCACCGGCAATTACGGCGAAATGTTCGACCGCAATGTCGGCTCGGGCAGCCCGCTCAAGATTGCCCGCGGCATCAACGCGCTGTGGACCAAGGGCGGCCTGCAATACGCTCCTCCGATCCGCTGATCGAAATGTGATCCGGAAGGCAGGCACCTGCCTTCCGGTTTCTCTTTCACAGGGGACGTGACATGGCATCGCAGGAAATCCTACGCGAGGAGCCGAGCCGCGGCTCCTTCGTCAATGACCCGAGAATACGCAGTCTCTTCTTCCAGACGCTGGTCGTCATCGTTCTGTTCGGCTCCGTCTGGTGGATCGTGCAGAACGTCATCGACAATCTGCAGCGACTGCACATCGCCTCCGGCTTCGGTTTCCTCAAAGGGCGAGCCGGCTTCGACATCTCCGACACGCCGATCGCCTACACGTCGGACTCGACCTATGGCCGCGCCATCATCGTCGGCCTCATCAACACCATCATCGTCGCCGTGGCGGGCATCATCACCGCCACCATCATCGGCTTTGTCATCGGCATCGGGCGGCTGTCGCAGAACTGGCTGATCCAGAAGATCTGCACGGTCTATGTCGAGATTTTCCGCAACATCCCCCCATTGCTGGTCATCTTCTTCTGGTATTCCGGCGTGCTCGCCGTGCTGCCGGCGCCGCGCGACTCCTATCATCTGCCGTTCGGCTCCTTTCTCAACCAGCGCGGTTTCTATTTCCCGCGCGCGGTCTGGGGCGAGGGCTCCTGGCTGATCCTGGTCGCCCTGGTCGTGGCCCTTGCCATGGCCTGGTTCGTCGCCCGCACGGCGCGTCAGCGGCAGATGGCGACAGGCCAGCAATTCCCGGTGTTCTGGACTTCGGTGGCGCTGATCGTCGGCCTGCCGCTGCTGGCTTACGTGCTGAGCGGCTTTCCGCTGAGCTTCGACCTGCCCAAACAGTCGACCTTCAATCTCACGGGCGGCTTCCAGGTCAAGCCGGAGTTCCTGTCGCTCTATCTGGCGCTGTCCTGCTACACGGCGGCCTTCATCGCCGAAATCGTGCGCGCTGGCATCAGGGGCGTCAGCAAGGGCCAGACCGAGGCGGCCGCCGCGCTTGGGCTCCGGTCCGGATCGATCTTGCGGCTGGTCGTGGTGCCGCAGGCCATGCGCATCGTCATTCCGCCGCTGACCAGCCAGTATCTCAACCTGACCAAGAATTCCTCGCTGGCGATCGCCATCGGCTACCCCGACCTGACGGCGACGGCCGGCACCGTTCTGAACCAGACCGGACAAGCGGTCGAGGGCGTGCTGATCATGATGATCGCCTATCTCATACTGAGCTTGGTGACCTCGGCCGTCATGAACGTGGTCAACGCCAGAATGGCGCTGGTGGAGAGGTAGGGCCATGCAGGAACACGATATGTCCTGGGTGCGCACCGAAATGGCGCTGGCGCAGCCCGCGCCGGCAAGCGTCAGCGGTCCCGTCGCCTGGGTGCGCAGGAACCTGATCGGTTCGGTCGGCGACACCATCCTCACCATCCTGGGCATCGTCATCGTCGCCTGGGTTCTGCCGCAAGTCATCAACTGGGCGTTCATCAATGCCGTGTGGACCGGGCCGGACCGCACGGTCTGCGCCACCGTCGGGCAGGGCGGTATTCAGCCGGACGGCTGGAGCGGCGCCTGCTGGGCTTTCGTCAACGCCAAGTTCGGTCAGTTCATGTTCGGTACCTATCCGGTCGAGGAGCGTTGGCGGCCGATCCTGGTTGCCATACTGTTCGTGGCCCTCCTGGTGCCGATGCTGATCCCGCGCGTGCCGCGCAAGGGCTTGAACGCCATCCTGCTTTTCCTGGCGCTGCCGGTCGTTTCCTTCTTCCTGCTGGTCGGCGGCATGTTCGGCCTGCCGCATGTCGAAACCTCGCGCTGGGGCGGGCTGCTGATCACGCTCAGCCTGTCCTTCGTCGGCATCGCCGTGTCGCTGCCCCTGGGCACCGTGCTGGCGCTCGGCCGGCGCTCGAAGATGCCGATCATCAAGATGCTGTGCGTCATCTTCATCGAAGCCGTGCGCGGCATCCCGCTGATCACGGTGCTGTTCTTCGTCAGCGTCATGCTGCCGCTGTTCCTGCCTGCCGGCGTCACCTTCGACAAGTATTTGCGGGCGCTGATCGGCGTGTCGCTGTTTGCCGCCGCCTATATGGCCGAAGTGGTGCGCGGCGGCCTGCAGGCGATCCCCAAAGGCCAGTATGAAGGTGCCGATTCGCTCGGCCTCGGTTACTGGCAGAAGATGAACCTGATCGTGCTGCCGCAGGCGCTGAAACTGGTCATCCCAGGCATCGTCAACACCTTCATCGGCATGTTCAAGGACACTAGCCTGGTGCTCATCATCTCGATGTTCGACCTGCTCGGCATCGTCAAGCAGAACTTCTCCGATGCCAACTGGGCAACGGCGCAGACCGCGAAGTCAGGTCTTGTGTTCGCGGCCTTCGTGTTCTGGCTGTTCTGCTTCGGCATGTCGCGCTATTCAATGTACACCGAACGCCGGCTCGACACCGGTTACAGAAGATAAATAAAGGGGAATTGGCCATGGCCACCGAAAATGCCGTCAGCGCGGAAGACCTCAAGGTCAATGTCGGAAAAATGCACATCTCGACCACCGATGTCGCCATCGACATCATCGCCATGCACAAATGGTATGGCGAGTTCCATGTGCTGAAGGACATCAACCTGAAGGTGATGCGCGGCGAGCGCATCGTCATTTGCGGCCCGTCCGGCTCCGGCAAGTCGACCATGATCCGTTGCATCAACCGGCTGGAAGAGCACCAGAAGGGCAAGATCATCGTCGACGGCAAGGAACTCACCAACGACCTCAAGAAGATCGACGAGGTGCGCCGCGAGGTCGGCATGGTGTTCCAGCACTTCAACCTGTTTCCGCATCTGACCATCCTGGAGAACTGCACGCTGGCGCCGATCTGGGTGCGCAAGACGCCGAAGAAGCAGGCAGAGGAAATCGCCATGCATTTCCTCAAGCGCGTCAAAATTCCCGAACAGGCCAACAAATATCCAGGCCAGCTTTCGGGCGGCCAGCAGCAGCGCGTGGCGATCGCGCGCTCGCTGTGCATGAACCCGCGCATCATGCTGTTCGACGAGCCGACCTCAGCGCTCGATCCCGAAATGATCAAGGAAGTGCTGGAGACCATGGTTGGCCTTGCCGAGGAAGGCATGACCATGCTGTGCGTCACCCACGAGATGGGCTTCGCCCGCAAGGTCGCAAACCGGGTCATCTTCATGGACCAGGGCCAGATCGTCGAGCAGAACACGCCGGCCGAGTTCTTCGACCATCCGCGCCATGAGCGCACCAAGCTGTTCCTGTCGCAGATCCTGCACTAGGCTTTTTACGATTGAAAAGAGCCCGGCCGAGACAGCGCCGGGCTCTTTTGCGTTTGGACCGGAGCAATCCGCGAAAGATATGAAACGGGCTTTGCGCTCATATCGCCCCGGAATGCGTTTGCGGGACTGCCCTTCATGAGAAAGCTCGGCCGTTCTCTGGGTCTGCTGTTGATCGCGGTCGCGCTCGCCGTGACGCTCGGCACTCTGGTGCCACGGCCACTGTGGCAAGTCGCTGGCGACAAGTCGGCGACGCGCCATATCCTGGTGCTGAAGAACCCGATCCACACCGATATCGCCATTCCGGTGGACGACGAGGTCCGCCGGCGCTTCCGTTTCCTTGCCGATGCCGGCCTCCCATCGGACGCAGCCGAAGTGCGCTATCTCGTCTTCGGCTGGGGCGGGCGCGCCTTCTACCTGGAAACGCCGACATGGTCCGAGTTGAAGGCGGTGCCTGTTTTCAGGGCCCTGACGCTCGACGCCTCGGTGATGCATGTCGACCTCGCCGGCGACATCGCCGAACCGCGCCCCGATGTCGCCGGTTTCGACGTGGGCGCGGACCATTTTGCCGCATTGCTCGACTTCATCGAAGCGAGTTTTCAGCAAGGGCCGGGCGGCCCCATCGTCATCGACAATGCCGCCTATTCCGATTTCGACCGCTTTTACGAGGCCAATGGCCATTTCAACGCGCTGATCGGCTGCAACACCTGGACAGCGGCCGCCCTGCGCACCGCCGGCCTGCGCACCGGCTGGTGGAACCCGCTGCCGATCTCGCTCGGCCTGTCGATGCGGCTGTATAACTAGTTTTTGCCGCGGTTCCTTTCAGCGATGGATGATCTGCTGCTGTTCCCAGCCATAAAGCCAGTCAAGATCCGCCGCGAGCTTCTCCCCTGGCCGTGCCGCCAGTAGCAAATTGCGGGCCAACGCGACCGGACCCCGCGCGTGCCAGGCAAGCCGGTTCAGCGCGCCGCGTTTCAGCACCTTTGCGATGCGGGGTCTTCTCAGCTTCTCCCAGGTGGCGAGGCTCTGCCGCGGATCGTCGGGAAAGTCGGCAACAGCATCCGCAAGCGTCGCCGCATCCTCGATCGCCATGGCGGCACCCTGCGCCGCGAAGGGTGTCATGGCATGCGCGGCGTCGCCGATCAGGGCGATGCCTTCCGGTGCCGTCCAGCGTTTTTGCTCGACCGTGTGGATGGGGAAGGCGGTCCAAGGCCCCACGAGGTCCACCAGTCTCGCCAGCGCCTGTGCGGTGCCACGCATGGCGCGGGCCAGGATGGCCGGATCGGCATGGCCCGACCAGCCTTCGGCGATGCGGTCGCCGGGGGTGAAGGCGGCGAGGTTGAAGGCACTGCCCCTGCTGACGGGGTAGGCGACCATGTGAAAGCCGGGGTGCAGGAAGGTGGTGACGCAGTCGCTGGCGCCGATCGCGGCAAAGGCCTGGCCGGCTTCGCTGTCGGCGCTTGCCGTCGCGCGCCAGGCCAGTTCGCCGGAGAAACGGCTGTTGGCGAAACCGGCGCCGCTGGCTGGATCGGCAAACCTCCGTACCGCCGACCAAACGCCGTCGGCTCCGACAAGCAGGGATCCTTCGGTGTCGACGATCTTGCGGCCGACCCCCTCTGTCATGGTGACAACGAGTGAACCGGAGGCCACGCTGCTAACCTGCGCGCCGGTGATGAGATGGATATCGGGCATCTGCGCAACACGCGCCATCAGGGCGTTTTGCAGGTCTGCCCGGTGCGCGACGAGATAGGGCGCCCCCCAGCGTTCCTCGCCGGCACCGCCCAGCGGCACGCGTGCCAGTTGGCGCAGGCTCGCTGCGTCCTTCAGCACCACGGCCTGCGGCTTGACGGCGTTGGCAAGAAGCGTGTCGAGAACGCCGAGCTGGCGCAGAATGCGTGTCGCGTTTGGCGAGAGCTGGATGCCGGCGCCCGCGGCTTCGAGGCGCCTGGCCTGTTCGAACAGTTTCACGGCATAGCCGCGTTCGGCAAAGGCGATCGCGGCCGTCAGCCCGGCGATGCCAGCCCCGGCAATCACGACCTGCCGGAACCGCGCCTCGCTCATGATCGGGAGGTCAGGCGGCCTGGTCGATGTAGAGGCAGCCCGCCGGCAGCGTTTCCGTCGCCTTCAGCTTTGGCGAATAGCGGTAGAGGGTCGAGCAATAGGGGCAGACCTTCTCATTGTCGTCACCCATGTCGAGGAACACGTGCGGATGATCGAACGGCGGGTTGGCGCCCGTGCACATGAATTCCTTGACCCCGATGTCGATCGCCGGATGGCCCGCATCGTTCTGGAAATGGGGAATGGAACCGCCTGCCATCGTCGTCTCCTTAACGCAGTCTCGTCTGCATCTGGATCATATCAGGCCTGTTTGCAAGTTCGATGAAATCAAACTGTCGCAAAAGCCTGTCAGAGAACTGTCGCAAAAGCCTGCCACAGGATAAGTTAAGCCGGTTAACCGGCCGAGGCGGGCGCAAGAGCAGGAACAATGAACGAATTGAAGCCGGTACAGAGCGAATTCAACAATGTCGCGGCGGCGAGCCCGGAAGGCAATCCGGACCGTTTCGTCAACCGCGAGTTTTCCTGGCTGCAATTCAACCGCCGCGTTCTCGAGGAATCGCTGAACACCCATCATCCGCTGCTGGAGCGGGTGCGCTTCCTGTCGATCTCGGCCGCCAATCTCGACGAGTTCTTCATGGTGCGCGTCGCCGGCCTCGCCGGCCAGGTGCGCGAGGGCATCGTGCTGAAGAGCCCGGACGGACGCACCCCCGAACAGCAGCTCGAACAATTGCTGCGCGAGGTCGAGCGGCTGCAGGAGGACCAGCAGAAGAGCCTTTCGGCACTGACGGTACTGCTCAACAAGGAAGGCATCGAGAGCATCACCCGTGATGCACTGACCAAGGACGAGAAGGTCTGGCTGGAAGAGCATTTCCAGGATCAGGTATTTCCGGTGCTGACGCCGCTGTCGATCGACCCGGCGCACCCGTTCCCGTTCATTCCCAATCTCGGCTTCTCGATGGCGCTGCAGCTTCGCCACCGCAAGAACGGCGAGGAGATGAGCGCGCTCCTGCGCCTGCCGGTGGCGTTGAAGCGGTTCATTCGTCTGCCGGACCGCAAGAGCCATGTCCGCTTCATTCCGCTGGAGGAGGCGGTCGGCCTTTACATCGGCAAGCTGTTCCCCGGCTACGAGGTCAAGGGCTCCGGCACGTTCCGCATCATCCGCGACAGCGATATCGAGGTCGAGGAAGAATCGGAAGACCTGGTGCGGCTGTTCGAGACGGCGCTGAAACGCCGCCGGCGCGGCTCCGTGATCCGCATCGAGTTCGACATGCTGATGCCGGCCGAACTGCGCGACTTCGTCGCCGGCGAGCTTGGCGTCTCGTCGAGCCGCATCAGCGTGCTGACCGGCCCGCTGGCGCTCAGCCAGATCTCCGAGATCGTCGCCGTTCCGCGCGACGACCTGAAATTCACGCCCTACAACCCGCGCTTTCCCGAGCGCATCCGCGAACATGGCGGCGACTGCTTCGCCGCCATCCGGGAGAAGGACATCGTTGTCCACCATCCCTACGAATCCTTCGACGTGGTAGTGCAGTTCCTGCGCCAGGCGATGGCCGACCCCGAGGTGGTGGCGATCAAGCAGACGCTTTACCGCACCTCCAATGACAGCCCGATCGTGCGGGCGCTGGTCGACGCGGCCGAGGCCGGCAAGTCGGTGACGGCGCTTGTCGAACTCAAGGCTCGCTTCGACGAGGAAGCCAACATCCGCTGGGCGCGCGATCTGGAGCGCGCCGGCGTGCAGGTCGTGTTCGGATTTCTCGAGCTCAAGACCCACGCCAAGATGTCGCTGGTGGTACGGCGCGAGGACGGCAAGCTGCGCAACTACGTCCATCTCGGGACCGGCAATTACCATCCGGTGACCGCCCGCATCTACACCGACCTGTCCTTCTTCACCACCGATGCCACGATCGCCCGCGACGTCGCCCAATTGTTCAATTTCATCACCGGTTATGCCGAGCCGACCGCCGAAATGCGGCTGGCGATCTCGCCGTTCACGCTGAGGAACCGCATCCTCCAGCACATTTCGGACGAGGTCGCGCACGCTCTGGAGGGACGGCCGGCGCGGATCTGGATGAAGATGAACGCGCTCGTCGACCCGATCATCATCGATGCGCTCTACGATGCCAGCCGCGCCGGTGTGGAAATCGACCTCGTCGTGCGCGGCATATGTTGCCTCAGGCCGCAGGTGCCTGGCCTTTCGGAGAACATCCGGGTCAAGTCGATCGTCGGCCGGTTCCTCGAACACAGCCGTATCTACTGCTTCGGCAACGGCCATGGCCTGCCTTCGGACGAGGCGATCGTCTACATCTCCTCGGCCGACCTGATGCCGCGCAATCTCGACCGCCGTGTCGAGACCATGGTGCCGATCACCAATCCAACTGTGCATGAACAGGTTCTGGGCCAGATCATGCTCGGCAACATCATGGACAATCAGCAAAGTTTCGACGTATTGGCTGATGGAACTTCCCGGCGCGTGGTGCTGGAGGAAGGCGAGGAGCCGTTCAACGCGCAGGAATATTTCATGACGAATCCGAGCCTGTCGGGACGGGGTGACGCGCTGAAATCGCATGCGCCCAAGCGGATCGCGCAGTTCAAGCGCCGCAAGAAGAACGCCACCACCTGATGCTGTCCAATTCCCAGGGCCGGCTGCAGGACCGCCGACCGCTGTCCATCATCGACATCGGATCCAATTCGATCCGTCTGGTCGTCTATGAGGGGCTGGCGCGTTCCCCGACCATGCTGTTCAACGAAAAGATGCTGGCCGGTCTTGGCCGCGGCATCGTGTCGACGGGCAAGCTCGATCCCGAGGGCGTGGCGCGCTCGATGGAGGAGTTTCGCCGTTTCCGCGCGCTCTCCGATCAGGCCGGTGCCGAGCACATGTACGTGCTGGCGACCGCCGCGGCCCGCGAGGCGATCAACGGTCCCGATTTCATCCGTCGCGCCGAGGACGTGCTGAAGACCGAGATCCGCGTCATCAGCGGCCGGCAGGAAGCCTATTATTCGGCCCTCGGCGTGATTTCGGGCTTCCATCCCGCCAACGGCATCGCGGGCGATCTGGGCGGCGGCAGCCTCGAACTGGTCGACGTCAATGGCGAAGCGATCGGCGACGGCATCACGCTGCCGCTGGGCGGCCTGCGCCTGCAGGACATGGCGAAGAACTCGCTCACCCAGGCCGCGAAGATCGCACGCGATGAACTGTCGCGGGCGAAGCTGCTGAAAGGCGGGCAGGGCAGGCCCTTCTACGCCGTTGGCGGCACCTGGCGAAATCTCGCCCGCCTGCATATGGAAATGACGGGTTACGCGCTTGGCGTGATGCACCACTACGAAATCTCGGTCGAAAGCGCCGCCAATTTCCTGCGGCAGGTCGCCAGGGGCGAGGTCGAGAAGGTCAGGGGCATCGAAGGCGTCTCGAAGAATCGCCGCTCGCTGCTGCCTTACGGCGCGGTCGTGCTTCAGGAGATCATGGCGGCGATGCAGCCGTCGAAGATCATCGTCTCGGCGCTGGGCGTGCGCGAAGGCTTCCTCTATTCGCTGCTCGACGAGGCCGAGCAGAAGGCCGATCCGCTGATCTCGGCCGCCGAGGAACTGGCGCTGTTGCGCTCGCGCTCGGTCCATCACGCACATGACCTCGTCGAATGGACCGGAAAGGCTTTCAAGGCCTTCGGCATCGACGAAACCGAAGACGAGGCGCGTTACCGCCATGCCGCTTGCCTGCTCGCCGATATCGGCTGGCGCGCTCATCCCGAATATCGCGGCAAGCAGTCGCTCAACATCATCGCGCACGCGTCTTTCATTGGTGTCGATCACCCTGGCCGCGCCTATCTGGCGCTGACCAACGCCTACCGCCATGACGGCATCTTCAATGAGGGGATCGCGCCCGAGATCAAGGCGCTGGCGCCGCCTCGCCTGCTGGAGCGCGCCCGCGTGCTGGCGGCGATGATGCGGGTTGTCTATCTGCTGACGGCGGCGATGCCCGGTGTCATGCCGAGGCTGAAGTGGGAGCCGCGTGGCAATGGCGTGCTGGCGCTGGTCCTGCCGGCTTCGCTTTCCGATCTCTATGGCGAGCGCCCGGCCGGCCGGCTGGCGCAACTGGCGCGCATCACCAACCGCCGTCTGGTGCTGGCGGTCGAAGGCGGGCCGAGCGTTTCGGTGAAGTAAGCCCCGCAGCAGGGTCCGGGTAAACCGCGCAATCCTTTCCGCCTGAGACCGCGCACAATCCGGAGTCAGGTCGACTCCCGGCCGTCGGCGGACCAGGCGCCGGCGCCGGCCATGGCAAGCGCCAGGAAACCACCTGATATGGCGATGTCCTTCATCAGCATCTGCTGGTGCAGAAAGGCGAGCGTCGCGTCGCCGTCGCCCTGGCCGTAATGGCCGATGAAGCCGGCCACCACGCAGAAAGCCGCCAGCAGCAACGCCACGATCCGCGTCTGGAAGCCGACGAGGATCAAAAGCCCGGCAATCAGCTCGAACAGGCCGGTGCCCCAGGCGGCGAGCGCCGGCAGTGGCAGGCCTAGACCGGCGAAATAGCTGGTGGTGCCGGCAATGTTGGCGAGCGCCTGGAAGCCGGATGGCACGAACAGCACGGCAAACAGCAGCCGCGACACCAGAAGCAATGCGTTGCGGGCCATGGCTACCTCCCTTGCCGGTGCACCGGCGGCCAATCGCAGTCTACGCCTGCAATTGGACAACGAAAAAGCGGCGCGGAAAATTCCGCGCCGCTTTTTCAGTCCTGGGAAGAAAAGTCTCAGCCGCGCTTGGCGTCGATCGAATAGGCGCCGGCACCCGAGGAGGCCAGCAGCAGGAAGCCGCCGGTGATGGCGAGGTTCTTGAGGAACTGGATCATCTGCATCTGGTCAGCCCAGCCGGTATGCGCGACAAGCCCGGTTGCGATGGTGAAGATCGCCAGCACCCAGGCGGCGATCCTGGTCTGGAAACCGATGAGGACCGCAAGGCCACCAAGCAGCTCGATCAGGCCGACGATGACGGCCGTCGCCGTCGGTGCCGGCAGGCCGAGGCCACCGAAATAGGCAGCGGTGCCGGAAATGGCAGTGAGCTTGCCGAAGCCGGAAAGCAGGAAGATGACCGCGAGCAGGACGCGGCCAAGCAGAATGGTGAGGGAACTGTTGGACGCGGTGCCGGCGCCGGCGGCGGAACTGTTGATGGACATGGTGACTCTCCGAATGGGTTTGAATGGCCACTCAGATAAACGAAGCCGACTGTTCACCAAAGTCGGCTATGCGACGACACATTGTTCACAGATAATATATTCCCGCGATTGCCGAGGAAGCGCGAAATTCATATCGGGTCGCGTGGCGACGGGAGTAAATTCTCCCGCCGAAAAATCCCTACGGCTTCGCCCTGGCATGACGGCTTCCCTGGCCTGCGCGCAGCTTACCCCGGATGGGTCATGTCCTCCGGTCGTACCAGCCGGTCGTAGTCGGCTTCACTGACAAGTCCGGTGGCCAGCGCTTCCTCGCGCAGTGTCGTTCCCTTCTTGTGCGCCGTCTTGGCGATCTTGGCGGCGTTGTCGTAGCCGATCGTCGGGGCCAGTGCCGTCACCAGCATCAGCGAGCGGTCGAGTGCCGCCTTGATGTTGTCCTCGCGGGCCTCGATGCCGACGACGCAATTGTCGGTGAAGGAGACGCAAGCGTCGGCCAGCAACTGCACCGATTGCAGGAAATTATACGCCATCAGCGGGTTGTAGACATTGAGCTCGAAATGGCCCTGGCTGCCGGCGAAGGTGAGTGCCGCATTGTTGCCGAACACCTGGACGCAGACCTGTGTCATGGCCTCGCACTGGGTCGGATTGACCTTGCCCGGCATGATCGACGACCCGGGTTCGTTTTCCGGCAGCGACAATTCACCGAGGCCCGAGCGCGGGCCGGAGCCGAGGAAGCGGATGTCGTTGGCGATCTTGAACAGTGCCGCCGCCGCCGCGTTGATGGCGCCGTGCGAGAACACCATGGAATCGTGGGCGGCGAGCGCTTCGAACTTGTTCGGCGCGGTGACGAAGGCGATGCCTGATATGGCGGCGATGCGATCGGCCACTCGCTCGGCAAAGCCGACCGGCGCGTTGAGGCCGGTGCCGACGGCGGTGCCGCCCTGGGCCAGTTCCTGCAGGCCCGGCAGCGTCTGCTCGATGCGCTTGATCGAGGAGGCGACCTGCGCCGCATAGCCGGAAAACTCCTGGCCCAACGTCAGCGGCGTGGCATCCTGCGTGTGGGTGCGGCCGATCTTGATGATGTGGTTGAAGTCCCGGCTCTTGGCGGCCAGCGCCTTGTGCAGATGGTGCAGCGCGGGGATCAGGTCATGAACGATCCGCTCGGCGCAGGCGATGTGCATGGCCGTCGGATAGGTGTCGTTCGACGACTGGCTCATATTGACGTGGTCGTTGGGATGCACCGGCTTCTTCGAGCCCATGACGCCGCCCAGCATCTCGATCGCCCGGTTGGAGATCACCTCGTTGGCGTTCATGTTGGATTGCGTGCCCGAGCCGGTCTGCCAGACCACCAGCGGGAAATGATCGTTGAGCTTGCCGTCGATGACCTCCTGCGCGGCCTCGACGATCGCCTTGCCGATGGCCGGATCGAGCCGCTTTAGCTCCATATTGGCTTCCGCCGCCGCCCGCTTGACGATGCCGAGCGCGCGCACGATCGAAGCCGGCTGCTTTTCCCAGCCGATCTTGAAATTGCCTAGCGAGCGTTGCGCCTGCGCGCCCCAATAGCGGTCGGCGGCAACCTCGATGGGGCCGAACGTATCGGTTTCGGTTCTGGTCTTTGGCGTGCTCACGGCAAGTCTCCGTCTGTCGATTTGCGCAAGGGCGTATCGCGTTGCACAAAACGCATCAAGCGGAGATTGAGGGCGGTGTGGATGCAAATCGGTTCAACTCAAGACGAAGAAGTACCGCGGCGGCATTTTAGCGTGATGACAGATACCGAGCCGTCACATACGGTGCCGTGCAACACAATCTTGATCAGGCAGACGTGGCACACGATTTCCAGCACGATATAGATGCAATCGCACGCATCGATGCCATCCCGACCATCCTTGATGTCGTCTGCCGCACGACCGGCATGGGTTTCGCGGCTGTCGCCCGTGTTACGGAGGATCGCTGGATCGTCTGCAGCGTTCTCGACAATATCGACTTCGGTCTTTCGCCTGGTGGCGAGCTGAAGGTCGAAACCACAATCTGCAACGAGATTCGCGCCAGCCACGAGGCCGTGGTCATTGATAGCGTTGCCGATGACGCGGTTTTTTGTGGCCATCACACGCCCGCGCAGTATGGCTTTCAGAGCTACATATCGATGCCGATCATCCGCAAGGACGGGCAGTTCTTCGGCACATTGTGCGCCATCGATCCACGCCCGGCGCGATTGAAGAATCCCGAAATCATCGGCATGTTCAAACTGTTCGCCGAACTGATCGCGACACATCTGGACGCAGCCGAGCGGCTGGACGCGGCCCGCGCGGAAACCCTTTACGAGCGCGGCAACAAGGAACTGCGCGAGCAATTCATCGCAGTCCTGGGCCATGACCTGCGCAATCCGCTTGGCTCGATCGCGTCCGGCGTCAATATGCTGAAGCGCACCGATGACGAGGCAAAGCGCGCACAGATCCTGGCCCTGATGGAAGGCAGCGTGGTGCGCATGAGCGGGCTGATCGACAATGTGCTCGACTTCGCCCGCGCCCGCATGGGCGCCGGCCTGTTTGTCAAGGAGGCCGAGCCGAAACCGGTGGAGGCACTGTTGGACCAGGTCGTGTCCGAATTCCGATCGATTCATCCAGACCAGATCATCGAAACCGAATTCGACGCTGCCAAGCCTGTGGCCGCCGATCATCTGCGCCTTGGGAGGCTGTTCTCGAACCTTATCGGCAATGCGCTCACCCATGGCGCGGCTGGCGAACCAGTCAAGGCGGGGGCCTCCACGGCAGGCGGCGAACTTGTCTTCTGGGTTGCCAATTCCGGGAAGCCGATCGCGGCCGAGATGATGGGCAATCTGTTCCAGCCCTTCGTGCGCGGCAAGACCACCAATGAGCAAGGTCTGGGGCTTGGACTCTATATCGCATCGGAGATCGCAAAGATGCATGGCGGCAAGGTGGAGGCCACCTCGACTCCACACGAGACGCGTTTTGTCTTTCGAATGCCGCTGACGCGATCTTGATTGACGACGGCCGATTTCGGGTCGACCGCAGCCACAAGACGCTCAGCCCGCAGTGTACCCGCCGTCGATGGCAAAGATACCGCCGCTGGTCCAGGCAGCCTCGTCGCTTGCCAAATACACCGCCATCCCGCCGAGGTCGGCCGGGCGGCCGATGCGGCCCAGTGGGTAGCTGCGCTCGACATAGGCCTTCAGCTCTGTCTTCGCCTCGGAAGGCAGATTGTCGACGGTCTTGCGCCGCATGGCCGTGTCGACCGTGCCTGGTGCTATCGCATTGACGCGGATGCCGCGCGGACCGAGTTCGAAGGCGAGCGATTTGGTGAGCGAGTTCAACGCGCCCTTGGACAGGGAGTAGACGCTCGACGGTCGCTTGGGGATCATCTTGCTGGCGAAATAGGAAGAGATGTTGATGACTGATCCACCGGCGCTGCTGAAATGCTGCAGCAGCCCCTGGGTGAGGAAGAACGCCGCCGTCACGTTGAGCGCGAAGGAGTGCTGGAATTGCGCCTGGCTGACGGTCTCGAACGGCACGAGATAGGCGACACCCGCATTGTTGACGAGAACGTCGAGCGGCCGGCCGGAAGCTGCGACATGCTCGACCACCGCTGCGATGCCGGGGTTGGTGGCGAGATCCGCCGACAATGTCTCCACCTTGCCGGCCAGGCCGGGATCCGTCAGCCGCAGGCGCGCGGCTTCGAGCTTGCTCGCGTCGCGGCCGACGATCAGGACATCTGCGCCTTCGCGCAGAAACGCTTCCGATATCGCCATGCCGATGCCGTCCGAGCCACCGGTGACCACCGCCCGCTTGCCGCCAAGCCTCATCGCTCAAACCTCGTCTAGTCATGTCGAGCCATCAACGAAGGCGATCGCACCGCATGGCCGCCACGGGGTCAAGCCATCCGGCTATCGCAGCGTATGAACTTCAGCAGGCGCATAGCCAAATCCGGCGCGGGCACGTTAGCCATAGCTTGCCTAAGATAAACGGAAAGGATAGCCAATACCGGCAGGCGATCGATATTGAAAGACCTGCCCGTTTTTTGATGTAGTTCTTCGAAGAGAATTCTAGAGATGGCGCGCCTGAAGTCAGGGATTCCGAATCTGCCCTTGCCGGTGGATATTGTCGAAGTGGATCGCCGCATCCTGCCTGGCCTCAACCGGAATGAAATGTACTGCCAATTCCAGGGCGGCAGAATGGAGGCAGTTTTCCGCCTGGCCTGGCTGCAAAGGCACATACAAACACTGACGCTGATTGCCGAGGCATTGGCTATGCTTGGTGTTCGAAGCATAGAGCCCTTCTATGTCAATCTGGCCGATACGCCATCTCTGAGGAGATTTCGGTATTTTCGGACCAGATTCGGATCGTCTTCGGCGGACGGCTATGCGGAAGTCGCCGCTCCTGATTTCGTCTTCAACGGCTGGCCGGAGGCGAAGTTCGACGACTACGATCAGAAGGCGCGGACCATGGCAGCGGCGTCTGAAAGGCCGCCACTCTACGATCGCGCTTTCTGGGCCGGGCGCTGCATGCACGAAGCGCGCAAGGCGACGGTCCGTTTCGCATCAACCCGGCCCGACCTCCTTGATGCATACGACACCGGGCCCAATTACGATGCCAGGGCTAACCAGTATTCCCGTGGGTTCTGGACCATGGAAGAGCAGGTTGCGACCTACAGATACATGATCGACGTCGAGGGTGCTGGCTATAGCGGCCGATTGAAGCTGCTGCTTCACACCAAGCGCGTCGTGCTTTTGCAGGACCGGCCGTGGCGGGAATGGTTCTTCGACGATATCGAACCGTTTCGCCACTACGTTCCGGTGGCGCGTGACATGTCCAATCTGGCCGAACGCATCGAGTGGCTGCGCGCCAACCCCAAGAGGGAAGCCGAAATTGGCGCCGAGGCGCAGGATTTCGCACAAATTCGCCTGACCCGCGCGGCGGCCGTGTCGGCCTGGGCGAGGCTGCTGGCGGATCACGCGGCCGCGGGCGGCAATCTGAAGTCGGGCCTTCAGGGTCGCAAGCGCGCCAAGGGCTGGCCGGCCTGAGATACGTCGCCTCGCGACGGTGGCGTGCTGCCTGCCACCGGGGATGTTCGCATCGCCGGTGGCTGATCACCTCAACAGCGATCGAGCCGTGGGCGCCAGTCGAAACGTCTCGGTCGGTCTTGTGCAAACCGCCTGCATGCTCTGGCTGAGTACCGGCGAGACGGAGGAGCGAGAACTGGCATGGGCACCGGCATCGTCGAAGCCGGCAATGGCGATGAAGACGTTTTCGCCGGCGCGCACGGGAAGTCGCGGGAAGGTGTTCGCGGCCGGCTCCGTCAGAAAGGCACCGAGCAGGCGCGCACCGTTCTGCACAAGCCGCGAGGTCATCTCGGCCTGGAAGCGTCCCGCGAAATCAGCCTCGGCACTCGGCCGCAAGTGATGAATCGAAATCTCAACCAGACCGGACAACCGATTCCGGTCACTTGTGGTTTTGGCCACGGCCGCCGGCCGATTTGCCCCCGACAGATCGAAGCCGGCACCTGGCCAGGCCGGCCGCAGCAACAGCACATCGTCGGAATCGATCATCGTCGCATTGGCGGCATCGCGGTGCTCGCCCCAGACAGGGCCGTCATAGAATGCGCCCAGAGCATTCTTACGGGCTTCCATGCTCTCGAACCCGCGCATCCAGACGAACATGTCGGGGCGATCCAGGTCGCGGAACTGACCGATGATGGTCATTCCCGCATCTTCCTGGCTTTCGATGAATTCCGTGTCGAAGAGTTCGATCAGCGTTTCGCGGCGACCGGGTTTCAACGTGTACTGGCGCAGTTCCACGATCGGCGAGGCGAGTGTCGTGGGCTTCGGCTTGGCAATCGGGGTCGGGTTCATCCGGCGGACTCCAAAACAGGGTGATCGTCCTGTTTATAAACAGACCGGTTGCCCTGTTTTGTCAACATGCTACTCTTCGACAATGTCAGCAGAGATCGACAACAGGCCGAGGCGCGCCAGAGCCAAACGCATCAACGACCCCGAAGGCATGCGCAGGAAAGTGCTCGATGTCGCCGAGGCGGCGTTTCAGGCGCGCGGCTACCATGCATCCAGTCTTGGCGACCTGATGGCGGCGGCGGGCGTCAGCAGCGGCGCGCTCCATCATCATTTTCCGACCAAGAAGGCGCTGGCCCTGGCCGTCATCGACGAACGCGTGGCGGCGGCGGTCGAGGATACGTGGATCGCGCCGGTGCGGCAGGCGGCTTCGGCGCGCGAGGGCGTGCGTCAGGTGTTCGAAGCCGTGGCGGCGGAACTGGAGCGCCAAGGCTTCGTGCGCGGCTGTCCGCTCAACAACCTGGCGCATGAACTGTCGCTCGCCGATCCCGAGCTTCGGCTTGCCCTTGCCAATATTTTTTCCACTTGGCGCCAGGCCATCGCCGACAGGATCGTCGCCGACCAACGAGAGGGCAGGGAGCAAGGCACGGACCCCAGGCATTTTGCGATGTTTGCCGTCGCAGCCTATTCCGGCGCCATGTCGATGGCGAAGGCGGCGCAGGACGCCCGCCCGCTGCGCGACTGCCTTGCGGCACTGGAGCAGAGCGCCTCCCAAGCCGCATCATCGGAGCCGGAGCCCGTCGCGAGGCGACGTCGCCGGGTGCTGCGACGCTACAGCGCAAGTTGAGGCCGGTAGACCACTGCGGGGCGGCTGGTTAATGGGACGGCGCAATCCCATCGGCTGAACTTTACTGCCGGCCGCTCTCCATGTTGAAATTCGCCAATGATGAATCGCCTTTCGTCCACATTGCTGTCGCGTCGTGGTTTCATGGTGCGGGCCGCCGGCCTTGCCGCCGCCGGTTTTGCTTCGCGTCCGGCGCTAGGTCAGACCGGGCAACGCATCCAGCCCATAGACGCCACCTTCCTGTTCGTAGCCGATGTCCATGCCTGCCGGATGGCGAGCGGCCTGAGCCCCAATTGCCTGCAGGAAGGCAAGACGGACGCGGCACTGCTGCGCAATGTCGCGGCGCTGAACGCCATCGGCGACAAGGATTGGCCGGCCGCCATCAACGGCGTCGCCACGGGCCTGCGATCGGCCGGCAGTCGCATCGGCACGCCGCTCGGCCTTGTCGTCGGCGGCGACATCACCGATGACGGCGGCGGCCAGATCACCGAGCCCAGCGAAGGTACGCAGCTCCTGCAGTTCAGCCAGCGCTATCAGCAAGGCATGGGTCCGGACCGCGTGCATGTTCCGGTCTATGTCGGGCTCGGCAATCATGATCTCGATCAGAACGGCCCGCCGCACCATGTCGATTGGTACCGTCGCGAAATGCGCGACTATGTCGAGGTCAACCATCGCGCCGGCGTGTTCTTCAAACCGCCGGTGCCCGCCACCAGCTACGACGTCGACACCGACTGCTATTCATGGGACTGGGGTGGCCTGCATCTGGTTCAGACGCATCGCTTCGCCGGCGATACCGGCCATGGCGCCGACAGCAGCCTGCCCTGGCTCAAGCAGGACCTGGCGACCTATGCCGCGGACGGCCGCCCGGTCATCCTGTTCCAGCATTATGGCTGGGACACTTTTTCGACCGAGCGGTGGGACCCGGCCAAGAAGACATTCGACGATGATGGCAAGGGCGCGCCGCATTGGTGGAGCGACGCGGATCGCCAGTCTTTGCTGGCGGCCCTGAAGGGTTACAACGTCGTTGCGGTCTTCCACGGTCACCAGCACGAGGTGCCGATGATCTATCAACGCGACGGCCTCGATCTCTTCAAGCCGAAGGCCGCCTATATGGGTGGCTTCGCCCTGGCACGTGTCACCGACGACAGGCTGGATGTCGTGCTTGCCGAAGCCGGCGACGATCATGGCGATGTGATCTTCACCAACGCCTTCAGCAAATCCCTGAAAACATGAAAAGGGCCGCTCCGAGCGGCCCTTTTCATAGTGGTCAAAGCGCTTTCTTGACCTTTTCCTTCACGTCGCCATACGCCTTCTGCACTTTGCCTGTGGCTTTGTCGGCCATGCCTTCGGCCTGTGTCTGTTTGTTGCCCGTCGCCTTGCCGGCCGCTTGCTTGACCGAGCCTTTCACCTGCTTGGCCACGCCGGCTACCTGATCCTTGTTCACCATTTTCGCATCTCCCGGGTTTGGTTCGCCTGAGCAAACGAGCCGGCACGGTTTCGGTTCCAACAGCCGCTGCCTGTGCCTGCAAAACTGGTGGCTTCCGGCGATCCGGCCGGCAGGCTAGGGTGCCGGTACACGACAACGCCAAGGGGGACAGATGTCGGACTTCACACTCTATATCGGCAACAAGTGCTTTTCGTCCTGGTCGCTCAGGCCCTGGGTGGCGATGCGGCACCTGGAGATACCGTTCGAGGAGGGTTTCGTGCGGCTGCGCACGCCCGAAACCGCCGCCAACCTGGCCAAAGTGTCACCGACAGGTCAGGTTCCCGTCCTGAATCACAAGGGCAGGATCGTCTGGGAAACCCTTGCCATCCTTGAATATCTCGCCGATCTCTTTCCCGAGAAAAAGCTCTGGCCAGCCGATCCCGGCGCTCGCGCCCTGGCGCGTTCGGCCGCGACCGAGATGCATTCCGGCTTTCGCGAGGTCCGCTATGGCTGGCCGATGAATTTGCGCCGGCCGAAGGGACACAAGCCCCTCGACGCCGAGGGCGACGCCCAACGTGTCCGCATCGAGGCGCTGTGGCGGGAGTGCCGTGAGAAGCACGGCAAGGGCGGCCCGTTTCTATTCGGCCATTTCACTGCCGCCGACGCCATGTATGCACCTGTCGTCACCCGTTTCGACACCTATGGTGGAGACCTTGCGTCCGATACCCGGGCCTATGTCGACGCCGTTCTGGCCACACCGGCGATGCGGCAATGGTATGCCGAGGCCGCGAGCGAGAAATGGCCGGAGCCGGGCCCCGACGAATAGGCCAACGGATTCACCAACTGCAACCGGCCACAGCCAGGGGTGGAACGAAACTTTAAGCAGCCGCGTGTTTCCCTCCGAAGCGTCAGGAGTGGCAACATGCCCGGGGTTTCGCAGCAAAGACCGCAAAGCGACGGTGTGGGGCTTTCCGAACTGGTCAGCGCTCTAAGCTATGCGCTGGATATAAGTGAAGGCCACCCGACCGGTCACTGTGTCCGCGCTTGCTGGATCGGTATTCACATCGGCCTTGAGATCGGCCTGTCGCAGACAGAGCTTTCGCACCTATACTACACGCTTCTGCTCAAGGATGTCGGCTGCAGCAGCAACGCGGCCCGCATCTGCAGCCTCTATCTCGCCGACGACATTGCATTGAAACACGATTTCCATCTCGTCAATGACAGCTTGCCTCAGATCCTGCGCTTCGTGCTGTCGCGCACAGGCATGAAGGCCAAGCTTGCCGAACGCTTCCGCGCGCTGCTCAACATCGCCATGAACGGCGGCACCATTGCAAACGAACTGTTTCAGACCCGTTGCCAGACAGGGGCCGAAATCGTCCTTCAGATGCGGTTTCCAGAACCTGTGGCTCGAGGCGTCATGGATCTTGACGAACACTGGAATGGACAGGGCCAGCCGGCACGCCTGGCAGGGGAGGCAATCTCACCCCTGGCGCGCATTGCTCTGGTGGCCCAGATCGCCGACGTCTTCTACGCCAGTGCCGGCGCCGAAGGAGCCATCGCGGAATTGCGCTCGCGCTCCGGCACCTGGTTCCAACCGTCTCTTGTCGCGGCCTGCGAGCGCGCGGCCAGCGCGCCCCGGTTCTGGGCAATGCTCGATTCACCGGAACTTTCCATGGCGGTTGTCGGGCTGTCGCCCGGAGATCATCGCCTGCCTATCGATGAAGACTATTTGGACGATGTTGCCGCGGCCTTCGCCAAGGTGGTCGACGCCAAGTCACCCTTCACCAATGGTCACAGCGAGCGTGTGGCCTTGTTCACTGACCTGATTGCCGAGGAACTAGGGCTGGACGACCAGCGCCGGCGGCGCTTGAAACGCGCCGCCCTGCTGCACGATATAGGCAAGCTCGGCGTTTCCAACCAGATACTCGACAAGCCCGGCAAGCTGGACGAGACCGAATGGGCCGCCGTTCGCCACCATCCCGCGCTCGGTGAAATCATCCTGTCGCGGATCGGCGCGTTCAGCGAACTGTCGCGCATCGCCGGGGCGCACCATGAAAGGCTTGACGGAAAGGGTTATCCGCGCGGTGTGACCGCCGATGGAATCGACCTCGATACCCGCATCGTCACCACGGCCGACATATTTGACGCGCTGACTGCGGAGCGGCCGTACCGCGCAGCGATGCCTGTCTCGAAAGCCATCGGCATCATGGCTGGCGATGTCGGCACCGCAATCGATCCGGCCTGTTTCGGGGCACTGCAACGGGCCGTCATGCAGCTAGATAGGATGGCCGCCTGAGTACTTCGCCTCGGCGACTGTCGCAGTGGCGTTTGATATCGTGATGACTGGCACCGGCTAGGGACGAATTCTGGTGCACTACCGCGGAGATGTCAGGTGCGTATGAGGGAACCTGTGCATCCAGCCGGATGCGCGGCTTGCCTATGAAGGTCAGGCGGTGCCTGGCCATTTTCATTCGACGGGCTGCCCGTCGAAAGTGCGCTGCACGCCGGCTGGAACGTGCTAAGGACGCTGCAGAAATTTCCGCTGCTATTGCTTTGTGCGAGGTCCTGATCGATGACCCGGTCTCGTCCTTCGACACCAAGCTCCTGACAGGAGAAAGATTTTGACCGCTCATTCAAAAACAGCCGATCCTGCGATATCGCGGTTCAGCAACACGCAAATCCAGTCGATGTCGCTCAATCGCATCCTGTCCGAGCGCGATGTCGTCAGCGAGGCACGGGAAGCCAAAACCGCCCGCTTACGTGAATTGCGCCTGGAAAAGGAAGCCGACGAGATCACCGCGGCAGCTGCACTTGCCGCCTTGCCGAAACGAGCCGGAAAACGCTGATGGCCACGAAACGTGTTCCCCCGACCCAGATTGACGGCAATGCCACCATCGCCGATGTCGTCGAAGGTCTGGACAAGCCGGTCGAATATGTCCGGCGTGTGCTGGAGAGGCTGGAGCGGTGCAAGCGCGCTTTCGGCGATTCGCAGGTGCGGATCGCCGTGCGCAGCCGCGCCGAATGCCCGAACTACCTGATCGAATATGTCCGCGAGGACCCCAAGACACGCCAGCGGACAACCCATCAGGACGCCGCCTATAGCGGCAGCACGCACCGCGAGCTTGGGCCGCACCACATCGAGGCGGCCGGGATGTGGTCGCCTGAGGAAATGAACATTACCGCTGTATCCGCGCTGATCGGCCGCTTGCGCAATCCGCGCGCGCCGTCGCGTTCCGACAATGAGGACTGACATGGCCATAAAATTCTCCGCCAAGGACCAGCCCGCCGCGCCGGCTCCGGCCGCGAAGCCGGCCAAGCCGGCTGCCGCGCCGAAGGCCGCCGAGCCCGCGACCGATCTGTTCAAGTCGCCGGTCGAGGCTCCGAAGGGCAAGAAGAAGAAATAGCGCATTGCCGCGGGATGCCGATCGCAACCATGCCGCTCCGGGGCTGTCGATCCTGGTGACCAGGACCAGCTCTCTCGCCTTCGATTGCCAGAGTTGCGGGGCATGCTGTTCCTTTTCAGCCGAGTGGCCGCGCTTCTCCACCGAGGATGACGCGCAGCTCGATCGCATCCCGCAGAAATATGTCGCGGCCGACCTGTCCGGCATGCGCTGTGAGGGCGTGCGCTGTTCGGCTCTGTCGGGCGAAGTCGGCAAGTCGACTGCTTGCGGCATCTATGACCTGCGACCGGATGTCTGCCGCGCCTGCATGCCCGGCGACGCCGAATGCCTGATGGCGCGCAAGGCGCATGGGCTGCCGGTAACTTAGCTTCTGCTGGCCGAACGCGCCGCTTGCCCACATCCACGCCTCCCGGTATTTTCCTCGGCGCGGGCAGGGCTGTGGAGGATGGCTTGAGCATCGAATTTCTGTTGACGTCGCTGATCGTCGTGGCTTCGCCCGGCACGGGTGTTCTCTACACGCTGAGCGCTGGGCTTTCGCGCGGTGCGCGTGCCTCGATCATCGCGGCCTTCGGCTGCACGCTGGGCATCATCCCGCATATGGCCGCCGCCATTACCGGCCTTGCGGCGCTGCTTCACACCAGTGCGGTCGCCTTCGAGACGCTGAAATATCTCGGCGTCGCCTATCTGCTCTACATGGCCTGGAACACGCTGAAGGAAAAGGGCGGCCTGAGCGTCGAGGACAATGTCGCGCCGCGCTCTGCCGGCAAGGTCATCGCCACCGGCATCCTCGTCAACGTGCTTAATCCGAAACTGTCGATCTTCTTCTTCGCCTTCCTGCCCCAATTCGTCAGCACCACCGAACCCAATGCGCTGTCGAAGATGCTGGAGCTCAGCAGCGTCTTCATGCTGCTCACCTTTGTCGTTTTCGTCGGCTACGGCATTTTCGCGGCCTCGATCCGCAGCCATGTCGCGTCGCGACCCATGGTGCTGACCTGGATGCGCCGTACGTTTGCCGGCGCCTTCGTCATGCTCGGCGCCAAGCTGGCGCTGGCCGATCGTTAGGCGCGCCTTGAAGGTCTAGAGCGATTCAGCGTTTGGTGGAATCGCTGAGCCGCTCCAACTCTTTGTTTTTACGCAATTCCGGACGGAAAACCGTTACACACTTTTCCTGGAATTGCTTTAGGCACCCTGGTTGGGAAAGCAGGCCTGGGCCTTGAGGTTCGGGCCATTCGCCAGCGAGGCCAGGAAGGCCGGCATCACGGTCGCGAATGTGTAGGAAACCTGGACGCTCGAAAAGCCTGACAGGCCCGAACAGGTGGTGTTGTTGTTGATGGTGATGTCGGCATTGGCCAACGCGATGCCGTCGGTCGCCGCCCGGCTGCTGATATAGCCGATCGCACTGGCGGCGCTATAGGCTCCGTTCTGCGTGCATCCGCTCTGCAGCACACCCATGCAGCGCGCGCCCGCGGTGGCGAGCACATGTTGCGTCCCGTATTTTCCGCGATTTGAGATGGCGAACCGCGATGCCGGAAGCGCTACCCCTTCACATAACCCATCGCCTCGACGATCCGCCCATCCGAGACCCTCATCAGGTTGACGCCGCGCAACGAATTGCCGTTGGCCATCCAGAAGCGCCAGCGGATCGTCGCCCGGTCGCCGGCCACGAAAGTCTCTTCGAGGTCGAAGCGCGTGCCGGGTCCGGTGGCGATCGCCGACCATAGCTCCACGCACGCGGCCTTGCCCTCGCGGCGCGCGCCGTCTGGAGCCGGCGTGGTGTTTTCGATCACGCAATCCTGCGCCACCAGATCGTCGAGCGCCGCCGGATCATGATGCTGGAACACGTCGTTGAAGCGCCGCATGATTTCGGCCGTTTCGCCGGAACGGTTGGCCGCGGCCATGTCGATGGTCAATTCCTGGGTCATTGGATTCCTCTCCTTCCTTCAGCGCATTCTGAGGGTCGCCGTCAGCGTGATCGCGGCGACACCGGCCAGCGCCCGCGAGACCAGGCATGTCGCCTTGGCCTTTTGCGCCAGGCGTTCGAAGTTCTCGGCCGTTATGCCGGGGATGGCGGCCTCCATCTCCAGTTCGATGCGGGTGATCGTCGGCCCGGCCGCGGTGGCGCCGAGATGCACCTTCGCGATGGTGCGAATGTCGTCGGGCGTATGGCCTTCGCTGCCCAATACGGCGCTGAACGCCATCGAGAAGCAGCCGGCATGGGCGGCCGCGATCAACTCCTCGGGATTGGTGCCCGGGCCGTTTTCGAAGCGGGACGGGAACGAGTAGGCGCCCTCGAAGACGCCGCTGCCCAGCCTGAGCCGGCCGGATCCTTCCTTGAGTGTGCCGTGCCATTCGGCCGATGCGTCGCGAATTGTCATTGCTCTCTCCTCTGGTTGATGAATGCGGCTCACGCGCCGTCGATGACGACCTTGCCGAAGACGTCGCCCTGCATGAAATGCCGATAGGCCTCGCGCGCCTGCTTGAACGGAAAGACCTTGTCGATGACCGGCTTCGAACGATGCTTGCCGACAGCCTCCAGCATCGCCTCCAACCCGTCGCGGCTGCCGACGAAGACGCGGCTGATGGTGGCGAGGCTGCGCTGGTAGACGGCGCCGGGGATCTCGATCGAATTGCCATTCGTATCCTGCACCGTGAGCAGCACGATGCGGCCGTAAAGCGCGCTGGCAATCAGCGATTGCGCAAACGTCGCCGGGCCGCCGGTTTCGACAACGAGATCGATGCCGCCGGTCGCCTCGCGCAGCTTCGTGCCCCAGTCCGGGGTTTCGGTCGTGGGGAAGACGAGGTCGGCGCCAAGCGCGCGCAGCCTGGCGGCCTTCTCGGCGCGTGAGGTGACAGCGGCGACATGACAGCCGAGCAGCTTGGCAAATTGCAGGGCAAACAGTGCGACGCCGCCTGAACCGATGGTCAGAACCCATTGCCCTGGTTGCAGGATCTCCGCCCCGGTCAGTGCGCTCCAGGCGGTCAGCCCCGCGCATGTGAACGTCGCGGCTTCCTGCCAGGTGAGGTGGTCCGGCAGCCGTACCGCCCATTGCTCGTCGAGCAGCGCATAGTCCGACAGCATCCCGTCCAGCGTGCAACCGAGCTGATCGATGATGCCCGGATGCAGTCGGCCGTCGATCCAGCGCGCGAAATAGCTGCCGGTGACGCGATCGCCGACGTTGAAGCGCGTTATGCCTTCGCCGATGGCTACCACTTCGCCGGCGCCGTCGCTCAGCGGAACAATGCCGTGACGGGGCGGCAGCGGATAGGTGCCCTTGAGGATCATCGTGTCGCGGCGGTTGAGCGAGGTCGCGCGCACGCGCACCAGGATCTGGTTTGCCTTCGGTTGCGGCGTCGCCTCCTCGGACGCAGCCAGCTTTTCGACCCCGCCAAATTCCTGAAGCCGGTAGGTGAGCATCATTGCCTCCATACTATGTAGACCGATTTACATATTATGTAGACCGATTGTCATATTTTGGGCAAGCCCTATAATGCGAATTCCTGACAGGGGCTGACAGACATGGCGACAGACACACGCAACCGTATGATCGAGGCGACGGCACTGCTCTTGCGGCGGCGCGGCTATCACGGCACCTCGCTGAACGACATTTTGAGCGCCAGCGGTGCGCCCCGCGGCTCGCTCTACTTCCATTTTCCAGGGGGCAAGGACCAGTTGGTCATAGAGGTGACGCGCGCCAGCGTGGCCGACGTCACCGAGCGCCTGGGCGAGGCCTTGGCGGCGGAACGCGATCCAGCGGTCGCCGTCCATCACATCTACCAGTCCGTAGCCCGCATGCTCGAGGACAACGAGTTCTCGCTCGGTTGCCCGATCGCGCCGGTGGTGCTCGACGCGCCCAACGATGTGCCGGAACTGATCGAGATCTGCCGCTCGGCCTTCGACCAGTGGATCGGCCTGCTTCGGCAGGCATTCATGCGGGCAGGGGTGCCCGAGCGCCGCGCGCAGGCGCTGGCGTTGCTGGTCGAATCCTCGCTGGAGGGACTGATGGTGATCGCCCGCGCCACCCGCGACCGCGCCCCGCTCCAGGCTGTGGCGGACGAGGTAGCGGCGCTTGTCGAACAGGCGGTGCTTGCCGGCACGGTGGCGGAGCGGGCGGGGAGCGCTGCGTAATGCGCGTCTGATCGAACAGCTCTATCTCGAACCTCGAAACAAAAAGGGCGCCTTTCGGCGCCCTTTCCGTATCTGTTAACTGGATAGCCTGGATTAGAAATCCATGCCGCCCATGCCGCCCATGCCGCCGCCGGGCATACCGCCAGGCATACCGCCGGCAGCTTCCTTCTTCGGAGCTTCAGCGATCATGGCTTCGGTGGTGACCAGCAGGCCGGCGACCGAGGCTGCGTCCTGGAGAGCGGTGCGCACGACCTTGACCGGGTCGACGATGCCCATGGCGATCATGTCGCCATAGTCGCCGGTCTGGGCGTTGTAACCGAAGGTCGCGCCCTTGTTGTCGAGGATCTTGCCGGCAACGATCGAAGCTTCGGCACCAGCGTTGGCAGCGATCTGGCGGGCCGGAGCCTGCAGCGCGCGACGAACGATGTTGATGCCGGCAGCCTGGTCGGAGTTGATGCCGGTGGCCTTGACGTTGGCCGAAGCGCGCAGGAGCGCAACGCCACCGCCGGCGACGATGCCTTCTTCCACGGCCGCGCGGGTCGCGTTCAGAGCGTCGTCAACGCGGTCCTTCTTTTCCTTGACCTCGATCTCGGTCGCACCGCCGACGCGGATCACGGCAACGCCGCCGGCCAGCTTGGCCAGACGTTCCTGCAGCTTCTCCTTGTCGTAGTCCGAGGTGGTCTCCTCGATCTGCTGCTTGATCTGGGCAACGCGGCCCTGGATCTCGGCCTTCTTGCCGGCGCCGTCGACGATGGTGGTGTTCTCCTTGGAGATCGATACCTTCTTGGCGCGGCCGAGCATGTTGAGGCCGACGTTCTCGAGCTTGATGCCGAGGTCTTCCGAAATGACCTGGCCACCGGTGAGGATGGCGATGTCTTCCAGCATGGCCTTGCGGCGATCACCGAAGCCCGGAGCCTTGACGGCGGCGATCTTCAGGCCACCGCGCAGCTTGTTGACGACCAGCGTGGCCAGGGCCTCGCCTTCGACGTCTTCCGAGATGATGAGCAGCGGCTTAGAGGTCTGAACGACGGCTTCGAGAACCGGCAGCATGGCCTGCAGGTTGGAGAGCTTCTTCTCGTGCAGGAGAATGTAGACGTCCTCGAGCTCGGCAACCATCTTGTCGGCGTTGGTGACGAAGTAGGGGCTGAGGTAGCCGCGGTCGAACTGCATGCCTTCGACGACTTCCAGCTCGGTCTCGGCGGTCTTGGCCTCCTCGACGGTGATGACGCCTTCGTTGCCGACCTTCTGCATCGCTTCGGCGATCATCTTGCCGACCGACTCGTCGCCATTGGCCGAGATCGTGCCGACCTGGGCGACTTCCTCGGAGGTCTTGATCTTCTTGGCGGCCTTGCCGAGGGCAGCGACAACTTCGCTCACGGCCAGATCGATGCCGCGCTTCAGGTCCATCGGGTTCATGCCGGCGGCAACGGCCTTGTTGCCTTCCTGGACGATCGCCTGGGCGAGAACGGTCGCGGTCGTGGTGCCGTCGCCGGCGATGTCGTTGGTCTTCGAAGCGACTTCGCGGACCATCTGCGCGCCCATGTTCTCGAACTTGTCCTCAAGCTCGATTTCCTTGGCGACGGTGACGCCGTCCTTGGTGATGCGCGGGGCGCCGAACGACTTGTCGATGACGACGTTGCGGCCCTTGGGGCCGAGCGTCACCTTCACCGCGTCGGCGAGGATGTTGACACCGCGCAGCATGCGCTCGCGGGCGTCACGGGAGAACTTTACGTCTTTGGCAGCCATTTTTTAGCTCCTGGCAGGGGCTTGGGGTAAGCCCGAAATTTAGTTGACGGTGAGGCCGATAATCAGCCGATGATGCCCATGATGTCGGATTCCTTCATGATCAGAAGGTCTTCGCCATTGAGCTTGACTTCGGTGCCGGACCACTTGCCGAACAGGATGCGGTCGCCAGCCTTGACGTCCAGCGGGACGAGCTTGCCGCTTTCGTCGCGGGCGCCCGAGCCGACGGCGATGATCTCGCCTTCCTGCGGCTTTTCCTTCGCCGTATCCGGGATGATGATCCCGCCGGCGGTCTTGGATTCGGATTCGACCCGGCGAACGACCACGCGGTCATGAAGCGGGCGGAACTTCGACTTTGCCATTTTTTCTTCCTCGAATGAGAACGGTGAGAACAGTTCCTCCGTCCGGCGATGCCGGACATGTGGTTAGCACTCACCAATGGCGAGTGCTAACGTGGCGCTGAAATAGGCTGGCGACCTGCCAGAGTCAAGGCGCGCGGAGCATCTCTTGGCAGGATGCGATGAACTTATCGACGCCTGGCCGAACCGAGCATCAGAAGCGGGCAGCGCTCCGCCAGAGGATAGCTGCCGCTTGGCACCACGCGAACCTCGCCGAACCAGCCGCTTGCTTCATCAACCAGCATGGCCAGGGTCGCGAAACTGTATCGCGTTTGGGAGCCCGCATAGACGTCGATCGTGTTGATGGATGCCATGCTCCATCCCGTGCGCGCGGCAAGGCCCTCGCGATCCGGAAACAGCCTGTCGAAGGTTGCGCGGATCGCCTGGACATTGACGCTGCTGTCGCGGTCCTCCGTGGTGCCCGCCATCGCGATCCGCCATTTGAGCGCGTGGAAATTCTCGACCCCGCCGGCCAGGACCAGAGCTTCGATTCCCTCCAGACCGTCCGCTGCTTCGGGCCGTGCGAAAACGCGGATCGCCGCGCGCCTGCCAGGCTTCAGCACCCTTGCGATCTCGCTGAACAGCAAACCGCGCGTGGCCTTGGAATCCACTGCCGATAGACAGCCGTCACCGATGACGGCGTCGAAACTCGCGCTCTCAACAGGCAGGTCAAGCCAGTTGCCGGCCATCGCCCTTCGCGCGACATTGTCGCCGGCCCATACGCCTGAAATCATGGTTGCCGATTGATCGATCGCCAGCATCGACCTGCCCAGGATTGCCAGTTCAGGGGTCACGCCGAGGAGGAGGACATCGGCATTCCCGAGATCGAGTTCGCGATCGAATATGCCGACGGTTTCCGCGGTTGGCCGTAGCGGCGCGTCCAACAGCTTCCAGTGTCGATGATAATTGTCCCAGTGATTTGTCATTCAAGCCCGTTGGAGCCCAGGAAAGTCTGGCGTCGACTGATTAGAGCCGCTTAATAGAAGCGGGGCTGTAAGCCAAGGGGACAGACGTGGCGCGTGTCGTCGTCATTACGCATGAGCATGATCGGTTCCTGGGCAAACGCGACCTGCTGTTGCGCAGGGGCAGCCCCTATCTGCTCTTCGATGTCCTGCAGGATCTGAAAAGGCGAGGCCATTCGGTCCGGATTCAACAAGGCCTGTCGACAACATTCAGCGCCGACATCGCTGTCCTGCACGTCGATGCCACGACAACGCCGGCGGATTATCTCGCCTATGCGCGCGGTTTCCCGGTCTGCCTCAATGTCGGGGCGGCGGATATATCGAAACGACGCATCAGTGGCGCGGTGCTGGGCAAGGACGACC
This sequence comes from Mesorhizobium sp. B2-3-4, assembly GCF_006442315.1. Taxonomy (GTDB): domain Bacteria; phylum Pseudomonadota; class Alphaproteobacteria; order Rhizobiales; family Rhizobiaceae; genus Mesorhizobium. The sequence goes on along the minus strand of NZ_VFVY01000004.1, from coordinate 130,830 downwards.
CATGGCAAGGCCCGGTCATCGTCAAGAGCAATCTCAACAATCAGGGCATTCCGGAGACGCTCCTCAACCGGCGATCCAGGCGTGCCGGCAAGCCGCCGCCTTTTCCGCACCTGCCGATCCTGCCGCCCTACGAAGTCCATGCAACTCTCGGCGACGTTCCCGATGACGTCTTCGATAGCGATGATCTCGTCGTGGAGAAGTTCATTCCGGAACGGGAACCCGACGGTTTTGCGGTCCGGTTCTGGGTGTTTTGCGGCGAGAGCGAGCGCTGCACCCGCTATATCTCGCCAAACGGCCTGGTCAAGGCATCGGAGACGATCCGGCGCGAGCCCGTCCCGGTGCCCGACGAACTGCGCGAGCGGCGGCGTGAACTCGGCTTCGACTACGGGAAATTCGATTTCGTCATGCATGAGGGCAGGGCCATCCTGCTTGATGCCAACAAGACGCCCGGCCGCCCCCAGAACCTGGTGAAGATGTTCGCGGCCGGCGCTTCCGTCCTGGCCGACGGCTTCGACGGGCTCATCCGTCGGGCGGGATGGAAGTGACCGGGATCGTCGTTAGAGAAACAGCCGCAACTGGGTGTGGATGATCGACCGGTAGTCCTCGATCGTGCGCCGGCCTTCCTCCTCGTCCTGCGTCAGCGCCAGGCGCACGACGCCGCCGGCAAGCTGGAAGATGAGAAAGACCAGGCGTGCGAATGCCTCGCGCTGCTCCGCCCCAAGCATCGGGCCGACATGGTCGCAAAATATCGTCGACTGATGTCGCGTCTCCGCGATGTCGAGATGCTGCAACGCCTTGTCGGCCTGGATGGCGTTCTGCAGATCCTGGATGGCCGGGTCCGCCGCGACACGGCCGTAGTAATCGTCGAGCAGGCGATCGGCGGCCGCGGTCACGTCGCCCGGCCCGCGGATTTCGGCGATGATGGCGCCGAAGCGAGCCCGGCTGATCTCCGAAAACCGTTCATAGAGCATCGCCAGGATCGCCGACTTGTTGGGGAAGTAGTGGTAGACTGTGGCGATCGGCCCGCCCGCCAGCGCGCCGACCTCCTTCATCGTGACGGCGTCGATGCCTTTCTCGCCGATCAGTCGCATCGTGGTCGCCAGGATGGCGTCGATACGCTCGCGGCTGCGCTCCTGCTTGGGTTTGCGCCTGGGCTCGGTGGCCGTTCGAGTTGGGTCCGTCATGCACCGCTCTTTCGCAAGAGTTCCCAAATTCTGATTGACAAAAAACATGATCAAGTATCAGTTTCTGAAATACTGACAGATTGTCAGCTTTTCCGCCGCGCGGCAAGGACGTTGGGAGGCGCCTTTGACTTCGACAAGCACCGGTCTTCGGAGCGATGGCGACTGGCTGGTCGGTAATCCGACCGGCGGGCAGCTTGCCTCGGCCTTGTGGATCGGATCGGTCGGCCTGCTGATTCTCGGTCTGCAGCCGGTCCTGCTCGGCGCCCTCTACACCGAGGGCCATGTCAGCGGCGACGAACTGGCGCTGGTCGCCACCGCCGAGATGATCGCCATCGCGATTGGCTCGGCGATCGTCGCGATGCTGCTCTCGGCCCACAAAATGCGCTGGAAGAGTGCCATCCTGCTGCTCTTCTTGGCGCTTGCCAATGTCTGGACGGCCTATGCCGCCGGCGCCAGCGCGCTGATGGCGGCACGCGCGCTGGCCGGCCTTGCCGAAGGCGGGCTTGTCGCCATTGCGACCGAACTGATTGCCCGCTCGCGGCGCGCCGAACGCATCGGCGGTTATTTCGTCACCATGCAGACTCTGGCGCAATGCGTGCTTGCCCTGCTGCTGGCGCTCTATGTCATCCCCGCCGCTGGATCGGCTGGCGGTTTCCTCGTTCTAGCCGTCGTCTGTGTCGCGTCGCTCGCGGTCGCCTTCGCGGTGCCCGCCGACTATGCCGACCTGCCGAAGGATGAGAACCTCGCCAATGTGCTGACCGTTCCTTCGATCACCGCGCTGTTGTGTGTCTTCTGCTACTTCATGTTCTTCGGCGCGGTCTGGGCGTTTCTGGAACCGCTTGGCGCACAGTTCGGCATCGACGGCCGCACCGTCGGGCTGATCGTCTCGGCCAGCCTCGCGGTGCAGGTGCTGGGCGCGATGACGGCGACCGTGTTTGAGGCGCGCATCGACTATCGCCTTGCCATCGCGGCGATCGGCATCGTCGCGCTTGTCGCTTCGCTCGTGCTCGCCGGCGGACCTGGCCTTACGACCTTCTGGGTCGCCGCCCTTGTCATGGGTTTTATCCTGCTGTTCATCGTGCCCTACCAGATCCGGCTGGCGATCACCGCCGACGAGACGCGCACCGCCGTGCTGCTGGTGCCGGCGGCCCAACTGTTTGGCCTGGCGATCGGGCCGGTGGCGGCGTCGCTGCTCATCGACGGCAAGGATTTTCGTCCGGTTCCCGAATTCGCCGCCGCGAGCGCCGCCGCCAGCGTGGCCTTGCTCGGCCTGTTCGTGCTTGTGGCGCGGCGCCGCCGCGCTGTTGCGTGAGCCGAGCGTTACCATGCCGAACAGCTGGAGCAACTGGTCGGGCTTCGTCACCGCCGAGCCGCGGCTGATGGCGAGCCCCGCCGATGCCGGCGAACTCGGCGATCTCGTGCGCACGGCGCCCGGTCCTGTCCGCGTCGTCGGCGCCGGTCATTCCTTCACGCCATTGGTGGCGTCGCAAGGCACCATCCTGTCATTGGAGAAGCTCGAAGGGCTGGTCTCGCATGACGCGAAAAAGCATCAGGCACGCGTGCGGGCCGGCACACGGCTCGGTCCGCTCATGCACATCCTGCAAGACATCGGCCAGGGTCTGCCCAATATGGGCGACATCGACCGTCAGGCGATAGGCGGCGCGCTCGGCACGGCCACCCATGGCTCGGGGCCGACGCTCGGCGCCTATCACACGCAGCTCGAAACGGTGCAGATCGTCGACGGGCTCGGCAAAATTCGCGACTTCAACCGGGAAGGGGACCAGGAGGCGATCCATGCCATTGGCGTCGCGCTGGGTGCCTTCGGCATCTTGAGCGAAGTGACGCTGAACAACATTGCGACCTACCGGCTGCGGCGCCGCAAATGGGTGCTGCCGATCGCCGACATGCTGCGCGATTTCGAAACGATGATGGCCGAGCACCGGTCGGCCGAATTCTACTACATTCCGTTCTCCGGCTACGCGCAGTTCATCGCCAGCGATTTGAGCAATGCTGCGACCACAGCGCGCCCGACCGAGGATGACGAGGCCGGGTTGAGGACGTTGCGCCGTTTGCGCACCGGGCTCGCCTGGCTGCCCTCGCTGCGCCGCCGGCTGATCCGCGGCGCCGTCGCCAAGGTGCCGGCCGAGGACTATGTGCAGGACTGGCTCAACGTCTATGCCAGCGACCGGCAGACCAGGTTCAACGAGATGGAATATCACCTTCCCTTCGAGGAGGGGCCGAACGCGCTGGCCGGGATCATCGAACTGACCGAGAAGCGCTTTCCGGAGGTCTATTTCCCGATCGAAGTGCGCAGCGTCGCCCCCGATCGGTTCTGGCTCTCGCCCTTCTACGACAGGCCGACCTGTTCCATCGCCATCCACCATGACGCGGCGAGCGATCCGCTGCCGTTCATGCGCGCGGCCGAGCCGATCTTTCGCAGATACGGCGGCAGGCCGCACTGGGGCAAGATGCACAGCCTGAAGGCGGCGGATCTGAAAAAGCTCTATCCGCGTTGGGACGACGCGATGGCGGTGCGCCGCGATATCGACCCCCAGAACCGCTTCGTCTCGCCCTATATGGCCGGCCTGTTCGGCATCGACCCATGAGCGCCTATTTCGCCATGCTTTCGGTCGCGTTGAGGGAAGCCGGCCTTTTCCAGCCTTGCCTGGTGCTTGACCGCGACCGGCTGGACGGCAACATCGCCCTGGCGAAGGAACGGCTCGATCCCGGGCTCGTGGTGCGGCTGGTCGACAAGTCGCTCGCTTGCCTGCCATTGCTTGCCCATATCGGCAAGGCGCTTGGAACCCGCCGGTTCATGACCTTCCATCCGCCGATCAGCGAGGCGGTGCTGAAGGCGTTTCCCGATGCCGATCTCCTCTATGGCAAGCCAATGCCGGTCGGGGCGGCAAGGGCGGTGCTTTCCAGGGCAGACGCGGCCTGGTCGCGCGTCTGCTGGCTGATCGATACCCGGGAGAGGCTGGCGGAATATGGCGCGCTCGCCGGCGAACTCGGTGTCGGGTTGCGCATCGCTTTCGAAATCGACGTCGGGCTGCATCGCGGCGGCTTCGCGGAACCGGAGGCGCTTTCGCAGGCGCTAAAGGCGCTGTCGGCCCACAAAGGCCTGCGTTGCGAAGGGATCATGGCCTACGAAGCGCATGCGCCGCACATTCCAGGCCTGTTCGGCGGCCGGGCTAGAGCGCTCGCGCAGGCTTCGGAACGGGCCGCCGCTTTCGTGGATTGCCTCGGTGCGGAGCAGGGAAACATTCTCAACATCGGCGGCAGCAAGACCGCGCTGCTTCACCATGGCGGCACCGCCAATGAAGTGTCGATGGGCTCCGCCTTCGTGCTGCCCGGTGATTTCGACACGCCGGGCCTCCATGGGTTCCAGCCGGCCGCCTTCATCGCGACGCCGATCCTGAAAGTGGTCGAGCCGATGCTGCCGGGTCCGCCCGCCGTTTCCCGTCTGCTCAAGGCGCTTGGCCGCTTTCCGCGCAATGGCTGTTATCTCTACGGTGGCAAATGGATGGCCGACGCCGTGTTCCCCGAAGGCATGAAGGCGAACGGCCTGCTTGGCCTGTCCTCGAACCAGCAATTCATGGGTCTCCCTGCCGGGACCGTCGTCAGGCCGGGCGACTATGCGTTCCTGCGGCCGACGCAGAGCGAAGCCGTGCTGCAGCAGTTCGGGGCGATCGCGGTGCTTTCCCAGGGCAGAATCGTCGATCGCTGGCCGGTGTTGCCGACGATGTGAATATCGCCATCGTCCTAAATTGGTTGACTTAGTCAAGTAAATGATTGATCCTGTGTCGACAGGAGATGATCAATGACAATCCGCCATCAGCCCGACAGGGCCGTCCCCAGCAAGGATCTGATCGATGCGGTGCGGGCGTTCAACCGCTTCTACACCCGCCAGATCGGGCTGCTCGACGAAGGGCTGCTGAAGAGCACGTTCTCGCTGACCGAGGCGCGCGTGCTCTACGAGCTGGCGCATCGTGACGGCCTGACCGCGACCGATCTCGGACGCGATCTCGGGCTCGATGCCGGCTATGTCAGTCGTTTGCTGAAGAAGTTCGAGCGTCTTCATCTCATCTCCAGGGCCACGCTGGCTTCGGACGCGCGGCAATCGTCGATCGCGCTGACGCCGGCCGGCCGCAATGCCTTCGCGCCGCTGAACAAGGATTCGCACGACCAGGTTGCGGCCCTGCTCGATCGCCTGCCCACGTCGGAGCAGGACCGGCTGGTCAAGTCGATGCGTACGGTACAGCGTCTTTTGGATGAGAATGCCGAGCCAAAAATCCCTTACCTGCTGAGGCCGCTGCAGGTCGGCGACATCGGCTGGATCACCCGCCGGCAAGGCATGCTCTACGCGCAGGACTATGGCTGGGACGAAACTTACGAGGCGCTGGTTGCCGAAATCCTCGCCGCGTTCGTAAAATCCTACGATCCGAAATGGGAGCGCAGCTGGGTCGCCGAGCGGGAAGGCGAGGTCGTCGGCTCGGTCTTCGTCGTGCGCAAGTCGGACCAGGTGGCCAAGCTGCGCCTGCTCTATGTCGAACCTTCAGCGCGTGGCCTCGGCATCGGCAAGCGCCTGGTCGAGGAATGCATCGGCTTTGCCCGTGCCAGGGGATACAAGACCCTGACCTTGTGGACCAACGACATTTTGACCGCTGCCCGGCACATCTACCAGGCGGCCGGTTTCAGGCTGACCGAAGAAGAGCCTCACCATTCCTTCGGCAAGGATCTGGTTGGCCAGAACTGGGATCTCGACCTCTAGCGGCCTCTCCGGCAATCCCGGTTGTTGGCAAATTGCGCCGATGATATTGAAGACGGGTCGAAAAGGACCTTGGAGCGGCAAACGGTAAGCCCGCTCCCTTCCATCGGATGGAAGCTCCGTTCCCATCTGGAATGGGAACCCACGGCAAGCCCACGGCGTGCTTTGACGCCGGGCTTGGCGTTCGGGGTCCCGCCGGTCGGCGTTCCTTCGCGTGCCAGGCGCCAACGAAGGAGAAGAGAAAATGCCCATCATTCGCGCCGATACCGGCGTCGTCACCCAGATCAATGTCTTCACCGTGCCCGAGGGCGGACAGCAGGCCTTGATCGACTTGCTGCGGGAAGCGGCAATGAGTTGTCGCGGCATTCCCGGCTGGATGTCCGCCAGCCTGCACAGGAGCCTCGACGGCACACGCGTCGCCAATTACGCGCAGGCGCGGGACCAGGCGGCCATGCGGCGCGTCTTCGAACATCTGCGCACGAGCGGTTTACTCGATCGCAACAAGGGCTTGGGCCAGGCCCATCCCGGCCTCTATGAGGTCGCGCTCACCATAGAGTAGCCGACGCGGTAGACCGCGCCCCGGTCCATTCCGGGGCGCGGTCCATTCGGCTCCAGCCTCTACGGTTTGACCGGGATCCAGATTTCCAGCCCGCCATCGCCGGTGCGGGCATCGAACTCGGGCCCATAGCGCTCGAATTCCGGCGCGTCGGCGATTTCGTGGCCGGAGTCGGGCAGCCAGCTGTTCCAGATCGTGTTGATCGTGCGCCGGATGGTCGAGATGTGCTCGCGATGCGTGAACACGGCGTATTTCTGCGCCGGCACCCGCACCCGCTGGAATTCCTTGGGCAGGTCGGCGAAGTCGCGCACTTCGACGCCGACGACATAGTCGAAATTGCCGGAATCGTCGCCATTGAGGCAGACGCCGTAGAAAACACCGGAAATCTCGCCTTGTATGTTGCCGATATGGGGAGCGAAGCGCTGCCATTGCATCGGAATGGCGGCGCTGGACTCGCAGCTGTAGCGCTCGCCGAGCCCGGCGATGAGGAAGGGCCGGCTGGTTTCGAAGCGAGGCGGCTCGAGTGTGGTGAGAAGTGAACTGTCCATCAGGATAGGCTCCACGAGGTCGAGGGACTTGGTCGAACCTTGCGCGCGCACCAATTCCGGCGTGGTGCCGAACTGGTCGCGGAAGGCTCGGGTGAAAGCCTCATGCGAGTTGTAGCCGGCGTCGAGCGCGACGCCCAGGATGTCGGTCGCTCCGCCGGCCAGCTTGCGCGCCGCCTCGGTCAGCCGGCGCGAACGCATGTAACCCATGACGGAGCGACCGGTGGCGGCGCCGAAGGCGCGCGTCACATGAAAGCGCGACACGCCGCTACTTTGGGCAACGTCGTCGAGTGTAACGGCGTCCGGCAGATGGCTTTCGACAAACCATAGCGCTTTCTCGGTCGGGTTCATGTGTTCCTCGCATTTGGCGCCTTCACTCTGGCGCCTCGTGGCCCTGCCAGTTTGATCGAAATTGCGCATGGCGCAAAATGGCGAACGGCCTGCCGTCGATCGTTGGCGCGAATATCCGGAAAATGCCGTTGATGACGGTCACGCGAGGCAGCGATTGACCGCAATTCTGTTCTGTTATAACAAAACCAAATGATCGTCTTGCCTTGGCGCCGCAGGCGGCCTAGGCTGCGACTCGTGATGGTCCCCAAGCCGAAAGGCGAGGGGTGAAAAGGGAACGCGGTGAGACCCGGTTTGGGTCGAGGCCGCGGCTGCCCCCGCAACTGTAAGCGGCGAGCAAGATCCGGAACGCCACTGGCCGGCAAGGCTGGGAAGGCAGGATTGCGCAGAGACCCGTGAGCCAGGAGACCTGCCATCACAGAGTTGACCGGACGGGGTGTGCCGGGAGGAAACGTGGACATCGGTCTGTCGGCCGGTCGACCAACATCCTTCCGTCGCCAGTTTTGAAAGTGACGGAAGTTGGACGGCGCAAGCGATCGTATTCATCCCATACCGATGCATCAGATCATCGTGTGCACCCTTTGCCGCGACGTGCCGACCGGCGTCAGGTCGGGCGAAAGCCTATGCAGTGAGCTGCGCTCCCGCCTCTCGGCCCATCATGAGCCTGAGCTGGCGCATGGGTTCACGGTCGAGGGCGTCGCCTGCATGGCCGGATGCGCGCGTCCGTTGACGGTGGCTTTCCAGGCGCCAGGCAAGGCCGCCTATCTCTTCGGGTCGATCGACGCCGAGGCCGACGCTGGCGATCTCGTGCGGTTTGCCAGGCTCTACGCTTCGCTTGCCGACGGCTGGTGCAATTCCGGACAGCGTCCGCCGCGGCTGGCCGGCAAGACGCTGGCCCGCATCCCGGCATCGGCCAAGCCGGCGGATGGCAATCCATGACGTCGCCGCTTCTTGACGCGCATGAGCTGAGTGCGACGGCGAATGGCCGGAAGCTGGTCGATACGGTCAGCCTGTCGGTGGTATCGGGCGACCGCCTCGCCATCATCGGCCCCAACGGCGCCGGCAAGACCACGCTGCTGCGCATGCTGTCCGGCATGCTCAGGCCAAGCTCCGGCGCGGTGAGGCTTGGCGGGCGGCGTCTGGACAGGATTTCACCGGCGGAGCGGGCCCTTCACATCGCCGTCGTTGGCCAGACCGACCAGCCGGATCCGCGTCTGGCGGTGATCGACTATGTCGAGCTTGGCCGCGTGCCGCATGCCGGCCTGAGGCGCCGGGGCGAGGAACGCGACATTGTCGTGGAGGCGCTGCGCCGGACCGGCCTGTTGCCATTGCTCGGCCGCACCGTCGGCTCGCTGTCGGGTGGTGAACGCCAGCGTGCCCAGCTTGCGCGCGCCATCGCGCAGGAGCCAAAGATACTGTTCCTCGACGAGCCGACCAACCACCTCGACCCGCGCGCCCGCGCCCAGCTGCTCGAACTGGTGGCCGGCTTCGGCATGACCGTGATCGCCGTGCTGCACGATCTGGCGCTGGTGGCACCCTTCGCCACAAGGGTGGCGGTGATGAACGAGGCCCGGCTGCACGCGCTGGCGCCGCCGCACGAAGCGCTGACGCAGCAACTGATCCGCGACATTTTCGGGGTCGATGTCTTTCGCCTGCGCCATCCGACGGAGGATCGCGAGCTGACGGTGTTCGATGTTCCCAATCGCGCCGCGCCGCCATCCTGACCGAAACCCGTCTTCATCCGCCCCCGTCCTTCATCAGCATTGTTCAACCAAGGAGCAAAATCCGTGAAACGTCTCGCCTTGTCGCTCGTCCTCTCGCTGCTGGCCTCGACAGCCTTTGCCTTCCCCGTCACCGTCGACAGCTGCGGCAAGCCCTTGACCTTCGATGCGCCGCCCAAGCGCGCGGTCATCCATGATCTCAACATGGCCGAGATGGCCTTCGCGCTGAAGCTGCAGCCCTCGATCGTCGGCCTCACCGGCATCACCGGGTGGTACAAGGTCGGCCCCGAATTCAAGGCCGAGCAGGGCTCCATCCCCGAACTGGCGCCGAAATATCCGACGCTGGAGAATCTCGTCGCGGTCGAGCCCGATTTCTTCTTCGCCGGCTGGTACTACGGCATGAAGCCCGGCGGCGAGGTGACCCCCGACACGCTTGCCCCGCACGGTATCAAAACGCTGGTGCTGACCGAAAGCTGCGTCCATCTCGACAAGAGCCGCCCTGCCGCCTCCATGGACCTGCTTTATGGCGACATCGAAAAGCTGGGCAAGATCTTCGGCAAGGAGGCCGAGGCGGACAAGCTCGTCTCCGGCTGGAAAGCGCAGCTCGCCGATATCACCGCCAAGGTCGGTGATCGCAAGGGGACGCGGGTCTTCCTCTACGATTCCGGCGAGGACAAGCCGTTCACCGCGGGAAAATTCGCCATTCCCAGCGCCATGATATCGGCGGCCGGCGGCGACAACATCATGGCCGACATGGAAACAAGCTGGGGCAACACGGACTGGGAGACGGTGGCGGCGCGCAATCCGCAATTCCTCATCCTGCTCGATTATCAGGACGGCGGCGGCTACAAGAAGCTGCTCGAGTTCCTGAAGGCGCACCCGGCGATGAAAGAGACCGACGCGGTCAAGAACGAGCGCTTCGTCGCCCTTCGTTATGCCGAACTGACGCCAGGGCCAGCGAACATCGAAGCAATCGACAAGATCGCCAGGGCGATGCATCCGGAAGCGTTCTGATGCATCTTGCCCGGGAGCACAAATCCGGCGCGCTTTCAGGGCACAGGGCCTTTACGCTGGCCATGACAGCCGGCGCGGTGGCGCTCGTCGCTTTCGCGCTGCTGTCGATCGCATATGGCTCGACGCTGATACCTCTGGGCGATGTCGTCGCGGCGATCGGTCGTGCCATCGGGTTGGATGAGCCGCAGATATCGGGCCCGGTCGGCAAGATCGTCGTCGATCTGCGGCTGCCGCGTACGATCCTGGCGATCTGCGTCGGCGGCGGGCTGGGCGTTGTCGGCGCCTTGCTGCAGACGGTGACCCGCAACGACCTTGCCGATCCCTTCCTGTTCGGCCTGTCTTCGGGAGCCGCTGCCGGCGCTGTTTCCGTCATCACCATCTTCGGCGACAGTTTCGGCATCTGGACCTTGCCGGTCGCGGCCTTCACCGGGGGCATACTGGCCGCATGCATCGTGCTGCTGCTGGTCGCGCGGGTCAGGGGGCAAGGTCCCGAACGGCTGATCCTCGCCGGCCTTGCCGTCTCCTTCATGTTCACCGCCTTGACCAACTATCTGGTCTTCGCCGGCGACCAGCGCGCTGCCCATTCGGTACTGTTCTGGACGATGGGCGGGCTCGGGCTGGCGCGCTGGGACAATGTATGGCTGGGCGCGGTCGGCGCCGGCGCGATCGCGGCCTACGGGCTGTGGAACCACCGCAGGCTGGACGCCTTCCTCGCCGGCGAGAGTGCTGCCGAGAGCCTTGGCGTGCCGGTGGCGCGCATGCGCAGGGCGACATTTCTCGTCGCCGCCTTCTCGACGGCGATCCTCGTCTCGGTCGCCGGCGTCATCGGTTTTGTCGGGTTGATGATCCCGCATCTGTCGCGGCCGCTGGCCGGTCCCTTGCATCTGCGCCTGATTGCGAGCTGCGCGCTGTTCGGGGCGGTGCTGCTTCTGGCGAGCGATCTTCTGGCCCGGACCCTTTTGCCGCCGCAGGAACTGCCGATCGGCATCATCACCAGCTCGCTCGGCGCGTTCTTCGTCGTCACCATGGTCGTTCGAAACCGCCTTTGAAGCGGTGTCTTCAGTACCCTTCCGGGGGCGCTGTTTCGGGTGGCCGAGGCATTCACCACCCGCTAACCAGGATCACGGTGCATGGCAGGCATACGCATTTTGCCGGCTTTGGCAGCGCTGTGGCACCTTGAATAGTAAGCACGCTTATTATATGTATCGCTCATGGTTTCAGATGGCATCGACAGATTGGGATTTTTGATCCACGACGTGCAGCGCCTGATGCGCAAGCGCTTTGAGGCGCGCGCGAGCGGGCTTGGGCTGTCCTCGGCGCAATGGCGGCTTCTGGTCCGCGTCGCCAAGGAGGCTGGCGTCGCGCAGGCGCGGCTCGCCGAACTCCTTGAAATCGAGCCGATCAGCGTCTCGCGCCTGGTCGACCGGATGGAGGAGGGCGGCTGGATCGAACGCCGTTCCGACGCGGCTGACCGGCGTGTGCGCATGATCTTCCCGACCGAGAAAGCGAACGCGGCCTATGCGGACGTCAAGAGCCTTGCCGGCGAGGTCTATGAGGAATCGCTGAGCGGCGTTTCGCCGGAAGACCGACGCGTCCTGATCCAGGTGCTGGATGTCATCGTGCAGAATCTGACCGACGGCGAGGCCTCGTCGCTTGAAAAGATCAAGAGTGCGGAAGGCGCAGCAGCATGAACGCCGTAGCCAAGGTAGAAGAAAACGCCGCCAAGGTGGAGATGGAGGCGCCGGCCCAGCCGGCTGCCGCCCCCGTCGCGGTCGCTCCTCCCGTGCAGCCGGTCGCGGCGCCGAAGAAGAAGCGCCGCATTGGCCGCTTGTTCCTGATGTTGGCCCTGCCGGCGGCGCTGGTCATCGGCGGCGGTTATGTCTGGGTGACGGGCGGACGCTACCAGGAAACGGAAAATGCCAATTTGCAGCAGGCCAAGGTGTCCATCGCCTCCGATACGGCCGGCCGCATCGTTCAGGTCGCCATAGCGGACAACCAGATCGTAAAGCAGGGCGATCTCTTGTTCGCCATAGACCCCGAGCCCTATCGGATCGCGCTCGCCCAGGCCGATGCGGCGGTCGCCGCCGCGCGCCTCAATGTCGAGCAGCTGCGCGCCGCCTACAGCCAGGCGCTGGCCCAGCAGAAGTCCGATTCCAGCGAGGTCGACTATGCGCAGTCGCAATATGGCCGCGCCGCCGATCTTGCCCAGAAGGGCATCAACGCCAAGTCATCGCTCGATCAGGCCAGGAACGACCTCGACAAGGCAAAGCAGCAGCTTGCCGTTGCCGAGCAGGGTATCATCAGCGCCAAGGCCGCGCTCGGCGGCAACCCCGACATCGAAACCGACAAGCATCCCACGGTAATGTCGGCGCTCGCCGCGCGCGACAAGGCCGCCTACGATCTGGCGCAGACCACGGTCAAGGCGCCCGCCGATGGCATCGTCTCGCAGGCCTCGTCCTTCAAGGTCGGCCAGTATGTCGGCGCCGGCACGCCGCTGTTTGCGCTGGTCGAGACCGGTGACACCTGGATCGACGCCAATTTCAAGGAAACCCAGCTCACCAACATGAAGCCGGGCCAGAAGGCCGAGATCGTGGTCGATACCTATCCTGGCAGGACCTTCGAGGCGACCGTCAAGGCTATCGGTGCCGGGACAGGCGCGGAGTTCTCGCTGCTTCCCGCACAGAACGCCACCGGCAACTGGGTCAAGGTCACGCAGCGCATTCCGGTGCGCCTCCAACTGACCGACCCCGATGCCACGATGGCTTTGCGCACCGGCATGAGCGCCACCGTCACCGTCGACACCGGCGTTGCGCGCGGTTTCCCGGCAATATTCGGTCACGCCAAGGCTGGCGAGGTCGTGCAGTAGAGTTGGCCGAAGCCCGGATGGGCGGACGCCGATAGCGAGATTGGTCTGAGGGGAGGAGTGAGAAGGATCGGTATTTTGGTTTCGAGCCGCGCCAGGGCCGGGCTGAAATCTGAAACCTTCGACACGGACCCGTCGGTCCTCATGTTTCCGGGCGGCAGCGCTCCGCTCAATCGAGACGTTCGGTCGATGTAACCCCCACATCGATAATCGCGTCCCACCGCGATGAGTGTCTCTCAACGGAAGGCTTGCCGCCCGGAAACCTAGAGCCGGATGATTTCGGGTCGATTCGACCTGAAATCTGAATCCGCCTCTAAATCAAAGAGGTAGAGCATGATGTCGTCCGCGAACCACGTCACGCTTTTTGGCGTCGTGCTCTAGTGTACACGTTTTTGTTACCTGCTGGAAGTTCAGCCTCATGAGCACGCCCGAACCATTCAAGGAAGTGCCGCATCGCGGTCTGATCACGGTCGCGCTGATGCTGGCGACGGTCATGCAGGCGCTCGACACCACGATCGCCAATGTCGCGCTGCCGACCATGACCGGCGATCTCGGCGCTTCTCCCGACAACATCAACTGGGTGCTGACCTCCTACATCGTGGCCGCCGCCATCATGACCCCGGTCACCGGCTGGCTTGCCGACCGGCTCGGCCGCAAGCAACTGTTCCTCGCCTCGGTCGTTGGCTTTACCATCTGCTCGATGCTGTGCGGCATAGCCTGGAGCCTAGAGACGATGGTGCTCTTCCGCCTGCTGCAAGGCGTGTTCGGCGCCGCGATCGTGCCGCTGTCGCAGACCTTCCTGCTCGACATCAATCCCAAGGAGCGCCATGGCCAGGCGATGGCGATCTGGGGTGCCGGCATCATGCTGGGGCCGATCCTGGGGCCGACTCTCGGCGGCTGGCTGACCGAGAATTTCAACTGGCGCTGGGTGTTCTTCATCAACCTGCCGGTCGGCATTCTCGCCTTCCTCGGCATGGCAGCGTATCTGCCCGTCGTCGCCAAGCGCTTGCGCAGCTTCGACTTCTTCGGCTTCGCCATGATCTCGCTCGGCGTCGGCGCGCTGCAGCTTCTCCTCGATCGCGGCGGTGAGGTCGACTGGTTCAACTCGGCCGAGATCTGGATCGAGCTTGCTCTCTCGCTCACCGGCTTCTGGGTGTTCGTCATCCATACGGTGACGGCGGAACATCCCTTCATCGATCCCAAGATATTCCTCGACCGCAATTTCGTGACAGGGCTGGGCTTCATCTTCATCATGGGCGTGCTGATCCTGGCTTCGATGTCGCTCCTGCCGCCGATGCTGGCCAACATATTCGGCTACCCGACGGTCACCATCGGCGTGGTGCTTGGACCGCGCGGCATCGGCACGATGATCTCGATGCTGGTGGTTGGCCGCATCATGCACAGGATCGACGCGCGTATCCTGGTCGCCTTCGGCTTCCTGCTGACGGCGCAGTCGCTCTACACCATGGCGAGCTTCACCCCGCAGATGGACAATTGGCTGATCCTTTCCTCTGGTATCATCCAGGGCCTCGGCATGGGCATGGTGTTCGTGCCGCTGTCGACAGTGGCCTTCGCCACCCTCGACGCGCGCTATCGCACCGACGCCACCTCGCTGTTCAGCCTGGTGCGCAATCTCGGCTCCTCGATCGGCGTCTCGGTGGTCGCAGCCCTCATGGTGCGCAACACGCAGGTCAACCACACCGAGCTGTCCGCCTTCATCAACCCGTACAACCCCAATTTGTGGGCTGCCTCGCCGGCCGCGGCAAGCGGCGATCCCGCCGCGCTTTCGCAAGTCGACAGGCTGGTCAACGTCCAGTCGATGATGATTTCCTACATCAACGACTTCAAGATCCTGATGATGATGACGCTGGCCGCGATCCCCTTCGTGATCCTGCTGCGCAAGCCGAAATCGGCGTCGGCGGGCGGTGCTCCCGCCGCGCATATGGACTAGGCTGGCAGGCGGGCACTGGCTCGCGCTCGGCATGGACCACACCGCCATGGCTGTTGGTCCTAGCCGGGCTCCAGGCAAGGCTGCATCGTTCGCCAAATCGACGCACGGATGCAGCCACGATGCAAAATCCGACATTTCCGGTCTTCGACCTCGGGCAATTTGAGCAAGCGAGCGCCGCCGACAAGAAGGCACTCGGCGCCGAGGTCGATCGCATCTGCCGCGACACCGGCTTCCTGGCGGTCAAGAACCACGGCATTGCGCCGGAGGTGATCGACGCCGCCTGGTCGAAGGCCCGCGCCTTCTTCGACTTGCCGCCAAAACAGAAGCAACGATCCAGGGCGCCCTACAAGGGCTATCCCTACGGCTATCTCGGCCCCGAACTCGAAGCGCTGGCCAAATCCCGCAATGTCGACACGCCGCCGGACCTCAAGGAGAGCTTCAATGGCGGGCCGCTCGGCGTGCCGGCGGGCATGTCCGATCCCGAGGCACTTGCCTTCTGTTATGCCGAGACGATCTGGCCTGAAGCGCCGGACGGTTTCGTCGACGCATGGAAGGCTTATTATGCCGCGCTGGAGGATCTGGCGCTGCGCATCATGCGTGTGTTCGCCACCGCGCTCGGCCTGCCCGAGACCTTTTTCGACAGCTATCTCGATGCGCCGATCAGTGCGCTCAGGGCGCTCAACTACCCCGAACAGCTTGTTGCGCCGAAGCCCGGCCAGATCCGCGCCGGCGCCCATACCGACTATGGCAGCCTCACCATCCTGCTGCCGCAGGCCGGCTCGCGCGGCCTTCAGATCATCACGCCGGACGGAGACTGGACCGAAGTGCCGCCGATCCCGGGAGCCTTCATCATCAACATCGGCGACCTGATGGCGCGCTGGACCAATGACCGCTGGGTGTCCACCGTGCATCGTGTCGTCAATCCACCGGCGCCGGAGGGTGGTCGGGACCGGCGCCAGTCCATGGCTTTCTTCCACCAGCCGAACTGGGATGCCGAGATCAAGGTGCTGGATGCCTGCCTGGCGGATGGCGAGGCGCCGAAATATGGCCCGGTGCGCTCCGGTCCCTACCTGATGGCGAAATTCAAGGCGACGACGAAATAGGCCGCAGCGCCTATTTCCCGAGAACCAGGGCCCAATAGCGCAGGTTCGGGTCACGGCCGTCGCGCACATAGGCGAGGCCGAAGCGGCTGAAGTCCGGGTCGAGTATGTTGCGCCGGTGGCCCTGTGAATTCATCCAGATGTCGAACAGCTTCTGCTGGTCGAAGCGGCCTTCGGCGATGTTTTCGGCTGCCGCGCCTCGTACGCCATTGTCCTTCATGCGCGAGGCGAAATCCTTGCCCCAGCCGGTGGTGTGGCTCATGCGCTCGCGCGAAGCCATGTAGCCGGCCTGCTGCAGCGCTGCCTGCTCGAGCTGGCTGTCGGGTGTCAGCGGGCCGCGCCCGGCCGTGGCACGCAAACCGGCCAACGTGGCCGTGGCGGAGGACGATACACCCGCGCCCGCGCCGGTGGGGACGGAGACGGTGCTGCAGGCGGCAAGCATGGCAAGTGCGGCAAGGCCCGCAACGAGCAGGCGCCTGTTCGTGACCGGGCTGGGTTCGCGGCAACGGCTGTCGGTCGATGTATTGGCTGTGGTCATACATGCCTGATTGTTGGCAATCGTGGCTTTTGACGGGCAGGCTGATCAAATCGTGCGAAAATCCGGCCGGCGCCGTCTCCCGGGCTGTCTCCCGCGCGGTTGAATTGTTCTCGCTCGCTCGGCACAATCGGTTGATCCTTGCCCGTGAGTCCGCAATGCCAAAGACAGTTCGTCCTTTCCCGACACTTGCTACCGGGCGCCTGTCGTTGCGTGCTGCGACATTGGCGGACGCGGCGGCGTTCCGGGACATTCTCTCGGTGCCGGAAGTGACCCGGTTCTCGAACTGGCCGGACAGGCCAG
Organism: Mesorhizobium sp. B2-3-4; assembly: GCF_006442315.1. Taxonomy (GTDB): domain Bacteria; phylum Pseudomonadota; class Alphaproteobacteria; order Rhizobiales; family Rhizobiaceae; genus Mesorhizobium. The sequence continues at coordinate 113,942 of NZ_VFVY01000004.1, read as the reverse complement.
GCAAGGCGGCCGCCGAGCGCGCCATGCGATGGATGTGCAAGGCCTATCCGTCCGGCAAGGGTTGCGCCTGGATGATCGAGGAGCGCGAGTCCCGGCGCCTGGTCGGCGCCATCCGCTTCAACTGGTTTGTCAAGAAATCGAAAAGCGGCGAAATTGGCTATGAACTGCATCCGGATTTCTGGGGCAGGGGCCTGATGACCGAAGCGGCCTTGGCCGTCGTCATTTGCGGCCATCGGTATTTCGGGCTCAACCGCATCGAAGCCTGGACTTTGCCGGGCAATCCCGGCTCGGACCGCGTCCTGGAGAAAGCGGGTTTCCGCTACGAAGGGACGCTGCGCCAGAAGGCCTGGTTCAAGGATGCGTTCCACGATTTTCGCATGTTCGGCCGGTTGGCCGGCGACCACGCGGTCTCATCGCGGCAACTGCCGCTTCGGGATGCGACGAAAACCATGTAGGAGGCCTGCCAGGCATGTTGCACCATATCTCCTTCGGTGTTTCGAACATCGAACGCTCGGCCGCTTTCTACGACGCCGCATTGGCGCCGCTTGGTTATGTCAGGGTCTGGGAAGATCTCCGGCCCGGAGAGGCAGGCCAAGCCGTGGGCTATGGTCCCGCCGGAGGCGGTGACAAGCTGGCGATAAAGCTTCATCCCAAGGGACAGCGCCCGCCGGGTCCCGGCTTTCATCTGGCTTTCGCGGCCCCGGATCGCCCCAGCATAGCGCGGTTTCATGCGGCCGCGCTGGCTCATGGCGGCAAGGACAATGGCGCGCCGGGCCTGCGCGCGCATTATGGTCCGCACTATTATGCCGCCTTCGTCGTCGACCCGGACGGCCATCATATCGAGGCGGTCTTGAACGCCCCGCAATAGGGCAGGCTCTTACAAAGGTCGTGAGCGGTTTCGATTATCGAGCGCCGGCGCGAAGACGGGTTGGCCAACCGACACGGACCAGCGTTTCATCTGGATCAGACATCGCGAATTCGTACATCCCCCAGGGTTTGTCTTCGGGTGACTGCTGAAATTCGCGCGCCGCGGCGTCGACATTCTCGAGGTAGAGATAAAGCCCGAAAGGGTTTCTGCCCGGTATCAACCATCCCTCGACCGCGTCCGTCAGATGTAGGGCCCCGCCTTCCGCGCTCGTCAACATGCGATAGGTGTCGGGTTCTCCCGGAGCAGGTCTTTGGCTGTCCGGGCGTAAGAAGCCCAGTCGATTGTAGAACCGCTCTGACGCATCAAGGTCATTGCACGGCAGGATCGCGACCAAGGATCCGGAAGGGCTCATTCCTGCACTCCGCCTCAATGCTTCTTGTCCGATCTTCTCAAGATCCGAAATTTGTCGCCTTTGAGGTGGCGTTCCAGTCGGGACGGCCCGATGACCGCTCCGAATCCTGACGATGCAGGGTAGCACCGCCTGCCTCACCGGCGATGACAATCCCGTGAAGGCGTATCCAAGCCCATCGATTGGGCGACAACCCCTGGCAAATCGGCTATGCTGATACATCTACTAGTGGCAGCTGCGGGCGGCCATCACGGCGGTGACCGCCCCCGACACACGGGAGGATGGTTATGGCCGGCTTTCATGTCATGGCGGACGCGTACGGGATGCATGTGCAACCCGCGGTGCGCCGCATTTCCACTGGAGACCTCTGGGATGCGCTGAAGCTCGGCGCCGAGGATTTCTGGGCCAAGCCCTCGCACTATGTGTTCCTGTGCCTGATCTATCCGGTCGTCGGCCTGATCCTGACGCAGTGGACGTCCGGCTCCAACGCCATCCAGCTTGTCTACCCCCTGATGTCGGGCTTCGCGCTGGTCGGCCCGTTCGCCGCGATAGGGCTCTACGAGATCAGCCGACGGCGCGAGCTCGGCATGAACACCGACTGGCGTCATGCCCTCGATGTTCGCCATTCATCGGCGCTGCCCTCGATAGCGGTCATCGGCATCATGCTGTTTGCATTGTTCCTGCTGTGGCTATTTACGGCGCAGTCGATCTACACCAGCCTTTTCGGCGCCGATCCGCCGGCCTCGGTCGGGGTATTCCTGCGCGACGTGCTGACGACCGGAAAGGGCTGGACGCTGATCCTTCTGGGCAACGCGGTCGGCTTCGTCTTCGCCGTGGTCGTGCTGGCGACCACGGTCGTTGCCTTCCCGCTCTTGCTCGATCGCGATATCGGCGCCGTTTCGGCGATAGAGACCTCGGCCCGGGCGGTGATGGCAAATCCGCTGCAGATGGCGATCTGGGGCCTGATCGTCGCGGCCCTTCTGGTCATCGGCTCGATTCCGCTGTTTGCCGGCCTGGCTGTCGTCATGCCGGTCCTGGGCCATGCGACCTGGCATCTCTACCGCAAGGTGGTCGAGCCGGCGCAGATTCGGCCGGTCCGTCGGCCGATGTGAGCAATCGTCCGGCCGTCTTGATCAAAGGTCGTCGAAGCCTGAATGAAGATGGGCAAAGTGCTGGAGTTGCTCAAAGGAGTTGGCCTGGCATGCCTTTGCCTGGCCGGCCACCTCGACGCCGCTCGTGCCCGAGCCGACGAGGTGGTGCAGTTTGACAGCGCGGCGGTGGGCCCGACGCCGTTTCAGCAGCGCAATGCTCGGCAACGAGGCGAGACAGCGAAACCTGTTCCCGGCATCGCGCTCCGCGGATACCTGACACGTCCTCCCGGTGAAGGCCCGTTCCCCGCTATAGTCGCTCTCCACGGATGCGCTGGTTTGCTCGCGAATGACAGACAGGCTTGGCCCGAGCGGCTGTCCTCCTGGGGTTACGTCGTCCTCGTTGTCGACAGCTTCGGCCCCCGCGGCATCAAGGATACCTGCCATGGCCTTCTTCCCGGTCGCGTCTTTGACGCTTACGGCGCCTTGGAGCTGTTGTCGAAGGACAGTTTCGTCGACCCGAGGCGCATCGCATTGATGGGGTTCTCCGCCGGCGGCATCGCAACGCTGGAGGCAGAGCAGCTTGGTGGCGCGGAACGGCTGATGGAGCACAAATTCCGGGCGGCGGTCGCCTACTATCCGAACTGCTCGGTTGCGAGCGGCGATATGGCCGTGCCGACTTTGATCCTCATCGGCGAGCTCGACGATTTCAGCCCGGTGCGGAAATGCCGGGAGATGATGGCGCGCCGCAAGGGTGACGGCGCCCCGGTGCAGCTCAACGTCTACCACGGCGCCCGGCATGCGTTCGACGCCGAGGAGTTCAAGACCAGCGTCGAGGCCTATGGCCACCGGGTGGAGTACAATGCGGCTGCCGCCGGTCAATCGGAAAGCGACGTGCACGCCTTCCTGAAGCAGGTTTTCGGCGGTTGACCCGGGTGGGTTCTCAGCGCTGCGCTTCGGTCGCCATCTTGACCGCCAGCGCGGCCAGCACCGTACCCATCATCCAGCGCTGGATCATCAGCCACAATGGACGGCCGGCAAGGAACGTGGCGATCGAGCCGGCGGTCACAGCGATGATGGCGTTGACGGTCAGGCTGATCGAAATCTGCGTGGCTCCGAGCACCAGCAACTGCGACAGGACATGGCCTTTGTCGATGCTGATGAACTGCGGCAGCAGCGACAGATAAAGCACCGCGACCTTCGGATTGAGCAGATTGGTCATCAGGCCCATGGCGAAGAGTTTGCGGGGCCTGTCCTTAGGCAGTTCGCGGACCTGGAACGGCGAACGTCCGCCCGGTTTCACCGCTTGCCAGGCAAGCCACAGGAGATAGAGCACGCCGGCAAGACGCAGCGCATCGTAGGCAAAAGGCACGGCAAGCAGCAGCGCGGTGATGCCGAAGGCGGCCGACAGCACGTAGAACAGGAAACCGACGGCAACCCCGCCGAGCGAGATCAGTCCGGCTTTCGGCCCTTGCGAGAGCGAGCGCGATATCAGGTAGATCATGTTGGGGCCGGGCGTCAGCACCATACCGAGGCAGACCACCGCGAAGGCAAGGTGATTGGCGGTATCGGGCATTGTACGTTCCCCAGCACGCCGCGATGGATGTGCGACCAAGCGAGCGGCCAATATGTGCCTGTCGCGACAGACGGCCGCAAGAGCTTGGCGCGCCAAGGCGTTGCGCCAGCAAGGTCGTCCTGGACTTCGTTTTCACGCAGATCCGTAGGGAAAGTGCCGCGCCTTTGCCGGGAAAACCGCTACCGGCTTTCCCTGGAATCGATCTAGCCGACGATGCGCAGGTTCGACAGTTCGTTGCCGATTTCCTTGAAATCGTTTGCCAGGCTGGCGCCGGTGGCATTCCAGAACAGCTTCGCCGGTTTGCTCGGGTCCGTGGCATCCTTGCGGAAGCGCGAATTCGACGAGCAGGATTTCAGCGCCTCGATCGCCTGCTGATCGCTGGTCTTGGTCGTCGACAGGTCGAGCGCCACGGTCATCACCATGATGTTGGCTGCCTTGGCGTTGCTGCAAAGCGTCGCCATCTGCTCGTTGAGCGCGTTCGTGTAGTTGCCGTTCGAATAGTCGAACTGACCGATGGCGCTCGATGTGCCCATGAACAGGCGGCCGACCGAGGTGCCGTTGTAGCCGGGGTTCAGATAGCCGTAGGACGAGTAGGTCGATTTGGAGTCGGCGGGATCGGAATAGCCCAGCGAGGAAGGCGTGTAGTAGGTGTTGGCGCCGTCGGTCAGCACGATCACGACCTTGTCGTTGCCTTTTTCGACTTCCGGGCGCCCTTGCGTGAACGGCTCGCCGCTCGAGACCACCCGCCAGCCCCAGGCCATGCCCTCGGGAACGTTGGTGCCGCCATTGGGCTGCATCAGGTCGATCGCCGCCTTGATCGAGGTCAGTCCGTCGGCGACGCTGACATCGGTCAGCGGCGTGATCGGATTGGTGGTGCAACTGTAATTCGGCCCGTTGCCGGCAGGCAGTGCGGGCGCATTGATCGGCCGCGGCTGGAAATATTTGGCCATGTTGCGCAACCGCGACTGGCCCGTGCTGCTCGATGGATCGTCGTTCCACCAGCTGTTGACTGCCCCGTAGGTCACCGGCGCGGCCTCGTCGGGATCCTGGGTGATCTTCCAATGATTGCCCGGCTCGTCCGGTGCGAACATGGGCACGAACATGGTTGCCGGATCGCCGACACCTATGCCGGTATTGGCCGATCCGCCGGATGGCGTGGCGTCGTTTACGTTGTAGGGGTAAGGCCGGGCCTCGACGCAGCCTTGCCAGCTGGCGAACGGACCGTAGGAATCGATGTAGTCATATTCGTCGTGGCTGCGGGCGCAGGTGCTGTTCGAATTGTAGGCGTCGCAAACCACCCGCTTGCTGCTTTTGACACGCTCGTGGTTGGTGACGACCTGCATGTCGCGGTAGAGCGAAAAGCGGGTCAGCATCTGGCCTTCCTCGCTGCCCCAGCCGGTGCCACGCTTATACCAGATGCCGTTGGTCTGCTGGGCATATTTGTCGGCGGCGTTCAGCGTCGACCAGTCGAAATTCTCGTTAGACACCGGCGACAGGCCCTCCGTGTCCATCCAGGACGCGTTGCCGTTGGCCGGGCCGACATTGACCGAAGCGGCGAACGGGACGAGGCCGAACTGCACCGGCTTGTCGACCTGCTTGATCATGGCCGCCTGCTGGGCCAGCGTGTCGATCAATTGCTTGGAAGCCGTTTTGAGAAGATCGATGCGCTTTTGCCCAGAGCCTGTGCCGAGCGTGGTCATCGACCCGGAATTGTCGAGCACCAGGGCAACTTCCAGCGTGTTCTTCAGTCGCACTTGCGACGTGACGTTGAAGCTCAGCCTCTGGTTCGCTTCGGTTGCCGATTTCCCGACAAGCTGGGCGAAGGCGGGGTAGAAATAGGGTTTGTAATTCAGCTGGGCGGTCATGGTGAGCAGGCCGCCGCCGGTGGCGTTGCTCGGCAAGGTGACATTGAGCGTCGCGCTGGCGGGATCGATATCGTTCAGATTGGCGTTGAAGAAGTTGAGCGCATAGGCTCTCAACTGATCGTCCGTTGCGCCTTCCGTCAGCCGGCGGGCGGTGGCGAAGTTGGCGGCGTCCAGCGCGTTCATCACCATCTGCTTTTCACGGTTCATTTCCGTGAAGTCGACCGCAATCGCCAGCCCGCCCATCAGTGGCACCATCGCCACAACGGTCATAAGAGCATAGTTGCCGCGTCTGTCGCGGCGAAACTGACGCCAGATTTCAAACATGCTTGCAGCGGCCCCCGCCGACGGATTCTCAGGTCTGCGCCAACTTTCCACAAAACGCTGAAGGACCGGTTTGGGAATCCGGTCGATTGCTTGGTCGTGGCTTCACCAACCGCTAACCAATCGACGGCCGCCGCCTCGCCGCAATTCGTGCCCGCCCGGGCGAAAGCTGATGACAGCATGGGCCGGTTCGGATAATTCGAACCGGCTGCGGCGAACCGTCGGCTGCCGCACCCGCAACGATCATACTGAAGGAAACGGCATGGCGGATTCGCCTGAAATCGTCGGCTCGCTCGAAGAGGTGTCGAAGGCCTATTCGGCAATCCTTTGCGATGTCTGGGGCGTGGTGCACAATGGCGAATGGCATTTTCCGGCGGCCGCGGCAGCCCTGGCCGCGGCAAGGGAGGCCGGCATACCGGTCGTTCTGATCACCAATTCGCCGCGCCGGCGTGCCGATGTCGTGGCGCAGATGAGCGTGATCGGGGTTCCGCCGTCGGCCTATGACCGTGTGGTGACCTCGGGCGACGTGACCCGGGACCTGATCGCGGAAGGGCCACGCAGGATTTTCCACATCGGCGCCGAGCGTGATCTGACGCTCTATGATGGCCTCGATGTCGAACTGGTCGAGGAGTTCGAGGCCGCCGGCGTCGTGTGCACCGGGCTGTTCAACGACGAGGCCGAGAAGCCCGAGGACTATACGGAACTGCTGCGCCGGTTGCGCGCCAGGAACCTGCCGTTCATCTGCGCCAATCCCGATATCATGGTGGAACGCGGCGAACGGATCATCTGGTGCGCCGGCGCGCTCGCGCGCGACTACGCGCAGCTTGGCGGCCGTACGCTGATCGCCGGAAAGCCTTACGCGCCTATCTACGAGGTGGCGATGAAGGAGGTCGCCGAGATCGTCGGCCGCCCGGTCGAGCGGTCGCGGATACTGGCCATCGGCGACGGCATGATGACCGACGTCAAGGGCGCGGCCGACAATGGCTTCGACGTTCTCTACGTTTCCGGCGGCATCCATGCCCGCGACTACGGCGATCCATCGCGGCCGGATCCGGCAAGGCTTGGGCTCTTCCTGGAGCGGCACGGCTATCGTCCGGTGGCCGTCATCGCAAGACTGCAGTAGGTGGCAATGGTCGCGTTCCAGCATCTTTCGACGATCGCGCCGCTGCCCGCCGATCTGCGCGGCGGTGTCGTCGCGATCGGCAATTTCGATGGCGTCCACCGCGGCCACCAGGCGGTGCTCGAACGGGCATTGGCCGAGGCCGGGCGGCGTGGCGTGCCGGCCCTGGTGCTGACCTTCGAGCCGCACCCGCGCACGGTTTTCAAGCCAGACCTGCCGCTTTTCGTCCTGACGCCGCCGCCGATGAAAGCGCGGCTCCTGTCGCTGCTCGGCTTTTCAGCGCTCGTCGAGCAGCCTTTCACGCGTGACTTCGCCTCGCTGTCGGCGGAAGCCTTCGTTACCGATGTGCTGGACAAGACGTTGGGCGTCACTCACGCCGTGACCGGTTTCGATTTCCATTTCGGCAAGGACCGCCAGGGCGGGCCGGCCTATTTGATGGCTGCCGGCGAGCGCCATGGCTTCGGTGTCACCCTTGTCGACGCCTTTCGCGACGAAGGCGCCGAGGTGGTTTCGTCGAGCCGCATCCGTGCCTTGCTTTGCGAGGGAGAGGTGGCCGAGGCCGCCGGCCTGCTCGGCTACCGCTTTACCGTGGAAAGCAAGGTTATCGGCGGCCAGCAGCTCGGGCGCACGCTCGGCTTTCCCACAGCCAACATGAGGCTTCCCGCGCAAGCCACCCTCAGGGAAGGCATCTATGCCGTCCGCTTCCGGCGTGCCGACGGCACGCTGCATGACGGCGTTGCCTCGTTCGGCCGTCGCCCCACGGTCGACGACAACGGCGCGCCGCTCCTGGAAACCTTCGTCTTCGATTTTTCCGGTGATCTCTATGGCGAGACCTGCGAGGTTTCGTTCTTCGGCTTCCTGCGCAGCGAGATCAAGTTCGACGGGCTCGATGCGCTGGTCGTGCAGATGAAACGCGATGAAGCCGAGGCCCGCGCGCTGCTTGGCGCCGTCCGGCCGCTGTCGGGTCTCGACGCATCCGTGGCGTTCTGAGCTACTTTTTCAGCGCAAGGCCGACCGCGATGAAGGTCCAGCCCTGGAAGATCAGGTCGATCGCCAGGAACAGCCCGAGCACCCACAGGCTGTTGACCGGCCACCCCATGGCGATGATCAGGCCGGCAATCACGCTGATGACGCCCGCCGCGACGATCCAGCCCCAGCCGCGCTCCGGGCGGTGGCTGTAGCCGACCCAGGCCCGCAGCGCACCGGAAGCAACGAGCGCGACGGCCAGCAGGAAGGTCAGCACCGCCGAGGCCAGCAGCGGATTGTCGAAAGCGAAGAATCCGGCGACCGCATAGAGCAGTCCGCTGAGCAGCCAGTAGAAGAAGCGGCCCCAGGTCTTGACCCCGAAAGCGTGCATGATTTCGATGATGCCGGCCACCAGCATCAGCCATCCCACGACATAGACGGAAGCCACCGTGGCGATGAACAGATTGCCGAAGGCGATGCCGCCGAGGATCAGCAGCAACACGCCAAGCCCGACAAACCACCCCCATTTGTCGCGCGTCTTGCCGATCACGTTCTCCAGTGCATCGCCGCGCAAGGTCATGTCGCCACCTCCGTTGAGGACCGCCAGCATGCAAGGAGGTTACCCTCGGCGCCGATCCGCGTCCAGCCGATGCGGGCCGGGCAGTGTGGGCCCAATGGTTTAGGGAATGCGAGCCGGATGTCTCATCCTTAAACCAAATTTTACCAAAGCCTCGTCAAAGCTGTCGCCGCGGGACAGTCGTATCGTGTTAGTGGAGTGACCATGAGTCCGGTCGGGAAGATTTCTGTAGCCTTGGCTACTGTGATGCTGGCGACGTCAGGCGCGGCCGAGGCCGGCGATGGCGCTTTCGGCTGGCTGTCCGGCGACTGGTATCTGACGGTCGGCGCCACCGGCCTGGTAGCGCCTGATTTCGAGGGCGGCAAGAAGTACATGCTGAGCGCCCAGCCGATCATTTCGCTGGGCAAGGTCGGCCCCCAGGCGCGTTTTACGTCGCGCAACGACAACATATCGCTGGCGCTCGTCGACGATGGCGGCGTTCGTGCCGGCCTGACCGGCAAGTTCCTGTTCTCGCGTGACGACGGCGATGCCGACGAGCTCAAGGGCCTCGATCCGGTCCGCTGGGGCGGCGAAGTCGGCGGCTTCTTCGAATTCTATCCAACGGACTGGATGCGCGCGCGCGCCGAACTGAGGCATGGCATCCGCGCCCATAACGGCTTTGTCGCCGACATCGCCGCCGACGCCTTCTACGACGTGACGCCAACCGTCAGGATTTCCGGCGGCCCGCGCGTGTCGTTTGCCTCGGCGAACTATTTCGATGCCTATTATGGCGTTAACGCCGAGGAGGCCGTGGCCTCCGGCCTCAGCCAGTACAATCCCGGGGGCGGCCTGAAATCCGTCGGCCTCGGTGGCGCCGTGACCTGGAAGGTGACCGATCCGATGACCGCCAGCCTGTTCGGCGAATACTCGCGTCTTGAGGGTCCGGCCGCCGATTCCAGCCTGGTCAGGGAGCGCGGCGACCGCAACCAGTTCATGGTCGGCGTGTCGACCACCTATCGTTTCGACTTCAAGATGTAGCCGCCTCCAAAGCGCTGCAGGCCTCAACTCCACGCTTTATTCCTGCCGCGGCATCGGCTAAAAGCCCCGGGATGACGCAAATTACCGGCGCATTCGCGGTCGCGATACGAATTACCAGCCCGGTGTTCCCTGCAGCCTGAAGGCTGCTGGAACTGCCGGGAATCCTGCGCGCGGCCTCTCGCGCTTTTCCAGATCATCAAGGCCGGATCATCAAGGCATGCCGCCCGGAAATGGGCCCGGTTTTGGGAAATCGGCATGCGTGTAAAACAGAATTCACGCCGCAAGCCACGTGGCCCGGCATGCACATGGCAGACCAATGACCGACGAAAACCAATCAACGATCGACTATTCCAAGACCCTTTATCTGCCGCAGACGGAGTTTCCGATGCGCGCCGGCCTGCCGGAGAAGGAACCGGTGCTGGTCAAGCGCTGGCAGGACATGGATCTTTACCGCAAGCTGCGTGAGAGTGCCGCGGGCCGCACGAAATACGTGCTGCATGACGGCCCGCCCTATGCCAACGGCAACATCCATATCGGCCATGCGCTGAACAAGATCCTCAAGGACGTCATCACCCGCTCGTTCCAGATGCGCGGCTATGATTCCAACTATGTGCCCGGCTGGGATTGTCACGGCCTGCCCATCGAATGGAAGATCGAGGAGCAGTACCGCGCCAAGGGCAAGAACAAGGACGAGGTGCCGGTCAACGAATTCCGCAAGGAGTGCCGCGAGTTCGCCGCGCACTGGATCTCGGTGCAGGGCGGCGAGTTCCAGCGGCTCGGCGTCATCGGCGACTTCAAGAACCCCTACACGACCATGGCTTTCCATGCGGAGTCGCGCATCGCCGGCGAATTGCTGAAATTCGCCATGTCCGGCCAGCTCTACCGCGGTTCGAAGCCGGTGATGTGGAGTGTCGTCGAACGCACGGCGCTTGCCGAGGCCGAGATCGAATACCAGGATTACGAGTCCGACACGATCTGGGCGAAGTTTCCGGTGGCTAACCTTATGGTCGCCAGCGTCGTCGACGGCCAGCCGGCGGAGCTCGACCCGGATCTGAGCGGGCGCTCGCTTGACCTGCTCGATGCCCATGTCGTCATCTGGACGACGACGCCATGGACCATCCCGGGCAACCGCGCCGTCAGCTATTCGCCGCGCGTCGCCTATGGGCTCTACGAGGTCGAGACGGCCGAGAATGCGTTTGGCCCGCAGCCGGGCGAGAAGCTGATCTTTGCCGATGCGCTGGCCGAGGACTGCCAGGCCAAGGCCAAGATCACATTGAAGCGCCTTCACGGCATCAGCGCCGAACAGCTTGGAAACCTTGTGCTTTCGCACCCCTTCAAGGGTCTCGGCGGCGGCTATGAGTTTCCCGTGCCGATGGTTGCCGGCGACCATGTCACCGACGATGCCGGTACGGGCTTCGTGCACACCGCGCCCGGCCATGGCCGCGAGGACTTTGACGCCTGGATGGATGCCGCGCCCGAATTGCGCGCGCGCGGCATCGACACCGCGATCCCTTTCACCGTCGACGACGCCGGTTTCCTCACCAAGGAGGCGCCCGGCTTCGGTCCGGACCGCGAGGGTGGGGCTGCGCGCGTCATCGACGACAACGGCAAGAAGGGCAACGCCAACCAGGCCGTCATCGACGAACTGATCAAGCGCAACGCGCTGTTCGCGCGCGGCCGCCTCAAGCACAGCTATCCGCATTCCTGGCGGTCGAAGAAGCCGGTCATCTTCCGCAACACGCCGCAATGGTTCGTCTACATGGACAAGGACCTCGGCGACGGCACCACGTTGCGCAGCCGCGCGCTGAAGGCGATCGACGACACGCGTTTCGTTCCGGCGGCCGGGCAGAACCGCATCCGCGCCATGATCGAGGAGCGCCCCGACTGGGTGCTGTCGCGCCAGCGCGCCTGGGGTGTGCCGATTGCCGTCTTCGCCGACGAAGATGGCAATGTGCTGAAGGACGAGGCGGTCAACCAGCGCATCATGGAGGCCTTCGAGGCGGAAGGCGCGGACGCCTGGTTCGCGGCGAACGCCAAGGAGCGCTTCCTCGGCAATCACGATGCCTCCAGATGGAGGCAGGTGATGGACATTCTCGACGTCTGGTTCGATTCGGGCTCGACCCATGTCTTCACCCTGGAGGACCGGCCCGACCTGAAGTGGCCGGCCGACGTCTACCTCGAAGGTTCCGACCAGCATCGCGGCTGGTTCCACTCCTCGCTGCTCGAAAGCTGCGGCACCAGGGGCAGGGCGCCTTACGACACCGTCGTCACCCATGGCTTCACCATGGACGAGGACGGCCGCAAGATGTCGAAGTCCCTCGGCAACACGGTCGTGCCACAGGACGTCATCAAGCAGTCCGGCGCCGATATCCTGCGGCTCTGGGTGGTGACGACGGACTATTGGGAGGACCAGCGGCTCGGCAAGAACGTGCTGCAGACCAACATCGACGCCTATCGCAAGCTGCGCAACACAATCCGCTGGATGCTGGGCACGCTCGCTCATGACGACGGTGAGGATGTGCCCCTCGACGCGATGCCCGAGCTGGAGCGGCTGATGCTGCACCGGTTGGCCGAGCTCGACGAAGTGGTTCGCCAGGGCTACGACGCCTTCGAGTTCAAGCGAGTCACCCGCGCGCTCATCGACTTCATGGTGGTCGAGCTGTCGGCCTTCTACTTCGACATCCGCAAGGATGCGCTTTACTGCGACGGCCCGTCGAGCGTGAAGCGCAAGGCTTCGGTCCAGGTGGTGCGCCATCTCTTCGACTGCCTGGTAAAATGGCTGGCGCCAATGCTGCCCTTCACCACGGAAGAAGCCTGGCTCGACCGTCACCCCGATGCCGTCTCGGTGCATCTCGACCAGTTCCCGCAAATCCCGGCGGATTGGAAGAACGAGGCGCTGGCGGAGAAATGGCGCAAGGTCAGGCAGGTGCGCCGCGTCGTCACCGGCGCGCTCGAGATCGCGCGTGCCCAGAAGGTCATCGGCTCCTCGCTGGAGGCCGTACCGGTGGTGACGATCAACGATGCGGCGCTCGAAGCGGCGATATCGGATGTCGACATGGCCGAAATGGCAATCACCAGCGATCTCGTCATTGCCCATGGCCAGGCGCCGCAGAACGCCTTTGTCCTCGACGACGTCAAGGGCGTCGCCGTGGTGGTCGAGAAGGCGCAGGATCGCGGCCTGGTCAAATGCGCGCGGTCATGGCGCTACACCGCCGATGTCGGGCTGGATGCGGCGTTTCCCGATGTTTCGGCGCGCGATGCCGCCGTGCTCCATGAATTGAAGGCGCTGGGCCGACTTTGACGGCTCTGGATATCAGTGCACAAATATCACGCATGGGCGGGCAAATCCGACCGTGCGTTGCCCTTAACGAGTGGTTGAGGTAAACACGCGAAACTCCGGAAGACAAATTGTCGCCGGATTTCCGTCGCAAGTGCTTGCACGATGGGGACCGGGCACAAGACCGGTGGCGATTAAGAGGCTGTCTAGAGTGGGACTTTTTGGCATGACCGAGAGATATAACGCGCGCCTTGCGCTGCTGGCGCCGCTTGTCGCATCGGGCCTTGCCTTGTCCGGCTGCATGGGCTCTCCGACCTACGGCACAGACAAGACCGCCGCCGAGCAGCTGGCCGGCGATCTTACCGGCGCTGTCTCCTTCGCGCCGAAGCGTAAGGATCCGATCGATTACAAGCCTCGCCCGACCCTGGTGAAGCCGGCCCCCGGCCAGAAGGAAGCGCTGCCTGCGCCGCAGGAAAGCATCCAGACGGCAAACGCCGAGTGGCCCGAATCGCCGGAACAGCGCCGCGCGCGCCTGCGCGCTGACGCTACTGCGCACCAGAACGATCCGTCATACCAGGCGGAGATCGTCGACGATGTGCAGACGGATCCCGCCGCCGTGAAGAAGGCGATGGATGAATCAGGATCCAGCCACCCGCCGGCGTGGACGCCCGCCGATTCCGACAAGGGCCGTGCCGCCGAGATCCAGCGCCGCCTTGCCGACGGCAAGCAGGGCGACCCGACCACGCGCAAATATCTCAGCGAACCGCCCTTGGCTTACCGCGTCGCTTCCGATGCCGCGCCGCAGAACGAACTCGGCGAAGACGAGTACAAGAAGGAACGCGCCCTCAAGGCAAAGGCCGAGGGCAAGAAGAGCGGCTGGTTCGACTGGTTGCCGTCCCTGTAGGAGCAGTCGAGCCGCTGATTTTGCGGCGGCTTTGCTTCAGTCTCGGCGTCCCTTGAAAAAACCCTTCAACAGCAGGCCCGCTTCGGTTTCGGCCATGCCTGGATACACATCGGGTGTGTGGTGGCAGGTTGGCGACGCGAAAAAGCGAATGCCACTGACCACGGCGCCGCCCTTTTCATCCGTTGCACCGAAATAAAGACGCCGCAGCCTGGCGAAGGAGATCGCGCCGGCGCACATGGCGCAAGGTTCGAGCGTCACGTAGAGATCATGGCCGGTGAGCCGCTCGCTCGAGATCTTGCCGCAGGCCTCGCGGATCACCAGCATCTCGGCATGGGCTGTAGGATCGGCAAGCTCGCGCGTGCGGTTGCCGGCCCTGGCAACGACCATGTCGCCATTGGCGATGACCGCGCCGACCGGCACTTCGCCACGCAGGGCCGCAGCTTCGGCCTCCTGCAGCGCCAGGGCCATGAAATCGGGCCGATTCAAGCGGTTTGCCTTCCCATTATCTCCTCGCCACCCGGCGGCGATCCTGTTATGGAGCGCATCAGCCCGAAAATCGGACTCGATTTTCGGAAGTGATCATGCGCCAAATCAAAAGTGCTACAGCGTTCGTTGCGCGCCGAACGGATGCGCCACGCTGTAGCAGCGCAAACGGACAAAGGCCACATGGACGACAGCGACAAGAAATCCCCCCGCCCAAAAGGCCCGGGCCAAAAGGGACCGCGCAACAAATCCGCGGCTCCGCGAGGCGACAGGGGCGGCAAGCCATCCTTTGGCGCCAAGAAACCTTACGCCCCGCGTGGCGATCGGCCGGCAGCGGCCGAAGGCGAGCGCCCGAAGCGCGACTTCAAGAGCGGAGACAAGCCGTTCCACAAGGGACCGCGCCCTGAAGGCAAGCCCTATGCGCCACGCGGCAGCCGCCCGATGGCGGCGGAAGGCGAGCGCAAATCCTATGAGAAGCGCGAGGGGCCGCGCAAGCCGTATGCACCGCGTGGCGATCGTCCAATGCCGTCGGAGGGCGATCGCAAGCCCTATGAGAAACGCGAAGGTCCGCGCAAACCCTATGCGCCGCGCGGCGACCGTCCGATGGCGACGGAAGGCGATCGCAAGCCCTATGAGAAGCGCGAAGGTCCGCGCAAGCCATATGCACCGCGTGGCGACCGTCCGGCTCAGGCAGCCGTCGAGGGTGGTGAGAAGCGCTTCGACCGTCCCAAGCGCGACTTCGGTGACCGTCCGAAGCGGGACTTTGCGGATCGTCCCAAGCGCGACTTCGGCGGGGACCGCCCCAAGCGTGATTTCGGCGACCGGCCCCAAGGCGGCGGTTTCAAGCCGCGCCCGCGGCCGGCCGAAGCACCGGAAGAAGCCGGCGAGCGAATCGCCAAGCGGCTGGCGCGTGCCGGGCTGGCTTCGCGCCGCGACGCCGAGGAACTGATCGCTGCCGGCCGCGTCAAGGTCAATGGCAAGGTGCTGGCCTCGCCGGCGTTCAACGTCATGCCCAGCGACATCATCCATCTCGACGGCATGGAAATCCCGCCGATCGAACGCACGCGGCTGTTCCTGTTCAACAAGCCGGCCGGCGTCGTCACCACCAACCGCGACCCGGAAGGCCGCAAGACCGTCTTCGACGTGCTGCCGGCGGAATTGCCGCGGCTGATGACCATCGGCCGGCTCGACATCAACACCGAGGGCCTGCTACTGCTGACCAATGACGGCGGCCTGTCGCGGGTGCTCGAACTGCCGGCCACCGGCTGGCTGCGCCGCTACCGCGTACGCGTCCACGGCAAGGTCGAGGAAAGCGCACTGGCCGGCCTGCGCGAAGGCATTGCCGTCGACGGCGTCTTCTATGGCGCCATCGAGGCGAGTCTCGACCGCGAGCAGGGCACCAACGCCTGGCTGACGATCGGCCTGCGCGAGGGCAAGAACCGTGAGGTGAAGAACATCCTCGGGGCGATCGGTCTCGACGTGACGCGGCTGATCCGCATTTCCTACGGCCCGTTTCAGCTCGAAGACCTTCCCGAAGGCCATGTGCTGGAGATCAAGGGCAAGGTCCTGCGCGACCAGCTGGGCGAACGCTTGATCGAGGAATCCGGGGCCAATTTCGACGCCGAGATCAACAAGCCGTTTTCCAACAGGCCGGTGCGGCGCACCGAGCCACGCCAGGAAGAGACCGAGCGACCGAAATTCGCGCGCGATGGCGTAGATCGCCGGCCGATCGGTGAGGGTGGGCTGATCAAGAATCGCAAACGCCGCGAGGGCAGCCGCGACGAAGCGCTGGGCAAACTGTCGACCAGTCCCGAGAGAGGTGAGAGGCCGCAGAAGAACTTTGGCGATCGCGGCCCAAAGCCCGAACGCAGCGGATTCGGCGACAAGCCGCGCAGCGGATTTGGCGATAAGCCCCGCGGCGGCTTCGGTGACAAACCGCGTGGTGGCGGCAAGAAGTCCGAGCGGGAACAGCGGCCGATCGAGCCGCCGGGCCAGCGCAAGGCCAATGTCTGGATGGCGCCGGGCGCACGGCCAATCGGCAAGGGCAGGGCGGAAGCCGATGCTGCCAAGGCGGCAGAGAACAAGGCGCGCAAGGCCTCGTTCAAGCCGTCCTATGGCAAGCCGGGCGGTGCCAAGCCGTTCGGCAAGCCGCGCGGCGAGCGTCCTGACGGTGGCGCCGATCGTCCGCGCGGTCCCAAGGGTCCCCGGACAAGATGAGGATCGTCGGCGGTGAGTTTCGCGGGCGTCCGCTGGCGACGCCTCGCAGCAGCGCCATCCGCCCGACGACCGACCGCACCCGAGAGGCGGTCTTCAACGTGCTGGCGCATCGCTTCGCCGGGCAGCTCGACGGCGCGCGCGTGCTCGACCTGTTCGCCGGTACCGGCGCGCTCGGCCTGGAAGCGCTGTCGCGCGGCGCATCCTACGGTGTCTTCATCGAGGAATCGGCGGAAGGCCGCGGCCTGATCCGCGACAATGTCGAGGCCTTCGGCCTGACGGGACGCACCAAGATCTTCCGCCGCGACGCGACCGCCCTTGGCGAGGCTGGCACGCTTGCGCCCTTCGGCCTCGTCTTCGCCGATCCGCCCTACGGCAAGGGGCTTGGCGAGCGCGCGCTGCAGTCGGCCAGGGATGGCGGCTGGCTGCGCCCCGGCGCGCTTTGCGTGGTCGAGGAGACGGCGTCCGCGCCCTTCGATCCCGGTCCGGGCTTTTCGGTGCTTGACGAGCGCGGCTATGGCGAGACCGTCATCCGCTTCATCGAGGCGGCCCGATAAGCCGGCGCGCGACGCCTCTTTGCCGCCGCCTTTGCCGGCAACATGGCCAACAATTCACTTTGCTTGTCGCCAGCACCTTGCCTATCGTCGCGTCGAGGACACCGGACCCGTAAATGACATCCAGAATCGAATGGCTGCGGACAGTGCTGCTGGCGACCTCGCTGACATTCCTCATGAACGACCCGGTGCTGGCCGCGAGTCCGGTTTTGCCCGAGAGCGTGCCTGCCGCGTTCAAGGTGACGGATTTCCTGCTCGACAACGGCATGGAAGTGGTGGTCATTCCCGACCACCGCGCGCCGATCGTCACCCATATGGTGTGGTACAAGATCGGCAGCGCCGACGAGCCGCCGGGCAAATCCGGCATCGCCCATTTCTTCGAGCATCTGATGTTCAAGGCGACGACCAATCACGCGGCCGGAGAATTCGACCGCGCCGTCTCCGACATTGGCGGCTCCAACAATGCCTTCACGTCGTATGACTACACCGCCTTCCACGAGACGGTGGCACCGTCGGCGCTCGAACTGATGATGAGCTTCGAGGCCGACCGCATGCGCAATCTCATCCTCACCGACGATGTCATCAAGACCGAGCGCGACGTCATCCTGGAGGAGCGCCGTTCGCGCATCGACAACAACCCCCAGGCCGTGCTCGACGAGGAAGTCGATGCCACGCTGTGGCAGAACCAGCCCTATCGCATTCCGGTCATTGGCTGGATGCAGGAGATGGAGCAACTGAACCGCGTCGACGCCACCGCCTTCTACGACAAGTACTACCGGCCCAACAACGCCGTGCTGATCGTGGCCGGCGACGTCGAGCCCGACACGGTGAAGACGCTGGCCGAGAAGACCTATGGCAAGGTGGCGCGCGGGCCGGACCTGCCGCCGCGCGTCCGGCCGGTCGAGCCCGAGCAGAACACCAAGCGCACCGTCACCCTCTCCGACGCGCGCGTCAGCGTGCCGAGCTTCTCGACGCAATGGTTGGTGCCGTCCTACCATACGGCCAAGCCCGGCGAGGCGGAAGCGCTCGACCTGCTGGCCGAGATCCTTGGCGGCGGCAATCGCAGCCGGCTCTATCAGGCCCTTGTTGTGAAGCAGGGCATTGCTTCCAGTGCGGGTGCGTATTTCCAGGGCACCATGCTCGACGACACCAACTTCACCGTCTATGGCGCGCCGCGCGGCGATGCGAAGCTCGCCGACGTCGAAGCCGCGGTCGATGTGGAAGTGGCGCGCATTGCAAGCGACGGCGTCACGTCGGATGAGCTCGAAAAGGCCAAGGACCGTTATGTCAGGTCGATGATCTTTGCCCGGGACAAGCAGGACTCGATGGCCGAGATCTATGGCTCGACGCTGGCCACCGGCGGCAATGTCCAGGACGTGCAGCAATGGCCGGACCGTATCCGCAAGGTCACCACGGACGAGGTCAAGGCCGTCGCCGCGCGCTATCTGATACTGGCACGCTCGACGTCAGGCTACCTCTTGCCGCAGCAACAGGCGGGGAACTGATCATGACGAACCGGTCTAGCGGCGCGTTGACGTCTCCATCTTCTCTCCACGGAGGAGAAGGCAAGGCCCTGCACGCTCTCGCCACTCTCTTCCTCTCCATCGTCTTCCTGGTCCTGCCGGCGCTCGCCGCGCGCGCCATGGAGATCCAGTCCGTCACCTCGCCGAAAGGCGTCACCGCCTGGCTGGTGGAGGACTATTCCGTGCCGATCGTCGCCGTTCGTTTTGTCTTCGGCGGCGGCTCGACGCAGGATCCGCCCGGCAAGGAGGGTCTCGCCAATCTGATGACCGGCCTCTTCGACGAGGGCGCCGGTCCTCTCGATTCGGAAGCATTCCAGATCAGGCTCGACGATGCCGGCGCAGAGATGAGCTTCGACGAGACCCGCGACGGCATCTACGGTTCCATGCGCATGCTGGCCGAGCAGCGCGACGAGGCGTTCGACCTGTTACGGCTGGCGGTCAACGAGCCACGCTTCGACCAGGCGCCGATCGACCGCATCCGCGCCCAGGTCCTGTCCGGCATCATCGCCAACGAGAACGACCCCGACACGATCGCGCAGAACCGATGGGCGCGCGCCGTCTATGGCGACCATCCCTATTCACGCTCCGACCAGGGCACCAGGGAAAGCATCGCCGCCATCACGCAGGCCGATCTCAAGGCCCTGCACAAGGCCGTGTTCGCGCGCGGCGGGCTGCATGTCGCGGTGGTCGGCGCCATCGATCCCGAGACGCTAAAAAAGAAGCTCGACATGGTGTTCGGTGACCTGCCGTCGACCCAGGCGCTGACCGCGGTCGCCGATATCGAGCCCAGGCTGGCGCAGCATATCGAGGTCAATTACGACCTGCCGCAGACATCGCTGCAACTCGCCTGGCCGGGCGTGAAGCGCAAGGCGCAGGATTTTTTCCCGGCCGTGCTGATGAACGAGATCCTCGGCGGCGGCACCTTCACCTCGCGCCTGTTCGAGGAAGTGCGCGAGAAGCGCGGGCTCGCCTACAGCGTCAATTCCTCGCTGGTCAACCAGGACCATGCCAACGCGCTGATCGTCACCACCGGGACACGCTCGGATCGCGCCGCCGAGACGCTCGGCATCGTGCGCGACGTCGTCAAGCACCTGGCCGAGGATGGCCCGACCGAGGCAGAGCTGGCTGCGACCAAGAAATATCTGATCGGCGCCTATGCCATCAGCAATCTGGACTCGTCGAGTTCCATCGCCGCGACGCTGGTCGAATTGCAAATCGACGATCTCGGCATCGACTACATGCAGCGCCGTGCCGGCTACATTAACGCGGTGACGCTGGATCAGGTCAAGGCGGCGGCGAAGAAGCTGCTGACGGCCGAGCCGACCATCATGGTGGTCGGGCCACCGCTGGCGGGAGCCGGCAAGGGATGAGCCCGACCTTCGGCATAGCGTTCGGCGGCGGCGGCGCGCGCGGCCTGGCGCATATCCATGTCATCGAAGCGCTGGACGAGCTCGGCATCCGGCCGGCGGCGATCGCCGGCTCCTCGATCGGCGCCATCATGGGCGCCGGCATGGCCTCGGGCATGAGCGGGAAGGATATCCATGACTATGCCCGCTCGATCCTCGGCCGCCGCGCCGAGGTGGCAAGCCGCATGTGGCGCGCCAGGCCGGGCACGATCGCCGAAGCCATGCAAAACGGCATCCGGGTCAGCCAGTTCAATGTCGAGCGCATCCTGAAGGCGTTTCTGCCCGAGGTCATTCCCGAAACCTTCGCCGATCTGAAAATCCCGCTGAAGGTGACGGCGACCGATTATTTCGGCCACAAGCTTGCTGTGTTCGACGATGGCGACCTGCATTCCGCGCTTGCCGCATCCGCCGCCATTCCCGCTGTTTTCCGGCCGGTGACGCGCGACGGCAGGCTGCTGATCGACGGCGGCATCTACAACCCGGTGCCGTTCGACCTTATCGAGAAGGATGCCGACATCATCATCGGCGTCGACGTGGTCGGTGCGCCGGAAGAGGCCGATCGCAAACAGCCGACTTCGGTCGACCTGATGTTCGGCGCCACGCAGCTGATGATGCAGTCGATCATCGCCAACAAGCTGAAACAGTGCCAGCCCGACATACTGGTGCGCCCGGCGGTGTCGAAATACCGCGTCCTCGATTTCCTCAAGATCGACGCTCTGATGAACGAGACGGCCGAGATCAAGGATGAGCTAAAGCGGCAGGTGGAGAAGATCGTCGAGGCGCGTTCCGGCGTCACCAGGCCCAAGCGCGGCAAGCGCGGTTTGAACTAACCTCGGGGCGGCAGATGTCTGTCACCTTGATCCCGGTCTGATGCGCGCCCGCACGGTGCTGGTCACGGGTGCCCGCGCGCCGGTGGCGTTGCATCTGGCGCGGCTGCTGCATGGCGCCGGCCTGAGGGTGGTCCTGGCCGACAGCCCGGCCCAGCCGATCGCAGCAGCAAGTATCGCCTGCGCCGCCTACCACCGCCTGCCGCCGCCGCGTTTTGCGCTGCCGGCCTATTACAGGGCAGTGGAAGAGCTGGTTCGCCGCGAGGGCGTGGAGCTGGTTGTCCCGACCTGCGAGGAGGTTTTCTACCTCGCGCAGCTGTGGCGTGACCGAACCATGCCAGCTCGCCTGTTCACGCCTGACATGGACCTGCTGGCCAGGGTTCACGACAAGCATGCCTTCATTCACCTGGCGCAGGACTTCGGCCTTGCCGTACCGGAAACGACGCTCCTGCAATCCAGTGGGGACATCGAGGCCGTGCGCGGCCATGCGCGCGAGCTTGTGTTCAAGCCGGTCTGGTCGCGTTTTGCCAGCCATGTGCTGCTGCGGCCGCCGCCCGGTGCGCTCGATGCCATAGAGCCTTCGACAGCGGCGCCGTGGGTGGCGCAACGTTTCATCGCCGGCGATGAGATCAGCGCCTATGCAATGGCGCGGGACGGCAAGCTCGAGGCGCTGGCGCTCTATCGTTCCCGCTATCGCGCCGGCAAGGGTGCCGGTATCTGGTTCGAGCGCGTCGAGGATGAAGTCGCGCGCCGTTTCGTCGAAGCCTTCGTCGCCGGCACCGGCTGGACCGGCCAGATCTCTTTCGACCTGATGCGGCAGCATGACGGCACTGTGCTGCCGCTCGAATGCAACCCTCGTGCCGTCAGCGGCCTGCATTTCTTCCGCGATCCGCAGGCTTTCACCGCCGCCCTGCTGGGGGGCGGCGAAGTCAGGCCCGATCTGGACCGGCCTCAGACAGTGCGGCTCGCCATGTGGGTCTACGGCCTGCCGGCGGCCATCGGTTCAGGCGAGCTGCAGCGCTTCCGCCAGGCAATGCATGGTGCCGACGAGTTGCTCGACTGGCCTGATGATCCCGCGCCCAAAAGGACGCAGTGGCGTGCACTGGCCGAGATCGCCGCGACGGCGCTGCGCCAGCGCATCAGCCTGCAGGCCGCCTCGACGCGTGACATCGAATGGAACGGACCGCTTCAAAGCTCGATCTGATGCACGCGCGGCGTCGCCGCGGCGGGCGGTATTTCGCCCGCCATGATGGCCGCGATGTCACGGCGCAGGAAATCGAGCGGCCCGATCGCCGGCGATGCAAGGGGAGGGTGGCGGGCATTGTCGCTCGCCGATTTCAGCACCTTGCGGTCCTGGCTGAGCGCGATGTTGAACAACGGCTTGAAGGCGAGCGCCTTGAGAGGGCCGAGCCAGCCCTGGCGCGGGCCGATCAGCCAGCCGACGCCTTCGACGGTGTTTTCATCCGCCTGGCGCAGATGGAACGTCGTGGCCAGCGCCAGTCCGTCCTTGCCCCAATATTCCAGCTCGGCGATGCCCGGATGACGGAAGCGGCCGATGGTTTTCGTGCGCTCGCCTTCCAGCAAGCGGCTGATCAAGCCTTGCTGGCGCTCCTCGCCGGTGTAGCAGGCCTCGACCCAGCCTTCGCCGCCGGTCACCTCGACCCGCACCAGATGCCGTTTGGCGCTGAGCCCACGCAGCAGGCCCTTATGGGTGAAATGCGTGTGGGTGGCGTCAAGGATGTTTTCGGCGGCGTCCAGCACGGTCGACTGCGTCGATGAGCGCACGCGCCGCACGATCACGTCCCGGCCCTGCATGCAGTGGAGATACGGTTCGGCCTCCGGCGTTCCCGCCGAGACGAAGATGATGCCATCGCGCTCGATCGCGCCGTAGCGCCGCACGCGGTAGCGCGGCACCTCGCCGACATGGCCTGGAATGGCGGTGCACAGACCTTGGTCATCGTAGCGCCAACCGTGATAGGGGCACTCGATCTCGCCGTTGATGACCTTGCCGGTCGACAGCTCGACCAGCCGGTGCACGCAGCGGTCGAACAGCGCCGCGATCCCCTTGTCCGAACGGAACAGCACCACCGGCGCGCCGTCGAACAGGATACGCCGCGGTTTGGCGCCGACATCGGCCGAAAGTGCCACGGCCTGCCAAAAATCCTTCCGCACGGCCTTGCTCACAGTTCAAATCTCCGAAGCAGGGGAATCCCGATCCACGCCAGCACCCGCTCCATTGTCCCCACCGCAAAGCGCTGGCGAAAAGGCAAATGCCCGACATAGCAGGCGTTGTACTCGATCGCCGGTACGGCGCCGCGATGGCGTTTGAAGGCGGCCGCACCGGCACTCATGTTGAAGAACAGGCCGCGTGCCGTGGCGTGGTCCTGGGCCATCGCCATGGCCATCCGGTAGAGCCCGTCGCCGACCGGCAGACTGGTATCGTAGCCGACGATCGGCTGGGTCAGCGTCGCGCCGTTCTCGAACAGGCCGGTGACGGCGACGAGTTGTCCCTTTTCGTCTCGCAAGCCGGCAAGCCGCAAGATGCCATGCCGGTGCATCTCAGAGATATAGCGCGCGCTGTAGTGCGGATTGAGCGGCGTGTATTTCCTGAGATAGAGCATGTCGTAGAGCTCCTGGCTCCTGACATAATCGGCCTCGGTGAAATCGGCGTCGCCAACGATGCGTAACGATGTGGTGCGCAGCCGCGCGCGGTCGCGTTTCATGTCGCGCGTCATCGGCGGCACGGCGCTGCGGTCGGCGAAAATATAGACCTGGCGCGCTGCCAGCATGCGAAATCCCTCCGCCTTGAGGGCCGCGATGCTCGCAGGATCGGCGATCTCGTTCAGCGAGCGGATGACGATTGCGCGATCGGGAAATCGTGTCGTCGAATCCCTGCGCATCGCCGCGACTGAAGTGCGATCGAGCAGCGGCACGGGATTGGTGGAAAAAAGCCAGTTGTTGACCTGCACCTGATGATCGAGGCCGCTTGCCTTCACCAGCGGGGCGCATAGACCGATCAGCATCCGGAGCGCCCTTTGCAGCAGGGGATTCGACGCGAAATTGCGCGTCTCGTCGATTGCATAGTCGATATAGGCGCTGGACGGGCAGCAGATGTAGCAGTTCGGCGCGTCGGCGGCATTGTTCAGCGTCAGCGGAAAGGAGCGCCCGGCGATCTCGAAAGGTTCGACACGGACAGTCAGGTTGGCGACGAGGTCGCGCACCGGCACCGTGTTGAAGAGGTGCGCGAAAGCCTCGACCTTGCGCCGGTCGTTCTCGACGCGGTCGGCTTGCTCCGGGGGCTGCTTTAGCGCGGTTGACGGGGCCCGGCTCACGGCGCCGGCTCCGCCGGCAACCGGCATTCGACCCGGCGCAGCTTGCGGCCGATGTCCAGGGGCAGGGGCGCGCGGATGAGGTCCACGACGGCCGTCGCCTGGCGCGAGGCGAACAGTCCGCGCAGCGCCGAGAAGGCCGCCTGTGCCGCGTCATCGGCCAGGTCGGGCGCCAGGCGCAACTCGACCGCCTCGGGCGCCGTCTGGACCAGGCGGAAGTCGTCGATGCGCCGATCCGCCTTCAACACCGCATTGCGCAGTATATCTGGCGTGATCAGCAGCGGGCCTCGCGCCGAGGCCAGACGGAAGGCATCATCCATGCGGCCGACGATCTCATCGACCGTGCGCAACGGCGAGCCGCAACGGCACGGCGAGGACGACAGGCGCAGGAGATCGTTCATCCGGTAGCGCGCCATGATCTGCGTCCGGCGGCGGAAGGCGGTGATCAGCGGCGTCACCAGGCCATCGCCGACCGGTTCGAATTCGAAGAAGATGGAATCCTCGGCCAGATGCAGCCCGCCCTGCCGGCAGGTGACCGCGAACAGGCCTTCGGTCGCCATGTAGATCTGGTCGAGTCGCTGCCCGAAGAACGCTTCGATAACAGGGCGGTCGACCGGATCGAGCGTTTCGGCGGCGCTGAAGACGCGTAGCGGCGAGAGCCGAAAACGCTCGGTCGCCAGATGCCGCAACATCCTGGGCGGCGCGATGATCACGGTCGGCGCGAAAGCCTCGAGTGCCGCGCGCCAATGCTCCGGCCCGAGCGTCAGGTCGAAGAAGCAAAGGTCCAGCCGCTTCGACTGGCGTGCGCTGTCGTAAAGGCCGGTATTCTGCGGCAGGATCACCGCCACGCGCTGCCGACGCCAGAGGAGGTCGGGAATGGCTTTCGCCAGGATCGTCCCCAGCCAACGATATTTCTCGGCTTGCGAAATGACGAAAAGGCCGCGATTGCCCGAGGTGCCGGTGCTGGCGCCGACGGTCAGCGCGCCGAGACGGCCGTCACCCGCAGCCGCTGGCCAGGCGTCGTCCGCCGATACGCCGGCGCTGTTGAAGCGCTCGAAATTCGCCATCAGCAGCGACTTGTCGGTTATAGGCAGGTCGCCGAGACGGCGCGCCGGCTTGCCATAGAAGGGCGCGAGCGGCAGATCCCGGTCGAGCCAGCGCCGCAAGGCGCGCGTCTGCCAGCGCTCGAAACTCTTGCGGCTCTTGCGCGAAACCCAGAGAGTGACGGCAAACGAGCGGATCGCCTCGCCAAATCCGTTCATCCGGCCTCCGCGGTGAGGTCGTATGGCGTCAGCCCCGGGTCGTGGCAGAACATCACTTCGCCGCCGGCTGCAAGGAAACGCCGAAGCGTCGCGCTGGTCCGGTCGATGGCGGCGAAATCCTCGGCCAGAAGCCGCGCGGGAAAGCCCGGCGTGCGGTTCTCGACCAGCGCCTTGCTGAGCCACTGCACGTCGACGGCGTAAAGCAGCGGCAGTTCCGTCTCAGGAAACAGTAATCCGAACTGGCCGTCGGCGTGGCCGGGCAGATCGACCGCGATCACGCTGCCATCGCCGAACAGATCGGCTCCGCCGGGAATGTCGCCGTGTGGCGGGACCTGTTTCATGCTCGACAGCCCGTCGAGCCTGGCTTCGAAATCACTGGGGAAAAGTTCCGTGAATACGCCGTGGCGCAGATTCTGCCGGGCGGTCCGCGCGTTCAGCCGCGACCAGGCGGCATCGCTGGCGATGAAGCGGGCGTCGGGAAAAAGCGACAGGCCCGAAATATGATCGGCGTGAAAATGCGTGACGATGACGGTCTTGACGTCGCGCGGCGTCAGGCCGAAGCGCGCCAGCACCGGCAAAACCTGTTCGGCCTCCACCAGTTCGGGCCCGAGCACGGCGCCGTAGAAGCGCAGCATGGCGCCGCGCCCGGCACCTTTTGTCACCTCAGGCGTATAACCCGTATCGATCAGCACCGGGCCGATGCGCGCATGGAGGATCAAGCCGTAGCGCACGCGCAGCCGGATTTTCTGCCAGCCGCCACCGCGCAGGATCAATTTCTCGGGGGCCACGACCCAGGCGCTGTTGGCGAAGGCGATCTTCAAGCTGCTCCCCCACGTCTTGCGGTCATAGCCCGGCCAGCCTCGGCGAATGTGCGATCCAGCCCTTCGTCGAAAGACACTTTCGGCGTCCAGCTGAGAATGCTCCTTGCCTTGCCGATGTCGAGGCTCTGGGCATAGGCGAACAGGCCGAGACCATAGCGGGTCACGCGCGGTTCGGGCCGGCCCGGCAGGCGCAGCGCCACCGCTTCCATGATGCCCGCCGCCAGCATGGCCGGGCCAAGCGGCATCTTGCGCCATCGCGCCTTGACGCCGGCGCGCGCGCAGGCCTGTTCGGCGATACGGCGCACCGGCAGCACTTCGCCGCCGGAGACGTTGAAGACCTGTCCTTCGGCCGCTTTGCCAGTGCCAAGCGCGGCCAGAACCGCATCGACGACATCGTCGACATGGGTAAGGTCGATGCAGGCCCTGCCGCCGCGAAACAGCGGCAGCGGCCGCCGTGCCGCCTGCAGCAGGCGCGGCAGCAACGCCTGGTCGCCGGCGCCATAGATGCCCCTTGGCCTCAGGATGATTGGCCCGATGTCGGATGCCGCAAGGACCAATTTTTCAGCCCGCTGCTTGGTGCGGGCGTAATGATTGACCGGATCGGGCGCCGGCATGTCTTCGGTGACGCCGAGCTGGTCGCGGAAGGCAAAGCCAACAGAGGGGCTGGAGATATGGACGAAACGCCGCACTCCCTGCCGGCGCGCGAAGGCCAAAACATTCCGGGTTGCGGTCACATTGGCGGCTTCGAACTCCGCCAGCCGCCCGAACGGCGCCGAGAGCGCGGCGCAATGGACGATGGCCTCGACACTGCCAAGCAAGGGATGGAGCGAGGCATCAAGGGGACGTGACAGGTCAAGGCGCGCCACCGCATGGCCGGCGGCTTCGAGCGCCGCGCAGCGCCCGGCATCGCGCCCCTGCGCCAGGACCGGCACCCCGGCCACCGCCAGTCGTGCCGTCAGATGACCGCCAAGGAAGCCGCTGGCGCCGGTGACGAGCACGCGTCCCATGCTCATGCCACCAACGCCATGCCGCCGAAGGAGACACCTGCCGAGGTTCCCAGGAACAGCACCCTGGCGCCCGGCCTGACCCGGTCCTGCTTGCGCGCGACATCGAGCGCGAAGGGAATGGAGGCCGCGATCTGGTTGCCGTAATGCGCGGCGATGTCGACCAGTCTTTCCCTGCCGAATCCGGTCTGCCGCGCCATATGGGCCAGTGCGAACGGGCTCGCCTGATGCGGCACGACGACATCGACCTCTTGCGGCTGCCAGCCGGCCCGTCGCAAGAGTTCGCCGACGAAGCCGTTGAAGTGGCGCGAGGTCACCCGGAACAACTCCTTGCCATCCATGCGGAAAAGGCTGTTGCGGGAAAATTCTTCCGGCTGCAGGTGGAAGTCGAAGCGCGTGCCACCGGCGCCGATGCCGCAGGACTCGTAGGCCGACGGATAGGTGCGCATCAGGGCGGCCGCCACTTCGCCCTCTCCGGGCGCTGCCTTGCGCAACACCGCCGCCGCGGCGCCATCGCCGAACAAAGCGGCCACCTCGGGCTGTTCTTGCCAGGGCAGGGCACGCGAGGCGATCTCGGATGAGAACACCAGCGCGGTCTCGCATTGCCCGGCCTCGATCAGGCGGGCGGCGGTTTCGAAAGCGGTGAGGAAGCCGAGGCATGTGCTGTTGACGTCGAAGGCCGCGGCTGACCCGTCGGCCAGCCCCAGGCGCTGCATGACCAGAGGTGCCGTCGAAGGCAACGGCTGATAGGGAACACCGCATCCGCCGATGACAAGATCGACGGCGCTTGGCTCGATTCCGGCTTCAGCCAGCGCCAGGCGCGCTGCCGCACAGGCGAGATCGACCTGCGATTCGGTCGTGCAGACAAAGCGCTCCACGACACCGGTCACGGCTTCGAGCCGCCCCGGGCCAAGGCCGAGCCGCTCGTCCAGACTGCTTGAGGTCACGCATTGAGCGGGCACGGCGCGCCCGGTTCCGACGATCTTGATCCGCATTCTCAGCCGCCCAGTGAGTTGCGCTTTCTAACGCATAAACCGGACCGATGGTAAGAGTGAGGCGGCCATGCTCAAAAAGGGGAGAGCGAACCGGGTGACCTCAATCCGATCCTATAGCCAAAGGCGCATATTCGATTGCCACCACGCCGTTGCTCAACGGTGTGGCTGAAATCAGCTCGAGCGGCACTTGTTCGCCCTGCGGGAACAGCGGCTTGCCCTGGCCAACGCCGCCGGGATAGCTGAGCAGCCTGACGCGGTCGACCAGGCCGTGGCGCAGCAATTGCTGCGCGACGCTGAGGCTGCCATGAACATAGATGTTGCCGCCACTACCTTGCTTGAGCGCCCTCACTGCTTCCGGCAAGGAACCCTTGAGCAGTTCCGCCGGCTTCCAGTCGAGCGCCTTCAGGCTGGTCGACGCGACATATTTCGGCAATGCGTTGAACCGGTCGGCGAAGTCCCCGGTTTCATCAGGCCACGAGCCGGCAAAAATCTCATAGGTCGTACGCCCCAGAAGCATGGCGCCGCTGTCGGCAAGCTCGTCCGCCTTGAATTTGTTCATTTCATCGTTCCAGACGACAGTCGGAAGCCTCTCGACCTCGGCTATGCCATCGACGCTGATGAATTCGGTGACGATGAGTTTTCGCACGGCGCTCTCCTTCTTTGCTCAAAGGACGAACCGCAGGTCCGCTTTGCGACATGCGGCGCGAAAAATGTCCCCGCGCGTCGTTAGAGAATGGCTTCCGGCGTATTCGTGGAAGGACCAATACGGTGGGAAGAATACGATCGATCTGGACTAAGCTCGCAAGATCGGATTTTGGTAAAACGTCGGAAACAGTTGCCCCAAGAACACATCGCAAGGATCATGGGATTCGGGATCTTCATCCATCGCTCAGATTCGCGATACAACGATCGCCCCGCAGAGCAATATCAGTTTCCTCGCCCTTATCTGCGCCGCGTTGAGGCATGTGTCGGCGGCTGGATCATTTATTATGAACCCAGCAAAGTAAATGATACCCGAGGCTACTACGCTGTGGCGAAAGTCCAGCAGATTGTTCCCGATCCTGTGACGCCCGAAATGTATCTGGCTCTTATTGAGCCCGGGACCTACCTTGATTTCGTCAATCCTGTTCCATTCAACGGACCTCATGGTCTCGTTGAAAGAGGGCTGCTCAACCCCGAGGGGCAGCTTTCCGGTCGCGCGCAGTCTGCCGTTCGCCCGCTCACCTCAAGCGATTTCAACCGCATCATCGATTTGGGGTTGGACACAAGCAAGTTGTTGCTGCCGCGCATGGAAGAGGTCGAACCATCTGCCGGCTTCCAGGATGAGCAGGCGCCATTCGAATTCGAGCAGAGTCGTGATCGCGTAAGCTACATCGGGTCGCGAATCGTGCGGGATCGTATTTTTCGCCGTATCGTCCTGCGGGCCTATGACGAGCGGTGCGCAATCACGGGGCTCAAGCTGATCAATGGCGGTGGCCGGGCAGAGGTTTCAGCCGCTCATATTCGGCCGGTCGAAGCGAACGGGCCTGATATTATCAACAACGGTATCGCGCTGTCGGGTACCGCGCATTGGATGTTCGATCGGGGATTGATCAGCTTGTCCGACGATTTGGAAATCCTGATCTCGCGACAGGTCAATGATCGCGAAAGCGTGCGATCGTTCGTAAACAAGACCGGGCGAGCACTTCCGCCGGGACGGCCGTTTGAATGGCCGAATCCGCGTTTCTTGCAGTGGCACCGCGAGAACTGTTTTAAGCAGTAGCGTTTCGCTGAGGTCGCCGCGCCTCAGTCCTTCGCCCGCTCCACATAGGACCCGTCGGCGGTCATCACCACCACGCGGGTGCCGGGCGCGATGTGCGGCGGCACGGCGGTGCGCACGCCGTTGGAAAGGACTGCCGGCTTGTAGGACGACGAAGCCGTCTGGCCCTTGGTCGTCGGCTCGGTGTCGACCACTTCGAACGTGGCGCGCTGCGGCAGGACCAGGGCGATCGCGATGCCGTTGAACTGTGACACCTGCACCGGCATGCCTTCCTGCAGATAGGGCGCGGCGTCGCCGACCACGGCTTCGGTCACCGCCACCTGGTCGTAGGTTTCCGGGTTCATGAAGTGATAGCCTTCGCCGTCGGCGTAGAGGAAGGTGTGCTCGCGCTCCTCGACATAGGCGCGCTCCACCTGTTCGGTGGTGCGGTAACGCTCCGAGACCTTCACCCCGTCGCCGATGCGGCGCATGTCGAGCTGTGTCACGGGGGTGCCCTTGCCGGGATGGATGTTTTCGGCAAAGAGGATCACATAAAGCTTGCCGTCCTTGTCGACGACATTGCCTTTGCGGAGCGAACTGGCGATGACTTTCACCACGGTTTTAAATCCTGCGAGAGTTGACGGGCGTTTGCCGGCTTGCGCGGCGCTGGATGGGGGCCTAGCGCATCTTGGCGCGAACCGCCAGCCCCCTCGGCGAACCGAAGCGCGCCGATGACCGCGGCTTCGCCCTGGTGGACGCCGCATGTTCACGCCGACCGCCGCCCACGCCTGATACTGCGCAACGGGCTGACGGCCGCCATGCGCGACTGGTTCGCCCGCCATGATTTCATCGAGGTGGAGACGGCGGCGCTGCAGGTCTCGCCCGGCAACGAGGCGCATCTGGCGGCTTTCGCTACCGAGGTGGTCGGGCCGGATGGCGCCCATTCGCCGCTTTATCTCCACACCTCGCCGGAATTTGCCTGCAAGAAACTGCTTGCCGCCGGCGAGCAGCGCATCTTCAGCCTGGGTCCGGTCTACCGCAACCGCGAGCGCGGCCCCTTGCATCATCCCGAATTCACCATGCTCGAATGGTACCGGGTGAGCGAGACCTATGAGAGCCTGATGCGCGATTGCGCCGATCTGCTGGCGCTGGCCGCGACAAGGGCAGGGGCCACGCGCTTTTCTTTCCGTGGCCGCGACTGCGATCCGTTCGCGGAGCCGGAACGGCTGACGCTGGCGGATGCCTTCGGCCGCCATGCCGGCATCGATCTGCTGGCGACGGTTGCCGCCGATGGCGGCACCGACCGGGACGCGCTTTACGCAGCGCTGGTTAAAGCCGGCCTGCGCACGGCGCCTGACGACAACTGGGCGGACTTGTTTAGCCGCGTGCTGGTGGAAAAGATCGAACCGTTCCTCGGGCAGGGGCGGCCGACGATCCTGTGCGAATATCCGGTCGCCGAGGCGGCACTTGCCCGGCCGAGCCCCCGGGATTCGCGTGTCGCCGAACGTTTTGAGCTCTATTGCTGCGGTGTCGAACTCGCCAACGGCTTTGGCGAACTGACCGATTCCGCCGAGCAGCGCCGGCGCTTCATCCTCGAAATGGACGAGAAGGAGCGCATCTATGGCGAGCGCTATCCGCTCGACGAGGATTTCCTGGCAGCCCTTGCCGTCATGCCGCAGGCCAGCGGCGTCGCGCTCGGCTTCGACCGCCTGGTGATGCTGGCGACCGGCGCGCAGAAGATCGAGGATGTGATCTGGACGCCGGTCGCGGTATCCTGAAGGAGAGCCGCTGCAGGCCCGATCCCATCAGTGCGCGAAAACCTGCTCCAGTGAGCGAAAGCCCTTGAATTCCAAGGCGTTGCCCGAGGGGTCACGGATGAACAGCGTGGCCTGTTCGCCCGGCTCGCCCTTGAAACGGACCATTGGCCGCTCCAGCCAGTCGATATCGTCGCGCGCTTCCAGCCGCGTGGCCAGGCGCTGCCAGTCATCCATCAAGAGCACGGCGCCGAAATGCGGGATCGGCACCAGAATGCCGTCGACCTTGCCGTCGCTGGCGGCTTGCGCGGCCTGCGGCCGCAGATGCGCCGACATCTGGTGGCCGTAAAGGTCGAAGTCGACCCAGGTCGCGGACGAGCGGCCGATCGCGCAACCCAGCACCTCGCCATAGAAAGTTCGGGTTTCATCGAGATCACGGACCGGAAAGGCGAGATGGAAAGGCGTCATGGCGAGGGCTCCAGATAGGCAAAAGCCGGGACGTCCGCTCTTTGCGGGCGCTTTGACGGCGATTTGGTCGCGCTATCCTGATTGCCCTTCTGCCATTGCACAAGCGGCACTGGAACAATAGATGGTGCGACAGCATCCGCCTTCCGGACAGGCTGAACAAACAGGATCAAGTGCATGACCGACAAGCTCGACGCCGCAAAGTTGACGGACCGCGTCGCGGCCCTGGTCGAGGCCGCCAAGCGCGCCGGCGCCGATGCCGCGGATGCGGTAGCGGTGCGCGGCCGCTCGACCGGCGTTTCGGTGCGGCTTGGCAAGGTCGAAAACACCGAGGCGTCCGAGGGCGACGATGTTTCGCTGCGTGTCTTCGTCGGCCAGCGCGTAGCCAGCGTATCGGCCACCGCCGCGTCCGATCCCAGGGCGCTTGCCGAGCGTGCCGTCGCCATGGCCAAAGTATCGCCCGAGGATCCCTACCAGGGCCTTGCCGACCCCGCGCTGCTCGCCACCCGGACGCGCGATCTCGACCTGTTCGACGCGACCGAAGTGTCGGCCGACCAGTTGAAGGAAGCCGCGCTTGAAGCCGAAGCGGCGGCTCTGGCCGTCAAGGGTGTGACCAATTCGGCCGGCAGCAATGCCAGCGCCGGGCTGGGCGGGCTGGTTCTGGCCACCTCGCACGGCTTTCTCGGCCACTATGTCGCTTCGCGTTTTTCGCGTTCGGCCAGTGTGATTGCCGGTGAGGGCACCGGCATGGAACGCGATTATGAATTCTCCTCGCGCCAGCATTTTGCCGATCTCGACGCGGCCGAGGATATCGGCCGCATGGCCGGCGAACGGGCCGTGCGCCGCCTTGGCGCGCGCAAGGCGGCGACCGGACCGGTCGACGTCGTGTTCGACCCGCGCGTCGCGCGCGGTATTGCCGGCCATATCGCCGGCGCCATCAACGGAGCATCCGTCGCGCGCAAGACCTCGTTCCTGCGCGACATGATGGGCAAGCAGGTGGCCGCTGCCGCCATCACCGTCACCGACGAGCCGCTGCGGCGCCGTGGTCAGGCCTCGCGGCCATTCGATGGCGAAGGCGTCGAAGGCGAGAAGCTGGTGATGGTCGAAAAGGGCATCCTCAACCATTGGTTCCTGTCGACATCGGCGGCCCGCGAACTCGGCCTCGTCACCAATGGTCGCGGCGCGCGTGGGGGCTCCTCTGTTTCGCCGTCGTCGACGAACCTCGCCATCGAGGCCGGCGAGCGCTCGCCGCAGGACCTGATCGGCTCGCTCAAGAGCGGCTTCTATGTCACCGAAGTCTTTGGCCACGGCGTCGACATGGTTACCGGCGAATACAGCCGCGGCGCCTCCGGTTTCTGGATCGAAAATGGCGCGCTTGCCTATCCGGTCGCCGAAGTCACCATCGCCTCGAACCTGAAGACCATGTTCCTCAACATGGTGCCGGCTGACGACCTCGACCGCAATTTCGGCACCGCGTCCCCGACGCTCCTGATTGAAGGCATGACCCTTGCCGGAGCATGAACTGACCATTGCCGGTGCCGCCCGGGACCTGGACCTTCTGCGCGACGCCGCCCGCGAGGCGGGTCTCGTCGCCATGCGTTACTTCGGCAAGAACCCGCAAGTGTGGATGAAGGGCGGCACCTCGCCGGTCAGCGAAGCCGATCATGCAGCGGATGCCTATCTGCGCCAGACGCTGCTTGCCGCGCGGCCGGACTATGGCTGGCTGTCGGAAGAGACCGCCGACGACCCGGTGCGGCTTTCCGCGCGTCGCACCTTCGTCGTCGATCCCATCGACGGCACGCGTGGCTTCCTCGAGGGCCAGCGCGCCTGGTGCGTCAGTGTCGCCGTCGTCGAGAATGGCCGCACGCTCGCCGGCGTGCTCGAATGCCCGGCGATGGACGAGACCTATTGCGCGCTGCCTGGCCAGGGCGCGTTCCGCAACGGCAAGCGGATTGCGGTGCGCGAAGCGGGGGACAGGCCCGAGATTTCCGGTCTGAAGCAGTTGATCGACCTGATGCCGGCCGGCTGGCAGAAGCGGCTGCAACGGGCGCCCTACAACCCTTCGCTCGCCTACCGCCTGGCCATGATCGCCAACGGCAAGCTCGACGGCACCTTCGTCAAGCCGAACGCCCATGACTGGGACATCGCCGCCGCCGATCTCATTTTGCGCGAGGCAGGCGGCCAATTGCTCGACCCGCAAGGCCATGCGCCGCTCTTTGCCGGCGCGGTGACCCGCCACGGCGCGCTCGCCGCCGGCAGCGGCGAACTGCTGACGGTGCTGGTCGACGTCATCGCCGGGCTGGATGCCTGAAAGCATTTTCAAAGGTTCCAAAGTCGGCGGCTTTGGTCTAGACCTGTCACAAACTCACAATATGTGAAGGACCGACATGGCCGCGGAAGACGGAAAGAAACAGCTTTTGCATCTGGTGTTCGGCGGCGAACTGAAGAAGCTTGGCGGTACCGAGTTCCGCGATCTCGACGCGCTCGACATCGTCGGCGTCTATCCCGACTATCAATCCGCGCACACGGCGTGGAAGGCCAAGGCGCAAGCCAGCGTGGACAATGCCCATATGCGTTATTTCGTCGTTCATCTGCACCGCCTGTTGGATCCCGATAGCAAGGCCGCCGGTTGACCTCGATGGAGCATGATCTGGCGAAAAGGCCAGCCAGCGACGCCGCGCCCGCGGGCAGGGGCGGCAATCGCAAGACCAAGGCTTTCTGGCGCAGGATTCGCGAACCCCTCGCGCAGTCGCGATTCGTCAAGAATGCCATTGCCAGCCTGCTCGCGCAGTTCGTGCGGCTGGTTCGCCTGACCAGCCCGCTGGTCGCGGGATCGGCACGATTCTCGGGTGGCGCCTACGCCGAATTCGAGCCCGGCATCATCGCTCTGTGGCATGGCCAGCATCTTTTGACGCCGGCCTATTACCCCAAGCGCAAGCCGCTGGTCGCCATGGTGTCGCGCAGCGCCGACGCCGAGCTCAACGCGCTGATGCTTGAGAAGTTCGGCATCGAGGCGGTGCGCGGGTCAGGCGGACGTGACAATGCCAGGCATCTCGACAAGGGCGGGGCCAAAGCCCTCATCGCCCTTAAAAAGTCGCTCATCGCGGGCAAGAACGTCGCCATGATCGCAGACATTCCCCACGGTACGCCGCGCGATGCAGGGCTTGGTATCGTTCTTCTGGCGCGCCTCTCCGGCCGGCCGCTGCTGCCTGTCGCCATCGCCACCAGCCGCCGCAAGGTGCTGGAGAAGAGCTGGGACAAGACCACCATCAATCTGCCCTTCGGCCGTTCCGCCGTAACCATCGGCGCACCGATCTTCGTGGCGGCGGATGCCGACGACGCCGAAATGGAGCGCAAGCGCCAGGAAGTGACGGCTGCCCTCAATGCCGCGACCGCCGAGGCCTACCGTCTCGTGGATGGCCCGCGATGAGCGGTCGTTGGGCCCGCACCATGCTGACGGCATATCGATTTGCCGGCGCGGCCGCCTATCCGCTGGTCGGCCCCTATGTCGCCTGGCGTACCTCGCGCGGCAAGGAAGACCGCAACCGCCGGCGCGAGCGCTACGGCGTCGCCGGCCGGCCGCGCCCCGAGGGACCGGTGATCTGGATCCATGCGGCAAGTGTCGGCGAAACCCTGGCCGTCGTGCCGCTGGTCGAAAGTATCCTCGACTACGGCGTCAACATCGTGCTGACGACCGGCACCGTGACATCGGCCCAGGTCGTCGACGAACGGCTCGGCGACCGCATCATCCACCAATATGTGCCGCTCGATCTGAAGCCGGCGGTCAGTCGCTTCCTCGATCACTGGAAACCCGATCTGGCCATCATTGCCGAATCCGAGATCTGGCCGATGACCATCCTCGAACTTGGCGCCCGCCACGTGCCGCAGGTGCTGGTCAATGGCAGGCTCTCCGACCGCTCCTTCACGTCGTGGAAGAAGCGGGCCAACATTGCCGAGGCGCTGTTCGAGAACCTTGCTCATGTCGTTGCCCAGTCCGATGTCGACGGCGAGCGGTTCCGCGCGCTCGGTGCCCGGCCGGTCACGGTGTCGGGCAACCTCAAGGTCGACACCAACCCGCCGCCGGTCGATGAGCGGGCGCTTGGCACTTTGCAGCGGCAGATCGGCGATCGCCCGACCTGGGCGGCGATCTCGACCCATGATGGCGAGGAGGTGGTCGCCGCGGAAGTCCACGCGACGCTGCACAAGCGTCACCACGGCCTGTTGACGATCGTCGTTCCTCGCCATCCCGATAGGGCCGAAGCCTTGGCCGCGCAGATTTCCGGCATGGGCCTGAAAGTGGCGCGACGCAGCAAGGGCGACCGTATCGGGCCCGACACCGATATCCTGCTTGGCGATACGATCGGTGAAATGGGCCTGTACCTCCGGTTGACCGAAATCGCTTTCGTCGGTCGCTCGCTGACTTCCGAAGGCGGTCAGAACCCGCTTGAGCCCGCCATGCTCGATACGGCGGTTCTCGCCGGGCGCAACGTGCAGAATTTTCGCGAGGCCTATCAGCGCCTGCTCGACAGCGGCGGCGCCAAGCTGGTGCGCGACCGCGACATGCTGGCTGGCGCCGTCAATTTCCTCCTGACCAATGAAGTCGCCCGTCACGAGATGATGGCGGCGGGCGCCGCGACCGTCGACGAGATGCGCGGCGCCCTGGCGCGCACGCTCAAATCGCTCGAACCCTATATCCAGCCGCTGGTGGTCAAGGCGCGCCTGAAGGGCGCGAACGGGCGCTAGCGTGGCCAGCGAAGCACCACCTTTCTGGTGGGAAGAGCCGGACTGGCGTGTCCTGGCATTGTCGCCGCTGTCGGCGGTCTATGCGCTTGCCGCCGGCCGCGGCATGCGCAGGGCGAGGCGCGAGAAGATCGAGGCGCCGGTTTTGTGCGTCGGCAATTTCACGGTTGGCGGTACCGGCAAGACGCCGGTGGCGATTGCGCTCGCCCAACAGGCCAGGCGCATGCGGCTAAAGCCCGGTTTCCTGTCGCGCGGCCATGGCGGCTCCTTCGCCGAACCGCATGTCGTCGACATCGGCCACGACAGCGCCCGGCATGTCGGCGACGAACCGCTGCTGCTGGCCGAACATGCGCCGGTCGCGGTAACGCCCAATCGTGCCGCCGGCGCCCGGCTGCTCCTGGAAAGGCACGGCTGCGACTTCCTGATCATGGACGACGGCTTCCAGAGCGCGCGCATCCACATCGATTACGCGCTGGTCGTGGTGGATGCCCGCTACGGGATCGGCAATGGCCGCGTCATCCCCGGTGGCCCGCTCAGGGCAAAAATCGTCGACCAGTTGGTCTTCACCAGCGCCTTGCTGAAGATGGGTGAGGGGACGGCCGCGGATGCCGTCGTCCGCCAGGCCGCGCGTGCCGGCCGTCCGATCTTCGAGGCCCACACCGAGCCGAGCGGCAAGGCAGGGGTTGCCGGAAAGCGGTTTCTGGCCTTTGCCGGCATAGGCCATCCCGAAAAATTCTTCGACACGGTGCGTGGCGCCGGCGGCGAAGTGGTTCTGTCCAAACCCTTTCCGGACCATCACTTCTACGCCGAGGACGAGCTTGCCGAACTGGCGGCCACCGCGCGCGCCGAAGGCCTTGGCCTGATCACCACCGCCAAGGACGCCGCGCGGTTGCGGCACGGCGCCGCGCAGGATTTTCTCGATCGTCTCGACGTGCTGGAGATCGACACGGTGTTCGAACTCGACCACGTTCCCGAGCGCATCATCGACGAAACGCTCGACGCCTGGCGGCAGCGCAGGCTCAAGGGCAACTCCAGGAAAAGTGTGTAGCGGTTCCGAGGGGAACTGCGCGGAAAGAGGACCGGTCCGCCGTATCCGTGAAGCGGTGAACCGCGTCAACTGCGCTTGCGCAACTCCGGATGCACCTCGATTTCGCGGCGCAGCGAAACCGTGGCGTTCACGTAAGGCTCCTGCCGGGCGACGCTCCAGTATTTCAACTCGTCCAGCGGGATGCTCTCTCCGGTCACGGCGCAGCGCACGAAAGAGCCGGGGCTGGTGACCTGGAAATCGCCGTCGAGGTAGCGGATGCGGGCTTCCTTGCCGCCGGGGCCTTCGAAACGGTTCATCATGCGGTGGTGCCGAGCTTCATGACGATGTCATCGCCATAAATCGGTGAGAAGGTCAAGCTTGGCGCAATGCAGAGCTGTTATCGAGCAATCGAAACGGCTGTTTTGAGGGTGGCATGGAGATTTCTTCCGCACGGCTGGCATCTTTGCTGGTGGACACGATGACGCCGCAGGCCGTGCCTTCGGCAAAAGCCGATCCGGCCACGACCGCCCTGGTAAAAGCGCTGGTCCAGCCACCGGCGCCGCTCCTCCTGGCGCAACAGACGGCGCCGGTACTGTTGGCTCTGCCTTCCCAGGCGATGGCGGCCAAGGCGCAGCAGATCGCTTCGGCCGGGATGGTCGAGGCCTATCTGGCTCAGGTCGAACCGGCCGAAGATTCCGATGGGTCCCCAATCGCCGCCGCCGTGGCAAGAAGGTCGGCGCAGGAGGTCGAGGCGCAAAAAGGTCTGACGGTGCCTTTGGTAAGAGCCGAAAATGGCGATCAGGGCGGGGCCTCGACGGCTGGGCTGGCGACCGTGGCGCCACTGGCTCCAGCCTGGCGCCAGGCATCGAACCAGAACATCCCCGCCAAGCGGGGGCAGCCCGCCTCTCGGCCCAACGGCATGCCGGAGCAGAATTCCGAGCGCCTGCTGCTCAAAGTCGCGTTTGTCTCGGCAACCGCCGGCTTGCTCGGGGCAGCGGCATTCGGCTTGGCCCTGCGGATGTTCAGCTAGCCCAGGTCTAATCCTCGGCTTCGATGAACCGATCGACCTTGTCCGCGGCCAGCCCGGCATGCGCCGCGATGCGCCGGGCGAGATCGGCCGCGGCGGCGCGTGGCCGGCCCACCGGCCGGTCGAGCCAGTAAGAGACTGGATTGAGCGCGGTGCGATGGTCGACGGCGACGAGCCGCCCCGATTGTATCTGATGCTCGGTGAGCGGCGGCCGCGACAGTGCAATACCGAGCCCATGGGCCGCGGCGTCGAGCACCAGATTGTAATCCTCGAAGCGGCGGTCCTGCGGGCGAGGCCTGTAATCCATGTCCTGGGCGGCGAACCAGGCGCGCCAGCCCGAAGCGTCGGAATCGTTGATCAGCGGGAATTTGAGCAGCCTGGCCGGGTCGCCAGCGCCAATCTCTTCCGCGAGGCCCTGCGAGGCGATGGGGAAGAGATACTCCTCGAACAACTGCACCGAGACGCGGCCCGGGATGCGGCCGCGACCGCAGCGGACCGACAGATCGATGCCTTCGTCAGCGAGATCGGCCTGACGGTTGTCGACGTCGAGCACGATGCGCAGGCGGGTAGGGTCGTTCTCCAGCATTGCCATGCGCGGCATCAGCCACAGGCCGCTCACCGAAGGGATGGAGGCCAGGCGCACGACCGCGGTGCCGCGCGGCTCCACCCACCGGTCCGAATCGACCGAGATCAGCGCGAAGGCTTCGGTGGTCCTCAGATGCAGGCGATTGCCTTCATTGGTCAGCGTCACGCCGCGCGCGCCACGTTCGAAGACCTTCAGGCCGAGCCAGTCCTCGAGCTTCGCGATCTGCCGGCTGACCGCGCCATGGGTGAGGTTGAGTTTTTCGGCGGCGGCCGAAAAGCTTCCCGTGCGCGCCGCTGCGTCGAAGGCGCGCAACGTCTCCAGTGGCAGCATGCTGTTCAAGCTGTGATCCATGCTCACAGGTGACCCTCGATTTGGTCGTTTGTCAATTGACCCGGAAAGGCGCTTTCTGTTGACCGGAACCGAAAGAATCCGAGGGCAGCGAGATGAGCGCGATGACAGGTACGTTGAATTCGACACAGCGGATGGACACTACGGCCGCCATCGCCGTGGCGCTGACGGTCATTGGCTGGGCCTCCGCCTTCCCGGCGATCCGGGCCGGGCTCGGCGCTTTTCAGCCGCTGGAGCTGGGCGCTTTGCGCTTTGCCATCGCCGCCGTGCCGGCGGCGATCTATCTTGCCGTCAAGCGCCCTGCGCTGCCCAGGATCGGCGAAATGTGGCGCTTCGCCTTCGGCGGCGCCATCTTCGTCGCGCTGTACACGGCCATGCTCAATTTCGGCGAACTGACCGTCTCGGCCGGAGCTGCCGGTTTCATCATCAATGTCAGCCCGATTTTCACCGCCATCATGGCGATGGCGCTGCTTGGCGAGCGTTTCTCCGGCATGGCTTGGGTCGGCACCGCCATTTCCTTCGCCGGCATCGGCATCATCGCCGTCGCTGACGGTCATGGTCTGCATTTCAACGCCGGTGCATTGCTGGTGCTCGGCTCGGCACTGTGCTCGGCCGTCAACACCATCGTCCAGAAGCCGCTGTTTGCCCGCCATCATCCGCTGACCATCGCGGCCTCGAACATGGTGCTCGGCGCGCTCTGCCTGTCGCCCTTCCTGCCCGCGGCTCTCCAGCAGGCTGCCGTCGCCGATACGGCCGGCCTCGGCGCCGTCATCTATCTCGGCATCGTGCCGAGCCTGATCGCCTATGCGGCCTGGGCAACGGCCCTGTCGCGCCTGCCGGCTGCGCGAGCCTCGAACTTCTTGTACCTGGTCTCGCCGATGTCGGCGCTGATCGGCTTCTTCTGGCTGGGCGAAGTGCCGACGCTGCTCGGCATTCTCGGCGGCGCGCTGGCGCTCGGTGGCGTCATCGTGGTGAACTTGAAACGGTAAAACAAAGGGTTGGAGCCTTTTGCGGACTCTCGCCGAGAACTCCCGCAGCGGCTCGTTTCATAGGTCGGATCGGCGCCCAAGTCGTATCGTGATGATGGCGGAAATCGAATCGCCTGCCGTCAGATTGCATTTGCGCCGAACTGCGTCCTTTAATGGCAATAGGTAGCTTCCCTGCTTGGGAAACAGCGATGTAGCGAACATGAAGCCGTCAATCGTCGCCTCGACAGGGATCACGCCCCAGCCATAGGTCGCGAGTTTGGCGACCCGTTTTATCTCTTGGCCGTGCTGCTCGGGGATTGGCGCGAAGAAGTAAGGCGAGGGGCCGCGCCAGTGGATCACTTCGGCTTCGAACTGAAACTCGATCAACTCGCCGCCGCCCACAGGCTCACCGCCGTCCGAACAGCCGCTCGATGTCGGCGAGCTTCAGTTCGATATAGGTCGGCCGGCCGTGGTTGCAGGTGCCTGAACCGGGCGTCGCCTCCATCTGGCGCAGCAGCGCATTCATCTCCTCGGCCTTGAGCAGCCGGCCGGAGCGCACCGAGCCATGGCAGGCCATGGTGGCGGCGATCTTGTCCAGCCGCTCCTTCAGCGTCTCGACCGTATCGTTGTCGGCGATCTCGTCGGCAAGGTCGCGCACCAATTGCCCGACATTGGTTTCGCCCAGCATCGACGGCGTTTCGCGCACGGCAACCGCTCCAGGACCGAAACGCTCGAGGCCGAGGCCGAAGCGGGCAAGCGTCTCGGAATGCATGGCCAGCCGCTCGGCGTCCTCTTCCGGCAGGTCGATGATTTCCGGCAGAAGCAGCATCTGCGAGGGGACCGGGCGCGCGTGCAGGGCGTTCTTCAGCGCTTCATAGACCAGCCGTTCATGCGCCGCGTGCTGGTCGACGATGACGAGCGAATCCCTGGTCTGGGCGACGATGTAGTTCTCATGCACCTGTGCGCGCGCTGCACCCAGCACCGCGCCAAGCAGCGTCTCGGCGGCCTCGCTCTGCCCGGCGCGCGCATCGGCGCTGGCGAGCGGACCCGCGTCGAACGCCGCCTGGTCGTTTTCGCCGAAGCCGCCCGGTCTTGCGCTGGTCCGTTCGAAGCCCGAGCCGTCGAATTGCATGTCGAGCGGCCGCTGCGGTGAGCGCGCGGGGTCGAAGCCGGCGGAGCCCGAAGCACGATAGGAAGCGTCGTAGCTGCGATGGCCATTGGCCGGACCGGGATGCGCATAGGGCGCCGCGCCCGGCCGGAACGCCGCCATCATGCCGGCGGCGCCGGTCGTGGCGGCGCGGATGCCGGCATCGGCGAGCGCCTGGCGGATGGCGCCCACGATCAGCCCGCGCACAAGGCCCGGATCGCGGAAGCGCACATCGGCCTTGGCCGGATGCACGTTGACGTCGACGATGGCCGGGTCGAGCGTCAGGAACAGCACGGTCACCGCATGGCGGTCGCGCGGCAGCACATCGGCGAAGGCGCCCCTGATGGCCCCGGCGATAAGCTTGTCGCGCACCGGGCGGCCGTTGACATAGGCATATTGCTGCAGCGCGTTGGCGCGGGTGAAAGAGGGGATCGAGACGTGGCCGGTCAGATGCACGCCTTCGCGGCTGGCATCGATGGCAATGGAATTGTCCGGAAATTCGGCGCCCATAACTTGCGCGACGCGGCGCAGGCTGCCTTGCGCGCTGTCGTCGGTCGCCGGCAGGTCCAGCGTCGAGCGATCCGTGCCGGAGAGCGTGAAGCGCACGGAAGGGAAGGCGATGGCGATGCGCTTGATCACGTCGCTGGTCGCAGAACTCTCGGCACGTTCGCCCTTCATGAATTTCAGCCGCGCCGGCGTGGCGAAGAACAGGTCGCGCACTTCGACCGTTGTGCCGCGATTGGCCGCCGCCGGCCTGACGGCCGAAACCCTGCCGCCTTCGATGCCGATCTCGGCGGCGCTGTCGCCCGCGGCGGTGCGCGAGCGGATCGACAGCCGCGACACTGAACCGATCGACGGCAATGCCTCACCCCGAAAACCAAGCGAGCGTATGTCGTGGATGTCCTCGGCGAGTTTCGACGTGCAATGGCGCGCGATCGCCAGCGCCAGCTCCTGTTCGGGAATGCCGGAGCCGTCGTCGGTGACGCGGATCAGGTTCAGCCCGCCGCCCGACGTGGCGACCTCGACACGCGACGCACCGGCGTCCAGCGCGTTCTCGACCAGTTCCTTCACCACACTCGCCGGACGCTCGATAACCTCGCCGGCGGCGATCTGGTTGATCATCGTTTCTGAGAGCTGGCGGATGGGCATGATGACAGTATAGGTGGATTCGCGTCGTGCGGGCGAGGGTGAACTGCGGCCGGGGCGAAAGCAGCTCTACGCCTGCGCCACCAGCCAGTCCCTGACCTTGCGGGCATTGTCGCGCAGCTCGCGGTTTCTGGGCCAGATGACGTGAAATCCAATGCCGGTCCGCATCACATGGTCGGTCACCGGCACCAGCAGCCCGGATGCCACCAGACGTTCGACCAGATGCCGCCATCCAAGCGAGATGCCTTGCCCCTCCATCACCGCCTGGATCACCAGGGCGTAGTCGTTGATGCGCAGGCCGCGCTCGGGATTGCGCAGGCTGGTTCCGGCCGACGCGAACCATTCGTCCCAATTCGGCGCCTCGCGATAAGGCTCCTCGAGATGGATCAGCCGGTGCGTGGCGAGTTCCGCGACGGTCTTCGGCATGCCGAATTTGGCAAGGTAGCTCGGTCCGGCGACGGGGAAGATCTCCTCGTCGGAGAGCGATAGCGAGTGGTAGTCCGGCCAGTCGCGCGGCACGCCGCCGCGCACGCCGAGCGGAATGCCCTCGGCGATGA
The DNA here is from genome assembly GCF_006442315.1 of Mesorhizobium sp. B2-3-4. Taxonomy (GTDB): domain Bacteria; phylum Pseudomonadota; class Alphaproteobacteria; order Rhizobiales; family Rhizobiaceae; genus Mesorhizobium. The sequence goes on along the minus strand of NZ_VFVY01000004.1, from coordinate 70,033 downwards.
TGTCGAGATCGCGGTCGGCGGTCTGGATGCGCAGGTCGACGCCGGGCAGTTCGTCGCGGAACTGCTGCAGGCGCGGCATCATCCAGAACGAGCCGAAGGCGGTCGAGGCGGCAAGCGTCACATGGCCGCCGGTCGCCTGCAGGCGCAGGTCCTCGGCCGACTTGCGTATATGGGACAGTCCGAGCGAAACGTCGGCGTGGAAGCGCTCGCCCGCCTCCGTCAGCAGCACCTGGCGATGGCGGCGCTGGAACAGCTGGGCGCCAAGCTGCTCTTCCAGCCCGCGCACCGCGTAGGAGACCGCCGCCTGGGTCATGCCGAGCTCGCGCCCGGCCGCGGTGAAGCTCGACAGTCGGCCGGCGGCCTCGAAGACGATCAGACTGCCGGCGGAGGGCAGGAGGTGGCGGAGGCTTCGCATAAGCAGAGCTTATACAAGAGATCAGGATTTTCCAGCGTCACAGCAATATTTTGCCTCGTTAACTTGGCTGGAAAGCACGCTTGGAGGTCCTATGAACGCACTCGCCGCCGAACTGACCGAGCCGACCCATCGTCGCGGTGGCGGCCGCCTCGGCCGCAAGGCGCTGCGTGGCGCGCCGATCGCCTCGTTCCCGACGCTGGTGCGCCAGATTCCGGTCTATGAGATCGTTCCCGACGAGGCGGTGGAACTGATCCACGAAGAGTCGCTCAAGATCCTCGAAGAGGTGGGCTGCGAATTCCGCGACGATGGGGCCATCGCGCTCTGGAAGGCGGCTGGCGCCGATGTCAGGGAAACGCGCGTGCGCATCGACCGCGCGCTGCTCATGGACCTGGTCTCGAAGGTTCCGTCGGAATTCACGCTCAACGCGCGCAACCCCGAGCGCACGGTGCGTGTCGGCGGCAAGAATTCGATCTTCGTGCCGATGTATGGCGCGCCCTATATACGCGACCTCGACAACAACAGGCGCTACGGCACGCTTGCCGACCTCAACAATTTCCACAAGCTGGCCTACATGGCGCCGGCCCTGCATTCATCCAGCTCGGTCATCTGCGAGCCGATGGAAATCGCGGTGCCGAAGCGGCACCTGCACATCATCCATTCGGCCATCAAACATTCCGACAAGCCGTTCATGGGCATCGTGACGTCGAAGGAGCGCGCCGAGGATACGATGGCGATGGCCGGAATCGTCTTCGGCGAGGAATTCGTCCGCGAAAACCCGGTGCTGGTGGCGATCACCAACTGCAACTCGCCGCTGGTCTGGGACGCCACCATGATCGACGCCATGCGGGTCTATGCGAGCCACAACCAGCCGCTGATCCTGGCGCCGTTCGCGCTCTGCGGCGCATCGACCTCGGCATCCGCCGTCGGCGCGGTAGCGCAGGTCAATGCCGAGGCGCTGGCGGGCGTGGCCCTGACCCAGCTCATCCGCCCCGGCTCGCCGCAGATCTACGGCCAGTTCATGGTCACGGTCGACATGAAGACAGGCGCGCCGATGGGCGGAACGCCGGAGGCCGCGCAGATGATGTATCTGATGGGTGCGCTGGCGCGGAAATACAAATTGCCATGGCGCACGTCGGGCTTCCACGTCGGCTCCAAGCTCAACGATGCCCAGGCCGGCTACGAATCCAACATGCTGATGCATGCCGCCATCCTCGCCGGCGCCAACTACATCTGGCACTCAGCCGGCTGGCTGGAGGCGGGGCTGACCTGCGGCTATTCGAAATTCGCCACCGACTGCGAACAGCTCGTCGGCTGGTACAAATACGCCGGCGGCCTGCCTTTCGACGATTTCCAGGACGCGATGGCGGCGATCCGCGAGGTCGGCCCGCAGGGCCATTTCCTCGGTACTCAGCACACGCTCGAGCATTTCGAGAAGGCCTTCTTCATGCCGAGCATCATGGACTTCAACTCCTACGAACAGTGGAACGCCGAAGGAGCCAAGGACCATGACACGCGCGGCCGCGAAAAGGCGCGCAACATGCTTGCCGACTACGAGGAGCCGAAACTCGACGAAGGTATCGCGGACGGTCTTAAGGATTTGATCGCGCGGCGAGAGGAAAAGCTGCCCGACAGCGTCAGCTGAGGGAATGGGCAAAGACCCGACGGGAACAACAAGGGAGGAAAGACATGACGGTTTTCACAAGCAATGGCGATCGAGTGCCGCAAGCCATCCAGGCGATGGCGCCGGAGGTGCGGGCGGGGCGAATGGATCGGCGCGAATTCCTGGCGCTGGCCAGCGCGCTCGGTGCGTCGACGGCATTTGCCTATGGGATGATCGGCCTTGCCGCACCCACGCAGGCTTTGGCCGAGGAGCCGAAGAAGGGCGGGACGCTGCACGTCTCGATGTCGGTCAAGGCGCAGAAGGATCCCCGCACCTACGATTGGGTGGAATTGGCCAACATTTCGCGCAGCTGGCTGGAGCCGCTGGTGCGCTACACCAAGCAATTCACCTTCGAGCCGGTGCTGCTGGAAAGCTGGGACATCAACGATGACGCCACCGAATACACGCTGCATGTGCGCAAGGGCGTCACCTGGAACAACGGCGATGCCTTCAACGCCGATGACGTGGTGCACAATGTGACGCGCTGGTGCGAGAAGGGCGTCGCCGGCAACTCCATGGCCGCGCGTGTCGGTGCGCTGATCGACGCCAAGACCGGCAAGGCCAGGGACGGCGCGATCACCAAGGTCGACGACTTCTCGGTCAAGCTGAAGCTCTCCGAGCCGGACATTTCGCTGATCCCCAACTTCACCGACTATCCCGCCCTTGTCGTGCACCGCAATTTCGACGCCGACGGCGCCGATCCGATCAAGAAGCCGATCGGCACGGGCCCATTTGAACTGGTGTCTTACGACGTCGGCCAGAAGGCGGTGGTCAAGCGCCGCGAGAACGGCAAATGGTGGGGCGGCGAGGCGCCGCTCGACGGGGTCGAATTCATCGACTACGGCACCGATTTCAACGCTACGGTGAACGCATTCGATTCAGGCGAGATCGATCTCAATTTCGAGAGCCCGGCCGACTTCATCGATATCCTCGACAAGATGGGGCTGGTGAAATCGGAGGTCGCGACCGCGACCACGCTGGTTGCCCGCACCAACGTCACGCACAAGCCTTATGACGACCAGCGGGTGCGCAACGCGCTGCAGATGGCGGTCGACAACAATGCGGTGCTGCAGCTCGGCTACAACGGCCGCGGCACCGTCGGTGAGAACCACCATGTCAGCCCGATCCATCCCGAATACTATCCTCTGCCCAAGAAGCAGCGCGATGCCGCCGGCGCCAAGAAGCTGATGGCGGATGCCGGCCAGGCCGACTTTGAGCACGAGCTCATCACCATCGAGGACGACTGGCAGAAGAACACCGGCGACGCGATCGCCGGACAGTTGCGCGAGGCCGGCATCAAGGTGAAGCGAACGGTACTGCCGGGTTCGACCTTCTGGAACGACTGGACGAAGTATCCCTATTCGATGACCATCTGGTACATGCGCCCGCTCGGCGTCCAGGTTCTGGCGCTGGGCTACCGCACCGGCGAGGCGTGGAATGAATCGGCCTATTCCAATCCCGATTTCGACGCCAAGCTCAAGCAGGCGCTGTCGCTGATCGACGTCGCCAAGCGCAAGGAGGTGATGAAGGATGTCGAGCAGATCCTGCAGGACTCCGGCGTCATCATCCAGCCGTTCTGGCAGAAGCTCTACAGCCACACCAGCAAGAAGGTGAAGAATTACGGCGTTCACCAGACCTTCGAAATGGATCTCCAGAACGTCTGGCTGGATGCCTGACGCCCGAAATTCAGCCACACAGCGCCGGCGCCTCGTGCGCCGGCGCAATGCCGCCGACGAGGGAGAGAATTCGCATGTCCGGACGGGTCTTCAAGCGTCTGTTCGAGCCGGCCACCTTGCGCGGCAAGACATTGCGCAACAGGATCGTGTTCGGGGCCCATACGGCGAACATGGCGGAGGACGGGCTGCCGACCGAACGCCATGTCGGCTATTATGCGGAACGCGCGATCGGCGGCGCGGCGATGGTCGTCGTCGAGCCGATGCCGGTGCATCAGGCCGCGGTGCTGACGCGCGGTAATTTCCGCCCGTCCGACGACAGCGTCATTCCACACTTTCGCAAGGTGACGGAGGCCATCCGCGGGAACGGCGCCGTGGCCATCCAGCAGCTCTATCATGTCGGCCAGCACGCCGACGCCGACAATTCGTTTCATGCCGGTTGGTCGCCGTCCGGTCTGCCGAGTTACCACGATTCCGACGGTTCACACCGGATGTCGGAGCGCCAGATCGAAGAAACGATCGACGGCTTCGTGCAGGCGGCGCGCCGCTGCCGCGAGGCCGGCTTCGACGGTGTCGAGGTCTGGGCTGCCTACCATTCGATGCTGGACCAGTTTTGGACGCCCTGGTCGAACCGCCGGGACGATCGCTGGGGCGGCAGCCTTGAAAACCGCACCCGGATGAGCCGTGAGGTGATGACCAGGATTCGCCGGGAATGCGGCGATGATTTCATCGTCGGTCTTGCCATCAACGACGAGCCGGAAGTCGAAGTTGCGCTGAAGCGCGAGGCGCTGGCCGAGATAATCGACCTCCACGACCGCGACGCCTTGATGGATTATGTCACCTGCGGGACGGGTTCCTACTTCGATTTCTACAAGATCATGCCGACCTTCGTTTACCCGGAGAAGCTCGGCGCCGACCTTGCGTCCGTCCTCAAATCCACCGTTCGTCACGCACTGATCACCGCCGAGAGCCATATCCGCACGCCCGAGAACGCCGAGAGCGTGTTGAGCGAAGGCCGTGCCGATCTCGTTTCCATCGTACGCGGCCAGATCGCCGACCCGCACCTTGCCGCCAAGGCCGCCGACGGCCGGCCGGAGGATATTCGCGGCTGCCTGTCCTGCAACCAGATGTGCTGGGGCCGGCGCAGCCGCGACTACTGGATCAGCTGCGTCATCAACCCCTCCGCGGGCCGCGAATGGGAGTGGGGCGGAGATCGCTTCACCCCCGCCGGGCAACCGAAGCGCGTGCTGGTCGTCGGTGGCGGCCCGGCCGGTCTCGAAGCCGCGCGTGCCGCTGCCGAGCGTGGTCACCGCGTTACGTTGGCCGAGGCTTCCGACCGCCTTGGAGGGCAGTTCCGTCTCGCCGGACTGCAGCCGCGCCGCGCCCAGATTCTCGATCTGATCGACTGGTATCAGCGCCAGCTCGGCCAGCTTCAGGTCGACATCCGCTATGGGCAGTATGTCGAGGCCGACGATGTCGAGCGCGAAGGCGTCGACCACGTCATCGTGGCGACCGGCTCGATGCCGCCGGACGGCGCTTTCCAGCGAGCCTTGCCGCAATGGGAGAGCATTCCAGGGGGCGGCCCGGTTTTCTCCGCCGAAGCGGTGATGGCCAGGGAAGCGAGGCCGGGCAAGCGCGTGCTTGTGCTCGACGATGGTGGCAATTGGAAGGGCTGTGGCACCGCCTGGAAACTCGCCGAGGACGGCCACGACGTTACGCTCGTGACGCCGGACGCGCTGGTCGGCAAAGAGCTTCAGCGAATGGCCGTCGATGCGCCGCTACGCCGCGCACTCGCCAAGCTCAACGTGCGGTTCGTCACCGAGAGCGCCGTCGTTCGATGGGACGGCAAGGCGGCCAGGATCGCCTCCCTGCTGGACGGAGCGGAGCAGGAGGTCGAGGTCGACGCTTTGGTCTTCGCCACCACCAGCATGGCGCAGGACAGCCTCTCGATCGAGCTCGAAAGGCGCGGCATCGCCCATACCTCTATCGGCGATTGTACCGCCTCCAGACAGGCGGCATTTGCCATCCATGACGGGCGTAAGGTGGCGCTCGCTCTTTGACGATCGCGAAAAGGCGCCAGACAAGGCAAGGCATGAACGGGGCGAATGTCTGAATGCGCATCGAGTCGATCAAAGTCTATCGGGTGCTTCTGCCTGTCAAAGGCGGCGCTTACCGGATGGCCAGCGACACCGTGCGGAATTTGGACAGCACGCTGGTTGAGGTGATCACCGAGGATGGACTGTCAGGCTGGGGTGAGACGTGCCCGATCGGCCCTGTTTATCAGCCCCAGCATGCTCTGGGCGCGAGAGCGGCGATCGCCGAAATAGCGCCCGGACTGGTCGGCGAGGACACCGCATCCATGCGCCGCCTCGCCAAAAGAATGGACGAACGGCTGAACGGGCACAACTATGCCAAGGCGGCCTTGGATATAGCTCTCTTCGACCTCGCCGGTCAGCGGCTGGGCGTCCCGGTCTCGACCCTTCTCGGTGGTGCTCTCACCGATCGCGTGCCGTCTTACTTTTCGACGATCGTCGGTGCTCCGGACGAGACCGCGCGTATTGCCGCCGACAAGGTCAAGGCCGGATATCCGCGGCTTCAGATCAAGATCGGCGGGCGGGATCTCGAACAGGACGTCGCCACGGTGCACAAGGTATGGGAGGCGGTTGGCTTCAAGGCCCGGATAGCCGTTGACGCCAATCGTGGCCTGACCGCTGCCGCGGCGCTGCACATCGATCGGCTTTGCCAGGCAATCCCATTCGTGTTCGAACAGCCTTGCAACACCATGGAGGAAGTCGCTGGTCTCAAGGGACGCGTTACGCATCCGATCTATCTCGATGAGAATACCGAGGATCTGAATGCCGTGTTGCGGGCAGTTTCATCAGGTATCGCGGACGGATTCGGATTGAAGGTCACCCGCCTTGGCGGCCTCGCCAGGATGGCCACGGTCCGCGATCTGTGTGCGATACGATCTCTTCCGCACAGTTGCGACGACGCCTGGGGCGGAGACGTTATCGCCGCGGCTTGCGTGCACCTCGCTGCCACCGTCGAGCCGAGACGCTTCGAGGGAGCGTGGATCGCGCAGGAATACATTGAAGGACATATCGATCCCGCAAACCCGATCGTGATCGAGAACGGGCACATACGTGTCCCACGGGTCCCAGGGCTCGGCGTCAAGCCGGACCGTTCCCAACTCAACGCACCGATCGCCACGTTCGGAAACTAAGGATTGTTGGATGTGATCGATGCAAGCAGATGCGCCACCCGTAGGCTTCATGAGCCGCAAAAAAGCCGATATGCACGATGCGTGATATCGATTGCTTTCCGCAGCCAAACATTCGGGGAAATCCATGAAACTGCTGCTCGCTGCTATCTTGTCGATTGCCGCACCCGCCACCGCCTTGGCCGGTCCGGCGTCCGACGCTGTGAAGTTCTTCTATGTTCCGCAGGTCAAGTTCGAGGCCGATGCGCAATATCGCGATCGCTTCACCGAGCCGGTGACGAAACTGTTCGACCTCAACGACCAGGCTGCCAAGAAAAACCCGGACCAGGTCGCGTGCATCGACTTCGATCCTGGTCTCGACGCACAGGATTTCGACCAGAAGACCCTTTCCAAGACCTTGAAACTGTCCGAGACCGTGGATGGCGACACGGCGCAGGTGGTGGCGAATTTCAGTCTTTTTCCCGAAGGCGACGATTCTCAGCGCGAGATGCACTGGTCGCTGAAGAAGGTCGACGGCAAGTGGAAAGTGTCCGACATCGCATCGAAGACCAGCGACTGGACGCTGAGCAAGCTCGAATGCATGGCCGGCCAGGATCCGGAGTGAGGCGATGGCCGGTAGGGCGTTCCTGCTATTTTCGGCCGTCTGCCTGCTGGCGGCCTTGAACGGCGCGGCCGCCCAGGGGCTTTTGGGTCCGCCGCCGGCGAATGCTCCGGCCGAGGCTGCACCCGCCGACAGCGGGACGCCGCCTGCGGCAGCCCCCGGTGTCGCCGCGGAACCGGCAACGCCACCGGTTGCCTGGCCGCCGAGCGCGCCTGCCGCCCCCATCCAGCCGGGATCGCCAACGGCGGTCGTGCGGCCGTTCTACGATCAGGTCAACCTGGAGGTCGACCCGTCGCAACGCGGCCATTTCGTCGATCCGGCGAAAACCGTGCTCGACAAGAGCGATGCCTTGCGCAAATCCGGGCAGGGCGAGTGCCTGGACCCCAACATGGCGCTCGACAATGCGGATTACGACAAGGCCGAGATCGACAAGAGCCTGAGGACGCTGGAGGCGATCAATGGCGACCAGGCCAAGGTCATCGTCGCTTTCGTCATCGCCGGCAACCCGCACCGCCTCGAATGGAAGTTCAAGAAGGTCGGCGGCGAATGGAAGATATCGGACCTTTTGTCGGTGACCGGCGAATGGGCGCTCAGCCAGTACCAGTGCGAATGATGGCCGAACTAGCCCCGGCCGCGATAGGGAGCAACGCCGGTATCCGGGAGCCAGGCGCCTTCCGGCGGCGCGCCGGTCTGCCAGAAAACATCGATCGGAATGCCGCCGCGCGGATACCAATAGCCGCCTATACGCAACCACAGCGGCTTGGTGGCGGCCACGATACGACGGCCGATCATGACAGTGCAGTCTTCATGGAAGGCGCCATGGTTGCGGAACGAGGTCATGAACAGCTTCAGCGATTTCGATTCTACCAGGGCCGCGTCGGGCGCGTAGTCGATGACGATGTGGGCGAAGTCGGGCTGGCCGGTGACCGGGCAGAGCGAGGTGAATTCCGGGACGGTGAAGCGCACGATGGCGGGCGGCCCGTCGCCGCGCGTAAACGGCACGGTCTCCAGGACCGCAGTTTCCGGGCTCTGTGGCGTCTCGACGTGCGCGCCGAGCTGGGTGAGGGTTTTGGTGTCGATCATGAGCGGGTTCCTTGGATTTTGCCGCTCATTAGCACAAATTGAAACAGCAGGAAGACGATGACCAGCAACGATCCGCTTCTCCAGCCCTACCAGCTCAAGCACCTGACGCTGAAGAACCGGGTGATGTCGACCAGCCATGAGCCGGCCTATTCGCAGGACGGCATGCCAAAGGAGCGCTACCGGCTCTACCATGTCGAAAAGGCCAAGGGTGGCATGGCGCTCACCATGACCGCCGGCTCAGCGATCGTATCGCGTGACAGCCCTGCCGCCTTCGGCAATCTGCATGTCTATGACGACCGCATCGTGCCGTGGCTGGCTGAACTGGCGGATTCCTGCCACGAGCACGACTGCAAGGTGATGATCCAGATCACCCATCTCGGTCGCCGCACGGGCTGGAACAAGGCCGACTGGCTGCCGGTGCTTTCGGCCTCGCCGGTGCGTGAGCCGGCGCATCGCGCTTTCCCCAAGACCATCGAGGACTGGGACATAGAGCGCATCGTCGCCGATTATGCTTCGGCTGCACAGCGCTGCCAGGCGGCCGGGCTCGACGGCATCGAGTTCGAGTCCTACGGCCATCTGATGGACGGCTTCTGGTCGCCGGCGACCAACCATCGCGACGACGAGTATGGCGGTTCGCTCGACAACCGGCTGCGCTTCACCAACATGGTGCTGGATGCCGTGCGGGCCGCGGTCGGCGAGAAATTCGTCGTCGGTATCCGCATGGTCGCCGACGAGGACTTCGAGAAGGGCCTGTCGAAGGAAGAGGGCGTCGAGATCGCCAGGCGGCTCGCCTCATCCGGCAAGGTCGACTTTCTCAACATCATCCGCGGCTCGATCGAGAGCGACGCGGCGCTTACCAAGGTCATCCCGGTGACCGGTATGCGCTCTTCGCCGCATCTCGATTTCGCCGGCGAGGTGAGGGCGGCAACGAAATTCCCGACCTTCCACGCGGCGCGCATTTCCGACGTCGCCACCGCGCGCCATGCCATCGCCACCGGCAAGCTCGACATGGTCGGCATGACCCGTGCCCACATCGCCGACCCGCACATAGTCAAGAAGGTGATGGAGGGGCGCGAACACGAGATCCGGCCTTGCGTCGGCGCCACCTATTGTCTTGACCGCATCTATGAAGGCGGCGAGGCGCTCTGCATCCACAATGCGGCGACCAGTCGCGAGGCAGAAATCCCGCACATCATCGCCAGGACCGACGGACCGAAGCGGAAAGTCGTCGTCGTCGGCGCCGGCGCCGGCGGGTTGGAGGCGGCACGTGTCGCGGCCGAGCGCGGCCATCAGGTGACCGTGCTCGAAGCATCGAGCCAGGCCGGCGGCCAGGTGCGCCTGGCAACCCAGAACCCGCGCCGCAAGGAACTGATCGGCATCATCGACTGGCGGCTGGCCGAACTCGACCGGCTCGGCGTCGAGATCCGCTACGACACCTGGGCGGAGCAGGGCGAGGTCCTGGCGCTGGCGCCCGACGTGGTGGTCGTCGCCACCGGCGGCCTGCCGCAGAACCCGCCGCTGGCGACGGGCGACAATCTCGTCACCTCGAGCTGGGACATCATGGCCGGCAGCGTCAAGCCAGCCGAAAACGTGCTGCTTTATGACGACAATGGCGGCCATCAGGGCATGGGGGCGGCTGAACTGATCGCCAACAGCGGTTCGAGGCTGGAATTGATTTCGCCGGAGCGGTTCTTCGCCCCCGAAATGGGCGGCATGAACCACGTGCCCTATGTCAGGGCGTTCCACGAAAAGGGTGTCACCGTCACCATCAACACGCGGCTGCGCTCGGTGCGGCGCGACGGCAATCAACTGGTCGCGGAACTCGCTTCGGATTTCGCCGATGGCTGGCGTGGCGAACGCAGGGTCGACCAGGTGGTGGTCGAGCACGGCACGGTCCCGCTCGACGATTTATATGTCAGCCTGAAACCCCTGTCGAAGAACGGTGGCGCGGTCGACTACGAACGTCTGGTCGGCGGCGGCGACATCTTCCCGGCGCGCAACCCCGAAGGCGGTTTCGTGCTTTTGCGCATCGGCGACGCGGTCGCGTCACGCAACATTCACGCCGCGATTTATGACGGCATCCGGTTCGGCCTGCGAATCTGAGAAGCTTCGCGGAAACGGCGCGCGGTCGAACCTCGTACGAGAGCCCGTGTACATCGGTTCGATCCGCGCGCCCGTGCGCTATTGGCTCATCGCCCGCAACGCACGATCTTTGTGAGCTGTCGCAATCCTTCAGACCATCCTGGCGATGGCCATGCACAGCACCGTGACCGCCAGCAGCCGCGCGGCAATGCGTTCGCCCGTGGCCATTCTGGCGCGCAGCTGCGTTTCGATTTCGCGGCTGGCGCCGGCAAGCCGCCTGCTGGGCGCCCTGACCATGGCGCCGAGCACGCCGGCGGCGGCGAAAGCGGCCAGGATGCCCAGCGCCAGAACCATTTCCATCGAGCCGAAATAGGCGCCGTGGAAAAAATACCACAGCAACGCCCCCGTCAGGAAAACCATGCCGGCCGAGCCCATCTGCGGCTGGATGAAACGTTCTGCCTTGATCTCGGGGTCGCGGGCGAGCGTGATGGTGGTGCCGGCCCAGAACACGCCAGCCATGACGTGAAGGCCGATAACGACGATGTAGACATATTGCATGCCGGCTCTCCTCTCTGCTTGTTGTCGCAAACAGATAGATATCTAACGATTAGATGTCAATGTCAGAAACGAGAGTTGGTTCCCTCCGGCGAAAACACCGTCTAGTGTCTCGCCATGACGCCTTTTGAAAGCCCGCCGATCGGCATGAATCTCGGCCGCACCGCCAAGCTTGTCGCTCAAGCTTTCGACGCCGCCCTGGTTGAAGCAGGCGGCACATTGCCCGTCTGGCTGACGCTGCTGTCGGTCAAGTCGAGCAGGCTTGCCAATCAGCGCGAACTTGCCGGCATGATCGGCATCCAGGGAGCGACGCTGACCCATCACCTCAATGCGATGGAGGCTCAAGGCCTGCTGACGCGGCGCCGCGATCCCGGGAATCGCCGGGTTCACCTGGTCGAGCTGACGGAGGCGGGAGAGGCGATGTTCGAGAGATTGCGCCAGGCCGCGCTTGTGTTCGACAAGCGGCTGCGCACCGGGTTGCCCGACGAGCGTCTGGCGGAGTTTACGCAGGTGCTGGCAGTATTGCGGCACAATGTGGAGAGCTAGGAGTGCCGCCTTGACGGCTCAGTCGTCATAGCTCTGGATTTTCCCGAAGGCGTAGTGGCGCAGCTTCAACGCGGCGATCAGATTGGTGAGCTGCGTTTTGCCGTCGAAGCCGTCCTGGAACATCTCGTCATGCATCAGGAGGATCAGCTTGCCGGGTTTGGCGAAACGGCCATAGCCGAAAAGGTGATCGATCTCGCTGACCAGATGGTCGACGCTCTGCACCGGCTCGCCGCTGTCCTTGTGCACCCATTCGTGGTCCCAGCCGTAGAGATGGAAGCCGGAAGCCGCGACGAATTCGTAGTCGGGATCCTCACGCCCGGCTTGCGCCTGCCCAAGCGAATTGTCGTTCTTTGACATCGAACGCAGGCGGAAGACATCGCGCCCCGGCAGACGGGCATGCACCTCGGGCTTCAACCCCAGCACGGTATTGGCCCTGAGCATGTCGGCAACCACGCCCTCCGTGTCGTCGTAGAAATGCCGGTAGTGATTATAGGCGTGGCTGTAGCTGTGGTTGCCGATCGTGACGAGCGGCATCGCCTTGGCGCGCCGCACCAGCGCCTTGTTGGACGCGCTGGCCTCGGCATGCAAGCCGACCATGAACAGCGTTGCCGGAACCTGCTCTGCCTCCAGCACATCGAGAATGTTGCCGGTGCCGTTCAGCGGGCCGTCGTCGAAGGTCAGGTAGATGGTGCGATCCGCCCCATGGGCCGGCAGCGCGGACATCAACAGGATTGCCAGGGCAAGCCGAAAAAATGTCATGGGGCCACCATCCCATTGCGATCAGGATAGGCCGCCATTTCCGCGTCTGCTTGTCAAGCTTGCGGCTAGGCGAGGCTGCCTTGCAGCACAGTGAGCCTGGCCCTCTTCGGCATGCGTGCCGTCAGCCATTCGAGCGCCTTGTCCTGCGGCATCGGGAAGGCGATCGAATAGCCCTGCACCTGGTCGCAGCCGATCGCCATCAGCGAATCGAGCTCCGCCTCCGTCTCGGCGCCTTCGGCGACGATGGAGATGCCCAGCCCCCGGGCCAGCTCGGTGATGGCGCGCACGATCTTGGAGTTGTCGCCGTTCTCGTGGATGTTCTGGACGAAGCGGCGGTCGATCTTGAGCCGGTCGATCTCGTTCGGATTGACATGGCTCAGCGACGCATAGCCGGTGCCGAAATCGTCGAGTTCGAGATGAACGCCGGCCGCCCTGATGTGGCGCAGCTTGGCCGCGATCCCTGTCTTCTCGTCGTCGAGAATGACGGATTCGACGATCTCCAAGGACAGTTTCTGCGGCGGCAGTCCAGCCTTTTCCAGCGTTTCGAACAGAAACGCATCGAAATCGTGCTCGCGCAGCTCGGTGCCCGAGACATTGACGGCAAGCCGCCCGAAGGCAATCCCGGCACGGTTCCACGCGGCGGCTTCGTTGATCGCCTTGCTGATCACGATGCGGCCGATTTCGGGCATGAAGCCGCACTTCTCGGCGACCGGGATGAATTCGCCCGGCGATATCATGCCGCGTTCCGGATGGTTCCAGCGCACCAGCGCCTCGACGCCGCTGATAGTGCCGTTGGTCAGCGAAACCTGCGGCTGGAAATAGACCTGGAAGGCCCTTTCGGAAATGGCGACCTTGATGTCGTGTTCGAGCTGTTTGCGATAATCGAGTTCCCGGCGCAATTCCTCGGAGAAGAACGAGAAATTACCACCGCCCATCTTCTTGGCGGAGTAAAGCGCCAGATCGGCGTGGACGAGCAGGTCCTGGGCGTTGTCGGCGTCGATCGGGTAGACCGCGATGCCGCCGCTGGCGCCCGGAAGGATGGTAGTGCCCTGGAACAGGATAGGCTCGTTGATGTGCGCCAGGATGCGCCGTGCGAGCATGTTGATGTCCTCGGTGCTACCGGCTCCGTTGAGGATCATCACGAATTCGTCGCCGCCAAGCCGTGCGCACAGATCCGACGCCCGGCAGGAATCACGCATGCGCTGTGCCGTCACCACCAGGACATAGTCGCCGGCGGCATGACCGAGCGTATCGTTGATCTGCTTGAAGCGGTCGAGATCGAGCTGGACTACGGCCAGTCGCTCGCGCCGGCGATGCGCGCCCTTGATCAGCGTGTCGAAATGATCGGTCAGAAAAGTGCGGTTGTGCAGGCCGGTCAAGCCGTCATGGACAGCGATGAAGGCCATGGAATTGCGGGCGTCGACCAACTCGCGCGTCTTGCGCAGGATCGCGTTGGACATCGGCCGGAAGATGAACAGGGCCACCAGCAGGATCACGCCCAGCGTGGCGTAGAACAGCGTGCGGTGCAAGGAGAGCAGCTTTTCGGAGCGCTCATCGGCATCGGCGTTGATGCGCTGACCGAGCGCGGCGTAGCCAGACAAGGTTGCATTGGCGACAGAGGCATCGAGGTTGACGCGTTCGGCGCCGCCCTTGTAGCCGTCATTGTCGGCGCTGTTGAGTTGCGTTTCGAGCGCCGAGATCAGGCGGTCGCCATTGGCGATCAGCCCGACCGAGAAATAGTCGAGATGGAACGGCTTGGCGAAAAGCACGCTCTCGATCGACTTCGGATCCTGCTTGGCCGTCGATTCCGGGTCCGCTCTGGTCTGCTTGAGCAGCAGATCGTAATTCGTCTCGAATTCGGCCGTCGCCTGTTTCAGCGCGCTGACCAGCGCCGGCTGCTTGTCGCGCGCGGCCACGCCCGTCGCGCTGGCAAGGAAGACGATGCGCTGCGACAGCGTCTTTTGCGTGCTGACGATGTCGAGCAAGGTGTGATTGTTTTGCTGCGTCGCCATCGTCTGCTGCAGCAGCACGAAGGAAGCCGCCACCATGGCGGCGATGATCAGCAGCGCCAGCCAGTAGCCGGCCTTGATCAGCAGTATGAGCTTGCCTGAAACGGTTTGCACCGGCTGCTGCGACATTTTCGGGGGCGGCCTCTCGCCAACGGATTTCTGTATGAGCACCATTGAACTGCAAACGTTAACAGGACCGGAAGCCGACCACTGGCCGGCAAGGGGTAGAGGCGTAAAGATCACGGAATGGTTATCGGGTTCTTTCGTCTTCGGCCCGCATTTGAACCATTGCGATCTCCCGCATTCCCGGCTGGGCGCCTGCGCGATGCCGCGGCATCCCCGGTTGATGCTGCGCGGCCACCCGTTGCGGTCGTTTTTGCGATGGATTTTTCGGGCGGGCGGGACGACAGTCTGCTCACGTCAAAAGGGGCCAGATCATGACCGCAGCATTTCTCTCCCACATCGACAGCGAGCTCGCCGGGCTGAAATCCGCCGGCCTCTACAAGTCGGAGCGGGTAATCTCCTCGATGCAGTCGGCCGAAATCGAGGTTGGCGGCGAGAAGGTGCTGAACTTCTGCGCCAACAACTATCTCGGTCTCGCCGACAGCCCGGACCTGCGCGCGGCGGCCACGCAGGCGCTCGACCGTTACGGCTACGGCATGGCCTCCGTGCGCTTCATCTGCGGCACGCAGGAAGAGCACAAGCAACTCGAATCCGCGATCTCGTCCTTCCTCAGCCTGGAAGACACCATCCTCTACGGCTCCTGTTTCGACGCCAATGGCGGCCTCTTCGAGACGTTGCTCGGCGAGGAGGATGCGATCATCTCGGACGCACTGAACCATGCCTCGATCATCGATGGCGTCAGGCTGTCGAAGGCCAAACGCTTCCGTTATGCCAACAACGACATGGCCGACCTCGAAGCACGATTGAAGGAAGCCAGGGATTGCCGCTTCCGGCTGATCGCCACCGACGGCGTGTTTTCCATGGACGGCATCATCGCCAATCTCAGCGGCGTCTGCGATCTCGCCGACAAATACGATGCGATGGTGATGGTCGACGACAGCCACGCTGTCGGCTTCGTCGGCAGACACGGTCGTGGCTCGGCTGAGCATTGCGGCGTCGAGGGCAGGGTGGACATCATCACCGGCACGCTCGGCAAGGCGCTGGGCGGCGCTTCCGGCGGCTATACGTCGGGCAAGAAACAGGTGGTCGACTGGCTGCGCCAGCGTTCACGGCCCTATCTCTTCTCCAACACGCTGATGCCGGCGATCGCCGGCGCTTCGATCAAGGTCTTCGACCTAGTCCGCAATGGCGATGCCTTGCGCGAGCGCCTATATGCCAATGCGGCGCAGTTCAGGTCCGAGATGGGCAAGCTCGGCTTCACGCTGGCGGGCGCGGATCATCCGATCATCCCGGTCATGCTCGGCGATGCGAGCCTGGCGCAGGAGATGGCGGCGCGCATGCTGAAGCGCGGCATCTATGTCATCGGATTTTCATTCCCGGTGGTGCCTAAGGGCCAGGCGCGCATCCGCACCCAGATGTCTGCCGCCCATTCCAGTGCCGACATCGACCGCGCGGTGGCGGCCTTCGGTGAGGTTGGCAAGGAATTGGGCGTGATTTCCTGAGCGGCCGGCGGCCGAAAGCGATTCCGGATCAAGAGATTCAAGGGACAAAAGAATGTCGAACATGATGAAGGCGCTGGTGAAGGCCAAGGCCGAGCCGGGCATCTGGATGGAAGAGGTGCCGGTGCCCGAGATCGGCCCCAACGACGTGCTGATCAAGGTGAGCAAGACCGCGATCTGCGGCACCGACGTACACATCTACAATTGGGACCAGTGGGCGCAGAAAACCGTGCCGGTGCCGATGGTGACCGGCCATGAATTCGTCGGCACCGTCGCCGATTTCGGCGCGGCGGTGACGGAATACAAGGTCGGCCAGCGGGTGTCGGGCGAGGGCCATATCGTCTGCGGCCATTGCCGCAACTGCCGGGCCGGGCGAGGGCATCTGTGCCGCAATACGCTCGGCGTCGGCGTCAACCGCCCCGGCGCTTTCGGCGAATATCTGGCGATCCCGCAGCACAATGTGGTGCCGATCCCCGACGATGTGCCCGACGAGATCGCGGCGATCTTCGATCCCCTCGGCAATGCCGTTCACACCGCTTTGTCCTTCGACCTGGTCGGCGAGGATGTGCTGGTCACCGGCGCCGGCCCGATCGGCATCATGGGCGCGCTGGTGGCGCAATGCGTGGGCGCCAGGAAAGTCGTCATCACCGACATCAACCCGGTGCGGCTGGCGCTGGCGAAAAAGCTCGGCGTCCAGCATGTCGTCGACGCCTCGAAGGAAAAACTGCGCGATGTCATGCCGGCGCTAGGCATGACCGAGGGGTTCGACGTCGGGCTCGAAATGTCGGGGGCCGCCCCCGCCTTCCGCGACATGATCGACACCATGAACAATGGCGGCAAGATCGCCATTCTGGGCATTGCGCCGACCGGCTTCGAGATCGACTGGAACAAGGTAATCTTCAAGATGCTGCATCTGAAGGGTATCTATGGCCGCGAAATGTTCGAGACTTGGTACAAGATGATCGCACTGGTGCAGGGGCCGCTCGATGTGAGTGGGTTGATTACGCATCGGATCGGGATCGATGATTATCAGGCCGGCTTCGATGCGATGCGAAGCGGGAGTTCCGGCAAGGTTGTGATGGATTGGTAGGGATTTGAAGAGACGCCGAGTTCCCCTCTCTGTCCCGCCGGACAGAGAGGGGCGCCTCGCGCCAAGGTCTATTTCCTATCCGATGCCAGACTGGCTTCGATCGCCGCCACCCCCTTCACAATCGCTGCCCGCTCCTCCGCTCCTAGCTTCGCCAGCAATTCCCTCTCAAACGCCTTGGCCAGCGGCACCATCTCGCGATAGGCCGCAAGTCCGGCCTTGGTCAGCGCCAGATGCTCCACACGGCGGTCGTCTTCGTCCGCCGTTCGCACCAGCCAGCGCCGCCGTTCCAACTCTGCCACCGCGCGCGAAACCTTGGTCTTGTGCATCGCCGATTGCTCGCCAAGTTCGGTCGCAGTCATCGTGCCGCGCTGACCGAGCCCGGAGAGTGTGCGCCATTCCGGCCGCGTCAGACCGTAATGGTCCTTGTAGACTTTCGAGAATTCGCGGCTGACGGTGTCGGCCAACCGGTAGAGCCGGTAGGGCAGGAAGCTTTCGAGTTCGAGGATTTCCGGTTCCATAGGCGCACCGCGGAGGTTCGTCAGCCGTTGATAGTTACATTTTCGATGGTTACAAATGAAACCAATCTGGTCAATCCGGGAGGACGCGATGGCCTTTTCCTACATGCCGGGCTTCGGCAATGATTTCGAGACCGAGACGCTGCCCGGCTCGCTGCCGCAGGGCCGCAATTCGCCGCAGCGGCCGGCCTACGGCCTCTATGCCGAGCAGCTTTCCGGCTCGCCCTTCACCGCGCCGCGCGGCACCAACGAGCGCTCCTGGCTCTACCGCATCCGCCCGAGCGTCCGACACACCGGCCGCTTCAAGGCAGCGAGCTATCCCCTGTGGAAGACCGCCCCCAATGTCGGCGATCACGAACTGGCGCTTGGCCAGTATCGCTGGAACCCGGTGCCGATGCCGAAGGAGCCTACGGATTTCATCAGGGGTATGCGCACCATCACCACGGCAGGCGACGTGCTCGGACAGAGCGGCATGGCGGCCCATGTCTATGTCGCCAACCAATCGATGGTCGACGATCATTTCTTCAATGCCGATGGTGAGTTGCTGGTCGTGCCGCAGGTGGGCGCCTTGCGCTTCGTCACCGAGATGGGCGTCATTGAACTCAGGCCTGGCGAGATCTGTGTGCTGCCGCGCGGCCTGGTCTTCAAGGTCGAACTGGTCGATGCCGAAGTGCGCGGCTATGTCTGCGAGAATTACGGCGCCAAGCTGACCTTGCCCGATCGCGGCCCGATCGGCGCCAATTGCCTCGCCAATCCGCGCGATTTCAGGACGCCCTGCGCCTGGTTCGAGGAGAAGGAGACGTCGTGCCGGCTGCTCGTCAAATGGTGCGGCAACTTCCATGTCACCGAGATCGGCCATTCGCCGCTCGACGTCGTCGCCTGGCACGGCAACTACGCGCCTTACAAATATGATCTGGCGACCTTTTCGCCGGTTGGCGCGCTGTTGTTCGACCATCCAGATCCGTCGATCTTCACGGTTCTCACCGCGCCGAGCGGCGAGGAAGGCACCGCCAACATCGACTTCGTCATTTTCCCGCCGCGCTGGCTGGTGGCCGAGGATACGTTCCGCCCGCCCTGGTACCACCGCAACATCATGAGCGAGTTCATGGGGCTTATCCACGGCCAGTACGACGCCAAGGAAGAAGGGTTTGTCCCCGGCGGCATCAGCCTGCATAACCTGATGCTGGCCCATGGCCCGGATGCGTCCGGCTTCGAAAAGGCCTCGCGCGCCGACCTGAAACCGGTCAAGCTCGACAACACCATGGCCTTCATGTTCGAGACCCGCTTTCCGCAGATGCTGACCCGCTACGGCGCCGAGTTGGAAACCCGGCAGGACAATTACATCGACTGCTGGGCCGACCTCAAAAAACGCTTCAACGGGACACCCGAGGGCGACTGGTCTTGAGCGCCGGAAAAGCGGATCGGCTGGTGCTGTTGGGTTCCAAGGGCGGCCCGGCCCTGCGTACGGGCGGGCCGTGGCCGAGTTCGTCGCTGCTCGAGATCGGCGGGCGGGCCATCGTCGTCGACTGCGGGCTTGGCGTGACACGCGGACTGGTCGATGCCGGCTTCAGCCTGAAGGCCCTCGACCTGATCTTCGTCACGCATCTGCACTCCGACCATGTGCTGGAGCTTGGACCGCTGATCCACACCGCCTGGACGGCGGGTCTGGCGACGCCCGTCACTGTGTTCGGCCCGCCCGGTATCGGGCACTATTGGCAGCGCTTCTGCCAGGCGATGGAATTCGACATCGAGATCCGCATCGTCGACGAGGGCCGGCCAGATATCCGCGACCTGGTTTCGGTCAGCGAATTCGGCGAAGGCCATGTGGTCGAGCAAAGCGGCCTCAAGGTGGCGGCGCTGCGCGTCGACCATCCACCCGTGACCGACTGCTTTGCCTTGCGCTTCCAACATGGCGCGGGGAAGGTGGTGTTTTCGGCCGATACGGCCTTCTTTCCGCCGCTCGCCGATTTCGCCGAAGGAGCCGACATCCTCGTCCATGAGGCGATGTTGGAGGAAGGCATAGAGCGCCTGGTTGCCAGAACCGGCAATGGCGCGCGGCTGAGGGAACATCTGCTGGCCAGCCACAGCTTTGCCGAAGAAGCAGGGCGCATCGCCAGCCATGCCGGCGTGAAAAGGCTGGTGCTCAATCACCTCATTCCAGCCGACGATCCAGGGATCGGCGAGGCCGACTGGCTGGCCGCTGTCAGGAAAACATGGGCCGGCGACTTGACGATCGCCCGTGACGGCCTTGTTGTGGAGCTAGCATGATCCCGAAAAGTGGAAGCCGGCTTTCGGAAAAGATCATGGGCAAGACAAAGAACCTAAGCAGTGTGAAAGCTGCACAAGGAGAGGGAAACGCATGAAGCTTGCCACATTGAAGGATGGAACGCGCGACGGAAAACTCGTCGTCGTTTCGCGCGACCTGACGCAATATACCGACGCCTCGTTCCTGGCGCGTACGCTGCAAGCGGCGCTCGATGACTGGCGCAGGATCTCGCCGCATCTCGCGACGATAGCGGAATCGCTGGAGAACAATGCGATGCCGGCGGCGCGGTTTCACGAGCATGACGCGCTATCGCCCTTGCCGCGCGCCTATCAATGGGCGGACGGCTCGGCCTATGTGAATCATGTCGAACTGGTGCGCAAGGCGCGCGGTGTCGAGATGCCGGCAAGTTTCTGGACCGATCCGCTGATCTATCAGGGTGGCTCGGACAGTTTCATCGCCCCACGCGATCCGATCCGCATGGCCGACGAGGCCTTTGGCATCGACATGGAGGCGGAAGTCGCCGTTATCGTCGACGACGTGCCGATGGGCGCCAGCCTCAATGAGGCGCGGGCCGCCATCCGGCTGGTCATGCTGGTCAATGATGTGACGCTGCGCACGCTGACGGGGCCAGAACTCGCCAAGGGGTTTGGCTTCTTCCAGTCCAAACCGTCCTCGGCCTTTTCGCCGGTGGCGGTGACACCGGATGAACTGGGCGATGCCTGGGACGGCGGCAAGGTCAGCCTGCCGCTGCTCGCCGACCTCAACGGCAAGCCTTTCGGCCGCGCCAATGCCGGCGTCGACATGACATTTGATTTCCCGGCGCTGATCGTTCACGCGGCCCGGACCAGGCCTTTGGTCGCCGGCACCATCGTCGGCTCGGGCACCGTTTCCAACAAGCTCGACGGTGGACCGGGCAAGCCTGTTTCGGCGGGCGGCGCGGGCTATTCGTGCGTCGCCGAACTGCGCATGATCGAGACGATCGAGAATGGCGAACCCAAAACGCCGTTCCTGCGCTTCGGCGATACGGTGCGCATCGAAATGAAGGACAAATCAGGCCATTCGATCTTCGGCGCCATCGAGCAGAAGGTCGAGAAGTACGGCCAATAGACGAGGGGATACGGGAATGACGGGCGAGGCTCTCTATCTGCTGGCCGGTATCTGGGCGATCGCAATACTGGCCGTGTTCATCCTTGCGATCCGGCTGAGCTACCGCATCGAGGCGCGTTCACCCGATCTGACCAACCGCAGCGGTTATCCGCGCAAGGCGATGATGTTCCACACCATCACCAATATGAATGTAGCCCGGGATGAAGAAACGCAGGCCATGCGGCGGCGCATGAACATCCTGCTGCTGGTGGTACTGGCCGGTTTCGCGGTGATGGCGGCAGGCCTCAGCCTGGCTCGTTCCGCGGGGTGACGTCGTGACGCTGCTTGATCATATGCGCCGCATGGCCGGGAACAACCTCTGGTCGAACGATCGGCTCTATCGTGCGGTGCTCGCGCTTGAGCCAGGCGAATTCGAAGCCGAACGCACCAGCTTCTTCCCGTCGATCAGGGAAACGCTCAATCACATCCTGGCGGTGGATCATCTCTATCTGGATTTTCTCGAAGAAGGCGGTGTCGGGGCTGCGGCGCATGACGATTTTGTGCCCTTCGACGAACCACAGGCATTGTTTGCCGCCCAGGTCGCGGCCGACCGTCGCCTGATCGCCTTCTGCGAGGGCTTGTCGGAGGCCGATCTCGACCGCCGCGTCATTAACGACCGGCGCGAGGACGGCATGATCCCTGAACGGATCGGCGACATCCTCGCCCATGTCTTCTTGCACGACATCCATCATCGCGGCCAGGTGCACGCCATGCTGTCTGGCACGTCCGTTCCGCCGCCGCAGTTGGATGAGTTTTTGCTCGACTATGACATCAAGCTGAGGAAGGCGGAGGTCGAAAGACTGGGGCTCGAATAATCAAGCCAGCGCAACGTCATAGGCTGAAAAATGCCGATCCGAGGTGACCAGGGTCAGCCCTTCAATTTGGGCCTGTGCGATGAGCAGGCGATCAAACGGATCGCGATGATGGAGCGGCAGATACTCGAGCCTCGCGGCATGAAGTTCGTTTACGCCAAGGATTGGCATCCCATTTGATCGCAGAACGTCGACGATGTTGGCGGTGAGCGCGATCTTGCCAAGCGACTTCTTGATGGCGATCTCAGCCACCGAGATGGCGCTGATGGTGACATCCTTCCCCGAAAGAAAAATGTCGCGATGGTGTTCCGAGAGACGAGAATCCGCGTTGAGCACCCAAAGAAGAATGCGGGTGTCGACCAGATATCTGAGTCTCATTTGATATACTCGTCCCATTCGGGACCGAGTTCATCAAAATCGTCTGATATCCAGATTTGGTTCTTCAAGGCGCCAAACAGGCTTTCGCTCCCGCCAGCCCGAATGGGAGCGCTCAAGGTTGCGACAACCTCTCCATGCTTCGTCAGATTGATCTTTTCGCCAGCCTGGGCACGTTTGACCAGTTCGGAGAGCTGAGCCTTCGCCTTCGCCATTGGGATGTTCATATGCGACCTCTTATGACCAGAATTTAGGTCATAAGAGGTCGCTCCGCAAACAAGTTGGAACGCTTATGCCGCCTTGTCGTCCACCTTGATCACGCCGCGCTTGATCTGGTCCTGCTCGATCGATTCGAACAGGGCGCGGAAATTGCCTTCGCCAAAACCTTCGTCGCCCTTGCGTTGGATGAATTCGAAGAAGATCGGACCGATCACGGTCTTCGAAAAAATCTGCAGCAGGATCTTGGTCATGCCGCCGTCGACCACCCCTTCGCCGTCGATCAGGATGCCGTGCTTCTTCATCCGTTCGATCGGCTCGTCATGGCCGTTCACCCTGTCATAGGACATGTCGTAATAGGTCTCGGGCGGGCCGGGCATGAATTTCAGCCCGTTTTCGGCAAGCTTGTCGGTGGCTGTGTAGATCTCGTCCGTGCCGACGGCGATGTGCTGGATGCCTTCGCCATTGTACTTCTTCAGATACTCAGCGATCTGGCTGGTCTCGTCCTTGGACTCGTTGAGCGGAATGCGGATTTTTCCACAGGGCGAGGTGATGGCGCGGCTGACAAGACCGGTGATCTTGCCGTCGATGTCGAAGAAGTGGATCTGCTTGAAGCCGAACAGATTGCGGTAGAAATCCCACCATTTGTCCATCTGGCCGCGATAGACATTATGCGTCAGGTGGTCGAGGAAATAGAAGCCGACCCCTTGCGGTCGCGGGTCGCGCGCGCCGAGCCATTCGAACTCGGCATCGTAGGCCGAACCCTTCTTGCCGTAGGCGTCGATGAAATAGAGCAGCGAGCCGCCGATGCCGACAATCGCCGGCACGTCGAGCGCCTTGTCGTCACCTTCATACGGGACGGCGCCCTTCGAGACCGCGTGGTCGAAAGCGTGCCTGGCGTCTACAACCCGCCAGGCCATCGAGGCGGCGCAGGGCCCGTGTTTTTCCACGAACTTCATCGCGTGCGAGCCGGGCTCGGCGTTGACGACATAGTTGATGTCACCCTGGCGCCAGACCGTAATGTCCTTGGTCCGATGCCTGGCCACCGCCACATAGCCCATGCGGGTGAACAACTCGGCCAGCTTCTGCGGCTCGGGATGCGCGAACTCGACGAACTCGAAACCGTCGGTGCCGGCGGGGTTGTCCTTGCTGATCGTGGCGGGTGGGGCGTCGTGCGGGAAGGGACCCATGATATTCCTCCGGAATCGCGTTTGGGCGCAAAAGGCCATCTGAAACCATGATAGCGCGGAGCCGGCGCATGGTGCTTGCATTCAAACGCTTGAAATGGTCATCTCATGCGTGAAGCATGCATGATGAGGGATAAAAACATGGATGAAGCGCGCATCGATCAATTTGATCGCAAGATAATGGCACTTCTGCAGGGCGATGCGCGCCTCACCAACAACGATCTGTCGGAGCGCGTGAACCTGTCGGCATCACAATGCTCGCGCCGCCGCCAGCGGCTGGAGGAGGATGGCTTCATCAAAGGCTACCGCGCGGTGCTCGACCGCGACCGGCTCGGTTTCTCCCTGGTCAATGTCATCTCGGTAACCTTGGCCACCCACAACCGCGACAATGCGCGCCGCTTCGGCGAACTGGTGGCCAGGTTGCCCGAGGTTCAGGAAGCCCACGCGCTGACCGGCGAGATGGACTATATCCTGAAGGTCGTGACGCCCGACCTCAAATCCCTGTCCGAGTTTGTCAATGGCGTGCTCCTGCCGCACGAATCCGTGCAGCATGTGAAGACGGCGATCGTGCTGGAAACGCTGAAGGAGACCGGTGCGTTGCCGATCTAACCCTTCGCCTGCTGGATCAGCCCGTACAGATTGGTGCAGCGCGCACCCGAGCGGCAATAGGCGAAAACCGGACCGTCGAGTTCGTCGAGCGCCTCGGCCTGGTCGTCGACATTCGCCTGCGTGATCTGGCCGCTGATGACAGGGATATAGCGGAAGGCGAGACCCGCGGCCTCGACTGCCGCCTTGAGCGTGTCCGCCGGGGGCTGGCCGGGGTGCTCATCGTCAGGCCGGTTGCAGATGACGCTCTTGAAGCCGGCGGCCTTGATGGCCGCGACGTCCTCGGGCTGGATCTGGCCGGAGACCGAATAGTCTTCGCTGATCTGGCGGTATTCCATGGTGTCGTCCTCGCGATCTCTTTGACGGCAGTCTTGCCACTCCAGGAGGGGGGCGGCAATCCGCATCAAACGGAATTCTCTGCCAAATAGACATCGCGCGCCGGAAAATCCAACCGGGCCGATACGGCCCGGTTGGACAGCAGGCCAAATTCAGCTGCCGAGTATGGCGCCTTTGATCTGGCGGATGTTGTTGTGCATCATGTCGATATAGGTCGAGCCCGGACCGTCGGGCTGCGACAGCGCATCAGAATAGAGCGTGCCGCCGACCTTGATGCCGGTCTCGCTGGCGATCTGCTCGATCAAGCGCGGGTTGGTGATGTTCTCGACGAAGATCGCCGCCGCCTTGTCCTGCTTGACCTGCTCGACCAGCTTGGCGACATCGGCGGCCGAGGGTTCGGAATCGGTCGAGATGCCTTGCGGAGCGAGGAAGGTCAGGCCGTATTCGTGCTCGAAATAGCCGAACGCGTCATGCGAGGTGATAACGACGCGCTTGGCTTGCGGGATAGACTGGATCGCGGCCTTCACTTCGCCTTCCAGCGCATCGAGTTTCTTGGTGTAGGCGGCGGCATTGGTCTGGTAGGAGACGCAGCCCTCGCTGTCGGCGGCGCAGAACGCCTCGGCTATGTTCTTCACGTAAATCCTGGCATTGGCGATCGACTGGAAGGCGTGCGGATCGGTGACCGTCTTGCCGCCACCGGTGCCGGCGCCCTCGGCCGCGTCGGCGTCGGCGAATTCGGGCTTGAAATCGATCGGCGTCACGCCCTTGGTCAAGGTGATGATCGAGGCCTTGGTGGCGCTGGCGTCGACCAGCCGCTGCAGGAAGCCTTCGAAATGCAGGCCGTTGACCAGCACGATGTCGGCCTTGGCCATGGCGACCGCGTCGGCCGGGCTCGGCTCATAGACATGGGCGTCGCCATCCGGCCCGACGATCGTGGTGATGTCGACCCGGTCGCCGCCGACATTTTTGGCGAAATCGGCGATGACGGTGAAGCTGGCGACCACTTTCAGCGGTGCGGCGAATACGGGCGATGCGCCAAGGGTTGTTAATGTTATAACGCTCACCGCCAGGGCGGCACGGATCGATTTCAGCATAAGCGGTTCTCCTTTCGAGGGGCGGGGATCAGGCCGTTCTGTGACGGTGATGGATGATGCGCGCACGCAGGATGCCGCGTGTGCCAAAGAGGATCGAGGCGAAATAGACGACCCCGGCCGACAGGATGATGGCCGGGCCGGAAGGCAGCGACGCGTGGTAGGACAAAAGCAGCCCGGCAACGCAGGAGGCAAAGCCGATCAGCACCGATAGTACGCACATCGGCTCGACACGCGCCGTCCAGAAGCGCGCCGCCGCTGCCGGCAGCATCATCAGCCCGACCGACAGAAGCGTACCGAGCGCCTGGAAGCCGCCGACGAGATTGAGCACGACGAGCCCGAGGAAGATGAAATGCACCGGGCTGCCCATCCGGCTGACCGAGCGCAGGAACAGCGGATCCAGGCATTCGGCAACGAGCGCCCGCCAGAAGATGGCGAGGCAGGCCAGCGTCACCGCGACGATGCCGCCAATCAGGATCAGGGCCTCGTTGTTGAGCGCCAGCACCGTGCCGAACAGCACATGCATGAGGTCGACGCTGGAGCCGCGGATCGACACCATCAGTACGCCGATGGCGAGCGAGATCAAATAGAAGGCCGCCATCGAGGCGTCCTCGCGCTGGATGGTGAAGCGCGAGACGGCGCCGGCGCCAAGCGCCACGATGACGCCGGCGATCAGGCCGCCGATGGTCATCGGCAGGATTTCAAGGCCATAGAACAGGAAGCCGGCGGCGGCCCCCGGCAGGATGGCATGCGCCATCGCATCGCCTGACAGGCTCATGCGCCGCAGCATCAGGAAGACGCCGATCGGACAGGCGCCAAGCGACAGCATCAGCGAGCCGAACAGCGCCCGCTGCATGAAGCCGAAATCGGCGAATGGCGCGATGAAAAGACCGTAGAGCGCATCCATCAGGCGGCCCTCGGGCCGGCGCCGTGAGCATGGTCGTGATCGTGATGATGCCCATGCGCATGGTCATGATGATCGTGATCATGGCCGTGGCTGTCAGGCTCGCACCAGGGCGCGTTTTCTTCCCAGGCTTCGTGGAAACGGCGCGCGCGCAACAGGTTCTCCGGCTTCAGCGTTTCCCGGGTCTCGCCCCAGGCAACCGGCTGGCGGGCAAGCAGCAATGTTTCGGGAAAATTCTGGCGAACCAGATCGAGGTCATGGACGACCACCATGATGGTGCGCTCCTCGCCGTGCCAGCGCTTGATCAGGTCGATGAGGTCACCCACCGTCTTGGCGTCGACCGCGTTGAAGGGCTCGTCAAGCAGGATCAGGTCGGCGTCCTGCAACAGCACGCGGGCAAACAGTGTACGCTGCAACTGGCCGCCAGACAGCGTGTCGATCGGCCGTTTCTCGAAGCCGCCGAGGCCGACGGCCATCAACGCCTGGCTGACCGCGTCGCGATCTTCCCTTGTGTAGCGGCCAAGCATGCCGCGCTTCGGCCACAGGCCAAGCGAGACCAGGTCGACGACGCGGGCGGGGAAGGAGCGATCGAGTTCCGACTGCTGCGGCAGATAGGCCGTCCGCACGCCGGGCGCGCGAACGACTTCACCGGCCATTGGCTTCAGCACGCCGACAATACCCTTCATCAGCGTCGACTTGCCGGAACCATTGGCCCCGACCACGGCCGTCAGCGACCCCTTGCGGATCGCGCCGTCGAGATGATGGATCGCTGGATGGCTGCCATAGCCCAGCGTCAGGTCACGGAAGGTCAGGCAGGCATTCATCGTTCGGACGGTCCGCTAAATCGGTGCGCTGTCGATATGTGATGTTATTACATTAGTCAACATGGCCGTCCGGCGAAATTGTGTCGCCGCCGGTCAACTCGCCGTGTTTGCCAAAGGGCAGGGGCCACACAATTGGCTCAATTGGTTTCGTGTCCGCCGGCCTTGCCCGGAACCGACATGGATTCTAAAGAGGCGCGACCACAAAGGAAGGAACCTCTGAAATGAGCATTCGTCGCATCGATGTTGGCCCGCGCATGAGCCAGATCGTCATTCACGGCAACACCGTCTATCTGGCCGGCCAGGTCGGCGAGCCCGGCGGCAACGTCGCCTCGCAGACCCGCGATATTCTGGCGACCATCGACGAATTGCTGGCCAAGGCCGGTACCGACAAGACCAAGATCGTGCAGACCATCATCTGGCTGGCCGACATGAGCACCTTCGCCGAAATGAATTCGGAGTGGGACAAGTGGGTGCCGCAGGGCCATACGCCGGCCCGCGCCACCGGCGAAGCCAAGCTCGCCGGCCCGGAATATCTGGTCGAGATCATCGTCACGGCGGCGCTGTAAGGCACCGACTTTCCCTCTCCCGCAAGGGGAGAAGGAGAGGCGTTACCCCTGCGAGGGCGTGAACCGCGCCACCAGCGTGTGGCTCTCCGCGGGATAGATGAAACGCACATGGGTGACCGGGTGCTCGGCGCTCCAGGTGCGGCGCTCGACCACCAGGCAAGGGGCGCCGGGATCGATGTCCAGCGCGTCGGCGACGTTGTCGTCGGCGCCCATCGCGCGGATGCGGTGCTCTGCTTCGCTCCAGGGCACACGGCCTATCAGCCAGGGACCGGCCGCGATCTCGACGAACGCCTCTTCTGCGGCTTCGGCCACGGCCGACAGATTGATCAGCCGTTGCTCGAGGGCGAACGGCCGCTCGCCGGCGAAATGCAGCCCTTCAAGCCGCAGGACCGAACCCGCGGCGGACAGCCCAAGCAGCGCCCGGTCCTGGGCGTTGCTGCGCCGTTGCAGGCGTTCCAGCCGCTGGTAGCGATAGGGCAGGCCGAGCGCCTCGACCTCGATCCGGATGTCGTGGAGTTCCAGGACCGCCGCTTGCGATTGCGGCTGGCGCACGAAACTGCCCGAGCGGCGGCGCCGCTCGATCAGCCCGGCCTTGGCGAGCTGCGACAGGGCCTTGTTCACGGTCATGCGTGAGCAATCATACTCGGCCGTCAGTTCATGCTCGAAAGGAATGCGATATCCGGGCGGCCAGGCGCCGGACAGGATTTTCTCCCTGATGTCCGAGAGGATGCGCTGATGCAGCGAGATGCTCTCGCCGCCTTCGACATCCGTCTCGATCAGGCTCATGAGGTTCAGCCCTGTGAAAGCGCCATCATCACTTTGCGGAATCGCTCGGCGATCGCGTCACGCCTGGCATGCCTGCCGCCGCTGACCTGTCTTTTCCCATGCACCCACACGCAATCGATCGTGCTGCCATTGGCGAAGATCCAGCTGTCGAGGATCGCATCGCCCGCCTTGCCGGCAAGCGAGGGATGGTTCTGGTCGAGCGAGACGAAGTCGGCCGGACCGCCGGCGGCAATCCGGGAGGGGCCGGCGCCGAGCGCCTGGCTGCCGCCATCGAGCGCCGCGTCGAACAGCGCGCGTCCCGTCGAGCCGCCGGCACGCGCCAGGACGTTGCGGGCGCGATGGGCAAGGCGCTGCGAATATTCGAGCTGCCTGAGCTCGTCCGGCAGGCCGATCAGCACGTTTGAATCGGAGCCGACACCGAATCGACCGCCATGCTCGATGAACAGCGGCGCGGCGAACGTGCCGTCGCCCAGATTGGCCTCGGTGATCGGGCAAAGCCCGGCGATCGCGCCGCTTTTGGCGGAGGCGATGGTCTCCGCCTCGGTCATGTGGGTGGCGTGGATCAGGCACCAGCGCTTGTCTACCTTCGCATTGGCCAGCAGGAATTCGACCGGACGCTTGCCCGACCAGGCGATGCAGTCCTCCACTTCCTTGACCTGTTCGGCGACATGGATGTGGATCGGACCGTCGGGTGCCATCGCGGCGACCGCGTTGAGCTCATCCGATGTCGCGGCGCGCAAACTGTGCGGCGCGACGCCGACGACGGCCTGATTCAAAGAACGAACGCCTTCGCGACTCTTTTCAAGCAAACGACCGAACCGTTCGACATCATTGATGAATCGCCGCTGGCCTTCATTCGGCGCCGCGCCGCCGAAGGACGAATGCGCATAGAAGACCGGCAGCAGCGTCAATCCGATGCCGGTCTGCGAAGCCGCCGCCGCGATGCGCTCGGCCATCTCGGCGATGTTGGCGTAAGGCTGCCCGTCGTGGTCGTGGTGCAGATAATGGAATTCGCCGACGCGTGAGAAGCCGGCCTCCAGCATTTCGACATAAAGCTGCGCCGCCACCGCCTCGACCTGATCCGGGGTCATCGACAGCGCGAAGCGATACATAACCTCGCGCCAGCTCCAGAAACTGTCGGCCGAAGGACCGCGCAATTCGGCCAGGCCTGCCATGCCGCGCTGGAAAGCATGGCTATGCAGATTGGGCATGCCGGACACGAGAATGGCATGACGCTCGTCGCCAGGCTGTGGCGCCGCGCCGGTCTCGACGGCCGTGATACCGCCGCCATCGAAAGCGATCCTGACTTTGGCCTGCCAGCCACCGGGCAGCAGCGCCTGTTCCGCGTAGATCGCCGTCACATGCCTCTCCAGATCTCGATGCCCTGGCGACGATACCACTTGCGTCGCGTTTCAATATGTATATACATAATCGCCATCCAATCAAATGGAAAAGATGATGGGTGGAGCAAACGGGAAGAGCGGCCTCAGGGTCTGGCGCAATGCGCGCCTGGCGACCATGGCCGAGGGTGCGGCCGGTCTCGGCATCGTCGAGAAGGGCGCTGTCGCGGCACGTGACGGGCTCATCGTCTATGCCGGCGCCGAGGCCGACATGCCGGCTGCCGCCGGGCAGGGCGCCGATATCGTCGATTGCGAGGGGCGCTGGATCACGCCGGGCCTGATCGATTGCCACACGCATCTGGTCTATGCCGGCAACCGCGCCAATGAATTCGAGATGCGACTGGCCGGCGCCACCTATGAAGAAGTGGCCCGCGCCGGAGGCGGCATCGTCTCCTCGGTCAAGTCGCTGCGGGCCGCCAGCGAGGACGACCTGGTTGCGCAGACATTGCCGCGCCTCGATGCGCTGATGGCCGAGGGTGTGACCACGGTCGAGGTCAAATCAGGCTACGGCCTCGATCTCGACAATGAGAAGAAGTCGCTGCGCGCAGCCCGCCGGCTGGCCGATGAACGTTCGGTGACCGTGCGCACGACCTGTCTCGCCGCCCACGCGCTGCCGCCCGAGGCCCAGGGCGACAAGGAAGCTTTCATCGATCTCGTCACCGGTACGATCCTACCCGCCGTCGCCGCCGAGCATCTCGCTGACGCGGTGGATGGTTTCTGCGAGGGCATCGCTTTCTCGCCCGAGCAGATGGCGCGCGTCTTCGACAAGGCCAAGGCGCTTGGCCTGCCGGTGAAACTCCATGCCGACCAGCTCTCCAACCTGCACGGCGCGGCCCTTGCCGCCGGTTACGGCGCGCTGTCGGCCGACCATCTCGAATACACCGACGACGCGGGCGCCGCGGCGATGGCCAAGGCCGGTACCGTGGCGTCGATCCTGCCGGGCGCTTACTATTTCATCCGCGAGACCAAGAAGCCGCCGGTCGATCTCTTCCGCCGCCATGGCGTCAAGATGGCGGTCGCCACCGATTCCAACCCCGGCACTTCGCCGCTGACCTCGCTGCTTCTGACCATGAACATGGCGGCAACGCTGTTCGGCATGACGGTCGACGAATGCCTTGCCGGCGTCACCCGCGAGGCCGCGCGTGCGCTCGGCCTGCTCGGCCAGACCGGCACGCTGGTATCGGGCAAATCCGCCGACCTGGCCATCTGGGACATCGAGCGCCCCGCAGAACTCGTCTACCGCATGGGCTTCAACCCGCTGCATGCCCGCATCTGGAGAGGACAATGACAGAACTGACCTTGAAGCCCGGCAACGCGACGCTGGCCGACTGGCGCGCTATCTACCGGGGCGCCGTGCCCAAACTGGATGATGCCTGCCGGCCGAGGATCAAGGCGAGCGCGGAGGCTGTCGCGCGCATCGTGGCCAAGGGCGAGCCGGTCTATGGCATCAACACCGGCTTCGGCAAGCTGGCCAGCGTGCGCATTCCCGCCGAGGACCTCGAAACCCTGCAGCGCAACATCGTGCTGTCGCATGCCGCGGGCGTCGGCGAGCCGATGCCGGTCGCCGTTGCCCGCCTGATGATGGCGCTGAAGCTTGCCAGCCTCGCGCAGGGGGCGTCGGGCGTGCGTTCGCAGACCATCGAGTTGCTGGAGGCGATGCTGGCCAACGACGTCATCCCGGTGGTGCCTGCACAGGGTTCGGTCGGCGCTTCCGGCGACCTTGCGCCGCTGTCGCATATGACGGCCGTCATGATCGGTGTCGGCGAATGCTTTACCCCGCACGGCCGTTTTCCGGCCAAGGTTGCCTTCGTCTCGCATGGCCTCGAGCCGGTCACGCTCGGCGCCAAGGAAGGCCTGGCGCTGCTCAACGGCACGCAGTTCTCGACCGCCTATGCGCTGGCCGGCCTGTTCGAGGCCGAAGTGCTCTACCAGTCGGCGCTGGTCGCCGGCGCGC
Source organism: Mesorhizobium sp. B2-3-4 (assembly GCF_006442315.1). Taxonomy (GTDB): domain Bacteria; phylum Pseudomonadota; class Alphaproteobacteria; order Rhizobiales; family Rhizobiaceae; genus Mesorhizobium. The sequence goes on along the minus strand of NZ_VFVY01000004.1, from coordinate 37,734 downwards.
TGTCGACAGACGCCGCCAAGGGTTCGGACGCACCCTTCGATTCGCGCATCCATCTGCTCAGAAAGCATCGCGGCCAGATCGAAACGGCGGACGCTCTGCGCAATTTGATGGCCGGCAGCGCCATCCGCGAATCGCATCGTGTCGGCGACGAGCGTGTGCAGGATCCCTATTGCCTGCGCTGCCAGCCGCAGGTCATGGGCGCCGCCCTCGACGTGCTGCGCAAGGCCGCCGATACGCTGCAAACCGAGGCCAATGGCGTCACCGACAATCCGCTGATCTTCGCCGAGGACGATACCGCGCTTTCGGGCGGCAATTTCCACGCCGAGCCTGTGGCCTTCGCCGCCGACATGATCGCGCTGGCGGTCTGTGAGATCGGCTCGCTGTCGGAACGCCGCATTGCCATGCTGGTCGACCCGGCGCTGTCTGGCATGCCGGCCTTCCTGACGCCGAAGCCCGGCCTCAACTCCGGCTTCATGATCCCGCAGGTGACGGCGGCCGCGCTCGTTTCGGAAAACAAGCAGAAGGCCTATCCGGCATCGGTCGATTCCATCCCGACTTCGGCCAACCAGGAAGACCACGTCTCGATGGCCGCGCATGGCGCGCGCCGGCTGATCGGCATGGTGGAGAATGCCACCGCCGTGATCGGCATCGAATTGCTGGCCGCCGCGCAAGGCTGCGATTTCCACCAGCCGCTGGCCTCGAGCGATGCGCTGGAGGCCGTGCGCAAGCTGGTCCGCGCCGAGGTGCCGCATCTCGACAATGACCGCCACTTCCATCCCGACATGGAAAAGGCGATCGCCATGGTGCGCGGTGGTGCGGCCGTGAGGGCCGCGAGCGCTGTAGCGCTGCCGGGAATTGCGGGGGCGGCGTGATGACCGCCACTCCCTGGCTCACCGTCACACGCGGCACGGCACCCCTTTTGGTGTCGATCCCGCATACCGGCATCGATCTTGCTGGCCTCGAAAGCCGGCTGGTGTCGCCATGGCTCGGCCGGCGCGACTGCGACTGGTGGATCGACAATCTCTATGATTTCGCCGCCGACCTTGGCGCGACTGTCGTCCACACCGCCATCTCGCGCACCGTCATCGATGTCAACCGTGATCCCTCGGGCGTCTCGCTCTATCCAGGGCAGGCAACCACCACGCTTTGCCCGACCGACACGTTCGACGGCGATCCGCTGTACCGTATGGGCGAGGAGCCAGGGCCTTCCGAGATCGACCGGCGCCGCGAGACCTATTTTGCGCCGTATCACGCGGCTTTGCAGGCCGAGATCGAGCGGTTGCGCGGCATGCACGAAAAGATCGTGCTCTACGATTGCCATTCGATCCGTTCGGTGTTGCCACGCCTCTTCGAAGGCACACTGCCCGTGTTCAACCTGGGGACCAATGACGGCAAGAGCACGGACCCGAGGCTTCAGGAAAAGGTGGCTGCCATCCTCGCCGCGACCGGAGAGAGCTGGGTGGTCAATGGCCGCTTCAAGGGCGGCTCGATCACCCGCGGCTTCGGCCAGCCGCAGGCCGGGGTCCATGCCTTGCAGATGGAGCTGTCCAACCGCGGTTACATGCGCGAGCCGTCCGGGAAGGGATCACCTGAAAATTGGCCGGTTCCTTACGACGCGACCTATGCCGCGCCGATCCGCGCGACGCTGAAGACCATCCTCGAAACCGCGATCGACTGGGCAAAAAGCTGACAGTCCGACTGGGAGGAGTGCAATGACCGGATTTGCCAGGACTGCTCTTCTTGCGCTGCTTGCCGCTGCCTCTGGCTCATCGGCGGTTGCCGCCGAGGTCGCCATGAAAGGTCCCGAGATCCTGGCTGCCCTCAAAGGCGCGCATGTCCAGGGCGATAACTGGTCGCAGGAATTCGATGATGGCGGCGCCACGACCTACACCAGAGACGGCCGCCACCAGGAAGGCCGCTGGGACGTGCGCGGCGACCAATATTGCTCGCTCTGGCCGCCTTCCGATGCCTGGGCCTGCTACGACATGACGATCGATACCGCCGACCCCGCGCATGAACAGGTGACCTGGATCAGCGCCGACGGCCACCGCAACCCCGCACATCTCATCCGAAAGGGACAATGATGAACGATCCCCGCCACAATATCCGCGAAGTGCGCGCCCCCCGCGGCGACAAGCTCAACGCCCGTTATTGGACGACCGAAGCGCCACTGCGCATGCTGATGAACAATCTCGACCCCGAGGTCGCCGAGAATCCGAACGAACTGGTCGTCTATGGCGGCATCGGCCGGGCAGCGCGCACCTGGAACGATTTCGACCGCATCGTCGCCTCGCTGAAGACGCTGGGCGAGGACGAGACGCTGCTGGTGCAGTCGGGCAAACCGGTCGGCGTCTTCAAGACCCATTCCAACGCGCCGCGCGTGCTGATCGCCAATTCCAATCTGGTGCCGCATTGGGCGACCTGGGAGAAGTTCAACGAGCTCGATAGGAAGGGCCTGATGATGTACGGCCAGATGACGGCCGGCTCCTGGATCTATATCGGCACGCAAGGCATCGTGCAGGGCACCTACGAAACCTTCGTCGAGGCCGGTCGCCAGCACTATAACGGCAACCTCAAGGGCAAGTGGATCCTGACCGGCGGCCTCGGCGGCATGGGCGGCGCGCAGCCTCTGGCCGCCGTCATGGCCGGCGCCTGCTGCCTGGCCATCGAATGCAACCCGGATTCGATCGATTTCCGCCTGCGCACCCGCTATGTCGACGAGAAGGCCGAGACGCTCGACGAGGCGATGGAAATGATCGAGCGCTGGACCAAGGCCGGCGAGGCGAAGTCGGTCGGGCTGCTCGGCAACGCCGCCGAGATCGTGCCGGAGATGTTCAGGCGCGGCATTCGTCCCGACATGGTCACCGATCAGACCTCGGCGCACGACCCCATCAACGGCTATCTGCCGAAGGGCTGGACCATGGCCGAGTGGCGCGAGAAGCGCGTCAGCGATCCAAAGGCCGTCGAGAAGGCGGCCCGCGCTTCGATGCGCGAACATGTCGAGGCGATGGTGGCGTTCTGGAACGCTGGCGTGCCGACGCTCGACTATGGCAACAATATCCGCCAGGTCGCCAAGGACGAAGGCTTTGAAAATGCCTTCGCTTTCCCGGGCTTCGTGCCGGCCTATATCCGTCCTCTGTTTTGCCGCGGCATCGGGCCGTTCCGCTGGGCGGCTCTCTCCGGCGACCCAGAGGATATCTACAAGACCGACGCCAAGGTGCGGGAGTTGACGCCCGGCAACACCCATCTGCACAACTGGCTGGACATGGCGCGCAAGCGCATCTCCTTCCAGGGTCTGCCGGCGCGCATCTGCTGGGTCGGCCTCGGCGATCGCCACCGGCTGGGCCTCGCCTTCAATGAAATGGTGGCCAAGGGCGAACTCAAGGCACCGGTCGTGATCGGCCGCGATCACCTCGATTCCGGGTCGGTCGCTTCGCCAAACCGCGAAACCGAGGCGATGAAAGACGGTTCCGACGCGGTATCCGACTGGCCGCTGCTCAACGCGCTCCTCAACACCGCCTCGGGCGCCACCTGGGTGTCGCTGCACCATGGCGGCGGCGTCGGCATGGGCTTCTCCCAGCATTCGGGCATGGTCATCGTCGCCGACGGCACGCCGGAGGCGGCAAAGCGCCTGGAGCGCGTGCTGTGGAACGACCCGGCGACCGGCGTCATGCGCCACGCCGATGCCGGCTACGACATCGCCATCGAATGCGCGAAAGAGCACCAGCTCAACCTGCCGGGCATACTGGGGTGAGAAACGTCCGGCAGCAGGCAGGCGAAAAGCCGCGGAATCGGCTTTTCGAGTTTCGAACGCCCGTAGCCATAGCGGAGGGCTAACCATGCGCATCCTTCGTGCCGCCGACTACCGCGTCATGCCGTGGAAGAACGGCGGCGGCACGACGACCGAGATATCGGTCTCACCCGACGGCGCCGGCCTCGACGATTTCGACTGGCGCGTCTCGATGGCCCGCGTAGAAGGCAGCGGACCGTTCTCCAGCTTTGCCGGCATCGACCGCACGCTCTCGGTGCTGGAAGGCGAGGGGATCGTGCTCGATGTCTCCGGCCAGCCGCCGGAGCGGTTAACGGCGGCTCGCCCGCCATTTTCCTTTCCGGCCGACCAGCCGACCAGTGCGGCGCTTATCGCCGGCCCGATCACCGACCTCAACGTCATGACCCGTCGCGGCCGCATGTTGCATCAGGTCGAGCGTCTAGTCATTTCGCGGCCCATGGACATCGCCGTCAATGCCCGCTCGACCCTCATCCTCTGCCACAAGGGCGAAGCCGTTTTCCCTGCCGCCGGGCCGGCCCGTCTTGGGCCGCTCGACGCGCTGCTGATCGGCCCGGAGGCCTTGGCTCTGCGCGTTGAAGCCGCATCGGATACGACACTGTTCGTGATCCGGATCGCGGCCGCTTTCTGACGCGTTTCGCGCCGACGGTTACCGCCTGTTTCCAAACATGATCGCAACGCCGGCGAAATATAGCGTAAGCTGGCGGCGGCATCACGAAAAAGCCCGAATCCTCTCCGTCGATCGATCCTGACGGGAGCGAGGGGCGCTCGTCTTTGAGTTTGGTCGAAAGATGACGCCCTGTCGTGGTGCGGAAACAAACTTTCGGCATAGGGGTTGATGCAACCAATTGCATTTGAACCGGTTTTAGGGCCATTGCCGTGGCGGTGACGCCGCGACCCGCCCGCTTACGGAATTTTCAATGAATATTCAGACGAATCCAGCCCAGATCGAGAAGACCAGCGCGAGCTTCCCGGCCATCACGGAAGAGCCGATCAGGTCGACATACCTGCCGGAGGAACGGCTCCGGTTGCTCGGCGAAAGCCTGGCCAAGGGCGATCTGACGGATCTGTTCGGCTTGATCCCGTTCGACTTCCAGGCCCGCATCCGCGACAGCGCCAAGAAGATCCTCGAAGTCTACCGGTCGACCAATGCCGCGCAGGCGAGGGGGGAAACCATAACCCCGGCCGCGCAATGGCTGCTCGACAACAACTATCTGATCGAGGAAACCATTTTCCAGGTCAAGCGCGACCTGCCGCGCCGCTTCTACAAGCAATTGCCGACACTGAAACTGCCCGATGGCGGCACCGTGCCGCGCGCATTGGCGCTGGCCTGGACCTATGTCGCGCATTCCGACAGTTCGGTCTCGGCGACCATGTTCAAAGCCATCGTCCAGGGCTTCCAGTCGGTCGAGCCGCTGAAGATCGGCGAACTCTGGGCACTGCCCTCGCTGCTGCGCTTCGTGCTGATCGAGAACCTCCGGCGCCTGGCGGTCAGGGTCAACCGCACCCGCCAGATGCGCCAGATCGCCAATGACGTTGCCGACAAGGTGCTGGCGACCGACGACAATCCCGACCGGCAGGCGATCCTGGCCAATTTCAGCGCGCACGCGCAGGACACCACCTTTGCCACCCAGCTTCTCTATCGTCTGCGCGACGGATCGCAGAACGCCGGCAAGGCGCTGGAGTGGCTGGAAGGCGAACTCGAGAAGACCGGCTCGGATGCCGAGGAAATCATCATTTCCGAGCATCAGACGCTGTCCAGCGGCAATGTCACCACCGGCAACATCGTGCGCGGCCTGCGCCTGATCAACGACGTCGATTGGACAGTGTGGTTCGAAGGCGTCAGCCGCATCGATACCGTACTTCGCGAGCGCACCGATTTCGCCGCGCTCGACTTCTTCTCGCGCGATCAATACCGCACTGCGATCGAGGAATTGGCGCGTCGCTCGAACCTGTCGGAATACCGTGTCGCCGAAAAAGCCATCGAGCTGGCCGGCCATGCCGCCGGCGAGACCGTCCCTGACGGCTCTGAAGAGGCCGATGCCCAGGCCGCGTCGGCTCACACCGATGTCGGTTTCTACCTCGTTGGCCCACGCCGGCTGGAGCTGGAAAAGGCGATCGGTTACCGGCCCACGATCAGCCAGACGGTCAAGCGGACCTTCGCCAAGACCGGATGGCTCGGCATTGTCCTGCCTGTCTTTGCGCTGACCGTCCTGCTGCTCGTCCTGTCGGGCAACGCGCTGTCCAACCTCGGCCTGTCGGTGCCGTCGATCGTGCTGATGCTGGCCCTATTTGCCGTGCCGGCCAGCGAAGGCGCGCTCGCCTTCTTCAACACCGTGGTCTCGCTGTTCCTCAAGCCGACCCGCCTGATCGGCTATGACTACAGGCACGGCGTGCCGCCGGAGGCGCGTACCCTGGTGGTCGTGCCGTCGCTGATCGGCTCGCGCGACGATGTCGAGGAGAACATCCGCAACATCGAAGTCCACTACCTTGCCAACCTAGCGGACGAAATCCATTTCGCGCTGCTGTCGGACTGGCCCGACAGCAAGGTCGAGATCGATGCGGCCGACACTGAGATCCTCGACTTCGCCCGCGCCGAAATCGCCCGTCTCAACGCGCGCTATCCCTCCGAGGGCGCGCCGCGCTTCTACATCCTGCATCGCCGCCGGCTCTACAACGCCGCTCAAGGCTGCTGGATGGGCTGGGAGCGCAAGCGCGGCAAGCTGCACGAACTCGATCTCCTGCTGCGTGGCGACAGCGATACCACCTTCCTGCCGCTCGAAGTCCCGCTGCCGGAAAAGGTCGTCCATGTGATGACGCTCGACGCCGACACCCGCACCACCCGCGATGCCGTGTCGAGCCTTGTCGGCAAGCTTTGTCATCCGCTCAACCGCCCGCATTTCGACGCCACCAGGCGCGTCGTCACCGCCGGTTACACCATCCTGCAGCCGCGCATCACCGCCTCGCTTACCAGCGGCGACGAGGCCTCGTTCTTCCAGCGCGTCTTCTCGGCCAATCGCGGCCTTGATCCTTACGTCTTCGCGGTTTCGGATCTTTATCAGGACGTCTTCAGCGACGGTTCCTTTACCGGCAAGGGCCTCTATCATGTCGATGCCTTCGAGGCTGCCTTGCAAGGCCGCATCGAGGAAAACACCATCCTCAGTCACGACCTGCTCGAAGGCGCGCTGGCGCGCGCCGCGCTCGTCACCGACGTCGAGCTGGTCGAGGATTACCCGACCCGCTACTCGGTGGACGCCTCACGCCACCATCGCTGGGCGCGCGGCGACTGGCAGCTTCTGGGATACATCTTCAATCCGCGCTCCGGCGTTCCGGCCCTGTCGCGCTGGAAGATGGTCGACAATCTGCGCCGCTCGCTGACGCCGATCTTCTGGGTGATGGCCGCGATCGCCGGCTGGACCTTGCTGCCTTTCACGCAAGCCGCGCAGTGGCAGGCCTTGCTGATCCTCAGCCTGTTCATGGCGCCGACCTTCGATGTCGTCAACGCCATCCTGCCCAAGAGCGGCGACCAGACGCCGCGTGGCCATTTCTCGGCGCTCGCCCGCGATGTCGCCTTCGGCACCGCCATGGTGGCGCTGAAGATCGTGCTGATGGCGCACAATGCCTGGATGATGGGCGACGCCATCGCGCGCACGCTCTACCGGCTGTTCGTCAGCCGACAGAACCTCCTGGAGTGGCGCACCGCCTCGCAGGCCCACAAGGCCGGCGACAATGATGTCGGCTCCTACTACGGCATGATGTATGGCGCCGTGATCATCGGCTTTGTCGGCCTTGCCATTCCGGTGCTGGCCGATTCCACCGGCGCTTTCGTCGCCTTCTTCTTCGCCCTGTTCTGGATCGGCTCGCCGGCGATCGCCAGCTGGATCAGCCGCTCGGCCGAGACCGAGGACCGGCTGCGCATATCGCAGGCCGACATCCACACGCTGCGCACCGTGGCGCGGCGCACCTGGCACTATTTCGAGACTTTCGTGACGGCCGAACACCACAATCTGCCGCCGGACAATTTCCAGGAGAGTCCGGCGCCGGTGGTGGCACCGCGCACCTCGCCGACCAATGTCGGCGTCTACTTGCTCTCGGTCGTCTCGGCGCGCGATTTCGGCTGGATCAGCCTTTCCGACGCCATCACCCGCATCGATGCCACCATGACGACCATCGAGAGCATGCCGCGCAGCCGTGGCCATCTCTTCAACTGGTACGACACGACAACGCTGAAGCCGCTTTATCCGCTTTACATTTCAGCGGTCGACAGCGGCAATCTCGCCGGCCACCTGGTCGCGGTGGCGGCTGCCTGCGCGGAATGGGCGGAAGCGCCTTCCGTCCATCTGCAAGGCGATTTCGAGGGCATTCTCGACACCGTCACCATTCTCAGCGAAAGCCTCGACGATCTGCCTGACGACCGCCGCCAGTTGCGCCCGTTGCGTCAACGCCTTGTCGATCGCCTCGATGGTATGCGGCGCGCGGTCGAGACGATCAAGGCACAGCCGGAGATGGCCTCGATCCGCACCATCAACCTGGCGGTGCTGGCCGGCGAAATTCGTAAGCTCGCCACCGCCATCCACACCGAGGCGGCATCGCCGCAGAGTGATGTCATCGTCGACTGGGCGGCAAGGCTTGAAGCCACCTGCGAGGCGCATGTCCACGACGCCCACAGCGACGAGAACGCCGTCGAGGCGCTGCGCGCCAAGCTGCTCACCTTGCGCGAGCGCACGCGCCGGTTCGCCTTCGAGATGGAGTTCGCCTTCCTGATGCGGCCGGAGCGCAAGCTCCTGTCGATTGGCTACCGCGTCGAGGAACATCAGCTCGACGAGAGCTGCTACGACCTTCTCGCCTCCGAGGCGCGCCTGACCAGCCTGTTCGCGATCGCCAAGGGCGACCTGCCGACCGAGCACTGGTTCAGGCTTGGCCGCCCGATCGTCGAGATCGGCTTCCAGGGCGCTCTGATGTCGTGGTCCGGCTCGATGTTCGAGTATCTGATGCCGCCGCTGGTGATGAAGGAACCGCAAGGCTCCATCCTCAACCAGACCAGCAAGCTGATCATCAAGCGCCAAATGCAGTACGGCCGGCAGAAGAACGTGCCGTGGGGCATTTCGGAAGCGGCCTACAATGCCCGCGACCGGGAACTCACCTATCAGTACACCAATTTCGGCGTCCCGGGTCTCGGACTGAAGCGCGGCCTTGGCCAGAACACGGTGATCGCGCCCTATGCCACCATCCTGGCGGCGCAGTTCAACCCGCGTGAAGCCGTGCAGAACCTGGCCCGGCTGCGCGAAATCGGCGCGATGGGCCCGCATGGCTACTACGATGCGGTCGACTTCACCCCGCAGCGCGTGCCCGAAGGCACCAACCATGCGGTCGTGCTGAACTACTATGCCCACCATTCGGGCATGTCGATCGCCGCCGTCGCTGATGCCATCTTCGAAGGCCGCTTGCGCGATCGCTTCCACAGCGATCCGGTCATCGAATCGGCCGAACTTCTGCTGCAGGAGAGGGCGCCGCGCGACATTCCGACCGCCACCGTCCGCACCGAGGCCGACGAGCGTGCCAAGGACGAAACCGAAACCGAAAGCCCCGATACCCGCATCGTGCTCGATCCCTTGCGCGCGCTGCGTTCGACCAATGTCATGTCGAACGGCCGCTATTCGGTGATGGTGACCGCGACCGGCTCCGGCTACAGCCGCTGGGGTGATCTTTCCGTAACCCGCTGGCAGCCCGATCCGGTCGAAGACCGTCTGGGCTCTTACATCTTCCTGCGTGACGTCAGCACTGGAGACTGGTGGTCGGCAACGGCGGAGCCAAAGCGCGCGCCCGAGGAGAAGACCCAAACCCTGTTCTCCGACGACAAGGCGAGCTTCGTCAAATCGGCCGGCACGCTGCGCTCGGAGGTGGAATGCATCGTCATTTCCGAAGGCAATGGCGAGGGCCGCCGGATCACCCTCTACAATGAGAGTACATCCGACCGTCACATCGAAGTGACGTCCTTTGCCGAGCTGGTGCTGGGTTCGGAGGCTTCGGACAACGCGCATCCGGCTTTCTCGAAAATGTTCGTGGAAACGGAAATCGCCGCCAACAATGGCGCGATCTTCGCCACGCGCCGCAAGCGCGAGACCAGCGAGCCCGACGTCACCCTGGTGCATTTCGTCACCGATCCGTCCGGGCCGGCGCGCGATGCCGAGGCCGAGACCGACCGGCGCGCCTTCATCGGCCGGGGCCGCACCATCGCCGATGCCGCGGCCTTCGATCCGGGCGCCAGGCTCGGCGGCCATTCCGGATTCACGCTCGATCCGATCGCCTCGCTGCGCCGTCAGGTGCGCGTGCCCGCCAACAAGAAGATATCACTGACCTTCTGGACAGTCGTCGGGGCCAATCGCGCTGAACTGGAAGAGGCGATAAACCGCCTCGACCATCAGGAAAGCTTCGCCCGCCAGGCCATGCTCGCCTGGACGCGCAGCCAGGTGCAGACCCGCCATATGGGCCTCAGCCTGACCGATGCCGCCAACGTGCAGAAACTGGCGCGTTATCTGATCTATCCCGATCCGTTCCTGCGTTTGCCGGCCGAATCCATCGCTTCGGGGCTCGGCAAGCAGTCGAGCCTGTGGCCGACCAGCATTTCGGGCGATTTCCCGATCTTCCTGGTCAGGATCGGCGACGTCGCCGATCTGGAGATCGTCGCCCAGGCCTTGCGCTTCCAGGAATATATGCGCACCCGCGGCATGATGATCGACTTCGTCGTCGTCAACGAGCAGGCCTCGTCCTATGTCCAGGACCTGCAGCGCGCGGTCGAGACGCTGTGCGAAAACAGCCGGTTGCGCGGCAAGGAACTCGGTCCGCGCCAGCACATATTCGCGGTGCGCCGCGACCTGATGGAGGAAACCACTTACAAAACGCTGCTCGCCGTCGCCCGGGTCGTGCTGCATACGCGCAACGGCACCATCTTCGACCAGATCGAACGGGCCGAGGCGGCAGCGCTGCAGGCGCGAGATGGTCTGCAGACGCCCGGCTTGCCGGTCCCGCGCGAAACTGCGGCGCATGCACCACATGTGCATGCGTTTGCCTCGTCGGCGGTGGCCGATGTCAGCGCCGATGGCTCGGGTCTCAGCCAGTGGAACGGTTTCGGCGGCTTCGACGGCGACGGACGGCACTATGTGGTGCGGCTGGCCGGCCGGCGCACCACGCCGCAGCCCTGGATCAACGTTGTCTCCAACGCCTCGTTCGGCTTCCACACATCGGCCGAGGGCGCAGCCTTCACCTGGAGCCGCAACAGCCGCGACTACCAGATAACGCCATGGTCGAACGATCCGGTCTCCAACCGTCCGGGCGAGGGCGTCTATATCTACGATCAGGCCAGCGGCAAGGCGTTCTCCCCGCTGGCGGCGGTGGTGCGCGATCCTTCGATGACCTACGAAGCCTGGCACGGCCAGGGGTTCTCGACCTTCCGCTCGAAGCGCGGACAATTGTCGATGGACCTGACCCATGTCGTGGATCCCATCGATCCGGTGAAGATCACGCGGCTGCGTATCCAGAATTCCGGCCCGGTACCGGCGCGGCTGCGCGTCTATGCCTATGCGGAATGGGTGCTCGGTGGGCATCGCTCGCGCACGGCTGCGACCATAGTGCCGTCCCGCGACGGCACCACCGGCGCGTTGCTGGCGCAAAACCCTTACGGGCTGGATTTCAGCGAGCGGGTGGCTTTCCTTGCCGCCGACACCGGCATCCATTCGGTCACGACGGACCGCGCCGAATTCCTCGGCCGGCACGGGTCGAGCGAGCTGCCGCAGGCGGTGCTGAGCGGCGCCGCCCTGTCGGGCCGCGTCGAGGCCGGAGACGATCCTTGCGCGGCGATCGCCCGTGACATCGAGATTCCGGCCGGCGGCGACGTCACGCTCCTCTGGCTTCTCGGCGATGCCGAGTCCGCGGCGCAGGCGAGCGCGCTGGTGCAGAAGCATCGGGGCAAGGATTTCGACCAACGCCTGGCCGACAATGAGCGCGAATGGCGCGCCTTCCTCGACACCATCCAGGTCGAGACACCGGACAAGGCTCTTGATGCCATGGTCAATCACTGGCTGCCGTATCAGAGCCTTGCGTGCCGCATCCGGGCCCGTTCGGCCTTCTACCAGGCAAGCGGCGCCTTCGGCTTCCGCGACCAGTTGCAGGACACGCTGGCCTTGCTGGCGCATGATCCGACGCTGGCGCGCGACCAGATCCTCAACGCTGCGCGGCGGCAGTTCCCGGAAGGCGACGTGCAGCATTGGTGGCTGCCGCGCACCGGCGCCGGCGTGCGCACCATGATCTCCGACGACGTGGTTTGGCTGGCTCACGCCACAGCCCGCTATCTCTGGGTGACAGGCGACGCCACCATCCTCAAGGAGCAACTGCCTTTCCTCGACGGACAGGCGCTGGGCGAAGGCGAGCACGACGCCTTCTTCACCCCTGAAATCTCGAAGAAGACGGTCTCGCTCTACGACCACTGCGCGCGTGCGCTCGACCTTGCCATCAAGCGCAGCAGTCCAGCCGGCCTGCCGCTGATCCTTGGCGGCGACTGGAACGACGGCATGAACCGTGTCGGCGAGCATGGCAAGGGCGAGAGCGTCTGGCTGGGCTGGTTCCTTTTGAAGACGCTTGGCGACTTCGCCGCGGTCGCCAAGAGCGAGGGCGACACCAAGCGTGCACAGGCCTGGGCAAAGCATGCCGATGCGCTGAAGCGGGCGCTTGAAAGCACGGCCTGGGACGGCGAGTGGTACCGGCGCGGCAGTTTCGATGACGGCACGCCCCTGGGGTCGCGCACGTCGCAGGAGTGCAAGATCGACTCCATCGCCCAGTCCTGGAGCGTGCTTTCGGGCGAGGGCGACCCGGCGCGGTCGACCACGGCGATGCAGCAGGCAACGAAACTGCTCGTCGACGATCATCTCAAGATCGTCAAGCTGTTCACGCCGCCCTTCTCGAAGACGGACAAGGACCCCGGCTACATCAAGAGCTATCCACCTGGCGTGCGTGAGAATGGCGGCCAGTACACCCATGCGGCGACGTGGTTCGTCATTGCTCTGGCGGAGATGGGGCAGACCGATGAAGCCTATCGCTGCTTCTCGATGCTGAACCCGGTCAACCACGCGTTCGACGAGGCCTCGACCGAGCACTACCGCGTCGAGCCCTATGTGGTGGCCGCCGATATCTATGCCGGCGACGACAGTGCAGTCGGCAACAAGGGCGGGCGCGGCGGCTGGACCTGGTACACCGGCTCGGCGGGCTGGCTTTACCGCGCCGCGGTAGAAGGCATTCTGGGCATCGAACGGCGCGGCAAGCAGATCACGTTCCGGCCGAAGCTGCCCAGCCACTGGGATGGCTATCAGGCTTCGCTCAAGATGCTGGGCGCGGAGATCAAGGTGCAGGTCATTCGCGACAAGAAGGCCAAGACGATCTTGCTCGAAGTCAATGGTTCGAAGACGAAATCGGCGTCCTTCGAACCCAAAGCTGGCAGCCAGGCCGAGGTCGTGGTCAAGATACCGGCGTAAAATCAACAGGTTGGATCAACATGTCGCGCGTCCTCCGGGACGCGCGAAGCCGCTTCCCGTTACTTGCGCGCGATCCGTGGCGCGTCACCTCGCGCGCCTGGAAATCGGGCCGCTTCACCCCGCTGTGATTAAAAATGTGGCAGTGCTTGAGCGCTGCCATGATTTTGCCGCAAGGCTGACATTTCACCTTTTATCTCAAACCGTTAGGTGATCACGTCAGATTTCGTATCGTCGTCATCTTTTGTTCGCTAAATGGGAACGGAAGGGATAGACGAGCATTGTTTTGCGACGCATCAACCGTTACGTGTCAGGAAATGGTGCAGTGCACAATATTATGTTGGGCACAATAGAGAGTTGGCGGAGTAGCTGAAGTGTCACTTCTGCAAATCTATTGGAGAGCGCTGGGGTATCTGGCTGCCGACAAGAAGCGCGTCGCGCTGATTTGTGCCGCCAACGTCGCTCTTGCAGCCATCGCGATCCTCGAGCCGATCCTGTTTGGCCGGGTTATCGACGCGATTTCCACGAAGGGTTCGGTTTTCTCCACGCTTGCCGTCTGGGCGGGCATTGGCGCCTTCAACGTTCTCGCTTTCGTGCTGGTGGCGCGCGGCGCGGACCGGTTCGCGCATGCAAGGCGCAGCGAAGTGCTCTGCCAGTCCTTCGAGCGCGTCATCACCATGCCGCTCTCCTGGCATCATCAGCGCGGCACCTCGAACGCCCTCCACACGCTTCTGCGTGCCGTCGAGACGCTGTTCAGCCTCTGGCTCGAATTCATGCGCCAGCATCTGTCTACCGCCGTAGCCCTCGTCCTGCTGGTTCCGACGGCGCTCAGCATGGATCTGCGCATGTCGATGGTCCTGCTCGTCCTCGGCGTTCTCTATGTCGGCATCGGCCGCCTGGTGATGAAGCGCACAAAGGAAGGCCAGGCCGCCGTCGAGCGCCACTACCACAAGGTGTTCGCGCATGTGACGGACTCGGTGAGCAACGTCGCCGTGCTGCAGAGCTACAACCGCCTCGGTTATGAAGCCGAGACGCTGCGCAGCTATGTCAAGAGCCTGCTCGACGCGCAGAACCCGGTGCTTGACTGGTGGGCCATCGCCAACGCGCTCAACCGCCTGTCGTCGACGATCTCGATGATGGTGGTGCTGCTGATCGGTGCCTATCTGGTTACCCACGGCCAGCTGCGCATCGGCGACGTCATTGCCTTCACCGGTTTTGCCACGTTGCTGATCTCGCGGCTCGACCAGATGTCGGCTTTCGCCAACCAGATTTCGGAAGCCCGCGCCAAGCTCGAGGATTTCTACAAGCTCGAGGACTCGGCCGCCGATGCCGCCGAGCCGGACGGCCTGCGCGACCTTGTCAATGTCACCGGCCATGTCCGTTTCGAGGATGTCAGCTTCGAGTTCCCCAATTCGGGGCAGGGCGTCAGCGACGTGTCCTTCGAGGTTCAGGCCGGCCAGACCGTGGCCATCGTCGGGCCGACCGGTGCGGGCAAGACCACGCTCATCAACTTGCTGCAGCGCGTCTTCTCGCCGTCCAGCGGCCGTATCCTGATCGACGGCATCGATACCCGCACCGTGACCCGCAAGTCGCTGCGCCATTCGATAGCCACTGTGTTCCAGGATGCGGGACTGCTCAACCGCTCGATCGAGGACAACATCCGGGTCGGCCGGGCCGACGCGACCAACGACGAGATCCACGCCGCCGCCGCCGCGGCCGCCGCGCAGGATTTCATCCTGGCCAAGAGCAATGGCTACGACACTGTGGTCGGCGAACGTGGCGGCCAGCTGTCCGGCGGCGAGCGCCAGCGCATCGCCATTGCCCGTGCCGTGTTGAAGGATGCGCCGATCCTGGTGCTCGACGAGGCGACCAGCGCGCTCGACGTCGAGACCGAGGATCGCGTCAAGGAAGCGATCGACGAATTGCGCCGTGACCGCACCACCTTCATCATCGCCCACCGCCTGACCACCGTGCGCGACGCCGATCTGGTCGTGTTCATGGACAAGGGCAGGGTGGTCGAGATGGGCGGCTTCGCCGAACTGTCGCTGCGCAACGGCCGCTTCGCCAGCCTGCTGCGCGCCGGCGGCCTGCTCAACGACGAGGAGGTCCGCCGCCTCAGCCGCTCCGTGCACGAGGCCGCCTGAGGCAGGTCTTCGCGGCGGCAGGTCTTCCTTTGAAGGAAAGAGCCGCCGCGATATACCACTCGATTGCCGAAAACCCGTTGCCGGTCTATCTAGAGCCGTATGAGCGACACGACTTCACGCCTGAGCGGCTGGACAGATCTTGCCAACCCGACGCGGTTCGTCGGGATTGCGGACAAGGTCGTGCCGTGGCTGTCGGCGCTTGCCGCGCTCATCCTCGCCATTGGCCTCTATATGAGCTTCACCGCGCCCGAGGATTTCCAGCAGGGCATCACGGTTCGCATCATGTACATCCACGTGCCTTTCGCCTGGCTCGCCATGATGTGCTACACGCTGATGGCGGTCGCCGCGCTCGGCACGCTGGTCTGGCGCCATCCGCTGGCCGATGTCGCGCTGAAGTCGGCCGCACCCATTGGCGCCGTCTTCACCGCGCTGGCGCTGATCACCGGTTCGATCTGGGGCAAGCCGATGTGGGGCACCTGGTGGGTCTGGGACGCCAGGCTGACCTCGGTCTTCGTCCTGTTCCTCATGTATCTCGGCATCATCGCGCTGACCCGCGCCCTCGACGACGCCAGCCGCGCCGCCTGGGCCGCCGCCATCATCACGCTGGTCGGCTTCATTAACATCCCGATCATCAAATTCTCGGTCGACTGGTGGAACACCCTGCATCAGCCGGCCTCTGTGTTCCGCGTGGATGGCCCGACCATCGATCCGAGCCTGCTGTGGCCATTGCTGGTGATGGCCGTCGGCTTCACCGTGCTGTTCTTCGCGCTGCATCTGATGGCCATGCGCAACGAGATTTTCCGCCGCCGGGTAATTGCCATGCGCAGGGTTGCGGCAAGGCAGGCGGAGCGGGCTTAGATATGCCCAGCGCCGCCATTGGCGACTAGCGGGGCCCCATACGCCTTGGTCATCCTCGGGTCTGCGCCACGTCGCTTCGCTCGTGCATGACCGATCGCGGGTACTCAACCTTCGACTATCCCATCCGCCCCCTTGCGGCCACCGGCAGCGTTTCCAGCACCTTGTCGCCATCGATGAGATGGACCTGGTCGAACAGGTTCGTCACCACGCAGCAATGATCGGGCACCACGCGCACTCGCTCGCCGATGCGAAGGCCAGCGCCATTGGACAGCGTGACGGTGCCATGTTCCTCGCTAAGGCCGGTGACCAGTGCGCCGGGCATGCCGAGCAACTCGCCGAATTCCTTCAGCCCCAGCGTATCCGACGACAGCGCCTTGCTGCCGCTGTCGAGGATGGCGCGCGTTGGCGTCGGATGGCTGACCACGGTCGCGAGCACGGTCAGCGCGCAGTCGTCGAGGCTGCCGACACCTTTGGCGACCTGATAGCGGTCGAGATAGATATAGGTGCCGGGCCGGTATTCGGTGACGACGGAGGCATCGGCGGAACGCCACATGTCAGGCGTGCCGCCGCTTGAGATGCGCTCGCAGGCGAGCCCTGAAGCCGCCAACGCGTGCTTGGCGTCGGCAAGCCAGGCCTCGGCTTCCGCCGCGCGCCCGGCAGCCGGATAGGTCATCAGCCCGCCAAAGGCGAGGCCCTTGGCCTGGTCGATGGCTGTCGCCAGAGCCACCGCTTCGTCGGCCGTCTGCACGCCGCAGCGGCCCATGCCGGTGTCGCATTCGACCAGCACCTGCAGGGCATGGCCGGGATCGCTGAAGGTCGCGGCAAGCCCTTCCAGCGTTTCCCCGCTGTCGGCCGTCACAGACAAGACGACACGACCGTGCAGCGCCTTCAGCCGTTCCAGCTTAGCGCGGCCCAGAATGTTGTAGGGGAGGAAAATGTCGGTCAGCCCGGCATCGGCCATCACCTCGGCCTCGCCGATCTTCTGGCAAGTGATGCCGACGGCCCCGGCCGCCACCTGCTTCTTGGCCCAGTAAGGCAGCTTGTGCGTCTTGATGTGCGGCCTGAGCTTCAGTCCGTTCTTGTCGGCATGGGCTTGCGCGCGGGCGATGTTGGCTTCGGCGAGTGCGGCATCGATCAGAATCGACGGCGTATCGAGGTCATGAATGGTCGGCATCGGCGATCTCTGTGAAAATTCGTGAGGGTTATGAGCCTGAAAGCACGCGATGTCACGCCGCAGGCGAACTGTGGGCCATGGACGGGGCCGCGCCGGGCTCGAACAGGCAGAATGGATCGACACCGCACCGGCGTTCGGCTATGCGATTTGCAATGCATGTCGTCCAAAAGTGCGCAGCGGTTTTGGGATGACGACATGCGTGCTAACAACCTAAAGCGTGTCACATGAATGCCGTTGAGTGCGACGCGCTTTAGCAAAATCGACACGAAGGGTCATGATCATGAAACGCTCCGCCATCAATGAAATCATCCGCGAAGCCGACGCTTTCATCCGCTCGTTCGGCTACATCATGCCGCCCTTTGCCTACTGGTCGCCCGAAGAGATGAAGGCACGCAAGGTCGACTCCTCGGCCATCCACACCTCGCGCATGGGCTGGGACATCACCGATTACGGCCAAGAGAAATTCCACGAACTCGGCCTGTTCCTATTCACCACCCGCAATGGCCGCTACGAGGACATGAAGAAGGGCATGGGCATGCTCTACGCCGAGAAGATCATGATCTCGCGCAAGGACCAGCTGTCGCCGATGCACCGTCACAACATCAAGGCCGAGGACATCATCAACCGTGGTGGCGGCAAGCTGGTGCTGGAACTCTTCATGCATGACCGCGACGGCGGCGTCGACCCCAAGGCCGAGGTTTCGGTGCCGGTCGACGGCACCATACACAGGCTGCCGGCGGGCGGGCTCCTGAAGCTCGATCCGGGCCAGAGCGTGACGCTGCTGCCTGGCGTCTGGCACGCCTTCTGGGCCGAGGGCAAGGACGTGTTGATCGGCGAGGTTTCGACCGTCAACGACGATCTCACAGACAACGTCTTCCGCGAACCGATCGGCCGCTTTTCCAATATCGACGAGGACGTCGCTCCGCTCCACCTTCTGGTGGCCGACTATGAGAAGTGGCTGGCCTAGTTCAGGCGCCACGCTCAATGGCAGCAGCTTGCCGCTGATTGTACGCTCGTCCGGCACAGGCAGGACGAGCTGATCGGCACATCCGCCTTGCCCAGCGCCACGGCAAGCCTTGCCTGCAGCGCCGGCAGCTCTTCCGCCTCGCCACGCCGGCTCAAGCATTCGACCAGCCCGTGCAGCGCCCAGACATTGCCGGGATGCTGGGCGCAACGCTGCACTTTGCCGCTCATGCCAAGATCGTCGCGATAGACCTGCTCGGCTTCGGCCGCGTGGCCCTGGTCGAGAAGCAGCGCCGCCAGCGCATGGCGCGGCGGGTGCATCCACGCCCACGGCTCGGTGTAGGACAGGTTATCGTCCAGCTCGACCGCTTGCCTGAGATGACCATAGGCCTCCTCGTGCAGGCCCTGATGATAGGCAAGCTCGCCATCGAGCAAGGCCGCACCGACCGCGAGAGACGCGCGGGTCGGGTTGCTGAGAAAACGGCGCTCGGCCGGAACGCCTTCGAGATGCCGGTGGAACCGCTCGCGCTGCCGCTCAGCCTCGGGGAATTGCCTCAGCGCCGCATGCGCCACACCCTTGGCATAGTGCTGCATGGCCGCCGTCAGGACGTAGAGGCCAGGTTCGGCTATATCAGGCTCGTCGATGATCTCGCGCCAGCGGCCGAAGCGCACCTGCACATGCGATTTCATCGCGTGGTAGCCTTCCACGGTCTGCGTGAGCTTTGGCCTGTCGGCAATGGCGACGACATCGCGCGTGACCAGCCCGCGCACCTTGTCGGCGGCCCACAAAGCCCGCGCGTATTGGCCTGATAACATGCAGGTGAACATCATCAGGTGCAGGTCGTGGCAGCAGCCGAGCAGGTAGTAGGTCGGCTCGTCGGCATAAGCGAGATAGAGGTCGTTGGCGCGCACCGCCTTCTCGCTCGCAAGCTTCGCTTTCTCATAGTCGCCGCACAGCACATAGATATGCCCCGGCATGTGGTTCATGTGCCCGGCGTCGGGACACATCTCGCCGAGCAGATCGGCCGAGCGTATGCCGCGCTCCGGCTGGGTCGACATTTCCAGGAGATGGATGTGCAGATGGACGATCGCCGGGTGCTGGGCGATGCCGGCCTCGTCGGCGAGGCGGATCGAGCGCTCGCAAACATCCAGCGCCTCGACGACATCGGAGTTCGGCGCCGGCTCACCGGTCTTGAGGTTCCACAACCGCCGCACGGTTCGCATCATCAGCGCCTCGACCAGCAGCGCCATGACGTCATGGTCGTCGGGAAAATCCCGGTAAACCCGCCGCATCGCCGCGGCATAGGCGTCATCCCACTGTTCGAATTCCGGCAACGTCACCCGATGCGGCTTCTGAAACCGAGAGGCAAGCGCCTCGATCAGCCGCCCTTCGACCTCGCTGGCCGCAGCCGCACCGACGCGCGCCAGCCGCACATGGTCGAAGCAACGCTTCGTCGCACTGTTGGCCTCGGCTTCGCCATGCTCTTTCCAGGTCAGATTGTAGAAAGGCCCGGCGGCATAGGCGATGCCCCAATGCACCATCGGGCAGCCAGGGTCCGTTTCCAGCGCCTTCTCGAAGCACTTGATGCCTTCTTCGTGATTGAAGCCGTAGCACCAGTTGAGCCCGATATCGAACCAGCGCTGGGTTTCGGTCGAGCGGGTGGAGATGGGGCGGCGGTAGCTGCCGAGGTCGAAGCGGTCCATGTCTTCCATTCAAAGGCTTCTCGGCCGCGAGCTTGGCCGTGGCCAGATTCTTTCGCCACCAATGTGTGCCGAAATCTCGGGGGATGGCAAACGCCATGAGTAGCCGTCGCCGGCGCGACAACTGCCCTTAGTTGGCCCTTTCGTCTTGCCAGCCGGCCAGTTCCGGCAGGTCGTCAAGCCAACTTTTCTCGCTCATCAAAGCATTGCCGGCCTGCGGTGCGGCCTCGGTAGCGTTCTGAATGAGCCAGTCCATCCACTTCCGGTAGGCAGCCGGATCCATCTCGGGCGGCAGCACCTTGGCCTTGAGCAGCATCCGTTTACGGAAACTGGTTTGGCGGCGGAGCTTGGTTGTCGTGAACTTGATGACCTTGCCCTGGTAGTCAACCGTCCAGCGGTCGCCGCCAAGACTTACAAGACCGCTGATGGCGAAGCCGGCATCGACCGGCCTGTCGCGCCAGGGGAGCTCGACGGCGTTCTTCCTCAGATCGAGCGCCCATCGCCTGTAGGTGGCCCCGGCACGCTGGGGTGGCAGCACGCCGGCCTGTTCGAGCACCTTCCTGCGGAAGGTAGGCTGCTTCTTGATCTGGCCGCTCGTAAACTCGATGCGATGCCCGCGAAACTCGACGTGCCACCGGATCCGCCCATTGCCGACATATTTCACCACCCTGTCGATGAGGAATTCGTCCTCGGCAAGCGCCACGCAGCCCTGGCGGATGCTTTCGAGAATGAACTGGCTATCGGTGGGCATGACGCGATCTCGTCAAGGGAGCCTGCACGAACGTAGCAACGCGAAGCAAACAGGGCAAAACTTCCCTGCAAAATCATCGTTGTGCTTTCAGAATTTTGGCTGGGGAACCTGGATTCGAACCAGGACTAACGGAGTCAGAGTCCGTGGGTCTACCGTTAACCTATTCCCCAGCAAGCGCGGTCACCAACCGCGCGGGCCAAGCGGGCTAGCCGCTGTGAGCGCTGCCTTGTAGCCGCCAGCGGAAAATAGTCAAGCCTGCTTTGTGGTTCAATTGTCGCGGCCTCCGGAAGCCGGCGTTCCCACTGGATGCGATCCGCGTCAGCTCTCCTTGCGGCTGAACTGTGAGCGTTCGAAGAACAGCACCACGCCGAGGCCGAGAATCAGCGGGATGATGAGATAAAACAGCCGGAACACCAGCAGCGCGGCCAGCACGCCGACCGGGTCCATGTCGGAAAGCCCGGCGAGAAAGACCACTTCGAACACGCCGAGCCCGCCCGGCGCATGCGAGATCTGCGCGACCGAGAAGGAGACGAGGAAGACGCCCAGCACGACGAAATAGCCCGGATTGTTCACCTCGGGCAGGGCGAAGAAGATGATTGCGGCCGCCGCCAGCAGTTCGATCGGGCCGATCAGCAACTGCCTGATGACAATCGGCAGCGCCGGGTAGTGCAACTGGAAGCTGGCGATCTTCAGCGGGCGCAGATGCAGCCAGCTGCCGAATATATAGGCGGCGATGAGGATCAGCATGGCTAGTCCCGCCGCCTCCGACAGGCCGTGATGGGCGATGCCGGAGAAGCGGTCGATAATCTGCGGCTCGAACACCAGCACGAGGCCGGAGGCGAGAATCGTCGACAGCACGAAGGTTATCCAGCAGATCGCCACCAGCACGCCGACTTCCTGGCCTGTCAGGCCCCTGGTGCCGTAGGCGCGGTAGCGGATGACGGCGCCGGAAAACACCGAGCCGCCGATATTGTGCGACAGCGCATAGGTGGTGAAGGAACAGAGCGTCACGAACAGCCACGACACTTTCTTGCCGATATGCAGCAGCGCGATGTGATCGTAGCCGGCGAGCGCGGCATAGGCGACGATCGAGCTCAAGCCGGCCAGAATCCAGCCGCGTGCGGGAATGGCCGCCAGCCCTTCCCAGACATCGTCGAGCGAGACGCCGCGCAATTCATGCCAGAGCAACAGCAGCGAGAAGATCACCGCGCCGATGCCGACGACCGGCCAGAAATAGCGTTTCCAGTTCATTGCCCGACTGCCATGCGTTGCCTGTCCGCTTCCTTTTCTGTCGAGAGGCTGAACGCGCCCCGAATTCCCCGTTCATTTCAGAAATGCCTCATCGAAGCCGGCTATTCAACCGCGAACACTTGTCGCGCCCGATGCCGTCCCGATTTGCCGTGCGCCGCGCCAGCGTTGCGCTACCAACCCGGCCTTGCCGGTACATTACGCCAGCGCAAAAAGCCGCCCTGTGCAGCCAGCCGGCAAAATTCGGCATGCGGCTCTTGGTGATCGGGCGCGGCACTGTTAGTCTGGCGGCAACTTGAAACATGCCAAAGCGCCTGCTGCGTCCGTCACCGGTTCGCGCGGCGCCGGAAGGAACGACAGTGGAAGACCGCGACACCGGCGCAAGCGCGCCGGAGGTGGGCGCGTCAAGCGCTTCCCCGGGGTCATCAGGCTCGGGGACAGCCGGTTGGCAGCAACGCCGCCCGTCGGAGCCCCGCTCCGCGAATGGGCAGGCGGGCGACGCGTCCCAGAAGGGCAAACCCAAGAAACGGCGCAAGCGAAGGCGCGGGCGCAAGGTTTTTGCGCGCGACGAAGCGAGCCCCGACGGGAATCGATCGCCGGTGCCGGGCAGGGCCCCTGTCGTGGCCGTGGACCTGAAGCCGATGGCGGTGATCTCGCCAGCCGTTCCGGTGGCGCGCCCCGAACAGGGCAACCGCCGGCCGCCGGTGCACGAGCTTCCGGTTTTCGCGGCGCTGGACCTCGGCACCAACAACTGCCGGCTGCTGGTCGCCGTTCCCACCCGTCACGGCCAGTTCCGCGTCATCGATGCCTTCTCGCGCATCGTCAGGCTGGGCGAGGGGCTGACCGCCAATGGCCGGCTCGGCCAGCCGGCGATGGACCGGGCGGTCGAGGCGCTCAAGGTTTGCGGTGACAAATTGCGTGGCCGCAAGATCAGGAAGGCAAGGCTGATCGCCACGGAAGCCTGCCGCTCGGCCGAGAACGGTGTCGAATTCCTCGAACGCGTCGAGCGCGAAGCCGGTCTGAAGCTCGAAATCATCGACCGCCAGACCGAAGCCAGGCTTGCGGTTTCCGGCTGCGGCTCTCTGGTCGAGCGCGACACGCAGGGCGTCGTCCTGTTCGACATCGGCGGCGGCTCCTCGGAAATCGCGCTGATCGATCTCACCGGCCGCCGTTCGCCGCGCCTTGCCAACCACATCGTGTCGTGGACCTCGCTGCCGGTCGGCGTCGTCTCGCTGGCCGAGCGCTTTGGCGGCCGCACGGTGACGCGCGAGATCTTCGCCGCCATGGTCGAGGACGTCGCCGGCCGGCTGGCCGCCTTCGACGGCCGCGACCGGCTGAGCCATCTCAAGGCCAGCCCGAATTTCCATCTGCTCGGCACTTCGGGCACGGTAACGACGCTGGCCGGCGTCCATCTCGACCTCGAACGCTACGACCGCCGCCGGGTCGATGGCCTGTGGATGGACCGCGACAGCGTCGACCGCATGGTGGAGAAGCTGGTCGGCTGGGATTTTCAGCAGCGCTGCGCCAACCCTTGCATCGGCGCCGACCGTGCCGATCTCGTGCTGGCCGGCTGCGCTATCCTCGAAGCGATCCGCGCCGTCTGGCCCTCGGAGCGGCTGCGCGTCGCCGACCGCGGCTTGCGCGAAGGCATATTGAGCGAATTGATGGCCGATGACGGCGTCTGGCGCAATGATGGGCGTGGCAGGGCATGATGCGTGAAAGTCGCCGGGTTCCTTTGCCGAGCGGTCGCCCCGCACTCCGTCGAGCTGCGCTTGACACCTCTCTCGGCGAGCGAGAAACCAAGCGATGACCAAGAAGCCGGAAAAGCCGGGCTCCGCCGGCATTCGCGTCTTGAAGACGCGTATCAAGAAGAAAAGCGGGCTCAAGGAATCCTCGCGCCGCTGGCTGCAGCGCCACATCAACGATCCCTATGTCCAGAGGTCGAAGGCCGATGGCTATCGTTCCCGCGCGGCCTACAAGCTGATCGAGATCGACGACAAGCACCATCTCCTAAAGCCCGGCATGAAGGTGATCGACCTCGGTGCTGCTCCCGGCGGCTGGTGCCAGGTCGCGGCCGCGCGTACGAAATCGACGGTCGAGAACCCGCATGTCGTCGGCATCGACTATCTCGAAATGGACGCTGTGCCCGGCGCGCCGGTGCTGCTGATGGATTTTCTCGATCCAGACGCGCCGCAGAAGCTCTCCGAGGCGCTGGGTGGCGATCCCGACGTCGTGCTGTCCGACATGGCGGCGCCGACCACCGGCCACAGGCGAACCGATCACATCCGCACCATGCATCTGTGCGAGGTGGCGGCCGATTTCGCGGTGTCGGTGCTGAAACCGGGCGGGCATTTCCTGGCCAAGACTTTTCAGGGCGGCGCCGAAAACGAACTGCTCTCGATGCTCAAGAAAAACTTTCGCTCTGTCCACCACGTCAAGCCGCCGGCTTCGCGCGATGAATCGGTCGAGCTTTACCTGCTGGCGAAAGACTTCAAGGGGCGAGAGTCCGTTCCGCCGTCAGGCGGGTCGAAACGTCCAGTGGACGTTTCGAAGGACTCGAGCGCCCGGAGCCATAGCGAAGGGCCGGGGGACGCCGAGGACTGATCGGTCTATACGGCGACGTTGCCTCACTCTCCCGGCGATCTCATCGGTTCCAGCGTCTTGGGCGTCGTCAGACGGCCATGGCCTGATACGGCGTTGCCGGCATCGGGTGCCAGCCGCATGAACGACAACGACGCCGCCGCCGACACCGCAGCCACGATGAAGAAGGCGATGTGGAAATCGCCCAGCGTCAGTGGGCCGCCGTGGATCGACGTCGAGACTTCCAGAATGCCGCCGGCGAGCGCCACGCCGAGCGCGATCGACAGTTGCTGGAACACCGCGGTGATCGGTGTTGCCTTGCTGGTATCCTCCGCCGACACCTCGGCATAGGAGAGCGCGTTGACGCCGGTGAAGAACATCGACCGGATAAAGCCGCCGACCAGCAATATGGCCAGCATCAGCACATAAGGCGTTTCGGGGGTGAACAGGCCGTAGATGGCGATCGATGCTGCGGCGACCAGCGAGCCGACGATCAGCACCCGACGGAAGCCGACGACGCGAAAGATCAGCGCGGTGACGAATTTCATGCCGATTGCGCCGATCGCCGAGACGAAGGTGATCATGCCGGACTGGAATGGTGTCAGCCCGAAACCGATCTGGAACATCAGCGGCAACAGGAACGGCACGGCGCCGATGCCGATGCGAAACAGGCTGCCGCCTAGCACCGAGGAGCGAAACACCTGGTTGCGGAACAGTTCGAGCGCCAGCAGCGGGTTCCTGGCACGGCGCGCATGCAAGAGGTAGAGCACGCCCGACAGCAGCCCCACCGCGATGGTGACGAAGCCGGTCGCCGGCGGCAGATAGGGCAGGCTGACCACCGACAGGCCGAATACGACGCCGGATGCCGCCAGCCCGCTCAGCACGAATCCGATGAAATCGAGCGGCGGCGTCTCGGTTGCTTCGGTTTCCGGCAGGAAGCGTGTTGCGAGCCAGATGCCGATCAGGCCGATCGGCACATTGATCAGGAAGATCCAGTGCCAGGTGAAATAGGTGGTGATGAAGCCGCCGATCGGCGGGCCGACCAGCGGGCCGACGAGTGCTGGAACGGTCAGCCAGGACATGGCGGCGACCAAATCGCTCTTGGGCGTGGCGCGCACCAGAACCAGGCGTCCGACCGGCGTCATCATGGCGCCGCCGATTCCTTGCAGGAAACGCGCGACCACGAAGGCCGGCAGCGACCCGGAGAACGCGCAGGCGACCGAGCCTGCGATGAACACCGCGATCGCGGCGCGAAAGACTGTCTTGGCGCCGAAGCGGTCGGCCATCCAGCCGCTGATCGGAATGAAGATCGCCAGCGACACCAGATAGGCCGTCAAGGCCAGCTTGAGCGCGATCGGGCTGGTATGGATGTCGATGGCGATCGCCGGCAGCGATGTCGCGATGACGGTCGAATCCATGTTTTCCATGAAAAGAGCGACCGCCAGTATGAGCGGGATGGTGCGGTTCAACGAACGCGTCCGAATTGGTCAAAAAAGTTTACGTGCCGGCTGGGGCAAACCGATACAACGGGCGGTTATCATGCCTTTGGGCGGATGTCGCATTAATTTGCTGTCACGTTTGTGCGACCGCAAGCCATGGTGGCGGCTGTCGGGTCAACCCCAACAGTTTGCGGTGACATGCAATCATCGTCTTTTCAACGTCATCGCGACGTGTTACCAGCCAGCGCCAATCCTGAAAGGGAAGAAGAGAGTCGGCGCTGTCCATTCCGGTCCAGCGCTTTTTCCGCATTCTGAAGGGCTGGCCATGGCAAAGATCATCGAAACGTCCACCGGCGCACTGGCGCTGACCTTTGACGACGTGCTTTTGCAGCCTGGTCATTCCGAGGTCATGCCCGGCCAGGCCGATATCCGCACCCGCATCGCCGGCGACATCGACCTCAACGTGCCGATCCTGTCGGCGGCCATGGACACTGTCACCGAGGCACGGCTTGCCATCGCCATGGCGCAGGCCGGCGGCATCGGCGTCATCCACCGCAATTTCTCGCCGGCCGAGCAGGCCGAGCAGGTGCGCCAGGTCAAGAAATTCGAATCCGGCATGGTGGTCAATCCTGTCACCATCGGCCCTGACGCCACGCTCGCCGACGCGCTGTCGCTGATGCGCACCCACGGCATCTCGGGTATCCCGGTGGTCGAGAATGGCGGCGCCGGCGGCCACAAGGTCGGCCGGCTGGTCGGCATCCTGACCAATCGCGACGTGCGCTTCGCGTCCGATCCGGCGCAGAAAGTCTACGAATTGATGACCCGTGAGAACCTCATCACGGTCAAGGAGAATGTCGACCAGGACGAGGCCAAGCGGCTTCTGCACCAGCACCGGATCGAGAAGCTGGTCGTGGTCGACAAAAAGGGCAATTGCGTCGGTCTGATCACCGTCAAGGACATCGAGAAGTCGCAGCTCAACCCGCACGCCACCAAGGATGCGCAGGGGCGCCTGCGCGCCGCGGCCGCCACCAGCGTCGGCGACGACGGCTTCGAGCGCGCCGAGCGGCTGATCGATGCCGGTGTCGATCTTCTCGTCATCGACACCGCGCATGGCCACTCGCAGCGCGTGCTGGACGCCGTGACGCGTGCGAAGAAGCTTTCCAATTCGGTCCGTATCCTGGCGGGCAATGTCGCCACGGCCGAAGGCACGCAGGCGCTGATCGACGCCGGCGCGGACGCCGTCAAGGTCGGCATCGGCCCGGGCTCCATCTGCACCACCCGAATCGTCGCCGGCGTCGGCGTGCCGCAGCTTTCGGCGATCATGTCGGCGGTCGAGACCGCGCACAAATCCGGTGCATCGGTGATCGCCGACGGCGGCATCAAATATTCCGGCGATCTGGCCAAGGCGCTCGCCGCCGGCGCCAGTGCGGCCATGATCGGCTCACTGCTTGCCGGAACCGACGAGAGCCCGGGCGAGGTCTATCTGCACCAGGGCCGCTCCTTCAAGGCCTATCGCGGCATGGGCTCGGTCGGCGCCATGGCGCGCGGCTCGGCCGATCGCTACTTCCAGGCCGAGGTGCGCGACACGCTGAAACTGGTGCCGGAAGGCATCGAAGGACAGGTTCCCTACAAAGGACCTGTGTCTGGCGTGCTGCACCAGCTTGCGGGCGGCCTGAAAGCCGCTATGGGTTATGTTGGTGGCCGCGACCTTGCCGATTTCCGCGAACGCGCCACCTTTGTGCGCATATCCAACGCCGGACTTCGTGAAAGCCACGCCCATGACGTCACGATTACCCGCGAAAGCCCCAACTATCCCGGCGGAGCCTGATTCTTCCGGGCTTTGGCGCAACTTGGCGGCAATGGTGCTGCGGTTGTCGCGTCATGTCGCGGCGCTCTGCTTCCTGTCGGCGGCGGTCTTCATCGCCATGACGGTGCTGGAATTCTTCTATTTCCGCCAGTTGAGCGGCGGCCTGCCTTCGCTCGACATGCGCTATTTCGGCTTCACGCCCGATGAAGGCATGGCCTGGCTGACCGCTCTTGGCCGGCGCGGCGGCGAGATCATCCTGGTCTGGCACTACCTGACCTTCGATCTCCTGTTTCCGGCCTTGCTGTCGGTGACGCTGGTCAGTCTGATCCTGGCCAGCGGCCGGCGGCTGAAGAATTTTCGCGTGTTGCCAGGGCAGGTGCAGTCGATCTTCGCGCTGGTCCTGGTGCTGCCTTACACCTTCGCCGACTATGCCCAGAATATCGCGGTGGCGCGGCTTCTGTCGGATTTCCTCTATGCCAACCCGGACTCGCTGGCTTTCGCCTCGGCGCTGATCGTTACCAAATTCGCGCTTCTCGCCGTCCCGGTCATCGTCATTGGCGCTTTCTGGCTGACTGGCCAAAGACGTCAGAACTGATGCCAAACAGGGCATGGGAGACTTCATGAACCAGACCACGATCTTCTGGCCGGTCCTGGCCCACGTGCTGCTGATCTATATCGTCTATGGTGTCCTCGGACGGCGCCGCTATGTCGCCGTCAAGTCGGGCGAGGCCAAGGTGAGCCAATACAAGGTCCGGTCGACGGAGCCGGCCTCATGCGTCAGCGTCGCGGGCAATCTCAGCAATCAGTTCGAACTGCCGGTGCTGTTCTACGTGCTGTGTCTGACGCTACATGTCACCAATGGCGTCAACTATCTGACCTTGGCGCTGATGTGGATTTTCGTCGCGACGCGTTATGTCCACGCCTGGGTTCACCTGACCAGCAACGATCTGCGCCTGCGCAGCCGCTTCTTCGCCTTGGGAGCGCTGATTCTTTTGGTGGGCTGGATCTGGTTTGCGCTACACCTGCTCCGGGTAATTTGAAAGAACTCCCCGCGACCGACGAAGAAAGGCTGATTCTACAGGTCGAACACCGCTATTTTTCGCTTGTCGAACTTGATGCCGATCTCGCCGCGCACCAGCTTCAACGCCTGTTCGCCGAATACGGCACGCCGCCATCCCTGCAGGGCCGGCACGTCAGCGGCCTCGCCTTCGGCCGCTATGCGGTCGATGTCGTCGCTGGAGGCGAGTACCTTTGGCGCAACGCCCTGCTTCTCGGCGATGATCCTCAACAGCACTTTCAACAATTCCGCTGCTGCGCTCGAACCCTCGGGCGGCTGGAAGGTCTTAGGCAGTTTCGGCATCTGCTCCTTGGGCAGCGCAAGCGCGGCGTTGACCGCGCCAAGCAGCGCCGTCGCCGTCGAGGAGCGCTCCCAGCCCTTGGGCGTCGTGCGCAGCTTGGCAAGGGCAGCCGCGTCGCGCGGCGCCTGCTGCGCGATCTCGTAGATCGCGTCGTCCTTGAGCACGCGGCCGCGCGGCACGTCGCGCTCGCGCGCCTCGCGCTCCCGCCACGCCGCCACGGCCTGCACGATCGCCAGTTCCTGCGGTTTGCGCAGCCGCATCTTCAGCCGCTTCCAGGCATCCTCGGGGTGCGGATCGTAAGTCTCGCGCGAGGTCAGGACATCCATCTCCTCGTTCAGCCAATGGGCGCGGTTTTCGCGCGCCAGCTCGGCATTGAGGTGCTGGTAGACCTCGATCAGATGGGTCACATCGGCCAGCGCGTAGTCAAGCTGCTTGTCGGACAGCGGCCGGTGGCGCCAGTCGGTGAAGCGCGACGACTTGTCGAGCCGCGCGCCGGTGATGCGCTGCACGAGCTGATCGTAGGAAACGCTGTCGCCGAAGCCGCACACCATCGCCGCCACCTGGGTGTCGAACACCGGATGGGGAACGAGATTGCCGAGATGGACGATGATTTCGATATCCTGCCGTGCGGCGTGGAAGACTTTGACCACCGCTTCGTTGGCCATCAGCCTGAAGAAGGGGGCAAGGTCGATGTCGGATGACAGCGGGTCGATCAGCGCCGTCACGCCGGGCGCGGCCATCTGGATCAGGCACAGGATCGGCCAGAAGGTCGTTTCGCGGATGAATTCGGTGTCGACGGTGACGAAATCCGACTTTTCGAAAGCGGCGAGAACTGTCTCGAGTTCTTTCTGGGTGGTGATGACGTGCATCAAATCGCTTTTGGCAGGAGTAGGGTCTTCCTTGATTTCAGCCGCGAAGGCTTTCGTCAAGCTATGGCGCGGTCGTCATTGTCCATCAGGACTGTCCGTATCGCCATTTCTTCTGGCCAGCCGCGCAAAAATGGTCGAGGTGCGCAACAGGGCGGTGAAGCGGCTGCGTTTGCCAACAGGGACGCCGGATCGCGCCCGCATGCGATAGAGGATGACGGCGATGAAAACCGCGTAGACCACGGCGCTGAAGACAAACAGCGCGCTTGGCCCGAAATACTGCATTGCCGTCGACGCCGCGAAAGGACCGCCGATGGCGCCGAATGAGTAGAACAGCATCAGGGCGGCGTTGATCAGCACGAACTCGCCCTTGTCGGCGCGGTCGTTGGAGTGCGCCGCAGACAGCGAATAGAGCGGCATGGCGAAACAGCCGAAGATGAAGATGATGATGAAGTTGAGCAGCGGATTGCTGCCGGCGATGAACACCAGCGCCAGCGCCGAAACCATGGCGCAGCAGGTCGTGATCAACAGCACGCGGCGCCGGTCCCAGCGGTCGGACAAGTATCCCAGCGGATACTGGATGATGGCGCCGCCGAAGATGCCGATGCTGACGAATGTGACGACATCGGCGACCGACATGCCGATCTCTTCGGCATAGACCGGCGACAGGGTGCGGAACGCGCTGTTGGTGACGCCGACAGCGACGCAGCCGAAGCACCCCAGCGGTGAGATGCGCCAGACACGCGCCAGGTCGAGCTTGACCTCATCGGGCGGCGTGGGGTTTGAACGGTCGCCGAGCGAAACCGGAACCAGCGACAGCGTGATCATGATCGACATGATGGCGAAGATGCTGAAGCCGCTTGCACCGAAGACCGGGATCAGGAACTGGGCTGATGTCACAGAGCCGGTGTCGACCATCCGGTAGATCGCCAGCACGCGGGCGCGGTCATGGTTGCTGACTCCGGAATTCAGCCAGCTTTCGACGATGGTGAACAGACCGGCGAAGCAGAAGCCGCCGGCAAAGCGCACCGCGCACCACATCACCGGATCGAGCACCAGCACCAGCAGCAAGGTGCCGACCGAGGCGATCGCAGCCAATGCCGAAAACGCCCTGATATGGCCAACCGCCTTCATGATGCGCGTGATGGCCAGGCAGCCGAGCAGAAAGCCGGCGAAATAGAACGTGCCCATCAGGCCGATATCGGAGGCGGAAAACCCTTCCTGCGCGCCCCGAAGTGCAATGAGCGTGCTCTGCAACCCATTGCCGCCGAGCAATATGCCTGCAGCGAGGAGAAGCGGGATCAATGGGCGGATGGAGGACATGAAAGGCGATCACATATCGGTGATCCCTTCTTGAACCATCGGCCTGGTCAATGCCAGCAACAAATCGGCGGTGACATCAATCCGTATCGGTGTATCCGCCTGGATTCTGTATGGGATGACGTGTGCCGGCTTTCCTCCGTCCTTGACTGAACCAACCGGCTGCTCCCGATGCGACGGCAATGCCGATCAGAACCGCAATGAGCCCGACAATGAGCTTGGCGCTTACCTGCTCGCCCAGGAAGACGACACCGAAGATCGATGCCGTTATCGGATTGACCGCGACGGAGACGGCAACCAGGGTCGGCGCCACGCGTCGCAGCGCGAATGCCCAGAGGAAAAAGATGAAGGCGCCGCAGATGATGGCCAGGTATCCGGCCGCGACCAACTGAGGCGTGTCAAGCGTGGCAAGCCGTGTGAAGCCCCCACGAGAAGCCACCAGGACAGACAGGCAGACGGCGCCCACGCCCATGCCGAATGCCACGAACGGGATCGGCGCGGTGCGGGATAGAAACGGTCTCGACCACACATTGTAGAGGGCCATGCACAAGGCCGCGGCGACCATCAGCAGGTCTCCACGCCACGCACCCGGCGGAGCGGTGGCCAGGCTGGTGCCGAGCGCGACAGCAACGCCGGCCATCGCGATCATGACACCGGTGATCTTGCGCGCGGTCGGCGACTCGACCCGCAGAATTGCGCCCGCAATCATGGTGAGCAGGGGCAGTGTCGAAAGCGCCAGGGCTCCACGGGCTGCGGTCGTGTAGACAAGCGCTCCGTTGAACAGCACCGGAAACAGTCCGAAAAAGAGGACGCCGAGCGCACCGGCGCCGGGCCAGTCGTGCACAGGCGGAAACCTGTCGCGGCGCGCAAGCGCCACGGCGGCCAGGACGAGAAATCCGCCACCAAACCGGATGGCGCCAATCGTCAGGGGATCGAGCGTGCCTGCCAGATATCGTGTTGCGCCGACAGCGGTGCCCCCAAGGGCACTGGAGAGGATCGCGGCAAGCACTCCCAGAATTTCCATCGTTCCCGACCTTTGCCAACTCGCAGTGAGCGATATCGGCGAGGCGGGATAAAAGGAATCGAATAAACTCAATGAGCTTGATAACATTCCTCTATGAGCAGTCTCGATCCGGAACTGTTGCGAGCCTTCGTGGCTGTTGCCGAGCGTCTCTCTTTCACGCGAGCCGCCGAGCAGCTCAATCGAACGCAAGCCGCCATCAGCCTGCAGGTGAAACGTCTCGAGGAACGTCTCGAAGTCGCCTTGTTCCGTCGCTCGACCGCCCATGTTGAACTGACAGCGGCCGGGGAGGATTTCCTGGTCGACGCGCGCCGGATTCTTGTCCTCAATGAGCAGGCGATCGCGCGTGTTTCAAATCAGCGGGTGGCCGGGCGCATTCGCATCGGGGTCATGGAGGATTACGGAACCAAGATCCTGCCGCGCCTGCTCGCCGATATCGCCGCCCGATTCCCGCTCATGCAGGTCGAAATGGAGATCGGTCTCACCGCCCGCCTGCTGAAACGACTTGGTTCATCATTCGACGCGGTCCTTGCCATGCATCCGGAAGGCACCGCCGAGGGCGACCTGATCTGCCGCGAAAGAGCCATTTGGGCAGCGGCGGCGGCCCATCCCGTCGAAGAACTCGATCCGCTGCCCGTGGCCCTGTCCGATCCCGATTGCCTGTTTCGATCCTGGGCCGTCAGGGCGCTCGACAAAGCCGGGCGGCCGTGGCGGCTGGCCTATGTCAGCCCGAGCCTCGCCGCCACGGAAGCAATCGTCGAGCAGGGACTGGCGATCACCGTGGTCAAGGGCAGCATGCTCACGCCTGGCCTGCGTGCCGTCCATTCCGGCCGACATGTGCCTGTGCTGCCCGGAGCCGAAATCCGCCTCCATCGCGCGGCAACATCATCCGCCAGCGCTGCCTTGGTCGTCGACCATCTCGCACATCGTCTGCGTTTGTCGACCTTGGGGTCATAGGCGGCAGATCGAACGTGCTTCCGGTAGGACGCCTGGGGAACCGCTTACGCCTCGTTGGCTCGTGCAAGGGCTTCCTCTCGCGTCCCGCTGGACCCTGCGCCGTCCGCCGTTGCGGGCGAGGATGATGGTCTTGTGCCAAGCGCGCCGACGGTCAGCAGGCTGAGTATGATGAACGGGATGCCGATGCCGTAGGCCGAGCGGATGCCCCAATGGTCAGAGACGAAACCGAGCAGCGGCGGGCCGAGCAGGAAGGCCGTGAAGGAGATCTGCGACAAGGCCGCCACGTTGATCGCCGCGGGGCGGTCGCTTCGCTGCGCGGCGGCCGAAATCGCCAGCGGGAAGATGGCGCTGCTGCCGATGCCCAGAAGTGCGAAGCCGAGCATCGAGACCAATGGCGCCGGCGAGAAGAAGACCAGGACAACGCCGGCTGCCACCGTTCCCAGAAGGACGCGCGCCACGCCGCTTGGTGAATGGCGGTCGACGAAGCTGTCGGCGAAGAAGCGCGTCGTCGCTTGCGAGAATGCAAACAGCGCCACCGTGAACCCGGCGACAAAGGGACCGGACTCGAACACGGTACGCATGTAGATCGCCGACCAGTCGATGCTGGCACCCTCCAGCAGCATTGCCGAAAGCGTGACCGCGACGAGGACGAGGATCGGCAGTGTCGGTCTGGCGAACATGGGCGCCTTGTCGCCGGTATGGGCGAAACGGCCGGGGGCGGGCTCGTAGCCGCCGAGAAACAGCGCCATGGCAACGGCCACGATCGGCACGACCAGGGCCAGATGGAGCTGCGGCGACAGCCCAAGATGCGCCAGTGCGCCGCCGAACAGGCCAGCACCGAAAAAGCCCGCGCTCCAGAACGAATGCGCGCGGTTCATGATCCGCCGTTTGAGCTGGAATTCCGTCCTGTCGGCCTCGACGTTCAGGATGATTTCGACGCTGCCAATCATCAGGCCGATCGGAAACAGCATCAGGAAAAGCGCGACCGGGCCCGGCGCGTGCACGGCGATCGCGTAGAGAAGCGCCAGCAGCGGGACCAGCGTGAGCAGCGCACGGCGGAAGCCTATGCGCTCCAAAAGGGGAGTGGCCAGCGTCAGCGCGATCAAGGTGCCGATCGGTGTGCCGATCAGGCTGAGCCCGAGCGTGCCATCCTCGATACCCATCGCGTGCTTGATATCGGGCAGGCGTGGAAAGATGTTGCCCATGGCGAACGAATAGATCGCGAAGCCGGCATAGACCCGGTGTTGAGGGGCAAGGTTGAGGCCAAAACGCATCGTGGTGCTTTCAACGAAGGAGGACGGCCGGAGTGTCCAACCGCTTTGCATGTTGTCATGCTTCTTGCACAAACGTGCAAAACATGCAAGAATGTGCATTGCAAAACAGGACCCCGCAATGCTTACCGATCAACGGCACCAGCTCATCCGTGACCGCCTTGCCGCGGAGGGAAGGGTCCTGGCCGGCGAACTGGCGAGCCGCTTCGGCGTTTCGGAGGACACTGTTCGGCGCGATCTGAGAGAGCTGGCGAAGGCGGGTGAATGCCGCCGTGTCTATGGCGGAGCGATCGCGTCCGCCCCATTCGCGGCGGCGACAATCGGTCAACGCGGCGGCCATGCTGTCGAGGAAAAGGCGCGTCTGGCACGTGCGGCGGTCGCGCTGATCTCTGCCGGGCAAAGCCTTTTCATTGACGGCGGTACGACCAACGAGGCGGTCGCCCGGGCCATCCCGCTCGATCTCGACCTGACCATCGCCACCAATTCGCTCGGCGTCGCCTCGGCACTGTCGGATCACCCGCTGGTCGAACTGATCGTGCTGGGCGGCAGGTTCGTCCGCGACCTCGGCACCTGCGTCGGCGCCGACACGCTCGCCGCCGTGGCGCAGCTTGGCGCCGACCTGTTTTTCCTGGGTTCCTGCGGTCTCGATGCCTCGCGCGGCGTGACCGCCTTCGATTCGGCCGAGGCCGAGGTGAAGCGGGCCATGGCCAGGAATAGCGCCGGCGTCGTCATTGCCGTCACCAACGACAAGCTGGCCACCGCGGCGCCCTATCGCGTTGCCGCGGCAGGGAGGATCAGTCATCTCGTCGTCGAGAAGACGGCGCCCGCCGCTGTCCTCGCCGACTTCGAACGTCAGGGCGCCAAAATCCACTTCGCTTGAATGGCCGAAACGGTAAGTCCGTGTGACCGCTTGCCTTGACAAATCTGGCCTCTCATGCGCTTTTCCGGCAAATTTTGAGGCCGGGCTGCGATGCTTCGGTCCGCAACCCAGCATCCCGGACTTTTACCCATGACCATGCACCGTTACCGCAGCCATACCTGTGCCCAGTTGAGGAAGAGCGATGTCGGCAATTCCGTTCGCCTGTCGGGTTGGGTGCATCGCGTTCGCGACCATGGCGGCCTGCTGTTCATCGACTTGCGCGACCATTACGGCCTGACCCAGATCGTGGCCGATCCCGATTCGCCTGCCTTCAAGGTCGCCGAGACCGTGCGCGGCGAATGGGTTATCCGCGTCGACGGCGAGGTCAAGGCGCGCCTGCCGGAGACGGTCAACGCCAATTTGCCGACCGGCGAGATCGAGATTTTTGCCCGCGAGATCGAGGTTTTGTCTGCCGCCAAGGAATTGCCGCTGCCTGTGTTCGGCGAGCCGGACTATCCCGAGGACATCAGGCTGAAATACCGCTTCCTCGACCTGCGTCGCGAGACGTTGCACAAGAACATCGTGGCGCGCACGAAGATCATCGCCGAGATGCGCAAGCGCATGGGCGAGGTCGGCTTCACCGAATTCTCGACGCCGATCCTGACCGCCTCGTCGCCGGAAGGCGCGCGCGACTTCCTGGTGCCGTCGCGCATCCATCCCGGCACGTTCTACGCGCTGCCGCAGGCGCCGCAACAGTACAAGCAGCTGATCATGGTGTCGGGCTTCGACCGCTATTTCCAGATCGCGCCATGCTTCCGCGACGAGGACCCGCGCGCCGACCGCCTGCCCGGCGAATTCTACCAGCTCGACCTCGAAATGAGCTTTGTCGAGCAGGACGATGTGCTTTCCACCATGGCGCCGGTGATGACCTCGGTCTTCGAGGCTTTCGCCAACGGCAAGCCGGTCACCAAGGAATGGCCGCGCATTCCCTATGATGTGGCCATGCGCAAATACGGTTCCGACAAGCCTGACCTGCGCAACCCGATCGTCATGCAGGCGGTTTCCGATCATTTCCGCGATTCCGGCTTCAAGGTCTTCGCCAACATCCTGGCCAACGATGCCAAGGCCGAGGTCTGGGCCATTCCGGCCAAGACCGGCGGCAGCCGCGCCTTCTGCGACCGCATGAATTCCTGGGCGCAGGGCGAAGGCCAGCCCGGCCTGGGCTACATTTTCTGGCGCAAGGAGGGCGACAAGCTCGAAGGCGCCGGTCCGCTGGCCAAGAACATCGGCGAAGAGCGCACCGAGGCGATCCGCCAGCAACTCGGCCTTGCCGACGGCGACGCCGCTTTCTTCGTCGCTGGCGACCCCAAGAAATTCGTCTCCTTCGCCGGCGCGGCGCGCACGCGGGCCGGCGAGGAACTGAACCTCGTCGACCGCGACCGCTTCGAGCTATGCTGGATCGTTGATTTCCCGTTCTTCGAGTGGAACGAGGACGAGAAGAAGATCGATTTCGCCCACAATCCGTTCTCGATGCCGCAGGGTGGTATCGACGCGCTGAACGGTCAGGATCCGCTCAGCATCAAGGCGTTCCAGTATGACGCCGTCTGCAACGGCTTCGAGATCGCGTCCGGCGGCATCCGCAACCACCTGCCGGAAACCATGGTCAAGGCGTTCGAGATGGTCGGGCTGGATCGCCAGACGGTCGAGGAGCGCTTCGGCGGTCTCTACCGCGCCTTCCAGTACGGAGCGCCGCCGCACGGTGGCGCGGCGTTCGGCATCGACCGCGTCGTCATGCTCTTGGTCGGCGCCAAGAACCTGCGCGAGATTACCATGTTCCCGATGAACCAGCAGGCCTATGACCTGCTGATGAACGCACCTTCGGAGGCAAGCCCGCAGCAGCTTCGCGATTTGGCGTTGCGCGTCGCTCCGACCAAGAAGGACGCCTGATCGCGGAATCCAGGCAGCGGTTGAAGAAACCGCCCGAACCGGTCCCTTTGATTCGAAATCCCATGAAAAAGCCCGG
Organism: Mesorhizobium sp. B2-3-4; assembly: GCF_006442315.1. Lineage (GTDB taxonomy): Bacteria > Pseudomonadota > Alphaproteobacteria > Rhizobiales > Rhizobiaceae > Mesorhizobium. The sequence goes on along the minus strand of NZ_VFVY01000004.1, from coordinate 86 downwards.
CATCATCGATTGAACTGACCCCCGAAAGTTGGACACAACCTTCGGGGGTTTTGTATGTCCAGACACAGTGCGAGTTTCAAGCGCTC
>NZ_VFVY01000039.1 GCF_006442315.1 Mesorhizobium sp. B2-3-4 | reverse complement strand
GCCCCTGTGCAATACAGGAACCAGCCCTTAAATCTACCAGCTCAATGAACCGTCCAACTTTCGGGGGTCAGTTCATCTGGCCGGTCTTTTTGCGTTGGCGGCTCCGTTGCCGCAAAATGGGCCGGAGGCTCAGGCGGCATAGCCGCGCTTCCTTGGCTCCTCGTTCCGCATGATTTCGCCGCGAATTCCTCGGCAACGGCGACCCTTCCGTGAACGCGTCGCGGCACGACGCCGCCCGTCGCCAATTCCCAGCAATCGACCCGCGCACGCCAAGGCAGGGCAGCCATTGCCCCTGCCTGCTCGATGTTTTTCGCATCATATGGGATTGCGTTGAACGGTTTCTTATGTAATTTTCCAAAAAATAGTCGGAAATCGACATAAAAGGGGAATTGAATGTGGGATTTCGTCAGCACGAGTGATCTCGACGACACCGAGCAGGCGGTACTTTCCCAGCTCAAGGTCGATGGGCGGATGTCGAGCGTCGATATCGCCAAGCGCATCGGCGTCACCGAAGCGACAGTGCGGCGCAAGATGGCGCGCGTGCTCGAGGATCCGGATATCTCGATCCAGGCCGTCGTGCGGCCGCTGCGCAGCGATGTCGGCATAGCTGCCATCGTCGGGCTCGACGTCGACCGCGAGCACATCATCAGCGTCGCCCGCAAACTGTCGGAGTACTCGTTCGTCGACAGTGTCTACGCCATGACCGGGCCGTTCGACATCATCATCCAGCTCACCTTGCCATCGACGACCAGCCTGCACGACTTCCTGGTCAGCGAACTGGCGAACGTTCCCGGGATCAAGGATTCCGAGAGCTACATGATCGGCCGCGTGTTCAAGCACTCCGGCCGGGCCTACCAGCGCAGCAAAACAGAAGAAAAAAGAGGGTAAAACAATGGGTAGATTCTTTTCCGCATCGCGCCGCCGCGTCCTGTCCGTGCTTGCCGCCGCGCCGCTCTTCCTGTCTTTGGCGTCCACGTCCCATGCCGATGGGCTGATCGACCAGATCAAACAGCGCGGCACCATCGTCGTCGGCACCGAGGCCGCCTTCGAGCCGTTCGAATTCGTGCGCGACGGCCAGATCGTCGGCTACAACAAGGACATTCTGGACTATGTGGTGAGCCAGCTCGGCGTGAAGCTCGACCAGCTCAACCTGCCGTTCCAGGGCCTGTTGCCGGGGCTGCTTGCAAAGAAGTTCGACCTGATGGCGACATCGACCGGTATCAATCCCGAGCGGGCGGCGAAATATGCCTATACGCGGCCGACGGGCTCGTTCGAGAACGTCATCGTCGTGCGCGCCGACGAGGAGCGCATCAAGAAGCCGGAAGACATCAACGGCATGGTGGTGGCGACGCAGCTTGCCTCCTCGGTGCAGCCGGTCATCGAGGCCTATGACAAGGAACTCAAGGACAAGGGCGGCAAGGGTGTCGGCGAACTGAAGCTGTTCACCTCCTTCCCCGAGACCCATGTCGCACTCGCTTCGGGCCAGGTCGATGCGATCGTCATTGCCTCGCCTTCGGCGGCGGTGCTGATGAAGAACGTCCCCGACACCTACAAGGTCGTCGGGTCGATCGGCGAATTCTCATATCTGTCCTGGGTCGTGCGGCCCGAGGACAAGGACCTGCGCGAATTCATCAATGCCAAGATCGGCGAGCTGAAGGACAGCGGCAAGCTCAAGGAGATGCAGCTGAAATGGTTCGGCTTCGAGATGAAGACGCCGGACCAGGGCTATCTGCCGCCCGGCGCGCTCTGAGCCGTTTGGTCCCTTGAACATGTCCGGCGCGGCGCAAGCGATGCGCAGCCACTGATGTCGCACGCGCCATGCCGGACGATGCCTCTCCGTTCGAGTTGGAAAAATGTTCCATTTTTCAAAGACTCTGACTTTCCTGCCGCAATTCCTGACCGGCGCGGCCATCACGCTCGGCGTCTCGGCGCTGGGCTTCCTGGTCGGCACGCTGATCGGCTTCGGCTTGCTTGCCTGCGGCCGGTCGCGCTGGCGCGTGGTCCGCTGGATCGGCGCGCTCTACACCAGCTTCATCCGCGGCACGCCGCTGATCGTGCAGATCTTCGTCGTCTACTATGTATTGCCGGGTCTGGTCGGCATCGACCTGCCGCCGCTTCTGGCGGGGATACTGGCGCTCTCCTTCAACAGCGCGGCTTTCGTCGCCGAAATCCTGCGCGCCGGGCTGACGCGCATTCCAGCCGGTCAGTACGAAGCGGCCAAGGCGCTTGGCCTGAAGCCTGTCGTGACCTGGTTCAAGATCATCCTGCCGCAGCTCCTGCGCGCCATCATTCCGCCGATGGTCAACGAGTTCACCATGCTGGTGAAGGCATCGTCCATCCTGTCGGTGATCGCGGTGGTCGAGCTGACACGGACCGCGCAGAACATCATGAATGTCACCTACCGGCCGGTCGAGGCGTTCTGCGTCGCGGCGGTCCTCTATTTCATCGTTCTGTTCTCCTGCAGCCTTCTGACCAGGCATCTGGAGCGAAAGGCGGATGGAGCGCGGGCATGAGCTTCGACTTCGCCGTCATATCAGACAACTGGCGGATTCTCGCCCAGGGTTTCGGCAACACGATATTGATGTGCGCCGTATCGCTGCCGCTTGGCTTCGCGCTTGGCGTCGTGCTGGCGCTGGTCCGGCTGCGCGGCGGGCGGCTGCCGGCGGCGATGGTGTCGGCCTATGTCGAGCTTTTCCGCAACATCCCGTTCCTGATCCAGATCTTCCTGCTGTTCTACGCCTTGCCGATGTTCGGCATCCGGCTCTCGCCGGTGGTGGTTTCGATCGGCGCGCTGTCGGCCTATGCCAGCGCCTATTCCGCCGAGATCATCAGGGGCGCCATCCAGTCGATCTCCTATGGCCAGGTCGAAGCCGGCTACGCGCTGGGGCTGCGCTACCTCACCATCTTCCGCAAGGTCCTGGTGCCACAAGTGCTCGGCTACATCCTGCCGGCGGCCACCAATCTCACCATCACATTGATCAAGGAATCGGCGATCCTGTCGGCGATCACCGTCCCCGAGCTCACCTACATGGCCCAGAACGTCATCGGCCGCACCTTCTCGCCGGTGGAGATCTTCACCGCCATCGCATTGCTGTACTGGGGGCTGACCGCCCTTGTGGCAGTGATCTCGCGCAGCCTGGAGCACAGGCTGCAGCCCCATCTCGCAGCCCGCCGTGGCGCCTGATCAAAAGCCTTTCAACACAGAGGAGACCCCATGTCCAAGCTCACCACCGCGCCGCGCGATGTCTTCCAGACGTTCATGAATTTCCCGCTGGTCGAGGATCTCGACACGCTCAAGGCCGATGTCGCCATCATCGGCATGCCCTATGGCGATCCCTACACGATCGACGAACTGATCAACGACCAGACCAACGCGCCGACCGCCGTGCGGCGCGCGTCCAAGCGCATCAGCCAGGCGCTCGACCGCTATGATTTCGACATTGGCGGGCCGGTCTTCGCCGGCCAGGACATCAAGGTGGTCGATGTCGGCGACGTGCCCGGCAACGCGGCCGATCATGTCGGCCATTACAAGCGCGCCGAGCAGGCGATCCGCAAGATACGCGCCGCCGGCGCCCTGCCGATCACCATCGGCGGCGACCATGGCATCCCGATCCCGATCTTCCGCGCGCTCGACGGCGAAGGCCCGATCACGCTGGTGCAGCTCGACGCGCATCTCGACTGGCGCGACAATGTCAACGGCGTCAAGGAGGGCTATTCCAGCACCATCCGCCGAGCCTCGGAAATGGCGCATATCAAGGATATTTTCCAGGTCGGCGTCCGTGGCCAGGGCAGCGCGCGCACCGAGGAGGTGGAAGCGGCGCGCGCTTATGGCGCCAACATCATCACCACCAATGAATGGCAGGATATCGGCACTGCGGCGCTGCTCAAGCGCATTCCCGACGGCGGCCGCTACTACCTTACCATCGACGCCGACGGGCTGGATCCCGCCGTCATGCCGGCGGTGGAGGGCCCGCAGCCCGGCGGCATCAGCTACCGCCAGACGATCGAGCTGATCCAGGGGCTGGTCGGCAAGGGCAAGCTCGTCGGCATGGACATCGTCGAGATCGCGCCGGCACGCGATGTCAACGAGATCACTTCGATGACGGCGGGCCATATCATCCTCAACGTCATCGGCGCTGCCGTGCGTGCCGGCTATTTCAAGCGCTGAGCTTCCATCGCCTGTTTATTCCATGTCGGCCGGGCAACCGGCTGACATGGTGTTGCGCCCGGTCTTCGACCGTGTTTGCGGTCGCGCACGAAACATCTTGACGGCGCCCCCGTGGCGCATTCTACAGAAGGTGCCCCCATTAGGAGACGCCAGATGTTTGGTGCCGTCCCGCTTTTGATCGTGCCTTTCGTGCTCTACAATCTCGGCCTGCTCGGAATATTCGGCGGCGGCGACGATCCATGGGCGAGCGAAATCTTTTCGTTCAGGATGATGTCAGGCGGGGTGTTCTCGATGACGCTCGGCGACCTGATGGTGCTGATCGGCCTGATCTTCCTGTTCCTCGAAATGGTGAAGTCGGCGCGTACGACGAGCGCCTCGATCATGGACCATCTCCTGTCGACGCTGGTTTTCGTCGCTTTCCTGGTCGAATTCCTGCTGGTCAAGGGCGCCGCGCACTCGATCTTCTTCACGCTGATGATCATCGCGCTGTTCGACGTCCTGGCCGGGTTCGCGGTATCGATGCGGTCGGCCAGCCGCGATATCAATTTGAACTAGAAATCAGCCCGGGTCGGCGGTGAAGCCGGCGGCCTCGATACCGGCGATCGCGGCCGCCTCGTCATTGTCCGACGTGTCGCCGGAAATACCGACGGCGCCGATGATGTTGCCTGCCTTGTCGCGGATCAGCACGCCGCCAACGACCGGCAGCACGCGTCCGCCCGACACGTCGGAGATGCCGGCGACCAGATGCGGACGCTCCTTGGCGAAAGCCTCGACCTTGCGCGAGCCCATGCCGATCGCCAGCGCGCCATAGGCCTTGCCATCAGACATTTGCGGACGCAGGAACGAGGCGCCGTCCTGGCGCTGGAAGGCGACCAGATGGCCACCGGCGTCGAGCACCGAGATGCCGAGCGGCTTGAGTTTGAGCTGCGCGCCCCTGGCGAAGGCGGCATCGATGATGCCGACGGCTTTTTCGAGCGACAGTGCGGTCATGGCAATCTCCTGTTGAACAGCCCGATCATCAGCGGCCAGCCGTACGAGGCAATCCCGTTTTCAGTTGAAATTCATTCTTGCGAAGCTGCAGGATGAAGGCGCGCCTGTCTGGATGAGGTCACGACCGCGCGGTTCAGGCGGGGAAAAAATGGCGGCGAGGTGGCGCTATTTTTTCTTGGCTCGGGCCGGCTTCTTGGCGGGCTCGGCAGGCATGTTGGCCAGATCCTCGGCTTCCTTGGCGAGCCGCAGCGCCCGCAGCTTGTCGGTCTTGGCCTTGCGGGCGTCGCTCTCGGCGACGTATTCGGCCATGGCTTTCTGACGGACCGTAGCCGCCTCTTCCTGCTTCTTGAAGCGCAGGTCGGCACGCGCGCGGGCAGTGTCCCTAGAGTTCTCTACCAAGAGCCTATCCAATCCCGTCAAGTGTGATTTCCGTCCCTTGTAGCAGAGGCGGCCTCTCAACGGGGGAAAATAGTTGGTCAGGCGGCCGGGCTGGCGTCGGCGGCCTTTTTGGCAACCACCGCTTGATAGGCCGCTTGCAGCGTCGCGCGGACAGACGGACCGGCTGTATCGAGCGGTATGCCGAGGTGCTCATGGCGCAACTCGTCCATGAACTTCTCCCACATTGGCGGCCCACCCTGTTCCAGGAGCTCTGCGCGGATCGAGAGTTCCTCGCTGGTCGGCAGCCAGACGCGGCCCCAGGCGCCGAGATGAGCCAGGATGGGCACCAGCGTGATGGCCATCTCGGTCAGGCTGTAGATCGCCTTCTGCTTGTGGCTGGGGTCGTCCGCCTTGGTCAGCATGCCGAGCTCCATCAGCCGCTTCAACCGGTCCGCGAGGATGTTGGAAGCGATGCCTTCGATCGAGCCGTTGAGCAACTCGCGAAAATGGCGCCTGCCGCCGAAAATCATGTCGCGCAGGATGATCAGGCTCCAGCGGTCGCCGAACACCTCGAGCGAGAGATTGATCGGGCAGCCGGACCGGCGATCGAGGGCCATTCGCTTTTCTCCACAAAACCAGTTGCATTATCGTATCAGTTTTATTATCGTGCAACTGATTGCAAAATGCAAGCAGATGAGAAGGAACGTGAAATGTCCACCAACGACCGTCCCGAGATCGTATCCGAAGCCTTTGGCGATCCGGCGGATCCGGCGCTGCTGCTGATCATGGGCGCCATGGCCTCGATGCTGTGGTGGCCGGAGGCGTTCTGCCGTGAACTGGCGGATGCCGGCCTCCATGTGATCCGCTACGACAATCGCGACACCGGCCGGTCGACCAAATATCCGGCGGGAGAGCCACCTTACACTTTCGACGACATGGCCGACGACGCCATTGCCGTGCTCGACAGCCATGGCATCGGCAAGGCGCATGTAGCGGGCATGTCGATGGGCGGGATGATCGCGCAGCGTGTAGCGCTCGGGCATCCCCTGCGGGTCGCGTCGCTGACCGTGATCAGCAGTTCGCCCGTCGGGATCGACACGTCGCACCTGCCGCAGACGACCGATGCCTATCTGGAGCATTCGGCCGCCGGCGCCGACGTCGACTGGACGGATCGCCGCCAGGTGATCGACTTCATGGTCAAGGATGCGCGGGCCATTGCCAGCACCGCACATCCGTTCGACGAAGCCGGGATGAGAGTGTTCATCGAGCGCGATTATGCCAGGTCCGGGGGCTTTCTGAGCGCCACCAATCATTTCATGCTCAAGGGCAGCGACCAGTGGAAGGGCCGCCTGCACGAAATGGCGGCGCCGCTTCTGGTCATCCACGGCACGTCGGATCCGATCTTCCCGGTCGAGCATGGCGCGGCCCTGGCCCAGGCTGTTGCCGGCGCGGAACTCCTTCGCGTCGAGGGCGGCGGTCACGAACTGCATGCGGATGACTGACCCGAGATAGAAGCCGCCATCGTCAGCCACGTCCAGCCCAGCTGATACTTCGCGGATGAGCCTTGACGGACAAGGCTCATCGCAATAGTTAAGTAAACGCTTCAGTATTGTGATCGACGAACCAGAAACCGAGTATTAGAATGTCCCTGACGCTGCACTTCCATCCGCTGGCCTCCTTCTGCTGGAAGCCGCTGATCGCGCTCTACGAGAACGCCACGCCCTTTGTGCCTGTCATCGTCGATCTCGGCGACGAGCAGTCGCGCGCGGCCTTCCTGGAGATTTCACCGACCGGCAAGATGCCGGCGCTGCGCGACGATGCGCGCCAGCGCACGGTGCTGGAATCGACCATCGTCGTGGAATATCTGGCCGCGCACTATCCGGGACCGGTCGACCTCGTGCCGGCCGACATCGACCTGGCGCTGGCGGTCCGCCAGGCCGATCGTTTCTATGATTTCTACGTGCAGGAGCCGATGCAGAAGATCGTCGGCGACAGGCTGCGGCCGCAGGACAGGACCGATCCATTCGGCGTCGAGCAGGCGCGGGGCCAGTTGCGCAATTCCTACGCCATCATCGAACAGGAGATGCAGTCGCGGGAATGGGCCGTGGGCGATGCCTTCACCATGGCCGACTGCGCGGCATCTCCAGCGCTATTCTACGCCAACAAGGTCGAATCGTTCGGCGACAAATATCCTGCCGTGAAGCGCTACCACGACCGGCTGATGCAGCGCGCTGCCTTCATCAGGGTGATCGAGGAGGCGCAGCCTTACTTCAAGTTCTTCCCCTACAATGACGGCTGACCGCGATGCTGCACGATCCCGCCCAGCTCGACCTGATGTTCCAGGCGCTCGCCGATCCGGCGCGGCGGCAGATGGTCGACAGGCTGTCGCGCGGTCCGGCATCGGTCAGCCAGTTGGCCGAGCCGCTGGCGATGTCGCTGTCGGCGGTCGTCCAGCACCTGAACCTCCTGGAGGCGAGCGGCCTCGTACGCACGCAAAAAGTCGGGCGGGTGCGCACCTGTCAGATCGATCCGAAGGCGCTGCGGGCCGCCGAGCACTGGATCAATGAACGGCGCCTGTCATGGGAGCGCCGGCTGGACCGGCTCGGCGATTTCCTGGCTGAGACCCGCGACGAAACATGAAGGAGAGCTCAGTGAGCCACCGATCCGTCGTTCATTCCACCTTTGTCGTCGAACGGAGCTATCCGGCGGCGCCGGCGAAAGTCTTCTCCGCCTTCAGCGACCCGGATGCCAAGCGGCGCTGGTTCGTCGATCCCCACGACCCGGCGCCCAGCCGGCACGAGATGGACTTCCGCGTCGGTGGCAAGGAGGTCAATGCCGGCTGTCCGAGCGACGGACAGATGCATTTCTTCAATGCTGTCTATCAGGACATCGTGCCGGACCAGCGCATCGTCTACAGCTATGAGCTGCTGTTCGGCGAGACCCGCGTCTCGGTATCTCTGGCAACGATCGAGTTTTTGGCGGAACACGGCGGCACAAGGCTCGTGATGACCGAGCAGGGCGCCTTCTTCGACGGCCACGACAGCCCGGCCACGCGTGAACATGGAACCGGCGAACTGCTCGACGCGCTCGGCGTCTTCGTGAATTCTCAATCCTGAGGGGGCAAGTAGGGCGTCATGGCGAGAAACGGTCAGGCTTCCCAGAATTGATCGAGCCAGATGTTCAGTTTCAGGAAGCCGGCATTGCTTACCGTGTAAACACGTCTTGTGCCTTCAGCCTTGGCGTTGACCAGCCCGGCGTCGAGCAACACTTTCAGATGCTGCGATACGGCCGGGCGTGAGACCGGCAGCCCAGCCGCCAACTCGTTGACGGTCTTCGGACCGCGTCGAAGTTCTTCCAGAAGATGGCGCCGATTGGGGTCGGCGATCGCCATGAAGGCGTCGGAAAACATCATGCCTCATTTGTGAGGCAAAGTGTTTCGATTCTCAACTGTTTGCTTCTGCTTTTCTTCTCGGATCGAGCCGCAATGCTTCGGGTGTCACGGAACGGTCGGCGGGCTGTGTCTTGAAGGCGTCGCGACCTTCGATAGGCACCGGTGCGCGGCGGCTGATGCGCAGCAGCGTGTAACCGGCCAGCGACAGATGCGCGAAGGCGGTCGCCAGGAACAGGCCCTCCGGCCGCATCCAGCCCATCAGGGCGGCGGCCAGCAAAGGGCCGATCATGGTGCCGAAGCCGTAAAGCAGCAGCAGCCCGCCCGATACCTTGACGAAGTCCTCCGACCGCGCGTGGTCGTTGGCATGGGCCACGGCGATCGAATAGAGCGTATAGGCGAAAGCGCCATAGGCGGCGGTGAAGACGATGACGAAGACGCCGGAACGCGGTTCGAACAGGAAGATCAGGAGCGCGAACAGCGCCGCGCCGAAGGCGGCGCCCGCGAGCACGAAACGGCGGTCGGTCTTGTCGGAGAGGCGCCCGGCCGGAAGCTGCATGGCAGCACCGGCGACGACCACAAGGCTCATCATCAAGGCGATCTCGGCCGTCGAGATGCCGATGCGGGCGCCATAGACGGCGCCGAGCGTGCCCCAGGCGCCGTTGGCGATGCCGATCAGCAGGCAGGCGATCGCCGACACCGGAGAGTTGGCGTAGAGGCCCTTGACGTCGAGCTTGACGTCCTGGAGCGGCTTGGGGTGGGAGGCGCTCGAAACCGCGGTCGGGATCAGCGACAGGCAGAACAGGATGCCGGTAATCATGAACAGCGACGCCGATTTGACGTCACCGCCGGCGACGATCATCTGTCCGCCCATGATCGAGGCATAGGTGACCATCATATAGAGGCCGAAGACGGTGCCACGGTTCTCGTTGGTGGCCTTCTCGTTCAGCCAGCTCTCGATGACCATGAAGGCGCCGGCCATGGTGAAACCGGTGAAGGCACGCAGCAGGATCCAGACATATTCGTCGATGACCAGGCCCGTCAGCAGCGCCACGATGGCGCCGGACGCGGCAAAGGCGCCGAAGGCGCGCACATGTCCGGCGCGGCGCACGATGCGCGGCGCAAAGAAACAGCCGGTGACGAAGCCGCCGGCCCAGGCCGTGCCCATCAGACCGAGCGAAGCGGTGGAAAACCCTTCCACCTGGCCGCGCAATGGCAACAGCAACCCGTGCAGTCCCGATGCCGCCAGAAGGAAGGCGGTGCCGCGAAGCAGGGAAAGGATCGGTCTGTAGGCTGCGAGCATTTTTTGATCCGGCTGGGGACTGGGAGGACGCAGGTTTGAAGACAGTCGCATTCGGGCTTTTCGGCGGCGGACGGTTAGCCCAGCGAGTTATCCACGGCGAAACAGCGCCTCGGCGGCCGACTTGGTGTTGTCCTTGGTCTTGAGTTCCGTCTCCAGACGGCTGATCTCGTCACGCAGGATGCCGATGCGCTCGGACAATTCGCCGACGGAAAGCAGCGACAGGTCCTGCCCGATCTCGTGCGGGCGTGCCTTCTTCCTGGGTTCGTCGTCGAAGATCGCCATCGTCGCTCCTCCTCCGCCAGACCAGATTGGCCATTTGCCTGATTTGCCAATCAGCATACATAGGGCAGGGGCGTCGATGCAAACAGCCGATGAAAGCCGGCGAGGAAAGACGGGAAACTTCATGGCGAGCGGACAGAAAATTCCGGCACGGATGACGGCGATCGCGATTTCGGAGCCGGGTGGCCCCCGGGTGTTGAAGCCGGAAATGCGCGAGGTGCCGGTGCCCGGCCCCGGCGAAATCCTGATCAAGGTGCATGCCGCCGGCGTCAACCGACCCGACGTGCAGCAGCGCAAGGGTGCCTATCCGCCGCCGCCCGGCGCATCCGACCTGCCTGGCCTCGAAGCGTCGGGTGAGGTGGCCGCGCTTGGCGATGAAATATCGCGCTGGCGCATCGGCGACCGGGTCTGCGCGCTCACGCCCGGCGGCGCCTATGCCGAATATGTAAGGGTTCATGCCGGCAGCGTTTTGCCGCTGCCGGCGGGCTTCACGCACACCGAGGCGGCGGCCGTGCCGGAAAACTATTTCACCGTCTGGCACAATGTGTTCGAGCGCGGCGGGCTGAAGAAGGGTGAGACGCTGCTTGTCCATGGCGGCTCGTCCGGTATCGGCACCACGGCGATCCAGCTTGCCTCGGCCTTCGGCGCTTACGTCATCACCACCGCCGGCAGCAAGGAGAAATGCGACGCCTGCCTGAAGATCGGCGCGGACCGCGCGATCAACTATCGCGAGCAGGATTTTGTTGCCGCCGTCAAAGAGGCAACGGACGGCAAGGGTGCCAACGTCGTCCTCGACATGGTCGGCGGCGACTATGTCCAGCGCAATTACGAGGCCGCCGCGATCGAGGGCCGTATCGTGCAGATCGCCGTCCAGGCCGGCGCGGTGGCGAGCGCCGATTTTTCCAAGATCATGATCAAGCGGCTGACCCATACGGGCTCGACGCTGAGGCCGCGCACCGTCGAGTTCAAGGCGGCGATCGCGGCGGCGCTGGAGGCGCAGGTCTGGCCGCTGCTGGGCACGCGCAAGGTTGCTCCCGTGATGGACATGATCTACCCGCTCACCGATGCCTGGCGCGCGCATGAGCGGATGGAAGAAGGCGATCATATCGGCAAGATCGTGCTCGACGTGGGCTAGGCCGGCACCACCTGAATCCCGCCACGTCCGGGGCGTGCCGCTCCTGCCTGCAAGCTGAACAAAAGCTTAATGGTGCAATGCAGCATTTGCATCATTGCTATGCAAAATCAGCCGTTCAAGTCCGGATCGGTGATCACTATTTGAGCATCATCGAAACGAACCCAATTTCAGGAGGACTACCATGAACCCGATCCGCGCTTTCCGTAACTGGCGCATGTACAACGAGACCGTTCGCGAACTGAACCGCCTCAACGCCCGTCAGCTCAGCGATCTCGGCATCAATCGCGCCGACATCGAACGGATCGCCCGTCAGGCGATCTGATTGCAAGCGCGATCCCGCCGTAAGGCGGGGTCGCAATGCAGAGCCGTCGCAGACGCCTTGTTCGTCGCCGGTTCCGAGCCCGCTGGACCCCGTCCGGCGGGTTTTGTCTTTTGGCGCGACTGTAAGCGCGCTCCCCCATTCAGTTCTTTCAACGCCACCGCGGGCTTGACCTCTTTTTACGGCATGCCATCTTGAAGGCATGGGGATCGGTTGCCGCGTGAGGGCGTGGTGGTCCGGCCGGCAGATACAACGCCGAAGAAGGCTTCACGCCCGATGTTCGATGATCTTACTGACAAGGTCTACGAAGCTGCTTTTGTGCCCGACCTGTGGCCTCGGGTGCTGTCCGACATAAACGCGGCGTCAGCCTCCCTGGGAGGCGCCGTCTTCCTGTTTACCGACGACCAGCCTGTGCGCGGCATGACGGTGCCGCTGCTGCAGGACTTGCTCAGCGAGTTTCTTCTGGGCGACACGTTGCAGTTCTCCACCGCTGTTTCGCGTATGTGCGCGGTACAGCCGGCGAGTTTCGTCGATGTCGAGAGTTTCCTGACGGCTGAGGAAATCGAAAACGACCCGGTCAGGGTTCGTCTGCGTGCCCTTGGCATCGGCGCGCATACCTGCACCGCCATCCCGATGCCGAGCGGCGAGCTGGCGATCTTTGTCTTCCAACGCAGGCTTGGCGAGGGCCGCTACGATGCCCGCAGCTTCGAGGTGCTCGACGCTCTCCGGCCGACCATGGCGCGGGCAAGCCTGATCTCGGCAAGGCTTGGCCTCGAGCGAGCCCGGGGGACCGTTGCCGCCATGACCGCGATTGGACTGCCAGCGGCCGTGCTCTCATCGAGCGGGCGTGTGCTCACGGCCAATACGCTGCTCGAGGCAATGTCCTCCGTTTTCCTGCCCGTCGCCCATGGCGGCATGGCGATCGGCGATGCGAATGCCAACCGGTTGTTTCAGGAGGCTGTCATGGCGGCGCGCGGTGAGGTCGAGCCGTCGGTTCGGTCGATCCCGATCCCGGCCGGGTTGGACAGGCAGCCGCTGATCCTCCATGTCCTGCCACTGCGCCGCGCGGCGCATGAGGTTTTTTCCGGCGCCGACATATTGATCGCCGCGACAGCGGTCAGCGCGAGTTCCATCGTGCCGTCGCCAAGCCTGCTGGCTGGCCTGTTCGATCTGACGCCCGCCGAAGCTCGCCTTGCTTCGGCGCTTTCGCAGGGACGTCCCTTGAAGGAGGCGGCGGCGAGCTCCAACATCACGGTAAAAACCAGCCGGACGTATCTTGAGCGTATCTTCACCAAGACCGGGACGAGGCAGCAAAGCCAACTCGTGGCGCTGCTCAAAAGCGCGGATATGCCTCAAGTCACGAGACGGGACCCGGAATGATCGCGGATTTGCCCGATCGCATCTACGAGGCGGCGTTCGTCCCTGAATTATGGCCAGAGGTCCTTGACCAACTGAGCCGCGTCTCGAACTCGGCCGCCGCCTCGCTTATCCTGTTCAACGGCATCGCCCCTCCGAAGTTCGCCGCGACCGATTTGATCCGCCCGGTGCTGGAGGCGTTCGATGCGGCCAATGGCTGGCAGAACAGCGACGAGGTGCAGCTTCTGTTTTCCATGACGCCGCCGTCGGCCTTTGTCTACGATGCGGACTATTTCCCTCCCGAAGCGCTGGAGAGCAACCATCTGCGCCTCGACCGCACCAGGCCGTTGGGGATAGGTGGTCAGGTCGGCTCGTTCGTCTTCATGCCGACAGGAGAAATGGCGCTGTTCTCGACGGAGCGCTGGCAGCACAATGACCGTCCTTCCCCGGATGAGATGTCGCGTCTGAACGCCTTGCGGCCGCATCTCGCCCGGGCCGGCCTGGTCGCGACGAGACTAGGGCTGGAGCGCGCCAGGGGAACCGTCTCCGCGATGGAGAAAATGGGATTGCCAGCCGCGGTGCTTTCCTCGACCGGGAGGGTTGTCGCCGTCAATCAGCTTCTGGAGACGATGCCATCTGTTTTCCGTCCTGCCGCCCGTGGTGACATGTCGATCGGTGACCGGGAGGCCGATCTTTTGTTCCAGCAGGCAATCCATGATGTCCCCGGCCATGCCGAACCGCCGGTCAGGTCGATCCCGGTGCAGCCGCGGGAAGGCCGACCGCCGCTCATCATCCACCTGTTGCCTTTGCATCGCGCCGCCCACGACATCTTCTCGGGCGGCCACATGCTGATGGCGGCCACGGCGCTGAGTGCCAGTTCGATGGTTCCATCGCCGGCCTTGCTTACAGGTCTGTTCGACCTGACGCCGGCCGAAGCGCGCCTTGCCTCGGCACTGTCGCAAGGGTTGGCACTGAAGGACGCGGCCGCTGGCCTCAAGGTCACCGTGAAGACCGCACGGACCTATCTCGAACGCATATTCGCCAAGACAGGCACCCGCCAGCAGAGCCAGCTCGTAGCGCTGCTCAAGGGCGCTGACCGGTTCCCGCCATCCTGATCGCCGCGAGAAATGCGATGTCAGCGGCGGCGCAGCGGTTCGGTGTTCTTGAGCAAGGCCACGAGTTCGCTCTGCTGGCGGGTCGCTGTCTTGGCGAATATACGTTCGAGATAGGTGCGGCCGGTCTTCACCGTGATGCCGCCACTGGCAGCGATTTCCTTCAGCGACCGTCCCGAGACCAGGCCGGCGGCAAGACGGGCCTCGGACGGCGTCAGGTCGAAGAGAGCGCGGACATGAAGATCAAGGCCCTCACGGGCGCGCGGCGTGACCTCGTTGACCATGATCACCGCGCGGCGCTCGCCCGTCAGCCCATAGGCCTGGGTATCGACATAGGGCGCGACGGACAGCACGAGGCGGGGGTGGTCGGACAGCTTGTGCTCTGAAGGCACCAGCATCGCGCCGCCCGTTCCCGGCATGACGCCGTCGCTCGAGGAACAGGCATCGACGACAAGCCGCCGCAACGACATGGTGTCTTGCGCGTCCGACAGGACGATCTCACCTTCCTTCAGTTCAAATGGCCCGCCGGGAAGGGCCAGCAAGGTCTCGGCCACTTCGTTCATCTGCAGGATACGGCAGTGGCCGTTGACCATGAACATGCCGAAAGGCAGATGCGAGAAGGCCGAGGCCAGGGCCGAGGTGTTTTCCAGTCTGCGGCTGATCTGGCCGGCCCGCAGCAGGTGCGGCGCGAGCTTCTGGAAGAAATCGATCTGATCGCCGGCAAAAGGCTCCTGCCAGGCGCTGCGATGGACGTCGATCATCCAGTAGGCGTCGCCTGACGAAAACAGATTGCAGAGTAGCCCACGGTGCATGTCGCGCGGCCGAAAGAGATCTTGCCAGACCTCGCTGGCGTGCCAGGCGGCCTCGCCCTCGATATGCGCATAGTCGTGAATTTTGCCGATGGGCAAGGCGACCGCTTTCAGCGCGATGGGATCGCGCAGAAAGACCTCCGTCGCGCGGGGTTCATTGAGTTCCGGATCGTCGACCGTCGATATGGAGCCGCCTGCCCGGGGACCGATGCGCGCTATGCAGCAGCGGGAGCCGCCCATCATCTCACGCAGAGCTGTAACGACAGGATACCATCGCGCTTGGTCGTAGGCTGCTTCGTAGATGTTGGCGACGATGGTGCTTACGTCTTCAACGGTGATATTGGCCATTGTCCCCCGATGGCGGAATTCCCGTGCTTCTTGAGACGTAGCGCCGCAAGACCGTTCGACAAGTCGCGAAATGATTGCCGGCGCGGTCGATGAATCCTCGGGCGTATCTGCCATGCCGCCCGGAGATGTGACGTCGGGGCAACACATCATCCCACGCGGAAAATAGCTTCGCGAAAACAGAAGAGTAGTCGTCATATGCCGACTGTTCGAATGCCTGGGCCATGGGCAGTCTCCGCGCCACGAACAGGTATTCAAAGGTCCGGCTGACACCGCCGGCCTTGCGGCTTCATCGAAATGGACTGGGCGGGGAAATGGCAGGCATTGGAAATTCAGAGAAATCCATCGGCGGTGCAGTGATTGCCAGATGGAAAGGGAGCCGGGCTCCTGTCTATTCGGCCTTGATCGTGTCAGCGGTTCTGACCATCGGGCTTGGCACTTCGGCGTCTCAAGCCGCCAGTTGCGAGGGGGGTGACGATCACGGCGAATCCAGTTCATTTGCCTGCGGCAATTCCGACACCTATAGCCCGCATTCGGTGGCGCTTGGTGAGCTTGCCCAGACTGGAGAACCCGGTACGACGGACACCTCCAATGTCGCCGTTGGCTTCGATGCCTATGCCTCCGGATCGAGCGTCGCCTTGGGCTCCGAGACCAAGGCGGGCGATACCAGCAATGGTATCGAGGACAGCAAGTTTCACACGGCGGTTGGCAACGGAGCCGAGGCCGGACAGGTCATAGGTGCGCAAAGTTCAACTGCCCTCGGCACATTCGCCAAGGCCAATGCCTCTTTCGCAACTGTTGCCGGCGCCAACTCGACGGCCAACTTCAATGGCTCGATGGCACTCGGCGCCAATGTCGGCACCACGCGCGAGAACCAGGTGGCGATCGGCAACGGCAACAATACCTACACTTTGGCCGGCGTGGCCTCGCAGGCCAGCATCGATGCCCAGGGTGGTCCGACCTATCTGATGACGACGGATGGCAACGGCAACCTCGCGGCCTCGACATTCGATACGGCGACGCTCGAAGCTCTTCCTGGCCAGGTTTCGCAGAACACGACCGCGATTTCCAATCTGAACACCACCGTCAGCAACCACACGACGCAGATCAACGCCAACACGAACGAACTCGCCAACCACGAAACGCGAATCACGGACAACACCAACGCGATTGCCGTGCACACCACCCAGATCGCGAATCTCGACACGCGGGTCACCACCAACACCACCAACATCACTCAACTGGATGGGCGGGTCGGGGCGCTGGAATCCGGGTTCGAGGATCTCGGCGGCCAGATCAGCGAGAACCGCACCGAGGCGCGGGCCGGTACGGCCCTGGCGCTGGCCACGGCGGGACTGCGCTATGACGACCGCCCGGGCAAGCTCTCGCTTGCCGGCGGGTTCGGCAACTTCAAGGGACAGTCCGGCCTGGCGCTCGGGCTGGGCTACAATCCAAGCCTCGACTTCCGTCTCAATGGCGCGATTTCGGCAACCACCAGTCACGGTGATGTCGGCGTCAGCCTCGGCGCTTCCTGGACCCTTAACTGATCTTGGCTTGGGCAGTGCCAATCGCACGCATATGGCGGACCGGCGTGCGGGCAATCTGTCTTGGGCGGGGGGCGATCGTTGCCGGCGCCGTTGTGGCGTTGGCGACGGTCGCTGGCCCACCGCCCGCCCATGCACAAGCGAAGGAAAAGCGGGTCGCGCAGAAGGTCGCCCATGCAGCCGGCATCGATCGTAACGGCATCCTGATCCTGATTCGCGGCACGCTTCTGGCACTCGACCAGGCTAACAAGACCGGTAACTACACCGTGCTGCGCGATCTCGGCTCGCTGAATTTCCAGGCCAACAGTGCTGCCCAGCTCGGCGACATCTTCGCCAACCAGCGCAAGCAGGCGCTGGACTTTGGCGCCGTGGCGGTGCTCGAGCCGCAATTGACGCTGCTGCCGCAGATCGAGCCGAATGGCATGCTGCATATGGCCGGGTTTTTCCCATCGGCGCCTCTCCAGGTCAATTTCGAGTTGCTGTTCGAGCCTGTAAACCGGCAGTGGAAGATTTTCGGGGTCTCCGTCAATCTGAAGCCAGGCGGCCCCGAGGCACCGGAGACGTCGGCTGTCGACCAGCCGAAACCGGCTGCTTCCGGCCCTCCGCCCGATGCGCCATCCATCGCTGTCCAACCGAAGGCTGGCGCAAAGCCGGCCAAACCTTAACCGGGCGGACGCTCGCTGCCGCGGCTCGGCGACGCCACTTGCCAGCTTTTCCAAAAACGTTGCGAAACAGCGAGGGAACGGCTATACAGGCCGCGAATTTCCCATTTTGGTGGCTCTAAACCACCGCCCGCGCGGGAACGCGGGCGAACGAGAAGGATTTTGCATATGGCCAACAATACGCTGCTGATGCCCAAGGCGACCGCCGTCTGGCTGGTCGACAACACCGCGCTCTCCTTCGAGCAGATCGCGCAGTTCTGCGGGCTGCATCCGCTTGAGGTCAAGGCGATCGCCGACGGCGAATCGGCGCAAGGCATCAAGGGCATGGATCCGATCATGACCGGCCAGCTGACCCGCGACGAAATCGCGCGCGCCGAGAAGGACCCGAACCAGCGCCTGAAGCTTTCCGACCCCAAGGTGCGGGTGCCGGAATCCAAGCGCAAGGGTCCGCGCTATACGCCGCTGTCGAAGCGCCAGGACCGGCCGAACGCCATTCTGTGGCTGGTGCGCAACCATCCTGAACTCAAGGACGCGCAGATTTCGCGCCTCGTCGGCACCACCAAGTCGACGATCGAGCAGATCCGCGAGCGCAAGCACTGGAATTCGGCCAATCTGCAGCCGATGGACCCGGTGACGCTGGGCCTCGCCTCGCAGATCGACCTCGATATGGAAGTCAACCGCGCCTCGCGTGGCCGCGAGCAGGCGCAGCCGGTCGGCGACACGCTGCTGCCCGCCGCACTGACCGAGCGGCTGGTGCCGGCGCCGGAAAAGCCGAAGGACGAGGACGCCGAGCTCGACGCCAATGCGGTCTTTGCCAAGCTGTCGGCTCTGAAGTCGAAGGATACCGATCCGGAAGACGAGGAATAGGCTTTTCGCCTACGCATGAAAAAGCCCGCTTCGTGAACTGACCCCCGAAAGTTGGACACAACCTTCGGGGGTTTTGTATGTCCAGACACAGTGCGAGTTTCAAGCGCTC
>NZ_VFVY01000038.1 GCF_006442315.1 Mesorhizobium sp. B2-3-4 | reverse complement strand
GAGCGCTTGAAACTCGCACTGTGTCTGGACATACAAAACCCCCGAAGGTTGTGTCCAACTTTCGGGGGTCAGTTCACAGAGGCCGGTCTTTTTGCAACGCAATTGCCTGGGAAAAGCTGGTCTCAGCTTTCCTTGGGCGTCAGCACCTGACGGCCGCGATACATGCCGGTCTTCAGGTCGATGTGGTGCGGGCGGCGCATTTCGCCGGAATTCTTGTCCTCGACATAGGTCGGGGCCTTGAGGGCGTCGGCCGAGCGGCGCATGCCGCGCTTGGACGGAGAGGTTTTGCGTTTCGGAACGGCCATGGATATGCTCCACTACATGGTCAAAAGCCCCGCCCGCCCTCGTGAAAGGGCCATGTCGGGGCCTAAATCTGAGAAAGTCGGGTGCCTATACACGCCTGATGCCGTTTTGGCCAGCACTGGCGTGAATTTTTTTATGCCGGCTAGTCGAGGCAGCCGACATAAGCGCCCGAACGGCCCGCTCGCCGCTCGATCAGATTGGCGAGCCGTCGCAAGCCCGGCCCGGGCTTGGCCGGATTGCGGGCGATCGGATTGGGCAGCGTGACGGCAAGAAGCGCCGCCTGCCGTCTGTTCAACTGCTTCGCGGAAATGCCGAAATGGTGCTGCGCGGCGGCCTCGATGCCATAGATGCCAGGCCCCCATTCGGCGATGTTGAGATAGATCTCCATGATGCGCCGCTTCGACATCACCGCGTCGAAATAGACCGCCAGCGGCAGTTCTACGACCTTGCGCACCGTGCCCAGCGGGCGCGACCACAGGAAAAGGTTCTTGACCGTCTGCATGGTGATGGTCGAGGCGCCGCGCGTCGCTTCGCCGGCCAGCGCATCGTCGACGACGCCCCTGAGTTCGCCGAGATCGACGCCGCGGTGGAAGCAGAACTGCCCGTCCTCCGACATGATGACCGAATGGGCGAGCACCGGCGCGACATCATCGATCGACACCCAGCGCCGGTCATAGCCGGAGAAGGTCGCCAGGTCCTTCAGCATCAGCGTCGACACCGGATGCACGAAGGAGGGCAGGTAAAGAAAGGTCAGCACGACAGGCACGAGCGCCATCACGGCGGCCACGACGATGCCGCGCCGGACCCAGCGCCTGAGACCGCGGCGGTTCACGCCTCGCGATCTCGTCGCCATGTCCAGCTTTTCGGTTTCATGATCGACGATCGGTTCCGCCAAGCCGCCTAACCCGTGCTTCTCCTTGCTCCGGCATAATGGCGCTTGGCTTCTTGCGCAACGTCTGAGTGTCGGCTACCGGTCCCGACCATGACGAATGACGACGAAATGGTGTTCGAAATGGCGCTCATCCGGCGGGCGGCCGCCGTCGAGGTGATGCTGCGCCGGTTGCTCGACGATCGCCCGCTGTCTGGCGAGATCGCGCGGCCCGACCGTCTGATGGCGGCGATGCGCCATGGCGTGCTGAACGGCGGCAAGCGGCTGCGCCCCTTCCTGGTCATGGAAAGCGCCGCGCTGTTTTCGGCCGACGGCGAAGCGGCGCTGCGCGTCGCGGCAGCCCTCGAATGCGTGCATTGCTATTCGCTGATCCACGACGACTTGCCCGCCATGGACGATGACGACATGCGCCGTGGCCAGCCGACGGTACACAGGGCGTTCGACGAGGCGACAGCCATTCTGGCCGGCGACGCGCTGCTGACGCTGGCCTTCGACATCATCGCTGACGAAGCAACCATATTGCCGGCGGAGCGCCGGGCAGCCTTGGTGCTGGCGCTGGCCCGCGCCGCCGGCGCCGGCGGCATGGTCGGCGGCCAGAAGCTCGATCTCGAAGCCGAGCAGGTGCGACCGGACGAGGCCGGCATCATCCGTCTCCAGGCGATGAAGACCGGCGCGCTGATCCGCTTCGCCTGCGAGGCGGGCGCGATCCTTGCCGGCGCACGGTCGAGCGACAGGGAAAGGCTGGCCGAATTCGGTTCGGCGATCGGTCTTGCCTTCCAACTCGCCGACGATCTCTTGGATTTGACGGCCGACGCCAAGCAGATGGGCAAGGCGACCGGCAAGGATGCCGCCGCGGGCAAGGGCACCCTGGTGGCGCTGCATGGCGCGGACTGGGCGCGCAAGCAGCTCGCCGGCCTCGTCGGCCAGGCGCACGCGCAGCTCGAACCCTACGGCGAAACGGCGGCGCTGCTGAAGGCGGCCGCGACCTTCGTGGCAACCCGCAACAGATGACGGCTGGTCAAATCGGCTGCATGGGGTCGAGCGCTTGGCGGCGCCGAATCGACCGGGTCCGCCGCGTCCTCGCCGGGCGGGCACGACACCCCATGGTTGCGCCAACGAAATCTTAATGTAAATGAAGCGTAATCCCCATCATTAAAATAATGCGTATGTGTTGGGGTTGCGCATGCCGGAATATTCTTCCTTCATCCGGTCCGTCCGGATACGTTATCTCTCAGGATTGTTGGTTTTCGCGCTGGCTTCGGCCGCGATCATGGTCGCGCTCAATCGCGTCAATTCCTTGCGCCATGAAATCGATGCGCTGAGCAGCAATCTCGTCGTCTTCACCCGCGATCTGCGCAACGCCACAAGCTTTGCCGAGACAACCAGTTCCGCCTGGCGGGTCGATACGCGCGATGCGCTGACGGCTTCGGCGCGCGACCATGCCCAGCGTCTGACCGGTGAGATCGATACCCTGACCGCCCAGCTCTCCGCCATACGCTCTCGCCTGTCGACCAAGACCATCAACGAGCTCTCATCCGCCTCCGTCAACGGCGATCTGTTCTGGTCGCCGCGTGACATGGTTCGCAATTTCAACCTGATGTCGGTGGCGCAAAAGACCGACGAATGGAGTTCTCGCGAGATCCGCAACCAGAACGACCTGTTCGTTCAGCCCATGCTGACGCGCGTCCGGACCGCGATGGACGAAGAACGCCATCTGGCGGATGCTGCCAGCGACCGACTGCTGTTGTGGGCGAGCGGCCTGTTGTTCGCCGTGCTCGCCATCGTCGCCTTCTGGATCTTCCGGCCGATGGAACAGGCGATCCGCCGCGCCTTTGCCCAGTCGGCCGAATCCCTGTTCAAGGCCGAAGCCGCCGATCGCGCCAAGTCGGAATTCCTGGCCAATATGAGCCACGAAATCCGCACGCCGATGAACGGCGTGCTCGGCATGGCCGAATTGCTGGCCAAGACCGAGCTGAACCCGCGCCAGAAGACCTTCACCGACGTCATCGTCAAATCGGGCAACGCGCTGCTGACCATCATCAACGATATCCTTGACTTCTCCAAGATCAATGCCGGACAGCTGACGCTCGATCCCGCCCCTTTCCGTCTCTCGGAAGCGGTCGAGGACGTGGCGACGCTGGTCTCGGCGCGCGTCGCCGAGAAGAACCTGGAACTCATCGTGCGTGTCGACCCGAGGCTGCCGGCCTATGTCGTCGGCGACGCCGGCCGCTTCCGCCAGATCGTCACCAACCTGGTCGGCAATGCGGTGAAATTCACCGAGAAGGGCCATGTGCTGATCGATGTTGGCGGCGAAACCGTCAACGACGTTGTCCAGCTCAAGTTGCGCGTCGAGGACACCGGCATCGGCATTCCGGCCGAGAAATTGCAGAACGTGTTCGAAAAATTCGCCCAGGTCGACGGCTCCTCGACCCGCCGTCACGAAGGCACCGGCCTTGGACTTGCCATCGCCGCCCGCCTTGTCGACCTGATGGCCGGCAAGATCGGCGTCGAGAGCGAGATCGGCCGCGGTTCCGTCTTCTGGTTCGCCGTGCCGCTGCCCGTCCACCGCGCCGAAGCGCGCGACGCGATCGTGCCGGTCGACGTCACCGGCGCGCGCGTGCTGGTCATCGATGACAATCCGGTCAACCGTGAGATCCTGCTCGAACAGCTCAGAAGCTGGAGCTTCGACTGCGCCGCCGCCGAGAGCGGCGCCATGGGCCTCGCCTTCCTCGATCGCGCCTGCCAGCTCGGCGCCAGCGTCGACTGCATCATCCTCGACTATCAGATGCCCGGCATGAACGGCGCCGATGTCGCCCGCGCCATCGCCGCCGACAGCCGGCTGTCCGCCATCCCGATTGTCATCCTGACCTCGGTCGACCAGGTCGATTTCGGCAAGATGATCATCGACTTCGGCATCTCGGCGCATCTGACCAAGCCGGCGCGCTCGGCGGTCCTGCTCGGCACGGTCATCTCGGTCATCCAGAAGGCGCGCTCGCAGGTCGGCAAGGCGCATTTCATCCGCGAACCGGTCCAGGCCGCGCCGCAGTCACCGGCACCCGCCTTCACCGTCATCCGCGGCCCGATGCCAGTCGCCGCGACGCCGGAATCGGCTGTCGCGCAGAACAGCCCGATCGATATCCTGATCGCCGAGGACAATGACGTGAACCAGATGGTGTTCGGCCAGATCCTCAACGGGCTCGGCTTGAGCTATCGCATCGCCGGCAACGGCCGCACGGCGGTCGAGATGTACCGGTCGCTGCACCCCCGTCTGGTTCTGATGGACGTCTCGATGCCAGAAATGAACGGCTATGAGGCGACACGCGCCATCCGTACGATCGAGTCTTCGTCGGGCAGCCATATCCCGATCATCGGCGTCACCGCTCATGCGCTGAAGGGCGACCGCGACAAGTGCATCGAGGCCGGCATGGACGACTATCTGCCGAAGCCCGTTTCGCCCGATCGCCTCGGCGCCAAGATCGGCACCTGGCTCAGCGAGACGGTGGTCGCCAAGACGGCCTGATCACCGCCATCGATGCCTCAGACGGCCGCGTCCAGACGAAAGCGGCGCATCCAGTCCAGGCTTGTCTCGTCGGCAAGCTTGGCGACGCCGGGCTTCACGTCAGCCACGTTCGGCGGCAGCACGCCCAGGGTCCTGCAGATGGCAACGAGCGCAGCGGCAGGATCGCCCGAAAGGCTTTCATAGCCGAGCCGCAACGGCGTTATGCCCTGTTGCGCGAACCATGTGTTCCATGCCGCGTCATAGGCCTCGAGCTCGGCGACTTCGCCGCTGATGCGCTGGAAGTCGTATCGCGGTTCCGCCGGCGGCGCCACTCTCTCGATCTCCGTTCCGTCGGGAGCGACATGCCAGAGGCCGGTCTGCTCCGCCTTGACCAGGGAGACGGCCTGCGCGAGCTTGTCCTCGCGCGACAGGTGCAGGTAGAGAACGCTGCCGAAAGCCTTTTCGAGACGCGCCTTGTCGGACGGCAGCCCGGGGAAGATCTGGTCGAGGATGGCCGACAGCTCCCCCAGGTTCTCTCGCATCAGGCGCAGGCCGAAAATACCGGTGCCGCCCTTGCCTGCCTTGATTGTGGCATTGAGATAGGCGGTGTTGAAGTCGAGCTCGCTCATTGCCGCGCGTGCGGACAGGTTCCACTCCTCGGCCCACTCCAGAATATTCTGCCGCCTGTAGAATGAGTGCGGGGCACCGGTCTTTTTCGTCGACGCCAGCAGATCGCACAGCAAAGTGCTTCCGGTCCTCGGCGTGCCGCAGATGATATACGCGTCGAACATGGCTGCCCCTCGGCTGTCGAAGGCAGGCCAGCCCCGCCGGTCACGGCTGCCTATAGCTGAAATTCCTGGCGGATGCGACGGGCGCACTCCAGCGGCGTATCGGCGCTCGTGTCCACTTCGAGGTCGTAGCGGGTCCCCGCGTGCACGCGCTCGAACTGCCAGCGCGCCAGCCCCGGCAGCCTGTCGGCCCGCTGCGCCTCGCGGGCCTCGAGCACCTCCAGCGGCGTCATGACGCCGACGAGACGGAGGTCGAAGCCCGAGAGCAGTTGGACATATTCAGGCATTTCGCCATGGCAAAGCACGTCGTCGACGATGAGGTTGTTGCCTTGCGCCGCCATGGCGGCGACCGCGTGGCGCATGCCGCGCAAGGCTCTCTCTCCCACCGGCCCGGCGCTGATCGCGACCGAAGGCCGACCCTGCTGCTCGATGGTTTCGTAGGAAAACCCGTCCGGGTGGTCCTGCAGGGCTTCGGGCATCATCTCGAGAAAGCTGTCCATCTGGACATGCAGGAACGGCTCGGCGGTTATCCCCTGCAACGCCCTGGCGATCGAACTCTTGCCGGAACTCCCGACACCGTTGAGCAGAACGATCCTGGCTGTCATGATCAAACGCCTTTTTCGAACATGAGCCGGCTATCGGTTGCGCACCACCACGCAGGCGCCGCCGACGCTCTGCAGTTTCTGGCAGATGACATTGGCGGCGGCACGGTCGTCGATCCCGATCCTGACCGCGTAGATGCCGCGGCGGCCGATGGGCGTGCGCACCCGGCTCACCACCGGATCATGCCCGGCAAGCAGCGCCGGAAAACGGCTCCGCACCCTGAGCCACTGGCTGATCGCGGCACTGCGGCGGAAATTGCCGGCCACCTGGACGCCCCATGGCTTGATGTTGATCGAGGCCATCGCCACGGTCTTCGACATGATCACCGGCAGCTTGCGGCAGGCAATCGCGAAATCCAGCTTGGCATCGAGTGGCTCGATTTTTCCGGCATAGGCCCGGTCGGTGAATTTGTCGACCGGCTCGCCCATGACGTCGAACACGTAGCTTTCGGTCTCCATCGGCAGGAAGCCGCCGGAGTTCAGCCAGCGCGACACCCGGCTCTCGCCGGCATTGTAGGCGGCAGCGGCGAGGCCAAGATTGCCATAGCTGGCCTTCATCTCGGCGAGATACCTGGCCGATGCCGGGATCGCCTGGGTAATGTCGAAGGAATTTTCGAGCCCGCGCATCTTGGCGGTGCCCGGCATGAACTGGGCGATGCCCTCGGCGCCGACGGGGCTGACGGCATTGGGGTCGAAACGGCTTTCCTTCCAGATCAGGCGGGCGAAGAAATCCCTGGGCAGGCCGTTCTCATCGGCATGCGCCTGGATCAGGGTACAGACCTTGTCGATCAGCCTCTGCTTGGCCGATTGCGGCGGATCGGCCTGGGCGTGCGTCGCCCAGCCCAGCACGCAAAGCAGGATCAGCGTTGCGCGGAGCAAACGCTGCACTGGCTTACTCTGCCGCGGCCTTGCCGCCTTGACCGAACCGTTGGTCAATATAGTCGGCGACCATTTTCTCGAAATCCGCCGCGATCGACGGCCCGCGCAGCGTCGCCGCCTTCTTGCCGTCGACGAAGACCGGCGCCGTCGGCGTCTCGCCGGTGCCGGGCAGCGAAATGCCGATATCGGCATGTTTGGACTCGCCCGGGCCATTGACGATGCAGCCCATCACCGCGACTTTGAGGTTCTCGACGCCAGGATATTTCTCGCGCCACACCGGCATGTTCTTCCTGAGGTCCGCCTGGATGTTCTGCGCCAGTTCCTGGAACACCGTCGAGGTGGTGCGGCCACAGCCGGGGCAGGCCGCGACGATCGGCACGAACTGCCGGAAGCCCATGGTCTGCAGCAGTTCCTGCGCCACCTGCACCTCGCGCGTGCGGTCGCCATTGGGCTCCGGCGTCAGCGAGATGCGGATGGTGTCGCCGATGCCTTGCTGCAGGAGGATGCCCATGGCGGCCGACGAAGCGACGATGCCTTTCGATCCCATGCCGGCTTCGGTGAGGCCGAGATGCAGCGCATGGTTGGAGCGGGTCGCGAGCTCGGTATAGACGGCGATGAGGTCCTGCACGCCGCTGACCTTGGCCGACAGGATGATCTTGTCGCGACCAAGGCCGATCTCTTCGGCCATCTCGGCCGACAGGATCGCCGACTGCACGATCGCCTCGCGCGTGACTTCCTGCGCGGTCAGGGGAAAACCCTTGTCCTGGTTGTCGTCCATCAGCCGCGTCAGCAACTCCTGGTCGAGTGAGCCCCAGTTGACGCCGATGCGCACCGGTTTGTCGTGCTTGATCGCCATTTCGACGATATCGGTGAACTGCCGGTCCTTCTTGTCCTTGAAGCCGACATTGCCGGGATTGATGCGGTACTTGGCCAGCGCCTCGGCACAAGCCGGGTGGTCGGCCAGCAGCTTGTGGCCGATATAGTGGAAGTCGCCGACCAGCGGCACGTTGATGCCGAGCCGCTGCAGCCGTTCCTGGATGCGCGGCACGGCGGCCGCGCTCTCGTCGCGGTCGACGGTGATGCGCACGATCTCGGAGCCGGCGCGGTGCAGCGCCGCCACCTGCGCCACCGTCTGGTCGACATCGGCGGTGTCGGTGTTGGTCATCGATTGCACGACGACCGGCGCGCCGCCGCCGACGACCACGCCGCCGACATCGACGCCGACCGAGGTGCGGCGCGGGAAGGGAAAGGAAAAGTATCCGGTCATGCCGGCAGCCTTTGTCTCTGGAGCGCCACGCGTCCCCGAAGCAACCATGCGTCCGTCTGGACGCACGGGCTCTTCCCGGGGCCGATGCGCTGAAGTCCGGGCATGAGGTGGAGGAGCAAAGATGGCTTGTCAATGGCGACAGGTCGCCACTGGCAGCAATTGATCACCGTCGTGGATCTGAAAAGGACGCCATCCCGGCGTCTACGGGGAAGACAGAACATGTCCGAGAGGACATTAGCCGTGGCTTATGAGGAGATCTTGAGAACCAAAATCCCTGTCACCGGCGGCGACTGCCGCCGGCAAGGAAACCGCGCTTGACGTGCGGTTATGTCAGGCTGAGGTCAATGGGTGGTCGGTTGCGCCCTCAGTTTCTCAATCGCATCCTTGAGTGCCAGCTTGCGTCGCTTGAGATTCACGATTTCCAGGTCGTCCACCGACGGATGGTTCATCGCGGCATCGATTTCGCGTTCGATGTCGCCGTGTTTCCGCTGCAACTCATCAAGATGGGATGCAAGAGACATGATTGGTTCTCCCTTTCATGGTTTTCCTCGATTGCAGCCGCCAAAGGCGCGTCCACCGCAGGTCGCATCTGTGACGGCACGATGACAGTGTGCCACCATCGGACGGCGATGTCGAATGCTGCGTGGTAGCATTCCACGACAATGTGAAATGTGATATGGGCTGCACGCCGGTGGCAGAAATTGCCGCCCCCGCCCAATCATGCCCATCTCGGGCGCCGCAGACGTGCAGACGGTAGAGAATGTCAGATCAGGAACAGGCCGATATTCGCCTCGAATTTTCCCGGCTGAAACAGGAACACGCCGATTTCGATGCCGCGATCAACGCAATGATCGCCACCAACTGCGACCCGCTGCAGATCCAACGCATGAAGAAGAAGAAGCTGGCTCTCAAGGACCGGCTGATGAAGCTGGAAGACAGGATCATTCCCGACATCATCGCGTAGCGCAATTGCGCCGGCCGCTTGGTCGCCTATCCGCCGATCGAGAGCCCGGCGGCGCGGCCGCGCAGCAGGCCGATGAGATCGGCGGTCCGTTCCTCCGACGTATCGATCGGAACCACCAGGCACATCGTCGCCTCGACCTTTCCCGGCGCTGAAAAGACCGGCACGGCGAGACATTTCGTATAGGCGTCCACCAGACCCGAGGTGACGCAGTAGCCGGTCACCCCTGCCTTCGCGATGTCGGCGATGAAATCGTCAAGCCGCAGTTTGCGCCCGTCTGGCAGGACGAGATCGTCATCCGACACCATGGCTTCAATCGCGGCCCTGTCCAGCCCCGCCAGCAGCAGCCGGCCGGACGCGGTCCAGGGCAGCGGTATCTGCAGGCCGGTGGCCGAACTGATGCGGAAGGGCCTGGTGCCGGGGCTGGAATGGACGATCGTGTAGCGGCCGCTCTGCAGCATGCACAGTTCCGAGGTCTCGCCGGTCTCGCGCGACAGATGGTCGACCTCCTGGCGCCCGCGCCGCAGCAGATCGTTACCCCTCACATAGTCCATTCCGTAGAGGTAGAGCTTCTTGCCGAAATAGACGCGGTTGCCGTCGCCGGCCATTTCGAGCAAACCGGCATCGACCAGCGAGCGCACCAGCGTGTAGGTCGTCGAGCGCGGCGCGTTGACCCCCTTGGCGAGATCGCCAATGCCGATCGCCCGCTGCGTCGCGTGAAGAAACTCCAGAATCTCAAGCACCCGGTTGAGGCCCTTTTCACGGGAAGCCGTCGTCTTTTCGTCGGCCGAAACGGCCAAGGCACTGCCATCTTGCATTGTCGATTCCCGGTGTTAGTATCTGTCTTGTACAGGATACATGCGTCTCTTGTAAGAGACAATTTTGATAATCGCTATCGCGTGTATGGCCTGTGCATAGGGGAACACAACACGAAAGGAGGTCGCCGTGAACGACACATCCGGAAGACGTGATTTTCTGAAATTGGGAATGGCGGGACTGGCCACCGCCGGCGTACTGGCAACCGTCGATGCTCAGAAGGCAGCCGCGCAGGCCGCTTCCGATAGCGTTCTGCGTACCGTGCTCGACCGCGGCAAGCTGATCGTCGGCACCGGCAGCACCAACGCGCCCTGGCATTTCGAAAACGACGCGGGCGAACTGGTCGGCATGGACATCACCATGGGGCGCATTCTCGCCAAAGGCCTTTTCGACGATGCGACCAAGGTCGAGTTCGTCATGCAGGATCCAGCGCAGCGCATTCCCAACGTCACCACCAACAAGGTCGATATCACGATCCAGTTCATGACGATGACCGCGCAGCGCTCGCAGCTGATCAACTTCAGCAGGCCCTACTATGTCGAAGGCGTTGCGCTGCTGACCCTGCCCACCGCCGAGAACAAGACCTTCGACAAGCTGCTCGCCGGCGGTTCGGCGACGCGCATTTCCATCCTGCAGAATGTCGACGCCGAAAGCTCGGTCCACTACGCCCTGCCGCAGGCCCAGGTGCTGCAGATCGACACCCAGGCCAACGTGCTGCAGGCGCTGGAATCCAAGCGCGCCGACGCCGCCGCGGTCGATCTGTCCACCGTGCGCTGGCTCGCTTCGCGCAATCCCGACAAATATTTCGATGCCGGCAAGAGCTGGTATTCGATGCTCTACGGCGCCGCGCTTCGGCAAGGCGATCTGGATTGGCTGACCTTCGTCAACCAGACCTTCACCATCGCCATGTTCGGCCATGAATCGGCGCTCTACGACGCCGCCTTCAAGGATTATTTCGGCCAGGAGCCGCCGGCCCGCCATCCCGGCTTCCCGGTCATCTGATCCCGGATCACGGGAGGGCGATCGTCTCGCCCTCCCGTGATCGACACGACGCCCTTCACACCGAGGCGGACGCATGGGCTATGCCCTCAATTTCAATCTGATCTGGCGGCATTTCGACAAGCTCTGGGGCGGCCTGCTGCTCAGCCTCGAGCTTGCCGTGATCTCGATCGCCATCGGCACTGTCATCGGCCTGGTGCTGGCGGTCTGGTACGTCTCTGCCGGGCGCACGGTCCGGGCGATCATCGCCGCCTATGTCGAATTCATCCGCAACGTGCCGCTGATCCTGCTCGTCTATCTCGTCTTCTACGGCGTGCCGACCGTGGTCGATCTCGCCTACAGCGCACCGACCTCCTTCGTGCTGACGCTCTCGGTCTATAGTGGCGCCTATCTCGTGGAAGTGTTCCGTTCCGGCCTCGAGGCTGTCCCGCGCGGCCAGCTCGATGCCGGCAAGGCGATCGGCCTGACACCTTGGCAAAGGCTGCTCCATGTGCGCCTGCCGACCATGCTGCGCATCACCTTGCCGGCGCTGTCCAACACCTTCATCTCGCTGTTCAAGGACACCTCGATCGCCTCGGTCATTTCGGTGCCCGAACTCACCTTCGGCGCCCAGTGGATCAACTTCAACACCTTCCGCATCGTCGAGGTCTATCTGGTCACCACGGCTATGTATCTGGTGACAGGCTATGTGCTGCTTTTCGGGCTGCGGCTCGTCGAGCGCCGGTTCAGGGCGGCGCGCTGACATGCTTGGCCAGATCCTCTACGCGCTGCCTTTCCTCGCCCAGGGCTTCGCCGTGACCTTGTGGGTGTCATTGCTGGTCGTGGTGCTGTCGCTCATTGCCGGCGTCCTGCTGGGCGTCGGCCTGGTCTACGGACCCCTCCCGCTGCGCTGGGCGGTGCGCATCTTCTCGGACACCATTCGCGGCATCCCGATCCTGGTGTTGATGTTCTTCGTTTATTACGGCCTGCCGGCGATCGGGCTGCACCTGCCGTCCTTCTGGGCTGCGGTCTCCGCGCTCACCCTGTTTAAGACGGCGCAGGTCATCGAGTATCTCAGGGGCGCGGTCGGCTCGATCCCGAAGGGACAATCCGAAGCCGCGATGGCGATCGGCCTGACCTTTCGCCAGCGGCTCGCCTACGTCATCTTTCCGCAGGCCTTCAGGCGCTTCCTGCCGCCCTGGATCAACGGCGTCACCGACGCCGTGAAAGGCAGCGCGCTGGTCTCCCTGCTCGGCATCACCGATCTGATGCAGGCCATCAACCAGGTCATCGGCCGCACCTATGAGGCGATGCCGCTCTATATATTGGGCGCGCTCATCTATTTCGCGGTCAACTACGCACTCTCGCTCGCCAGCCGGCGGCTCGAGCGGCGTTTCTCCTTCATCCGGGAATAGCACGATGTCCGAGGCCTCAAACGCCAGTCCCGTGCTGCTCGACGTAAGCGGTGTCTCCAAGGCCTTCGGCGCCATTGAGGTGCTGCGTTCCGTCAACCTTGAGGTGAAGCGCGGCGAGGTGGTGACTGTCATCGGTCCTTCCGGCAGCGGCAAGACCACGCTGCTGCGCTGCGTCAACTTCCTGGAGAGCTATGACAGCGGCTCGATCCGCATCGACGGCAAGGAGGTCGGCTATCTCTCGGCCGGAACGCGCCAGCGCCGCGGCGAACGCGATCTTGCCGCCATGCGCGCCGAGACCGGCATGGTGTTCCAGAGCTTCAACCTGTTTCCTCATTTGACGGCGGCCGGCAACATCATGCTGGGCCTGACCAAGGTGCGAAAGAAGAGCCAAGCCGAGGCGCGATCGATCGCCGAACATTGGCTCGGCCGCGTCGGCCTCGCGCACAAGGCCGACAGCCTGCCGGCCGAACTCTCAGGCGGCCAGCAGCAGCGGGTCGGCATCGCCCGCGCCGTGGCCATGGAGCCGAAGATCCTGCTGCTCGACGAGATCACCTCCGCCCTCGATCCCGAACTGGTCGGTGAGGTGCTGGCCGTGGTGCGCAGCCTCGCCGAGGACGGGATGACGATGCTGATGGTGACGCACGAAATGGCCTTCGCCCGCGACGCGTCGAGCCGCATCGTCTTCATGGCCGATGGCGGCGTCAGCGCCGTCGGACCGCCGAAGGAGATCCTTGCGGCGGAGACCACCAACGAACGCCTCCGCACCTTCCTGGCGCGCTTCCGCGCCTCGTATTTCTGACATCGGGCGGCCAACGCTGTCCCATTTTTGAATATCGGATGGCTGACGCCAACCAAGGGAGCCTTCATCCATGACGCCTTATACCAGGCTCGCCCAACTCGGCCTGATGCTGCCCGAGCCGCCGACGCCCATCGCCAACTTCGTCACCCATGCCGAGAGCGGCCGGCTGATCTTTCTCTCCGGCCAGGGACCGCTGCGTGCCGACGGCACGCTCTGCACAGGCAAGGTGGGAGAGGATGTGACGGTCGAGCAGGCCTATCAGCATGCCCGCCTGACCGGACTCAACCTGCTTGCGGTCATGCATGCCGCCGCCGGCGATCTCGGCCGCATCGTGCGCGTCGTCAAGCTGCTCGGCTTCGTCAATGCGACGCCGACCTTCGGCGACCACCCGAAAGTGGTGAACGGCTGCTCGGACCTGTTCGCCGACGTCTTCGACAAGATCGGCGGCCACGCGCGCTCGGCGATCGGCGTCGGCTCGCTGCCTGGAAACATCACCGTCGAAATCGAAGCGGTCGTCGAGATCGCCGCCTGACCTGCCACCCACGGGATTTGCTCATATGAAAACCACTTCCTCCGCCGGTTCCAACACCACCATCCGCGAAAGGCTGGGCTTGAGGCCGATCATCAACGTCTCCGGCACCATGACCGCGCTTGGCGCCTCGATCATCGTTCCCGAGGCGATCAGCGCCATGGCCGAAATGGCCTCGCAATGGGTGGAGATGGACGATTTGCAACGCGCCGCGAGCACCGTGGTGGCGCGCCTCACCGGCGGCGAGGCCGGCTTCATCACCGCCTGCTGCGCCTCGGGCATCACCATGTCGATCGCCGGTGCGATGACGGGCACCAATCTGCTCGCCATCGAACGGCTGCCCGACGACACCGGCGATCTCAGGTCGGAGGTCGTCATCCAGCTTGGCCATATCGTCAATTATGGCGCGCCGATCGACCAGTCCATCCGCGTCGCCGGCGCCAAGGTGGTGCCGGCGGGCACGGTTAGCGTCACCCAGGACTATCACGTGCGCGAGGCGATCAACGAGCGCACGGCCGCCGGCCTCTATGTCGTCGCCCACCATACCGTGCAGTACGGCATGCTGTCGCTGGAGGAATTCTGCGAGATCTGCCACGCCAAGGGCTTGCCGGTCATCGTCGACGCCGCGTCCGAATACGACCTGCGCGGCTTCCTGGCGCGCGGCGCCGATGTCGTCATCTACAGCGGCCACAAATTCCTCTCGGGCCCGACCAGCGGCATCGTCACCGGCCGCAAGGACCTGGTGCGATCAGCCTATCTGCAGAATCGCGGCGTCGCGCGCGCCATGAAGGTCGGCAAGGAAAGCATCGCCGGCACAATGGCGGCGCTCGAAGCGTGGGAGAAGCGAGATCACGACGGCATCAGACGGCGCGAGGAGGCGGCGCTCAATCTCTGGAAGGACGCGCTACAGGGACTGCCCGGCATTTTCGCCAAGATCATCCCGGACCCGACCGCCAATCCGCTCGACCGCCTGCAGATCTTCGTATCGCCGGAAAGCCGCTTCACCGCCGCCGGCCTCGCCTCGGCGCTTGCCGCGGGCTCGCCGCCGATCATCGTGCGCAATCACGAGGTCGAACGCGGCCACTTCTTCCTCGACCCCTGCAACCTCCACCCGGGCGAGGCTGAAGTCGTCGCCGGACAATTGCGGGCCATTTTGATGGCGAAAGATCGGCCCGCGCATGCCATGAAAGTCGCGCGCAAGGATTCGTCCGGCGCCTTGCGCTGGCCGGATTGAGCACGCGCGATCGAATACGGCGTATCCAGTGAAGGCTGATCACGAGACTGTGAACGGCCGGATTCGCACGCGGCGGGAATAAACCGCCGCCACGGCAGGTCTCTTCGGCATGCGCCACTTCTGGCGTTGAGGAGACAGACATGCCTCGTCATTGCGACAACGACCGAGAAGCCCGTTGCGGCGCCGGCCGTCGCCTTGCGTCGGCGGGTGTCATCAGCCTCTCCTCCGTGGCGCTTGACACTGGTGATGCAGATGAATTCACTTTCAGCGGGACAGGCGACTTTGCCCGTTACGGGGGGATTTCCCCCTGCGAGCAGGCCACGGCCACCGTCGCATCTTGAGGCGGCACGGGCCGGAGTATCGGATCATGGTGCTGCTTTGAGCGAGAGGGCGCAGGCACAACGCTTCAATGAGGTGGTGCTGCCGCATCTGGGCGACGCGCTGGCGTTGGCGCGCTGGCTGACCGGCAATGCCGCCGACGCCGAGGATGTCGTGCAGGACGCCTGCATCAAGGCGCATGCCGGCATGACCGGCTATGCTGGTGGTAACCCACGCGCGTGGCTGCTGACCATCGTGCGCAACACCTCCTACACCTGGATGGCGCGCAACCGGCCCCGCGCCATGATGGCCGTCGGCGACCTCGGCGATCTCGACGACATGGCCGCCGCACACGGCACCAGCCTGCCGGCCGAGGACGGACCGGAGGCGAGCCTGATCGCCAAAGCCGATACGGCAGCACTCGAGGCGGCCATCGCGGCCCTGCCGCAGCCGTTTCGCGAAACGCTGGTGCTGCGCGACATCAACGGCCTCAGCTATCGCGACATATCGGCCATGCTGACCGTGCCAATCGGCACGGTCATGTCCAGGCTGGCCCGCGCCCGCGGCTTGCTTGCGTCCGAACTGGGGAGAGCGTCATGACGCACGACGACGGACTGCCCAACGATGCCGAAGGTATCAGACTGATGATCCACGCCCTTGTCGATGGCGAGCTTGATGCGGCGGCCGCCCTTGCCGTCGAGCGGCGCATCGCCGCCGACCCTCGGCTTGCCGCCGAGCATGCCCGCATTGTCGCCTTGCAAGGCGCCGTCAGCCGCCTGCCGCGCCCCGATGTCAGCGATGCCTTTCTGGCCCGCATCGCGGCAGTCGGCATGGCCGGCACAGAACAGCAGGCGCCAGCCGAAGCGGCTGAGCCGCAGCGGGGCACGCCGTCGGCGCTGCCGGGGTTGATTTCGGCCGCTGGCGGCGGCCAGAGGCGGGACGCCGGCACGCGTCCCTCCCAGACGCGCCCGCTGCCGAGGGCCCGCCGCTTCGGCTCGTTCGACTGGCGCGCAATGGCCGCATCGATCATGATCAGCGCCGTGCTGGCCAGCGGGGCGACGCAATGGGTCATGCAGAGCGGCGTCGATGACGGCTTTGCCGCGGCCGTCGCCAGCGGCCATCGCCGCAGCCTGCTTGCCGCGAGCCCGATCGATATCGTCTCGTCCGACCGCCATACGGTCAAGCCGTGGCTCGACGCCCGCATCGGCGTCTCGCCGCCGGCGCCCGACCTTGCCCAGGACGGTTACGCGCTGATCGGCGGACGGGTCGAAGTGATATCGGGCCGGCCGGTGCCGGCTCTGGTCTATCGCCACCGCGAGCACCTGATCACGCTGGTCGCCGAACCGCAGCAGGGCGGCAAGATCACCCAGCCCGATGACATCTCGTCGGGCGGCTTCTCGATGGTGCAGTGGAGCGACGGCGCCTTCTCCTACTGGGCGATATCAGATATGGAGCGGCCCGAGCTCGACGACTTCGTCGCCCGCTTCCGCAAGGCGGCGGCGTGAGCCGGATGCGGCCGCCGGCATCGTGCCGATGGCGTGAAATCCTTGCGGCCCCGCGCGAATTCCGCTAAGGCGCGCCTTTGTCGCCGGGGAGCAAAGGCTTGAACGATCAACGCGCCGACGTCGCCATCATCATGGGCAGCCAATCCGACTGGGCAACGATGCGCCAGGCGGCCGAGACGCTGGAAGCCCTGGGGGTTCCCCACAAGCGGCTGATCATCTCCGCACACCGCACGCCCGACCGGCTCTACGAATTCGCCAAGGGCGCCAAGGCCGCCGGCTACAAGGTCATCATCGCCGGTGCCGGCGGCGCCGCGCACCTGCCCGGCATGACGGCGGCGATGACGCCGCTGCCGGTGTTCGGCGTGCCGGTGGAATCGAAGGCGCTGTCCGGCCAGGATTCGCTGCTGTCGATCGTCCAGATGCCGGCCGGCATCCCGGTAGGCACGCTGGCCATCGGCAAGGCAGGTGCCGCCAACGCCGCGCTGCTGGCCGCCGCCGTGCTGGCGCTCAACGACGACAAGCTTGCCCAGCGGCTCGACGCCTGGCGCGCATCGCAGACCGCCAAGGTCGCCGCTGAACCGACGGACACGCCGTGAGCCTGCCCGCCGGATCGACAATCGGCATCATCGGCGGCGGCCAGCTCGGCCGTATGCTGGCGATATCGGCCGCCCGCCTCGGCTACCGCACCGCCATACTTGAGCCGCAGGCGGATTGCCCGGCCGCCCAAATCGCCAACCGTCAGATAACGGCCGCTTACGACGATCCGGCGGCACTCGCCGAGCTGGCGGCGGCGAGCGCGGTCGTCACCTATGAATTCGAGAACGTTCCCGTTGCAGCCGCAAGCGCGCTTGTCGCCAAAGTGCCGGTCTATCCGCCGCCGCGCGCGCTCGACGTGGCGCAGGACCGGGTGAGCGAAAAGACGTTCCTCAACGGCATCGGCATCGCCACCGCCGACTTCCGCCCGGTCGACACCGACGACGAGCTGACGGCGGCGCTCAAGGCCTTCGAAGGCAGCGGCATCCTGAAGACGCGGCGTATGGGCTATGACGGCAAGGGCCAGCGCGTGTTCCGCAACATGGAAGCCGGCGGTTTCGCCGGCACCTGCGAGGCAATGGGCAATGTGCCGCTGATCCTGGAAAGCTTCGTGCCGTTCGAGCGCGAGATATCCGTGATCGCGGCGCGGGGGCAGGATGGCGCCGTGGCTGCCTATGACCCGGCAGAGAATGTGCATCGCGACGGCATTCTGCACACCTCGACCGTGCCGGCCGCCATTGTGCCCAAAACGGCCGAAGCGGCCCGCACGGCGGCGGCGAAAATCCTGTCGGCGCTCGACTATGTCGGTGTCATCGGTGTCGAGTTCTTCGTGCTGGCCGACGGCTCGCTGCTGGCCAACGAGATCGCGCCCCGCGTCCACAATTCAGGCCATTGGACGGAAGCCGCCTGCGTCCTTTCGCAGTTCGAGCAACATATCCGCGCCATTGCCGGCCTGCCGCTCGGCAGCCCGAACCGTCATTCGAATTGCGTGATGGAGAACCTGATCGGCGATGATGTGCTGCGCGTCCCGGTCCTGCTCGCCGAGCCCGACCTGATGCTGCATCTCTATGGCAAGGCCGAAGCGCGGCCCGGCCGCAAGATGGGCCACTTCACCCGCATCAGCCGACGCGGCTAAGGCCGGCCCGATTTACTGCACTTCGTCACCTTCAACCTCGTCGGAGCCGCCGCAACTCACATCGCCTTCCTCGCAATTGGCCGAGGCGGCGAGCTGCTTGATGCGCTCATTGGTCAGCCTGGTCAGGCATTGCGACACCGCCATCGCATGGATGGAGCCGCCCTGGCTGGCTGCGGTGGTGTGCGCGCATTCGGCGTCGCGGAACCCGATCCAGGCGCGCTGCGCCGCCTGCAGCAATCTCTTGGCATCGGCGTCATCGGAGCCGATCAGGTCCTGATAGGCCTTGTTGAGCCTGGCGTCGGCGGCCTGATAGTCCTCGCCGGCGCAGATGTTCATCATTTGCTGGCTGTCGTCGGAGCGATCGCATTCCTGGGCGCGGGCGGCGGCGGCCGCCGCCAGGACGGCAAGGCAGGCGGACAGCAATATTCGGCGCATGGTCGTCCCCAAATCACTAGAAAATACCGACATCATCCCAGCCCGCCCGGAGCCGCGCAATGCCACGGGCCGGCATGGACGGATATTTAATGATATGAGGGGTGCGGAACACGCTTGCGGTTGACTCACGGTTGACATGGGCAAGGCTCCTCGTTTATGAGCCAACCACCGTTCAAAAGGCGCGTCTTCTGGCGCGCCTTAAAATTTCGACCCGGAACCGGGTCCACACCGACAGGCAAGACCATGAAGATCAAGAATTCGCTCAAGGCGCTGAAGGCGCGTCATCGCGACAACCAGCTGGTTCGCCGCAAGGGCCGTATCTACATCATCAACAAGACCGCCCCGCGCTACAAGGCGCGCCAGGGTTGAGTTTTAGGCCGGAGGCTTTGCCTCCGCCCTTTGATGCTTGTCGGCCAGCCGACCTTCTCACGCTAAAATCACTTTGATGTTCCGCCGCCCGGGATTAAACTTGGGCGATGCGGATTCTTTTTACGTTTTTGACGGCCCTCCTTGTTTGCGGCGTCATTTCCCTGCCGACGCGGGCCGATGACCAGCCGGTCGCGGTAGCGGCCCCGGATGGTCAGCCGGCACCCTCCGATGCCCAGCCCACAGCTCCGGACACCCCGGCCCCGCCGATGACCAAGCAGGTCCGGCTCGACAAGCTGTTTTCCGACCTGAAGCGCGAACGCAACGAAAAGGCCGCCGAGCGCATTGCCGGCGCCATCTGGACCGAATGGTTCCAGTCCGGCAGCGCCTCGATCGACCTGATGATGCAATGGTCGCAAAAGGCAATGAACGACCAGAAGTTCGACGTCGCGCTCGATTTCCTGGACCAGGTGGTGACCTTGCAGCCGAGTTATGCCGAAGGCTGGAACCGCCGCGCCACGGTGCATTTCATGATGAAGAACTACGGTAAGTCGATGGCCGACATCGACCGCACGCTGCAACTCGAACCCCGTCATTTCGGCGCCCTGTCGGGCCTCGCCCAGATCATGGCGGAGACCGGCCACAAGCAATCGGCACTCGAGGCCTGGCAGAAGGTGCTGGCCATCTACCCGATGATGCGCAGCGCCCAGGACCAGGTCGCCGCCCTGTCGGAAGAACTTGCCGGCGAGGGAATTTGATTCAGTAAGGCAGTAGGGATCAGGCAATAGGCATTAGAAAGAACCCCTACTCCCTACTCCCTACTCCCTACTCCCTACTCCCTACCTGTCTCTTATACAAAGATGACG
>NZ_VFVY01000037.1 GCF_006442315.1 Mesorhizobium sp. B2-3-4 | reverse complement strand
ATCCAGCCAGCATCTTGAATCACAAACACCTTGATTTGGGAATCCTACGATTCTCTCAAAGCAGGAAACGCTCTAGGAGCGCCGGGCGGGTTGCGGTAACGAGATACCGTTTGCCCTTCCCGACTGCCGCTAATCCCTCAGGCGTTGTCGCCCGACCAGCACGGCCGCGCGATAGGCCGGGTCGCCGTACCAGGCCATCCGGTCGAGTTCGGCCGCCATCACCGGGAGATCGACGACATCCATCGCCTGTTCGAGCCGGTCCGGTTCGATCCAGGGATCGTTGACGAAATACACCCCCTCGCCATGGCCGTGGACGAGCACCCAGTGCGGGCAGGTGTATCCCATCATCGGCGCCTGATCGATGAGCACCAGCGCCAGCAGCCCGCGATCGAGCGCCAACGCCAGTTCCTCGATGGCAAAGGCGCGCGGTTCGTTGGGCAGCGACGCGGCCTCGGCCTCGCGCTTGAAGCCCGTCTGCACGAACTCCATCAAGCCGCGCCTTTCCTGTGAGGCGGCGCGGTCGAGGAAGATCGGCTCGGCGCTGCTCATGAACAGTTCCGCCCGCAGCCCGCGCCGGTGCGCCGCCAGCGCAAGGCCGTAAGGGTCGCAGCCGCCCGGGCCGCTCGGACCGATGATCGTCGTGGCCTCGCGCCACAGCGCGACCTCCAGCGCCCGGTCCGGCGGCAGGGCCGGGTCGAGCCCGGCCATCGCCATGGCAAGCGCCGACGGCCCGCAGGTGAAGCCCGCCGTCTGCGGCCACGAGGGTGGGATGCGCTCTTGCCGTCGCGTCGGCTCGATGCCGATCCAGCGTTGCAGGAAACCGGCGCGCTGCTCCCAATGGCCGCCGAGGCGCGCAACCGTCGCCGCGTCGGCGCGCAGGCAGAGCACGTCCTGCCCGGACGCTTCCCTCTCCAGCGCCTCCAGCAGAAGCGGGCCGTCGGCCGTCACGGCGCCGGTCCAGAACAATGCGACCCGCATCATCGCCGCCGCCGGCCGCCTCTGGCCGACCACGAACGCCAGAGCATGCCCTTCAACGCTATACTGCACGACGCCGGTAACGCCGGCGATCTTCCGCAGGTCGGCCAGACGATCGGCGACCTCTGCCGGCACCGCCGCAGCCAGGCCCGCCCAGACGGCTGCGTCTTCGGCGGTGAAGACTGCCACACCAGCGCTGCTGGTCATCAGCGAAGTTGGCATGGGGTTGATCTCCGTCTGGTTTGCGGCACGACCGGCCAGAAGCTTGCGGCGTGCGGATAATCCCGTAGACTGATTGATCAGTCAATGAAGATCGTCCGGCTGGGCGAGCAATCGCCTTGGGGCTGGGGAGCACGTCCGATCATGGAGAGCCATTAGGTGTCGACGTTGGTGGTGCCGGCATCTCGCGAACTGGACGCCCGCCATCCACCAAACATTACCCGCCAGATCGAAAACCGGATACGACATGGCTCCAAGGGAGAACCAGCACCATTGAGCACCCCTGACAGGAAAGCCCGCGATGCCGAGAAGGTCGCCAGACGACGGCAGAGCCTGATCGAGGCGGCCATCACCGTCATCGCCGCCAAGGGCCTGCCGGGCATGACGCTGGCCGACGTGGCGCGCGAGGCCGGCTGCGGCTACGGCCTGGTCTCGTTCCATTTCGAGAGCAAGGAACGGCTGCTGCTCGCATCGCTCGACGCGCTGGTCGAGGAATACCGGGCGGCATGGCACGCGCGCAGCGACGCCCATGCGGATGCCGCCGGCAAGCTCGAAGCGTTGATCGACCTCGATCTCGGCTCCGATGTCGCCGACGACAGGCACATCGCCGTGTGGACGGCATTCTGGGCCGAGACCTCGCGCAATGCCGATTACCGGGCCCGCTTCAGCGACCTGAACAGCGCCTATCTGGCGCGGCTGGAACCGCTGATAGCCGCCCTTGCCGCCACCGAACCGGCGGCCGCCGACGTCAGCCTGATCGCCGGCGGGCTCAGCGCGCTGTTCGACGGGCTGTGGATCGACAGCCAGATCGGCGGCGGGCGAGGCGAAGCCGACTGGACGCGCGCACGCGCCACCTGCCGGGCCTATCTCCACGCCTTCTTCCCCGGAAGTTTCGGACCCGAAACGGACCCGCGCCCATGACCCTGCGCAAGCTTCTGCCGTCCCCCAACGCCATCTTCATGTTCGAGGCGGCGGCGCGTCATCTCAATTTCACCAGCGCGGCGCGCGAGTTCAACGTCACCCAGTCGGCGATCAGCCGCATGATCGCGCGGCTCGAAAGCCATCTCGAGGTCAAGCTGTTCGTGCGCGCGCCGAC
Organism: Mesorhizobium sp. B2-3-4; assembly: GCF_006442315.1. GTDB lineage: Bacteria > Pseudomonadota > Alphaproteobacteria > Rhizobiales > Rhizobiaceae > Mesorhizobium. The sequence continues at coordinate 23,709 of NZ_VFVY01000037.1, read as the reverse complement.
GGGCATCGACCTGACCGACGACGGTCGCCTGCTCTATGGCGCCGTCGGCAGCGGCTTCCAGCAGATCGAGATCGCGCTCGACGACATCAGGGCGCGCCAGGGCGAGGCCGGCACCGTGACGCTGTCGCTGTCGTCGGCCTTCGCCATGCACTGGTTCATGCCGCGCTTCGACCGCTTCCAGGCGTCGTTCCCGGGCATCGACCTGCGCTTCCAGCTGGTGCGCGGCGAGCCGACCGGGCCGATCGAGGATGTCGATCTCGCCATCCGTTACAACCAGCCGCCCAATGCTGAGCAACAGAGCTGGGAGCTGATGGAGGAGGTCGTGCTGCCGGTCTGCAGTCCCGCCTATCTCGACGAGCATGGCAGCCTCGACGATTGCGCCGACCTCAGCCGCCACACGCTTGCCCATCTCTCCGGCTCGCTGCGCATTCCCTGGCAGCGTTACCTCCAGCAATTCGACTATCCGCAGCCGGCGGGCAGCCGCAGCTTGACATTCTCCGATTACACGCTGGTCATCCAGGCGGCGATCAAGGGCCGCGGCATGGCGCTCGGCTGGTGGCATGTCGTAGCCCACGAACTGCTGCAGAAGGGGCTGGTCAAGGGCGCCAGGCATGAATTGCGCACCGGCGATCACTATTACCTGGTGGCAACGGCACGGCGCCCGCTGCGCAAGCCGGCTCTACTGGTGCGCGACTGGCTGCTCAACGAAATGGCCGTGCTGAAGCGGGAAATCCTCGCCGGCTAGGTCGCCATCTGGCCGACCCCCCCATGACTACAGATCATCGCCTCGTGACTATTCGGAGCGTGCGCGATCGTTTACCGGTCGTATAGTCGTTGCCAGCCGAACCCCGCCGGGACTGAAGAGGCGGGGACGGAACGAGGCTTCGGGAACAAGCCGTGGGAGCAGGGATTTGGCCGGAACCATCGCCGCGCTTGGCGGCATGACACAGACGCGGCACCGCCTCGATCCGTTGCTGCGGCCGGCCTCGATCGCTTTCGTCGGCGCCTCGGTCCGTCCCAACACGCCGGGCAACACCATGGTGCGCGCGGCGGCGATGGACGGTTATCGCGGCCGGCTCTACGCCATCAATCCGAAATATGACGCGGTGGAAGGCGTGCCTTGCCTCCCCGATCTGGCGAGCCTGCCGGAAGTGGTCGACCATGTCGTGCTGGGCGTTGCCAACGACTATCTCGAAAACAATCTGCTGGCCGCCGCGCGCCACGGCGCCAGGGCGGTCACCATCTTCGCCAGCTGCGACCTGACGGGTGCGGCCAACGACCCGCTCGCCGCCCGGCTGACCGACATCGCCCGCGAGGCCGGCATTGCCATTTGCGGTGGCAACGGCATGGGCTTCTGCAACCCCGGGATCGGCCTGCGCGTCTCCGGCTTCGCCGCCAATCTCCCGATGAAACCCGGCGGCGTCGCCTTGATCACCCAGTCCGGCTCGGCCTTCTCGGCGCTCGCCTATAACGACCAGCGGCTGAAATTCCAGCTCTGCGTCTCCAGCGGCCGCGAACTGACGACGACGGCGTCGGACTATGTCGACTGGGCGCTCGACCAGCCCGCCACATCGGTGATCGGCCTGTTCCTCGAAACGGCGCGCCGGCCGCAGGATTTCGCCCGCTGCCTGGAGAAGGCCGACCGCCTCGGCATTCCGGTGGTCGCCCTGAAGGTCGGGCGCACCGAGCTCAGTGCCGGCTTCGCCGCCAGCCACAGCGGCGCGATCGCCGGCGACAATGCCGCCTATGAGGCGCTGTTCGACAGATGGGGCGTCTTCAGCGTCGACACGCTGGACCAGCTCGCCGCCAATCTCACTCTGTTTTCGGCCGGCCGGCCGGCGGCAAAGGGTGGCCTGGCCAGCCTGCACGATTCCGGCGGCGAGCGCGAAATGGTCGCCGATCTGGCGGCCAGGGCCGGCGTGCCGTTCGCCGCGATCTCCGAGCACACCCGCGAGGGTCTGCGGCTGCATCTCGACAGCGGATTGCAGCCGGCAAACCCGCTCGATGTCTGGGGCTCGGGCCTCGATTTCGAAATCCATGTCGAGGCATGCATGGACGCCATGCTCGCCGATCCCGACACCGCCATCGGCGTGCTGTTCCAGGACATACGCGACGGTTCCTACATCGCCGAGGGTTTCACCCGCGCCGTCGTCCGCTCCAGCGCCAAGACCGGCAAGCCGCTGGCCGTGGTCAGCAACTACGCCACGGTCAACCATCGCGCGCTGGCGCTGGCGACGACCGAGGCCGGCGTGCCGGTCATCGACGGCACCGAGGAAGGCCTGCACGCCATCCGCAACCTGCTGGCATTCCGCGACCGCCGGGACGCGAGCCACACATTCGCGCGCGCCGTAGCGCGGGATGTCCGCGAACGCTGGCGCCGCCGCCTGGGCCGGCGCCAACCCCTCGGCGAAAGCGAAGCGCTGGCGCTGCTTTCCGATTACGGCATTGCCACGCCGCGCGTGATGGCGGCCGCCACGCAAGATGACGTTCTCGCCGCCGCGCGCCAGATCGGCTTTCCCGTTGCACTCAAGACCGCCGTACCCGGCATCCAGCACAAGTCGGATGTCGGCGGTGTCCGCCTCGGCCTTGGCGACGAACCGGCGCTGGCGGATGCCTATGCCGATATGGCCATGCGCCTTGGTCCGGAAGTGCTTGTCGCCGAGATGGCGCCGCAAGGCGTCGAGATCGCCTTCGGCCTGATCCGCGACCAGCAGTTCGGACCCTATCTGGTCGTCGCCTCCGGCGGCGTCTGGATCGAGGTGCTCAGGGACCGCGCCGTTGCCTTGCCGCCGCTCGGCCTCGAACAGGCGCACGCCTTGATAAGCCGGCTGAAGACCGGCCCGCTGCTCGACGGCGGCCGTGGCCGCCCACCCGCCGACAGGCAGGCGCTCGCCACCGCGCTCGCGCGCTTCTCGATGCTCGCCGCCGATCTCGGCGACCTCATCGACGAGATGGACGTCAACCCGCTCATGGTTTCCGACCGTGGCTGCATGGCCGTCGACGCGCTTCTGCTTGGCCGCCATGCCGGCCGTCAACACGATGAATCGCTTTAGAGGATCCCCATGAATTTCGACCTCAGCCCGCGCGAAAAGGAACTCTCGAAAAAGGGCCGCGATTTCTGCGACCAGGTGCTGTTGCCGCTGGAGGCGATCACCGACGAGCATGGCGAGTTGCCGATGGAGCGCCGCGAGGCGGTGCGGCAAGAGGTGCGCGACTGGGGCCTGGCCGGCATCAACCATTCGAAGGAGAATGGCGGGCTGGGCCTGACCATGGTCGAGCAGACGGCGATCGAGGAACAGCTCGGCCGTGTCACCAACGGCCTGTGGAGCTGCGTCTGGCGCCCGCCGGTCAGCCTGAAATTCGGCACGCAGGCGCAGAAGCAGGAGTATCTCATCCCGTCCTCGCATGGGCACCGCCGCGGCGCCTTCGCCATCACCGAGCCGGAGGCAGGCTCCGACCCGCGCCGCGTCAAGACAGGCGCGGTGCTGAAGAACGGCAAATGGCATCTCACCGGCGAGAAATGGTTCGTCACCTCCTACAACGCGTCCGATTTCGCCATCGTCCATGCCCATGTCGACGACGACCCCGACAAGCCGACCCTGTTCCTCGTCGACAAGCCGGTAAACAACATGGTGCATCTGCGCTCGCCGAAATTCATGCACAATTTCGCCTTCGACCATGCCGAGCTTCGCTTCGAGGGCACAGCGATAGGCGAGGACAAGATGCTGGGCCGGATCGGCCAGGGGCTGGAGCTGACCAAGGACTGGTTCGTCGAGGCGCGGCTGCAGATCGCCTCGCATGCCGTCGGCGCCGCGACGCGCGCCGCCGAGATCGCCAATGATTATGCGACCACACGCCACCAGTTCGACCGACCGATCCGAGACTTCCAGGGCGTGGAGTTCATGCTGGCCGACATGGCGGTCGAGATCTTCGCCGCCAAGTCGATGCTCTACCGCGTCGCCTGGGAGATCGACCACGGGCTCGACCGCAAGCGCGTGCACGCCCATGCCAGCGCGCTGAAGCTCTATTGTTCGGAAGCCGCCGGCCGCGTCATCGACAAGGCGCTGCAGGTGCTGGGCGGGCGCGGCTACATGCGCGAAAACCCGGTCGAGCGGCTCTACCGCGACATCCGCGTCGACCGCATCTGGGAAGGCACGTCGGAGATCCAGCGCGTCGTCGTCGCCGGCCAGATCCGCAAGCGCGGCATGGCCGTGTTCAGCGAGGTGGCCTGATGCCTTCGTCCGGCGATCGCGGCAGGGGCGTGCGGTGATGTCGCGCCGGCATGTCGAGACCGCATGCCTGCTCGGCCCGGCGCTGGTCGTGCTGGCGCTGCTGTTCGTGGTGCCGCTGGCAAGGCTGTTCTCGCTCGCCTTTACCGATCCGGCCGGACCTTTCGCCACTTTCGGCGTGCTCGCCGAAAGCGCGGTCTACCGCCAGGTGATGTGGAACACCTTTGTCGTCGCGGTGATCGTGACGGCGCTTTGCGTGCTGCTTGCCTGGCCGGTCGCCTATGTGCTCTCGCGCCTCGAGGGCGTCTGGTTCGGCCTTGCGCTTTATGGCGTGCTGTTTCCGTTCTGGATTTCGGTTCTGGTGCGCACCTTTTCCTGGATGCTGCTTCTGGAGCGCAACGGGCCGATCAACCGTCTCTTGATGGCGACCGGAATCACCGAGGCGTCGCTGGCGCTGCTCTTCAACAATGTCGGCGTGCTGGTCGGCATGATCCACGTTCTGTTGCCCTACATGATCCTGCCGCTCTACGGCGCCATGGTCCGCATCGACCGCCGCCTGTTGCTGGCCAGCGACGGCCTCGGCGCCAGCCTCGCCGACACCTTCCGGCGCATCTACCTGCCGCTCTGCGTGCCCGGTCTTGCCGGCGGCGCGACCTTCGTCTTCCTGCTGTCGCTCGGCTTCTTCATCACGCCGGCCCTGCTCGGCGGCTCGAACGCCATCACCCTGTCGATGCTGATCGCCAGCTTCGTCAACGACAGACTGGCCTGGTCGCTCGCCGCCGCCGGCTCGCTGGCGCTGCTGGCAATCGTGCTGGTGCTGATGGCGCTGACCGCAAGGCTGCTGCCGATCGAGAGGGGGCTGTTCGCGCGATGAACAGGCTGCCGCTCCCGCTGCGTGTATCAGCCAATGCCGGCGCCAGCCTGGTGCTCGCCTTCCTGGTGCTGCCGATCCTGGCCGTGGTGCCGGCCTCCTTCAACAAGGCGAGCTTCATCTATCTGCCGCCGCGCGCCTGGTCCGGCGTCTGGTACGAGCGCTTCCTCGCCGATCCGGAATGGCGCACCTCGCTCATCAACAGCGTCGAGGTCGCGACGCTGGCGACCGTCATCGCCGTGACGCTCGGCACGCTGGCGGCGATCGGCCTGCGCCGCATCGACGGACGCTGGCGCACACTGGTCACCGGCCTGTTCCTGGCGCCGATGATCGTGCCGGTCATCGTCACGGCCGTCGCGCTCTACCGCAGCGCGCTCGATGTCGGCCTCTCCGGCACCATCCTGGGCATGAGCCTCGGTCATGCCATACTGGCGTTGCCTTTCGTCGTCATCAATGTCGGCATCGCCTTGCGCGCCGTCGACGACAACTGGCTGCGCGCCGCCGCCGGCCTGGGCGCCGGCCCATGGCGGATCTTCCGCGACGTCACCTTGCCCAACATCACGCCGGGCATCGTCGGCGGCGCCATCTTTGCCTTCATCACCTCCTTCGACGAGGTGATCATCGCCGTGTTCATGGCCGGCTACGCCTCCAAGACCTTGCCGGTGAAGATCTGGGAATCGATCCGGCTCGAATTCACGCCGGTCATCGCGGTCGCCGCCACCGTGATGATCGCGCTTGCCATCGTGCTGTTCGCACTGGCGCAAATCTTTAGCCGCAAGACCGGGAGCCCGAGCCGATGACCGCCATCCAATCGGGACAGTCGCTGCGTCTGACCGGCGTCTCCAAGAATTATGGGAGCTTCAGGGCGCTGGAACCGACCGACCTCCTCGTCAACCCGGGCGAATTCCTGACGCTGCTCGGGCCCTCGGGTTCGGGCAAGACGACGCTGCTCAACCTCACCGCCGGCTATGTCGAACCGACCGTGGGCGAAATCCGCATCGGCGAGCGCGACGTCACCCGCCTGCCCGCCCGTCACCGCAACATCGGCATGGTGTTCCAGAACTATGCGCTTTTCCCGCATATGAGCGTCGGCGAGAACGTCGCCTATGGTTTGAGCGTGCGGCGCCTGCCCAAGCCGGAGATCGCGCGTCGTGTCGGCGAAATCCTGTCGCTGATGCGGCTCGACGGTTTCGCCGACCGCGCGGTGCAGCAGATGTCGGGCGGCCAGCAGCAGCGCGTGGCGCTGGCCCGCGCGCTGGTCATCGAGCCCGACGTGCTCTTGATGGACGAGCCGCTCGGCGCGCTCGACAAGCAGCTGCGCCGCTCGGTGCAGCTCGAACTGCGCCGGCTGCACCAGAAGCTTGGCCGCACCACCATCTACGTCACCCACGACCAGGAGGAGGCGCTGGTGCTCTCCGACCGCGTCGCGGTGATGGACGGCGGCCGCATTCAGCAACTGGGAACGGTCGACGACCTCTACGATCGTCCCGTCAACGCCTTCGTCGCCGGCTTCATCGGCGAATCCAACCTTTTGCCCGTGCGCGTCCTCTCGACATCGGGCGGACAGGCCTCGGTCGATGTCGAGGCGTTCCGCAGGACGATTGCCGTCGATGCGGCTCCCGGCACCGCGGCGGGCAAGCCGGCGCGGCTGTTGATCCGGCCCGAGCATGTCGAGCTCGGCCGCGATGGCGAGGGCGTCGCCGCCGAGATCGTTGAGGTGATCTATCTCGGCGAACTGACGCAGCTCACCTTGCGGCTCGAGAGCGGCGAGACGCTCGCGGCACGGCAGATAACCGACCGCACCTTGCGGGCCGGGGCCAGGGTGCATGTCACCTGGAAGCCGGGCCATGTCCGCGCGGTCCCCCATTCCCCATCCAAACCCACCAAAACGGAGAAAGCCGATGCATAGGCGTACTTTCCTTCTGACGGCAGCGGGCGGCCTGCTGGCCGGCGCGACGGGTCTTCCGCGACTGGCCCGCGCAGCGGACCGGCCCTTCACCTTCACCTCCTGGGGCGGCGCCCTGTCCAACGCCGAAAAGGCGGCCTTCATCGATCCGTTCGGCCAGCTCAAGGGCATTCCGGTGGTCAACACCTCGCCGACCGAGACCGCCAAGATCAAGGCCATGGTCCAGGCCAAGGCTGTCGAATGGGATCTTGTCGATGTCGGCGGCCGCACGGTGTGGCAGGGCGCCGGCGAAGGGTTCCTGGAGCCGGTCGACGTCTCGAAAATCCCCAACGCCGCCGCGCTCGACAAAGGCTGGGTGGCGCCCAACGGCATCGCCACCTCGACCGGCGCCACAATCATGGCCTGGTCGAAGACCGCCTTCCCGGATGCCGGGCCGCAATCCTGGGCCGATTTCTGGGACGTGAAGCGCTTTCCCGGGCCGCGCGGCCTCTACCGCTTCTTCTACTACAATTACGAAGCCGCCCTCTTGGCCTCGGGCCTGAAGCGCGAGGAGGTGTTCCCCTACACGACCGAGAAGGCCGATATGGCGATGGCCAAGATCAAGGAACTGAAGCCGCATGTCAGCGTCTGGTGGGGCAGCGGCGCGCAGCCGCCGCAGCTGCTCTCGTCGGGCGAACTGGCGCTGTCCTCGGCCTGGAGCGGCCGCGTGCTGGCGGCGGAAGCCGAAGGCGCGCCGGTCGGCTTCACCTACAAGGACGGCATCGCCTGGGCCAACTGGTGGGTCATTCCCAAGGGCTCGCCCAATGTCGACCTCGCGCATCAGGCGATCGACTTCGCGCTTGCCGAAGCGCAGCAGGCGAAGCTGCTCGACCTCAAGACCTACGGCCCGGTGCTTTCCGCCGCGACATCGGGCGCCGACGCCGAGACGAAGAAAATCCTCGTCATGGCCCCCGACAACATCAAGGACATGCTGATCCTCAACGAGGGCGAGGCCAACAAATACTCCATCGCCTATGAGGAAAAGTGGAACCAGCTGATGCTGCAGTGACCCCTGTCGCCGGCATGGCCGATCCCGGATTGGCCATGCCGGAACACCGGGCCACGTCAGCGCCAACCGATCACTTACTGGGGAAAGACATGCACGCTGAGCAACCCTTGGCCTTGCCGGCCAGCCTGTGGGCGGCCACCGCCGCGCCCGCGCCGGCCTATGCCAGCGCGAATGGCGATGCCGTGGCCGATGTCGCCATTGTCGGGGCCGGCTATACCGGCCTCAGCACGGCCCTGCACCTGTCGCGGGCCGGCCGGAAGGTGGTCGTGGTGGAAGCCAGCGAACCCGGCTGGGGCGCCTCCGGGCGCAATGGCGGCCAGATCATCGCCGGGCTGAAACACGATCCCGACACGCTGGAGGCGAAATTCGGCAGGCAGCTGGGCGCGGCCATCACCAGGAGCTTCGGCGCCGGCGGCGATCTGGTCTTCGACATCATCGGGAAGTACCGTATCGACTGCCATGCCCGGCGCACCGGCTGGATCCAGGGCGCGCACGGACCGGGGCCCTTCTCGGACATCGTCGCACCCCGCTTCCGGCAATGGCGCGCCAGGGGCGTCGAGGCCCGCCTGCTCGATACGGGCGAGATGGCCGAACTCACCGGCTCGGCGCCCGGCGCCTATCATGGCGGCTGGTTTGACCCTCGCGGCGGCGTGCTGCAACCGTTGAGCTATGCGCGCGGGCTGGCGGCGGCTGCGATTTCCGAGGGCGCGACCGTGCTGGCGCGGTCGCCGGCGCTTGGGCTGCGTCGCGATGGCGACCACTGGCTGATCGATCTCGGGCAAACATCGGTCCGTGCCGGACAGGTCGTGCTGGCCACCAACGCCTATACCGGGAAACTGTGGCCGGGCCTGCGTCAGACCGTCATCCCCGTGAGCAGTTTCCAGATCGCCACGCAGCCGCTGGCGCCGGCACTGCGCGGCACGATCCTGCCCGGCGGCCAGGGCGTCGCCGACACCAGGCGGCTGCTGCTCTATTTCCGGCTCGACCACGAGGGCCGGCTGGTCATGGGCGGACGCTCGCCCGTCGACGACAACCCGACCATGGACGACGCGGCACCACTCAAGGCGGCTCTTGCCCGCATCTTTCCGCAGGCTGCCGGCGCGCCGGTCGAATTCGTCTGGAGCGGCAAGGTCGCGATCACCAAGGACACGATGCCGCATATCCATATGCTGGCGCCAGGCCTGTTCACGGCGCTCGGCTGCAACGGGCGCGGCGTCGCGGCCTGCACCACGATCGGAAAGCTGCTCGCCGATCTCGCTCTGGGCACCGCGCCGGCCGACCTTCCGTTCCCGGTCACCGTGCCCGACCGTTACGCCCTGCACGCCTTGCGCAAGGTCGGCGTGTTCGCCTTCAGCCAGTATTACCGGCTGCTCGACAGCCGCAGCGCCGCGTGAAGCTCGGGATGATTAGCCGGATAATTTACCTGCTCAGTAGAGCGTGAGGAAAGCCGGCAGCAACCCGCTTTCCCGGAAATACTCGACCAGTTCGATGATCGGGAAGATGGCTAGGAAATAGAGCCCGTCAAAGAAGGTGCGCTTCAGCGCCCGGGTGGAGAACTGCAGCTCGTCATTGTCGCGGTAGAGCAGCGGGTTCGGCCAGAACCGGGGTGTCGCCTTGATGTAGGCGCTATAGGCCGGGCCGAACTTGCCCAGGAGAAAAGCGGCTTCCTTGCGCGCCGTGACACGGAAGATCAGGAAGCTGGCGACGCCAAGGGCCGCGGCCGCCACCAGCGAGCCGTAGAGCAGGCCGATGCCGACAGCGCCGACCGTCGAGAAGAAGTAGAGCGGGTTCTGGCTCATCGAGAACGGCCCCGTCGAGACCAGTTCCTCGTTCTTCTTGCCGCCGACATAGAGGATGCTCCACAGCCGGCCGGCGACGCAGATCAGCACCAGGCAGAAGCCGATCAGTTCGAGCGTCTCGTGGCCATCCGAGCCTTCGTTGAGCGCCGGTTTGGTCAGGAACAGGAATAGCACCGCCAGCGCCGCCGCGACGCGGATGAAGATCAGCCGCTTGCGCTGGACGAAAGCCTGTGAGGCCGGCTTGAGGGACGCGTAGGTCATTGGTGTTTTCCTTGGGCTCTGGCCGGCCCGGGAGCACTGGGGCATGAGATTGATGGCGGATACAAGGCAGTGGCCTTCTATCAGCGCACCGCGAACCCGCCGTAAAGTCCTTTTGGCGGCAAGGTGGCCATTCTTACGAAATTGTATGTCCCCGGACAGGCTGCAGTGAAGTCGCTTCCCTATCGTCTGGATGCCGGATCGCCACTTAGGGGCGGTTTTATTGCGGCACAGACAAACCGACATCGAACAGGGAATAGTTTCATGAAAAGATTTGCTTTTGCCGCGGCGGCGGCCGCACTCGCCGTCTCCGCTTCGATCTGCGCCGCTTCCGCCGCTACAGCGCCATGCGAAGAGACATTGAAGGCGCTGCGCGCCGCCGAGGCGCAAGCCAAGCTCGGCACCGCCGACAAGGCCAAGGTGTCTGAGCTGGAAAGCAAGGGCATCGAGCGCTGCAACGCCGACGACGACAAGCGCGCCGACGATTTCTTCGCCCAGGCCATGAAGGTCATGGGCAAGTAATCCCTATCGTCACCGAGGAGCCCAGCCATGCTTGCGCCCAGTACCCATTCCGTCGGTCCGGCCCATAACAGGGTACCCGATGTCACGCTCGATTTCTGGCTCATCAAGCTGATGGCCGTCACCATGGGCGAGACGGCGGCCGACTATCTCGCCGTCAATCTCGGCCTCGGCCTGACCGCCACCTCGCTGATCATGACCGGTGTCCTGGTCGTCGCCATCGTCCTGCAGTTCGCGCAGAAACGTTACGTGCCCTGGGCCTACTGGCTGGCGGTGGTGCTGATCAGCGTCGTCGGCACACTGATCACGGACAACCTCGTCGACAATTTCGGCGTGCGCCTGCAGACCACGACCATTGCCTTCTCCGTGCTGCTTGCGGCGACATTCGCGGTCTGGTACGCGGCCGAGCGGACGCTGTCGATCCACACCATCTTCACCACGCGGCGCGAAATCTTCTACTGGCTGGCGATCCTCTTCACCTTCTCGCTCGGCACCGCCGCCGGCGACCTCGTCGTCGAAAGCTTCGACATGGGCTACCTCACCACCGGCCTTTTGTTCGGCGGCGTGATCGTGCTCATCACGCTTGCCTGGTATCTCATTCACCTCAATGCCATCCTGGCCTTCTGGCTCGCCTATATACTGACCCGGCCGCTGGGCGCCTCCTTCGGAGATTTTCTGTCGCAGCCGACCGAATATGGCGGCCTCGGCCTCGGCACCACCTTCACCAGCCTGATCTTCCTCGGCTGCATCGTCGCGCTCGTCCTCTACATGACACTGAAGAAGACCGCCGACGATGCCGACGAGATCCTGCTCGAATCGGATTAGGCTGCGGCGGCTGCCAGTCTTGCGACCATCTCCGGCCTTGCGACCATCCCCAGCCTTGCGACCATCCTAGGAACGAACCCGTGCCGGTGATAGCCTGTCCCCGATATCGGCAGTCAACCGGAACAGAGATGCGATTACTTCTCGTCGAAGACGACCACAGGACGGCGGACTATATCGTGCGCGGCCTGACCGAGGCCGGCCATGTCTGCGACCTCCTGCGCAACGGCCATGACGGGCTGTTCGCCGCGACCAGCGGCGGCTACGACGTGATCGTTGCCGACCGGATGATCCCGGGTCTCGACGGCCTGTCGATGGTCAAGGCGGTGCGCGCCGCAGGCGTGCACACGCCGGCGATCTTCCTCACCTCCGTCGGCGGCATCGACGACCGCGTCGAGGGGCTCGAGGCCGGCGGCGACGACTATCTGGTCAAGCCTTTTGCCTTTTCCGAGCTGCTGGCCCGCATCAACGCGCTCGGCCGGCGCCCTGCCGCGCAGGAGCAGAAGACGGTGCTCAGGGTCGGCGACCTCGAAATGGACCTGATCATGCGGCGCGTCGTCAGACAGGGCCAGCCGATCGACCTGCAGCCCAGGGAATTCAGCCTGCTCGAAGTGCTGATGCGCGGCGAGGGTCGCGTCATCACCCGCACCATGCTTCTGGAGCGTGTCTGGGACTTCCATTTCGATCCCAAGACCAGCGTCGTCGAGACCCATATCAGCCGGTTGCGGGCCAAGGTCGACAAGCCGTTCGAGACCCAGCTCATCCACACCATCCGCAACACCGGCTACAGCCTGCACGCGCCGCTCTCCCAATGATCGCGACATCGAGTGATCGCGATATGCCGATGACCGCAAACTTCGCATGACCGCCACCTGGACCCGCCTGCTGCGCAGCACGCCGTTCCGGCTCGCTTTGACATTCGCCTTCCTGTTCATGCTGGCCTTCGTGCTGTCGGGCGCCATCGTCTACCAGATGATGAGCGCCGACCTCGCCGAGCAGCTCGACGACACCATCAAGGAAACCTACTCCGTCGTCGCCGCCACCTATACGGACGACGACACCCGCGAGCTGGTGGAAACGGTTCAGAACCACTCCGCGCGCAGCCTGAAGAAGGAACAGCTTTTCTCGCTGACCGACGCCGCCGGCAACCGCCTGGCCGGCAATTTCACCGCGGCCGGACTTCCCGACGGCTTCTCGATGTTCGGCGCCGAAATGCCCGGCCTGCCTCCCGACACCGAGTATCGCGCCTATACCGGCTCGGTCGGCGGCAACAATCTGACGGTTGCCTTCAGCCTGTCCGAGACGGAAGAGCTGGAGACGATCATGCTGATGAGTTTCGGCTGGGCGACCCTCATCATCACCGGCCTCGCGGTCACCGGCGGCGCCCTGCTCGCCTCGCGCGTCCAGCGCCGCCTCGACGGCATCGCCGCCACCATGGTCGACGTCTCGCATGGCCGGCTCGGCACCCGCATCCCGCTGACCGGCAAGGACGACGACATCGACATCGTCTCCGGCCAGGTCAACGCGGCGCTCGACCGGCTGTCGGCGCTGGTGGAAGGCATGAAGCAGGTCAGCGCCGACATCGCCCATGATCTGAAGACGCCGCTCAACCGCCTGCAGATGATCCTGGAGAGCGCCGCCGACAAGGCCGCGCGGCGCCAGGACGTCTCCGAGGAGCTGGCCGACGCGCGCGGCGAGGGCCACCAGATCAACGAGACCTTCGATGCGCTGCTGCGCATCGCCCAGATCGAGGCCGGCGCGCGCAAGGCGCGCTTCACCGATGTCGATCTCGGCGCGATCCTGCAGACCATCGCCGAGATCTACACCGGCGTGGCCGAGGATGACGGCAAGTCGCTGTCGCCGCCACGGCTCGACGAGACGGCTGGCCGGATCCATGGCGACCGTGAACTGTTGACGCAGATGGTCGCCAATCTGGTCGAGAACGCGCTGCGCCACTGTCCGCCCGGCACCTCGATCAAACTGTCGGTGACGCGCCAGGGCGACCGCGTGCTCGCCGGCGTCGCCGACAACGGCCCCGGCATTCCCGCCGACGAGCGCGAAAAAGTCTTCCAGCGCCTCTACCGGCTGGACCACAGCCGCTCGACGCCGGGCAGCGGCCTTGGCCTCAGCCTCGTCAGGGCCATCGCCGACCTGCACGGCGCATCGATCACGCTGGAGGACTGCCGGCCCGGCCTGGCAGTGGTGGTGAGTTTTCCGCTGGCTTAGCCGGCGAAATCATGGGCTCTTCTCGCGCGACGTGCCCGCCCGCCGCCTTACCCATCCGTAATGCCCCGGCAAGCCGCTCGAAAACTCGCCTCGCTAGGATCGGTTCATCTTCCCTCGACGGGAGGGAAGCCGGCCGGTGACAGCCGGCCCTATCGAAGTCGGACCGTTCCGGCATGACCACAACCATCAGGAGAATGACCATGAAGACATTCGTCATCGTCACCGCAGCCATGCTCGCTGCGGCAATGTCCACGGCCGCCTTTGCCAGGACAGTCACCAGCACCATTGCCAGTGTCGACGCCAAAGGCGACGCCATAACCCTGGCCGACGGCAAGACGCTGAGCTTGCCGGAAAACATCGAGGTCGAGACGTTGAAAGCCGGCGAGAAGGTGATCGTCACCTACTCGACCAAGTCGGGCAAGTCGCTGGTGTCGGGCATCCAGCCCGCCAGGTAGGCGGAGCAGCCGGGCCCTCGCGGCCCGGCATCTCCCTCGTCGCACGCCTGTGCCGGAGGACGGTTGCGGCCTCGGGTCACCGGTCGATGCGCGTCGACAGGATGATCGACGACGACGTCCGCTCGACCCCTTCCATGGCACCGATCTGGTCGAGCAGCGTGTCGAGGTCGCGGATCGACGGCGCGTCGACGATGACGATCATGTCGAAATTGCCGCTGACCGAATGCAGCGTCCTGACCGGCGGCAGCGCCTGCAGCGCGCGCACAACCGTATCGGCCAGCTTGGGCGTGACGGTGAGCAGCACATGCGCCCTGACCAGGCCCTGCTCGTAGTCGGGCGCCAGCCTGACACCATAGCCAGAGATGATGCCGCGCTGCTCCAGCCGCTCGATGCGGCTTTGCACCGTCGTGCGCGACACGCCGAGCCGCCGCGCCAGCTCAGCCGTCGAGGCGCGCGCGTTGGCGCGCAGCAGGGAAAGCAGGGCTTGTTCGGCTTCACTGAGCATTTCGACGAATTCCTTCGGCGGATTGCCTAAAGATAGGTTTCACTTTGCAGGATTTCACGCTTCTTTTCGACAGGCAAGCTGCGATGATTCTCTGATCTAACCGAATTTTGGCAGGGGTACACTTGATCATGAAGAACATCGTTATCGTCGGCGCCGGCAAGATCGGCTCGACCATCGCCGAAATGCTCGCCGAGACCGGTGACTACCGTGTCACCCTGGTCGACCGCTCGGCCGCGCAGCTCGCCGCGGCGGAAGTGCCCGCCGGAGTCGAGACGCTCGAACTCGATATCGCCGCGCCCGGCGCGCTCGAAGCAGCGCTGGCGGGCAAGTTCGCCGTGCTGAGTGCCGCCCCCTTCCACCTCACCACGCGCATCGCCGAAGCGGCGGCCGCCGCCGGCGTGCACTATCTCGACCTGACCGAGGATGTCGTCTCGACCCGCCGCGTCAAGGAACTGGCCAAGTCGGGCAAGAGTGCCTTCATTCCGCAATGCGGGCTGGCGCCGGGCTTCATCTCGATCGTCGCCAATGATCTCGCCAGCCGCTTCGACACGCTGGAAAGCGTGCGCATGCGCGTCGGCGCGCTGCCGCAATACCCGTCCAACGCGCTGAACTACAATCTGACCTGGAGCACCGACGGCGTCATCAACGAATATTGCGAGCCTTGCGAGGCGATCGTCGAGGGCGAGCTGGTGGAAGTGCCGCCGCTCGAGGAACGCGAGGAATTCTCGCTCGACGGCGTCACCTACGAAGCCTTCAACACGTCGGGCGGCCTCGGCACGCTGGCCGAGACGCTGAAGGGCAAGGTCCGCACGCTGAACTACCGCACCATCCGCTATCCCGGCCATGCCGCCATCATGAAGGCACTGCTCAACGATCTCGGCCTGCGCCACCGCCGCGATGTGCTCAAGGACATTTTCGAAAGTGCCTTGCCGGCAACGCTGCAGGACGTGGTCATCGTCTTCGTCACCGTCTCGGGCCGCAGACAAGGCCGCCTGCTGCAGGAGACCTACGCCAACAAGATCTATTCGCGCCGCGTCGGCCAGAGCGTGCGCAGCGCCATCCAGATCACCACCGCGTCCGGCATCTGCGCCGTGCTCGACATGCTGGCCGACGGCTCGCTGCCGGCGACCGGTTTCGTCAAGCAGGAAGACATCGCGCTCGACACCTTCCTCGCCAACCGCTTCGGCCGCGCCTACGCCCAGCACGATATGGTGACCCGGCTGGCGGGGTGAGGAGCGCCAACGCTTTTTCCTTCTCCCGTTGATCGGTGCGCGCCTTTCCTCTCCCCCGTCGATCGGGGGAGAGGAAAGGGCTAGATATGCAGCGCGTGGCCGAGCGCCTTGAGCGCGGCTTCCTGGAACCCTTCGCCCTGCGTCGGGTGCGCATGGATGGTGCCGGCTATGTCCTCCAGCCGCGCGCCCATTTCCAGCGCCAGCCCGAACGAAGCCGCCAGTTCCGATACGCCCTGCCCGACCGCCTGGATGCCGAGCACCAGATGATTGTCCGCCCGCGCCACGACGCGCACGAACCCGTCTTCGCCGAGCCTGGTCATGGCGCGGCCATTGGCGGCAAAGGGGAACATGCCGATCTTGATCTCGCCGCCGAGCGCCTTGGCCTCTTCCGGCGACAGGCCTGACGTGACCAGTTCGGGATCGGTGAAGCAGACGGCGGGGATCGAACGCTTGTCCCAGCTTCTCTTGTGGCCGGCGACGATCTCGGCGACCATTTCTCCTTGCGCCATCGCCCGGTGCGCCAGCATCGGCTCGCCGGTGACGTCGCCGATGGCGAAGACGCCTCGCATCGAGGTCCGGCACTGGTCGTCGATCCTGATGAATTTGCCGGCCATGTCGAGATCGATCTGGTCGAGGCCCCAGCCCTCAGTCACCGGCCTGCGCCCGACCGTCACCAGGATCTTGCCGGCGGCGACCTTGGCGGTCTTGCCGTCGGATGTCTCGACCAGCAGCGCGTCGCCCTTCGTCGACGGGCCCTTGGCCTTGGCGCCCGTCATCACCTCGATGCCGAGCGCGGCGAGCCGTTTCACCACCGGCCGGGTCAGCTCGGCATCATACTGCGCCAGCACGCGCGGCAAGCCCTCGACCACGGTCACCGCTGCGCCCATCCTGGCGAAGGCCATGCCGAGCTCCAGCCCGATATAGCCCCCGCCCACCACCGCCAGTTTCCGCGGAATCTCGTTCAGGGCCAGCGCGTCCGTGGACGATATCACGGGCCCGCCGAACGGCAGGAAAGGCAGTTCGACCGGCGCCGAGCCGGTGGCGATGACGATCGTCTCGGCCCGGATCAGCTGGCTGCCGGTCTCGGTCTCGACCTCCACGGTCTTGCCGTCGCGGAACGTCGCCCAGCCCTGCACGGTCTTCACCCCGGCCTTCTTCAGCAGGCCGGCAACGCCGCTGTTGAGCCGGCTGACGATCCCGTCCTTCCAGGCGACGGTTTTGGCCAGGTCGAGCACCGGCGCGGCAACCGAAATGCCGAGCGGGCTCTTGCCGCCGGCCATGTGCGAGACCTTCTCGAACTCCTCCGCCGCATGGATAAGCGCCTTGGACGGGATGCAGCCGACATTCAGGCAGGTGCCGCCCGGCTTGCCGGCTTCAACGATGACAGTATCGACTCCGAGCTGGCCGGCACGGATGGCGCAGACATATCCGCCCGGACCGGCGCCGATGACGAGCAGCTTGCAGGAGATTTCTTTCATGTTGACACGCTCTTTCTGGCGAAGGCCCCCTCATCCGGCCGCTTCGCGGCCGCCTTCTCCCCGTTGCGGAGAAGAGACTGGCGCCGGCTTCGGCAACCTCCGCTCCCCTCGGGGAGAGGTCGGATTGCCCGGAATTGCTCTTGCAATTCGGCTGGCAATCCGGGTGAGGGGGACCTTGCGACCGTCATCCCCTCTAATCCACGAAGATCAGCGCCGGGGTTTCCAGCAGCGCCTTGATCCGTTGCACGAAGACCGCCGCGTCCCAGCCGTCGATCACCCGGTGGTCGAAACTCGACGACAGGTTCATCATCTTGCGCGGCACAAACTGCGTGCCGTCCCACAGCGGCCGCACCATCATCTTGTTGACGCCGATGATCGCCACTTCCGGGTGGTTGATCACAGGCGTGGTCGCAACGCCACCCATGGCGCCGAGCGAGGTGATGGTGATGGTCGAGCCGGACAGTTCGTCGCGTGTCGCCGTTCCCGACTTCGCCGCCTCGGCCAGCCTGGCGACCTCCGCGGCGCAGTCCCAGATGTCGCGCGCCTCGGCGTGCCTGATCACCGGCACCACCAGCCCCGTCGGCGTCTGCGCGGCGATGCCGATATGGATGCCGCCATGCTGGTGGATGATGCCGGCCTCGTCGTCGAACAGCGAATTGAGCTGCGGCTGGTCCGCGATCGCCTTGACCATCGCCCGCATCAGGAACGGCAGCAGCGTCAGCTTGGGCCTGTCGCCCCCGCCCTTGGCCGGGCGCTTCTCCTTGTTGAGCGCGGCGCGCAACGCCTCCAGCGCGGTGACGTCGATTTCCTCGACATAGGTGATGTGGGGAATGCGCGATTTCGACACCGTCATCTTCTCGGCGATCTTGCGCCTGAGACCGACCAGCTTGATGTCGTCCACCGCCTCGTTGCGCACGAGACCCGGCGCCTTGGCCATCTGCGGCCCGCGCGCCAGGAAGGCCTCGATGTCCTCGTGACCGATGCGCCCGGCCGGGCCGCTTCCCGCGACCTGCCTGAGGTCGATACCCGCCTCTTTGGCACGCAGGCGCACGGCGGGCGACGCCAGCGGCTTCTCGCCTTCCGGACGCGGCGCGCCGGAGACGGAAAGCCGCGAAGCATTCTTCGATGCGGCCGGTGCGGCTTTCGTTTCCGGGCCGCTGGTCTCGGGCGCCTTCGCGACCGGGGGAGCGGTGTCGGGTTTCGGCGTCGGCAGTTTCGCCGGCGGCTCCGCCGTCACCGTTTGCGGCTTGGCGCTGCCCTGCGCCGGCGCGTTGCCCTCGCCCGCCACCTTCAGCCGCACGATCGGCGAGCCGATCGCCACCGTGTCGCCGATCTCGGCGCCCAGCCACAGGATCTCGCCATCGACGGGCGACGGGATTTCCACCGTCGCCTTGTCGGTCATCACGGCGGCGAGCACGGTGTCCTCGCGCACGACATCGCCGATCTTGACATGCCATTCGACCAGTTCGGCCTCGGCGACGCCCTCGCCGACATCGGGCAGCTTGATGATGTGTTCGCCCATCTCAGGCCCCCATTTCCTACGTTTGTAATGTTTCGATGAGAGCGCGGCCGACACGGGCTGGCCCGGGAAAATAGTCCCACTCCTGCGCATGCGGATATGGCGTGTCCCAGCCGGCGACGCGCGCCACCGGCGCCTCCAGATGGTAGAAGCAGTTTTCCTGCACCAGCGCCGACAGCTCGGCGCCGAAGCCCGAGGTCAGCGTCGCCTCGTGCACGACCACGCAGCGCCCGGTCTTCTTCACCGAGGCCACGATCGTATCGAGATCGAGCGGCAGCAGGGTCCGCAGATCGATGATCTCCGCGTCGATGCCCGTTTCTTCCGCCGCGGCCTGGGCGACATAGACCATGGTTCCGTAGGCAAGCACCGTGACATCGGAGCCTGCCCGGCGGATCGCGGCCTTGCCGAGCGGCACCGTATAATGGCCGTCGGCGACCTCGCCGAGTTCATGCTTCGACCAGGGCGTCACCGGCCGGTCGTGATGGCCGTCGAAGGGGCCGTTGTAGAGCCGCTTCGGCTCGAGGAAGATCACCGGATCGGGATCCTCGATCGCCGCGATCAGCAGGCCTTTTGCGTCATGCGGGTTGGACGGCACCACCGTCTTGAGGCCCGACACATGCGTGAACAGGGCTTCCGGGCTCTGGCTGTGGGTCTGGCCGCCGAAAATGCCGCCGCCGGTCGGCATGCGCACCACGATCGGGCAGGTGAAATCGCCATTGGAGCGGTAGCGCAGCCGCGCCGCCTCCTGCGTCAGCTGGTCGTAGGCCGGATACATGTAGTCGGCAAACTGAATCTCCACGCACGGCTTCAGCCCGTAGGCCGCCATGCCGATGGCGGAGCCGACGATGCCGGATTCGTTGATCGGCGCGTCGAAGCAGCGGTTCTTGCCGTATTTGGCCTGCAGCCCGTGGGTGACGCGGAAGACGCCGCCGAAGAAGCCGACATCCTCACCGAAGACGACGACTTTCTCGTCGCGCCCCATCGACACGTCCATGGCGTCGCGAATGGCCTCGATCATGGTCCGTCTTGGCATGGCTCAGACTCCCGCCTGCTGGCGCTGGCGCCTGAGATGCGGCGGCATCTCGGCATAGAGCCCTTCGAACATGTCGCGCGTCGACGGCTTGCCGCCGGCATGCAGCGTGCCGTGGCTTTCGGCCTCCTTCTGCGCCGCGATCACCGTGTCGAGGATTTCGGCCTCGGCCTGCGCGTGTCGCTCGTCCGACCAAACGCCGAGCTTGATGAGATGGTTCTTCAGCCGCACCACCGGATCGCCGAGCGGCCAGGCGTCGGACTCGGTTTTCGGCCGGTAGGCCGATGGATCGTCCGAGCTCGAATGCGCGCCGGCGCGATAGGTGACATACTCGACCAGCGTCGGCCCGAGATTCCTGCGTGCGCGCTCCGCCGCCCATTTGGCGACAGCATGGACGGCCAGATAATCATTGCCGTCGACGCGCAGCGACGGGATGCCGAAACCGAGGCCCCTGGCCGCGAACGTGCCGGAGCCGCCACGCGCGATGCCCTGGAACGTCGAGATCGCCCACTGATTGTTGACGACGTTGAGGATGACCGGCGCCTTGTAGGTGGAGGCGAACACCAGCGCCGAGTGAAAATCGGATTCCGCCGTCGAACCGTCGCCGATCCAGGCGGCCGCGATGCGCGAATCGTTGGAAATGGCCGAAGCCATCGCCCAGCCGACCGCCTGGATGTATTGCGTCGCCAGATTGCCGGAGATCGAGAAGAAGCCGTGCTCCTTCGATGAGTACATGATCGGCAGTTGCCGGCCCTTCAGCGGGTCGGCCTCGTTGGAATAGATCTGGTTCATCATCGTGACCATCGGATAGCCGTCGGCGATCAGCAGGCCGGCCTGGCGATAGGTCGGGAAGTTCATGTCGCCGGGCGCCAGCGCCTTGCGGAAGGCGCAGCTCACCGCCTCCTCGCCCAGATGCTGCATGTAGAAGGAGGTCTTGCCCTGCCGTTGCGCCATCTGCATGCGCGCGTCGAAGGTCCTGAGCGTCATCATATTGCGCAGCCCTTCCAGCAACTCCTCGCTGGACAGCAGCCCGGCCCACGGCCCGACCGCCTCGCCATTGCGGTTCAGCACGCGGATGATCGAAAAGGCCATGTCGCGGATGGTGCGCGGATCGACCTCGATGTCCGGGCGCGGCACCGAGCCGGCCTCGGCGATGGTCACATTGGAAAAGTCGGGCGTGCCGCCGGGCCGCACTTCCGGCTCGGGAACGTGAAACCGCAACATCCCAGCATCGGCCATGACCGCAAGTCCTCCAATGTTGCCTGATGTGGATATTCGCATATCGCCCCACCAGTGCCAATTTCGTCGGCACGCCTCCGGCCCGGGCCGCGACGAGCGATCCAGTCCCCGCACCAAGATGAAGATATGTCCGCGAAATTTCTTGTCGATGTTGGGCGCGGGCGCGCAATTTGGTGAATGGTTGGAGGCGCGTTGCCGCAACAGGCGGCAAACGCCACGCTCGGCGATTAAGGTTGCGCCGCCTGTTCCGCCGATCCTATCCTGACTGTATCGTTCGAGCGAGGCAGGACATGAGGAGAAGATCGAAGATCTTCGTCGTATTCGCGATTGTGGCGTCACTGGTCGGAGTCGCTCGACAGGCATTCGCTCAATCGGATGACTGCATGAGCATCTTCTATCGCACGAAAGATGCCGGCTGCCTCGATCGTCTGGTCGCAAGCCTGGATCGAACACCGCCCGGTATCGAGAACGGTGCAATCATCGGATTCTTCGCGGCGTTGTTCGACAGTTCGCCGCAGATGCGTCGGACCCTGCTCGATGCCGTGCATTCCAATCGCGCGGCAGCCACCTATTTCATCGCCTTGAGCAAGGCTGGCCTCGCCGACGAAGCTCGGCGTTTTGCGTCGGCCCATGGGCTGGAGGGAGCCATATCGGGCAACCCCACTTTGCTGAAGGACGTGAGGCCTGTCTCCGTGCCTTTGGACAATGATCTGCTGATCGGCGCCTATATGGCGACAGGGGACCTGTCCTACGTGGATCATATCCTGGAGAATCTTCGCGACAGCCGTGACGGAATGGCCGCGGACGCGATCCGGATGGGGCTTCTCATGGGCAAATTCGGCGGCCCCGCTCCGGGTCGCCCCAACATCATGACCATCGCCGCTTGCCGGAAATACGGATGCCCCAGGAACCAGCCCTCTGAAGACATGATGCGCGAAATGACGATAGCATCGGCCGTATGGGCTGTTGGATCGCTGGCGAAGAACGATGTCGCAATCAAACAGGAACTCGACCGCTTCGTCCGGGCTGACCTTCGCCTGAGCGCGATTTACGAGACGGAACAGAATGCCTTCGCCAGATATCTGACCCTGGTGACCTTGTGGTCGGCCAACAAGGACAGTTCCCTCGACGAAGCATTGATGGACTACGAGCGCCTCGGTGCCGCCGACGCATTGCTCAAGCCTGACCGCCTCCCGCAATCGCCCGACGACAAGAAATAGCTGCCGGCATCAACCTTTGTTCACCCGGCGCGCGCATCGTGCTAACCACCCTGCCATGGCACAGAAGAAAGCATTCGAGGTCGACGGTTGGCTGGCAAAGCCGGATCCGCGCATCTCGATCGTCCTGCTCTACGGCCCCGATCGCGGCCTGGTCTCCGAGCGGGCGAAGGCCTTTGCCGCGAAGACCGGCCTGGCGCTCGACGATCCCTTCTCCGTCGTGCGGCTGGAAGGCTCCGAAGTCGATCGCGACGAGGGCCGGCTGCTCGACGAGGCCCGCACCGTACCGATGTTTTCCGACCGCCGGCTGCTGTGGGTGCGCAACGCCACCGGTCAGAAGGCCCTGGCCGACGACGTCAAGGCGCTGACGGCGGAGCCAGCGCGCGACGCCATCGTCCTGATCGAGGCCGGCGACCTGAAGAAAGGTGTCGGCCTGCGAGCTGTCGTCGAGGCGGCGGACAACGCCATGGCGCTGCCCTGCTATGCCGACGAGGTCCGCGACATCGAAGCCATCATCGACGAGGAACTGCGCAAGGCCGGCATGACCATCACGATGGAAGCGCGCCAGGCTTTGCGCCGCAACCTCGGCGGCGACCGGCTGGCCTCGCGCGGCGAGATCGACAAGCTGGTGCTTTACGCCCATGGCCAGAAGGAGATCGGCCTCGACGACATCAAGGCGTTGTCCGGCGACGTCTCCGGCGCCTCTTTCGACGATGCCGTCGATGCGATTCTCGACGGCAAGGTCGGCGACTTCGACACCGCCTTCACGCGCCATTGCCAGGGTGGCGGCCCGCCCTTCCTGGTGTTGTCCTCGGCGATGCGGCAGCTGCAGCAGATGCAGGTGATGCGCGGCCAGATGGAATCGGGCGGCCGCAACGCCGCGTCCGTCGTCGCCGCCGCGCGTCCGCCGGTCTTTTTCGCCAGGCGCAAACTGGTGGAGAGGACGCTGGAGCGCTGGAACAGCGAAGCGCTTACCCGTGCGCTGACCCGGCTGCATCAGGCCGTGCTGCAGACAAGGCGCCGGCCTGACCTGTCCGTGGCGCTGGCGAGACAGGCGCTGCTTGGCATCGCGGTGGAGAGCGCGAGATTGGCGCAGCGCTGAAGATCGGCCCATCTCCCCACGAGGGCAGGGCAATCGCATATGATTTTGGGAATTCGGATGCCGGTATGCGTTGACCGGCGTCATCCGCGGGCTTGTCCCGAGAATCTACCGGCTTCCGTGAACGGGTCGCGCAGGCCCGAGGGGGCGCTGTCCCGCTAACTGCCCGATTGACGCGCCGTCGGCGCCGCCCCTTGTATCTGCACGGAGGAGAGTTTGTGCGATGTAAGCGACTGAGCCTCGGACCGGATGGCCAT
>NZ_VFVY01000036.1 GCF_006442315.1 Mesorhizobium sp. B2-3-4 | reverse complement strand
GAACCCTTGGCCTCGAAGGCGGCAAGCTTCTGGGTCAGCGCGGCCCGTGTGCCGGCATCGATAATGCCGGCATTGTCCACGACACGGCCGGTGAGAGCTGGGAGATCAGCGGCGAAAGCGGCCAGGGGGAGGAGAAGGAGGCTGACTAGAAGGCCAAGAAAAGTGATGTAAACGCGAGGCGCCCCTCTCTGTCCTGCCGGACCCGGCCCTTCGCTGTCGCTCCGGGCGTTCGTCGCTCGGAAAGCCAAGCAGTTGGCTTTCCGTCCGCTGCGCGGACCGCTCCTCACCCCCCTCAAGGAGGGAGATTGGCGGCTCAACCGCTGGCTCTCCCTTTCAGACTTTAAAGATTGGCGAAAGCCAAGACGACAGCTGATCTCCCCCCTCGTGGGGGAGATGTCCGGCAGGACAGAGAGGGGGGCTTGCACGCCAGCGGTCCGTCGTTCTCGCGGAATTTATTCCGAACCGCCCGCTCAGCCGCCCTGCTTCGTGCCGAAATCGACCTTCGGCGGCTGCATCTTGTCTTCGTCGACGGTGAAGTTGGCGAAGGGCTCGTTGCTGCGGAACCAGAAGGTCGCCCACAGCACCGAGGGGAAGGTTTTCAGCGTCAGATTGTAGTCCTTGACCGCCTGGATGTAGTCGCGGCGGGCTACGGCGATCCGGTTTTCCGTGCCTTCGAGCTGCGCCTGCAACGCCAGGAAGTTCTGGTTGGCCTTGAGGTCGGGATAGGCTTCGGACACGGCGATCAGTCGCGACAGCGCGCTGGTCAGGCCGGACTGGGCGTCCTGGAATTTCTTCAGCGCTTCGGGATCCTTCAGCGTTTCCGGCGTCACAGTGATCTGGGTCGCCTTGGCGCGCGCTTCGACCACCGCGTCGAGCGTGTCTTTTTCATGCGAGGCATAGCCCTTCACCGTCTCGACCAGATTGGGGATGAGGTCGGCACGGCGCTGATACTGGTTCAGCACCTCGCTCCATGCCGCCTTGGCGTTCTCCTCCGCCGTCGGGATGGTGTTGTAGCCGCAGCCGGCTAGCAGCGGCAGCACGATTGCCATCATCAGGAAGGCGGGCAGCGTGCGGAATGTCGATGGTCGAGCAAGGCGCTGGGCAAGCATGATGGGTCCCTCGATAGAGTTGCATGCGAAGCATTACCACAATCGGCGCGCAAGAAAACGGCCAAGGCCAGGTTGCAATCCTCGCGCCTCGCAGGCCCTGTGATTGGCCGCGCGAACGCGATAAGGTCCCGTGAAAACAGGACATCATCATGGCGCAACGCCAGGACAGCGACAGCGAATCGCGCCGTATCCTCGAGCGAGTCGCGCAGGAGACCGATCCGGCCGGCAACTCTTTCGTGGCACGGACGACGAAAGGTGTGCGCGACCATGTCTCCGCCGTCGATGCCGACCGTACGGACCCGATCGAGGTCTGGGGCACGCGTATTGGCCGGATACTCGGCCTGCTTCTGGCGCTGGGCCTGATGGTCTGGCTCGTGCTTTTCCTCATCCGGGGCAGCTAGGAATCGAAAATAGAATGAGCGCCGAAAAACCCGACGCGCCGCGCGCGGTCATCGTCATTTCCAGCCATGTCGCCCGTGGCTCCGTCGGCAACCGCGCCGCCGTCTTCGCGCTGGAGACGCTGGGCTTTCCGGTCTGGGCGGTGCCGACGGTGATCCTGCCCTGGCATCCCGGTCACGGCCGCGCCACCCGCATCGTGCCGCCGCTCGACCAGTTCAAGGCGCTGATGGCTGACCTGGAGCGCGCGCCATGGCTGGGCGAGGTCGGCGCCGTGCTGTCGGGCTATCTAGGCGAGGCCGGCCAGGCCGAGGCGGTCGCCTCGCTGGTATCAGCGGTCAAGGCCAGGACGCCGGATGCCGTCTATATCTGCGATCCGGTCATGGGCGATTCCGGCGGTCTTTATGTGCCCGAGCCGACCGCCGCCGCCATGCGCGACCGGCTGATGCCGATCGCCGACATCGCCACCCCCAACCGCTACGAACTGGAATGGATGGCCGGCGCGCCGCTGCCCGACCTGAAATCGGTGATCTCGGCCGCCCTCCACGCCGGACCGTCGACGATGCTGGTTACATCGGCGCAATCGATGATGACGGGCGGCACCGGCAATTTGCTGCTCGACGGCACCCAGGCTCTGCTCGCCGAGCACCGGCTGATCGACAAACCGCCGAACGGCCTGGGCGACCTGACGGCGGCCGTCTACCTGGCGCGAATCCTGTCCGGTCAGCCGGCGATCAAGGCGCTGCAATCCACCACGGCGGCGGTCTACGAGATCCTGGCGCGCACCGCAAAGCGCGGCGGCGACGAATTGCAACTCGAGACCGATGCGCAAAGCCTGTCCCATCCGATGGCCATGGTGCAGCTTCGCCACCTCACGCATCCGGGGCGGGACCGCCGGGCGTGAATTCGGCTGGCATCGAACTGGTCGGCGCCGACGGCTGCAAGGCCGGCTGGGTCGCTGTCCGGTGCGGTCCTGGTGCATCGCCGTCAGTCGCGGTCTTTGCCAGTTTCGCCGCGCTGCTTGCGGCAATTGCCGAGGATGCGGTCATCGCCGTCGACATGCCGATCGGCTTGCCTGAATTTTCGCAAAAGGGCGGGCGCGGACCGGAGGCGCTGGTACGACCGCTGCTCGGGCCGCGCCAGTCCAGCGTCTTCTCCATTCCGTCCCGCGCCGCCCTCTATGCCGACACCAGCGACTTCACCACTCTGGAGGCCTGGTATGAGGCTCATCGCCGGGCGAGCGAGGTTGCAAAGGTGACATCCGATCCGCCGCGCGGCGTGTCGATCCAGGCCTTCGGCATCTTTTCGAAGATCCGCGAGATCGACGCGCTGCTTATGGCGCGGCCTGCCCTGCGCGGCCGCATCTTCGAATCGCATCCGGAAGTGGCCTTCTGCCGCCTGAATGGCGGCCAGGCGATGCGGCTGCCGAAGAAGATCAAGGGCAGCATCAATCCGGTCGGCATGGAAGAGCGCAAGGCGCTGCTATGCCGGCATGGCTATGACATGGACTTCCTCGATCGGCCGCCGCCGCGTGGCGCGGCAGCCGATGACTTCCTCGATGCGGCCGCGATGATGCTGGTCGCCGGCCGCATCGCCGACGGCACGGCAAGGCCGTTTCCCGACCCGCCGAATGCCGACGGTTTTGGGATACCGGTCGCCATCTGGGCATGACAATGTGCGCTGGTCTCTCACTTTGGCGCATGGCATTTATGGCCAGCCCCCATAATTCTGCATTGCTCGTGACGGGCTTTTGCCGTTAGAGCCTTTCCTCGACCGCAATGAGCTGCCGCCTCCAACCCGGAAAGGCCTTAGCCGCCCCATGCCTCATCTTCCCGAACATCTGCTTACCGGCTATCGCAACTTCATGAATGGCCGTTATCTCGCCGAGAGCGGTCGCTATCGCGACCTTGCCCGCGAGGGACAGTCGCCGGAAACCATGATCGTCGCCTGCTGCGATTCGCGCTCGGCCCCCGAAGCGATCTTCGACGCCGGTCCCGGTGAGCTCTTCGTGCTGCGCAATGTCGGCAATCTGGTGCCGCCTTACGAACCGGATGGCGAGTTCCATTCGACGTCGGCCGCGCTCGAATTCGCCGTTCAGAGCCTCAAGGTCAAGAACATCGTCGTCATGGGCCACGGCCGCTGCGGCGGCATTCGCGCCGCGCTCGACACAACGTCCGCGCCGCTGTCGCCAGGCGACTTCATCGGCAAGTGGATGAGCCTGATCGCGCCGGCCGCCGAGACAGTGGCCGCGAGCACGATGATGACGGCGACGGAGCGCCAGACCGCGCTGGAGCGCATTTCGATCCGCTATTCCCTCGCCAACCTCAGGACCTTCCCTTGCGTCTCGATCCTCGAGGGCAAGGGGCGGCTGTCGCTGCACGGCGCCTGGTTCGACATTTCGACCGGCGAACTCTGGGCGATGAACAAGGAGACCGGCGATTTCGAGCGGCCGGTGCTGGAATGATGCGGGCGGCGCGCCAGCTGACAGACGTCCGGCCGTTCCTATTCACGGCAGCGGCATTGCTGCTGGCGATCATCGCCGCGCGTGCCGATGACGGCACCATCATCAGCCGCTGGTATTCGGCCCTGCTTGTCGCCGACCGCACCGAACTCTCGGATCTGCTCGCCGACGACGTCCGCATCAACCTCGACGACCTCGGCGTCGTGCAGAGCAAGCAGGAGTTCATCGCCTCGCTCGACGAATGGAAAGGCGCCGTTGCCGGCGCCGCCATCCGGCACCGCATCGAGAAGAGCGAAGGTGGGGTCACCACCGTGATCGCCTGCTACGACTTCCCCAACAACAATGTGCTGATGCAGGAAACCTTCGCGGTGGCCGACAGCCACATCACCGCCAGCTCGCAAGCGGCGATCGCCGAAAACTGCGACGGCTACTGAAGCGGATCGGCCAGCTGCCATATTGCGGGCTTGCCGACCGCGCCCTACATCGGTGACATCCCTCCGCTGCCTTGCCGGCCCCTAGCGAAAGACCCTCCATGCCCTCCACGAAAGCCGTCGACCTCGCCGCCCATCCATTGACCGCGTGGCAGGGACCGCTCGGCCTGCCTGATTTCGCCCATATCGGCGACGGCGATTTTTCGCCGGTCTTCGACGCGGCGCTGAAGGCGCACGAGGCGGAAATCGACGCGATCGCCGGCAACAAGGACGCGCCGACCATCGAGAACACACTTGCCGCGCTGGAACTGGGCGGCGAGGCGCTGGATCACGTCTCGTCGATCTTCTGGTGCCGCGCCGGCGCCTACACCAACGAGACGATCCAGGCACTGGAGCGCGATATCTCCCCGAAAATGTCGCGGCATTTCTCGGCGATCTCGATGAACGAGAAGCTGTTTGCCCGCATCGACGATCTCTATCAGCGCCGGGAAGCCCTGAAGCTCGACCCCGAGACGCTGCGCGTCCTGGAAAAGACCTGGAAGGGCTTCGTCCGTTCCGGCGCCAAGCTCGATGCCGACGGCAAGAAACGACTGGCAGGGATCAGCGAGGAGCTGTCGTCGCTCGGCACGACTTTCGGCCAGAACGTGCTTGCCGACGAGCGTGACTGGGCGCTGTTCCTCGACGCATCAGACCTCGCCGGCCTGCCCGATTTCGTGAAAAGTTCGATGGCCGAGGCGGCCGAGATGCGCGGCCAGAAGGGCCGCTACGCCGTCACCCTGTCGCGCTCGATCTACGAGCCGTTCACGACCTTCTCCGAACGCCGCGACCTGCGCGAAACGGCCTTCCGTGCCTTCACCATGCGCGGCCAGAATGGCGGTGCGTCCGACAACACGGCTGTGGTCCGCGACATGCTGAAACTGCGCGCCGAGAAGGCCAAGCTGCTCGGCTACGCCTCCTTCGCCGCACTCAAGCTCGACGACACCATGGCCAAGACGCCGAAGGCGGTGCATGCACTGCTCGATCCGGTCTGGGAAAAGGCGCTGGAGAAGGCGGCCGCCGACCAGAAGGAACTGGAACGGCTGGCGGCGCAAGCAGGCAGCAACGAAAAATTCGCCGCCTGGGACTGGCGCTTCTACCAGGAGAAGCTGCGCGCCGAGAAATTCGCCTTCGACGAGGCGGAACTGAAACCCTACCTGCAGCTCGACCGCGTCATCGACGCCTGCTTCGACGTGGCCACACGCCTGTTCGGCATCACCTTCGAGGAGAAGAAGGGCATCGCCGCCTGGCATCCGGACGCGCGCGTCTTCGTCGTCAACAATGCCGACGGCAGCGAGCGCGGCCTGTTCCTGGCAGACTATTTCGCGCGGCCTTCGAAACGCTCCGGCGCATGGATGAGCGCGCTGAAGTCCGGCTATCGTCTCGGCCATGGCTCGAAGCCGGTGATCTACAACATCATGAACTTCGCCAAGCCGCCGGCGGGTGAACCGGCCCTGCTGTCGGTCGACGAGGCCAAGACGCTGTTCCATGAGTTCGGCCATGCGCTGCACGGCATGCTGACCGACGTCACCTGGCCGTCGGTCTCGGGCACCTCGGTCAGCCGCGATTTCGTCGAGCTGCCCTCGCAGCTCTACGAACACTGGCTGACCGTGCCGGCGGTGCTGGAAAAGCATGCGCTGCACGTCAAGACCGGCAAGCCGATGCCGAAGGCGCTGCTCGACAAGATGCTGGCCGCCCGCACCTTTGGCGCCGGTTTCGCCACGGTCGAGTTCACCGCCTCCGCCCTGATCGACATGGCGTACCATGCACGCCCCGACGCGCCGGCTGAGCCGCTTCGTTTTGAAGCCGAGACGCTTGAGCACCTGCATATGCCCGACACGATCGCGATGCGCCACCGTACCCCGCATTTCGGCCATGTCTTCGCCGGCGACGGCTATTCGGCCGGCTATTATTCCTACATGTGGTCCGAAGTGCTCGACGCCGACGCCTTCGCCGCCTTCGAGGAAACCGGCGACCCCTTCAATCCGGCGCTTGCCGAGCGGCTGCGGAAGAATATCTACGCCGCTGGCGGCTCGAAGGATCCCGAAGAGCTCTACACCGCGTTTCGCGGCAAGATGCCGTCGCCTGAAGCGATGATGGTGAAGCGCGGGTTGGTGTAGCGCGCCCCTGCCTTTTCCCACAAGGGGAGAAGGCAGAACGCTACATCCCCCACGGATCAGCCGCCCTCGGCCACACCGGCCGCGTCAGCTTCCTGTAATCCGTCACCGCCGGATTGCTGGGATAGGAACTCGGCGCCGCGACATAGATGATCTCGGCGGCGATCGGCTCGAAGCCGGCGTAGAAATGATTGGTCGACTTGATCAGCAGGATGTCCTTGGACATGGGATCGATGCCGATATTGGAAAAGATATCGGGCTCGAAGGTCTGCGTGCGGTTGGTGTTGAGGATGACGTCGACCTCGGTGCCTTCGATGCGCACGACCGCTGAAGGCCCCAATGTCACCCGGCTCGGCCCGAAACTCTGCCACCCCTCTGAAACGGCCTTCAAAACGGTCACGCGGGCGTCGATCGGTTCGCCCGCCTGCGGCCCGGCCTTGCCGCCGAAACGCAGGTCGATGACCGCGCCCTCGCCCGCCGCCTGACAGAACGTCACCGCGATCGGATCCCAGATCGTCGCGACACCGACGCTTGTGATGCCGCGCGCCAGAATTTCGCGCAGCACGAAGGTGCCGTCGCCCGGCACGCCGCCACCCGGGTTGTCCCAGATATCGGCGATGACAGCCGGCTTGTCCTGGCGCGTTGCACGCACGGCCAACGCGCGCTCGATGCCATCGGCCGAGGAAAGCATCGTCATCGCGGTCTTTTCGCGCAAGCCGTAGAGCTCTCGCCCCAGCCGTTCCGCCAGCGCATCGCCGCCGGCCTTGTCATTGTCGGTGACGACAAGGATGCGCGTGCCCATTTCCGGCACGTCGGCGGCCATGAAGCCATGAATGACCGAGACCGACAGCACGCCATCCCTGCCATGCAGCGCCTTGATGCGATCAACGAAGGACCGCATTGGCTCGCGGCTTGTCGGCAACACCTGGATCATGCGGCAGTCGAAGGTCGAAATCACAGGCTTGATTTCACCGCGCGCCGCCGCCAGCCCGAGCTCGACCACGTGCTCGCCGCGCTCGTAGAAATCGGTGTGCGGGAATTCGAGGAAATAGCCCATGACATTGCAGGCGGCCACGCGCTTCGGTGTCAGGTGGCTGTGCGGGTCGAACTCCGAAGCGATCACCACATCAGGCCCGACGATGTCGCGTATCCGTGCGAGCAGGTCGCCCTCGCAATCGTCATAGCCTTGCGCCACCATTGCGCCATGCAGGCCCAGGATCACGGCATCGACCGGCAGCGCCGCCTCGAGCTGGCCCAGGATTTCGTCGCGCAGCGCTTCATAGGTCTGGCGCTGCACCAGGCCGCCCGGCTCCGCCCAGGTGGCGGTGCCTTCGATGACGGTGAGCCCTTCTGCGGCCGCGCGCCGGCGCAGCGCCACGATCGGCGAGGAGCACAGCGTCGGCGTCTCAGGATGCTTGCCCGGCCCGGCATAGAACGCCATCTCGAACGAGGCCCGGTCGGTCGGCACCGGCGAGAAGGTGTTGGTTTCGGTCGCCAGCGAGGCGGTGAAGATGCGCATGAAGCCTTTTCCTGGAATAGTTATTTGACGGCCCCGAGCGCGAGGCCTCTGACCAGATAGCGCTGCAACCAGATGAACAGGATCGCCACCGGCAGCGTGGCCAGCAGCGTGGCCGCCATGACATGGTGCCATTCGATCGTGTAGCGGCCGGCGACGAGGGAAAAAACCTGGATCGGCAGCGTGTAGCTCTCCTGGCTGCGCAGCATGGTCAGCGCCACGACGAATTCGTTCCAGGCGTTGATGAAGGTGAAGATCGCCGTCACCGCGATCGCCGGCAGGCAGAGCGGCAGGAACACTTTTCTGAGCGTCAGCCAGCGCCCGGCGCCTTCCATCCAGGCGGCTTCCTCGAGATCGCGTGGAATGGTGTCGAAATAACTCTGCAGCATCCAGACGGTGAAGGCGACGTTGAAGGCCATGTAGATGAAACCCAGCGCGGTGGTCGATTCCACCAGCCCCCAGGCAGCCATCAGCCGGAACAGGCCGAGCACCAGCACGATCGGCGAGATCATCTGCGAGATCAGCAGGAACTGGCGGAAGGCGCCATAGCCGGCAAAGCGGAAGCGCGACATGGCATAGGCCGCGGGCACCGAAATGAGGATGGCGCCGACGGTGGCGATCACCGACACATAGAGCGAATTGGCCAGCGCCTGGCCGAAGCCGGTCGCCACCCACATGTCGGAGAAATTCGACCAGCGAAACTCGCTCGGCCACCAGCTGGGTGTCAGCACCTCGGTGCGTGGCTTGACCGCTGTCAGGAACATCACGGCGAAGGGGAAGATCGTCACCACGATCAGCGGCGACAGCAGCAGCCAGGCGATGACGGTACGCTTCAACTTGCTTCTCATGCGCGCTGCTCCCGCATGGCCAGCCTGACATAGATCATGGTGAAGACGAGCAATATGGCAAACATCACCAGCGACACCGCCGAGGCCTCGCCGAGTTTGCCGATGCGGAAGGCGAGCTTGTAGAGATGCGTCACCAGAATGTCGGTCGAATTCGCCGGCCCGCCCTGCGTCATCACCCAGATGATCGGGAACGAGTTGAAGACATAGATGGTGTTGAGCACGATGGCGATGTTTATGAACGGTTTCAGAAGCGGAAAGGTGATTTCCCGGAACTGCTGCAGCGCTGTCGCTCCTTCGAGTGCCGCCGCCTCGTAGAGATCGTCCGGGATGGATGACAGGCCGCCGAGGAAGATGGTGGTGGTGAAGGGCACCGTCACCAATATGCCGATCAGCACCTGCATGGGAAAGGCGGTGCTGGCCTGCGCCAGCCACTGGATGTTGTGGTCGATCAGGCCGAGGCCGATCAGCGCCGAATTCAGCATCCCGCTTTCGCCGTTGAGCGCCCAGCGCCAGACCACGGCCGTCATCGTCAGCGACACCGCCCAGGGCAGCATGATGATGACGCGGGCAAGGCCCCGGCCATGGAAGTCGGTGTTGAGGATCATCGCCACCGGAATCGAGACCAGCAGCGCGCCGCCGACCACCAGCAGCGTCCATAGTCCGGTGCGCCAGAGGGCCGAGACGAAGTCGGGATCGGCGGTGAGCGCGGCGAAATTGGTCAGGCCGGAGAAGTCGCGCAGCTGGCCGAACCGGCTGACGTCATGCGTCGAAATCTGGATCAGGTCCCAGACCGGCCAGAAGATGACCACCGCCGCCAGGAACAGGCTGGGCAGGGTCAGGAGATAGGGCAGGAAACGATTTTGCATCGACTGGCCGGGACCGTATTACTGTGGACCTGTGCGGGCTCGAATTCCATACGCATGGCGGCGCTGCCCCTCACCTGCCTGCCGGCATCCTCTCCCCGTATAGAGAGGGGAGCGGGACGCTGTCATCGCCGGTTTCGCCAATCACCAGCGTCTCAAAGATGGCACCGAGGCTGCCGCCAGCGCATTTCTCCCCGTCACTATACGGGGAGAAATGCCCGGCAGGGCAATGAGGGGCGGCGCCGACATCGACAATTTGATTGCCCGATAGCTACTTCGCTTAGGAATGTGGCGCGCCCCGCCTGAGTCTGGGGCGCGCCACGGGGCGCAGGGAGATACGCCCTATTTCTTCAACACCGCGTTGGCCTTGGCCGCCGCGTCCTTCAAGCCGGCCTCGGGGTCGCCGCCGAGATAGATCTTCTGCATGGCGTCGGACGTGATCTGGGCAACCTCTTCCCAACCTGGGATGACCGGCGCGAAGCGGGCGTCGGGCAGCAACGCGGTGAAGGCGGCGAGATCGGCATTGTTGACGTAGTAGTCCATCTTGGCCTCTTCCTTGTTCACCGGCAGGAAACCTTCGCCTTGCGTGAACTTGGCGCGCTGTTCCGTGGTGAACAGGAAGTCCATCAGCTTCCAGGCTTCTTCCTTGTTCTTGGAGTTCTTGAACATGATCATCGAATCGGTGACGCCGTAGGTGCCGCGCGCACCGGTCGGACCGGCCGGAATGGCGGCCACCCCGTATTTGAGGCTCGGCGCCTCATCCTTGATCTGGTTGGACAGGAAGGGCGCCGTGATCATCATGCCGACCTTGCCCTGCTTGAACAGGTTCTGCACGTCCTCGCGATTGTTGGAGGTGACGCCCGGCTCCGTCAGCCCCTCGTCGATCATCGACTTGTAGAGCTTGGCCGCTTCGAGCGCGCCCGGCGTGCCGAGGCCCGACGTGCCGTCCTTGTTGAGGATCTCGGTGCCTTGCGACCACATGGCGTAGTAATAATAGACGTCGGTCTCGATCTCCTTGCCCTGCAGGCCGAAACCGAACGCGCCCTGCGCCTTGATCTTGCGCGCGTCGTCCTGAAGCTCGGTCCAGGTTGCCGGCGGCTTGGCGATACCGGCCTTCTCGAACAGCTCCTTGTTGTAATACATGGCGCGCGCCGAGGCGGCGATCGGCAGTCCGTAGGTCTTGCCGTTCATGATCGAGGGCGACAGGAAGGTGTCGATGAAGCGGCCTTTGAATTCCGGCGTGATATAGCCGTCGAGCGGCTCGGCGACATCCTGCTGGACGAAATCGATCAGCCAGCGCGTGCCGATGATGGAGAGGTCGGCATTGGTGCCGGCGGTGATGTCGGTGGTCAGCTTCTGCAGGAGCACATCCCACGGCACCACCTCGAACTTCACCGTGATGCCGGGGTTCTTGGCCTCGAACTCCTTCTTGACCTCTTCGAAGTACGGCCCGGTCTTGGCGCTGTATTCGGCGACGGTGACCCGCACTTCACCCGCATTCGCCTGCGCGGCGAAGGCCAGCATGCCCATTCCGGCCATCAGGCCGGCAGTCCATTTCGCAAGGTTCATCTGATCTCTCCCATTTGGTGCACGCTTTTCGCGCTCCTTGTGCCGGTGCTGGCACAAGATTTATTTGTGACTTTCCTACATTATCCATGAATTTGCCGCATGCAAGCGGATTATCATGTTGCTTAATTACATTTCATTCTTTAGCCTGCCGGCATCTGCCTGACTTGCGTGAGGAGCGAGCGCCGTGGTGTCGAGAGCCGAATTCGAAGGCAGGACCGTCCTTGTCACCGGCGCCGGTGGCGGCCTCGGCTCGGCGATCGTCGCCCTGCTGGCCGGCAGGGGCGCGCGCGTGGTCGGCTGCGACCAGTCCGAGGCGGCGCTGGCGAGCCCGCACCTTGCCTCACGCCATGTCTTCGACCTTCTCGACCGGACTTCGGTCGAAGCCGCGATTGCCGCCGTGCTCGAAACGGACGGCGTTCCCGACATCCTGATCAACAATGCCGGCTGGACCCGGGCCGAGACGCTCGAGGCGTTGACGGCGGACAGGATCGAGCATGAACTCGACCTCAACCTGACCGGCGTGATGATGTTCGCCGACCCCATTGCCAAGGCCATGGCCGCGCGCGGCTCGGGCAGCGTCGTCTTCGTTTCTTCCGTCAACGCCATCGCGCATTTCGGCAACCCCGCGTATGCCGCCGCCAAGGCCGGCATCAACGCCTATGCCAAATCGATCGCCGTTGAGCTCGGCCGCAGCGGCGTGCGCGCCAATGTCGTCTGCCCCGGATCGATCCGCACCGCCGCCTGGGACCACCGCCTGGCCAAGAACCCCGACGTCATCGGCAAGCTGCAGCGGCTCTATCCGCTTGGCCGCATCGTCAATGCCGCGGAGGTGGCGGAAGCGATCGCCTTCCTTGCTTCCGACCGGGCCTCGGGCGTAACAGGCGTGGTGATGCCCGTGGATGCGGGACTGACCGCCGGCTGCCTGCCGTTCATCGACGACATATTGGGAGCGTGACCATGACCGACGTCCAGTTTCGCAACCTGTCCAAATCCTTCGGCCAGCACAAGATCCTCGAGGAGGTCAGCCTCGACATCGGGAGTGGCGAGTTCGTGGTGCTGGTCGGCCCGTCCGGCTGCGGCAAGTCGACCTTGCTGCGCATGCTGGCGGGATTGGAGACGATCAGTTCAGGCGATCTCCTGATCGGCGGCGTGCGCGCCAACGACCTGCCGCCACAGCAGCGCAACATCGCCATGGTGTTCCAGTCCTATGCGCTGTTTCCGCATCTGAAGGCTTCCGGCAATATCGGCTTCGGCCCCAAGATCCGGGGCGAAAGCCGCGCTGATATCGACGAGAAGGTCAAGAAGGCTTCCGGCGTCCTCAACCTGTTCTCCTATCTCGACCGTTACCCTCGCCAGCTCTCGGGTGGCCAGCGCCAGCGCGTCGCCATGGGTCGCGCCATCGTGCGCGAACCCTCGGTGTTCCTGTTCGACGAGCCGCTCAGCAATCTCGACGCGCAATTGCGCGTGCAGATGCGTACCGAGATCAAGGCGCTGCACCAGCGCCTGAAGTCGACCATCGTCTACGTCACCCACGACCAGATCGAGGCCATGACCATGGCCGACCGCATCGTGGTGATGGACCGCGGCAGGATTCAGCAGGTCGGCGCGCCGCTCGAGCTCTATGACCGGCCGGCCAACAAGTTCGTCGCCGGCTTCCTCGGCTCGCCGTCGATGAGCTTTGTTTCTGGCGCTCTCAGGACAACCCCCGAGAGGACATGGTTCGAATCGGCCGGCGGCGGGCGGCTGGCGCTGGCCGGCAAGCCGCTGCCGGCTGGCAGTGCCGTGGAGGCCGGCATCCGGCCAGAGCATTTCATCGTCGGCGAAGCCGCTGATGCCATGGCGCTCAAGGTCGACGTCGTCGAGCCGACCGGCTCCGAAACCCATGTCTACGGCGCCATCGGCGCCGACACGATACGCGCCGTGTTCCGCGACCGGGTGCCGGTCCGGCCGGGCGATATGCTGCCGGTCTCCGTCGATCCCGGCAACATCCACCTGTTCGACAAGGCGACAGGCCTGCCGCTGAGATGACCACGGAAACTCAAATATGAAGACGCCGGCCGACATCATCACGCGGCTGCAACTGATGTCGCAGGATGGCACCAAGTCGGATCGCCGGCTGGCCGGTCTCGTCCTGTCCGACCTCGACTTCGCCTCCAAGGCGGCGATTTCGGAAATCGCCGCGCGCGTCGGCGTCAGCGAGCCGACAGTCACCCGCTTCTGCCGCAACCTCGGCTGCGAGGGCCTGCGCGACTTCAAATTCTACCTGGCGCAGGCGATCGCCATTGGCGGCCAGTATCTGTCGCCGGAGCCATTGAGCCGCGACGCGCGCGAGCAGCGCATTGCCTCGGCCATCACCGAAGCGGCCGTCACAGCCATCCAGCGCGCCAGCGAGAACCTCGACATGACGACGCTTGTCGACGTCGCCGCGCGTCTCGCGGCGTCAGGCAATGTGCTGTGCATCGGTTCGGGTGGTATTTCCTCGATGATGGCGACCGAGATGCAGAACCGCCTGTTCCGGCTCGGCCTGCCGGTTCTGGCGCAGATCGATGGCCAGTTGCAGCGCATGTACGCCGCCGTCGCCACGCCGGACACAACCGTGGTCGCCTTCTCGGTCTCCGGCTATGCGCGCTCGGTCATCGAGGCGGTGCAGGTCGCCCAGCAATATGGCGCCGCCACGGTGGCCGTCACCGCCCCGGACTCCGCGCTTGCCAAGGCCGCCGACACCGTCATCCATTTACAGCCGCTGGAAGACGGCAACATCTACAAGCCGACCTCGTCGCGCTATGCGCTGCTGGCGATCGTCGACATGATCGTGACGACGGTTGCCGAGACGCGCGGTCCCAAGGTGCTGGAGAACCTGCGCCGCATCAAGCAGAGCGTGAACACGCTGAAGGTCGATGATCCGCGTTTGCCGCTGGGGGATTGATTGCAGCGTCTTTCTCCCGTCACGATACGGGGAGAAATGCCCGGCAGGACAATGAGGGGCGACGCCGAGCTGCGACAATCGACCGAAGTGCTCTCAACGGGTTGTCCGCCAAGTGCTTCAGTTGCCGCGGAGCGCTTCGACGCTCCTTGCCAGCGTC
This sequence comes from Mesorhizobium sp. B2-3-4, assembly GCF_006442315.1. Classification (GTDB taxonomy): domain Bacteria; phylum Pseudomonadota; class Alphaproteobacteria; order Rhizobiales; family Rhizobiaceae; genus Mesorhizobium. The sequence goes on along the minus strand of NZ_VFVY01000036.1, from coordinate 19,237 downwards.
CCCGGTTCGCCAACGACGCGCAGCGTCTTCAGCCGCGCCGTGCCGCCGGCAACCACCGACACGCTTGACGCCGGCATCCCGAGCGCCCTGGCGACTAGCTTCTCCAGCGCTTGATTGGCGGCGCCATTCTCGGGCAAGGCGCGAACCCGCGCCTTGAGGTGACTGCGTCCGTCCGCGGCCGTCTCGACACCGTCGATCCGGTCCATCGCCGCTTTCGGCGTCAGCCGCACGAACAGTTCGATGCCGTTCTCGCGAATACGGAACGGACCGCTCATGCGAGCGTCAGGCCAGCAGCAGCGGCGCTACGGTGGTGAGGATGAACTGCCGGAGGAAGAACAGGATCAGCAGCAGGATGATCGGCGAGATGTCGATGCCGCCAAGGTCGGGCATGAAGCGGCGGATAGGCCGCAACGCCGGCTCGGTCAGCCGGTAGAGCATGTTGCCGATGCTGCCCACGAACTGGTTGCGCGAGTTGACGACATTGAAGGCATAGAGCCAGGAAAAGATCGCGGAGGCGATGATGACCCACCAATAGAGGTCGAGCGCCATGACGATGGTTTGAATGAGGGCGAGCATGCCGGTCTCCAATTGTTGCCGACATGTAGCCATTGCGCGCCAAACCGGCAAGGGTGGGGTTCCACCGCACGAACGGCGGTCGGGTTTTTCGGCAAAACGCCGCCTTGACAGGAAACCGCGCCGCCCGATAAATGCGCCATCCGCTGGACGGGGCTGTAGCTCAGCTGGGAGAGCGCGTCGTTCGCAATGACGAGGTCAGGAGTTCGATCCTCCTCAGCTCCACCAGCGGAATAATCGTTCTCCACCTCTACCGTGCCGGCAAGGCTATGCCGCGTTCGTTGTCGCGCGATGCGGGTGTAGCGCCAATCCCCTCAAAAATAGTCGAAGGCGATTTCGCGGTTCCCGAGGCGGAAATGCTTGTCAATTGGACTTATGGCGATACTGGCTGTCGGATCGGCGCTATTTTTTTTGGAAGCCGCCCCATTAGACTGGCGTTCTCAAATCAGTTTTTTCTGTGTGTTGTGACAAGGCGTTTCGGCGGGGGCGACCGAAAGCGCTATACGGATTTCGAGTAGAAATGAAGAATCCGCCTGCGAAAGCAATCAAGTGTCCATTCGCGAGAACCTCGCTGCAAATCTCAGGCGGCTCTGCAAGGACCATGCTTCCGTCAGCGCGGTATGCCGTGAGTTGGGCATCAACCGCACGCAGTTCGAGCGCTACCTGCAAGGACAGACCGTCCCCAACAAGGCCACCGCCAAGCTGATCTGCGATTATTTTCGCATCGACGAAGCCGAACTGTACCAAGACCCCGGTAGCCCCGAGCCCGCCGCTCCCGGTCTGCCGCCGATTTCCGAAAGCCTGTTCACCCAGATGATCCGCCCGCCCGCCCCGTCGATCGCGGGCGGGACTTATTTCACCTATTTTTCGATCCCCGGCCGATCCGACCTGATGGTGCGGGCCATCACCTTCATACGGCGGGAAGCCGAACTGGTCACATTCCGCAGGGTCACCGGGTGGTCGGAGCGCCGCGGCTCGACATGGGCGCGGGCCCGCGGCAATCACTATGGCGTGGCGATCTCGCGCCTCAACTGGATCTATTTCAGCGGCGTCAACCGCCGCCAGACCGGCGAGCCGTCGCTGATCTCGGTGCAATGGGCGCCGATCTCCGAACCCGTGCTCACGGGCAAGGCCATGCTTCTGACCGAAGCCGGGCCGGCCTTCGTATCGGTCATCATGCGGCAGGACATGTCCAACATCCGGCCCAGGCAAGCGATCCGCATGGCGCATGTCGTCAGCCTCGACGATCCCGGCATCGATCAGATCGTCGTCAGCCTCGCCCGCGACGGTCTGGCCTAGCCTGATTACGCTAAATAAGAACAAGAGTATCCCGAAAGAGCGTATGCTAGCGATTGCCTACTCCATATCTGAGTAAAATCGATTTTTTAGACTTTACCGACAAGAAAGATATTTTAGATCACGTTCGCTTTACTACAATTTTAACAAACCATTAACTCTTTCGACCTTACCTTTCTTCTCGCGGATCCCATTGAGGGGGTCTTTCAACAGATCCCATCAGGGGTCGGGAAAGGGATGAAAATGGCCAAGAAAGTGAACAATGCCCCGAAGCTGACGGTTGCCGCTGGCACGCAGACCGTCTTCTTCTCGCAGGGCATGCACTACAACAAGCGCTGAAGTCGTTTGGCGCCGGCGGGCATTGGCCTGTCGGCGCTCCGCATTCACAAACGGCATTCAGCATCATGAAAATGCGCTCTTCAAAAACGCTCGTCTTCTACCCCGGGACCAACAAGGTCACGGCCTGCAACTTCCTGACCAGAAGCGTCTTCGAATGCAGCCCCGAAGTGGTCGGTCTGCTTGCTTCCTGGGACGAATGGGCCTCGGCGGCCGAGATCGCGCACGCCCATGGCTGGTCGAAGGCCGACCTGAATGCCGTCATCCCGCAATTGCTCGATTTCTCCGCCCTCGTTGCCGCCGGCTCGCCGCTTGCCGAACAGGAAACACAGTTCTCCGGGCAATGGGGTTGGGGTCTGCCGACCGCGCTGATGCATTTCTGCGTCCAGGACAGCGAGTTCATGACCATCGAACAGGCGGAGGCACGGCAGATCGAGCGTGCCGGTCACGTCGCGCAGCCAGACCTCCTGCTCAAGAATTCAAAGGGCGCCATCCGCCTGCCGGACGCACTGGCCGATAACGAACTTCTGACCTTGATGGCCCGCCGCCGCACCAACCGCACCGCGGCGGCGCCCACCATCACCTCGCGGCAGCTTTCCGATTGCCTCTTCGCCGGCATGGGCATCACCGGCGAGACCAGCAACTGCGTCGGCGCGCTGCCGCTCGGCATGACCCCTTCGGGTGGTGCGCGAAATCCCTACGAGGCCTATGTGGTTGCGCCCGGCGTCGACGGCTTGGAACCCGGCGTCTATCACTATTCCGCCGCCGATCATGACCTCGGCAGGATCTCGGCCAATCATTTGCCGAAGATATCGGAACTCGTCGGCGGACAGGAATGGGCCGACGCCATGCCGTGCCTGGTTCTGCTGTGCGCCAGGCTCGACCGCACCATGTGGAAATATAACGATGCCAACGCCTATCGCGTCGTGCTGATCGAAGCCGGCCATATCGGCCAGAACATGATGTTGGCGGCAACCAGGCACGGCCTGTCGGCCTGTCCCACGGCGGCGCTGAGCCATTCGGCGATCAAGCGCCTTCTGGGTCTCGACCGCCTGACCGACGCACCGATTTATGCATTGACCCTCTCGACCCCCGAACCTGGCCCGCACGAGGCGGGCCGCTCGATCAATTAGCCGTCTCAACATGCAGTGTAGCCAGTACGCGTTGCCTGAGTTCCATCCGATGACAGGAGCAGCACATGGCAAATCAGTCCCTACGTCAGTCAGAGATCGATAGCCTTCAATACATCGCGTCGATGACCAATGAACTGGTGCAGATGGCGGAAGCGAGCCGCTTTCCGATGATCTCTTATCTGCTCGGCATGGCCTACGCCGAGGCCTTCGACGTCCTGCGCGGCGCCCGGCCGGCACGACACGGGCAACTCAGCGGCAATCCGATGCATCCCAAGACGCATGCAAAGGACAACCACGCCCAGCCGAGAAGAGCGTAGCGAATGCAGCCCTCAGCCCTGTGCGCGCTGGCTGGCTTGCGGCCGAACCGGTGGGAGATGCTCTGTGCGCTGCAGAACCTGCTGCCGTTGCTCAGAAAGGCCGCCGCCGACCTCGACCATGACGACATGGTCTACTGGTTCGAGCAGGCCGATGCCGAGGTGGCCAACATCATCAGGGGCCGGCCGTCCGATACGAACGCGATCCCGGGCCTGATCGCCCACAGCCCGAGACACCGACATTCATGCGCACACATTTGAGGGGGACCAGCATATGAACATGATTGCGACCATCAGGCCCGCCGACGCCAGCGAGAGCATCTTTGCCCGGCTGGATGCCCTGATCGCCGGCAGGCCGGCCTCGCCGCATGCCGCGCGCGTCGAGGCCTGGCAATTGATTTCCATGGCCATGGCCGACACCTGGCACGCCGACAGCCTGTGCGGCGCGGCTGACGCCTTTCACGCCCATTTCGATTTCATGATGCGGACTATCGAGATCAATGGCGCCGACGACCCCAACCTTGCAATCCTGCGCACGAAATGCCGCTTCTACCTGGAGCAGGTCGAAGCGCTGTGCCAGCCGATGGGCTGAGCCGGGCTAGTTTCGCAAACTGAACACGAACGGGGCCGTGCGGCTGACGCGCGAGCCGAGTTCCGGCGGCGGCGCCGGCACGGTGGCGCCCTGCAGCACTGCCAGCGCGGCGCGGTCGAGTTCCGCATCGCCCGAAGAGCGCACGACCCGGGCCGACAGCACCCGGCCCGATGAGTCCATGGTGAAAGTGACGTTCACATTGCCCTGGGCGCGCCGGGATTTCGCGCCGCTCGGGTAGCGTTTGTGGCGATTGATCCACGCCGTCAGCCGCGATTCCCATTTGGCCGGGCTGACGCCCGAAAACCCTGCCGACGATCTCGGCGCCGCCGCCTTGGTGGCGGGCTTGGCCTCGGCGCTGGCGGTACTTACCGTCTTCGGCGGCTCGGCCTTCTCCTTCTTCGGCTTTGGCTTGGGCTTGTCGACAGGTTTCCTGGCCTTGGGTTCGGCCGGTTTCTTTTCCTTGCGCGTTTCGACAGGTTTTGGCTGCGGCAGCGGAACGACAACCTCCGGCGCGACGGTCTCGACGATATCGGGGATGACCTCCTCCAGAGGCGGCTGTTCGACCGGTTCCGCCTTCGCGGTCTCCATGGGCTCCTCGGGCTGCACTTCCTCCGGCTCGGCGACAGGCTCCGTCTGCTCGACCAATCTGTCGGGCTCGGCCTCAGCGGCCCTCTCGGTCTCCTCGACCGGCTCGGTCTGGTCGGGAATGGCCGCATCGAGCATCGCAGCCTGCTCGGGCACCGCCGGCGTCACCATCATCGGCGTCATTTCGATCACCGGGGCCGGCGGCGGCCCGCCATCCGACAGGTCGACGGGATTGAAATTCTGCACGGCATAGGCGACCGCGACATGTGCCCCGAGTATCAGCACGGCCGCACACGCCCACAAGCCGAGATCGCGCCAGCCGAAGCGCGACAGCATCACCGTGGGCGAGGCGGCCGATCGTGTCATGGGATGGCCGTTGCGCCTGGTACCGCAGCGGCATCGCCGGCCGGAGCGGCCTCCAGGCCGACCAGCGCGACCTTGAGATAACCGGCGCCGCGCAGCAGGTTCATCGCCTCCATCAGGTCGCCATAGGCGACCGCCTTGTCGGCGCGCAGGAAGATGCGCGTCTGCTTGTCGCCCTTGGTACGGTTGTCCAGCGTGGCGGCGAAGGCCGGGCGCGGCACGGTGTCATTGCCGATCGCCAGCGTGAGATCGTCCCTCAATGTCAGGAACAGCGGGGTCTCGGGGCGCGGCGCCGGCGTCGCGGTCGAGCCGGGCAGGTCGACATTGACATCCACCGTCGCCAGCGGCGCGGCGACCATGAAGATGATCAAGAGCACCAGGATGACATCGATGAACGGCGTGACGTTGATCTCGTGGCTTTCCTCGAGATCGTCGTCCATGGTCTGACGGATACGGCTGCCCATGGTCTTGCTCCGCTATCGCGCCGCCAGCCCTGTCGCCGGCGCGACAGTGCGGAAATCGAGGTCGCGGCTGACCAGCCGTTCGACGCCCGCCGAAGCGTCGGCCAGGATTTGCCGGTAGCCGGCTATCGAGCGTGCAAAGACGTTGTAGATGACGACGGCGGGGATCGCCGCCACCAGGCCCATGGCGGTGGCAAGCAGGGCCTCGGCGATGCCCGGCGCCACCACCGCCAGATTGGTGGTCTGCGCCTGCGAAATGCCGATGAAGGCGTTCATGATGCCCCAGACGGTGCCGAACAGGCCGACGAAGGGCGCGGTGGAACCGATCGTCGCCAGCAGGCCGGTGCCGCGCGACATGCGCCGCGACGCGGCGGCCTCGATGCGCGACAGGCGCGAGGTCACCCGTTCCTTCAGCCCGTCGCCGCCAGCATGGTCGAGCGCACCGGCCGAAAGCGCGGTCTCCTCCTCGGCTGCCCGCACCAGAAGCGCGCCGGGGCCGCCGCTACGGTCGAGCGCCAGGCTCGCCTGCTTCAGCGTCGCGGCGTCGCCGATCGCGCGGACGGCGCGCCCGATGCGCAGCTTGCCGCCGAAAATCTCCAGCGATTTGGCCAGCCATATCGTCCAGGTGACGAGGGAGGCGAAGGCGAGCCCAACCATCACGGCCTTCACGATGATGTCGGCGGCCATGAACATGCCCCATGGCGACAAATCGTGCGGCAGGTTGAGCTCCATCGCCCCGGAAGGTGCCGCCCCGGCAGGCGCCATCGCGCCCGGCTCGGCGGCCGGCTGCGCGGGCGACGGTGACGCCGGCGCGGCAGCCGCCGGCGCGGCGGGTGCCTGTGGAGCGGCTTGTGCGGCTTCGGCCGGCGCGGCGGGAGCCTCGATCGCCGGAGCCGCAGCGGGTTGCTGCTGCGCCATCGCGCCGGTCGTCGCCAGGATCACCGATGCGACCAACGCCGCCAACACACCATGTCTCGACACGAGCTTCTTCCTTGTTCTCACAGCGGCCGGCCGCTTCCGGTTCCGGCCGCGTACGAAGTCTTCACTGCACGTAGCCGACCGGCTGGCCGGTGACGGGATGCGCGAACACACCCATCTCCACGCCGAAAATGCCCTTGAGCACATCGCTCTGCATGATCTCGCCCGGTGTGCCGCGCGTCAGCAGCTTGCCGTCCTTGAGCGCGATCAGCTCATCGCAGTAGCGCGCCGCCATGTTGGGATCGTGCAGCACCACGACGACGCAGAGGTCGCGCTTGCGGCTGAGCTCCTTGACCAGGCCCAGCACCTCGACCTGATGGGCGATGTCGAGCGCCGAGATCGGTTCGTCGAGCAGCATGACGCCGGCATTCTGCGCCACCAGCATGGCGAGCCAGGCGCGCTGGCGCTCGCCGCCCGACAATTCATCGACCAGCCGGTCCGCGAAACCCTCCATGTCGGTCAGCACAAGCGCCTCCTCTACATGGCGCCTGTCCTCGGCGCCGAAGCGGCCGAGCGCGCCGTGCCAGGGGTAGCGTCCGAGCGTCGCCAGTTCGCGCACGGTGAGGCCCGTTGCCGCCGGCGTCGTCTGCGGCAGATAGGCGAGCGCACGGGCGAGCTCACGGGCGCCCCATTGCGGCAGCGGCCGCGTGGCGAAGGTGATGGCGCCGGAGCTTGCCGGCTGCTGGCGCGCCAGCAGCTTGATCAGCGTCGACTTGCCCGAGCCGTTGTGGCCGATCAGCCCGTAGACGCGGGCGCGTTGCAATTCCAGCGACACCGGGCCGAGCAATGTCCGATCGCCGACGGCAAAACGCACCGCGTCGATCTGGAAGGCGGTCTGGGTATCCGTTGCAGCCACGGTCATGGCTTCTCTCCAAGGCAGCTCCAGCAATCCAGAGTCTTTCTGGCGCCAGCGAGCCGATGCCCGGTTGACTATGAAACATGACCTTACTAGTCAACATTGAAGATGATTTTTTGGCTCAACAAATGTTCAAGGCGCTTCGCCGCGTCGGATTTTCGAGCGATAGGGGATGTCGAGATGGCAGTTGGCGGTGGCCGGAAGTTCGTTTTGGCCGGGACGACCCGTGCGCTGCTGATCGCGGCCGGGTCTATGCCCGCCATCGTTGGCGGTGGTCATGCCCTGGCGCAGGATGCCACCACCCTCGATCCGATCAACGTTCAGGAACGCGTCGAGAGCGCCTTCGGCCCGGTCAAGGGCTATGTCGCCACCAAGGGCTCGACCGGCACCAAGACCGACACGCCGCTGGTCGAGACCCCGCAGTCCATATCGGTGATCACCAGGGACCAGATGGATGCGCAGGCCGTCGACAGCCTGAACAGCGCGCTGCGCTACACGCCCGGCGCCAACGGCAATCTCTACGGCACCGACAATCGCGGTCTTGGTCTGCAGTTGCGCGGAATTTCGAACGCCAACGGCGTCTTCTACAAGGACGGGCTGCAGCTCAAGGAGAGCAATTTCACGCTGTTCACCGCGCTCGATTCCTATGGCGCCGAACGCTACGAGGTGCTGCGCGGGCCGGCATCGGTGCTCTACGGCCAGGCAAGCCCCGGCGGCCTGATCAACTATGTCAGCAAGCGGCCGACCGAAGAGACGCTGAGCGAGGTTGAAGTCGGCGCCGGCAGCTTCAACCAATACGAGGCCAGGTTCGATTTCAGCGGCGCCGTCAACGCCGACAAATCGCTGCTATTTCGTCTGACGGGCGCTGCCCATATGGGCGACACGCAGACCGATTTCGTCAAGGACGACCGCATCTTCATCGCCCCCGCGCTCACCTGGCAGCCGGACGCCGACACCAGCCTGACCATCCTTGCCAACTACCAGCGCGACCGCTCGGGCTGGGCGATGCAGTATCTGCCTGCCTATGGCACGGTCATACCGGGCAAGGACGGCAAATATCTGCCTAACAGCATGTTCGTCGGCGAACCAGGCTTCGACTCCTACAACAACGACCAGGCCTCGATCGGTTACGAATTCGATCATCGCTTCAACGAAATCTGGCAGGTCCGCCAGCATGCCCGTTACGTCTACCTCACCCACACCGAGGAAGGCGTCTTCGGCGGCGGGCTGACGGACTCCGACGGCCTGCAGCCCTCGGACGGCGACTATTCCCGTTATGCCGATGCCGGCGGCACCAGGCTGAGCGGCGTCACCATCGACAACCAGGCGCAGGCTGATTTCGACACCGGCCCCCTCGCCCACACGCTGCTCGTCGGCCTGGACTACAAGCGCTACACCTACCGCGACTACGCATCGGAAGGAACGGTCGAGGACGGGTTCAACGTCTTCGATCCGATCTATGGCTACAAGATCGGCGACATGACGCCCTACACCGATACCGACACCACCCAGCAGCAGGTCGGCCTCTATGCGCAGGACCAGCTCAAGCTCGGCAACTGGCGGCTGACGCTGGGTGGCCGCCAGGACTGGTCGGATGCGAAGGTCTATGACAAGTTGAACGGCGAGTTCCTCGCGCCGCAGAAGGACAACGCCTTCACAAGCCGCGCCGGTCTCGTCTATCTCGCCGACAACGGTCTTGCCCCTTACGTCAGCTATTCCCAATCGTTCCAGCCGGTGGCCGGCGCCGACAGCGAGGGCAAGCTCTTCGTGCCGGAAACCGGCAGGCAGTATGAGATCGGCGTGAAATACCAGCCGGCCGGCTGGAACTCTTTCGTCACCGCGTCAGCCTTCGACCTCACTCGGCGCAATGTCGTGCGCTATGGCGGCACCGGCAGGCCCGAGGATATTTTCCAGACCGGCGAAATCCGGTCGCGAGGCATCGAACTCGAGGCCGTTGCAAGCCTCGATGCCGGCGTCGACCTGAGGGCCGCCTACACCTATCTCGACACCAGAATCACCAGCCCGACCAGCATCAACGACGATGGCACCAGCAACGAAGGCAACACACCGTTCGGCGTACCGACGCACTCGGCATCTCTCTGGGGCAACTACACTTTCATGAGCGGCAAACTGGAAGGCCTCGGGCTGGGCGCCGGCGTGCGCTATGTCGGTTCGACCTTTGGCGACGATGCCAATTCGTTCAAGGTTCCGTCCGTCGTGCTTGCCGACGCGGCTGTACACTACAGCTGGCAGAACGCGACGCTCAGCCTCAACGTCAGCAATCTGTTCGACAAGCGTTATGTCGCCTCATGCTTCTCCTCGGGCTTCGGCTGTTTCTATGGCGAGGGCCGCAGGATCAACGGCTCGGTGAAATACACATGGTAGCCACGGCATCGCGGATCCGGCCAAGATGGCGCTGCTGACACGACGCCAGTGCCTGGCGGGTCTGGCTGCGGCCGGTCTTGCCGCACGGGCAGGCACGGCGCGGGCCGCGCCGGCCCGCATCGTCTGCCTGGAATGGACATCGGCCGAAATGGTCGTTTCGCTCGGCGCGACGCCCATCGCCGTCGGCGACATCAGGGGCTATCACGATTGGGTGGAAGGACCGGCGCTGCCGCAAACCACCATCGACCTGGGATCGCGCGGCGAACCCAATCTCGAACTGCTCGGGGAATTGCGCCCCGACCTGATTGTCGGCGCCTATGGCTACGGCCTCGACGAGAGCAGCTTCACCGGGCTGGCGCCGACCTTCAACGTGCCCTTCTACAGCGGCAAGGCCGCGCCCTACGCCCAGGCGCAAGAGGTGACGCTGCAGCTCGGTGATTTGCTCGGCCGAGGAGGAGAGGCCCATGACCTCGTCGAGCGCATCGAAGCCTCGATCGCCCAGGCACGCGCAACCATCGAGCAGAAGCCACGGAAACCGCTCTGCGTCGTCAGCATGTTCGACGACCGCCATGTCCGCGTCTATGGCGCCGGCAGTCTGCTGCAGGACGTTCTCGACCGGCTCGGCCTCGTCAACGCCTGGACCGGCGCCACCAGCGGATGGGGCTTTTCGACCGTCGGCATCGAGGAACTCGTCGCCGTCGGCGACGCGCAATTGATCTCCCTCGATCCGATTCCGCAACACGTCAGGATCCGCATCGCCCGCAGCTCGCTCTGGGCCAACCTGCCTTGCGTGCGCAACGGCGAAGTGCGGAGCATCCCGCCAGTCTGGCCATTCGGCGGCCTCGCCGCCGCCGGCCGCTTCGCCACCTTCGTGGCCGGGATGTCATGATCGCCTCCGCTTTGCCGCTGACTAGGCCGGGAAGCGGCCTCTGGATGCTTGTCCTGCTGGTTGCCGTACCTGCCGGCCTGGCGCTTGTTCTGACAACTATCGACCTCATGCATCTGCTGCCGCGAGCCCTGTGGTGGCCGGCGATCAAGGCTCCCGACACGTCCGATCCGGCACAGTTGCTCTACCGCTACGCTTTCCTGCCGCGTGTCGCCGTCAGCCTGTTGGCCGGCGCGGCACTCGGCCTTGCCGGCGTCATCATGCAGCATGTGCTGCGCAACCCGCTGGCCGAGCCGACCACCATCGGCACCAATGCCGGGGCAAGCCTCGCTTTGGCGGCCGCCACGCTCTACGCACCCTGGCTGCTGGAAAGCGGCCGCGAAGCCATCGCCCTTGCCGGCGGCGCGCTCGCCACGGCAGCCGTCTTCGCGCTGGCACGCGGGCGCAGCTTCTCGCCGGTGTCGATCATCATTGCCGGCCTCATCGTCAGCCTCACTTTCGGTTCGGCCAGTGCGTTGCTGATGGCGCTCAACCGCGAATATACGGAAGAGCTGTTCATCTGGCAGAGCGGCTCGCTGGTGCAGAATGGCGATGCCGCGGCCGTCAGCCTGGCGCCGTGGCTGCTTGCCGGCATCTGCGCCGCCTTCCTGCTGTGGCGCCCGCTGCGCCTGCTCGATCTCAGCGACGACGGTGCAACCGCGCTTGGCGCCCGCCCGGTCCTCATCCGCCTTGCCGGCATGGGCGTCGCCGTCGCGCTCAGCGCCATGGTCGTCGCCGAGACCGGCGTCATCGGCTTCGTGGCGCTTGCCGCCCCGGCGCTCGCAAGCCTGGCCGGCGCCCGCACGCTCGGGCGACGCATGATCTGGTCGCCGCTCGTGGGCGCCGCTCTGCTCTGGCTGACCGACCGACTGGTGCAGCATCTGCCGTTCGCCACCGAAGTACCGGCAGGCACCGCGACCGCCATGCTCGGCGCACCGCTGCTTTTGTTCCTGCTGCCCCTGTTGCGGGTCGGTCCCGAGGGGCAGGCGGATGTCATCTCATCCGCGCGCCCCTCGGCAACCGGACGGCGCTTGATCGCCGGCCTTGTCCTGCTGATTCTTGCCGGTGTCGTCGCCATCGGCTTCGGCCGCGGCGTCGCCGGCTGGCACTGGATCTGGTCGGCGGACTTGACGCAATTGCTTGCCCTGCGCGGCCCCCGTGTCACCGTTGCCCTATCGGCGGGTGTGCTGCTTGCCATTGCCGGCACGCTGATGCAGCGCATGACCGGCAATCCGATGGCGGCGCCCGAAGTGCTCGGCATTTCCGGCGGCGCATCCTTCGGCGTGCTGGCGTTGCTGTTCATCAGCGCCGGCTTCGATCGCACGGCAATGCTTGGCGCCTCGCTCGTCGGCGCCCTGCTGGCGCTGGCGATCGTTGTCGTGGTTGCCAGCCGCAATGCCCTGTCGCCGCAGCGGCTGCTGCTGGCCGGCGTCGCCGTGGCGACCGTCGCGTCGGCCCTTGCCGCGCTGCTTCTGGCCAGTGGCGATCCGCGCATGGACTTCCTGCTCGCCTGGCTGTCGGGATCGACCTACCGCGCGACATCGGCCGACGCCGTCACCGCCGCGACGGTCGCCGCCATCGTCCTGGCGCTGGCGCCACTGACAGCGCGCTGGCTCGACATATTGCCGCTTGGCGAGACCGCCGCGCGCGGCCTTGGCTTGCGGCTCGGGCAGGTCCGGGCCGTGCTGCTGGCGCTGACCGCGCTCGCCACCGCGACCGCGACCCTGGTCATCGGCCCGCTGAGCTTCGTCGGGCTGATGGCGCCGCACCTCGCCCGCATGCTGGGCCTGCGCCGCGCCGTGCCGCAGCTTCTGGGATCGGCGATAGCCGGCGGGCTGATCCTGGTCGCCGCCGACTGGGCCGGCCGCACGCTGATCTTCCCTTGGCAGGTGCCGGCCGGGCTCATCGCCGCCTTTGTCGGCGGCCCCTATTTTATGATGCTGATGTGGAAGGGCAGACAATGAAGGCCGCGCTGGCATATTGCCCCGCATGCGCCGGCACTTGTAAGCAGCGCCAACAAACGACGGGTCGTGGACTGCCACCACACCCGACCACCAGCATAGCCAGCGGTTCACTGCGATGATCAGACGCTTCCTCGCCTATTACGCGCCCTGGAAGGGGCTGTTCGTCCTCGATTTCTCATGCGCGGTGCTCGCCGGCCTGCTCGAACTCGGCTTTCCGATGGCGGTACGCGCCTTTGTCGACCAGCTTCTGCCGCAACAGGACTGGACGCTGATCATCATCGCCTCCGCCGGCCTGCTGCTGATCTATCTTCTCAACACCGCGCTGATGGCAGTCGTCACCTATTGGGGCCATATGCTGGGCATCAACATCGAGACCGAGATGCGGCGCAAGAGCTTCGACCATCTGCAGAAACTGTCGTTCCGCTTCTACGACAACAACAAGACCGGCCACCTCGTCGGCCGCGTCACCAAGGACCTCGAGGAGATCGGCGAAATCGCCCATCATGGCCCCGAGGACCTGTTCATCGCCGTCATGACCTTCGCCGGCGCCTTCGTGCTGATGTTCACAGTCAACATGCATCTGGCGCTGCTGACCGCGGTGATCGTGCCTTTGATCGCCTGGGTGACCATGCGCTATGGCGACCGCATGGAGCGCAACTGGCAGGCGCTCTACGGCCGAGTCGGCGATTTCAACGTCCGCATCGAGGAGAATGTCGGCGGCATGCGCGTCGTCCAGGCCTTCGCCAACGAGGAGCACGAGCGCGCGCTGTTCGCCCATGACAACCAGCGCTACCGCCAGACCAAGCTCGACGCCTACCGCATCATGTCGGCCTCGAACTCGCTGAACTATATGGGCATAAGGCTGATCCAGCTCGTGGTGATGATCGCCGGCAGCTACCTGGTCATTACTGGAGGATTGAGCAATGGCGGCTTCGTCGGCTTCCTGCTTCTGGTCGGCGTCTTCGTGCGGCCGATCGAGAAGATCAATTCGGTGATCGAGACCTATCCAAAAGGCATTGCCGGCTTCCGCCGCTATACCGAACTGCTCGACACCGAACCCGACATCGCCGACCGGCCAGGTGCTGTGGCTGTCAACAGCCTCAAGGGCGATATCGAATACCGGGGCGTCAGCTTCGGCTATGGCGACGGCAAGCCGGTGCTCAGGGATGTCGATCTGACGATCCATGCCGGCGAGACCGTCGCCTTCGTCGGCCCGTCCGGCGCCGGCAAGACCACCATCTGCTCGCTGCTGCCGCGCTTCTACGAGGTCGGCGCTGGCTCCATTGCGATCGATGGCATTGACATCAGGGACATGACGCTGGCCTCGCTGCGCGGCCAGATCGGCATCGTCCAGCAGGACGTTTTCCTGTTCGGCGGCTCGGTGCGCGAAAACATCGCCTATGGCCGGCTCGGCGCTTCCGACGAAGCCATCGCCGACGCCGCCAGACGGGCTCAGCTCGATGGCATGATTGCGGGCCTGCCGGCCGGCTATGACACCATCATCGGCGAGCGCGGCGTCAAACTTTCGGGCGGCCAGAAGCAGCGGCTGGCGATCGCCCGCATGTTCCTCAAGAATCCGCCGATCCTGATCCTCGACGAGGCGACGTCGGCGCTCGACACGCAGACCGAGCGCGAGATCCAGAAGGCGTTGGCCGAACTCGCGCAAGGCCGCACCACGCTGGTCATTGCCCACCGGCTGGCGACGATCCGCGGCGCCGACCGCATCGTGGTTGTCTCCGAATCCGGTATTGTCGAACAGGGCTCGCACCAGGAGCTGATCCATGCCGACGGCGTCTACCGGCGGCTGCACGATGCCCAGCACCTGGTGTCGGCGCATTGATGCTATGCTGAGGCCGGCAGTCTGGAGCTTACGATGATCAAGGCAACACCCTTCGACTACCCCTATGACGGCCGGCTGGTGGCCGCCAATACCGCGCTGGTCGTCATCGACCTGCAGCAGGACTTCCTGTCGACGACAGGTTATTTCGCCAGGAAGGGCTACGATCCCTCACCGCTGCGGGCGATCCTGCCGGCCGTCAACCGGCTGATCTCGGCGGCGCGCAAAGCCGGCGTCACGGTCATCCACACAAGGCAAGGCTACCGCGCCGACATGGCCGACATGACGCCTTACGAGAAATGGCGCCGCAAGCGCTCGGGCCTCGACGGGACGGACGTTCTGCTGCGCTCGGGCGCGGGATTCCAGATCGTTCCGGAGATCGACGTCGCGCCCGATGACATCATCATCGACAAGACCGCCAACAGCGCCTTCACCCATACGGATTTCGAGCTCGTGCTGCGCGCGCAAGGCATCACGCATCTGATGTTTTCCGGCTGCACCACCGATGTCTGCGTCCACACCACGCTGCGCGAGGCCTGCGACCGCAACTTTCAGTGCCTGACGATCCCGGACGCCTGCGCCAGCGGCGACAGACAAGCGCATGAGGCGGCCCTGCACATGGTGACGGTCGAGGACGGCGTCTTCGGCGTGCTGGCCGATTCGGACGCCGTCATCGATGGCCTGATCCGCCTCGCCGGCGACGCCGGCTGAGCGTACTGGCTTCGCCGGTGCCGCTACTCCAGAACGACCACGGCCTCGACCTCGAACAGCATCGGATCGATTGCGAGCTTGGGAACGGGGACAAGCGTCTGCGCCGGCAGTGCCTCGCCGAACATGGCCTTCACGCTTTCGGTCAGCACGCCAAGCTTGCCCATATCGTGATCGACCACGAAGACCGTCAGCTTGGCGACCTGATCCGGCCTGGCACCGAGCCCGTCCAGCGCGCGGCGCAGATTTGCGTAGGCCTGCTTGACCTGCACGGCGAAGTCCGGCGACAGCCCTCCGGTATCGTCCTGGCCACCCTGTCCCGAAATGTAAGCGAGCCTTGCTCCGGGAGGCGTGATCACGGCCGTGCTGTAGCCGTTCGGCGAAGGATCGTGGAGGGTTTTCGGATTGACGATCGTGAGCTTGAAATCACCGGCGTTCGCCGGCGCCGCGATGGAAATGGTCATGATGATTAGCCCTCCGGTGAGCAGTTGGTTGATTGCGCGCGACATGATCCCTCCTCAGCTTGCGAGCCTTGACCGGCTTTCGCTGCCTCTTGATCGAACCTGGCATCGTCATTCCCTTTGGGTCACTCGTACGCCATACGATCCACTCTCATGGTACAATGTACGAGTCAATCGGCCGAATCGACATTCCTGACATTGCCAGCCAAGATCGGCGGTCTGAACCGCGAGGAAAAGTGATGGCAGCCAAACGCAGCGGCGCCCTGGGCAAGCGATCCGGACGGCGGAAGATGGCCTCACCGTCCGCCCCCGAGCAACACGGTGAACCGTCTCTTTCCCTGGAGCGCATCGTTGCGACCGCGGTTGACTTGCTGGACGCCCATGGGGTCGACGGATTGACCATGCGTCGGCTCGCCGATTGCCTCGGTTCAGGCGTGATGAGCCTCTATTGGCATGTGGACAACAAGGAAGAGGTGTTTGATCTCGCGCTCGATTCGGCCCTCGAATATCGCGGACCGCCGCGGACTGCCGAAACCCCGGACTGGCGCCCGGAGGTCGCGCTTATGCTCGAAGACTGGCGAGCCGGCATGCTGCGCCATCCCTGGTCGGCAGCGCTGCTGTCGAGCCGGGCGCTCGGCCCCAACATTCTCGGCCGCCTGGAATTGCTGGGCGCGACCTTGTCCAGGGCCGGTGTGGCGGATGCGGACCTGAACGTCGCGATCTGGTCGCTGTGGAACTATGTGATGGGCGCCACCATCACCCGGACGAGTTTCGACGTCGCCGGCAACGACAGGTCCGCCACACGGCAGCGCCCCGCGCATCCGGGCGGAGCCTATCCGACGATCCAGCGCTCTCGTCTGCTGCTCGACGACGACTGGATCGGCACCTTCAGGAAAGGCCTCGATTTGCTGCTTGCGGGCATCGCTCCGAGGTCGTGAACCCGACTGTTCCAGCGCTCACCTATCCGGCGGCAAGCATTCCGGCGACGGCGCGCAAGGCATAGGCTCCGGGCTCGGGTGCATCGGCCTCCCGGCGCGCCAGCGAATTGCGCAGCAGCGCCAATGTCTCCCGGCCGGCTGTCGCGATCTCGCGCGGCGTGTCGACGCCGACGATCATGAACTCGTCGATGCCAAGAGCCGCATAGGCAAGCAGCGATAGCGCGACCTGAGCCGGCGGTCCCGAAAGGTCGACCGCCCTGTGGCTGGCGGCGGAAGCGCCTTTGTGGATCCTGACCGGAAGCGCGAAGCGCAGTTTGCCGGCGCGGCCATGTTCGGCGGCGGCGCCACGCGCCCGCTCCATCAGATGCCGGACCTCGTCGATCGAGCCCGGCGCCAGTTCGAAGACATCGGCATGCCGGCCGGCCACTTTCAGCGCCGTCCCCGATTGTCCGCCCATGCGGATCACGAGGTCGGCCCCGTGCGGTCCCTTGCGCTCGATATAACCGCCCTTGATGCTGTAGAAAGCGCCTTCATGGTCGAAGGGGCGCTCGTTCGACCACAGCCGCTTCAACAGCACCAGATATTCGTCGATGCGCTGCCAGACGACGCCGTGTCCGACCGGCCGTGTCTCGGCATCGTCGTCGTTCAACGGCTCGCTGATCATCCGCAGCGCCAGCCGTCCGCCGCTCTCCCTGTCGATGGACGCCAGTTGGCGGGCCGCCACGGTCGGCTCGATCACGCCGGCCCAATGGGTGAGCACCACTTCCAGCGACCCGGTCCGGTTGAGCACCTGGGCGGCAATATCCATGTTGGTCAGCAGTCCGGCCGAATCGTCGACGACGATCTTCTGGAACCCGCTGTCCTCGATCAGCCCGAGCTTTGTCGCTGTCTCTGCGAAGTCGTAGAAAAACGGGGCAGCGGCTTCGGCGGTCTTGCCCGGGACATGCGTGAATTCGATCGGCATTGTCATCTCCTCCATCGCTGGAATCATTGATGCTGCGAAAATCGGATCCTCACGCGCGCACAAGCGCGCCGGGATCCGGTTCATTCAACTCCGATTGCCTGAAAGCGGTGGGGCAACGGCCCCGTCGAGCCGATGCCTTAGGGAATTAGGCCCAGCACGACTGCCCCGGTGAACACGAACGCAAGGGCAAAGACGATATAGGCGAAAGCGCCGGCATAGGCCGGACGAAAGCTCTGGGCATTGGCCACCCTCTGGCCGCTGCCGTCAGTCTGAGCGTTCTGGATGTAGGACATATCGACCTCCGTCTCGCGGGTTAATCTATAAAACTTGTAGACTTTGTCGATTGCTATTTTCCGGCCATTGGCAGAAAAATTTTTCTCGATATGGCGAAGAATTGGGCGCCTATTGCTGAGATTGCCCATCGAGGGGTTCAACTGGCGGGGCCGCCAGCACCGCCTCGACCGTTCGAATGGCCCTATGGCCTTGTTCCCGCTGCATCACTTCATGCATTGGCCGGCGAGTGCGGGCGCGATAGCATCGCGGGGAAACAAGCGCGAAATCGTCGAACAAGGGGAACAACAATGGGATCAAGACTGGCCGGCAAGGTCGCCATCATCTCGGGTGGCGCGACGGGAATGGGCGGCGCGGCGTCGGAGCTGTTCGCCGCCGAGGGCGCCAAGGTAGCGATCATCGACCGCAATGGCGAAGCAGCCGCCGCTACCGCCGCCGCGATCCGGGCGCGCGGCCATGTCGCCGAGCATTTTGTCGCTGACGTCTCCGACGAGGCGCAGGTCGAAGCGGCGGTGAAAGCGGCGACCGGAAAGCTCGGCCCGGTCACCGTGCTGTTCAATCATGCCGGTACCATCGTGATCAAGCCGTTCCTGGAGACGACCCTGCAGGAATGGGACTGGCTGCATGCCGTCAATGTCCGCTCGATGTTCCTGATGACGCGCGCCGTGCTTCCCGGCATGATCGCGGCCGGAGGCGGCTCGATCGTCTGCACCTCGTCGATCTCGGCCGTGGCCGCGACGCCCAACGAAGTGCTCTACGACACCACCAAGGGCGCCTGCCACATGTTCGCGCGCGCCATCGCGGTGGAATTCCGCGATCGCAACATCCGCTGCAATGCCGTCTGCCCCGGTTTCATCAGGACTCCGCACGGCCTGCGCGAGGTCGCCGACCTCGGCAAGCTCGGCGTCGATGTTTCCGACGCCGCATTGGCGGCGCAGCAGGGCCGCATCGGCGAGCCGGAGGAGGTAGCGAAGGCGGCGCTGTACCTTGCCAGCGACGAGTCGAGCTTCGTCAACGGCGCGCATCTGTTCGTGGATAATGGCTTTACCGCGATGTGAGGCTTTTCTGCAGAGGCCGGCGCCGCCCCTCATCTGCCTGCCGGCATCTTCTCCCCGTTTACGGGGAGAAGGGAGCTGGCCGCAACGCCGGCGCTCCACTTGCACCGCCGAACTTTGGCGAAAACATCAAGGGCAGCGACCATTTCTCCCCGTCACTATACGGGGAGAAATGCCCGGCAGGGCGATGAGCGACTATCTGTTGTGTCAAGTTGCATTTGC
>NZ_VFVY01000035.1 GCF_006442315.1 Mesorhizobium sp. B2-3-4 | reverse complement strand
ATCTACACCGGCGTCATTTCCAAGCTTGGCGTCGATCTTGGCCAGACGCATCAGGGCCAGCTCGTCTGGGCCGTTTTCGCGGCGACCCGCGACCGTGACGCAGGCGACCTCGCCGGCAGCTACTACGGCGTCAATGCCGAGGCGAGCGTCGTCACCGGCGGCGGCGCCAACCTGCTGGTCGGCGGCTTCGACAGCGCCTTCATGCTGGAGCCGCTCAGCGTCCAGGCACAGACCGGCGTCAATCTCGCCGTGGCCGTGACGTCGCTGGAATTGATCCACTCGCTCAAATAAGCGGATTGGAGCCTCGACCAGGCCCTTCACTCCGCGGCGCGGAACCCGGTAGGATGGTTCCGCGCCGTTTTGATTTGGGGGGATGCCATGCCGAGGACAGTCATTGCCGCTGCGGTGATCGCAACCGTGCTTGCCGGCACGGCACGAGCACAAGACCAGGGCGTGGAACTCGGTACGCTTGAATGCGCCATATCGGGCGGAACCGGTTTCATCTTCGGTTCGAGCAAGGATCTGAGTTGCACCTTCACCCCGGCCGACAAGACCTTCGCGCCTGAAGCCTATTTTGGCGCCATCAACAAATACGGCCTCGACATCGGCACCACCAGGCAGGCGGTGATGCGCTGGCTGGTGCTGACGCCGTTGAAGAACATCTATGCGCCGGGTGCGTTGGCGGGTGACTATATCGGCGCCAGCGCCGAAGTGACCGCCGCCGTCGGCGCTGGCGCCAATCTTCTGGTCGGCGGCTCGTCGCAGGCCTTCACCCTTCAGCCGCTCAGCGTGCAGACCCAGACCGGCATCAACCTCGCCATCGGCGTCAGCCAGTTCCAGCTACGCAGCACCGAGAACTGATATCTTCCGCAGTCAGCCGGAGCATCTCGAAGATTTCGCTTGAGCTCAACCGCGCTTGAGGTCTTACCAGCCTGTCCGACTGAAACAGCGCGCATGGTCCTGCCGGATTCCCTGTATTGGCTTCTGGTGCCATGCGCCGCCATCGCGATATGCAAAGGCGGAGATGGACATGACGAAAACCGGCACGAACAGGGTCGACTGGCGGGCATTGTGGGCGACCGGCGACCTGGCGCGATTCTGCTTCATCAGCCTCGGCATCCTGCTGCACGCCACCAATGAGACGATGGTGGCGACCGTCATGCCGGCCATGGTCGGTGAACTGGCCGGCGTACAACTCGTTGGCTGGTCGCTGGCCATCTACGAACTTGGCGCCATCGTCGCCGGTGCGGCGGCCGGACGGCTGGTGAGCTATGTGGCGCTGCGAACCAACATGGTGGTCGCGGCCCTGCTCTACGCCGCCGGCGCGCTGATCTGCGCCACCGCGCCTTCCATGCAATTGTTCCTGGCCGGCCGGCTGATCGAGGGGCTTGGCGGCGGCGCGCTGGTGTCGCTGGCCTTCGTCTCGGTCGAACGGCTGTTTTCACGCGCCATCTGGCCGCAGCTTTTCGGCATCATGTCGGCGATCTGGGGCGTGGCTGCATTCAGCGGCCCGTTGCTCGGCGCGATCATGACCGAGCTTTTGTCATGGCGCTGGGCCTTCGGGGTCTTCACCTTTGGCGGCACCGCCATGGCGCTGGCCAGCTTCCTCGTGCTCGACACGCCGGAGGCGACAAGGCCCAGTACCGGTGCCGGCAAAGCACCGCCCTTCCCGTTCATCGCGCTGGCCTGCCTTGCCGTCGCGGTGGTTCTGATCGCCTCGGCCGGCGTCGACATCGCCCTGCTGCGATCCTCGCTTCTGATCGTGCTGGGCCTCGCCGGTCTCGCGCTGTTTTTCTACGTCGACGCGCTGAAACCGCGCTCCCGCCTGTTCCCGGCAAGGCTGTTCTCCTGGCGCACGCCGGTCGGCGCCGGCATGACAATGGTGGCGGCGTTTTCGGTGGCGACCTGCTCCTTCGGCGTCTATGGGCCTCTGCTCCTGACCAGCCTGCATGACATTCCGCTGCTGACCACGGGCTATATCATCGCCGCCGAATCGATCGCCTGGTCGATCCTCTCGATCCTCGTCGCCAATGCGCCGCCGCAACGCGAGCGCCTGATCATCGTCAGCGGCGCATTGATGATCGCCGCAGGCATCGCCGGCTTTGCCTACACGATACCGCTGGGCTCGATCCCGCTGATCCTGGTCTGCGCCCTCCTGCAGGGCGGCGGTTTCGGCATCGCCTGGCCGTTCGTGACCCGCGTCATCGTCGCCTCCGCGCCGGATGACGAGCAGACCATCGCCTCGGCCGCGGTGCCGACCATGCAGCGCATCGGCTACGCCGTGGGTGCCGCCCTTGCCGGCATCGTCGCCAATGCCAGCGGCTTTTCGCAAGGCCTGAACCATGACGCGGCCGCGAGCGTCGCAAGCTGGCTGTTCCTCGCTTTCGTACCGCTCGGCATGCTCGGCTGTCTCGCCGCCTTGCGAACTTCGGCGGCGGCGAACCGGCCGCTCGAAGCCCTCGGCTGAGGCGGATTTCCATCCCTGGGCTTTTTCACTCGACCCGCAGGCGGTAGCCGACACCGGTTTCGGTGGTGATATAGCGCGGCTGGTCGGGGGTCTTCTCGATCTTCTGGCGCAGCTGGCGGACATAGACCCTGAGATACTGCACGTCGGTCGAATCGTCCCAGATCTGCTTGAGGATAAAGTGGTGGGTCAGCACCTTGCCCGCGTGCTGCACCAGGATGCGCAATATGTCGTACTCTTTCGGCGAGAGCTTCACCTCCTTGCCGTCGACCTTGACGATGCGCTTGACCAGATCGACGCTGAGTTCGCCGGTCTGGAAAACCGGCTTCTCGCCTTGCTGCTGGAATTTGTGCCGCAGCGCCACGCGGATGCGCGCCACCAGTTCGTTCATGCCGAAGGGCTTGGTGACATAGTCGTCCGCGCCGAGCTCGAGCGCGCTGACGATGCCGGCTTCGTCGGTGCGGCTGGACAGAATGACCACCGGCACGTCGAGGCCGTCGTCACGCCATTTGCGCAAGAGCTCATGGCCGCCCATGCCGGGCAGGCCGAGATCGAGCAGCACGAGGTCGGGCTTCTCCTGGTCCATCAGCTCGATCGCCGTCCTGGCGTTCGGCGCCTCGCTGATCGCATAGCCCTGGCTGGCAAGGCCGACCCGCAGCAGCTTGCGGATCGGCGGCTCGTCATCGACAACCAGGATCCTGACATTCGAATTGGTCATCGCGGCTGATCCTTGCCGGGCTCGCTGCCGCGATCGCCGACATCGGGCAATTCCGCCGGCACCGGCATCCTGATGGTGAAGATGGCACCGGGACAGTCGCTCCGGTTTGCGGCCGCGATCGCGCCGCCCATCGCCTCGACGAAGCCACGGCAGATCGACAGGCCGAGCCCGGTGCCGGCACGCACCTGATCGCCCTTGCGCACCCGGTAGAAGGTGTCGAACACGCGCTCCAGGTCGTGCGCCGGAATGCCCGGCCCCTCGTCCATGATCTGCAGGGTGACGGAGCCATTGTCGGCCCAGGCCTGGATGCGGATCGTGGACCCGGGCGGCGAATATTTCGAGGCGTTGTCGAGGAGGTTGAACAGAACCTGCTCGAACAACACGGGATCGAGCCTCAGCATCGGCAGGTCGGACGGAATATCGACCTCGATCTTGTGCTCGCTGGTGATCTTGCGCGCGCGCTCGAGCGCCGTTCCGACGATGTCGCCGGCGTAGTGGAGGGCATAGTTCGGCTCCATCGCGCCGGATTCGATCTTGGTCATGTCGAGCAGATTGGCGATGAAACGGTTCAGCCGCTCCGATTCGTCGATCACCGTCGACAGAAGCTCGGCCCTGTCCGGCTCGGGGAGCGCGGGCGCGAATTCCTTGAGCGTGCCGGCCGCCCCCATGATGGCCGCCAGCGGCGTTTTCAGATCGTGCGAAATCGAGGTCAGCAACGCCGAGCGCAGCCGGTCTGCTTCGGCGGCGAGTTTGGCGCGGTCGACATCGGCGACGAGCTGGATGCGTTCGATCGCCACCGCCGCCTGATCGGCCAGCGCGTCGAGCAGGCGCTGCTGTTCGGGCGTCAGCAGCGGGCCCTGCTTGTCATTGTCGAGACCGACGACACCGATCGCGGTCCGCCCCGTCCGCAGGGGCAGATAGAGGCGTTTGGCGCCAGGCAGCGTGTCGGCGCCGCGTCCGGCGGCACGATTGTGCTCCCAGGCCCAGCGAGCGGCGGCGATGTCGGCCTCCGCCAGCGTGTCGTCGGGCGGATAGCCGGCCTTGACGGTGATGGTGCCATCTTCCGGCAAAAGCAGCACGACGCGCAATTTCAGCATCGACGCGATCTGGAAAGCGGTGGCCCAGAGAACGTCGTCGAGCGTGCCGGCGCCGGCGAGCTTCTTGGAGAACAGATAGATATCCTCGGTGGCCCGCGCCCGCGAGCGGGCGGCCGCCGCCTGGCGCTGCACGCGGGCCGTAAGATTGCTGGCGATGACGGCAACGGCGACGAAGACGGCAATCGCGACGATGCTCTCGGGATCGCGGATGGTCAGCGTGTAGCGCGGTTCGAGGAAAAAATAGTTGAAGGCAAGGACACTGAGGAAACAGGCGTATAGCGCCGGCCAGAGACCGCCGGCCACCGCTGATGTCAGCACGGCGAGCAGGAAGACGATCGCCAGATTGCGCACGTCGAGAAACTGGTCGAGGGCTGTGCTGACCGCCAGGGAGCCCGCGACATAGCCGGTGGCGAACAGATAGGGCCAGATCTGAAACGGCCTGCGCTCGGTCGCGGCTTTGACAGCTCTCGAGGGCGCGTCGGTGACGCGCTCGGTTCCGGAAATGACATGGACGCTGATGTCGCCGGCATTGCGGATCAGATCGTAGGTGAGCGATCCCTCGATCAGTTCGCGCCAGCGCGACCGGGTCGGCCGGCCGACCACGATGTGCGTGAAATTGTTCGCTGTCGCATGGCGTACAATATCCTGCGCGACGTTCTGGCCCGGGATGGTCGTGACCTCCGCACCGAGCTGCTCGGCGAGGCGAAGGAGGGTGGCGAGCCGGTCCTTGTCGTCCTCGGACATGCCGGCCGAGCGCGGTGTGTCGACATGAAGCGCCGTCCATGGTGCACGAAGTCTGTCGGCCAGCCGGCGCGCGTAGCGGATGCGGGCCGCCCCGCCCGGACGCGCGTCGACGCAGACGAGCACCCTTTCGCCCGCCGCCCAGGGACCCTGGATGGCGTGGGACTGCATGTGGTTGAGCAACTGCTCGTCGACGCGCTGGGCGGTGCGGCGCAGCGCCAGTTCCCGCAACGCCGTCAGATTGCCTGGCGAAAAATAGTTCTCCACCGCACGCTGCGCCGTGTTGGGGAAATAGACCTTCCCCTCCTCCAGCCGCTTGATCAGGTCGTCGGGTGTCAGGTCGATTATTTCGACATCATCGGCCTGGTCGATGATGGAATCGGGAACCGTCTCGCGCACCCTGACCCGGGTGATCTGGGCGACGACGTCGTTGAGGCTTTCGACATGCTGGATGTTGAGCGTCGTATAGACATCTATGCCCCGCGCCAGGATCTCCTGGACATCGAGATAGCGCTTGGGGTGGCGGCTGCCGGGCGCGTTGGTGTGGGCGAGTTCGTCGACCAGGACCAGCGCCGGACGCCGGGCAAGGATGGCGTCGATGTCCATCTCGTCGAGGACACGTCCCTTGTAGTCGACCTTGCGGCGGGCAATGACTTCGTAACCCTCGACCAGGGCCTGGGTTTCCTTGCGGCCATGCGTCTCGACCACGCCGATCACCACGTCGACGCCGTCGGCCAGCCTGGCACGGCCCGACATCAGCATCTCGTAAGTCTTGCCGACGCCAGGCGCCGCGCCGAGGAATATGCGCAGACGGCCGCGCCCTTCCCGCTCGGCATGCTCGAGCAGCGCATCGGGGGAGGGTCTGTGTTCGACGTTGCTTCTGTCGTCCGGCATCGGGTCCGATCATGAATGGCGCCGGGGACGGTGTCGATCCCCGGCGCCGGCCATCAACTATTTCGCGGCATCCAGCGCCAGGTTGAGCGCCAGAACATTGACCACCGGCTCGCCGAGCACGGCCAATTCCCGGTCCTCGATCTGGCTGTCGACGAGCGCCTTGACCTTGGCTTCGTCGACGCCCCGGGCCTTCGCCACGCGCGGAACCTGGAAATAGGCGGCATCCGGGCTGATGTGCGGGTCAAGACCGCTGCCCGATGTCGTCACCAGGTCCATCGGCACCGGCGCGTTCGGATTCTCCGCCTTCAGCTTTTCTGCATCGCCTTTGATGCGCTCGATGAGCTTCGGGTTGGTCGGGCCGAGATTGGCACCGCCGGAGGCGCCGGCATCGTAGCCGTTGCCGGCCGCCGAAAGCCTGCCATGGAAATATCTGTCGCTGGCGAAGGCCTGGCCGATCAGTTCGGAACCGATCACCTTGCCGTCCTTCTCGATCAGGCTGCCATTGGCCTGGCGCGGGAACAGCGCCTGCGCGATGCCGGTCATGCCGATGGGATAGACGAGCCCGGTCAACACGGTGAAGAAGACGATCATGATGATCGCGGGTCTGATTTGCTTGAGCATCGCAATGATCCTTATGCAAGGCCGAGGGCCGTGACGGCCATGTCGATAATCTTGATGCCGACGAACGGCACGATGATGCCGCCGAGGCCGTAGACGAGAAGGTTGCGGCTGAGCAGCGCACCGGCGCCGATCGCCCGGTATTTCACGCCGCGCAGCGACAGCGGGATCAGCGCGATGATGATCAGCGCGTTGAAGATGATGGCCGACAGGATGGCGCTCTGCGGTGTCGCCAGGTGCATGATGTTGAGCGCCTGCAAGGGGCCGGTGGTCTGGCCGGGCGCGACGTAGAAGACGGCGAACATCGCCGGGATGATGGCGAAGTACTTGGCCACGTCATTGGCGATGGAGAATGTCGTCAGCGAACCGCGTGTCATCAGGAGCGCCTTGCCGATCTCGACGATCTCGATCAGCTTGGTCGGATCGCTGTCGAGATCGACCATATTGCCGGCCTCGCGGGCGGCGACGGTGCCGGTGTTCATGGCCACGCCGACATCGGCCTGGGCGAGTGCCGGCGCGTCGTTGGTGCCGTCGCCGCACATGGCGACCAGCTTGCCCTTGGCCTGCTCGTCGCGGATCAGCTTCAGCTTGTCCTCGGGCGTGGCCTGGGCGAGGAAGTCGTCGACGCCGGCTTCCGCCGCGATGGCAGCCGCCGTCATCGGATTGTCGCCGGTGATCATCACCGTGCGGATGCCCATGCTGCGCAACTCGGCGAAGCGTTCGCGGATGCCGCCCTTGACGATGTCCTTCAGGTGGATGACGCCGAGCAGCCGCCCATCCCTTTCGACCGCCAGCGGCGTACCGCCCGATTTGGCGACCTCGTCGGCGATCGCCTGCAAATCGCGCACGGTGTCGCTACCCGGCCGTGTGCCATGCGCGGCCGATGTCGGCTGGCTGACATAGGTCAGGATCGAATCGACCGCGCCCTTGCGCACCGAGGAACCGTCTATGTCGACGCCGCTCATGCGGGTCTGCGCGGTGAACGGCACGAAAGTGGCGTGCAACGTCGCCATGTCGCGGGCGCGGATGGCGTATTTCTCCTTGGCCAGAACCACGATCGAGCGGCCTTCCGGCGTCTCGTCGGCGAGCGATGCAAGCTGGGCGGCATCGGCCAGTTCCTGCTCGCTGACGCCCTTGACCGGGCGGAATTCCGTCGCCTGGCGGTTGCCCAGCGTGATGGTTCCGGTCTTGTCGAGCAGCAGCGTGTCGACGTCACCGGCGGCTTCGACGGCGCGGCCCGACATGGCCAGCACGTTGAAGCGCACCAGGCGGTCCATGCCGGCAATACCGATGGCCGACAGCAGCGCGCCGATCGTGGTCGGGATCAGCGTCACGAACAGCGCGACGAGCACGGTCACCGAGATATAACCGCCCGAGTAGGAGGCAAAGCTCGGGATGGTCGCGGTGGCCAGCACGAAGATCAGCGTCATGCCGACGAGCAGGATGTTGAGCGCGATCTCGTTCGGCGTCTTCTGGCGCTCGGCACCTTCGACCAGCGAGATCATGCGATCCAGGAAAGTGTGTCCGGACGCAGCCGTGATGCGCACGCGGATCCAGTCGGACAGCACCTGCGTGCCGCCTGTGACCGCCGAACGGTCGCCGCCGGATTCGCGGATCACCGGCGCGGACTCGCCCGTGATCGCTGCCTCGTTGACCGAGGCTACGCCTTCCACCACCTCACCGTCGGATGGGATGATGTCGCCGGCCTCGACCAGCACGATGTCACCGACCTTCAGGCTGGTGCCCGGCACCAGCCTGAATTTGGTCCGGTCCTCGCCGGCCAGCAGCTTCGCCTGGGTTTCGGTGCGCGCCTTGCGCAGCGAATCCGCCTGCGCCTTGCCGCGCCCTTCGGCGACGGCTTCGGCGAAATTGGCGAACAGCACCGTGAACCACAGCCAGATGATGATCTGCAGCGTGAAGCGCAGGTCGCCGCCGCCGGTGACGAGGTCCTTGACGAACAGCACCGATGTCAGCGCCGACACGACGGCGACGACGAACATCACCGGATTGCGGGCCAGCGTGCGTGGGTCGAGTTTGCGAAAGGCACCGCCGATGGCGGGCCACAGGATGCGGGCATCCATGATGCTCGCGGATTTTGACTGGCTCATTTTGAAGCTCCGGCTTCAGTGTTGGTGTGCGGCGCCGATTGGTCGGATGCCGAAAAGAGATGGGGAAGCCCGTAGGCCAGCAGCCACAGTGCGATCATGGCGGCGGCGATGCCGAAAAACGTCGACATGGTCGGGAAAGGAGGCGGTAGTCCCTCCCTCCCCGGGTCGGTCCGATGCCCGACATTGCGACGCTTGTTGTTGAACCAAGACATGGCAGCCTCAGAATGTCTGTCCATGGATCATCGCCAGGTGCTCAACGATCGGGCCGACGGCGAGCGCCGGGAAGAAGGTCAGGCCGCCGACGATGACGATGACGCCGACCAGCAGCCCGACGAACAGCGGGCCGTCGGTAGGGAAGGTGCCGGCCGAGGCGGGCACGGTCTTCTTCGCCGCCAGCGCGCCGGCAATGGCGAGCGCCGGGATGATGACCAGGAAGCGGCCCATCAGCATGCCGATGCCGATGGTGATGTTGTACCAGGGTGTGTTGCCGCTCAGACCGCCGAAGGCAGAACCGTTATTGGCTGCCGCCGAAGTGTAGGCGTAGAGGATCTCGGAGAAGCCGTGCGGCCCGCCATTGGCGATCGAGGCAACCGCGCTCGGCAGCACCACGGCGATGGCCGTGAAGACCAGCATCGCCAGCGGCAGGCACAGGATAGCCAGCATCGCCATCTTGACCTCCTTGGCCTCGATCTTCTTGCCCAGATATTCGGGCGTGCGGCCGACCATCAGGCCGGCGACGAAGACGGCGATCAGGATGAACATCAGCATGCCGTAGAAACCGGCGCCGACGCCGCCGACGATAACCTCGCCCAGCTGCATATTGATGAGCGGGATCATGCCGCCGAGCGCGGTGAAGCTGTCATGCATGGCGTTGACCGCGCCACAGGAGGCGGCCGTGGTGATGACCGCGAACAAAGCCGAGAGCGCGATGCCGAAACGGGTTTCCTTGCCCTCCATGTTGCCGCCGTCGATGCCCAGCGCATGGACCAGGGGATTGCCGGCGGCTTCAGCCCAGTAGCAGACGACGACGCCGGCGATGAACAGCACGCCCATCGAAGCCAGGATCGCCCAGCCCTGGCGCTGGTTGCCGACCATGCGGCCGAAGACATTGGTCAAGGCGGCGCCGACGACGAAGATCGACAGCATCTGGATCAGGTTGGAGATGGCGTCGGGGTTCTCGAAGGGATGCGCCGCATTGGCGTTGAAGAACCCGCCGCCATTGGTGCCGAGCATCTTGATGGCGACCTGCGAGGCGACCGGGCCGAGCGCGATGGTCTGCTTGGCGCCTTCCAGCGTGGTCGCGTCGACATACGGCCCGAGCGTCTGCGGCATGCCGAGCCAGACATAGACCAGGGTGAGCACGATGCAGAGCGGCAAAAGCACGTAGAGCGTGGCACGCGTCATATCGACCCAGAAATTGCCGATCGATTTCCCGGAAGCACGGGCAAAGCCGCGGATCAGGGCAATCGCGATGGCGATGCCGGTGGCGGCCGAAACAAAATTCTGCACCGTCAGGCCGGCCATCTGCACGAGGTAGGACATCGTGCTTTCGCCGCCGTAGTTCTGCCAGTTGGTGTTGGTCATGAAGCTGGCGGCGGTGTTGAAGGCGAGCGCCGGGTCGACCGCGCTCATGCCGGCCGGATTGTAAGGCAGGCTGCCTTGCAGGCGCTGCAGGACATAGAGCCCGAGGAAGCCCGCCAGGTTGAACAGCAGCAGTGCCACCGCATAGGTGGTCCAGTGCTGCTCCTCCCGATCGCTGGTTCCGCAAATGCGGTAGAGCCCGCGCTCGAGCGGGCCGAAGACCGGCGAAAGCGGCGTGCGATCACCATTGAAGACGCGGTGCATGTAGCCGCCAAGCGGCTTCACCAGCAAAACGAGGATCCCGCAGAAAATGAGGATCTGTATCCAGCCATTTATGGTCATGATGGGGCTTTCCGTGCGCTGGTCAGAAGCGTTCTGGCCGGATGAGGGCGTAGGTCAGGTAAGCGAGCAGGAACAAGGTCACGCCTCCACCGAGGATGTAGTCGACAAGCATGGTTCGATCCTTTCACTCAAATTCTGTCGCAGGCTTTGACGTAGGCGAGCGACAGAGCGAAAAACAAAACCCCTATGCCGACAACGACGACGTCCATTTTGCCTGCTCCTTGTGCGCTTTGTACTTTGCGCCTTTCCCAGAAAGGCTCGCAATACCGTGACAATGCCGCCGCATATCCATCGTCGGCGGCGTCCAAATCTTTGTGACGTGAATATGGACCCGATCGCCATAAAGGTTCGAGGCGGCGCGGGGCGCAAAGAAATAGGAATTTCATAAAGGTTTCGGGCGCGGCGCGGCATTGAAGAGCCGTGCGGCTTGCCGGATACGCTTTAGCGCGGCTCTCGCGTCAGGCTGAGATAGGTCGGATCGAACTCGGCGATCTCCTGCAGCCGGTGCCAGTCCAGGATGGTCACCGTGTGATTTGCCCAGTTGACGACACCGACCTTGCGCAGGGCGCCGATAACCCGGTTCATGTGCACGACGGAAAGACCAAGCACATCGGCGAGTTCAGCCTGCGAGAGCGGCAGATGAAAACTCATGCCGTTGGTGCGCTGCACCACCTGCAGTCGCACGAAAAGCTCACAGACGAGATGGGCAAGGTGCGCGGTCTTCGAGCGGCGGCCCATCGCCACGATCCACTCGCGATGGATGGCGCCGTCGACCAGCGTGTCAAGCCATAGCAGCCGGGTAAGATGCGGCGCTTCCTCGGTGATGGCGCGAAGCCGGCTGTGATCGGCGAACATGACATGACAGGGCGACATGGCAACGATGCCGTGATCCATGGTCTTCAGCAGGAATGCATGGAGGTCGACGAAATCGCCGGGCACCTGCAGGGAGGTGAACTGCCGGCCGCCATTCTCCAGCACCTTGTAGCGCGCCGCCAGGCCGTCGAGGATCAGTGTCGAATAGGTCGGCCGTGTACCCGATGCGACGATATCCTGGCCGGTCGCGAAATGCCGCTCGAACGTCATCGCTTCGGCCAGCAGTGCCTTTTCGGCATCGGAAAGCGCATCGTGCTGGGCGAGATTCAGATACAGGGATTCCAGCACCGCTATCTCCAGCGAAAGGGCTCAGAGCCGATCGCCAACTGTC
Organism: Mesorhizobium sp. B2-3-4; assembly: GCF_006442315.1. Taxonomy (GTDB): domain Bacteria; phylum Pseudomonadota; class Alphaproteobacteria; order Rhizobiales; family Rhizobiaceae; genus Mesorhizobium. The sequence goes on along the minus strand of NZ_VFVY01000035.1, from coordinate 27,014 downwards.
GAAAGCAAGAGGCGGTTACCGAAGCACTAGGTCGTCGGGCGTCGGCGGGCATTAACATTTGTTAGATGGCGCTTATTTGCCAGGGAAAATCATCCCTGATGGAACAACGGCTTAGCCCGCGAATTGACGGTCAGTTCTTTCTTGGTGACGTCATCAGCTAGGGGGGTCGGCCGCACCATGCCCAGATACTTTCTCGACCTTTACAATGGCGATGGCCTGACCGTGGACGATCACGGTCAGGTCTTCGAGACGCGCGATCGCCTGCGACGGGAGGCGATCCTCATCCTGCCCGATATCGTTCGCGACGAGATGATCGAGAACGAGCGCACGGCCATTACCGTGAAGGTGCGCGACGAGAGCGGACGCCAGATCTTCGAGGCATCGCTTGTGATCTCATCCGGCTGGTGCGACTGACGGCATCCGGTCCTGCCAGCGAACCGCGCAGCGGCGTCTTTTTGGATGGGTCGGCATCCGTGTAGCAGGTCAAAAGTGAAAGACCGGCTCGGGAGGGCCAAGCCGGGCTTTCGGTGGTGGTTGTACGGATTGACCACCACGACGACAGGCGCTTGGCGGTCAGGCGGCGTAGCCGCCATAGCCGCGCGCGACGGGTCGCGCCACGATGACCGGCTCGAACTCCGGCCAGAGAATGCCGGTGGCTTCAGCGAATTCGACGAGCGCATGGCGCGCCTCGTCCCTGGTGATGCACCCCTCGAGCGCCAGGCCACACGCCTCGACGGCATGGCGATGGAGCGGACCACGGCGCGAGGTTGTCCAGTTGGTGAGGAAATCGTGCATTTCGGCCAGCGAGGCGATTTCGCGCTTGAAGCCGAGGCCTACGGTCAACGCCACCGGCGAATGAAACAGCTTGTCATGCATGAAGCGGGCTCCTGGTCGGTCGCAGTGCTCGGGGAAATCCTGGCGGGATCTGCTGATGAGACGCCGGGAAACGCGCCGCGAAGCCGGAGGTTCCGCGACAAGCGCGAGACTTAGCGAAATGCGGCCCTGATCAGGCCGGGGAAGCCTGCATCATGCCCGGTCCGCCAGCCTTGGCCGCTGGTCAGGCTGTTTCCGATCGAGTGGCGCCGCCCCGGCTGGAGGATACTGGAACCAAGCGCCATTGGTTGCGCCGGGATTGGCCTCGCCCAGGCGCTACGGCCGATCTGGCGATTGCGCGGTAAGATTGGGAACCAGCCAGGGCTGAGCTCCCGCTGCGGCGGCCGGCTGCGCTTCGTCCCTTGTCGGAAGGCGCAAGGTCGTGGCGAAAATACCGCCTAGCGACACGCCGGGCTTTTCGACGAGGAGGTGCGCAGCCAGCGCCATGGCGATCAGCACCACCATCACCATCAATGTCACAAGCCAGTACTGGCCGGCGCTTTCAAGGGCAAAGCCCCTTATGGGCGCGACGGAGAACACCAGCACGAAAGCCAGACCCTGCAGCAGGTAGATACCATAGCTGATCTCACCCAGCCGCACCGAGCGGAGTGCGGTCAGAAGGCCGAAGAAATCGGCGCCCGACACGATCAGGAAGAAGACAGCGGTGGAAACGAGCACCGGCCCCGCCGCGTAGGCGGTGTCATAATTGACAAAGAGGGACGTCAGCATTGCCAGACCGAATGCGGACAAAGCGTGTCGGTGCACTCTCAGCAACCAGGCGTTTGTTTCCAGCGTCGCGCACAACATTCCGCCCGCAAAGAGCCCCAGATAGCTGTAGACGGCGCTCCCGCCGCTCGCCGACGCGATGGTGGAAAAGACCAGAAGGATGCCAGGCAAGCCGATGCGGGCAACCGGATGCCGGCTGAATATGGCCGCGATCGGCAGGCTGAAATAGAACAACCACTCATAGCGCAAGGTCCAGGCCACGCAGGCCAATGTACAGACGCGCGAACTGGAGAGCGGAATGTAGTCGAAGGCGCCAAACAGAAAATTGAGCAACGCCCTTTCGTAAGTCGCGAAGCTCGAATAATCGATTCCGGCGTCGACGACCTCCAAACCCATCGCCAGGCCTACGGCCAGAATGTAAAGCGGCCCGATCCGGAACGCCCGCTTGAGCAACAGGGTCGGAAAATTGACCGGGCCTTTCGCCGACAGCAATTTTCCCCAGAACAGATAGGCGGTGATTATGAAGAAAAACGACACCCCCGCCTGCCCCAGCAGATCATAGAAAGCGGAGCGAGGACGCTCCCATACGCCGTTCGTCAGCAATTCATGATACATGACGGCGTGATGCAGCACGACCGCGAGGGCGAGGTACCCACGCATTCCATCAATTGCCCGGATCCTTGCGGAATTCCCGCCGAAGCCCACGCGCTGAAACAGCGGCAGGCCGGCAAGTGGCCACAGCAGCGCGACGACCACAAAAGCGGGCCAAAAGTCATAAAGTCCGATCACGATCCTTGCGAACCCGTGTTGCGCGGCAGCGTACTGAGTCTCCACACTGACTATGCAATTTGGTCTGGCGCTGGCACAAGTGTTCGCCTCGGTCCGGGAGATGCTTTCCCGTGAATGGTGATCGACCTGAACGATCTCTTCCGAAGTACCGCTGGTTTGAAGGAATACTGGCGGAGAGAGCGGGATTCGAACCCGCGTTACGGTCTCCCGTAAACACACTTTCCAGGCGTGCGCCTTCAACCACTCGGCCACCTCTCCGTCCTTGCATTTTTCGCGACGGCCGGTTTCGCCGCGCGGGTTGAGGACAATGCGGTCCTTTCAGGGGGGCCGGCACGCGATTTCCGCGCCGTGGGTGCCGCCAACCAGCAAACACCTTCCCCTCGCACCCGAGCCGTCAAAGCAACAGGCGCGGGGCTCATCTAGTCGATCCCGCGTCGAATGCCAAGCCATAACGGCAGTCTATTCGCTTTGCCGGCCACACACCGTTCCGTCAGGCCGCCGTCACACGCGTTCCGCCGCCGAATGATGTGCACAGCCGGGCCCGTAGGGCCGGCCGTGCTTGACTTCGCCGCGGGCCGCCTGTCGAGTGATGCGGAGGCTTTGCTGGGGGCATCGTCCGGAAATGACTTCAAGCAGCGGAATGCCGGGCAGCGGACAGGCGCCAGCAGGACGTCCGGACAGCGGGCTGTCCTATGTGCCGGTGGGCTGGCTCATCTTCGTGATGGCATGGTCGCTCTACGGCCTGGCTACGGCCTGGTGGCTGACAAGCAGTTCAGGCCTGCCGGACAGGATTTTCTATTTCTTCATTGGCGGGCTGGTCGTTGACGTCATCACCATCCTGTGGGGGCTTTACCTGCTCGGTCTTGCCTTCGGCCGGTCGGCGCGCTTCCCCAGCCACTTCATCATCTGGCAGGTGGCGACCATCGTCTGGGTGCTGGCGCGGCAGGCCTATGTGTTTGCCGTGCCCGATTTCGTCTTCACCCCCAGGAGCCTGCTGATCGGCGGCGCCGAAATCGCCATCGGCCTGCTCTGCATCTATCTGCTGCGCCGCGGCTCCGGCGCCGACGCCGTCTATGCCAGGCCGCGGACCGAAGCGCCGCCGGTGTTCGTCTCCATCCTTGCTGCCCTGCTCGGCATCGTGTTTGGCGCGGTCATCGGCGCCGTGGGCGGATTCCTGGCCGGCTCGGTGATCGCCGATGTCGCCGAGGTCAGCTGCTTCGAGGGCGGCTGCGGCTACTTTGCCGCGTTCATCGGACTGGCCGGCCTGGTGATTGGCGCCATTGCCGGCGGCATTCTTGCCGTCTGGCTCGTTCATCGCCGCGGACGCAGGCCGGCTGCATAAGCGACGGCCTCAAATTCGCGTATCGCGATTGCAGACAAGCCGCGCTCATTCTATTTCTCGTCGGGACATGTGCCGGAGGTCTCCTGGTGAGCATCCAGGATGAGCCGGGGGAGAGCCTTGATGTTTCGCTTCGTCTTTCGCCTTGCGGCCATGGTCGCGCTGTCGGTTTCCGTCATCATGGCCGTGCTCGACACGACGCGCACCGTGGCGGCCTCGGCCCTTGTGCTGACCCCGCTCAACGCCAGCTGGCTGGCCGTTTCGCCGGACACGCGGGCAGCCTTCGAAACCTATGTCCGCGCCAAGGCCGGTCCGTTGCTGTGGGATGGCGCCATCGCCTGGGTACTCAACCAGCCGGGCTTTGCCGTCTTCGCGGTGCTCGCCTTCCTGCTTTACGCCATCGGCTACCGGCGGCAGCGGCCCACGAGCCAGTTCGCGGCCAATTAAGTCGCCGGCATCGCGTCCCTTGCCGGCCGCCTCCCGGCGGCTTGCGCGCAAGGAGGCTACTTCGGGGCGGCCTGCCCGCGGAACGCTTTTCCAAAAGGTCAAAATTCCGCGTGAATTTTGTTTCGGCCCGTGCCAGATTGCCCGCAAGCGGGAGGGGAAATACACTCCTGGCTAACGTCGTTTGCCTGCCGGAGAACCGGGCAGACAGGCGGTGCGTAACGGAAAAAATAACCGACAGGGTGTGGATCACATGAAACGTATCGTTCTCGGCCTCCTGGCCGCAACCGCAATGGTTCTTCCGGCTTTCGCCGCGGATGTCCAGCCGGCCATCCTCTATGATCTGGGCGGCAAGTTCGACAAATCCTTCAATGAAGCCGCCTATCACGGCGCCGAAAAATTCAAGACCGAGACGGGCGTCGCCTATGTCGAGTTCGAAGTGTCCAACGCCTCGCAGCGCGAGCAGGCACTGCGCCGCTTCGCCGAGGACGGCCGCAACCCGATCGTCATGGCCGGCTTTGCCTGGGAGGACGCTCTCAAAGCGGTCGCAAAGGATTATCCCGACCTGAACTTCGCCATCATCGACGACGCCGTCGACATGCCAAATGTCCGCTCGCTGGTCTTCAAGGAGAATGAAGGATCCTACCTCGTCGGCATTATGGCGGCGATGGCATCGAAGACGAAGAAGGTCTCCTTCGTCGGCGGCATGGATATCCCGCTGATCCGCAAGTTCGAATGCGGCTATGTCGGCGGCGCCAAGTCGGCCGGTGCGACCGACGTCATCCAGAACATGACCGGCGACACGCCGGCAGCGTGGAACGACCCTGCCAAGGGCGGCGAAATCGCCAAGACGCAGATCGACCAGGGCTCCGACGTGGTTTACGCTGCGGCAGGCGGCACCGGTGTCGGCGTGCTGCAGGCAGCGGCGGAGGCCGGCAAGCTCGGCATCGGCGTCGATTCCAACCAGAACGGCCTGCAGCCCGGCAAGGTGCTGACCTCGATGATGAAGCGTGTCGACGTCGCCGTCTACAACGCCTTCATGGACGGCAAGAACGGCACCTTCAAGGGCGGCCTGCAAAACCTCGGCCTCAAGGAAGGCGGCGTCGACTACGCCATGGACGACAACAATAAGGCGCTGGTGACGGACGAGATGAAGGCCGCCGTCGAAAAGGCCAAGGCCGACATCATCGCCGGCACGATCACGGTGCACGACTATACGGCTGACAACGCCTGCCCGTATTGATCGGCAGATACCGACAGTTCGAAACCGCCGGGTGAAAGCCCGGCGGTTTTGTTTCTGCCCGCGGTTGAGGCGTCGCTTGCCGCCGGCAACGATCGAGGAGACACGAAATGGCGACAGTGACAGGTATAGGCGGGTTCTTCTTTCGCGCCCGCGACCCGCAAGCGCTGGCGGCATGGTATGAGACCCATCTCGGCATATCGGACTTCTCCAGGACGGTCTGGAAACAGCAAGCCGGCCCGACCATCATTGCGCCCTTCAGGGAAGATACCGATTATTTCGGTCGCACCGCCCAGCAATGGCTGATCAATTTCCGCGTCGACGACATCGATGCGGCGATCGCCGATCTTGAAGCGGCAGGCATCGTCGTGGAAACGCGCCCGGAATGGGATTCGGAGGTCGGCCGTTTCTGCAGGATCCACGACCCCGAAGGCAATCCGATCGAGCTGTGGCAGCCATCGGGCTATAGTGTCTGACATAGCGCCGGCTTACGGCAAAAGCGCGCCACCTGCCGATAACAGCCCGGCACTATATCCCAGCCCAAACACAACAATCAGCGCGATGGCGATGACGGCGCCGCGGCCGCCGCCGAGCCCATATACGCCGACGCCGTAGGGCCGGCGCTGCAGTTTGCTGATGACTGGCGTGGGTTTTGGCCCGTCCATCGCCACCGGACGCATTTGCGGCAATTCGGCGATGCGTTGCGAGATCAGCCGCCAGCTGGCATCGTCGCCCGAGGGCCGCCCCGTGCGATCGAAGGCATGCATGCGCTCGGCCAACCGCATCACCGTATCGCGGAAGGCAGGGTCGATTTCCAGGTCGCGCTCGGCGCGTTCCCGGTCGCGGTCGTTCATCAGGCCAAGCACGTAATCGCCGGCCCGGGCAACGCGCTCGCTCTCACTGGCCATCGGCTGCCCCTCCTGCCTACCAATGCGGCGGTTTGGTTATCGGCACGTCGGGCGCCGCCTGTTCCTCCAGCGCCAGGAAACGGTCGGTCAGCGCGTCGAGCTTGCGTTGCATGCGCTCGATCACCTGCCATTGCTCGGCGATCTGGCCCGACAGTTCCTCGATGGTCTTTTCCTGCTCGGCGGCGCGGATTTCCAGCGTCGTCAGCCGGTCGGCGGGCATGATCATGCAAAGTCCCCGGTCTTCCGCAAAGTCAAATCGACCTTGCCATATTAGCGAATGTGAGAGCTTCGGCCACGTTCGAAATTGACAAGCGCGCGGGGATTTGTCGAGAGTGGGCGCTGGGCCGGCCAATTGGCATGGGCGGAGCGTCATGCTAGGCATTTTGACCAAGCGATAAAAAAATAAGAGTGGGACAGGCTGCATGGCGCAAGCCGCAATCGAACTGATCGGCATCAACAAGAGTTTCGGCGCGGTGCGCGCCAACCGCGACATCAATCTGGAGATCGCGCGCGGCACCATCCACGGCATCGTCGGAGAAAACGGCGCCGGCAAATCGACGCTGATGTCGATCCTCTATGGCTTCTACCAGGCCGACAGCGGCGAGATCCGCGTCGGCGGCAAACCGGCATCGATCAAGACACCCAATGACGCGATCGCGCTCGGCATCGGCATGGTGCACCAGCATTTCATGCTGGTCGACAATTTCTCGGTGCTGGAAAACATCATCCTCGGTGCCGAAACCGATGCGCTCTTGAAGAGCAGCATCGCCAAGGCGCGCTCTGAGCTAGACCGGCTGGAGCGCGAGTACGGTCTTGAAGTGGATCCCGACGCGATCATCGAGGAACTGCCGGTCGGCCTGCAGCAGCGAGTCGAAATCCTCAAGGCGCTTTATCGCGGCGCCGAGATCCTGATCCTCGATGAGCCGACCGGCGTGCTCACACCGGCCGAGGCCGATCACCTGTTCCGCATCCTCAGGCAACTGAAGGAACAGGGCAAGACAGTGGTGCTGATCACCCACAAGCTGCGCGAGATCATGGCCATCACCGACACCGTGTCGGTCATGCGGCAGGGCACGATGGTTGCCACCCGCGAGACGAAGAAGACCACGGTCGAGGAACTGGCTGAACTGATGGTCGGACGCCGCGTGCTGCTGCGGGTCGAGAAGGGCGAGGCGGAGGCGGGCGGCGTCAAGCTCGCGGTCAAGAACCTGACGGTCAAGGATTCGCGTGGCGTCACCATGGTCGACGACATCTCCTTCGACATCCGCGCCGGCGAGATCGTCGGCATTGCCGGCGTCGCCGGCAACGGACAATCCGAACTGCTCGAGGCGATTTCGGGCATCAGGCGCGCCGTCTCGGGCTCGGTCATGCTGGACGGTAAGCCGATCGATCTGACGGGCGCCGCCGATCCCGGAGAATTGCGCGACCGCGGGCTCGCCCATGTGCCCGAAGACCGCCACCACGTCGGGCTGGTGCTGGCCTTCGAGGAGAACGAGAATTCCATCCTCGGCTACCACGACGACCCCCGCTATCTCAAAGGCCCTTTCCTCGACATCGACGCCATCACGGCCGATGCCCGGGACAAGATCGAGAAATACGACATCCGTCCCGCCAATCCGCACCTGAAGACCGCCAACTTCTCCGGCGGCAACCAGCAGAAGATCGTGCTGGCGCGGGAGATCGAGCAGGACCCCGGCGTTCTCATCGTCGGCCAGCCGACGCGCGGCGTCGATGTCGGCGCCATCGAATTCATCCACAAGCGGCTGATCGCCATGCGCGACCAGGGCAAGGCCGTGCTGGTGGTCTCGGTCGAGCTCGACGAGATCCGCTCGCTCTCCGACCGCATCCTGGTGATGTTTGCCGGCCGCATCGTCGGCGAGCGCGGTCCCGACGCGAGCGAGGGCGAACTCGGCCTGCTGATGGCCGGTGTCGAGCAGGAGGCCGCCGCATGAGCACGCCTTACGCCAAACTGCCGGCTTGGGCCGATTACGGACTGATCCCGCTGATCAACCTGTCGGTCGCCTTCATCGTCGCCGGCTTCGTCGTATTGCTGGTCGGTGAAAACCCGTTCCGCGCCGCCGTCATTCTGGTCGAAGGCGCCTTCGGCAAGGGAACGGGCATCGCCTTCACCCTGTTCTATGCCACCACCTTCATCTTTACCGGGCTTTCGGTGGCGGTGGCTGCCCATTGCGGCCTGTTCAACATCGGCACCGAGGGACAGGCCTATATTGCCGGCCTCGGCATCGCCATCGTCTGCCTGTCCTTCGACAGCGTGCTGCCCTGGTGGCTGACTTTTCCGATGGCCATCGTCGCTTCGGCCGCCGTAGGGGCGCTGTGGGCGCTCATCCCGGCCTATCTGCAAGCCAAGCGCGGCTCGCACATCGTCATCACCACCATCATGTTCAACTTCATCGCCGCCTCGGTCATGGTCTATCTGCTGGTCGGACCGTTGAAGCCGGCGGGATCGCAGGCGCCGCAGACACGCAACTTCCTCGCCGGCGCCGAACTGCCGAAGCTCAACTGGATCATCGAGCTGTTCGGCGCCAAAATCCGTTCCGCGCCGCTCAACATCTGCTTCCTGCTGGCGCTGGTCATGGCCTTCGTGGTCTGGCTGCTGATCTGGCGCACCAAGCTCGGCTATGAGATGCGCACCTACGGCCACAGCCCGAAGGCGGCCCGCTATGCCGGCATTTCGGAGACCCGCATCATCATCACCGCGATGATGATTTCGGGCGCGCTCGCCGGCATGATGGCGCTCAATCCGGTGATGGGCGACCAGCACAATGTCGCGATCGACTTCGTCTCCGGCGCTGGCTTCGTCGGCATCGCCGTGGCGTTGATGGGGCGCCTGCACCCGATCGGCATCGTGCTGGCGGCGATCCTGTTTGGCATGCTCTATCAGGGCGGCGCCGAACTTTCCTTCGAGATGCCGGCGATCACCCGCGACATGATTGTCATCATCCAGGGTCTGGTGATCCTTTTCGCCGGCGCGCTCGAACACATGTTCAGACCCTATATTCAGGCGCTGTTCGCCTCGTTCAGCCCGCGATCCGTCGGCATGGAAGCGGTCAAGGGAAAGGGCGCCTGAGATGGATCTCCTCAACGCCGTCGTCCAGGTTCTGGATTCCACCATCCGCCTGTCGGTGCCGCTGCTGCTCGCCTGCCTGGCGGGCCTCTATTCGGAACGCGCCGGCATCTTCGACATCGGGCTCGAGGGCAAGATGCTGGTCGGCGCCTTCGCCGGCGCCGCCGCGGCTTCCGTGTTTCATTCGGCCTTTCTCGGCCTCGGCATGGCGATCCTGATCTCTGTCGCCTTTGCCATGGTGCACGGCTTCGCCTCGATCACCCATCGCGGCAACCAGATCGTCTCCGGCGTCGCCATCAACTTCATTGCCGCTGGCTCGACCATCATCCTCGGCCAAGCCTGGTTCCAGCAGGGCGGACGCACGCCGGCGCTGCAGTCAGGCGAACGGTTCGAATCGATCACCGCGGACACGATCTCGAACTTCCTTGCCAATTACAGCTTCAGTTCCGCCGATCTTCTGGCTTCGATACGCGGTCTCGTTCTTTACCTGCCGGCGCTGCTGTTCGACGCGCTTGCAAGGATTCCCGGCTTCGGTCCGGTGTTTTCCGAACTGTTGCTCGGCCATTCCATACTTGTCTATTTCGCGTTCGCGATGGTGCCCTTCACATGGTGGGTGCTCTACCGCACCCGCTTCGGCCTGCGCCTGCGCGCCGTCGGCGAGAACCCGGCCGCCGTCGATACGGCGGGCATTTCAGTTGCCTGGCTGCGCTACCGGGCGCTGATCTGCACCGGTGTGCTGACCGGCGTTGCCGGCGCCTATCTGTCGATGGTGCAGACGAGTGGTTTCGTGAAGGACATGACCGCCGGCAAGGGCTATATCGCCCTGGCGGCGCTGATATTCGCCAAATGGAAGCCGGTAAACGCCATGTTTGCTTGCCTGCTGTTCGGCTTCCTCGACGCTGCGTCGATCCGGCTGCAAGGATCGCCGCTGCCTGTCGTCGGCAAGGTGTCGGCACAGTTTATGCAGGCCTTGCCCTATGTGCTGACCGTCATCCTGCTCGCCGGCTTCATCGGCAAGGCCATCCCGCCGCGTGCCGGCGGCGTGCCTTACGTCAAGGAACGCTAGGATTCCACGGCCCGACGCAAAGGAAGCGCCGGGTTTTGGACACGATCATCGGAGAGAACAACTGAATGTCGCATGATCTGTTCGAGGCGGCCAGGACGGCCATGGCCAAGGCCTATGCGCCCTACTCGAAGTTTCCGGTGGGTGCGGCCTTGCGCACCGAGGACGGACGCGTGTTTACCGGCGCCAACATCGAGGTCGCGTCCTATCCCGAGGGCTGGTGCGCCGAAACCACCGCGCTTGGCCATTACATTATGGGCGGCGGCGGCAAGATCGTCGAAATCGCCGTCCTTGCCGAACGCATGGCCAAATGCTCGCCTTGCGGCGGCTGCCGCCAGCGGCTCGCTGAATTCTGCCGACCGGATACGAAACTCTACCTTTGCGACAACACCGGTGTGGCCGAAACCGTGACCATGGGCGACATGCTGCCCTACGGCTTCCGGGGCGATATTCTGAAATGAAAAGCTGGCTGACATGACGCAAAAAACAGTTGACCATCTCATCGAAAGACTGGACGGGCTGGCGCCGACGACAGCGTTGGTGCTGGGCTCCGGCCTGGGCGTCCTGGTCGACCGGATCGAGAATCCGATCCGTGTTTCCTATGCCGATCTGCCCGGCTTTCCCCGAGGCGGCGTCAGCGGCCATGCCGGCGAAGTGGTGGCCGGATTGTTTGCCGGCACGCCGGTGCTGATGCTGTCTGGCCGCGCCCACTATTATGAGCACGGCAACGCCGCGGCGATGCGACCGGTGCTGGAAGTGCTTGCCGGCATCGGCATCACCAAACTGATCCTCACCAACGCCGCCGGCTCGGTCGATCCGGACATGCCGCCGGGTTCGGTGATGCTGCTCACCGACCACATCAACTTCTCCGGCTCCAATCCGCTGATCGGCGAGCCGAGCGACCGCCGTTTCGTCGGCCTGACCGAAGCCTACGATGCCGGCATCCGCCAGGCGATCGAACGCGCGGCGAAGGCGACCGGCACGACACTGCACAAGGGCGTCTACATGTGGTTCTCGGGTCCGTGCTTCGAGACGCCCGCCGAAATCCGCATGGCGCGCATCATGGGCGCCAACGCCGTCGGCATGTCGACCGTGCCGGAGGTCATTCTCGCCCGTTTCCTCGGCCTGCGCGTCGCCGCATGCTCGGTCATCACCAACCTGGCCGCTGGCATGACCGGGGCCGAGCTTTCGCACCAGGAAACCAAGGACATGGCGCCGGTTGGCGGGTCGCGGCTGGCAACGGTGCTGCAGCGCGTGTTCCGCGACGGGTTGCTGGAGAGCTGATGCTTCCCCAGGAAATCATCCGTCACAAGCGCGACGGCCGCAGGCTGGGGCCTCACGAGATCGCCGCCTTCATCGATGGCGTGACCTCGGGCACCGTAACCGATGGCCAGGTCGCGGCCTTCGCAATGGCGGTGTTCTTCAACGGTATGAACCGCGACGAGGCGGTGGCGATGACGCTTGCCATGCGCGATTCCGGCGACGTGCTCGACTGGTCGGATTTGCCAGGCCCCGTCACCGACAAGCATTCGACGGGCGGTGTCGGCGACAATGTCTCGCTGATGCTGGCGCCGATCGTCGCCGCCTGCGGTGCCTATGTGCCGATGATCTCGGGCCGTGGCCTCGGTCATACCGGCGGCACGCTGGACAAGATGGATGCCATCCCCGGCTACACCAGCCAGCCCGACATCGCGCTGTTCCGCAAGGCGGTGCTGGAAACCGGCTGCGCGATCATCGGCCAGACCGCCGATCTGGCGCCTGCAGATCGCCGGCTCTATGCCATCCGCGACGTCACCGGAACCGTGGAATCGGTGCCGCTGATCACTGCTTCGATCCTGTCGAAAAAGCTCGCGGCGGGACTGCAGTCGCTGGTGCTCGACGTCAAGGTCGGCAACGGCGCCTTCATGGAGAAATCCCGCGATGCGACCGCGCTCGCCAACAGCCTGGTCGAGGTCGCTAGCGGCGCCGGGCTGAAGGTCTCAGCGCTGATCACCGGCATGAACGAACCGCTGGCGTCGGCCGCCGGCAATGCGGTGGAGGTGCGCAATGCCGTCGATTTCCTGACCGGCCGCTTGCGTGACCGGCGGCTGGAGGACGTGACGCTGGCTCTTGCCGCCGAAATGCTGCAGTCGGCTGGGCTGGTGTCTTCCAACCAGGATGGCATGCGCCGCGCCACCGAGGCGCTTTCCAGCGGTCGCGCCGCCGCCACCTTTGCCCGCATGGTAGCGGTGCTCGGTGGCCCCGCCGATTTCATCGAGAAGCCTGAGAAATATCTGCCCGAGGCAACAACGCAATTGACGGTCAGGGCGACGGCGGAAGGCTTCGTCACTGGCATCGCCACCCGCGACATCGGGCTCGCGGTGGTCGGGCTGGGCGGCGGCCGCACCCGGCCCGACGACAAGATCGATCCCTCGGTCGGCATCACCGGCTTGGTGCCGATAGGCGCGGAAGTAACCCCTGGAGACGGGCTGGCGCTTATCCACGCCGGCTCGCCATCCGATGCCGAGGCTGCCGCCGCGGCCGTGCTTTCCGCCTACACGATCGGCGTTTCGAAGCCGGCCGCCGACAAATCGGTCATCCGGCGGATTCTGCCGCGCGGCTGAGCAATCCCAGGAAAATGAATAACGGTTTTCCCGGGAGAAGCGCGTCGCGCTTGCCCTTGGGAATTGCGTAAAAACAAAGCGTTAGGGCGGCGCCTATTGAACCAGCAGCAATGTGCCGTTCTCGGCCTGGTATTTGCCGAGACGGTTGAGAAAGCTCATGCCGATCAGGTTGGTGCGCAGTGCCCTGTCGTCGAGCACGATCGCCTGCACGCCTTCGACGCTGATGCTGCCGATCTGCAGACGGTCGATCGTCACCACGGCCGCCTTGATGGTGCCGTTGGCGGTGTTGACCTCGTGGCTGAAATCGGAGGGATTGAGCGACAGTCCGATTCGCCGTGCCGTCGAGGTGTTGACCGCCACCAGCGTCGCGCCGGTATCGATCATGCCGTCGACCTGACGGCCGTTGAGCTTGAAGGTGGACGAGAAATGTCCGCGCCCGTCCGCCGCGACCACGACTTTACGGCCGGACGGCAGCGGGGCCACCGGCTTGTCGGCAACGGAGGCGAGGCTGACCTCGGGCTGTGCCTGGGCTTGCGGCTTGGCCGTCACCGCCGATTGCAGCAGGTTTTCGAAGATTCGCGGGTTCGACTGGTAGACAACCGGGATCGATGCCGATGCACCGGCAAAGACGCTGAGGATAAGAAGCTTGCGCAGCATGGATCGGCCTCGGCGCACGACCCCGAAAATCGGAAGTGATTTTCGCAAAGGATCTCGCGCAAAATTAAACTGCTACAGCGTCCTTTGCGTCCCGAGAGACGCGCGGTGCCGTAGTGAGAGCCGATTCATTAGCGCTGGATGGTGTTTGCCGCTTTAACACGCGGCGAAACCGCGCCGTTGCGTAAACACTTGGTAAATCGTGCCGGGCAAATTTTGCCTGATGCTACTTCGTCCCGTACATGCGGTCGCCGGCATCGCCGAGGCCGGGCATGATGTAGCCTTTTTCGTTGAGCTGGCGGTCTATCGACGCGGTGAAGACCGGGACGTCGGGATGCGCCTTGGTAAAGCGTTCGATGCCTTCCGGCGCCGCCAGCAGGCACAGGAAGCGAATGTTGGTGGCGCCCCGTCCTTTCAGCTTGTCGATCGCCGCGATCGCCGAATTGGCGGTGGCCAGCATCGGATCGACGACGATGACCAGCCGGTCGGCGAGATCGCTCGGCGCCTTGAAGAAATATTCCACAGCCTCCAGCGTCTCGTGATCGCGGTAGAGCCCGATATGCGCCACACGCGCCGCCGGCACCAGGTCCAGCAAGCCCTCGAGCAGGCCGTTGCCGGCGCGCAGCACCGAGGCGAAGACCAGCTTCTTGCCCTCCAGCGTCGGCGCTTCCATTTCCTCGATCGGCGTCTCGATGGTGGTGGTGGTCAGTTCGAGATTGCGGGTCACCTCATAGCCGAGCAGCAGCGAAATCTCGCGCAGCAGCCGCCGGAAACCGGCCGTCGAGGTCTCCTTCTTGCGCATGATGGTCAGCTTGTGCTGGACAAGCGGATGGTCGACGACGGTGACGCTTTTCATGATGCTCTCCTGATGCGTGTCGCCCGAAATCGCGCATCGATCCTCTCGGCCGCACCGCGCTTCAAGCTGCTTGGGCGAACCCTAGCGGCAATGCGCCGGCCAAGGAACCGCTCGGGCGGCGCCGACCACAGTTTTGTCGGCAGAAATCAGCGGGTCGCACCATTCAGGCGGGCAAGAAGCGTGGCCTTGGTCTTTCTGTCGACGAAAGCCGCCTCGATGGCGGTACGGGTGACGCTGGCGAGCGCCTTCTCGTTCATCGCGAAATGCTGGGCCGCGATATCGTATTCGCGCTTCAGCGAAGTCCAGAAATAAGGCGGATCGTCGGAGTTGAGCGTCACCTTGCAGCCGGCTGCCCGCAGGGCCGGGAACGGGTGGTCGGCGAAACTGTCGAACACCTTGAGCGCGATGTTGGAACCGGGGCAGCACTCCAGCACGACGCCTTCGTCGGCGATGCGCCGGACAAGGTCGGGATTCTCGATGGCGCGCACACCGTGGCCGATGCGCGACGGGCGGATGTGGTCGAGCGCCGCCGCGACCGTCTCCCAGCCGGTCAGTTCGCCGGCATGGATGGTGATGCCGAGCCCGGCTTCGCGCGCGATCTCGAACGCCCTGACATAGTCTTCCATGTCACCCATGCGCTCGTCGCCCGCGACGCCGAAACCGGCAACCAGCGGATGGCCGCAGCGCGCGGCGAAACGTGCCGCCCGTTCGATCGATTCGACGCCGACATGGCGCACGCCGGTGACGATCATGCGGCCCTCTATGCCGGTCTTGGCCTTGGCGCGCAGCATGCCTTCGCCGAGCGCATCGGTATAGGCCTTGGGCGACAGCCCGGCTTTCGTCGCGTGGTCCGGCGACGTGAACACCTCGGAGTAGATCGCCCCGTCGCGGGCCAGGCTGGTCAGATAGTGATCGGCCAGCCGCGCATAGTCCTCCTCGGTTCGGAACAGGTCGGCGGAAAAGTCGTAAGCAGCGAGAAAGGACGTGAAATCGTGCCAGACGAAAGAACCGTTCTGGATATAGGGCGAGGTGTCCTTGCCGTATTTCTGCGCTTGGCGAATGACGAGATCGGGCGCCGCTGCCCCTTCGATGTGGCAGTGCAATTCCGCTTTCAAAGGCATTCAAACATCCCGTCGGTCTGTCCAGGTCTTCAAAAACCCACCACCTGGAAGCGCGGCCGAACACCGCGCCTTAAACAATAGCGCCCGCACCATCGATCGGCTATGGTCCCGCCGGTTTTATGACGGATCAAAAAAATGTCAGTTGAGAGAACCACGGCCGCCGGCGGCATGGAAACCTCTTATGGTTTCAAGCGTGTAGGGGAAGGCGAGAAGCAGTCTCTGGTCAACGATGTTTTCCACAAGGTCGCCAACCGCTACGACCTGATGAACGATCTGATGTCTGCTGGCCTGCACAGGCTGTGGAAGGACGCCATGGTCGCCTGGCTCAACCCGCCTAAGCGTGCGGGCTGGAAGGTTCTGGATGTGGCCGGCGGCACCGGCGACATCGCCTTTCGCATCGTCGATGCCAGCCATGGCCATGCCCATGCCAGCGTGCTCGACATCAACGGCTCGATGCTTGCCGTCGGCCGTGACAGGGCTGAGAAAAAGGGCTTGTCCGCCAACACCGATTTTGTCGAGGCCAATGCCGAGGAACTGCCCTTCCCCGACGCCAGTTTCGACGCCTACACCATCGCCTTCGGCATCCGCAACGTACCGCGCATCGAGGTGGCTTTGGGCGAAGCGCTGCGCGTGCTGAAGCCCGGCGGCCGGTTCCTCTGCCTGGAATTTTCCGAGGTCGAGATGCCGCTGCTCGACAAGGCCTACGAAGCCTGGTCGTTCAACGCCATCCCCAAGATAGGCAAGTGGGTCACCGGCGACGGCGAACCCTATTCCTATCTGGTCGAATCGATCGCGAAATTCCCCAATCAGCAGAATTTCGCGGCGATGATTTCCCGCGCCGGCTTCGACCGCGTCTCCTTTCGCAACTATTCCGGCGGCATCGCCGCGCTGCATTCGGGCTGGAAGCTTTGACGCCGCACGGCATTTCCCGTCCTCGGTGCGGCCTGTGCCGGTTCGAAGAACCGGCAGGGATGCTGTCATGAGCACCCTCAGCGCCGGATTTCGGCTCGTGCGGGCCGGCTGGGTGCTGGTGCGCGAGGGCGTCGTCGCCGCCTTGCCCGGCGAAGAACTGTCCGGCCTGCCGAAATTCGGCTGGCGGCTGGCGCGGCTCTTCACCCGCCGCCGCGCGCTTGCCTATGAGCGCAGCGACCGGCTGGCCAAGGCGGTGGTCCGGCTCGGCCCGTCCTACGTAAAACTTGGCCAGTTCCTGGCGACACGGCCCGATGTCGTCGGCAACGACATGGCGCTCGATCTTGCCATGCTGCAGGACAAGATGCACACCTTCCCGAAGGCCGAGGCCGTGGCCGCTATCGAAGCCTCGCTCGGGCGCAAGGTAGGCGATCTCTACGCGCAGTTCGGCGACCCGGTTGCCGCGGCGTCCATCGCCCAGGTCCATGCCGCCGAAACGATCCACGATGGCGCCGCCACCAAGGTCGCGGTGAAGGTCATCCGGCCGGGCGTGCGCCGCCGCTTCTTCCAGGACCTGGAGAGCTACTTCCTCGCCGCCCGCCTGCAGGAAAAATACATTCCCTCCTCGCGCCGGCTGCGGCCGATCGAGGTGACCGAGACGCTGGCCCAGACCACCAAGATCGAGATGGATCTGCGTCTCGAGGCGGCAGCGCTTTCCGAACTCGGCGAAAATACCAAGGATGATCCCGGCTTCCGTGTGCCTTCCGTCGACTGGGAGCGGACCGGCCGTGACGTGCTGACCATGGAATGGGTCGACGGCATCAAGATGAACAACATAGCCGGACTGGAAGCCGCCGGCCACGACCTGAAGGCGATCGCCGCCAACCTCATCCAGTCGTTCCTGCGCCACACGCTGCGCGACGGCTTCTTCCATGCCGACATGCATCCGGGCAATCTGTTCGTCGAGGCAAACGGCACCATCGTCGCCGTCGATCTCGGCATCGCCGGACGGCTCGGCAAGAAGGAGCGCCGCTTCCTCGCCGAAATCCTCTACGGCTTCATCACGCGCGACTATCTGCGCGTCGCCGAGGTGCATTTCGAGGCCGGCTATGTGCCGCGCCAGCACAATGTCGCGGCCTTCGCGCAGGCGATCCGGGCCATTGGCGAGCCGATCCATGGTCAGCCGGCCGAAACCATTTCGATGGCCAAGCTCCTGACGCTGCTGTTCGAGGTCACCGAACTCTTCGACATGGCGACGCGACCCGAACTGATCCTGCTGCAGAAGACCATGGTGGTGGTCGAGGGTGTGGCGCGCACGCTCGATCCCGCCTTCAACATGTGGAAGACCGCCGAACCGGTGGTCGGCGGCTGGATAGCAGGCAACCTCGGCCCGCGCGGCATGATGATCGACGCGCGCGACGGCGCCAGGGCGCTGCTGACGCTTGCCCGCCAGGCGCCCGAGCTTGCCGCGCGTACCGACCGGCTGTCGCGCGAGATCGACCTGATGGCCGAGCACGGCCTGCGTTTCGACGAAACCACGGCCCGCGCCATTGGCAAGGCCGAAGCGCGCTACAGCCGCTCCGGCCGCGTGGCGCTGTGGGTGATCGCGTTGACACTGGTCTATATCGCCTGGAAATTGCTTTGAGTGCATGCAATGCTAGCATTGCATGCATCATGCCCCTGACCTATATTTAGGATAGGGAGCTACCTCATGAGTACTATCACTATCCGCAACCTGGATGACAGCGTGAAGCAAGCGCTTCGCGAACGCGCTGCAACGCGTGGCGTCTCGATGGAACAGGAGGTACGGGACGCACTTCGCGAGATGACGCTTGCCGAGGCGCAGGATGGGGCGTGGCGATTAAAAGCGTCCCGGGATGAAGTCTTGGCACTCGGGCAGAGACTGAAACGTCCCAAAGTCGTCAAAGCGGTCAGCCAACCCGAGCGGGACGAGGACGTCGTTACGGCGGAAGAGATCCTTCAGTCTGGCAGACGACTGCAAAGAGCGGGCTTCATGACCCTCTCCGACAAGCGCGTCCTGCTCATCATCGGCGGCGGCATCGCCGCCTACAAGGCGCTCGACCTGATCCGCCGGCTGCGCGAACGTGGTGCCGCCGTGCGCGTGGTGATGACGTCGGCCGCGCAGGAATTCGTCACCACGCTGTCGGTCGGCGCGCTCTCGGCCGACCATGTCTTCACCGAACTGTTCGATCGCAATGACGAGCACGATGTCGGCCATATCAGGCTGTCGCGCGAGGCCGATTTGCTCGTCGTCGCTCCCGCCACCGCCGACCTCATGGCCAAGCTTGCCAACGGCCATGCCAACGACCTGGCCTCGACCGTGCTTCTCGCCACCGACAAGCCGGTGCTGATGGCGCCTGCGATGAACCCGAGAATGTGGTCGCATCCCGCCACCCGCCGCAACCGCGCGACATTGGGCAAGGACGGTATCACCTTCGTCGGCCCCGCCAAGGGCGAGATGGCCGAGAGCAATGAAGCCGGCGAAGGCCGCATGGCCGAACCGCTGGAGATCGTCGCCGCGGTCGAGGCGCTGCTCGACGCCGCGCCCAAGCCGCTGACCGGTCGCAAGATCATTGTCACGTCAGGCCCTACGCACGAGCCGATCGATCCCGTGCGCTATATCGCCAACCGGTCGTCCGGCAAGCAGGGCCATGCCATTGCGGCGGCATTGGCAAGGCTTGGCGCCGATGTGCGCCTGGTCTCCGGTCCCGTCACCATTGCCGATCCGGCCGGAGTGAAGACCCTCCATGTCGAACGAGCGCAGGAGATGCGCGACGCGGTCGAACAGCTTTTGCCCGCCGACGCCGCGGTGTTCGTCGCCGCCGTTGCCGACTGGCGCACCGAGAACTCGGCCGGCGAGAAGATCAAGAAGGTGACAGGCGAAGGTCCGCCGGTGCTGCGCATGGTCGAGAACCCGGACATACTGGCAGGTATCGGCCATCACGAGCAGCGGCCTGGCCTGGTCGTCGGCTTTGCCGCCGAGACACAGGATCTCCTGCGCAACGCCGAGGCCAAGCTCAGGAAGAAGGGGGCCGATGTCATCGTCGCCAACGACGTGTCGCATGAAAGCGGCATCGGTCCTTCAGGCGTGATGGGCGGTGACCGCAACCGGGTTCGGATCGTATCGAAGACCGGCGTCGAGGAATGGCCTGAAATGACCAAGGATGAGGTCGCGGCGCGGCTCGCCGCTCTCATCGCCGAGCGGTTGAAGACAATCGTCGTTTAGCGGGTGTTGGCGGAACCCCGCCAACACCTGTCACTTGCGGTGACCCAGGCCGTCAGTTGGCCAGAAGCTCAGCCGTGCGGGCAAGCGCCCCGCTGAAGCCATTGAGCGGAATGGAAAAGCTTACGACTTGCCCCGTATCGGCGGCGAACGCGTCGATCTTGAGCGTGGTGCCGTTCTTGAGCAGAGGCGTGACATTGGCATCGAACGCCACCGGCACCAGGCAGCCGACCACCTGGCAGGTGTTGAACGGCAGGCTGCCGTCGAGCTTCTGGTCGTCTATGGTGAGGGTGACGCCCTTGGCGAGCGCCAGGCCGAACGGCAAGGCAAGCGTTCCCGTCGCATCCTCGCCGGTCTTGCTCGACAGCTCGATCGC
This sequence comes from Mesorhizobium sp. B2-3-4, assembly GCF_006442315.1. Classification (GTDB taxonomy): domain Bacteria; phylum Pseudomonadota; class Alphaproteobacteria; order Rhizobiales; family Rhizobiaceae; genus Mesorhizobium. The sequence goes on along the minus strand of NZ_VFVY01000035.1, from coordinate 6,784 downwards.
CAGAAGCCGCTGGTTGCTTTGCTTGTTGAACTGCTGGTGCGACAGGCTGCAGACCTTGTTCGTGCCCGATATCTGGCAATTGACCGTCCAGTCGCCATGGGTTTCCGACAATGCCGAGGCACCGCCGGGCAGTTGCGGCGCATCTGCCGCGGCGGGTGGCGTTGCCGCCACCTTGTCGCCCTTGGTCTGCGCCGCCACGGCAGGCAGACCGACAATGCAGGCAGCACCCAGCACTGCTGCGAAATACGCGTACTTCCTCATCAAGACCCTCCCGCCCGGCACCGTCCCGGGCCAGCTAGAAACTGACCTTGAGAGACGCGCTGACTGCGTTCTGTTTCACCGTTTCGCCGAAGGCGCCATTATACCTGACGGACATGCCGACGCCATTGACGCCATTCAATTCGAGACCGGCGCCGACCCGATAGAGCGGCGAATCGATCGCTTCCGTCAAGTGCAATGCCGGGTTGCCGGGTAGATTCTCTGCCGCGGCGAAGCGGCCTTCGATCTCCCATTCCCTGGTGGAGAACTCCACCCCGGCCTTTCCATAGAGGCGAACGCTGGCAATGTCGCTGAGCGGGATGTCGGTTCCGATTTCGAGCGCCGGCGTCGCTGCATAGAAGGTGTTTGCCGACCCGTCGAAGTTGAAGGCGGCAACCGAGCCTTCCTCCTTGCCCGAAACGCGCAGCCAGCGCGCATCGAACTGCAACGTCGGTTGCAGGTAGAATGCGCCCATCTGTTGCGTGAAGCCGAGCCGTGCTGAACCGCCGAACATCGCGGTTTTCTGCGTGTAGGAAACGCTGCTGCCGATGCCAGGCAGTTCTTCCTCGGGCAGATAGTCCCCCACCAACGTTTCACCGGGAATGAAGAAAGCCGGATCGATATGGGTATCGCGTTCGCCCTTGAAGGAGCCGGTGCCGCCACCGAGCGCGAAATCGACGAAGTAGTTCTTGTTTGCATACTTAGCCAGCGCGTAAGCCTGCCAGGCCTCGCCGCTGGTTTGCGACAATTGCTCGCCGTTGAAGCCGATCGTGGAATCGAACTCCGTACGGCCGATCGTGCCGCCGAGCGACCAGTTCTCGCCGACCTCGCCGATGCCGCCAAGCGACATCGTCTTCAGCACGTCGTCGCGGGTCGTGGTCCCGGCGCCCGTATCGCGGGTGTATTCCGCCTGCGGGCTGATCGTCGCCCAGACACAGCGGCCGTCGGGGTTCTTGTAGGCAGGCAAGCCGGTGCATTCGCGCGCCGTTTCCAGCATGATGTCGGTTTCGCGATTGACCATGTCGAACGTATGCACGGCATAGTGCGGTGTCAGCCGCGTCAACGCCGCGCCGATCTCGGCCTTGCTCGGCAGGAAGCGCAACAGGTTGATCAGCCGCGCCATCGGGTTGTCCGGCGTCGATGCAGCCTCGACGTCGTCGAGATATTGCGCCATCTGGAACACGCCCGGATCGTTGACGCCGGACTGTGGGTCCTGCGCCAGTTCCAGGAATGTGTCGTTGTCGGTGGTCAGCACCAGATCGGTGCCGTTGTCGACCCGGAAAATGAAATTGAAGCCCGCCGCCGGATGTGCGGCCGGCATCGCGGCAACGATGCCGGAATCCGTCATCGAAGCGCCCGAGGCCACAGTATAGGCGGTAAACAGCTTGTCGATGGACAGGAAGTTGAGAGGAGCCGTGCCGTCGAAATTGCCGGCCCCCGTCAATGCCACCGCGTCTGTGATCTGGTTGTTGAGATCGATGTCGGTGACGAACTTGCCGGTGCCGTCCTGGGTGAACCCGCCGCCGACATCGACTTTGGCAACCACGCCGATGCCTTGGTTGGTATAGAGCCCGTCATTGGTGTACAGCCCGCCGCCGAGATCGATGGTCTTGAGGGCGACCATCGAGGAATCGGCGAAATTGTGGAAGCTGTTGTTGCCGCCGCCTAGATCGATGTTGCCGATGACGCGTCCCAGCGTGTCAGCCGCCTTGGAATTGTCGACATGGTCGTCGCCCGAAGTGCCGGTGATGGCGAACGGGCTGAAATCGTCCAGCAGCGATTCCAGGATCGCGTTGGTCGGCACCACCGGACCCGGCGCAAGCAGGAAGGCCTGAAACGCCTGGAACTGCGACGCCTGGATCTCGAATGTCGGCGTTGCCCCCATCGCGTAGAGCAGGCTGTGATTGGTCAGCGTGTTGTCGGCGCCGCCGACCAGCATCGCCGCGACACCCGTTCCGGCGCCACCGATCGCGTACTGGCCGTTCAGGTTGATGGTGATGTTGCCCTTGGCGCCCTTGGCCGTGCTTTCGCCATAGACAGCCACCGAATCCGCACCCTGTGCGAACAGGCTGTCACCCGCCGTCAGGTCGACCGCATGGGCATCGCCGTCGCCTGTCGCACTCTGCCCGAACATGGCGTAGGCGCTCGCGCCCTTCACCCACACGCGGCTGTCGGTGCTGGCGGATGCCGCGGCGGCATCGCCGATGCCACCTTGCGAACCGGCCGCCGACTGGCCCATGCCGAGCGAATCCGTGCCGCCGGCGCCGCCGCCACCGCCAACCGCCTGCGCCACGATGCCATGGCCACGGTCTCCATCTGTCTCGATGGCGCCGGACTGGACGATGGTCACCTTGCCGCCGGTGCCCTTGGTGCCGCCGGGCGTGTTGAAGCCGATGGCATTCGGCCCCCCGCCATCGTCGTCGGCGCCAAAGCGGCCGAAGCCGGCGCCGCCGATGCCGCCGCCGCCACCGACCGACTGCGCGATGATGGCGATGGAATCCTTGCCGGTCGTGGTGATCGTGCCGGTGCGGATGACGGTAACATCGCCGCCATCGCCGCCATTGCCGCCGAGACCGCCAATGGCCAATGCATTCGAGCTCTTGCCCTTGGCATCGCCGCCATAGCCGCCGCCGCCGCCCACCGATTGCGCGACCACGCCGTGGGCGCGTTCGCCATGCGTGATGATGCTGCCGGAAACGGTGACGTCGACCTGGCCACCATTGCCGCCATTGCCGCCGAAGCCGCCAAGCTGCAGCGCGACCGAGTCTTCGCCTGCGGTATCGGCCGATACGACGCCGCCATAGCCGCCGCCACCACCGATGGACTGGGCGAAGATGCCGAGTGCGCCATCCTTCCAGGTCTCGATGGCGCCGTCATTGTTGACGATGACATGGCCGCCATTGGAACCGTCGCCGCTCGGCAGCGACACCGCGCCGCCGATCGTCATGTCCGCCTCGGACGTGTTGGCCGCTGCACCCGACGCGCCGCCGCCGCCACCGACCGACTGGGCGAAAATGCCATGCGAGAGGTAGCCCAAGGTGGTGATCTGACCATGGTTGTCGACCGTAACGTCGCCGCCGCGGCTGCCTACGCCACCCAGACCGCCGATCGCTAGCGACACCGAGGTCTCCGCGCTGCCCGTCTCGGTCGAACCGGCACCGGCGGCACCGCCGCCACCGCCGATCGACTGCGCGAAGATGCCATAGGAATTGTCGCCCTTGGTCAGGATCACACCTGACGCATCGTTGGTGACATGCACGAAATCGCTCTTGCCACCGTCGCCACCAGCGCCGCCGAGGCTGAGCGTGATGGCTACATTTGAGTCCTTGGCCGAAGTGCCGGAAGCGCCGCCGACACCACCGCTGCCGCCGATGGACTGCGCCATGATGCCGTGTGAATAGGCCGCCTCGGTGTGGATGTAGCCGCCGTTCTCGACGACGACCTTGCCGCCGTCGCCGCCGACCTTGCCCGAACCGCCGAGCGAGAGGTTGACGCTGACTTCCGAATCGTCGGTTTTGCCGGTGCTCTCACCGGCGCCGCCGGCGCCGCCGCCACCGCCCACCGACTGCGCGAAAATGCCGATCGACCGTTCCTGCTTGGTCCAGATTTCGGCCGTGGAAAGGTTGAAGACGTCGACCTCGAAGCCGCTGCCGCCGCCGCCGCCCGCGCCACCAAGCGCGCCGCCGATGGCATATTTGCCGAGCACGCCCGATGTCGCCGAACCGCCGACGCCACCACCACCGCCAATCGAATTGGCTGAAATGCCGTAGGAATCGGCGCCGTCGGTAACGATCAGGCTTCTGTTTGTGACCGACACCGTGCCGCCATTGCCGGCGCCGCCGGCCGCCAGGCCGATCGCCGCGCCGATGCCGACCGAAGTCTCGCCCTCGCTGCCTCCGCCGACGATCTCCTCATCGGTCGAGGCCGCACCGCCGCCGCCACCGCCACCGCCGACCGACATCGCCAGTATGCCGATTGAATTGAAACCCTGGGTCCGGATGACGCCGGAATTGTCGACATGCACGCCGGCGCCGATGACATTGCCTCCATCATCGAGGCGGAACATCGCCGCATCGTTGCCGGAACCGCCCTTGCCGCCAATCCCGACATTGACGGTGACACTCGTCTCGCTGGTGCCGCCCAGATGGAACGCCTTGGCGTTGCTCGCGCCGCCCATGCCGCCGCCGCCGCCCAGCGACTCCGCCACGATGCCGGACGAGAAATCGCCTGTGGTCGTCAAATTACCGCTGTTGATGACGTCGACCGCACCGGAAATATTGCCGGTCCCGCCGCCGCCGCCGACACCGACATTGACCGCGACGTTGACGCCTTCACCGCCGCCGAGGTCGGCCGTCGCGCCATTGGTCGAACCGCCATTGCCGCCGCCGCCGCCGATCGACTGCGCCATGATCGCCGCGCTCATGTCGCCCGCGGTCGTCACCGTCATGGCGTTGTGAACGAGAACGTCATCGCTGACATTGCCGTCGCCGCCTCCGCCGCCGATGCTGACCGTCGCGTTGACGCTGACATTGACGCCGTAACCGCCGGCTGCTGCCCAGGAATCGCCGCCATTGCCGCCGCTGCCGGCGACCGATTGGGCAAGAATGCCGACCGCCTGATAGCCGCTGGTGACGATGCTGCCGCCACCGTTGATGCCGCTGTCGACGATCACCAGATCGCTCTTGCCGCCATCGCCGCCCCAGCCGCCCACCGTCACGCCGAGACTGACATTGACACCGTTGCTGACCGAGCCTGCAATCGTCGCCGCCCGCCCGCCATTGCCACCGCCGCCGCCGATCGATTGCGCCACGATGCCGCCCGAACCGACAGCGTCCGTATCGGCGATGATGTTGCCGTCCGCCTTGACCGTGACCTTGCCGCCGGGACCGCCGTCGCCGCCGGTGCCGCCAATCGCGACACCAACCGCGGCCGATGCATAGAAGCCCGCGCTGAAAGCGCCCGAATAGGCGTTGCCGCCATTGCCGCCGCTGCCGCCGACCGATTGCGCCAGAATACCCTTCGAGCCGGCGCCGCCGACATGGATATCGCCCTTGTGGGTGACTGAGACTTCTTTGCTCAGATTGGCGTCGCCGCCACCCCCGCCGATCGCCACGCCTACCGCGCCGAACGCACCAACGGCAACCGCACCGGTGCTGCCGCCATTGCCGCCGCCGCCGCCGACCGATTGCGCCAGGATGCCGTTCGACAAGGCGCCCTTGGTTGTGATGTTCGCGTTGTTGATGACTTCGACGACGCCGCCCTCGCCACCCGCACCGCCGGAGCCGCCGATGCCGACAGCGACGAACAAACCGGCTGCCACGGCAAAGCCGCCATCGCCGCCCGAACCGCCGACGGACTGCGCGAAAATGCCGTTCGACAGATCACCGGCTGTGTCGATCTTGCCCGAATTGTTGACGAACACCTTTTGGCTGGCGCCGGCCGCGCCACCTGAGCCGCCGAGCGACAAGGAAGGACCGCCGGCAGTAACGCTGAAGCCACCCGAACCGCCGCCGCCGCCAATCGATTGCGCCAGCAAGCCGTGCGAATTGTAGCCGCCTGTGCCCAGGGCAGCCGCGTTGATGACATCGACCGTGCCGGCGGCACCGCCGCCAGCACCTTTGCCACCAATGCCGATGTTGACGCCGAGACCGAGCCCGACGACACCGCCGCCATTGCCGCCGCCGCCGCCGATCGACTGCGCCACCATGGCCGAGGAGCGTTCGCGTGTCGTCGTGACCGAGCCGCCATTGTCGGTGAGCTTCACCGCACCGGCGTCGCCCGCGACGCCGCCGCTGCCGCCGATGCCGACGGAAGCCGCCAGGCCGAGACCGCCGACGAAGCTGCCATTGCCACCGCCGCCGCCGATCGACTGAACAAGGATGCCGATCGAATCGGCGCCCCCGGTCTTGACCACGGAATTATCCGTGAAGAAGCTGGCGGCTAGGCCCTTGCCGCCGCCCGCGCCGCTACCACCGACGCCGACATTCACCCCCAGGCTGCCGCTGATCACCGTACCGGCATTGCCGCCACCGCCACCGATCGATTGCACGATGATGCCGGCTGACCGATCGTTGGACGTGGTCACGCTGCCATTGGAACGCGCATCGACAACGCCGCCATCGCCGGCTGCGCCGCCGCTGCCGCCCACGCCCACCGAAACGATTGCCGAAACCGCAACGGAGAACCCGCCATTGCCGCCGCCGCCGCCGACCGACTGGACGATGATGCCGGCCGAATCCGCGCCATGTGTCGTCACGTCGGACTGGGTGCCGTTGAAGGTGACCGCGTCGCCGATGCCGCCGCCGGCGCCTTTTCTGCCGACGCCGACGCTGACGCCGGCACTGCCGGCCACGCTGCCGCCGCCATTGCCGCCGCCGCCGCCGATCGACTGCGCGATGATGCCGGCCGAACGGTCCTGGAATGTCTCGACGCTGCCGCCGGTCGTCATGTTGACCGTGCCGCCCTTGCCGCCCGGGCCGCCTTCGCCACCGACACCGACCGAAACAAGCGCGGAGATCGACAGTGG
>NZ_VFVY01000034.1 GCF_006442315.1 Mesorhizobium sp. B2-3-4 | reverse complement strand
TGGTGCCGCTTAGGTGACTCGAACACCTGACCCCATCATTACGAATGATGTGCATCCCTACGTTTTGCGCGGTTTTGCCGTCAAAACAGGGCGGAACGCAACGAAAACATTCGAGGGTTTCTGTACGGTTTCTGTGCGGACGACTTGACGTGAGGGGAATGCGCTAAAACTTAGCATCGGCTGAGTGCAGTCGCGGTCGTCAGATTGCGGCACACGCCACCAACGGCTATCGTAGGGCATGTCCGATCCCAACCAGAAGCGCCCGAAGCTCATCGTCGTCGTCGCTTTCGATCGCGGCAATGATGGCGAGCTATTCCCTGCATTTGGGCCGGCCGACCAACAGAGCGAAGAACGGGCAATCCGAACGGCCAAGGGGCTCGCCGGCCAGCACGTTGGCGTGATCGCATGGAGCCGCGAGGCAAATCCCGACATCGGGGAATACGGCCCGCCCACTATCCTGTTCCGGCAGGGCGAAGTCCCGGACATGGAATGACGAAGAAGCGGGTTCTGGCTTTCCTCGCGTTCATCGTGTGCCTCACGGCCGTGGCGCTGGTCGATTGGACCGGCGAGAGGTCGACCTACACTCTGTATAGGAACTCGGTGACGGCGCCGATGCGAATCCACATCGCCACCTTCAACACCAGCGATGGCGAGGACTATAACCGGCAAAACTGCGACATCGCAGCCAATCTCTTTCAGGCGCAGCCCGGCGTCATCGTGAAATATTGGTGCGAAAAAGGCTCCTACCGCCGGTAATCACCAACGGAAAAGCCGCCCGGTTGGACCCGAAGCGGCTTTAAAATATCGCACATAAAATGTGCGTTTTTGGTTGTCATCACACACAATATGTGCGATATTGCCTTACCGAAGCAATCCCGCTTCGGTAACTGGACTGGAGGACACCATGAGCTTCAAGCTCACCTTCCAAGTCCGGATCGGCAAGTGGAGAGTAGCTATCTCCATCGGCCGGTAACTCCGGAGCCGGGTGGGGGTCCAAACCTCACCCGGTCCCGATATAGCGCAAATGAGGATTTCCTTCAATGTTCCGTGAAACGCTACTGGAAATTCGGGAGCGGCTTGAGGTTAGCCAACCGACGATGGCGGAGGCGATGGGCATGCCTTTTCGCACGTACCAGGCGATCGAGGGTGGAGTGAACCCCACGCGTCCGGTTCATCTGCGAGCCGCCTACACTGCCTCGATGCAGCTGGCGCTGTCGGCCGGCCGGCCCGAGATGATGCCCGCCGATCTTCAGGAGCTTGTCGGCGAACTCGGCGACATGATGCGCAGGCCATGATCAGGATCGAACACCGCGAAGAGGCCATCATTCCGCCAGCGCCGACACCGCGCCGGCCTATGTCCCAACGTCGCCGGCAGGCGATCTTCAGCGAGAACTGCACCGCCCACAACATCGCGCCGTGCTGTCTCTGCGGCGACCCGGTGCACCGCCACGAAGATCAATGGATCATCGAGCACAAGCGCGCGCTCGGGTTGCTCGGGCCGGACATAAACACGAACTGCGCACCGGCGCATGCGGCTTGCGGCTTGAAGAAAACTGCAGAGCAGGACTTGCCGCGGATCGCCAAAGCAAAGCGTCAGGCTGCAGCTGGCCGCAAGGCGGAAAAAACCAGCGCTCGCCCATGCTTCAACTCACGCCTACGATTGGCGGCGCGCCGCTACATCCGGAACGAGCCACCATAAAAAAGGCCCGCCGCCATCAGGTAACGAGATGGCAACGGGCCTATAGCTGAGGTGGGTCCAATGGGATGGGGGGACTTGGGTTTGGACCCACGGGCACGATGCGCCCACAACGTGAGCCACACCTTAACAAAACCCGGACAGTTTTACCGAGCTTGGCGACCCTGTGGATAACTTTGCGGTAGCGCGAAACGAGCGCGTGTGCGGCATCCCGTCAGCATCACCGACCGCCAGCGTCATGTTGCACTATGGCATCGAACACCGTTTCATAGACACGCTGCCGGTGTCCTCTTCGATCTCGGTGCTGGTGATCCCGAGTGCCTTTGCGTCAGAGAAAAGCTTCGAGGCCTTCACGGCGGCAACGATATCGGCAGGGTTGGATGGCTTTTGGACCGCTATGCCGTGGGCAAACACCTTGTCGACACTGAGATACCCACTGTGAACGACGAACGGAATTCTTCGCTCCACAAGCTTTTCGGCAATGGCGACGCATGGGCCATCTGACAGATCGACATCAAGGACCACGGCATCTGGGCGCAGGTTCTCCAAGATTGTCTCGGCCTCCGCGCAGCTCGTGGCGATGGCCACGTTGAAGCCCGCCTCTACCAAAGTCCCTTCGACGTGCAGGCCAATCAGCGGCTCATCCTCAAGCACAAGAATAGTCGGACGGTCGACCACCAGAGCACCTTTTGACGAATATGACACCCTGGTGGTTTGAAGACGGTCCGAGGCATCGCTGTCAAGCTCACGAAGAAGCGGCACGAATGATTTTTGCGCCCGGGGCGCCTAACGGTGCTCGACGCGCCGGAGTGCTTCAAGCGCCCTCTTCATGCTCTCGCGCATGCTCTCAAGCAGGCGCTGGTCCTGCCCAAGAGGCCGACCCTTTGCCCGCTCTCGCTCGATCGCCCTGTCCTGGATAGACAGAGCTTTCTCATAGTAGTGAACGACTTTGAAAAGATATGATCGGACGGTGCTCATGCTCCATCTCGCTGTTCGGGCGAAAGCATGATGTTCACTTCCAAGCGTCCGATTGCCGGAAACCGTCACAGACGACCAAGGCACTGTACGCCCTGTTGAGGCAGATAGCGAATCGACAGCCCATCACGTTGACGGCGCGGCCCTCATACTATTTTGTGGCCCGCGCGGCGGACCTGTGGGTCGCCCGGCCGGCGCGGTAGCTCTCAGGCACTGCGTCGGCCTCCAACATTCCGTTTAGTTTGGTCGCCGGATTGTCTCTGGAGGGCCGCCTGCAATCGTGCGGCGGCCAGGAGAATGCTATCCGGTATCGGTTCGGGCTTGACCTTTTCCATAAGCGGTCTAACAAATGTGAATCTCGATTGTTCCGATCCGGACAACGCAAAAGCCCGCTGGCGTGAAGCCAGCGGGCTTGATGGTTGACTAGGCTTGTCGAATAGATCAGTCGAGCACTTCAGGCGGCGGCGGCGGTACCGATGGGCCGGGTCCGGCCGTGACAAACGAAAGTCGTTCGCGCTTGATCAGCGCTGGCTTCTCATAGGTTTTCTTCATAGGTCTTCCCCGTTAGCCCTCAATGGGCGGAAACTGCCTAGCACCTGCGGCGTTGTCAACCTCCTGCGCCGGAGATCACCAGCTCGGCCGCCAGCCAAAAGCCGCTCGCCATAAAGAGCAGCACCACCATTGAAAATAGAAACAGCCGCATGCAAAGCCAGCCCCCGCCTGCTGAGTGGCTATTGTAGCATGCACTAAAAAAGAGAAAAGCCCGCCACTCTTTGGGGAGAGCGGCGGTAAGACAGGAATGCTGGGATCAACCAGCGTGCGTAGGTCAACGAGCGGAAATGGGGTTGGTTGCGGGCCGGGGGGGGGCGCGAAATATTGTTAGTGTACATCCGACTTTTTGAGTCGATTATTTCGGCAAAGGTTACTTTTGCGTAAAAAAATTGCGGCCAGCCCTTGCAGGATGCCGCTCACGTCAACATATGATGTCGGTTTACCGAGTCTCGGTGAAACAGAGCGGCCCGGAAGGTGTTGACGCACCGACCGGGCCTTTATTGAAACCACCGTCGGGCGGTGGGTGTCGTGATCACTTGGCGGTTATGTGGGGTATCATTCCCACATGTCAAGCGATTTTCGACCCGGAGCTGCTCGACGGTACACCACAAAGGTACCATACTGACATGCAGCAGCACTTCGATCTCATTCCGCATAAAGCCCAAGGGACGATCGTCTATCAGCGTCCCATTGATGGTTATATAAACGCCACTGCCATGTGCCAGGCGTCCGGGAAACAGTTCAAACACTACAACGAAAACCGGACGACGAAGGACTTCTTGGACGCCCTTTCGAGCGCGGTCGGAATTCCGACCACGAAACTGGTACAGTCCATCAGTGGGGGCGACGCGCGCCTTCAAGGAACGTGGGTTCATCCCCAGGTTGCCATTCACCTTGCACAATGGTGTTCAGCTGAATTCGCAGTGAAGGTCAGCCAGTGGGTCTATGACTGGATGTCGGGCAAAGGGAAGCCCACCCAGAGCGGCATGCCGTACCATCTTCGGCGATATGTCGCGAACCAGCAAAACGTCCCGGTGGGGCATTTCTCAATCCTGACCGAGTTGACGCAAGCGTTAATCGCGCCGCTGGAGCTTATGGGCTACACCTTGCCAGAGCACATGGTTCCGGACATTTCCCACGGGCTCATGTTTTGCAAGTGGCTCCGGTCCAAAGGCATCGATACGGACTCGTTGCCGAAATACTGGCATTTGTATGAGGATGGCCGTCGCATCCAGGCAAAGGCTTATCCCGAAAGCCTTCTCGCCGACTGGCGGCGACATTTCCGTGAAGAGTGGATGCCCAACAAGGCGATAGATTACTTCCGAGGTCGCGACAGTGCTGCGTTGCAGTATCTGCCGAAGCTGCTGCCGAAGCCGAAGGCGGCCTAAAATAATTGGGCCGCCACTTCGTAAGGGGCGGCGGCCCATCAGCTAGGAGGCACCTTCCTCCGCAACTCGTCTATCTCCCGCTTCATGTCCTGGATCACGTCGCGTGTCCCATAGACGGCACCGAAGTCCTGCCGCAACTCGTCCAGTCGCCGGCTGAATTCAGCGCCCTGCTGATCGATCGCCCGACTGCGCTCCATCCATTCCGAACGCGTGACCGTGCCGCCGCGTAGATCGGCGATAGCCGCTTCCATCCTGACGCGGTCTTCCGCTCCACGTTGCGCGCGCCAGTCCATCTCCTGCCGGCTCACCGTGCTGGAGGCCAATGCCTGGATCGACTTGTTGGTCTCGCTTGCAAGGGACTGGATGATGCGGGCAGTCTCAACGTCCGATGCCTTCAGATCGTTCGTGCTCTCTCTGATGGGCCAATAGGCCATACCGCCGAGGATTGCCGCAAAGGTCAGCGCAACGCCCAATGCCTGCCACTGCGGCTTGTTCCGCTCAGCAAGGTTCGTAGACAGGTTCGCCAATCCGGACCGCATTTCGCTGGCCAGCTTGTCGATGATGTTTTCCATCGATCGGAAAGCTGTGCGGGTCTCGGCCTCGCTGTCGGTCTGCCGACGGTTCAGGTTGGTGATCCGCTCGCTGAGCGCCGCTATGGAATCGGTCGGCGCGTAGGTTCGCGTCGGCTCGTTGCCGTTGTTCATGTCATCCGCCATCTGCCCCGATGCCCTTACTTTGCTATTTCAGTTCGGCCCGACGCGCGGCGCTGGCCTTGGTGTGGCGGTCGCACTCGGCGGCCGTGTAGAGGCTGACGGCGCAGCCAGGCGCCATGGTGCGGTCGATCTTGTTCTGATCGGCGAGCGTCTTGCCCTTCGCTCCGGCGAGGCTGCTACCGATCGCCGCCCGGAGGGCTGGAACACCGTTGACGCCGGAAGTCCCACAACCCGCCAGCAGAAGTGCAGTCATCAAGATTCCGGCTGGCCTCAATGCCTTTGCGGATCGCATCGGTATTCTCCCTTTCGATCTTGGCGCGGACCTCGTCGGCGCCCTTGTGCTTGATGAATTCGTAGACCCCGAGCGCAGCGCCCGAGGCGAACAGGGCGACAGCACCCCAGATCACAGCGCCGGCCGCCAGGCGCGAAATACCGAGGCGACCGACAATGATGGTGATGAGCGCGGTCATCGTCTCACTCGACCTCCGCCTTCACCTGGCGCACGGCCGCGATGATCTGGGAGCGGAGCAGCAGCAGGACCAGGATGAAGACGAGGAGCACGACGCCGCCGGCAAGGACGGCCTGCCAGTCCATGCCGCCAAGCCAGCCAAGGCCGATGGCGCCCGAGCCGAAGAGACCCGTCAGCCATGACAGGAAGCCGGATTTCTCCTTGACCTTCTGCTCGACCTTTTCGGGGACAACAGGCTTCGGAACCTCGACAGGCACTTCCACCTTGACCGGCGGCGGCGTGTCGGGGAGAGCGGCCATCTTCAGCGCGTCGGCGCGCACGCTGGCGACACGAGAGGTCCAACCCTTGCCAAACGTCTTCCACGTCGGCAATCGCTTCAGAAAGCCCATGCGCTGGTCACAGGTCTCATCGATCACCGTGGAGCGCAGCATAGCCTTGACCTTGGTGATGGTGTCCGGGCCGATCTTGCCATCCTGCTTGGCGCCCACGACCGCTTGCAGGGCCTTCGCGGCTCGGGCCGGCCCGGAATTCACAGCATAATCGAACACGGCATAATCGACGCCGCCGGGCAGCTCCGCGCCGCCCACGGCGTCCCAATAGAACCGCCGGTACACCGTGGCGGTCTGTTCATCGCTGATCTTTTTCAGATCTGCCTTCGTGGCATCAGCTTTCACGTAACGTCGGAAGTTGGCCAGGGTGACGCCGCGCATTGTGGCGCCGCCGGGATCGGCCGGATTGTCGCTCCAGCCACCTTCGGATTTGAGGACGAGCGCAAGCGCCCGCGCGAAGTTGCGGTCCATGGCAGTTTTCCTTTTCGAGGGAAGTGATAGCGGCGGCCAACGCGTAGCGCGGCCGATGTCAGATTCTCTGACGGTTCTGATTAGCGGTTAGCGGATGCGGGGAACGGTCCCGATAGCCGGCAATTCCACGTCCACGGTGGCCGCCTCAACGATCAAGTCGCCGATATCGAGAACGAGGCCACGCCCCCCGAGCGTCCCGATATTCTCCCGGACGTAGGCGGCAAACTCAGCGCGGCTCATCACCTTTTGTGCGTCAGCCAGGCAGCGGAACGCGTGCTTGACGGCAGTTTCCGCCTGGGCCTTGGTCGGCCGCCGCCAGGCGTCACTCATTCCAGCCACCAGGCCAGTGGGATCAACAGAAGCGTGGAAACGATTATCGGCCAGAAACTGGCGACAATTTCCAGCGCTAGCTCACGCCTGCTCATCGTCGGCTGCGGCTCGCGGAAGCTTTCATGGTCCGGCTCAATCATTGCGATTCGCTCCCCTTTGCTAGAGTAGCGGTAATGAGGGGCTGCTTTCAAGCTACGCAACGAGTTCACCGGGTAACCCACCGACCAAGACGAACGCGGCGAGTAGCGGCAGCAGCAGCTGGCAGCGCCGCAGCCAGAGTGACCGTATTGCCCGATGGCGCCCCACTGACGGTCGTGTTGTGCCACTGGCGTTCCGTGCCGGTGATGACCGTATCGACCTCGATGCCGATCCGGTCGCCGCTGGCGATGCCTGTCGCGTCCACAACATCAATCGTGGTGGCGGCAGACAGCGCCGCCGTGTTCAGCGTCGTTTTCAGTGCGAACGTGTTGCGGTAGCCGGCGAAGCCGTTGCGCTCGATGGTGGCGCCTACGGGAAGATAGCTTTCCATGTTTTGGCTATAGCAGAGGCGGCTTATGTCCGTCTCCTGGTCGCGCAGCCGCAGCATCGGCGCGGCATACCCCTGCTCGAAGTCGATGCTTTCGATGATCGTCGCCCCGATCCACCCGGACGCGCCGACGAAGAAGCTGTCGACGCTCGGGTGTATCCAGAGCCAATTCGTCGAAAACTCGTAGATCGACGCCCCGGTGCGAGCGACCGACTGGCCGTTGCTCCCCTTCGCATAGTAAGGCGCATTCCCCGAAAGCACGGCGCCGTCGGCGTCAAAGCAGACAACGGAAACCGCTCGTGAGCCGTTCAAGAAATTGAGGAACGCTGCCTGGGTGGTGTTGGCTTTCTTGTAGATGTGCCCGATAGCCTGCCCCGAGCTTGAAACCACCAACTGCCCGTCGCCATTGGCCCTCGATGTCCGGGCCGTGACGCCGTTCGTCAGGAACGGCGATGGCGCGGCATATCCGCCCGTGGCGCTGTCATAGAGCACGACACCGGGAACGCTGATGCGACCCTCGGCCTGGACTGGGAAGAACCTCGCACCTTCGAAACGACGCACCAGGTTGGCGCCGCCGGTCGGCCGATTGGACATGTCGCGCAAGGTGACGAACAGCCGCTTCAAATCGGGCGAGATAATGTTTGCGTCATCAATGCCGGAGGCCGACAGCAGATCGATATTGAACGATGCAAACCCTGTAGCCGATGGCACATTGACCAGAGCCAGGGTGTTGGTGAACGCGCTGTAAGTCTCGATCCGGGCATTCCTGAAAAACACGGTCGTCAGGTTGCTGGTACTGCCGAGCGTCGCCATCACAAAAGCGGCGTGCGCCACGCCAACCGAGCCGCCGTCGATGCCGATTTGCGGGCTGTCGATCAGCACTTCCTCGATCGCGGCGGTCCCGGCAAGCGTGATCTTGAAGGTACCGCGATCGGTCGCCTTCTGGTTCGTGCCGATGTACCAAGTGCCGCCCCTGAACTGGTTGTTCACGAAATAGCTGGCACCGCCCAGGTTGCAGTGAACGTGCGAGCCGTTGTTGTAGAGCGTCAGGATGTTGAACTCGTTGCTCACCCAATTGGTGTTGACCGAACCATCGAAATAAAGGCCTTCGTCAAACCCGCGCGCATGCAGCCAGAGCTTGCTTTCCGCCATGCCGCCGAAATGGATGCCGCGCGTCCCCGCAACAATGGACTTATCGGTGCTGTTCTGCACCTCGAGCCAGATGCGGGCACGTCGTAGCACGTTGGTGCTTGTCCCGCCAACGCGCACGGCGGACATGCCGTCGAACGCCCCCACGATCAACGCGCCCTTGCCGTTGATTTCGGCTATGTCCCGAAAATCGAGCGTCGTGGAAACGGCGTAGCTGGTCGCGACCGGTGGAATGAACAGTCCGGCCTTGGTGATCCGGCAGTACGTGGCCAGCGCATTCAAGGCGGGCGCATTGTCGGCCGCGCCCTCATAGGCGCCGAACATGGTTGCCGAGGCCGGGCTTTCGTTCAGCACCCAATATCCGCCATTCGTGACATGCGTCGTGCCGTCGGGAAGGAAGCGATCGGTTGATCGGAAATAGGCCAGGGCTGGGTAGCCAGCCGCATCGATGGTCGCATTCGACATTCGGCTATAATTGGCGCCGCCAACAAGCGAAGGGAGAGACGCATAAGACGGAGCATTGAACTGTGTCCGAAGGCTCTTCACGCCCGCAGCGATGGTGCTGCCAGCCGCGCTGGCCACCGATGCATAGATGGGCACGTTGACTCCCGAGACGCCGGCCGCGTCCGCCGCATACTGCTGCGCGAGGTCGGCAGCAGCTTGGGCGGCATCAATAAGCGGTTGGACGGCGCCGGCGAAGTCTCCGGCCGGGTCATCGGATAAATAGAAGGAAATAACGATGTTGCTGGTGCCGATCACGGGGTTAAGCGTTTGGAAGGCATAGACACAGCCGCCCGAGACGGTGCCTTCCTGGACATGGACCGTCGTGCCCTTCTGCATCGTGCGGGGCGAGCGCGCGTCGGCAGCGCGATACCAATACCCAGCACTGGCCGTATAGATGCCGTTGAGGCGGGCGTCGGTCTGATCCTTGACCAGAATCCGGTCACCGACGGCTGTCAGGAAACCGTCGATCGTCTTCAGCCCCATGATGCGCGAAACGCCGGCAACCGTGACCGTGGGAATATTTGCTGTAGTTGCCAAGCGCACGGGCTCCCGTTCACCTGTCAGAAGTCGAACTGCGGCAGTATCCGGCGGGGCCATCTGGTGTACTCCATTAAGCAACGCCCGGAGGCGAGGCTTGAAAGATTTCTGGTTTTGAGGTTGAGTTGGCGGCCATGGTTCAGGCCGTCAGAAAATTGACCCACTACCAGCGCTTCCGCATCTGGCTGGAGTTCGATGTGGCGTGGAAATGGGTGATCGTTGTTTGGTTTGCTGCCGTCGCCGTATTCGCTGCTACCCATCAAGGCCATAGGAGCAGCGACGGCGCACCAAGCGAATGTCACCGAGGCATGAACGTTACCGACGACTGCGATTATTGAGCGTCGACGGCCTGCTTTACCATTGGCTTCAGGCCACTATCGCCCAAGCCGAAGCCGCCTTCGATCGCCCACCGCCAGTACGGCAAGGTCGCGAACGGGATCATCTTCGAGATCCGATCGATGTCCTGTTTTTTCAGGTCCGGGTTGGTCGACGGATCGCCGTCAGTCAGCGACGACAACGCCTGGGCAGGAATGCCGAGGAGCTGCGCGGCATCGGTGCCGAGTTGGAATGAAGGCCCGAGCAGAGCACCGAACGCATCTCGGTTTGCGTAGCGCGACGCAGGCCCCCGCTTGTCAGCCGATGGGTCGATCTTCATGCCGATGCGAGATGCAACCTCATAGAGGCCTGGTGCCCCAAGCTTTTCCCATGTGTTGTTGATTTCGAACGCTAGAGGGAAGACGCCGGCGCGGTCGAGGCCTTCAGCGACGAGGGTGCCGACGTTGTTCGTTGCTTCTCGGTTCGATTCATAGTTCTTGAAATAGTAAGCGGCCATGCCGAGCGTCATCATCGCCAGGGTGCCTTGGATGAAAGATCGCGGCCCTTCTTGCAGGCCGCGCATCAGCACCCGCTGGTTGGATGCAATTGCGAACGACCGGAACTGGATCAGCGCGCGGCCGGCGGGAGTGTGCGTAAATAGCGGCACGTCGGCCACGCTCTTGGTGACGATGATCGTGTCGACATCCTTGTTGATGGCAGCGGCGAACGCCCGGCGTGCACCGATGTCGGTCCAGTGGTCGATCCCGGGCACGTGCACGTTCCCCTCGATCGATCCGAACTGATCGAACTGCTTGGCGATCCGTTCCGCCATATCGGGGTTGATCCCGACGAAGCCCATGTATCGACGTTCGGCCGCAGCGAGGTTCGCATAGTCCTGTGTCACGTTCTTCAGCACGCGGTTTTGCGTCAGCACCGAACCAATCGACTTGTGCATGTCGTTCCAAAACGGCAGCAGCGTCAGCTTCGAGAAGGTGTTGGACATGTTGTCAATGAAGCGCTCGAAAGGCGAATTGTGCGAGTACGGATCGGCAAGTTCCGCCATCGACGCCAGGCGCGATTGCAGCACGTTTTCCGTGACGGCGCCTACCGTTCGCGCGTCCTCGACCGCCAGCTTGATGGCCTTCAGGTTCGTGAATAGAGGCGCGACGCCTTCGCTCACATACCGGCTGAAACCATGCACCATCGCCGGCCGCGCCGCGTCCGTCGCCGACGCCACCAGAACACCGCCGAGGGACCGCACATAGTTGAACGCCTGGACGACGCGAAGCACGCGCGCGAAATTGGTGTTGGCGCCGCCTACGTTGTATTGCCCGCGCAGCAGATCGCGAACGGCCGCAAGGTCTTCAACGTCGTTCGTCTCCCGAGCCGTGAGCGCCTTAAGCGCCTTTGCCTTTTCCTTCTGATCGAGCGCCGAGGCGTTCACCGCGTCGCGCTGCTGGAGATAGTCGGTGCGCACTCGGTCGATCTGGGATTGCAAAGTCGGATCGCCCTTGCCTCCCAGTCGCTTGTCCATGCGAGCAAGCTCGATGTCGGTAGCCATTACGCGGGCGTAGCGCCGGCCAATCATTTCTATGTCGTGCTCGAGGAAGTCTTCGATCAGATGATCCGGGATGTTGAAGGTGCGTTCCTTCATCGGGCCACGGTCGCTCATGACCATATCGTACGACGGCATGCCCTGCCGCGCGCGGCCAGTGAGTTGCGTGTGGATGTCGTTGACGATGCCGTTTACATAGTCGGCCCGATCCGCGTCAGAAACGAAATCTGGGATCTCCTGTTTGACCTTGGGCACAAGAGGCTCCAGCTTGTTCGCCTTCACCTTCAGGCCTTCGATGTTGGCCTGGAGCCGATCCAGATCAATCGACTTGGCGGCCAGTTCTGACAGCATCGCATCGTTCGACCGGCCTTCGGCATCCATTCGGCGAAGTGCGTCCACGCGCTTGCGCAGAGACCGCTCCGAAAGCTTGGCCTTGAAGATGTCTCGCTTCACGGTGGCATAGTCTACGACCAGGCGCACGCGGGGCGATGACTTGGCGAGGTCGACCGACTTGGCGATTTCATCTTCCAGGGACTGGAGATGGTCGCTGGCGTTCTGCAGTTCGGTCTTGCTGATCGCATGTTCGTTGACGACCGCGTCGGTTGCCTGATCGAATTCTTCAAGCTCCCGTTCAAAACGGGAGATGCGAGTATCGAGGCCTTCGGTGTTTCGTTCCGCAGCCTGCACGCGCGCAATGTGATCGCGCACCTGTTTCACCGAGGCATCGGCCGGCAGGCCGACCTGATCGAGCCATTGCGCCGCCGTCTTGTCCAGATCGTCCAGCGCGGCCGCCGCAGCCTCTTCGTCAGCGGTGCGCAACGGATTGCCGGCTAGTTCGGAACGAATCGCCTCCATTAGGTCGCGATGGTCGACATAGCCATTGCCGTCCTGGCCAAGGTTGGCGAAGATCTCGTCTTCGGCATGGACGAAGTTGTCGACATCGCCAATGCCGCCTTTCTTCACGAACATGCCGGGATGAGACTTCGGCGTCACGCCCATCGCGCGCAGCTCATTGTCGAGTTTCGAGCCGACGCGCGCTCCGCCTTTTGCCTTGATGATCGCCAGCACAGGCGATCGTTCGGCAAAAGTCTGCTGCTTGCCTGCGGAACGCTCGGCAACGCGAGCTTGCTTCACAGCGTCCACCATCACGGCGTTCTCGTCCGCGCCGCGCAGGCGCTTCACCAGCGCCGCTGGCGCACGTGTCTTGAGCACGTCGAGCCGATCTTGGTTCAGCTTCGTGAGCGCATCGGTGCGGCGCTGGCGCGAGCCGGTGCGTTCGGCCAGGCGATCTTCGAGGTTCTGGACCCGCGACGTGAGCCGGTCATGCGTCTCCATGGCCTTGTCGCTGTCGACAATTTTGTTGCCGAGCCGGATTTCGTCGCTCTTGAATTCGAGGTGCGAAATCTGCTCGTCAATCCATGGCCGGACGATTTCCTTGAAACGGGCCTCTTCGGCGGTCAGCCGCGGCGCATTCCACATACGGGTCAGGTACGATGTCGCCGTCTTCACGCTGACATCCGGCGGCAGCCGACCCTCGCGAATGGCGTATTCCTTCAGCGGCTCGAACAGCGTGGAGCGCCAAAAGCCGGCCGCTTTCGAAACGGCATCGTGCTCGCTCTCATCGCCCCGGCGCATGGCTTTCGCCACGGCAGTGCGGAATTCTTCCGGCGTGAGGTTGAGGCCGTTCTTGACCCCGTCGCTGTAGAGTTCGCGCGTTGTCTTCAGTGCTTTCGCAACAGCGCCGCGATCCCATTCCTTGACCGCGCTTTCGACGGAGATGTCGCCTTCGCCGCGCGCGTTGCGTTCGAGATAATAACCCGTCTCGGCCATGTTCGACATGATTTCACGAACGGGCGCGGAAGGGCTGTGAGCAGCCCGTAGCAGCGGCACCATTTGCGCCTGCGCAGCGCCCACCAACTTCGCGCCCTTGCCGATGTCATAGTCTTCCAGCACCGGACCAGGCACCGCTTGCGCATTGACCCCCTGGGCAACGCCGTCGCGAAACTCGGTGTAGGCGTTCGCGTTGCCGGGGTCGGCCATGATCCGCTCGACCGTCTGAAGCGCAGCGCGGCGCTCGGCGGCCGACATCAAGGCGCCAGCCCCGCCACCGAGGAGCGCGCTCAGGACCGCCCCGGACCCGACGTTCAGGGCGCTTTCTGAGAGCGGCCGGGTCTGCTGCGATGCTTGGAGGGCGATTTCAGAGGCTCCCGCACCGAGCGCGCCGGCGACACCGGTGCGAATGCCGGTCGTGACAGCGGCGCGGCCAATTCGGACACCGGTGGCCAGTTCGCCACCAGGGATCAGGCTTGGAAGGTCGATCAGGCCAGCGCCGAGGCTCGCTATGGTGGCAGTCCACCCGCCGGCATCGAGGTTGCGCTTGTCTTCGCGCTCCATGTCGATCTGCGATTTCATCGCGTTGAAGGCGATCCGGTTGCGCATCGGGGCGAAGCGCGACCAGTCGCTTTCGTAGGACGTGCCCCGGATTTCATCCCACCGCGCCTTGCCGTCGAACCCATCTTCGGGCGTGCGCGTATCGATCCCGGCCATCTTGTTCGACGCCATCGACGCGACGGTGTTGCCCTGACGAAAGGCGGCGCCGACTATCGTTGCCGTGTCGGGATCAACCTCTTTGTCAGGGTCCGGCCGGTAGTCGATAGCACCGAACCCGGCCAGCGGCGGATCGTCGGGATAGTTCAGGATGCCCATCAGTTGTTCCCAAAGCCTGTCTTCTGGCTTCCATCGTAAGTGCTCGTGCCGCGATCCCTGGCGCGCTGATCTTCAGGCGTGAGCGGTGCAGGCGCCACCGGCTCAGCGTTCTGTTGCCGGTACATGTCAGCTTGGACCCTACCGGCGCCGACCGTGGCTTCGGAATTGAGCGCCTTGATGAAATCCTCTGTGCCGGGATCGGCGTTTATGGCGCGGGCCTTCTTCTCGGCGGAAAGCTCGATGTCGTTGGCACGGTCCGACACGTCCGAGAGGTGAACGGATTTCTTGCCTGCATCATCCGAATACTGCCGCATCGCGTCAGCACCGACGCCCCACGGGCCAGCAAACACCTCGGTGAAGGTCGGCTGGCCATGATCGCTGTACTGGTAGAACAGGCGATAGCGTGGCGGGCGGCCCTGCTCGATGTCGGCGCGCGTCTTATCGGACGGCCAGATCGTGACGTTCTCGACCTTCTGGCCGCCGTGCTCATTGGCATAGGCTTGCGCGGTCGCCATGGCATCCTGGCGCAGATAGTCGTAGTTCCCGCCGATCGGCGGATAGTGCAGTTCCGGCGGCATGCGCATCAGCGTCGGTGATCCGGTGATGTTCGTCACGTTCCAGCGCTTTTTCAGATCCTCGACCGCCCGAGCTTTCGCGAGCCCGACATCGCCATTGGTGTCATAAAACTTCTCGGTGGCGATCTCCCGATATTCTGCCAGGAGCGCCGACGACTGCTCCGGCATCAGCCCGGCGCCAGGCTCGCTGCTGAACATCCCGGGATCGAATGCGTTCGTCACGTCGCCGACCGTCAGCTTTTTTGCGAACTCGTCCGCCTTTGGCTTCAGCACCTCGCGATTGACCTTCACGGCCGGATCGGCGCGGCGAAGGATTTCAGCCGCGGCGGCTTCGCCCGGCATCCCCAGATCATTGACCATGTGCCGGAAGTCAGTGAGCTTGGTCTGCACATCGCTGCCGGGGATCGCACCGAATGACGCCGGCGCGATCTTCTGGAGGGTGTCGGCTTGCGAAAGGCTGGCTGCGAGTGCTGGCGCGGTGGTCGATGCCGCACCCTGCCGAAGCTGCGCTTGCACCTGGTCAGGAATGTAGCCGGTCGCCGCGACATAGGTCGCAGTCGCCGCAGGCTGATTTTCCGGCGCCACCTTGGCGACATATTGCCCGAAAGCCTTATCGCCGATCTTCGTCTGATCGCTGTCGAAGGTGTTGATCGGAACCTTCTGGTTTGCGCCGAGCGCGCTGATGATAGCGTCGACCCCGGCATTGTCTTTATTTTCGTTCTTCTGCATCTCGTACAGCGTCGCCTGATCGCCTTCGTTCAGCTTGCTGTTGAGGATCTGGGCGGGGTCTCGGATTTCGCCCGTGCGAATGCCAAGCTCGATGTGGTCTTTGTAAGCCTGATACTCGACCTTGGCCTGGGCAACGTCCGCCGCCTGCTTCTGCCGGAAAGCAACATCGTCCTGATTTGCGAGCTGCAACATGTCGTCAGGCGACATGCCGGCGAAGCGCTTATCCATCGTCGCGTTCGCCGGAGGCCGGCCGCCGCGCGTCTCGTCTACCTCGATGTGCCAGTTTTCATTGGCCAGCGGGAACTTCAGACCGAAGGCGCCGGCATTGTCATGCACCCAACTGACAACGGCGGCAGGCGCTTTCGCCAAGGACTGACCGCCATAGGACAGGTCGGCCGCCTGGCCCTTGTTGTGGTTGGACTTGCCGGGAGGGGCAACCCATTTACGGGCTTCCTCCTCGGAGCCATATTTTTTCAGGGCGGCGGCATACAGCTCGGCCTGCCGCCCATCAGACCGTGCGCCCGAGAAAATCCCCAGCTTGTCGCGGATGCCGGGCGGGGCCGATTGAATGAATGCTGCAAGCCGGTTTTGCAGCGCTGGCTGCATGTTGGTGACATGGTCCGCCGAGTGGCCGACCAACCGGCTTTCAAGAAAGGTGACGGCTTCCGGGTTCGGCGCATCTGGGATCGACCGAGCGCCGACATCGTCCAAGCTGCGGGCGAAGTTGCCGTCGCCAACGTTCTTCAATCCCGTCCATGTGGACGAGAGGGCCTGACGGATGTTGGCCTTGACCTGGGCATCCGGTGACTTCAGGTCGGCTTGAAGGTCGCGGCCCGTGTTGGCCTTGTAATCCTGCTTTGCCAGCCACCATGCGGCTCGGTCCTGATTGGCCTCCGAGAAATCGGTGAGACCAAGAGCCTTCGACGCTCGATCCCAAGTCGACGGCAGGAATTGATATCGGCCGGCCGCGATGCCGGAATCGCCGTGCTGTCCAGCCTTCGGGTGAGCCGCGAAGCTGGAGAACGTTTCACCGCCGTTGATGACGTTGTACTTGCCGCCGCTCTCCGGCCCGGCAATGGCGTTGAGCAGCGCCGCGCCTTCCGGCGGGATGTCGGTCGCTACGATGCCCGTTGACGCGCTGGCACCCGCCGGAGGCGCCATGCCGAACAGCCGGCGCAACTGGCCCGGATCGCGTGCGGTGATCGCCTGCGCGAGCGCCTTCGGTGCGGCCTGGTCCCAGCCTTCTAGCGTCGATTGCTTCGCCAGCGGTGCGAGCGGGCTTGCAAGGATCGCCTGCCGCCCCTTGGCCTTGTAGGCGTCGTAGGACGCGCTGTCGTTCGGGTCCATCTGCAGGATGGTGCTGATCAACCCGTTCTGGATTTTGGTCGTTTCGAGCGTTGCATATTTCTGCTCCTGCTCGAATTGGGCCGACGCAGCGCTACCCGACAGCTGCAACCGCTTTGCCGGAAGGCTCGCATCGAAATACCCTCGCTGGCTTTGCGGGATCTGCGCGCGGTACCTATCAGCAATGGTGTCGAACAGCCCCGGCTTCGCGACCTTCCCGGTTGCCGGGTCGACCTGACCAACAATGGTGTCGTGGAGGCCTGCGCCGTCCGCCGAGCCGTTGCGCGCCGCCTCCGCCGCCTGGTTGGCGGTGTCGGCATCCATGGCGTTCTCGATGGTGATCCGCTTGAAGCGGTCCATCTCGTCTTGGCGCTGCTGGATGCGGTCGGCAACAGCCGTGAAGTCGCTGCCCACTTCCTGCAAGGCGCGGCCGGTTTCGCCGCCCTGCGGGTACTGGACGACATTCCCCGGATCGAGGCGACGTTCAGCGATTTGGAGAGGAATGGTGGCCATGGGTCACTGCGCCGCGAAAGGAGATTGAGCCATCTGGATTTTCTGGATGCCCGAAAACAGATTACCACCCGCCTTGAAGATGCTCCCGGTGACCGCCTGCTTGCCCGAGAAGCGCGAGATCGACGCCTGGGTGTTCAGGTTGTTCTGGCGAAGCTGCGAGTTGAACTGGATCGCCTTCAGGTCGAGCTGGTTTTGCCGGGCGTTGGCGGCAAGCACTTCGGTCGGCGAGCCGGCCAGAGCAACACCGGACGCGCCCGCAGCCGCGACGGCTTGCGACTTCAATAGATCCTGCTTGTGCTTTTCCTGGGCCTGTTCGAATGCCGAAGCTTGGGCATCAGCCTGGGCCTGCTGCTGGTAAGCCTTGGCCTGCATATCGGCCATCTGCTGTTGCTGCTGGCCTTCGACCAGCGCGCCGCCGACCGAGAGGCCGAGGCCAATTAGGGCAATGGTGCACATCGGAAAACCTACGGTTCAGCGTCAAAAGCGGGAGTGAATGCGCGGATCGTGCAGGGCGTCGGGTTGGTATGGCGGATGCGGACCCTGCCCTGGCCTTCCCATGTGTCATCGATCGGCACTTCAACGTTGCCGGTGAACAGGGTCGCTTTGCCGTCAGGAGCAACGATGCTTGGAAGGCGGACATTCTCCCAACGCCCCCGCATGAACGATTGCACCGATAGCCCGGTCGTGTCGGTCTCCAGCAGCGACATGATCACGCGCGCGACCTTCTTGCGCCGACCGACGATTGACCCGTCCTTGCCGCCCACGTCGAGCTCGAGCGTATCGGCTTCGGAATTGAACGGCAGACCGACTTGCCATTTTGCCGCGGTTGCCCCACCGGGCAATGTCACCTGTCCCGATCCGACCGTGAGCCCCTTGAAGACCTTGCCATCGGCGAGAACATCGACCGTCTGGCCATTGAGGTGCGAAAGGCCGGAAACCGTCCCCACGGTCGCGCCGGAATAAGTCAGCCCGCAGTCGACGGCGAACGCATCGTCGATCGCGTCATACTCGAAAGGTGCCTGGAGCACTTCGATATAGCGCTTCGTTACGCCGCTGATGGTGCGTTTCACGATGAGCCAGAGATCATCATTTCCGGTCTGTCCCGGCGTCACACATGCGCTTTCCACGATGCCCCACGCCGAACCCGAATAGGCGCCGGCGATGTCATGGCGATGCATGCCGCGCACGTCCTGCGATGGCTGATGGGTGTAGCCGCCAAGTTCACCGTTATCGAGCGGGAACCACAACAGCGGATCGGGATCGGTTTGAAAAGCAAGCTCGACCACGCCCTTCTTCGGAATGTGCTCTGAAATCTGGCCAATATCATCGGAGCTGAAGCGGCCGGTGTTGACCTGGGAGAGTTCGGCGATGGTCCTTCGCGATCGCGTCACATAGAGAAAGGATTGCCCGGCATCGATCGGACGAATGCGCGAGCATCCTGCGGTGCGCGAGCGCCGGTTCTTGAACGAGGATGGCGTCAGCGCCTCGTCTATGCCCGAGCCCGACAGCGCACGCACACCGCCCGAGGTGCCGATCAAAAGCGCGCCGTCGGAATCGGCGATCCATGTGATGTCATTGGCCTGACCGCCGCCGGCCTGTAGAAATGCCATCGCATCATCGTCTTTTTCACCGACCGCGAAATTGTTGAAGTCACCGGTTGCCGAGGCGTACACGGAAAACTTGCGGCTGAACGCAAGGCGCTCTTCGTAGAGCGAGCCGGATTCCAGATATTTGCCATTGATCAGGGTGCCGAGGCGCCAGCGGGAAATCGGGGAGAGGTCAGGCAGCGGAAGGCCATGGATGACGATTGTCACGACGGTCGCGCTTGTCCGTGCCTTGATCTCCGCCCAGCGCCAGTGGCCATCCGAGCCGAGGAGACGGACATTGCGGCCTACATCGGATGTCTGGAAACCAGCTCCATCGTTGATGCCGGCGGTCGAGGACGCCGTGAGATTGAATGGCGTCTGGCTGGCGGCGGCTCGGTTCAGACCGATTTCCGCAATTCTCGTGTTGTCGCCGCCATTGTTCCCGAGCCAACGGAAGCGATGGTATTCGTAGGGCGTCTTGTTGAAGAACTCAAAATAGCGCGTTTCGGTGCCGGCCCAGCCGTTCTCACCTTGCTGACTGTCGATGGTCGACCAGGCCGCGCCGTCGTTCGATCCCTCCAATTTCCATGAGCTTGGGGCGTCGGACCCGGCATACTTGCCGCTGGAGGTGACGAAATAGGCATCGACAATGGCCTGGACACCGCCCGCCAAGCGATAGCTGATGAAGCCGTCCTGGACGGCAAAGGAGACCTCTGAGCCGCCGTCCTTGTCGAACAGTTTCCACGCGTTGGAATTGGAGCCTGTGCTATCCACGGTGCCAGACGGCGTCGTGAGGCCGGTCATCTTGGGCGTGAGCGAACCGTAATCCGCCGGCGTCAGCGTGGTCGAAGTGTCGTTGATGTCATCGTAAGGGCCGTCCTCGAAGGGATATTCATCGAGCGTCCATGCCATATGTGCCGTTCGGGTCAGAACCTTCAGCGGATAGTCCTTGTGCATGATCCACATCTGATCGGCGGATTGCACATACTGGATGTCGAACAGGTCGGCTTCGATATAGGGCGAGACCACTTCCACGGTGCCAACGCGGGCGCCGTAGGCATAGACCCTGATATAGAGATCACCGAATTCGAGCGCATAGGCCTGATCCGCCGAAAAGATGAACGGGATCATCCGGGTCTTCTTTGCCGAAGTCTTCACCTCAGCCGCGAAATAGGTGCCACCGCGCTTGCGGATGCCGCCATGCGGCAAGGTGACAAAATTCAGGCACGTCGACAGCGCCGCGCGATAGAGGTCCAGTGATGCACGGGCATGCAGACGCGGCGATACCTCACCACGAACGAACGTGTCCTGGACTGGGTAAAGCGTCGCCATCAGCGCGAAATCCGCCAGTCGCCACGGGCTTGCGCCCAGGAGTTCGTCCCCATCCTTCCGCCGCGCTGGATGGCTTGCGCGGAGAACGCCGCGTCCAGCGCCCTGTCATAGGCGCTGCGAGCGATGTCGATCATGCCCGACTTGTGGGTCAGAGGATGCGCAACCTTGATGGCGAGCGCAGCGACAACCACTTCGGTGAACAGCGCGTCCCAGTCATTGGGATCAGTGAGGTTGGCGATGTAGCGGAGAGTCAGCGGGCCGGAGAGGTTCGTGTAGATGACCCCCGCTTCCTGCCGCCATGAGATCGGCACGCCGTCGGGCTCGCCGTTGTCAGTCGGCGGCAGCGGCCGCAGGCAGTCGCCCGGCAGTTCATATGCCCAATTCAGCGTGCATTCGCCCGAGCCGGTATCGGCGCCGGCGATCGAGGACCGCAGAATGGCAAAAACCCAGGCATGCTTCGTTAATTCGGCTTCGCGCGTCAGGTTGAAATGCAAGTTGAGGAGACGTGCCGCCTTGATGTCCTGATCAAGGCTATCGATCGGTGCTTCATCAAGCACCGCGATCGCCATGTTGGCCACGTCGAGATCGGTCAGCGCCATGGTCAGACTTTCAGGTTGCTATGGCGCGGCTGTTTCCGGGGCAGTCCGCGAGAATTCAAGATCTGCACGAACGGGCTCGGGTTGAGCCGTTCGGCCTGTTCGCGGAATTGCCGGCGCACCGCTTCCTTGCGCGTCTCGGCTGGCTTTCGTTTCGAGGTAATCATCGGTTCTTTCCTCACGACAAAAGGGCGAGCAGCCGAAGCCGCCCGCCCGTTGCAGTTCCTTGGCCCGAAGATCAGGCCTCGGTGGTCTTGAGCGCGATGAACGTCATGTTCTTGACGCTCGACGCGGTGCGGTCCCAGTTCGCCGCCAGCGCCAGTTCGGCGTCGGTCGCGAATTCACCGGCCGTCGAAGCGTCGAGGAAGCGAGTGCCGGGGACGTGCGGGACGAAGTGACGACGCCCTACCATCTCGGTCACACCGCCGCCGTGCGCCTGGCGCGGCTTGCGGTCGAATTCCAGCGGGCCGCCTTCCGTGTTGACCGGAAGCTCGTTCCACATGATCGCCTTATCCTTGAACATGAAGGCGGTGTATTCGCCGGTTGCCACAGGGATGTCGTCATCGACCACGGCGCGGAGCCCCATGTAGTAGGGGATCAGCGGCCCACCCTGCTGCGAGGACGGAACGTAGTCGATCAGATCAGCCAGCTTGAGGGCCTTCATCTGCTTCGAATGCATCCAGACCGTCTTGAACTTGTCGGCGCGGTCGCCCATCAGGTAGGCCGCTTCGATGATGTCCACATCGGTGATGGAGGCGTTGGTGTCGCGCACCAGGTCGCCGCCATCGTTCAGGATGTTGTCCGCGATCACGCCTTTCAGGATGGCGATCAGCGCCAGCTTGTTCGCACGCTGCCAGTATTCCGTCTGGCGCTGGACGATGATCTTTTGCGGATCGTCGCCGGCAAGGATTGAGGTCAGGTCGGGAATGCCCCATGCCTGTGCACGGATGTTGCGGGCCGCGACTTCACGCCGCGAACCGATCTTCTTCATCTCGATGGAATCGGACGGATCGTCATTGACGGGTTCCGACGGATCGTTGCCGAGATCCTTCCAGCCGGGCATGTCGACGGAGCGGCCGCCCATGCTCAGCTTCGCCGAGATAGCCGGATCGGTGTAGAGGATGCCGGCCTGGAAAATTTCGAGGGACTGCACGTGTTCCTCGAACGAGTACTGCGCATAGACGGACGGGACGATCGAGTCCGCAATGCGGGTGTAGGCGTCTGCCATTTAGATGGTTCCTTTAAGCAGTGCGGAGCGGTGTCGGTCCCATCACAGGGGATTGCTGGACACCCACAAATCCGGGTTCTCACCGGCTTCGCGGGCAAGCCGCTTCGCGCGTTCAGGGTCGCTTTTAACGAGGGCTGAAATCGCCGTCATGCTCTTGATCTTGCCGGCGCTGTCACGCTTGAAGGGGTTTTCGCCCACCGCCGCGTTGCCGCCATCGATCGTGTCTTCCTTGAACATCGCATCACCGACCGCGAGGAATGCCCGCGCGATCTGCGGATCGGTCAACGTGCCATCGGCCAGGAGGATACCCTTGGCTTTGTACGCGTCGACCAGGCCAAGCTTCTTCAGCGCGCGGTTGGACACCTCGAGCTTCTGTTTGAAGCCGTCGCTGTCCACCGGTCCCCAGTCCTTCACGAGTTCGGTATGGGTTGCCTCGACCGATTGGGCGAGCGCGGTTTGAGCCGCCTTCGCCTGTTCGGCCGCGTAGGCCACATACTTGTCGTGATAGGCCTGCGCCACCTTCGGGGTTGCGCCCGCGTCAACAGCCCATTGCTTGGCCGCCGTTGCGAGTTCATCCGAATAGGGGACGTTCTCAGGGAGCCCTTCCGGGCGCTTGAATTCCAGCTTGTCCGGCGATGTCACCGGCCGCATCGCTTCGGGAAGCTTGGAGTTAAACTTCTCCCACTCTTCCTTCGGCGCGTCGGCCGCCGGCACCGCGACAGATGTGCCAAGCTTCTGTTCGAGGCTCAGCGCAGCCGACACGATGTCTTCGTGCGATTTGTAGCCCTTGGTGTCGACCCATTTCCGGGCGCCTTCGGAAAGACCGGAGAATGGACTTTGGTCGGTCGTGACAGCGGACCCGTTGTCTGTCGTAACCGCTGGCGTTGCAGGGGCGCCCGCCGGTGGATCGACCACCACGGACCCGGCGTCTGCCTGATCTGTCATGAGAGAATGTTCCTTTGATTGAGCGGCTCACCCAGCCGCAGGGTGTCAGGCGGCCTTACGGGGCCGCTTTGGTGACAGCACGAATACAGTGCGGAATTGGTGATCACTCGGCTGAGACTGCACCCTGGCTCCAGATGGCCGCACTCGCCGAAAGGCGCGACCTCTCATGCGCTTTGCGAGATGCCGTCGAGAGACAAAGAAGCACATCAGACGTTGTCCCCCCAGTTTTCCCACAGGAGGGTGATGGTGCCGGTCACCGCCAGCGTGCCGTCGGCGTCGATGTCGGTGCCGGTGGCGAACGACAGGTTGAGGTAGAGATCCACCGGCGTGACAGTGCCGTCGAACGTCGCGGCCGCCACTACATCAGCAGTGGACGCAGTCGAGGGAGCAGCAACCGCGCCGTCGAGTGTGCGCGAAGTCACGGGGACCACATTCTGCATGGTCGAGGAGAGCGTGGCATTCGATGCAGCGACCGTGCCGAGCCCCCATGTCAGGGCGGCATTGTCATTGATGGTCGAGGCGCGTGTGGTCAGGACTGCGAACTGCAGCCGTGCCGTGCCGCCCTTCACCCTGATCTTCCCATCGAGAAAATCGAAGATCTTCTGCGAGGCGTAGGCCAGAGCATCCGTGACCGGCACCTGCATGCCGTTGAAGGTAAAGACGGTCTTGAAGGTGCCGCCACCACCGCTGGTGACGGCTGTCAGTCCTGACTTGGGCGGCGCAACGCCGGCCTCACGCGCTGCGGCGCGCTGAAGGGTTCGCGGAAGTCCACGTGTCATGGTCGTATCTCCATTCTTGGGAAGATTTTCGGCTGAACCCGCCGCGGGCAAACTTTTTAATCTGTATGCGAGGTCAGTCGTCGCGGTGTAAGGTCTAAGCGTGCGCTCGGGAGGATTATGAATGCGAACCGCTATTACCTTGGCGTTGCTGGCCTCTGTGAACGCTGCTCACGCCGAAGAGCGCACGCAGCTGGAGACGAAAGTCGGCGACTGTTTAAGGATTCCCGTCGAACTCCAAGGACATTTCAGAGTTGTTTTCCAAATCACCCTTGACAGCAAAACCAGACCTTCGACTGTCGACGTGATTGAATACGAGCCAAAATCTGACCCGACTGCAAAAGGTGCAGCCAAACTTGCCATACAACTCAAGAAGAGATGCTGGCCGGCCGGTGTGAAGACGAAGGGTCCCATCCGATTGGACTTCTCGATGGACATACCCTCATCCCTTATTGCCCTTCCAAACGCGCAGCGCGTTCGAGCGCGATCAATTGATCGTCCGTCAGCGTCAGGAACGCCATGATGTGCTGCACCACTTCGGCACGTGCATTGGATAGAGCGCTGTGCAGTTCGAAGCCGGCGGGCGACTTCCGGTCTTGCAGCCACTGGGCGTACGACGGCCGGCGATAGTAGCCGACAGTCGCCACCAGATCGGCAAGCACCATCTCGCCATCCT
Source organism: Mesorhizobium sp. B2-3-4 (assembly GCF_006442315.1). Classification (GTDB taxonomy): domain Bacteria; phylum Pseudomonadota; class Alphaproteobacteria; order Rhizobiales; family Rhizobiaceae; genus Mesorhizobium. Next base: position 17,799 of record NZ_VFVY01000034.1, on the reverse strand, counting down.
GCCCGGAGAAGACGCGCAGATACGCTTTGGTGAGCGCGTCGGCGGACTTGGCAGGTCCGCCGAACTGCTTGGAGTGAACGAACGGCTTGGCCTTGCTCACTGCTGACCACCCTGTGGCATCATGCCTTGCAGGGCATCGAGTAGCCCGCTGTCACGCGCCTGGACCGCCGCCGGCACTGCATCCTTGGCAACGCTCGCCGCCGTGGCGATTCCGGCCATACCCTTTTGTGCTTGCGCCGCCTTTGCCTTCGCATCGCGGAGCGCGGCGACCTCATCCTGATTGCGGAAGAAGCGCTGCGGGCTACGACCGGCGCTGTGGATGATGCGCAACGCCTCCTCGCCATCGATCGCGTCCATCACATCGGGTTGGAACTGTGCGATCTGTACCGCCGCGCCGATGACTTGCATGGTGTCCTTGGCCTCCGCGGAGCGGCGCAGCACATCGAGCGGGCTGGTGAAGGTCGGCCGCACCTGCTTGCCGGCCAGGCTCTCGGGCGGCAGGAAGCGGCTGTCCTGATCATACAGGCCCTTCTCCTCCAGAATGCCCATCTCACGATCGAGGTTCGTCGCGAAGCCAGCCTGGATGATCGAGCCCGACGGACCGAGCAGCGAAGCCTTCTCTTCGTTGCGGATCAGGGCTTCGGTCGCCGTCATCTGCGGATTTTGCACGAGAACCTGAAACAGGTTCACGAACATCATATCCCGGACTTCGTCGGCGCGCGTCTTGGCGTAGTCGAAGGCGAACGTCGGGTTTGCCCCAGTGTTGATCGGCACGATCTGCGGACGCCCGTTCTGGTCTAGCAGCCCTTCATAGTTCTGCCCGGGGTTGAGCACCGGCACATAATCGAGGCTGGCCTTCGAGGCGGTGGCAGGATCGGTGATCTGTTGCAGAGCGCGTAGGCCGGAGCGCCGCACCGCGTTTTCTTCCTTGACCGTGACAAGCGCCTCGATCGTCGGCGAAATGCCGTAGGGATCGCCTTCATACCGCCGCCAGCTAAAGGTCGAGATCGGGAAGGTGCGGAACCCGCTTTCCTTCACGATCGTCTCTTCCTCCTCGATGACGTGGTAGGAGACAAACGCCGTATCCAGATAGTCGTAGCGGCCGGCGAGATTGTACATCTTGCGCTCGTCGCGCGGCTGCACACACTGGATCAGGCTGATTTTCTGCTCGCACTTCGTCGGATCATCGACCATCGCCTTGATCTTGGCGGGCAGATTGTCATAGCCCAGGAGCTGCGCAGCCTGCCGCGCCGTGCGCTCGTAGCGCCGGTGGAAGATGTCGACCTGGCCCCAGCGGTTGCGGGACAGGTACCCTTCGACCACGGGAATGGAAGCGTAGCGGATCAGCGTCGATCCGAAGCCCTCCTCAGCATAGAGATAGGCCGGGCCGTAGCGCACGACATTGCGCAGGCAGGCCTGCGTGGCCGGCACGAAGTTCGAGTTCGCCGAGTAGCGCAGCGCAAACAGGAAGTCGCGCAGGCTTTCGGCCCATTCCTTCTCTTCGTCGGTCTCCTCATCGTCCATCGCAGCCGTAGAGAGGCCGTGCCACTTTTCGGACTGCGGAATGATGAGGCTTTCGAGCCCGGCGGCCAGCCGGTTGGCAGCGCTGTTGATCGTGTTCGCGTACACCCGCGAGCCACGGCGCTCCTGCCGCTCAGCCTGGCTCTCACGGCCGCCACCCGAGCGCCGACCGCGCCACACGTCGGGCGCGTCGGGATCGCAGAATTCGGCGACGGTTTCCCATACGGTCTCGTACGCGGATCGCTCCGTTTCGAGATCCGACTGCCGCGACAGGATGTCATGTGCACGCTTGTCGGTCATCAGGCATACGTCAGGGTAAGGCCGACGATATCAGCGGCGGTGAGGGCACCGGTGTCGAGCAGCGCCGCCCCAGTGGTCAAAGCGAATGCGATGCCGGTACCGAGGTAGTGGCCACCCAAGTTCAGGTTGAAGGCGCCAACCGGCAGCGCGATGACCATGACAGGCGTATCCGTGCCGACCGTCGGCGCCGAGGCCTTGTTGAATACCTTCAGGTATCGCACCGACGCGGCGGCGTTGAAGCCGCTGATGCACCACAGATCGCCAGCGGAGGCCTTGGCAAAATCGGAATTGGTCGACGCCGCCGCGGACGGCAGTATCTTGGTGGCATTCGGCTTGCGGTTGCGATCCCAGGTGGCGCCGTTGAATTTGTGCTGCGCCACGGCAACCGGCCGGTTGGTGTTCCGGGCGGTATCAGTGCCATAGATGAGCGAATTGGGAACAGCATCGACGCCCGTAACCGCCGTGCCGATCAGGCGAGTGTAAAGGTTGCCGTTGTTGTCCAACTGCGCATCGCCGCGTTGTCCGGCCGTCAGAGCGGCAAGACCGAGAGTGTTATAGACACCTCCAATCTTGACCGGGTTGCCGCTGTCGGCCGAGCCCGAGGCGACGCCGGCAAGAGCGTACCAGATCGCGGAGAGCCAGCCGGTCCAACCGACACCGCCGGTCGGCATTGCAGCGGCCGTGATCTTGGTTTCAGTCGAGGCTGGAGCGACAGGCTGCGGCCGGAACGGACCATTGTGCTGCGATGCTGAGGTGCGCGCCATGATCAAACTCCCAGCAAGACGCGCTTCTGCCCGACAACGTCGGACGGCGCGAGATCGGTTTTCACCGTGCCGGCTGTGCCCTGCTGCTGCTGGTTGAGCGCAGCTCGGGCGGCATCCTCACGGGCTTTGACATCCGCGTCGTTCACCGTCGGCGTCGGCGGCAGCGGCTTCAGTTCCGGAGGTTTCTGAAATAGGCACATGGTTCCATGTCTCCCTTGTCCAATCGAACAGGATGAAGTCTTCGCCGTTCTTGCCGTAGGCAGGCAGATGGCAGCGTTGCGTTGCGCCGAGGCGATGCAACCAGCGGAGCGCCAGGTCATTCGATGCCAGTGCCCGAGCCTCGACCCGCCATGCACTTTGCGCTGCCACGTCAGGCCCGAGCGTTTCCCAAAAGAATTTCGTGATCCTTGGAACGCAGCGCTTCATGCGCCGAGTGCCCCACGACCAGGCTATCCAGAGGCCCGAGCGCAGTTCCGCCGCACCGAATGCCGCTTCCGGGTTGCCGTCGAGTTCGACCACATAGGCCGGCCCCTGCAGGCCGGTCAGTGCCAGCGTTGCCGGCGTCCAGGTGTCAAGCTGGCAGTCGATCTCTGCCCTGTCTTCGGGCCGCAGGTTAGCCGCGATGTAGCTCAGGTCGCGGAGCGTGCCGCCGACAATACGAACGGTCAGCGGAAATCTCCAAGCGGATCGCTCTGGCGCACCGCGACGCGCTGCCGCGTCATCGGCTCGATCTCATCGACGCCGGCAAACGGAGACGCCAACGGCTTGCCGGGCCGTCGAACGCCCGGCTGCTCTTGCAGCACGGTGCCAGTCGCCACATCCAGCAGGATGTAGTTTCCGGTCTCAGGATCGAAGCGCTGGACGCGATTGCTCATCGATAGCCCGCCAGTGGATCGGATTGCACGTTGATGCGTCGCGCCGCCTTGAACTCGGCAGGGTCGACAACCGCCTCTCGTATCATCATGACCCCGTAGCGGGTCGCCGACATCAGATCGTCTCGCAGCTTCACGACTTGCCCGTCCTTGCGATGGTACAGGCGGAATTCTTCGAACCACGGCAGCAAGTTGCTGAAGACGCGTAGCCGACCCGACTGCATCCGGTCGAGCATTTCCATCAGTCCAGCCTCGACCGATACCGACTTGTCGGCGAACTGCGCATGTTGCGACATCATGTTCAGCCCAGCAGCGCTGTATTGCTGTGCCAGGGCTATGCCGGCGCCTTCCAGCGTGTCACGGCGACCATCCCGAGGCCAAGCCCATGGCAACCAGATGCCCCACGGCTTCAGCGTGATGGCCTGCATTGCCGGTGTCTGTTGCGAGGCTCGATGCGCTTTCGTGACGTAGATCACGTCAGCTTCCGTGTCCCAGGCCAGTTCAACCGCGGCAGATGGGTGATCCCATCCGAAATCGAGAGCACCGAGGCGAGGCCAGAAGCGCGGCAACCGGAACGGTTCACACGAGATCAACTCTTCCGCGACCGGGAAGATCCGACCGGACCCCAGCACCGGAATGCCCTTGGCGCGGGCTTCTCGCTCATGCTCGGGATATGCCGCGATGATCTCCGCACGTTGCTCGGGCGTATAGTGCTCGGCATCGTCAATGGTCATGAATGTGACGTGGCGGCTCATATTCCTGCCTCATCCACTACGCTTTGCCCTTCACCATCATGTTGACCTGGTCAGCAGTGAGGAACATGAGGACTACTTCCGACATGCCGAGCAGCGGGGTGAATGTGATCATCGTGATGCCGCCCGTGGCGTTCGTGCGCGTCAGGCCTTCGCTGTAGATGTCCGGTGGTGGCTCCTCATCGAACCACACACCATCGAGCGTCGGCCCCTGCCACTTCTCACGGCCTTTTTCATATGACTTGAAGCCGAGGATGCTTCGGCCGGCCTGCACGTCACCCCCGCCGCCATGCTTGACCACGATGCTGTCGAGCGCGTTCGGGATGCCACGAGCCAGATACGTTTCGGCAAAGGCATCGCCGGGGATCATGCCGGCTCCCCAAGCGTCTTTGCGCTCAGGCTGACCGACCAGCATCTTTTGAACCGTGTCGCGCGTGGATTCGCCAGTCAGACCAGCCGCCCACATCGCAACGGGTTTCGAAAATGTCTTGCCTTCCCACCAGTCGGGATATCGCCCGGTCAGGTGCATCGCCCATTCAGCCCCACCAGCAAGCGTCTTGCCCAACTGGTTGCCGGCCATGAAGAGCCGTTCGCGGTTGGTGGCGCCAGCGGCATGGAAGAGGCGCTGCTTGGCATAAGGCTGGTAGGCGAGGAGCCTATTTCTTGCCTTCCGCCTTGCCCGCTCCTCCAGGAGGCGCGCCAGTTCGACCTTCTTCGAGTAGGAGAGCGATCCGTGCATCCAAGTCCTCTCCCGACATCGTCTGCAGTGAGCCGGCGACGTTCAGTTCCGACTTGTCGGCAAGTCCGAGATCCCGGGCGATGATGTTGGCGTTGAGGAGGTCCGCCGAGGCGCCTTCGAACTTCTGGGTGCGGACGATCTCGTCTATGCGCGTTGTGATTTCACCAAAACCATCGCGTTGTTTGTATTCCGACCAGGCCTGCTGGCTGATATCGAGGAAGATGCACAGCCCTGTGATCGTCATCGCGCGCATCTTGGCAATGTCGGCGCGGACAATCCCGTCCTTACCGTTGAACACCTTTTCCTCAGTGAGAGGATTGGCCTCGACCCACTCAAAATACTCAGCCGCCGCCGACCACAGATCGTCAGGAGTTGCGAAGATAGGCTTGCGCCCGTGGGAGCTTCGCTGCTCCCAGAACCTGTTACCCACGGGCGCCGGCATCATCAGGCATCCGACTTGTCGGGATCGACGGGCGGATCGTCAGCGGCGGGCTTGTCCTTGGCCTTGGGACCACGCTTGCCCGTCTTTATCGCCTTGGCGCGCCGGTCCGAGGCTTCATTGGCCTTGGCAATGCCGATCGCGCGGCCGTCAGCGCCAGGCGCACCGTCCGGGAAGCCGAAGCCGCCGACCGAATCTACGGGACCACCCCGCACCATGCCGATCAGGACGCCGTCGGCGACCTCCTCGACAGTGCCCGAGCGCACGCGCGGTGCGCTGCCTTCGAACAGCCCTACGTTTGAAACGACCTCCTGGCCGTCGTCATCCGTGATGAGCGTTGCGTATCGTGTCGACATCGAAAGTCTCCTTTGTGGTGGGGACCGGTTTAAAGCCGGCTTTGAATGCGTTGCATGTCGCCCATGATCCGACTTGCATGGGCATTGACGGCCTCGGCGACGTCGTCGATCTGGCCGAAGACGCTTGCGGACTGGGGAGCGGCTTCTTTGCCAACCGCTTCGGGCTGACTGCCGCAAAGTTGATCTGCCATGTTCCGCGTCGTCGCCGCCGCCTCGTTCAAGTTCTTGAGTGCTTCGTACAGATTTGCCAAAGGCACTTGCCGCGTGACTTGCTGGGCGGCAGCGCTGCCACGGCCCACTCTGAGATGCTCTGCGTCCATGATTGTTCTTCCTTTCCTGTTGGGGAGCCTCGGCGCTTTCGCTTCCCCGGTTCAAGACGACCGTAGCCACCTTGCCCCGCCGGGTTCTTCTCAGGATCGAGCGAAAAGCCTTTGGCCGCGTAGCCGAGATCAGCGCTGAAAAGCCGGGGCAAGGGAGGGTGGTTGCAGGAAGCGGATTCGAACCGCTGACCTCATGGTTATGAGCCCACGCGCGCTACCGGGCTGCGCTACCCTGCTAAATTCTTGTCGAAAGGGGTGCTAAAAATTGAGCTATTTAGCTTGACATGTGCTCAAAATTGAGCAATTGTACAAATGCACTTGAAGACGGACACCCTGTCAGTCTGGTGCACGGAGGAAGAGAAAATGTCTCACGAGACACTTCTTCTCATCCTTCAAACCTTAGAGGTGGCGATAGCGCTGGCTACGTTGATCGCCACTCTCCGAGGCTAGAAGGGGCCGGGGGATCGAAAGGTTCCCCGGTTCCTCCAAATATAGGAGATTTCCGATGGAAGCGAAAGACTTCAATGCTTGGATCGCCCACATGGGCTGGAATGATAGCGAAGTGGCGCGGCAGCTCGACATTTCCCGCAATACCGTCGCCACGTACAAGGTCAAAGGCGCGCCCGTAAGCATTGGCTACGCATGCGCGTCGCTGGCGTTCGGACTGCCAGCCTGGGCCGAGCCGAGCCGAAGCGATCCGGCATACCAGGACTGGCTACAAGTTGAGGCCACCACGCGTGCGCAGATGCGGGCGAAGGTTCTTCAGCAAATGAACACACTTGCTAAGGTGGTTGGCGTCTGCACCGAGGATCTTCAGCCCACACTCATCAGCGATAGGCCGCTACGCGAAGCAATCCGTTTGGTCGCCGAGGGGATCGAGGGCCATTTGACGAGCGGTGCTCGCGTCATGTTTGGCCAAGATGGGTCTTTGGATCACGCCCAGTGCAAGGATATGCTGAAACACCATGGAGACGAATTGTAACAAAAAACCCGCCTGATTTGGCGGGTTCCCGGCGCAGTTCTGCGAATGACGATCAACTACGGGGTTTCGTGTTGAAAGTCAACGTCGATTGCCGCCCAGAAATTTGAAGTGCTGTGCACAGGCGCGCAGATCGTGGTGGAGCACCGGGGCCATCTCCCGTTCCTTGGCCCCGTGCTTCATCGCGATCTGTGCCGTCGTCAGGCCGCCGACGCAATAGTCGATCAGCCTCGATGCCGGCACCCGACCCATATCCTTGATGAAGCCGTCCAGCTTGTCGATCGCGGCCACACGACCATCGGATATCTCGGTCGCGTAGCCTGAGCTGGTGCCGCGCATGAAATCCGCCGAGCTGGCGAGAGCGATGCCGGCGCGCTCCCATAGCGTGGCCAAGTGACTGCCGGCATGGAAAAGCACGTCCTGCTTTTTGCGGCCATATCGCCATTCGAAGGTGCCTGGCCTCGACCGCATGGCCATGGTTTCAGACCGCTTGCCAGATATCCGGATCTTGACCGACGTCACCTTGGCGCCGCCCTTGCCGCCGTCGGCACGGCTGAGCTTGGCGACCGCTTTGTCCTGTCGCTTTCTGCCGGTCTGCCGTTCCTCCGGCGTGGTGCGGTGCGACGGCGGTTTCTTGCGCTGCTCGCGAAATGGCTGCTCGTCGAAGAGCTTGCATGCTTTGGTTTTCATTGTGCAAGCCTCGTCATCAGGATGAATATTCTCCGGACATCCTCCAGACCGTCGGGCTGGTGCGTCATGTCCTTGCGCCGGTTCGCCCAGCCCCAGCGATAGGCCGGAGACCGGTTTTCGCCGGGCTGCGGTTCTTCGGGTCGATACTCGCGATATCCGGCCACGACCTCATCGGTGTCGTATGCTGCGATGTCCCATTCGTCGCGAGGCGGGAAGACCATCCCATGTTCTGTCATACGGGCCTCACTGGATTTTCGGGATCGCGCGCCATCAGCCTGGCCAACAAAGCGTTGTAGCGAGCGGCGCCTAGGCGCCTGATTTCTTGGCCGTTGAAGGCACTGGAAAGGATATTGTGGAAGTCGTCGCGGATAGTGTTCCAGAGCGTGCGCGGCACGCCCCTCGCGATCATCTGCTCTTCGCGAAGCTTGAATATCTGACGAACCGCCTTCGCGAGTTCCTCGTCACAGTCGAACATCGCCAAATGGTAGGCGTCGTCCAGTTCGTCTTGGCTGAGCGAAACTATCGCCTCGAACCTGGGCCGAGCGCGCTCAGCCAGCAGCGCGTTGGCGATCAGCTTGTATTGCTCCCAATCGGCGTCAGTGTCCGGGCCGAACTGAGCCCGCACGATGTCCGTGGCGATCTGATCGATGTCACTAGGCCACTTCATGATGCCCTCCGCTGGTCAAGTGCCGAACGTCCAGGAGCCGGATCACCCATGACCGACGACGTGACATTGGTTTTTGGCTGCGAGGATTGGCGTGCCGCCATCTCAGCCGCGCGCTGCGCCATCTCAGGGCGGACAAGAGACCCCAGCTTCGACGGGATCGTCTTGGCCGCCGGCGCCGGCGACGCTGCGGGCCGCCGCTTCTTGCACTTCTGGAACCATGTCGACGCCAGACCCTTCCAGAAGGTCACGCCGTGCGTTGCTGCGAACCGGCGAGCCTCTTTGTCGAGCGACGTACCAACGGCCTTGATCGTGTGAGCGAGATCCTCAGCCGCAATGTGCGGCGCGAACTCGCGATCGGTCAGAAGATGCTCGACCGCCTTCAGGTGATTGGCGGTAATCGGCCGGAAGCCGCCAGCAGCGACCGTGGTTAGAAATTCGACGACGCGGCTTTCGACATAGCCGGCGATCAGCTTCTGCAGTTCGCCCACGGCTATCGTGTCGTTGGGCTTGAAGTTGCCGGGAAACTTCGGGATGCGAATGCCCGCATGGCTGGAAAGCCTTAGCGTTTCGGCAGCGCTGCCGGTGCCGGCCGCCAGCTCGGCAAAGAACAGTTCCAAGGCACTAACGTTCTTCCGGTTCTTGTTCACGTCGACGAAGATTGACGCCTCTTGCGCGATGTCATCGGCCTGGACGATGACCGCCGGCACATGCGTCACCTTTGGATGAAGCTTGGCCGCCTCGAGGCGGTGCTGGCCGTCCGTGACATGGTAGCCGTCACCAGAGGGCACCACGACGATCGCGCCGAACGATCGCCAGGTGAACGCCTTGGCCATAGCATTCACCCGCTGCTCATCGAGCGGGCGCTGATACAGAGGATCGACCGCTATCCTGTCCGTCTCGATCCAGTCGAGCACCGGCAGTTCACCAGGGTCGGGAAATATATTTTCTTCGTTCATGCGGCACCTTTAGGGCCGGGGTCGCGGCGGGAACCGACCCACAGCGGCTCGACCACTTCGAAGCACTCGATGGCCGCAAACCGCCTCATTTGGTCGGCGCGGTTCTCGTCCCGCCAATGGTCGAAAAGATTGATTCCCGCGAGCCAGCGAATTCGGTGTTTGTCGCACTTGAACCAGTGCTGCGAGCCCTTGTTCACAAACCCGTCGTGAAGGCGGCACATAGGGCAAACGCCGAATTGTGGGTCTGATTGGCGCTTTGCTCGGAAAGCTACGATGTTGCCCATACCTCAGGCCTCCCACTCGGCCCACGATTGGCCGTCGCTTGGTTGAATTAGATGGTCAGGGACTTTGCAGCCGTCGGCGCCAGGAGGCGGCCCCCACTGCTGGTTGTGCCATTTTTGATTGCGCCGCCCGAACTGGAGGCGTTTATCCCAATCCTGGTCAGTCAACGGGCGCGGAGTTGCTGCCTTGGCCTGTTCGGCAAATCCTTCAAACCGACGCTCGTTGATGAACGTCGCCGCGTGCATGGTCGGATGGTCAGGCTTTGAGGTCAGGAACGCGCGATAGGCTGGTACAGCATCGCAGCAGGCCGCCCGCTGATCGCCCGTCAGCTTGTTCCAGCCGATCAGCGCTTTCGACTTCGACATATTCGGAGACCGAGGGTAGGTGAGCCAGAAAGCTTCAAAGTCGTCAGGATATGCGTTCGGGCCTCTTGAATGCGGGCGAACGTCCGAACTCGGTTCGGACAACTGTTCTTCCCTTCCTTTCCCTTCCCTTCCTTTCCCTTCCGCTTTACCGGCGTGCCTCACGCGTGGTTGACGCGTGGACGACGCGTCAACTTCGGTAATGATTTCAACGGCGGGAGGGATGATGCTCGCGGTTTCGCGGTTATTGATGACCTGATGCCGGCTCCATGACGGTACGTGCCCAAACTGGCGCCCGTCCGACGCGTATTTGACGACAAAACCACGCGTGGCCAACGCGTCGAGCACGCGTGAAAAATCCAGTTCATCATAAGGAAGGATGTCGGCTTTCAACTGGCGCGGTCGCCAGACGAAGCGCCCTTCACGGTCGCATTGCGTCCATAGCCCAGCGAACGCTAGGCGAAGCGGCAGGCCGGTCTCTACCTCGGCGTCATAAAGCTCTTCGTGCTTGAAGAACTCGGGCTTGATTGTCCTGATGCGCGACATGGCCTAAAGCCTCGCCGCGTTGCGAACAGCGGAGCACGCGATATCCACGAACAACTTGACGGTTTTTGTCGGCCCGTTGCGCTGCTTGGCAATGATGAATTCGAGTTCGTTCTGGGCGTCGATCAGACGGCTAAGGCGTTCCTCCTCCTTGTCTGCGTCCTTACCCTTGGCCTTCTCGAGGTAATAGGCCTCGCGATACAGGAAGGCGACCATGTCAGCGTCTTGTTCTAAGGAACCAGAATCGCGGAGGTCCGAGAGCTGCGGGCGCTTGTCATCGCGGCTTTCGACCTGGCGCGACAATTGGGAGAGGGCGATAACCCCGACACCGTATTCCCGCGCGAATTCGCGGAGCGCCCAGGATATTTCCGCGATCTCTCCCACGCGATTGCCAGAGTATCGGGCTGAGGGGCGAACGAGTTGCAGGTAGTCGATCAGAAGGACGCCAAGCGGCTTCCTGCGTGCCGCCGCCATTTCCGACATCCGGTCGATCTTGACGCGAATGTCGGAAATGGTGAGGCCGGACTGCTCCTCGATCCAAAGCGGCAGTTCGTCAGCATCATGATTGGCCGCGAGAACGCTTTCCAGATCCTGCGGCGAAACCTTGCCTTTGATCAGATCAGAATAGGGAACCTTGATGCTCCAATCGAAAGCGATGTCGGTCAGCCGGCGCATCGCGAGTTTCTTGGCGCCCATTTCCAGAGACAGGAAACCCACGCCTACGCCGGCTCCAGCGCTGCGCAGCGCCACAGAGAGCGCGAAAGCCGTTTTTCCCATTGATGGCCTGGCGCCGATGATCGCCATTTCGCCCGGCTGAATGCCGCCTGTGGCTGCGTTGATATCGGTCAAGCCCCAGGTGTGGCCGGTCAGGCCGTTGCCACGCGCCATGGCGTCTTGGATTTCCACCACAGCCTCCTGAGTTGCGGCGTCAAGGGAGTACATGGTCTTGCGCCTTGGGCCGGCGCGAAGTTCCGCGGCGATGTTATCGAGTTCCCCAGCCACGCCCTGAATGAGCGCCTTCGGTTCGGCTGTTGCCTCGTGCGCCGCGTCGCGCAACATCTTCCCGACTTCGGCCGCCTTCAGCCGCGCCCATTGTTCGATGACTGCACGACCGGCGCGCTCCAGGCCGGAATTGCCAGAGACCGAATCGTCCGACAGCGAAGTCATGTACGACACCGGCGACCGATCGGTCTTCTGAGCGAAGAGCACGGCCGCGTCGGGCGGTATCAGTCTCAGGACGACCGGCAGGGCAGTTGACCCATACTGTTCAAAGGCGAACCGGATCGCCTTGAAAAGCACCCTGTGAACGTCGGAAACGAAATGGTCTTCCCTCAGGAAGGACGCCACCTTGAGGAAGTCGCCCCGGAACAACAAAGAGCCGAGAACGTCCCGCTCGATCTCGGGTACGTAAGCGGCGTCGGGGATCTGCGGCTGCTTCGCGACGCCGTTCAAGATTGGACCCCGCGCAAAGGGATCACGTCGGCGAATTGCCGACCTTCGGGCTCGACAAAAAGATTGTGGAACCGACCAAATGCCTTACCCGAGGCGATGCCATCGGCCAAGTCGCCGGTCCCAAGCGCCTTTTGCCGCAAGGCCAGCCACTCGTTCCAAGCTGTTTCGATTTCGGATCCGCTGTTCGGCGCCATGCAGCTTCTTCCATTGGAAAGCAGGCGCCGCAACTCGGCCAGCGCCTCATCAAGAGTTGAGCCGGAGGCGGTGAGGCCGGACACCGTGCCCCGCGCGATCACCATGCCGTCGGCGGTGCGAATGAAGGTGAAGGCCGTCATTGATCGGCGGGGCCTGCCGAGCCGAAGAAGTCGTTCGGGGTGAGTAGCCCGCCAGCGTACTTGATCAGCCGATCAAGGGACGGCCGAGACGGCGACTGCTTATAGGTCTCGATCCGGGAAAGAGAGGCCTTCGAGAGCTTGGTGTCTCGGGCGACATCGGCGAGCGGGATCTTCCGCGCTTTCCGATAGGCCTTCAGCGGGTGCATTCGGGTTTCTCCTGCGTTGTTCCTACTAGTGTAACACTACACCGCGTTAACGCTGTTGCGCAAGATGCTATCGCAAATTGTGTCTGGCTTGTGTAGAGTTGCATTTAACGGAACAATTCCGGGGAGACATCATGTCACTTCGCTTTCAAAAACCCGGCGCAGAACGCCGGCGTCATTTTATCAAAGAGTGGCGCGCGCATCGCGGCCTGACGCTGGACCGCCTGGCTGACCGAGTGGAAATCTCAAAAGCCACGCTCTCCCGCATTGAGAGCGGCAAGCAACCCTATACCCAAGATACGCTGGAAGCCTTGGCTGACGCGCTGCAATGCGAGCCGGCAGACCTGATCATGCGTGACCCGACCAAAGCCGGCGCCATCTGGTCTCTTTGGGAGCAGGCCAACCCGGTACAGCGTCAGCAGATTGAGAGCGTTGTGCGGGCTCTGCTTGACGCCGCATAACGTTGCCTTGTGGGTAACTCTCGAACGCTCGCGATTTCAACAGCTTGATCGCCTACCGCAACATGTTACGCACAACGCAACGATTTTTATTGATGAGCTGTCTCTACTAGTGTAACTTGGTCTCGAAATCAACGAGGCCAAACGAATGAACGCCCCTTCTCTTCTCACCTCAGATTATCAGTGGACCAGCCCCGGCATCGGGGCGGTCATCGCCATCCATCGGGCAGCGGTCGCGGCCGACGAAGCCATGTTCGACGACGATGGCAACCGCCTCGATGCCGACGGCGCCGCGCGGACGGAAGCCCGCGAGCAGGCCGCGTGGGAATCCTTCATCGACGTGCCATGTGACACTGCCGCGGATGTGCAAGCCAAGCTCGCTTACGTGCTCGAACCCGCCGTTGGCTTCCGTGAATGCAACCTCAGCCTGATCGGTTTGAAGGATGGCGAGGCCGGCGACCTACAGACTGGTCCCGAACGGACGGCGAGATTTTTCCGCTCTCTCCAATTGAAGGATTGCGCGGCGTGACCAGCCCTCGCGCACGTGCACGCGTATGCGTATGCGCGGGTGGCGCGCGGCGCGCGATCTCCCGCTCAGCCCTTCTCGTCGAGCCGACGTTGAAGCTCGCGATTGTGGTCGATCTGCTGACGAAGCATCTCTTCAGCTGTGTGCACCGTCGCCTCGAGGCGCTTGATCAGCGCGACGAACCCTTCCGCCGACATGTCCAGGAATGCGCCATCAAGCGACTGCTGGAGGCGAACGACGATTTCGGAATTGATCGATCGCCCGCTCTGCGCAGCCGACTGCTCGATCTTCTCCTTCATTTCTGGAGGAACGCGAAGTCGGAAATGTGGGTCGTCTCTGGCCATGACGCTATGTGCGTCATATTTCGCTTGACCGCAATGACGCATCGTGCGTTATAGTTAATGACGCATTGTGCGTCAAAGGAGGATGAATGAAACGGTCCGACCCGCAAATGAGGATACGGCTTCCCGCCGATGTGAAGCGGTGGCTTGAAAAGGCCGCGTCCGCGAACCTGAGAACCCAAAATGCCGAGGTCGTTGTTGCCTTGCGAGCGGCAATGACCGTGAAGACGAAAACGGCGACCAGCGAGCCGGCAAGCTCGAACTGATCGCCGTTCCGAAAATGAACCGCCCGGCAAGGCGGCCCCACAATCATCAACCCCAGAGAGAGAAGATGACCAAGACTTCAAATAGCACGGCAAACGTGAAAGTTCCAGATGCCCCCGACCTCGGCGAGGCTCTGAGCAAGCTGACGCGGGTCAAGAGCCTGAATGAGCTGGTGTTCATGTCGGGCGAAAGCCTGATCATGACGCTACCCAGCGCCGCGAACGCGATTACCGCTGGCTGCGACGTGATCAACGAACTGCTGATCGAGATCCAGGAGATTGTCGAAGGCGCATGGAAAGGCGGTGCAGCATGAGCGCGCCCGACCTTAACGACCTGCATACGCAGAGCAACGGCCTGCACGCTCTGCTCTACATGCTCTACGAAGCATCCTGTGACTTGGACTACGCCTCGGACAACGCTCCGGCGGTGGTGGCGGCAAACCGTGTCAACAGTCTGATCATCCTCGCAAGGGACGAAGCCGAAAGACTTGATGCAGGCATCGGCCAGTGCATCGAAGGGCGGCGCCCGGTCGCGCCGGCAAATATCGGCGAGCCGATCTTTGAGCTTGGCAAGCTCTCGCTGGACGCGCTTTTCTCAATGCACGACGCGCTCGGCACCATATCCGATGTGATCAGCGCTATCTCGTGCCAACCGCGCTTCTGCTCGGAGGGCCTGTCGCCTGCCGGCGAAATGCTCGAAAAGCTGGCGGAGTTTGTGGAGATCGCGCGCGGCGACATCCATGATGAAGGCGCCGCGCGTCCATCAGCCACAGAACGCGAACGGTGGCTGAGGTTCTATTTCCTGGCCAATCGAGCGGTCGACGGATCGTCGTCGCCAGAGCACTCCCTTGCGGATGTTGCGAGCGCAGCGGCGGCCGTCGGCAAGGCGGTGAAGTCATGACCGCTCCAAACCTTCACGACCTGATTGCAGCCCATCGGTCGGCGCTGGCGGCATGGGACGCAGTGCCAGATGCCGAGTGGGACAGCCCCGAAGCTTCGCGGCTTGGGTCCCTGGCGGATGTTGCGCGGGACGCTTTGTTCGCGCACCGGCCGGCGACGCTCGATGAGGTCGGACAGAAGACGGCCTATATGGCCTCGTGCCGCGCCTTTACTGAGTGGGAAGACTTCGACCGGGCCAAGCTGATTGAAGCTCTGTCGCCGGACGTCGCCGGCATTGAAGCTCTCATCCAGACCTACATCGAGAAGCGCGATGCCTACCGTGCGTTGGACCCCGATTGCAATGGCGGTCCCGAATGGGACGCCTACGGGGCAGCGGAGCACGACGTCATTGTCTTCCCCTGCACGACGCTGGCAGACGTGCAGACAAAGGCGCGGTTCTTCATCGAGAACGCCAGCGCCTATGACACCATCCGCAACTGCTCGAGCGGCAACGAGGAAACGCTGTACCCCTTCCTGCGCTCCCTGCTTGGGGAGGCGCCGCGATGAGGCTTCTTCGCGCCCTGCTTGCCGTCTATCATAGCCAGCGTGCCCTATGGCACCACGCCGCCTATGCGCGCCACGCCAACCAGGCCGACGCATTGCTGGCCGAAATCAGGATCCGCCGATTGACGGGTGCATCTGGGGACCATCCCCAGATGGCTCCGGCCGGCCGTGTCCTGCTGGCCTCGCTCGTCGGCCTGTTCATCGCCGGGCTCTGGATTTGGATCAGCTTGAGGGCCGGACAGTGACAGTGCCCGAGATAGGGGACGCGCCCCTGACGCTGCGCGAGGCCTGCGAGGTGTTCTTTCGCGGGCGGATCAAGCCGGCGACGTTGCGAGCAGAGGCGCGGCGTGGCAGGCTTATCATCATGCGAGTAGGAAGAGCCGACTTCGTCACGCCGTCGGCCGTCAGGGAAATGATGACCAAATGCCAAGACCCTCAAAAGGCCCAAGGCTCTATCTCCACCCCGTCGAAAAAGTCTGGCTCATCCGAGACGGAGAGGTCACAAAGCGCACTGGCTGCGGCGAACCAGATCGGGCAGGCGCTGAAAAAGAACTTGGCATCTACATCGGCACGAAATTCAGACCAGTCGCCCGCGAAAGTGATCCCGCTCGCGTCTCGGTCGCCGAAGTCCTGACCGCATACGGGCGAGAGCATGCCCCCGACACGAAGGGCTCAAGCCCGTCGATGGCAGGCTACAACATCGTCACCCTGGCCGGCTGGTGGGGCACGCGCACCATCGCCGAAATCAACAAAGCGACGAGCAAGGCCTATTCTGACCATCGTATGGAATCGGAGCGCGTGAACTCGACCGGAACGCCGCGCCGCGAACTGGCCATCCTACAGGCAGCCGTTAACTACTGGCACGAGACGCACGGCCCGCTTACCGCTGTGCCACAGGTCACGCTGCCGGCCAAGCCGTCGGCGCGCACTCGCTGGCTTGATCGATCAGAAGCGGCCAGACTGCTGGCCGGCTCGCTCGGCTGGTATGAATGCTTCTGGACAGACTTGGCCACCCGGCGCCGGCATTCGAGGTGGTGCCGCTATGCCGGTGGCATCAATCGCCACCTTTCCCGCTTCATCCTGCTTGGCCTGTCCACCGGTTCAAGGAAACAGGCGCTGCTTGGTGCGCAATGGATGGCGAACCTATCCGGCGGGTGGATCGACCTTTCGCGCGGTATCATCTACCGCAAGGCGGCGCAGCAGGAAGAGACGAAGAAGCGCCAGCCCGCCGCCAAACTCGGCCGGAAGATCCTGGCTCACTTGCGGCGCTGGAAACGGCTGGACGACGCCGCGCGCGCCGAGGCCGAAGCGCAGCGGCCGGCTGAAGAGCAGGGGAAGGCCCTGCCGATGTTCCTGCATGTCGTGTCCTGGCGCGGCCACGGCGTCGGATCGGTGCGCACCGCATGGGAAGCCGCCGTCGAATTGGCCTGGCTCGACGATGAAGTGACGCCGCACGTTCTCAGGCACACGCGCGCCACGTGGATGATGCAGGGCGGCATCGACAAATGGCAGGCGGCCGGCGCGCTCGGCATGTCGCTACAGATGCTGGAAGAGAACTACGGCCATCATCATCCCGACTGGCAGCGCGAAGCGGCCGAGGTCTAGAATTACCTCGGCACGTTTTGACAGGCGTTCGCCAGTGCATACTTGCCAATGATCGCAAAGTTGCCACCATTGCAGCCACCAGACACTTCATCTCCGTCCCACGGCACCCAAGCGGGCGGATCGGTGGGGTTATCAATGTGGCGATTTTTCAGGCATTCCTGGGTGTCGATAGCAATTCCATTTCCATCACCGCCTCCCGCAGCCTTTCTTAGGCTAGCTGCATATGGACCGTTATCGTCCAAGCACTGAATTATGCCGCTGCACACTCTGACGGGGTCACAGGCGCTTGCGGTCTGCGTCGATATCGAGGTTACTGCCAGCAGCGCAGCTAGGAGATGGTGGATTTTCATCGCTCGCCCGATAATGCATTCCGGTCATTACTGCACGCGAAACGCTGCAAGGCGAGTCAAATCAGCGTTTGGTTTGTCAAATATAATCGCCAAAGCTTAGGCGGAGTTTTCGCCATTCGGCCGGTAGCGCGGACCATACAACCGAGCGAGTGCCGAAACGCACAGTGCCCGTTTCTGTGCGGTTTCTGTACAAATTGGGCGAGGCGACCAGCTAAGCCATTGAATTTTTGGTGCCGCTTAGGTGACTCGAACACCTGACCCCATCATTACGAATGATGTGC
>NZ_VFVY01000033.1 GCF_006442315.1 Mesorhizobium sp. B2-3-4 | reverse complement strand
GCCCATCCCGCCCAACGTAGGCAACAGCCTGGTGTTCACAGGTGCAATCGGACCGTTCTGAGGGTCCTGCCTTGCCGCTCAAACCGTCCGCCAACCGGCGCAATCCAACCATCGGAAAGGAATTCCATGTATATCGCCATGAACCGCTTCAAGGTGCAGAACGGCTCGGAGGCCGACTTCGAGGCTGTCTGGAAGAACCGCGATTCCAGCCTGGCGGAGATGAAGGGCTTTCGCGAGTTCCATCTGCTGCGCGGCCCGGTCAACGAGACCGAAGGCTACACGCTGTTTGCCTCGCACACGGTGTGGGCGAGCCAGGACGACTTCGTCGCCTGGACCAAATCCGAGAATTTCCGCGCTGCCCACCGCAATGTCGGCACGACGAAAGTCCACTATCTCGGCCACCCGCAATTCGAAGGCTTTTCCATCGTGGAAGGCGCCTGACCATGGCAATACCGGCCGAGGACCCAGCCCGCTCGATCCCGGTCCTGCCTTCGCCCGACATCGCGGCGACGCGCGACTTCTATCGCGACACGCTTGGCTTCGGCGTCGTCGGGCCGGAAATGGACCACTATCTGATCGTGCGCCGCGGCGAGATCGAAATCCATTTCTGGAAGAGCGAGGACAGCAAGCTGCCGGAAGTCTCGTCGTGCTATATCAGGGGCGGTGAAGTGCCGGCGCTGCATGCCGAATTTTCGGCGCGCGGCGTCGAAAAGCTCAGCCCCTTCACCGTGCGGCCCTGGAACATGAAGGAATTCCATGTCCGGGACCCGCACGGCAATCTTTTGAAGTTCGGCTGCGCGCCCGAAGAGGTGTGACGCCGCCTCAGGCAGCAGCCAGCAGGCTGGCATTGCCGCCCGCCGCGGTCGTATCGACGCAGACGGCCCGTTCATGCGCATAGGCCGCCGGATTGAGCACCTCGCTGACCAGCGGCACGATCGGGCCAGAACGTTCGGCGATCACCTTGCGCACGATGCGCGATGCTTCCGGCGTGCCGGAGAAGGCAACGACATCGACGCGCAGCGACCTTGCCTCGACCGGATCCGGTCGCCCGTCGATGGCCGCCAGCGGCAGGCCTTTGCCGGTCAGCGCCGAGAGGGCCGCCGGCGCGCCCGGCGCGACCGCCAGCACCGCATTGCCAGCGGCGAGCGCCTGGATGGTCTGCGCCAGCAGCGTGTCGCCATCAGGCCCCAGGCACAGCACCCGGCCGCGCGGCGACAGCGACAGCGTGTTGGCCTCACCGGTCGGGCCAGGCAGGTCGACCTGGCCGAAATCGATTGCAGCGGCGGCACCGATCGCCGACGCGCCCTTGCCGCGCAGATGCTTCCTCAGGATGGCGATCCGGTCCGGCCGCGTCGACCAGCCGCCAAGCGCCGGATCGGGCAGATTGTCGGCCAGTTCGGTCGCAGTCACCTTGTGGCCTTCGCCAACCTCCGTGCCTGCCTCCGGCCCCTTGCGGAAGCGCCGCAGATAGTGCGGGCCGCCGGCCTTCGGCCCGGTGCCTGAGAGGCCCTCGCCGCCAAAGGGCTGCGAGCCGACCACAGCGCCGATCTGGTTGCGGTTGACATAGATGTTGCCGGCATGGATGCCGTCGACGAAGTGCTGCACGCGGCCCTCGATGCGGGTGTGCAGGCCGAAGGTCAGGCCATAGCCCTTGCGGTTGATGGCGGCGATGACGCTGTCGATCTGGTCGGCGTCGAACGTGGCGACATGCAGCACCGGCCCGAACACCTCGCGTTCCATCTCCTCTATGCCCTTGACCCGGAAGACGTGCGGCGCGACGAAGCGGCCATCCTTCGGCGCCTCGAGCTTGGCGATCAGCCGGCCCTGCAAGCCCATTTTCGTGCAATAGTCGCGGATCGAGCTTTGCGCCTCGTCATCGATGACCGGGCCGACATCGGTCGAGATCTGCCAGGGATCGCCGAGATTGAGCGCTTCCATGGCGCCCTTCAGCATCTCCAGCATCTTCTTCTCGACGTCCTTCTGCACATAGAGCACGCGCAGCGCCGAGCAGCGCTGGCCGGCACTCTGGAAGGACGACGCCAGGATGTCGCGCACCGCCTGCTCGGGCAGCGCGGTGGAATCGACGATCATGGCGTTGAGGCCGCCAGTCTCGGCAATCAGCATGGCGTCGGGCGCGGCGGTCTCGGCGAGCTGCTTCTCGATCAGCTTGGCGACCTCGGTCGAGCCGGTGAAGCAGACGCCGGCAATGCGCGGATCGGCGGTCAGCGGCGCGCCGACCGACGGGCCGTCGCCGGGCAGAAGCTGGATGACATCCTCCGGCACGCCGGCTTCGCGCAGCAGCTCGACGGCGCGGAAAGCGATCAGCGGGGTCTGCTCGGCCGGCTTGGCGATCACCGAATTGCCGGTGACCAGAGCCGCCGCGATCTGGCCAGTAAAGATTGCGAGCGGGAAATTCCACGGCGAGATGCAGACGATGGCGCCGCGCGCCTGGGTGCCTGCCTCGGCATTTACCGCCTCGGCGGCGTAATAGCGCAGGAAGTCGACGGCTTCGCGCACCTCGGCGACGCCGTCCGCAAGCGATTTGCCGGCTTCACGGGTTGCGAGCGCGAAGAATTCGACCGCATTGGCCTCATAGAGGTCGGCGGCGCGATCAAGGATCGCGGCACGCTCCGAGACAGGCCGTTTTGCCCAGGCCGGCTGCGCCTCGACGGCGATGCGCACCGCGGTCGCAACCTGCTTGGCGGCGGCCTCGTGAACCGTGCCGACCACTTCGTCGGGCTTTGCCGGATTGACCACGGGGCGCTGCTTGCCATAGCCGGCGGCGCGCGTGATCGGCTTGGCATGCCAGCGGTCGGGGCCGGCGAATGCGGCTTTGGCCTTGTCGATCGCGGCCAGCGTCACCGTATCGGTAATATCGAAACCCTTCGAATTGCGGCGGCCGGCGCCGAAAATCCCGGAAGGCCTGGCAATCGCCGGATTGGCCGCCGGTCCCTGGCTTTCGACCGTGTCGAGCGGATCGCGCGCAATATCCTCGGGCTCCACCTCCTCGTCGGTCAACTGGTGCACGAAGGAGGAATTGGCGCCATTTTCCAGCAGCCGGCGGACCAGATAGGCAAGCAGGTCGGAATGCGCACCGACCGGTGCGTAGATGCGGCAGCGCGTGCCCTCCGCCTTGCGCACCGTCTCGTGCAGCGCCTCGCCCATGCCGTGCAGTCGCTGGAACTCAAAGCTATCGCGATCCGCGGCCATCGACAGGATGGCGGCCACCGTATGGGCATTGTGGGTGGCGAATTGCGGATAGATGCGATCGGTCATGCCGAGCAGCTTTTTCGCGCAGGCCATGTAGGAGACGTCGGTGTTGGCCTTGCGCGTGAAGACGGGATAGCCGGCGAGCCCAAGCGTCTGCGCCCGCTTGATCTCGGTGTCCCAATAGGCGCCCTTGACCAGCCGCACCATGATGTTGCGATTGTGTTTTTTCGCGAGCGCATAGAGCCAGTCGATGGTGAAGGCCGCGCGGGGGCCGTAAGCCTGGACAACCACACCAAAGCCGTTCCAGCCGGAGAGTTCCGGCTCGGCCAGCACCCGCTCGATCACATCGAGCGAAAGGTCGAGGCGATCCGCTTCCTCGGCATCGATGTTGAGGCCCATGCGCGAATGGCGCGCGGCAAGCGCGAGCGACAGCAGCCGCTCGGCCATCACCGGCAGCATTTCTTCCTTCTGCGCCACCTCGTAGCGTGGATGCAGCGCCGAGAGCTTGACCGAGATGCCGTGATTGTAACGGATATCAGGGCCGTTGGAGCCGGCATCGAGCGAGGAAATGGCGTCGGCATAGGCCTTGTGGTAGCGCAACGCGTCGGCCTCGGTGCGGGCCGCCTCGCCCAGCATGTCGAAGGAATAGAGATAGCCCTTCTGCGTCATCGGCCGACCGCGCTTGACGGCTTCGGCGATGGTGCGGCCGAGCACGAACTGCTCGCCCATCTCGCGCATCGCGGCGGCCACCGCCTTGCGGATCACCGGCTCGCCCAGCCTGCGCACCATCGAGCGCAGCGTGCCCTCGATGCCGCCCTCGCCTTCATCGAGCACACGGCCGGTCAGCATCAATGCCCAGGTCGAGGCGTTGACGAAGATCGAGCTCGAACCGCCCGAATGCGCCGACCAGTCATGCGGCGCGATCTTGTCGGCGATGAGGTCGTCCATCGTCTCGGTATCGGGCACGCGCAGCAGCGCTTCGGCCAGGCACATCAGCGCCACGCCTTCCTTGGTGGAGAGACCGTAGGCGGAAAGAAAAACCTCCATCAGCCGGGGATCGGTGGACCCGCGCACCGCCCGCACCAGGTCGGCCGCGCGCGCCGAGATCGCCTTGCGATCCGTGGCCGATAGTCCGGTCCCCTCGGCCAGCCGTTTCACGGCCTGATCCTCATCGGGCAGATAGTTGGCGCGAATCTGCTGGCGGATGGCGTCGAGCGGCATGAGGGTCCTATGAGCAAGCACAAGGGAGCGGGCCGGCGGTCACCGGACCGAATGGCGCAAGCTAGCACAAGTCCCTGATTTCAAGCGATCCGAAAAAATCGACAACAGAGCTCGATCGAACTATCATAGCGCTGGAAACTACCGATTTTGGCTATGAATCAGATGTTTGAAGATCAATTGGACCGCATCGACAGGAACATCCTGTCGGCGCTGGCCGGCAATGGCCGGCTTTCCATGTCGGAACTGGCAGCAAAGGTCGGCCTGTCGAAGACGCCGGTACAGGCGCGGGTGAAGCGGCTGGAGAAGGATGGCTACATCAGGGGCTACCAGGCGATCATCGATCGCGAGCGCATGGGCGAAGGCCATGTCGCCTTCGTCCAGGTGAAATTGTCCGATACCCGATCCGCCGCGCTCGATGCTTTCAACCGGTCGGTGCAGGCCGTCCCGGAGATCGAGCAATGCCACATGATGGCATCGAGCTTCGACTACCTCTTGAAGGTTCGCACCAAGGACATCGCCGCCTATCGCCGTGTCCTCGGCGAGCGCATCTCGGCCTTGCCGCACGTCGCCCAGACCTCGACCTTCGTGGCGATGGAGACGGTGAAGGACAGATGACCACGATCCCGAAACGTGGAAGCCTGTCCGCGGACCGGATCATGGCGAACGGACAGAACTATTCGGCCAGCGTCTTCAGAAATGCCACCAGCGCCGCGCGCTCGCGGTCGGACAGTTCCAGCGGGTGGATCTCGGAGGTGCCCTCGACGCTGGGGGCGGCTTTGGCATAGTGCACCACCACCTCGTCGAGCGATGAAAACTGCCCGGCGTGCATATAGGGCGGCCGTGTCGCCGCACCGCGCAGCGACGGCGTCTTGTAGGCGCGCACCAGTTCCGGCGCATCCTTGACCATGAAGCGCAGCTCGCCGCAGGCGCTGACGTCGCCATCGCGATAGGCGCCAAAGCAGTTGAACGGGTCGGCTTCCACCTGGGCCACCGCGTCGACGCGCCCGCGGTCCGGCGGCAGGTCCGCGACAGGCGGCACGCCGGTGTTGTGAAAACCATTGTCGGTGAAACGCGGACCGTTGTGACAGGTCACGCAATTGGCCTTGCCGATGAACAGCTTCAGGCCAAGGATTTCCTCTCTGGAAAAGGCCGCATCGCCTTTCGGCTCGGCCCCCGTTGCAAGGTCGAGCGCAAAACGGTCGAAGCGCGTCGGAGCCGGTTCGATCGAGCGCTCGAAAGCCGCGATCGCCTTGCCGATATTGGCATAGACACGATTGATCGCATCGCGCTGCGTGTCGCTCATCGCGTTCCAGGCAGCCCTTTCGGCATCGGTCCCCAGCGGGCTGGCGTTTTGCGGAATACCGGAGAAATCCGGCAACGGCCCGAAAATGCGCTCATAGCGTTCGCCGAAGCGCGCCTTCATGTAATGCGCATAGGCGGTACGGTTTCCAGCCTGTTCGAGCGGGTTTTCGAGCGGCGTCAGCGCCTGCGCCCACAGGCTGTCGCGACGTCCGTCCCAGAAAAACCAGGGGTCGCGCGCCACGCCGGCCAGCGGCATGCTGCGCCGGTTGGTGCGGCCGACGCCGACCGCCTGCGGCAGGTCGTCCTGGAACTGGCGGTCGATCTTGTGGCAGGTGGAGCAGGACACCGTGCCGTCCCGGCTCATCCCGGCATCGAAGAACAGCGTCGAACCGAGCGCCGCGGCCGCCGGCACATCGGCGAAACGGTTGGTGGTGTCGGGCTTCAACGGCGGCAGCGTGTTCAAGGCCAGCGAGGCGATGGTCTTCTTCTCGGCATCTGAAAAGTCAGGCTTGCCGCACCCGGCAACGATCGCGGCCACCGTCAGCGCCAGAGAACAGAAGAGGCGCCTCATCGACCGCTCACAGCACGACGTTGAACAGCACCGTGTCCGAGCCGGCCCCGGACGAGATGGCGAAACGCAGTTGCCACCAGCCGCTCATGGTGAATTTCAGCCCCTCGATGCGGTAACGGCCTTCGCCCAGATAATCGGTCACCTGCGGGCTGGTCGGCAGACCGTGATTGTGTTGCGGCATGCCGCCGGAGATGGCGATCGCGGCTCCCTCCACCGCGTCCCCCGTCTTGGTCTTCAGCGTCAGCAGCCAGGATTCCAGTTCGCCCTGCCGCACCACGCCCCGCTCCGGCACGAAGTTCGCCACATACAGCCCATTGTCGGTTTTCTTCGTCCGCGCGACATCCGGGCCGGCAAGCTGCGCGCTTTGCGGCGCGGTCAGGTAGACGATCGCCAGAACGCCGGCCAGCAAAGCAGCCAGACCAACACCTGCCAGAACATAGCGCCATATCGATGCCAAACCGGTTCCTCTTCTGCGGACAACGTTCCGCCGGGCGGATCGCATCCCGCCAGCCTGTGGAAAACGCTGTGGCGGAAAAAAGCCTGTTTGCCAAGCATGGCGCTGCGTCCGGCAAAAAGCTACAGCACCGAAATCACTGGAGGATTGCAGATGGCGCAAAACGGCATCGCCTCGATCGGCGAATGCATGCTCGAACTGTCGGGCCAGGCCGGTCCGAACTGGCGCATGGGCTTTGCCGGCGACACGTTCAACACGCTGTGGGCATTGCATGCGCTGAGCGCAGACCGGCCGGCAACCTATGTCTCGGCCTTCGGCGACGACCCCTTCTCGCAAGGCCAGATCGCCTTTTTCGCCGAAAACGGCATCGGCATCGGATACAGCCCGGTCATATCGGGCGCGCGGCCAGGCCTCTATGCCATCACGCTGACCGGTGCCGAACGTTCCTTCACCTACTGGCGCGGCGACGCCGCCGCGCGACAGCTCGCTTCCGATCCGTCGGCATTGTCGAAAAACCTGGAAAATCAGGCGCTTGTCTACTTTTCCGGAATCACTCTGGCAATTCTCGATGCCACGGCTCGTGGCACGCTGCTGGCAGTGGTGAGCAAGGCCCGCGCGGCGGGCTCGACGATTGCCTTCGACCCCAATTACCGGCCGCGGCTCTGGCACAGCCGTGAAGAAGCGCAAGCCGCCATCATCGAAGCACTTGCCGTCACCGACATCGCCTTGCCGACCTTCCCCGATGAACAGATGCTGTTTGAGGATGCGACGCCGCAGGCAACAGTCGAGCGGCTTGGACAACGGGTCGGCGAAGTCGTCGTCAAGAACGGCGAGGCGCCGGCGCTGATTGCCCGGGCAGGAACGTTGCAGCAAGCCGCCGCGGTTCATGTCGCGGCTCCCGCCGACACGACCGGCGCCGGCGATTCCTTCAATGGCGGCTATCTCGCGGCCCGTCTTGCCGGCCATGATCCGCTCGAAGCCGCGCGGCGCGCCCATCGGGTCGCCGCCGCTGTCGTGCAGGTTCGCGGCGCGCTGGCGCCATTCGAGACGCTGCGGGCCGCGTTCGACGGTTAAGGCAGCCGGAAGCGGTATTCAGTGACGTGGTGATAAATCGCGCCGGGCCACAGCGTCGCCTGCGGGAAATAGGGCCGGTTGGGCGCATCCGGCCATGTCTGCGGCTCCAGGCAGAAGCCGCTATAGGCCTGGTAGTTCCGCCCTTCCAGGCCGGTGCGTGGCGTCACATACTGCCCGGTATAGAGCTGGACACCTGGCTCCGTGGTCCAGACTTCCATCTCGACGCCCGAATTCGCCCCTTGCGTCCAAGACGCCTGCCGGAGCGGCCCGCGCGCCGAAGCGAGGCAGAAATTCTGGTCGTAGGGAAGCTGCTCGCCCTCGGTCTCCATGCGCAGCGGCCGCGCCTGGCGGAAATCGAACGGCGTGCCGTCGACCGGCTTGACCACGCCGGTCGGGATCATGTCGGCGTCGACGGGCAGATAGGCGCCGGCGTTCAGCATCATCCTGTGGTCGAGAATGTCGCTGGCGCCGCCATCGTCGAGGTTGAAATAGGAATGCTGGGTGAGATTGCACAGCGTCGGCTCCTCGCAGGTCGCCGTCAGTTCGACGCTGAGCGTGCCGGGAATTTTCAGCCGGTAGGTGCAGGTCACGTCGAGCGCTCCGGGAAACCCCATCGCGCCATCGGGATCATGCAGCGTCAGCGTGACGAAATCCCTGCCATGAAGGGAAACCGTCCATGGCCGGTGGGAATAGCCTTGCGAGCCGCCATGCAGCGTATGCCTGTCGAGGAAGTTGCGCTCGGTCTGGTAGCGATTGCCGCCAATTGTGAAGCGGCCGTCGCCAATGCGGTTGGCATAGCGCCCGACCACCGCCCCGAAGAAACCGGTGTCGGTCTCATAGGCTTCCAGATTGCCGTAGCCCAGCACCAGCGGCGCGTCGTGCCCGGTCAGCCGCAGGTCCTGGATGATGGCGCCGAATCCGATGATGTTGGCGGTGAGGCCGCCGCCCCTGATCGTGAAGCGGCGGACCGGTTCGCCCGCCTGCGTCGTGCCGAAAACCTCGCCGTCCTTCATCGTCATGCCCGCAAACGCCAGTGGATCCAAAGGACTTCGGTCGGTTCTTCATCCTGAGGCAGGTTATCAGCCTGCCTCAGGACCAGACTATCAGAGGCCGAGGCCGCCGATGCACACATATTTGGTATCGAGGTAATCCTCGATGCCCTGATGTCCGCCTTCCTTGCCGAGTCCGGATTCCTTGACGCCGCCGAACGGCGCCTCCGGCGTGGTGATCAGCCCTTCATTGACGCCGACCATGCCGTATTTCAGCCCTTCCATGATGCGGAAGGCGCGGCCGAGATCGCCGGTGTAGAAATAGGCCGCAAGGCCGAATTCGGTGTCGTTGGCGAGTGCTACGGCCTCCTCTTCGGTCTCGAACTTGAAGACCGGAGCGATCGGGCCAAAGATTTCTTCCTTCATGAAGCGCATCTTGGGCGTCGCATTGGCAATGACGGTCGGCTGGAAGAACGAGCCGCCGAGCGCATGGCGTTTGCCGCCCGCAACCACCTTGCCGCCCTTCGACGTCGCGTCGGCGATGAATTCCTCGACCTTCTCGACCGCCTTCTCGTCGATCAGCGGTCCCTGCTGCACGCCTTCCTCCAGGCCGGAGCCGACCTTAAGGCCATTGCTGGCGGCGACGAGCTTCTCGACGAACTTGTCGTAGACGCCGGCCTGGACCAGGAAGCGATTGGTGCACACGCAGGTCTGGCCGGAATTGCGGTACTTGGCGGTGATGGCGCCGGTGACGGCGCGGTCGATATCGGCATCGTCGAAGACGATGAACGGCGCATTGCCGCCGAGTTCCATCGACACCTTCTTGACGGTGACGGCCGACTTCTGGATCAGCATCTTGCCGATCTCGGTCGAGCCGGTGAAGGTGATTTTCGACACCAGCGGATTGGCGCAGATCTCGTCGCCGATCTCACCGGCCGAACCGGTCAGGATGTTGATGACGCCCTTGGGGAAGCCGACCTCCTCGGCCAGCGCGCCCCAGGCAAGGCCGGAATACGGCGTCTGCGACGCCGGCTTGACCACCGCCGTGCAGCCCGCGGCCAGCGCCGGGCCGAGCTTGCGGGCCAGCATCGAGGATGGGAAATTCCACGGCGTGATCGCGGCGATGACGCCGACCGGCTCCTTCGTCACCAGGATGCGGCGGTCGCCCCACGGCGACGGCACGACGTCGCCATAGGTGCGGCGGCCTTCCTCGGCAAACCACAGGATGTAGGCGGCGGCGGAGCCGATCTCGCCCTTCGATTCGAACAGCGACTTGCCCTGCTCGATGGTCAGGAGTTCGGCCAGCACGTCCTGATTGTCCATCATGGCGTCATGCAGCTTGCGCAGCAGCTTGGAGCGTTCGAGCGCGGTCGTCTTGCGCCAGGTCTTGAACGCCTCGTTGGCCGCCTCGATGGCGCGGCGTGTCTCGGCCTTGCCGGACTTCGGCACGGTGCCGATCTTGAGGCCGGTGGCCGGGTTGGTCACATCGACCGTCTGGCCGCTGTCGGCCTGCACCCACTCGCCGTTGATGAGATTGGCCTGGCGCATGAAATGGCTGGTTTTCTGAAGCATGGTCTAGCCTCCGTTCGGCGCTCACGGGCCGCTATCTGGATGTCTTCGGTAAAGCGCAGGCAGGGCCGCACGCTGGAGCCATTGCTCTTAACCTAGGGAAAGCCCCGCAAGCAATCGCAAGATGGCATATAGGGGTTGGACCAGCGTGAAACGAGATCACGCCGGCGCATCGCAACCCTGAGCCTCACCCGTAAATATGCAGGACCACCGTCAGCCAGAAAGCAGTGGTGATGGCCGCGCAGGCGGTCGCGATGGTCATTTGGTTCGATGCCAGCGCCTGGCCGGTGTTGAACTGGACGGCGATGAGGTAAGAGTTGATGCCCGACGGGAGCGCGGCCACCACCACCGCCACCTTGGCCGTCAGCGGCGGCAGGCCGAGCAGCCAGACAAAGGCGAGGACCAGCGCCGGCATCAGGAACAGTTTCAGCACCGAAAGCGCCAGTGCCGGCCGGACATTGCCCGATATGCCGAAGCGGCGCAGGCTGAGCCCCATGGCAAACAACGCCACCGGCCCGGCGGTATCGGCCAGGGCGTCGACCAGCCGCATCGCAAGGCCCGGCAGCGGCACGCCGCTCAGGCGCCATGCGAGACCCAGCAGAATACCGATGATCAGCGGATTGATGAACAGCCGCCGCAGGAAACTTCTGATGACGCGCAAGGGATGGACGTGCTCGCCGCTGCCGCGGCCGAACATCTCGAACAGCACGATCGAAGCCATCATCATGACCGGCAGATGCACGGAGACCAGCAGCGACAACACTTCGAAGCCGCTCGGACCGAATATGCCGAGGATGAAGGGAGCGCCGAGCAGCACGACGTTGGAATAGGCCGACGAGACACCGCCGACGACGCCGGCGCGGGCATCGCGCCCGAAGACCCGTGTGATGACAAGATGGCCGGCCGCCCAGGTGATCGCCACCGCCGTGAAATAGGCGCCCCACAGCGGCCATGGCGCCACGCCATGGAAATCGGCATTGACCATGGTCTGGAACAGAAGCAGCGGCATGGCCACGCTGACGGCAAAGTCGGATATCCCCTCGCCGCTCGCCGGCCTGAGATAGCCCGTCAGTCCGGCGAGATAGCCAAGCGCGACAAGACTGAAGACGAACAGGACGGTTTCTGTAAGCGGAGACATTTTTCAGGGATAGGCGAGCCACGGTCGCGGCGCAATCGCGCCCGAATTTGATCATCGTCGGCAGGCAAGGTTATAGAGGGTTTGGATTATCAGGGCGGAACGACAAATGACCTTTGTCGAAACCTCGAAACTGCATCTTTTTTTGTGGCGCGCGTGGCTGACATTGTTTGCCGCCATGCTTATCGGCGCGTCGATGCTTCCGCCCGCCGAGGCAAAAGACCTCAAGGGCGTGGCGCTGGTCATCGGCCAGTCCAAATACGAACACATCGCCGCCCTTCCCAACCCGGCCAATGACGCCCGTGACATGGCCAAGATGCTGACCGATCTCGGCTTCGACGCGCGAAGCGTCAGCGACCGCGATGCCGGCAAGCTCAGACGCGATCTCGAACGCTTCGCCGAGGATGCCGACGGTGCCGACGTCGCCCTCATCTATTATTCGGGCCATGGCATCGAAGCCGGCGGCGAGAATTATTTGGTCCCGGTCGATGCCGACATGTCGTCGCTCAAGGATGCCGATCAGGCACTGGTGCCGATTTCCGCCGTCATGGAAGAGTTGAAGAAGACCGTGCCGGTGACGATCATGCTGCTCGACGCCTGCCGCACCAATCCGTTTCCAGCCGATGCCGTGGTGCGACGTGCGCCAACCGCTTCAGCCGAGCCGATCGGCGCCGGCGGGCTGGAACCGGTGCGCGGCGCCAAGGCCCTGGGCAATGCACCGGCGGCCGATTCGAGCCTCGGCACGGTGATCGGCTTCGCCGCCGAACCCGGCCGTCCGGCGCTCGATGGCGCCGCTGGCGAAAACAGCCCCTATGCGGCCGCCCTGCTGCGCCACCTCGCCGCGATGAAGGGCACCGAATTCGGTTCGGTCATGCGCATGGTGACGGAAGAAGTCTATCTCGACACCAAGGCCAAGCAGCGTCCCTGGGTCAACGAAAGCCTGCGCCGGCTGCTCTATTTCGGTGTCGCGCCGCCCGAGCCGACCGGCGACGACGGGCTGATCACCGGCGAGCGCCGGCAGTTGCTGCTGACGATCTCCGACCTGCCGGACCCAAAACGCGCGCAGGTGGAGCTGGCCTCGCTGCAGGACGGCGTGCCGCTCGACGCGCTCTATGGCGTGCTGCGGGCTATGGGTACCGACAAGATCCCCGAGGATCCCACCGACCTGCAGAAGGTGCTCCAGGCGCAGGCCGATCGCCTCAAGAAGATGATGTCCGAGCGCGCCGCGTTGCGCACCGACGACCCGGAAATCAAACGCCTGGTCGCCTCCGCCGACAAGGCGATCGGCCAAGGAGCGATCGCCACGGCGCGCAAATTCCTCGATGAGGCCGTCGGGCGGGTGGAAGAGACCAACGACACCGTCGACCAGGCCGAGGAATTGATCAAGCAGAAGCGCATTGCCGACGCCGCGATCTATGCCAAGCGGGCCGACGCCTCGGCGCTGGTATTCGATTACAAATCGGCCGCCAGCGATTACGCCAAGGCGTTCTCGCTGGCCGAGAAATGGGATGACAAGCTGCGCTGGAATTACAAGAACCAGCAGGCGGAGGCGCTTAATTCCTATGGTTACGCCACCGGCGACCTGGACTCGTTGCAAGGAGCGATCGAAGCCTATCGCACTATTTTGAACTTCATACCCAATGGCGAGCAGAATCGCGACTGGGCCATCACCCGCAACAACATGGCTGTGGTGCTGCAGAACATCGGCGAGCGCGAGACCGACACCGCGCATCTCGAAGAAGCCGCCCAGATCTTTCGCGATTCGCTCATCGTGTTCGAACGTGTGAAGGACGATCTCAATTGGGCCGCGGCGCAAAACAATCTCGGCAACGTGCTGCTGGCGATCGGCGAACGCGAGAGCGACCCGAAGCGCCTGAACGAGGCCGTGGCGGCGATGCGCGCCACCTTGGACAAGCGCCCGCGCGACAAGGTTCCGCTCGACTGGGCTTCCTCGCAGAACAATCTTGGCCTCGCGCTCTATGCGCTGTCCGAACGTGAACCGGCCGGCGAGCATCTGGCGCAGGCGGAAGCAGCCTACCGGCTGGCGCTCGAGGAGTACAGCCGCCAGAAAACCCCGGTCGAATGGGCGATGGTCGAGAACAATCTCGGCAACACGCTCGTCACATCGGGCATCCAGCTCAACGACAAGGCCAAGATCAACGAGGCGGCCGACGCCTTCCGCGCCGCGCTGGAAGTGCGAACCCGCGACATCTTCCCGGTCTCGTGGGCCACCAGCCGGCTCAACCTCGGCAACGCGCTGAGCGGCATTGCCCGCTTCGACATGGGCACCGGCACGCTCGAGGAGGCGGCGGCGGCCTATGACGATGCGCTGACGGTGTTCACCCGGCAGCGTTTCCCGATGGACTGGGCGTCGGCGCAGAACAATCTCGGGTCGATCTACCAGACGCTTGGCCAGCGCACCCGCGACGCGGCAAGGCTGGAGCAGTCGGCCGCTGCCTTCCAGGCGGCCCGCCAGGTCTATGTCAGGAGAAAGTTCCCGCAGGACTGGGCGATGAGCTACTACAATCTCGGCAACACGCTGCAGCTTCTTGGCGGCGTGACGGAAAAGCCAGAGCGCTATGAAGAGGCGGTCGCCGCCTACCGCGACGCGCTGCGCGAATACAAGCGCGACACCAACCCACGGCAATGGGCCCTGACCCAGGCCGGCCTCGGCTCGACGCTGCACTGGCTGAGCATGAGCAATGCCGACCCCAAGACCCTGCAGGATTCCATAGCCGCCCGGCGCGCCGCACTCGAAGTGCTGACCATCGAGACCGCGCCGGTCGACTGGGCCAACGCCCAGAACGGCATCGGCATGAGCCTGTTGAACCTCGGCAATCTCCAGCGGACGGGCAGATATCTCGACGAGGCCGAAGCCGCCTTCACCGCGACTTTGAAGGTGTTCACTCGGGAAAGCCAGCCGATGCAGTGGGCTTTCGAACAGAACAATCTCGGCGACGTCAGTTGGAATCGCGCCAGCTTTGGCGGCGGCAAGCCGGATTATCTCAAGGCAATCCAATTCTTCGAGAACGCCAAACAGGGCTTTACCGAAGCCGGCTACCCGATCCCCATCCCG
Source organism: Mesorhizobium sp. B2-3-4 (assembly GCF_006442315.1). Lineage (GTDB taxonomy): Bacteria > Pseudomonadota > Alphaproteobacteria > Rhizobiales > Rhizobiaceae > Mesorhizobium. The sequence goes on along the minus strand of NZ_VFVY01000033.1, from coordinate 35,626 downwards.
CTGACCGACCAGAAGATCGATCTGGTGAAGAAGCAGATAGCCAAAAAGTGAGACTTGCGATCCGGCCGACTTCCAAACTTGTCTTTGTGCCTGCTTTCCAATCCCTATATGCGAATGGTTGAAGCCTGATACCGGGCCTTGGAAGGGTGGCGATGATTCGACTTGCCTTGGCGCTGTTCCTGCTCGTCTTCCCTGCCGCCGCGCATGCCACGGATGCCGGCTGGGCGCTGCTGCGCGACGGCGGACATGTCGTCCTGCTGCGCCACGCCATGGTGACGGGCACCACCGATCCGGCCAATTTCGACATCGACAACTGTGCCACCCAGGTCAATCTGTCGGCGCGCGGCAAGCAGCAGGCGAGCAAGATCGGCGCCCTGTTCGCCGCCCGTGCGGCCCCCATCGAGCGCGTCCTGTCCAGCCGCTACTGCCGCTGCCTCGATACCGCGCGCATCGCCTTCGAGGCCGAGCCGGAACTTTTTGCACCCCTCGATCTCCTTAAGGGCGACGATGCGCAGAAAGCGGCGCAAACCGCCGCTATCATGAAAGAGATCCTTGCCTATTCCGGATCCGACAATCTGGTGATGGTCACCCACCTCGAAGACATCGTGGCACTGACCGGCGTCTCGCCGCGCGAGGGTGAGGCCGTGGTGGTGGCGCCGGACGGCGACGGCCTACGCGTGCTCGGCCGTGTTACGTTCTGAGGTTGCCGCGTTCGATCGCGGTACGGCACAAGTGTTGCCGAAGTGCAACTGCCGAAAGAAGCCACGAATTCGCCGCGACAATGCCGCTTGCGACAACCCGTCGCAGGCCCTATAGCCGCGCTCCCGGTCACGAGAACCGAAGCGAGCACAACGGTTGGAGCTTTCGTCTCCGCCCGTGCAGGCGGCGTTGCCGCCCTGTATACGGCGCCACTTTGGGGATTGGGATCGCGGATGTAGCTCAATTGGGAGAGCGCCGGACATAATCCGGAGGTTACGGGTTCGAGTCCCTTCATCTGCACCACGGATAGCTCAGTTGGGAGAGCATCAGATCGTTAATCTGACTGTCGAAGGTTCGAATCCTTCTCCATTGGCCTGATAAGCCAGCACCCTGCCACGGTGTTATCTGAAAAACGGTCCGGGGACTGGAATGCTGAAGATCTGACGGACGGCCGAAGCCTTCGGGCCGAAGCCGGATCGGAAGGTTTGACGCCATCGGCTCGCGGCCAGACTCGCGGTGATGGTCAAGGCGCAGTGTCGTCGGCAAGGAAAGCCAAGGCTTCCCGAGCCCGCCTCCCTGCCCCGCGATCCGCTCCCGAAGGTCCGCCACGGATCGATGCCACCAGTCCCCGGATCATTTGTGCCCCGGGATACACGAACGAGACGATTTGAAACGAGAAACGAAGGGAAGATCGACGCATGAAATGACGCCTCGCATGGGGCCATGCCCGACAGGAGTAATGAAATGACGACTATTCTCGACAAGGTTCTTGGACGCGAGCGCGTCCTCGTAAAGGAAAACGAGCGTGCCCTCACCCTGTACAAGGGAGAGATCAGGGCTGTCCTGCTGCCGGGCGAGCACTCGCTCGCCAACCGGCGCGGCAGCCTGGAAGTCTCGCGGCACGATCTGAGGAACCCGGAATTCGTTTCGGCCTACGAGAAGGCGTTGTTCGACAAGCTCCCGGATGTGGCCGCGCGTCATTTCACCGTGATCCGCACCGGGCGCACGGATGTCGCCATTATCGAGCGTGACGGCAATCTGCACGCCGTGCTGGCGCCGGACCGCAAGCTCGTGCTGTGGACGGATGCCGGACCGTGGAAGGTGACGTTGATCGACACGGCGGCCGATCTCGCCATCGATCCGGCGGTTATGCGCCGGCTTGGCCAGGCCAGGAAGGCGGAGTTGATGTCGGTCCATCCGGTCCTCGACGGGCAGGCCGGGTTGCTGTTCATCGACGGCGTCCTGGTCCGGACGCTTTCCGCGGGCGTGCACGGCTTCTGGAATGTCGGACGCATGGTGCAGATGAAGGTCGTCGACCTCAAGCGCCAGTCGCTCGACGTCGCCGGGCAGGAAGTGCTGACCAGGGATCGCGTCACGATCAGGGTCAACATCGCGGCCGAATACCGGGTCGTCGATCCGGTTAAGGCGGTGAGCGCTGTGAAGGACTTCTCCGAAGCCCTCTATCGCGCCCTGCAATACGCCTTCCGCAAGACGCTTGGCGCGCTGACGCTCGACCAGATCCTTGAAAAGAAGGTGACGGTCGACGAAGAGGCGGCGGCCAAGGTCCGGGCCGACATGGCCGAGATCGGGGTCGAGGTCAGCGATATCGCGCTCAAGGATGTCATCCTGCCGGGCGAGATGCGCGAAATCCTCAACCAGGTGGTTTCGGCCGAGAAGCAGGCCGAGGCCAACGTCATCCGCCGTCGCGAGGAAACGAACGCCACGCGTTCGCTGCTCAACACGGCCAGGGTGATGGCGGAAAACCCGGTGATGCTGCGGCTGAAGGAGCTCGAGGCCCTGGAAGCCATTGCCGGAAAGGTCGAGCGACTGACCGTCCACAACGGGACGGGTGGGCTGCTCAACGACCTGGTCAAGCTCCGCGACAGTTGAGCTTACCCAACGTCAGCAGGAAGGGCCGCCGGGTCAAAGGGCGGCCCTTCTTGCGTTTCCGGAGACCGCTACCCATCTGCGCCCGGTTTATCAGGCCTTTTCCTGCCGGGAAAAACCGATTAGACAGCGCCCAAACAAGATGCGGACAGATTCCGCCCGCAAAGAAGGAAAAGACCCTTGTCCACCACGTTCGACAAAGTCGCCAAGATCATTGCCGACACCAGCGAGATCGATATCGACACCATCACGCCCGAGAGCCACACGATCGACGATCTCGGCATCGACAGCCTCGATTTCCTCGACATCGTCTTTGCCATCGACAAGGAATTCGGCATCAAGGTGCCGCTGGAAAAGTGGACGCAGGAAGTCAATGACGGCAAGGCTTCGACCGACGACTACTTCGTCATGAAGAACCTGTGCGCCAAGATCGACGCGCTGGTTGCCGCCAAGACTGCCTGAGGTCGTCAGGGGCGCGTGACTTGACGCGCTCCGCCGCCTGACCCACAAAGCCGCTCATGAGCAGCCCCCACGACGTCGTCATCACAGGTATCGGCCTTGTTTCCTCGTTGGGGGAAGGCCCTGACGCACACTGGCAGAAGCTGGCGCAACCTGGCCTGAAGCCGGTGCTCGAAGCCGCGCGCTTTGCGCCCTACACGGTTCACCCGCTGCCCGAGATCGACTGGAACCTGCAGATCGCCAAGCGCGGCGACCAGCGGCAGATGGAAACCTGGCAGCGCCTCGGCACCTATGCCGCCGGCCTGGCATTGGACGATGCCGGCATCAAGGGCAATGACGAGCTCTGCACCACCATGGACATGGTGGTGGCGGCCGGCGGCGGCGAGCGCGACGAGGCGGTCGACGCCGCCATTCTCGCCGCGTCCGAGAGCCGCAACGACCGCGACGTGCTGCTCAACGAGAAGCTGACCACCGAACTGCGACCAACGCTCTTCCTGGCGCAGCTTTCCAACCTGCTCGCCGGCAACATCTCCATCGTCCACAAGGTGACGGGGTCGTCGCGCACCTTCATGGGCGAGGAAGGCGCCGGCGTCGCCGCCGTCGAGACGGCCGCCGCGCGCATCCGTTCCGGCCAGTCGACGCACATCCTGGTCGGCGGCGCTTTCCAGACCGAACATTCCGACATGCTGCTCGGCTATGAGCTCGCCGGTTATCTGCATCGCGGCCCGTGGAAGCCTGTCTGGCAAAGGCAGGGCGCCGAGGGCGGCGGTGTCGTCTCGGGGTCGGGCGGCGCCTTCCTGGTGCTGGAGCAGCGCAAACACGCGGCAAGCCGCGGGCGGAAAATCTACGCCGAGCTTGGACCTGTCGTTTCCGGCCGCGCCAGGCGCTCTCGCGGCGAACTCGACGCCGAGATAGCCGCTTTGCTCAAACGCGCGGCAATGCCCGGCGGCGAACTGCTCGCAATGTCGGGCGCATCCGGCGCGCATGCGGCCACATCAGCCGAGAAGGCAGCGCTCGATGCCGTCGAGGCGATCGCCTCGCGTGGCTTTTCGACCCTGACCGGGCATATGAAGGAAGCCCAGTTTCCTTTCGCCGTGGCACTGGCGGCACTCGCCGTCGATCGCAAGGCCGCCTACCCTGTCTTTGACGCCGCGGCCGAGAAGCCGTTTGCAGGCATTCCCGCAAGCGTCCTTGCAACGGCGATCGGCTATCACCAATTCGAGGGCATGGCGCTGGTCAACGCCGCTTGAGGCGGCGTTCGACGCCGTGCCGTAGAAATTGAGAGGGCTTCCGAATGGCCAAGTTCAGAGATCACATGGGCAGGCCCATCGTCGCCGTCACCGGCATTGGCGTGGTGACTTCGCTCGGCGTCGGCAAATCAGACAATTGGGCGGCGCTGACCTCGGGCAAGTCGGGCATCCACCCGATCACCCGTTTCCCGGTCGATCACCTCAACACGCGCATCTCCGGCATGGTCGACTTCCTGCCGTCGAGTTCAAAAGGCGCCAGCCTCCTCACCTACGAACTGGCCGAGACCGCCGCGCGTGAAGCCGTGGCCGAATCCGGCCTCGACTCCGGTGATTTCGGCGGTCCCCTCTTCCTCGCCTCGCCGCCGGTCGAGCTCGACTGGCATGAGCGCTTTGCGCTCTACAATTCCGACAAGCAGGATTCCGGGGCCGAAAGGCTGCTGCGGGTGGCGCGCCGCCTGAAGGAAACAGATGTCTTCGAAACCACCCAGTTCGGCTCGATCGCCGACCGGCTCGCCGACCGCTTCGGCACGCGCGGCCTGCCGATCACGCTGTCGACCGCCTGCGCCTCCGGCGCCACCGCCATCCAGCTCGGCGTCGAGGCGATCCGACGTGGCGAATGCGACCGGGCGCTGTCGGTCGGCGCCGACGGCTCGGCGACCGCCGAGGCGCTGATCCGCTTCTCGCTGCTGTCGGCTCTCTCCACCCACAACGACAATCCGGAAAAGGCTTCCAAGCCGTTTTCGAAGGACCGTGACGGCTTCGTCTTGGCGGAAGGCTCCGGCGCGCTCGTGCTGGAATCGCTGGAGGCGGCACTTGCTCGCGGAGCCTCCGTTCTCGGCATCCTCAGTGGCTGCGGCGAAAAGGCCGACGATTTCCACCGCACCCGCTCCAAGCCCGATGGCTCGCCGGCAATTGCCGCTGTCCGGGCCGCCCTTGCCGATGCGGGCCTCGGCGAAGACGAAATCGATTATGTCAACGCCCACGGCACCTCGACGCCGGAAAACGACAAGATGGAGCACCTCTCGCTGTCGACGGTATTCGGCGAGCGCATTGGCGCGATGCCGATCTCGTCCAACAAGTCGATGATTGGCCACACGCTGTCGGCTGCCGGCGCGGTCGAGGCCGCGTTTTCACTGATGACGATGCGCGAAAGCGTCATTCCCCCGACCATCAACTATGACAATCCCGACCCGGCGATCGTGCTCGACGTCGTGCCGAACAGGAAGCGCGATGCGCAGGTTCGCACCGTTTTGTCGAACTCCTTCGGCTTCGGCGGCCAGAACACTTGCCTTGTCATGGCGCGGGAACCGGTCTAAGCGAGCCCTTTCCGCCAATGCATGTCGCGCAAAAGCGACTTCGGTTTTGCGACAACGACATGCATAAACCAAGAACTAAAGCGCGAAGCGCTTTAGTAGAGAACCGACAGGCTCCATGCGCGCACTGCAACTTATCGAGGACCGCCGCCTTGAAACGGTGGACCTGCCGCCCCCGCCGCCACCCGCACTTGGCGAAGTCACGCTGCGCATCAAGGCGGTGGCGCTGAACCATATCGATGTCTGGGGCTGGCGCGGCATGGCCTTCGCCAAGCGCAAGCTGCCGCTGGTCGTCGGCGCCGAAGCCTCCGGCGAGGTCGAGGCGGTCGGCCCCGGCGTCTCCAGCCTGCTGCCCGGGCAATTGGTGTCGATCTACGGCGCGCGTACCTGCGGCCTCTGCCGCGCCTGCCGTGAAAGCCGCGACAATCTGTGCGAACATGTTTCGGGCGTCCACGGTTTCCATCTCGACGGCTTCGCACAGGAGAAGATCAACCTCCCGGCGCGCCTGCTGGTCCCCGCCCCGCCCGGCGTGACCGATATCGGTGCTGCTGTCGCCCCGGTCACCTTCGGCACGGTCGAGCACATGCTGTTCGACAATGCCAGGCTCCAGCCTGGCGAGACGATCCTCGTCCATGCCGGTGGGTCGGGCATCGGCTCGGCCGCCATTCAATTGGCCAAACGCATGGGCTGCAGCGTCATCACCACCGTCGGGTCCAACGACAAGATCGACAAGGCCAAGGCGCTAGGCGCCGACCATGTCATCAACTACCGCGACGACCGCTTCGAAGGCGTCGTGCGAAAGCTGACCAAGAAGAAAGGCGTCGATGTCGTCTTCGAACATGTCGGCGCCGACACTTTTGCCGGCTCGATGCTGTGCCTCAAGCGCGGCGGCCGCCTGGTCACGTGCGGCTCGACCTCGGGCGTCTCGACGCAGATCAACCTGATGCAGCTCTTCCAGCAGCAGCTGAAACTGCTCGGATCCTTCGGCTGCCGCATGGAGAACATGGCCAACGCCATGCAGAAGATGGCGGCGGGACAGGTCGCTCCCGTCATCGACACCGAGGTCGGCTTCGACGACATCGATGCCGCGCTGAAGCGCATGGAAGGCCGCGACGTCTTCGGCAAGATCATCCTCCGCGTCGCCTAGAGGCGGATGATTTCAGTGCTCAAGAAGCTTCGCCGCGACCTGAAATTTCGCTATGGCAGACAACTGCGCCAAGTGAACTACTGGCTTGTCGCGCGGGCCGCGATGATCATCATGTCGCTGTTGCGCCTGCTGCCGGTCGACAGTGCGCTGAATTTTGCCGACCGCGTCGCTCGCCTCATCGGTCCGAGGGTCGGACGCCATCAGGTCGCCGTCGACAATCTGCGCAAGGCCTATCCGCAAAAGAGTGACGGCGAAATCCAGGCAATCGCCTCCGACATGTGGGGCAACATGGCGCGCCTTGCCGCCGAATACATCTTTCTCGACGCCCTTTTCGACTATGACCCCGCCGCCAGCAAGCCCGGTCGCATCGAGGTCAAGGGAACAGAGCATTTCGTCGAGATCGCGGCCGAGAAGCAGCCGCACATCGTCTTCACCGGCCATCTCGGTAATTTCGAGCTGCTGCCGGTGGCGGCCGCGACCTTCGGCATGAACATCACGGCGCTGTTTCGCCCGCCCAACAACCCTTACCTCGCCGACTACATCCTTTCGACAAGGCGCTCGACCATGGGCGGCCTGCTGCCTTCGATGGCCGGCGCCTCGTTCGCGCTGGCGGGGGTGCTGGAGAACGGCGGCAATATCGGCGTTCTCGTCGACCAGAAATTCTCCAACGGCCTGGATACGACCTTCTTCGGCCGTCCCTGCCAGAGCAACCGCGTGCTCGGCACACTTGCCCGTCACTATGACTGCGACGTCTACCCGGCGCGCTGCGTCAGGTTGCCGGGCAACCGCTTCCGGCTCGAGATCGAGGACAAGCTGGTCCTGCCTCGCACCGCCGACGGCAGCGTCGACGTCCATGCCACCACCCAGATGCTGAACGACGTCGTCGAGCGCTGGGTCCGCGAGGATCCCGGCCAGTGGATGTGGTTCCACAAGAGGTGGGAAATCAGCAACTGGCGGCGTAAGAACCGTGCCGCGGCAAAGGCCCCGGCTGGAAGCAGCTAGATGAAGGCCATTGGCGAGGACGTTGGTCCCCGCCAGCCGATGACAGCCCTGTCAGCAGGTCGTTTCAGTTGGTGACGACAATGCGTGTATTGCCGAAGCCGACTTCCTTGACCATCGAATAGAAGGCTGCGGCATTTGCCGTGTGCAACCGCACGCAGCCATGCGAAGCCGGACGGCCAAGCTGCCTGACGGCGCCCGTTCCATGGATGGCATAGCCCCCGTGGAAGAAAACGGAATACGGCATCGGCGACATGTCGTATTTGCGCGAATACCACATCCGCGCCGTCCGCTGCGGCCGGTAGGTGCCGCGTGGCGTGAAGTAGCCCGGACGGGCCGTCGACACGGCCCACCGATAGACCGAGGCGCCATAGCGGACAGTCATTGTCTGCGACGAGACATCGATGTTCGCTGTCAATGTGGCTGCCTCACTTGCGACCGATGCGCCAAACAGCGCGACAGCCAGCACCGCTGCCTTAAGGAACGACGTTTTCATGCGATCAAACCCCTTTGATTGCCCCTTGCCTGCCTGCCATCACGTTGTTTTTCACCTTTTTAATGGCAGTGAACAGATAACACACACTCCTTGACCAATTCGCCAATCCAAAGCAGCGAATTTGAACGATTTCCCGCGATAGTTGCCGCAAGGACACGCCGCACGATCGGGATTGCCGGCGGGCTTGCAAAACCATCGGGATCGCTGCTCAACTCTCCCGATGAATGAGCGACTCCTTCAAGCAATCGATATCAGGCGTGACGATCTGGTTTCGCTGACCGCCGACCTGATCCGGTTTCCGACCATCAATCCACCCGGCGAAGCATACCGGCCATGCGCCGAGTATATTGGCGCGCGCCTGAAGAAGCGTGGCTTCGAAATCGAATTCATCCGCGCCGAAGGCACGCCCGGCGACACTGACCGCTATCCCCGCGTCAACGTCGTCGCCCGTTTCGACGGCCGTTCACCGGGCGCCTGTGTTCACTTCAACTCGCATATCGACGTGGTCGAGCCCGGTGAAGGCTGGACCGTGGATCCCTTTGCCGGCGTCGTCAGCGATGGCAAGGTCTATGGCCGCGGCGCCTGCGACATGAAGGGCGGCCTTGCCGCCTCCATCATCGCCGTTGAAGCCTTCATGGACGTCTTCCCCGATTTTCCCGGTTCGATCGAGATATCGGGGACGGTCGATGAGGAGTCCGGCGGCTTCGGCGGTGTCGCCCATCTGGCCGGGCTCGGCTATTTCTCGAAACCCAGGGTCGACCACGTCATCATCCCGGAACCCTTGAACAAGGACCGCATCTGCCTTGGCCATCGCGGCGTCTGGTGGGCCGAGATCGAGACCAAGGGCGAGATCGCCCACGGCTCGATGCCCTTTCTCGGCGACAATGCGGTGCGCCACATGGGGGCCGTGCTCAGGGCATTCGAGGACGAACTGTTTCCTGCACTCGACCGCAAGATGACGCGCATGCCGGTGGTGCCGGAAGGCGCCAGGCGCTCGACCATGAACATCAATTCCATCCATGGCGGCCAGACCGAGGACTTCCGGCCCGGCCTGCCGTCGCCCAATGTGCCCGACTCCTGCCGGCTGACCATCGACCGCCGGTTCCTGCTCGAGGAGGACCTCAAAACGGTCAAGGGCGAAGTGACCGGGATTCTAGATCGGCTGAAGCGCGAGCGCAAAAAGTTCGACTACGAGATTCGCGACCTGATGGAAGTGCTGCCCCTGATGACCGAGCGCGACGCGCCGGTGGTCAAGGCCGTGGCGCAAGGCATCCAGGCGATCTTCGACCGCGAGCCCGACTACGTCATTTCGCCCGGCACCTACGACCAGAAGCACATTGCCCGCATCGGCCATATCTATGACTGCATCGCCTATGGACCCGGCATTCTCGACCTTGCCCACAGGCCCGATGAATGGGTCGGCATATCGGACATGGTGGAATCGGCCAAGGTGATGGCGATCGGGCTCAACGTGCTGCTGCGCGGCACGGCTTCTGGCTGATGTTCCAGCGGCAAGCTTCGACCGGCCAACACCACCGGCATGAGAAAAACATTCCCGGCCACGCCGGTGCACAGCACGAAACGCAATTTACTACCGCGCCAAATCACGCTTCTATCGTCCGGTTTGAGCACATGTCCTGAACGCATGGGGAGTTGCACGATGAGATTGTGGAAAACCATCCTGGCAGCCGCGGTCCTTTCGATGGCCGCGGGCAATCAGGCCCTTGCGGCCCGGACCGACCTGGTCATCGGCATTCCGCTCGAACCCCCGCATCTCGATCCAACCGCCGGCGCCGCCGCCGCGATCAAGGAGGTGCTCTACGCCAATGTCTTCGAGGGCCTGACCAGGATTGGCCAGAATGGCGAGGTGCTGCCTGATCTGGCCGAGAGCTGGACCATTTCCGATGACGGCAAGGTCTATACGTTCAAGCTCCACACCGGCGTCAAATTCCACGATGGCGCCGACTTCAGCGCCGACGACGTGAAATTCTCGCTCGACCGGGCTCGCGCCGACAATTCGGTCAATGCGCAAAAAGGCCTGTTCGCGGCCATCGACAAGGTCGATGTCATCGATCCGGCAACGGTCAAGGTCACGCTGAAGAACCCGCAAGGATCCTTCCTCTACAATATGGGCTGGGGCGACGCGGTGATGGTGTCTCCCAAATCCGCCGACACCAACAAGGAAAACCCTGTTGGCACGGGTCCGTTCAAATTCCAGAACTGGGCCAAGGGATCGTCGATCACGCTGGTGAAATCAGACCATTACTGGGGTGCCCCGGTGTTCCTCGACAAGGTCGAGTTCCGCATCGTGCCGGATGCGGCGGCCTACGTGCCGGCCCTGTTGTCGGGAGACATCCAGGCTTTCCCCTTTTTCGATCCCGACAGTCTTGCACAGGTCAAGGACGACCCGCGGTTCAAGGTGGTGATCGGTTCGACCGAGGGCGAAACCATCCTGTCGATCAACAACAAGAAACCGCCTTTCGACAAGCTGCAGGTCAGGCAGGCGATCTCCTACGCGCTCGACCGCAAGGCGATCATCGACGGCGCCTCGGCCGGCCTTGGCCTGCCGATCGGCTCGCACATGTCTCCGGCCAACAAGGACTATGTCGACCTCACCGGCCTCTATCCGCACAATGTCGACAAGGCCAAGGAACTGCTGAAGGAGGCCGGGCTGGAGAATGGCTTCAAGGCGACGCTGAAACTGCCGCCGCCCAGCTATGCCAGGCTCGGCGGCGAGATCATCGCCTCGGAGCTTCGCGACGTCGGCATCAATCTCGAGATCATCCCGGTCGAATGGGCGCAGTGGCTGGACCAGGTATTCACCAAGAAGGACTACGACCTGACGATCGTCTCCCACACCGAGCCCAACGACATCGATATCTATTCGCGCAAGGACTACTACTTCAACTACGACAATCCGACCTTCGACAAGGTGATCGCGGACCTCAACCTCACCTCCGACGAAGCCAAGCGCAAGGAACTGCTCGGTGAGGCACAGAAAATCCTCGCCGACGACGCCGTGGTCGGTTTCCTCTACGAACTGCCCAAGGTCGGTGTCTGGGACGCCAAACTGCAGGGACTATGGGAGAACGCCCCCATCCAGGCCAATGACCTGACCAAGGTGAAGTGGAGCGAGTGAGGACTGTGGCGCGCGCCCCGCTCCCTCGCCTCTCATGACCGTCTACCTCCTCAAGCGGCTCGCCATCGCTTTGGCCACGCTGGTGCTGGCGTCCATCGTGGTGTTCGCCGTGCTGGAGATCCTCCCCGGCGACCCGGCGCGGCTGATGCTGGGCATGAACGCCAGCGCCGACCAGGTCGAGCTGTTACGCAACCAGATGGGTCTCAACGCGCCGCTCCTCCTGCGCTACCTGCACTGGGCCGGCGGCCTCGCCAGCCTCGATTTCGGCCGCTCCTATACCTATTCGGTACCGGTCATCGACCTCGTGCGCGAGCGGCTCGCCGTCTCGCTGCCGCTGGCGCTGATCGCGCTGGCGCTGTCCACCCTCATCGCCATTCCGGTCGGACTGTATTCCGCCAGCCGGCGCGGGCGGGTCGGCGACACGGTTGCAATGGGCGCCGCCCAGCTTGGCGTCGCCGTGCCCAATTTCTGGTTCGCGCTGATGCTGATCTATGTCTTCGCCGTCTGGCTGCGACTGGTCCCGGCCGGTGGCTTCCCCGGCTGGGGCCCCGGCGCCTGGCCGGCGCTGAAATCGCTGCTGCTGCCGGCGGTGGCCCTTGCCCTACCGCAAGCCGCGATCCTGGCGCGCGTCACCCGCTCGGCGCTGATCGAGGTGCTGAACGAGGACTATATCCGCACAGCCCGCGCCAAGGGCCTGCCCTATCGCGCCGTGCTATGGCGGCACGCGCTGCGCAATGCCATGATCCCGGTGCTGACCATCCTTGGCCTGCAATTCGCCTTCCTGCTCGCCGGCACTATCATCATCGAGAATGTTTTCTACCTGCCCGGCCTCGGCAGGCTGGTGTTCCAGGCGATCACCCAACGCGACCTGATCGTCGTCGAAAGCGTCGTCATGCTGCTGGTCGCGGCCGTGATCGCCGTCAACCTCCTGGTCGATCTGTCCTACGCGGTGGTCGACCCCCGCCTGAGAAGCCGGCCATGACGCTGCGCGCCGACATCCCCGATGAGACATTCACCGGCATCCTGGCCAAGGCATTCAGGAATACGGCTTTCGTGACCGGCTTCGTCATCACCTTGCTGATCCTTGCGATGGCGATCCTGTCCTACGTGTGGACGCCCTACGATGTGACCAGGCTGGTCATAGCCGACAAGACGCAAGGCCCTTCGCTGGCGCACTGGTTCGGCACCGACCATTTCGGCCGCGATATCCTGGCGATGATCATGGTCGGCGCCCGCAACTCGATCGCCGTGGCGCTGGTCGCGGTCGGCATCGGCATGGGCGTCGGCGTACCGCTCGGGGCCTTCGCCGCCGCGCGCGGCGGCCTGGTCGACGAAGCGTTGATGCGCGTCAACGATCTCGTCTTCGCCTTCCCCGCGCTGCTCTCGGCGATCATGATCACTGCCATCTTCGGGCCGGGCGCCGTCAACGCCATCATTGCCATCGGCATTTTCAACATCCCGGTATTTGCGCGCGTCGCGCGCGCCGGCGCGCTGGCGATCTGGCCGCGCGAGTTCATCCTGGCCGCGCGCGCGGCAGGCAAAAGCAGCACGCAGATATCGGTCGAACACGTGCTGCCCAACATCGCCACGCTGCTTCTGGTGCAGGGCACAATTCAGTTCGCGCTGGGCATCCTGGCCGAGGCCGGGCTTTCCTATCTCGGCCTTGGCGCGCAGCCGCCAATGCCGAGTTGGGGCCGCATGCTGTTCGACGCGCAGACACGCATGGTGGTCGCGCCGTGGATGGCGATCTTCCCCGGCATGGCGATTGTCGTCACCGTGCTCGGCCTGAACCTGCTCGGCGACGGCATCGCCGACATTCTCGATCCCAAATCGCGGCGGCAACGATGAGCCTGCTCGAAATCGAGGACCTGTCACTGACCATTGGCGGCGCGCGGATTCTGAAGGGCATGGGGATTTCAGTCGCGCCCGGCGAGATCATGGGGTTGGTCGGCGAATCCGGTTCCGGCAAGTCAATGGCAGCGCTGACCGTGATGCGGCTTCTGCCCCACGCCGCCCGCGCCACCGGCCGCGTCTCGTTCGACGGCATCGACATACTGGCGGCCAGCGAAGACCAGATGTGCGCCCTGCGCGGTGACGACATCGGCATGGTGTTCCAGGAGCCGATGACGGCGCTGAACCCGGTCAAGACCATTGGCGAGCAGGTTGCCGAAGGCATACGCTGGCACAGCGGGGCGACGCGCGCCGAGGCGGAAGATCGCGCCCGAAAAATGCTCGACCGCGTCGGCCTGCCCGAGGCAAAATTCCCGCTGTCGCGCTATCCGCACGAACTGTCCGGTGGCCAGCGCCAGCGCGTTGTCATTGCCATCGCCTGTGCACTGAAACCCAAGCTCTTGATCGCCGACGAGCCGACGACGGCGCTGGACGTGGTGCTGCAGGCACAGATTCTCGATCTCCTGCGCGACCTCGTCGCGGAAAACCGCATGGGCCTGCTGCTGATCTCGCATGACCTGGCCGTCGTGACCGAGATGGCCGATCGCATCACCATCTTGCGCCATGGCGAGGTGATGGAGGCCGGCGACACGGCACCCACGCTCTCCGCGCAGCTCCACCCCTATACGCGCCAGCTGGCACAGGCCTCGATGCATGTGCCGGCACGGCCGAAAACCCATCTTGCGGACACGGCAGCCAAGCCGTTGCTGGAAGTTGAAGGCGTCACGCGCGATTACCGTGGCCGCCGCATTTCGTTGTTCAGGCGCGCGCCCGACGTCCGTGCGGTCGATGATGTCTCGCTGTCGATGGCGGCGGGCCAGTCGGTGGCGCTGGTCGGCCGCTCCGGCTGCGGCAAGTCGACCCTTGCCCGCATGGTCCTGGCGCTGGACCGGCCAAGTTCGGGCGCAATCCGCTTTCGCGGTGAAACCATCACTGGCAGGAGCGAAGCCGAGCTGGCGCCGGCCAGGCGTGACATGCAGGTCGTCTTTCAGGATCCCTACGGCTCCTTTGACCCGCGCCAGAAGGTCGAACGGCTGATCGCCGAACCATTGCATGTGCTGGAGAAGTGGCCGACGCGCGCCGAGCGCCGCGAGATGGTGGCGCATGCGCTGCACGAGGTCGGCCTCGACCAGCGCGACATGGACAAATACCCGCACGAATTTTCCGGCGGCCAGCGCCAGCGCCTGTCGATCGCCCGTGCCATCATCACCCGTCCGAAACTTGTGGTCGCCGACGAGCCCGTCTCCGCACTCGATGTTTCGATCCGCGCGCAGATCCTGGATCTGTTCGCCAGCCTGAACCAGAAACTCGGCATCGCCTATCTCTTCATCACCCATGACCTGACCGTCGCCCGCGCCATCACGGACGAGGTGCTGGTCATGCATGAAGGCAGGATCGTCGAGCGCGGCAAGACGAACGACGTGCTGGACCGCCCGCAATCCGAGGCCGCCAGGGCGTTGGTCGCGGCGGCACCGGATCTGCACCGGGCGATCGCTCGACGGATGCAGGAACAGGGCTGAGCAGCCGATCCGCTGCTACTTCTCCGGCGCCACCATATCGACCGGGCTGATGTCGAGCAGGTCGAGCGTGCGGCGCAGCAGCCGCACCTCGCTCTCGGCCAATTGCGAGTCCGCCTTGGCGATCTCGGCCATGTGCTGGGCCAGTTGCCTGCGTCGCTCGACGTCGAGATCGCGGAACAGCGCGATCGCCTGCGAACCGTTGGTCTCGTAGCCGAATTCGTTGAGATATTCGATAACGGCGTCGATGCTGGTCTCCGGAATGCCGAAAGCGTCCTTGCAGATACGCCGGAAGGCAATCATCTCGCTCTCGCTGACAGTGCCATCGGCCAGGATCATGCGGAACAGCATCAGCAGCTCCGCCGACAGGACGGGATCGTCCGCGACCTTGCGCACGCCCGGGTCGCCGTCGAAGATAGAACGTATCTGGTCCAGCAATGCGAACGCCATGGGCGGCCCTTTCCGATTCCTCTTCATAGAGTTAGCGCGGAATCGGCCTTGCGCAAACAGGGCGCTCGTGGTCGAACGCCCTGTTTCCAGCCAGCTAAACGTCTTCCGGCACCAGATGATCGACCTCAGCATACAAACCATCGCCATGCTTGCCTTCGCCGGCTTTGCCGCGGGCTTTGTCGATTCGATTGCCGGCGGTGGCGGGCTGATCACCATCCCCGCACTGCTGCTTGCCGGTTTCTCGCCCGTCGAGGCGCTTGGAACCAACAAGCTGCAAGGCATGTTCGGCTCGGGCTCGGCGACGATCCACTATGCCTCCAAAGGCCATGTCGACCTGCGCCGGCAGTTGCCGTCGGCGCTACTGGCACTTACCGGTAGTGCCGTCGGCGCCTTGCTGGCGACGGTCGTGCCGGGCGACCTGTTGCGGGCGCTGCTGCCGCTGGTGCTGATTGCCATTGCCCTCTACTTTGCGCTCAAGCCCAACATGAACGATGTCGACCGCGTCGAACGCCTGTCGCCCTTCCTGTTCGGTGTCACGATGGTGCCGGCCATCGGCTTCTATGACGGCGTGTTCGGGCCCGGCGCCGGTTCTTTCTACATGCTGGCCTTCGTGACGCTCGCCGGCTATGGCGTGCTCAAGGCGACCGCGCACACCAAGCTGCTCAATTTCGCCTCCAATATCGGCGGCTTCATCGTCTTTGCCGCTGTCGGCGTCATCTTCTGGAAGATCGGCCTGATGATGGGCGTTGCCCAGTTCCTCGGCGCCCGACTCGGCGCCAGTCTGGCCATGCGCATCGGCGCCCGGCTGATCAAGCCGCTGCTGGTCATCGTCTGTGTGGCACTGGCGGTGAAGCTGCTGGCCGACCCGGCCAACCCGCTTCGTGTCATGATTGGTGTGTGATCACGCGCCTGTTACAATATCGCTGTTCGAATCATGTTGGAGGAGCCAGACATGAATCTCAGCGCGCCTACCCAGATTGTCTTCATTATTTCCCTGGTCATCGCCATCATCGGCATTCTCGCCGCGCTTGGCGTTCTTGCCTTTATTCCGCTCGCGTCGGTTTGGATCGTGCTTATCGCCTACATCGTGCTCGCCGCCGGCTGCCTGATGCGCGGCGCCTGACATCATCCCTTGAATCGGGGACCGCGAGAGCGCCTGGCCGCAAGCCGGGCGCTTTTGATTCTGGCCCCGCCTCTGCTAGATTTGCCTTGCCGGGAGGATGGTCAATGCCAGTCGAGACGCAGCGCCGGAAGGAACAGGACCGCTCGATATCGGGGCTGTTCGAAATGCGCCGGCGTCTTCCCGATCCGGTGCTGGATGGCGTCGTCATCGACATTTGCGGCTATCGCGAAACCGCCTCCGGGCATTTTCGCAATGTCGAATACGCATCGCTGACAGTGCCGCTGGTGATCAGCTTCGCCGAGCCTTTCGCCATCGGCCTCGGCAGGGCACCCGGCGACAATGACCGCTTCGCCAGCTTCGCCGCCGGTCTATTCGCCGGTCCGGTGATGATCGAATCCTTCGGCGGCGCCTGCTGCGTCCAGGTCAATTTCACTCCGCTTGGCGCACGCCGCTTCTTTCGCCTGCCGATGAGCGAGTTGACCGACAGCATGGTCGTCCTCGACGACGTGCTCGGCGCGCAAGGCGCCGCACTACGCGAACGGCTCGGCAATACACCCGACTGGACGACGCGTTTCGACCTGGCCGAAGCCTTCGTCGCCACCCGTCTTGCGAGCGCCGCCCAGACGCCGCCGGAGATCGCCTGGGCCTATGGCCATATTATCGGGTCGGGCGGGCGGACCCGCATTTCGTCGATCGCCGAACGGCTGGGTTGGAGCCGCAAACATCTGGCCGGCAGCTTTTCCAACGCGATCGGCATCGGTCCCAAGACGCTGTCGCGCATCGTCCGCTTCAACCGGGCGCTGCGTCTGTCGAGGCAGCAGACCGTCGACTGGGCCGATGTGGCGGCCGATTGCGGCTATGCCGACCAGGCGCATCTTGTGCGCGAGTTCCGCGATCTTGCCGGCGAGACGCCGACCGCCCTTGCCGGCAGGTAACATTTCTTCAAGACGCCGCAGCCGCCTTCGAACAAAGTAAGGCATAGGCCAACCCGATGAAGGAGGTTCCCATGCCCACGTCAACCGAAGCCCCCCGCCTCTATCCTGCTCTGCGCTACAAGAACGCGGCAAAGATGATCGACTGGCTGGGCGAAGCCTTCGGCTTCAGTGTTCGCGCCCGCTATGGCCAGGATGATGTCGTGCACCATGCCGAGCTCGTCTTCGGTTCGTCCATGATCATGCTGGGAACGGTGCGCGACGACGACTATGGCAAGATGGTCGGCGAACCGGGTTCCGGCGGCGGCAAGTCGATCTATGTTGCCGTCGACAACGCCGACGCCGCCTACGCAAGGGCCAGGAAGGCCGGCGCCAGGATTATCCAGGAACTGGTCGACCGCGACTATGGCAGCCGCGAATTCATCTGCCTCGACCCCGAAGGCAATGTCTGGTCCTTCGGCACTTATTGGCCAAAGGCCGGCGAGAAGGCTTCATGAGCCTTCCCGATAACGAACGGGGTTCTCGGGGTCCGTGTTGAACACCTCGGCTGTTTCGGCAATCAGCTTGGCAACCATTTCGGTCCTGAGCTGCTCAAATCTCACGAAGCTGAAATTGTTTCTACCGGATCGCATTTCACCGAGTTTGCCTCTGTAGCGATCAAGGATCGGCTTGCCGTCCGTCGTGACGGAAAGATAGACGCTTATATAGCTCTTCTGAAGCGCCATGCCGATCACCGGCCATTCGGTCGATTTGCCGGATTTTGTGGAATAGCGGAACATGCCGTAGCCGATCATTCTCATGCGCATCCCGGCGCTTCCCGCCGGGGTGCCCTGATGAAAGTGGCACGCAAGCGACGGCGCCGCCTTGCGGATCAATCCGCCAAATTTGCGCAGGTCCGCCTCTCGTTCCGCATCGAAATTGAAATAGCTGTGCAGGTCGGTGGCAGTCACATCGAACATTGCCGCGATCTCCCTCCAAGCCGCTTCCCTGTCCAAGGACGAACTTGATCGACCGGCTCCGACAAACCAAATCAAATTCCGCGGGTGATGGAGGGCGGCTACCGTGCCAGTCCGAAGATCGCATCGCAGTCGAGATGCCGCTCCAATTCGGCCGCGATGTCGTCCAATGCCGTCTCGACCTGGGCGCGATAGTCGATACCGGCGCCCCGGATGCCGAGGCTTTCGAGGAATTTTCCGCGAAAGCCGTCGGCGCCGAAGAGGCCGTGCATATAGGTTCCGATCACCTTGCCATCGCCTGAGATCGCACCGTCCTCGGTGCCGTTGATGATTGCCGACGGCCGCCTGGTATCCGGGCCTGTCGTGCTGCCGAGATGGATCTCATAGCCTTCGAGCGGCATGTCGAACGGCACCGATCGGGCACTGACATTGCGCACCGTCTTTTCCGGCTCCATCACCGTCTCGACATCGAGCAGGCCCAGTCCCTCGGCCTCCTTGACGCTGCCTTCGATGGCCTGGGGATCGCGCACCATGCGGCCGAGCATCTGGTAGCCGCCGCAAATGCCGACGACGTGACCGCCGCGTTTGCGGTGCACCGCCAAATCCCGGTCCCAGCCATTTTCGCGGAATTTCAGGAGATCGCCGATTGTCGACTTGGAGCCGGGAATGACCACCAACCCGGCATCGGTCGGAAGCGGTTTTCCCGGCGGCACGAACACGACTTCGACCTGCGGTTCCGCCTTGAGCGGGTCGAGATCGTCGAAATTGGCGATACGGCCCAGCATCGGCACCGCCACTTTCAGCGCGCGCGCCTCGCCCGACGCCAGTCGCTCCAGCACTACGGAATCTTCCGACGGCAGCCGTGCCGCCGCCTTCAGCCACGGCACTACGCCGAAGCAGCGCCATCCCGTGAATGTGTCGATGGCCTTGATGCCGTCGTCGAACAAGGTGACGTCGCCGCGGAACTTGTTGATGAGGTAACCGACGATCATGCGCCGGTCCTCCTCCGGCAGGATCAGATGCGTGCCGGCGACCGAAGCTATGACGCCGCCGCGATCGATGTCGCCAACCAGCACCACCGGCACATTGGCGCGCGTCGCAAAACCCATATTGGCGATGTCGCGGCTGCGCAGGTTGATTTCGGCCGGCGAGCCGGCACCTTCGACGATGACCAGATCGGCGCCCTCGCCGACCTTGCTCCAGGAGTCGAGCACCGCGTCCATCAGCCGCCCCTTCAGCGCCTGGTAGTCGCGCGCTCGCGCCTCGCCGAACACCTTGCCCTGGACGATGACCTGCGCGCCTATATCGGTCTGCGGCTTGAGCAGCACCGGGTTCATGTGCACCGACGGCGGCACGCCGCAGGCGATCGCCTGCAGCCACTGCGCGCGGCCGATCTCGCCGCCGCCATGGTGGTTGTCACCAGGAATATCGGCGACGGCGGCGTTGTTCGACATGTTTTGCGGCTTGAAGGGCCGCACCTTCAGGCCGCGCTTTTTCGCGGCCCGGCAAAGCCCTGCGACCAGCACCGTCTTGCCGACATCCGAACCCGTGCCTTGCAGCATGATCGCCTTGGCCATCAGTCCCTGCCCTGCGTGGCTCTGCCGGTGATCGTCGATTTTGCCGCCAATGGACCTCCGCGCCAGATGTAGAGCGCAAGCAGCGGCTCCTTGACCGTGCGCATGGCGTGGTTGACGTTGGAGGCATGGTGGACGACCTCGCCGGCCTCCCGCCTGTGAAACCCGCCCTCGCCCATGCGCCAGTCCGTACCGCCGGTCAAGGGAATGTAAATCTCCTCGGCAAGGTGGTGGTGGTCGGGATAGACGATATCGGGACCAAGGATCAGCAGGCCTGCCGCCACCGCCTCATTGGCGAAATGGCCGCGCGTTCCGAACATTTCCAGCCAGCCGTAATTGTCGATGAAGGCCTTGCCGAAATCCGATTCGCCGTAGGTCTGCCCCCAGTGCAGTTCGTCACGCCGTTCCGCCAGCAATTGCACCAGCGGCTTCGCGGCCGGCGGCGCGAGTTCCGTGGCGCGGTCGAGATGGCGCAGGCAGGCGAGCGGACGTGGATCGAGCTGCCGCGCCGGCATTGTCCAGCCGATGCGTGCCACCGCGTCGCGCACCAGGGCGTCGTCAATGGAGGCGAGATAGGCGTGGAACTGTTCCAGCAGTTCGTTGAATTTTGTCGTCACATCCTGCTCCGGGCATGCATTGGTGCACAGCGGCTGCGCAGCCGGTCGGGTTGCGCGGCGGCATCATTGGTCTAGATTGGTGCCCGCGCAAAGCCAAAAACGACAGGCCAGCAGGCCGAAACCGTCAGGGAGAACGCCATGGACGCCGCTGTCGATGCGAGCACCAGCCAGTTCGAACTCAATGAGGAGCAGCGCGCCATCCAGGAGATGGCCGAAGCCTTCGCCGCCGACCGCGTCGCGCCGAACGCGCTCGACTGGGATCGCAGGAAACATTTCCCCGCCGACGTGATTCGCGAGACCGGCCCGCTCGGCCTCGGCGGCATCTATGTCAAAGACGATGTCGGCGGCTCGGCGCTCGGCCGGCTCGATGCGGTGCTGATCTTCGAAGCGCTTTCGCGCGCCGATCCGGCCTTTTCGTCCTTCATCTCGATCCACAATATGGTGGCCTCGATGATCGACCGGTTCGGCAATGACGAGCAACGCCAGCGCTTCCTGCCGAAACTGACGTCGATGGAATGGCTGGCAAGCTATTGCCTGACCGAGCCCGGTTCCGGCTCCGATGCGGCTGCCCTGAAGACGCGCGCGGTGAAGAGCGGCGGCGACTATATTCTCAACGGCGCCAAGCAATTCATCTCCGGCGCCGGCGACAGCGACGTCTACGCCGTCATGGCGCGAACCGGCGCCGACGGGCCGAAAGGCATTTCCACCCTCGTCGTGCCCCGCGATGCGCCCGGCCTCTCCTTCGGCGCCAATGAGCACAAGATGGGCTGGCACATGCAGTCGACCCGCCAGGTCATCTTCGAGGACTGCAAGGTGCCGGCGGAAAACCTCTTGTCGGGCGAAGGCGCCGGTTTCGGCATCGCCATGGCAGGGCTCGACGGCGGCCGGCTGAACATCGCCGCCTGTTCGCTGGGCGGCGCGCAGTCGGCGCTCGACAAAGCGCTCTCCTACACCGCCGAGCGCAAGGCCTTCGGCTCGAAGATCAACCAGTTCCAGGCGCTTCAGTTCAAGCTGGCCGACATGGAAACGGAGCTGCAGGCAGCGCGCATCTTCCTCTACGCCGCCGCCTCGAAGCTCGACCGCAAGGCGCCCGATGCCGGAAAGTGGTCTGCAATGGCCAAGCGCTTCGTCACCGATACCGGTTTTGACGTCGCCAACAACGCGCTGCAGCTGCTCGGTGGCTACGGCTATCTGCACGATTACGGCATCGAGAAGCTGGTGCGCGACCTCAGGGTGCACCAGATCCTCGAAGGCACCAACGAGATCATGCGCGTGATCATCGCGCGGGCGCTGATCGGCCGCTGACGGCAGTAGGCAGTAGGCAGTAGGCAGTAGGCAGTAGGCAGTAGATAGATGACCGGCACGATCAATTCGTACAAGGATCTTATCGTGTGGCAGCAGGCAATGGATTTGGCCGTTGCTACCTACGCTTTGACCAAGGCATGGCCTAAAGAGGAATTGTATGGTCTGACTAGCCAGATCCGTCGCTCGGCAACTTCTATTCCAGCAAACATCGCGGAAGGCTATGGCCGGGACAACCGAGGCTCATATCAGCAATTTCTCAGGATCGCCCAAGGCTCACTGAAGGAGCTAGAGACCCACCTCCAAATTGCGGAGCGCATCGGTCTTGCCACGCATGATCAAGCTGACCGTATGCTGTTGGCAACCGAGGGCATCGGAAAAATGCTTCGCCAACTCATCAGCAAACTTACGCCGGAATAGATCCCCTACTGCCTACTGCCTACTGCCTACACCCTCAATCATGGAGCGCCGTCATGACCACAATCGCCTTCATTGGCCTTGGCAACATGGGCAATCCGATGGCCGCGAATCTGGTCAAGGCCGGACACGCGGTGCACGGCTTCGATCTGATGTCGGAGAATCTCACCGTCGCGCGCGAGCACGGCATCGTCGTCATGGCCAACGCACTGGCCGCCGTGAAGGATGCCGACGTCGTCATCACCATGCTACCAGCCGGCAAGCACGTGCTTTCGGTTTACGAAGACATCGCACCCAAAGCGAAAAAAGGGGCGCTGTTCATCGATTCCTCGACCATCGACGTCGAATCCGCACGCAAGGCGCATGCCATCGCGGCAAGTCACGGCCTGCCGTCCATCGACGCGCCGGTCTCGGGCGGCACCGGCGGAGCGACAGCCGGTACGCTGACCTTCATGGCTGGCGGATCCGACGATGCCTTTGCCGCCGCCGAGCCGGTCCTGAAGCCGATGGCCGGCCGCATCGTCCATTGCGGCGGTGACGGCGCCGGCCAGGCCGCAAAGATCTGCAACAATATGATCCTCGGCATTTCCATGATCGGCGTCGCCGAGGCCTTCGTTCTGGCTGAAAAACTGGGGCTCTCGCATCAGGCCTTGTTCGACGTCGCCTCGACCTCGTCCGGCCAATGCTGGTCGCTGACCACATATTGCCCGGTGCCCGGTCCGGTTCCGACCTCGCCGGCCAACCGGGATTATAAGCCGGGATTTGCGGCGGCTCTCATGCTGAAGGACCTGAAATTGTCCCAGGAAGCCGCCCTTGGCGCCGGCGCCGTCACGCCGCTCGGCGCGGAAGCAGCGCAACTCTATGCCTTGTTCAATGCCCAGGGACATGGCAGCGCCGATTTCTCCGGCATAATTAATTTTCTGCGCGGCAACCCAGCGTAAGCATCGGATTCAATGGACTTTTTTCGGATCTTTCCCGAGAAAGAGCGCCAAATTTAGATTTGCTTAAGCTCTCGATAACTCTGCGGTAACGATGTCCCTATAAAACGGATTGCGAGGCGGACATATCGCATCCGCCCGGCGCTCCGGATCAGGTCTCGCGTACCGGAGCCCGTAAGTTTCGCAGGTGTCTTGTAGCGAAACGCCATGCGTATCTGGCAAAGCCGCGTTCCCGATGGGGCGCGGTTTTTGCATTTCCGCGTCCTTTATCAGCCGCGGCCCGTCTATATTCCGATCGCCGCTCCCGGGATCGGCACGTGATCTTCATTGGTCAGCACGATCGGTGCATCGACGCCGTAGACGCGCAGCACCAGCAGGCGCGTGCTCCATGTGCCGGCAGTGCGCACCAGATGCGAATAAACGGTGCCTTTTCCCTTGGCGCCGTGGACGGGAATGCTGAACTGGGCGTCGCCCGCCCCGTTCGCATTGACGTTGAGACTGCCCCCGACCCAGAAATTATCCGTCACATCGTCGCCGATGGCGGCTTTCACGCGGCTATCGGCGCGCACCGCGTCCATCGTCATATGGTAGGCGTCACTACCTTTGAGCACGAAGGGAATGCTGCCGACCATCGTCGCGCAGCCGCCGATGCTAATCACCCAGACGGCGAGGCCCGCGATCGCCCAGTTGCGTTGCGTCTTGCGGAATTGCTCGGCGTCGCGCCAGGCACGGTTCTGCCAAGCCCAGCGGCTGCCGCGCGCGCCGAGCACGAAGATCATGACGAGGTTGACGACCGGAACCAGCGCCAGCAACGCGATGAAGGTGCTGTTGCCGATGCCCCAGATCCAGTTGAGGAAGAAGGCACCCCAGTTCCAGCGATCGAGCTCGGCCGGGATTTCAGCCGGCTGGTTGAGCGGTTGTCCGGCCATGATGTCCCCCATCGACGCGTGCACCGATTGGTTCTAGCGCATCACCTCGACCATGCGCAAAATCAAACTTCCACGACGTCCAAGTCAATCCTTCGACGAAAGCCGGCGAAAATTTGCCTTCACCGCGCGGCTGGCCGGCTTGAGAGCGGCCCGCATCGACCGTTCGGCCGCGACGCCGTTGAACAGCGACGGCGTATGGCCGGAAAGAACTTCCGGCCAGAAACGTGACGCAGATTGCAGGAAAGACATTTGCGCTGCGAACACACCCTCGACAGCGGCAGCGGCCTTCTCGCTGACCGCGCGCGCCGTTTCGGCGCTCCAGGGTTGGCCGCGCCCGGCGTCCATGGCCATCAACGGCAGCCGCATCGCCGCCACCATGGGTGCCAGCATCAGATCCGCGCCTATCTTGGCCGCCTCTTGCGCACCGCGACCCCTGCCGGCCATTTTCATGAAGAAGCCCTCGTCGCAGACGGAACGCTGCCGGTTCACACTACGCGCCGGGGCTGTATTTGGTTCCCCGGCGCTTAGATATGTTTCTCGATCCGGGCGCTCCTGCGAAGGACACCCGGTCGAGCTCCGCTCCTAGCGCTTGCGCAGATCGGCCTGCGCCAGATCCAGCGCCTTGGCGATGCGGTCGCAGGCCATGTCGATCGTGTCACGGGTCCAGATCAGCGGCGGCGACAGGATCATCGTGTCGCCGGTGGCGCGCAGCATCATACCGTTGGCGATGGCATGGTCGCGAACCACAACCGCAGCACTTCCCGACGGCAGGAAGCGCTCCTTCGTCGCCTTGTCCTTGACGATCTCGATCGCCCCCATCAGGCCGATCGAGCGCACCTCGCCGACCAGCTCATGCCCGGCGATGCGCTCCTGCAGCGCCTTGGCGAAATAGGGCCCGGTGTCGTTTTTGACGCGATCGACCAGGCCCTCCTGCTCGATGAGCTCGAGGTTCTTCAGCGCCACGGCACAGGCCACCGGATGTCCCGAATAGGTGTAACCGTGGTTGAATTCACCGCCCTTCTCGACCAGCGTCGCGGTGATGCGGTCGCCGACCAGCAGTGCCGACAGCGGCTGGTAGCCGGACGTCAGCGCCTTTGCCGTGGTGATGGTGTCGGGCTCGATGCCGAAGGTCTGCGCGGCAAACCATTCGCCGGTGCGGCCATAGCCGGTGATGACCTCGTCCAGCATCAACAGCACATCATATTTGCGGCAGATGCGCTGCACTTCGGGCCAGTAGCTTGCCGGTGGAATCTTGACACCGCCAGCGCCCATGACCGGTTCGCCGATGAAAGCCGCGACCTTGTCGGCGCCGGCCTCGAGAATGGCGTCCTCGACCGATTTTGCCGCGCGCAGGCCGAAATCATGGTCGCTCTCGCCTGGCAGCGCCAGCTCGTAGGCATAGGGCATCATCACATGGACGATGTTGGGCACGGCGCCATTGAGCTGTTTGTGCATGGCATCCATGCCGCCGAGCGAAGTGCCGGCGATGGTCGAGCCGTGATAGGCCATCTTGCGCGAGATGACGCGGTTCTTCTCCGGCTTGCCTTCCAGCACCCAATAGTGGCGCACGAGACGCAAGGCGGTGTCGTTGGCCTCCGAACCGGACGAGCCGTAGAATACCTGGTTGACGTTATCGGGCGCGATCTCGGCCAGTTTCTTCGACAACAGCACCGGCGTCGGCGTCGAGCATTTGAAGAAGGAATTGTAGTAGGGCAGTTCCTTCATCTGGGCATAGGCGGCTTCCGCAAGTTCCTCGCGGCCATAGCCGATATTGACGCACCACAGGCCGGCCATGCCGTCCAGCAATTCCGTCCCTTCGGAATCGTAGATGAACGGGCCATTGGCATGGGTGATGACGCGGGAGCCAGCCTCGCGCAGCTCCTTGTGGTCGGTGAAGGGGTGCAGGTGATGCGCGGCGTCGATCTGCTGAAGCTGCTTCAGCGAATAGTTCTGATAGGTCATGACTTCAAATCTTTCCTCTGGATTCAATCCGGCTGCTACCGGGGCGAATGCGTCAGAGGATGACAGGCGGCGAATAGCCGATGCGGGCGCACAGCCGCAGGAGTTCAGCACGCAAGGTGCGCGGCGACGGTGTCACCGCGACCCGGAACGCCCTGCCCCCAAGAAGGCTGGCCGATATCCTGACGAGAGCCATGACAGGCACCTTAGAGCAAAGGTGGCACGAGGTGAACCACCCTTTGCTTGGCCCATGCCAGGAATGTGTCTAGGCCTTGGCGCCCAGCGCCTGCTGCAGGAACACGTATTTCATCGCCGTCTGCGCCGCCTGCGGCCGGCGGTCGCCGCGCCCGCCATGTCCGCCTTCGGTTTCCTCGAAGAACAGCGTGTTCGCATGGCCGGCCTCCTGCAAGCGCGCCGCCATCTTGCGCGCATGACCGGGATGGACCCGGTCGTCGGCGGTCGACGTCGTCAGCAGCGCCGGCGGATAGGCGGCCGCCGCCTTGACATGCTGATAGGGTGAGTAGGCGGAGAGCCATCTGGCATCTTCGGGTTGCGAGGGATCGCCATATTCGGCCATCCATGAGGCGCCGGGCGGCAATTCGGTGTAGCGCAGCATGTCGAGCAGCGGCACCTCGATGATGACGGCGCCGAAAAGCTCCGGACGCTGTGTCAGCGACACCCCGGTCAGCAGGCCGCCATTGGAACCGCCTTGAATGCCGAGCGATTGGGCCGTTGCGATGCCGCGTTTGACGACGTCCTGCGCCACGGCGGCGAAATCGTCGAAACCGTTCTGGCGATTGCCCTTGAGCGCGGCCTGGTGCCAGGCCGGCCCGAATTCGCCGCCACCGCGGATACAGGCCTGCACATAGGCATTGCCTTTCTCCAGCCAGAGCCTGCCGCGCACGCCGGCATAGCCGGGCAACAGCGGCACTTCGAAACCGCCATAGCCGTAGAGCAGCGTCGGCACCGGTCCCTTCTGGTCACGCCGCCTGACGACGAAGTATGGGATCATCGTGCCGTCCTTCGAGCGCGCCTCGAACTGTTCGGAGATCAGCGGCGCGGCATCGAAGCGGGCGGGCTGCGACTTCACGGTCGCCAGCGTCTTGCCATCGTCATCAGACCAGATGATTGAGCTCGGCGTCAGGAAATCGGTGAACGAGAAGGAGACGGTCGAGCCGAAATGCTCGGCATGGCTGATGCCGACCGTGCCGTTTTCGGGCAACGCCACGGGCTGCAGCGACCAGGCGCCATCCCGGCGCTCGCCGACGAGAACCTTGCCGCGAACATTGTCCATCAGGTTGATGAACAGCCGGTCGCGCGTACGGGTGAGGCCGGCGATCGAGACGCGATGCGCCGGCGCCAGCAAGGTCTCGATGGCGCCGAAGCCGCCAGTTTCGATCCAGTGCGCGAAATCGAGCGAATAGAGCCCGTCCGGCTGGCACACTGTGCCGTCCGGCGCCGTCCACGGAGTGCGCACGCCGAACACCAGCTGATCCCGGAAGAGCGCGGTGTCGGTGACGTCGTCGGGCAGCGGGATGCGGCGATTCTCGCCCGAAGGGAGGCGCAGGAAACTGTGCGATGCGAAGAAGTTGAGCGTCCGTGCCAGAAACAGATGACGCTTGTCGCCGTCGAACTCGACGCCGGCGCCAACGGCAAGGTCCTCGGTCTTGCCCTCGAAAATCGGCGTCGCCTCTTCCAGCCTGGTGCCCCGCTTCCAGAGTTTCACGACGCGCGGATAGCCGGACTCTGTCTTGTCGGCCTCTTCGAATGCGGCCGAGACGATGACCGTATCCTCATCCAGCCAGCCGAAGCCCGATTTCGAGGCCGGCGCCTGAAAACCACCTTCGACGAAGGATTTGGAAGCGATGTCGAACTCGCGCATCGCGCTGGCGTCGCCGCCATCGGGCGACATCGAGACCAGGCAGCGGTTGAAATCGGGATAAAGCCTGCTGGCGCCGCCGAACACCCACTTTATCCCCTCCTTCGCCGCCAGTTGGTCGAAGTCGATGATCGTTTCCCAGGCGGGTCTGTCGGTCTTGTAGGAAGCAACCGTGGTGCGCCGCCACAGGCCGAGCGCATTGGTCTTGTCCTGCCAAAAATTATAGACATAACCGGCGATGGCATTGCCGACGGCGATATTGTCCTCGGCGGTCATCAGGTCGAGCGCCGTCTGGAACGACTCCTGGTAGGATGGATCGCCCTGCAATTGCGCCACCGTGACCTCGTTCTGGCGATGCACCCAGTCGAGCGATTCCTTGCTTGTCCTGTCTTCCAGCCACAGGAAAGGATCACCGGCCTTTTGAGAGGGCTGGGCTTTGGTCGTCGAAGAGGTCATGCAAGTCTCCGGGATTTAAGCGGCTTTGCCTACATCGCGTTGGCGGCGCCGACATTCAAGATGCGATATGTCTTTTGCCGCCTGCCAGCCTGCTTCACAGCACCCGCCGGCGGATGACAGTCGCCAGCGCCAGCACAGCGCAGATGACGCCGAGCGTCAGCGGCAAGCCTCCCGCCCCGAGCCCGTCCATCACCCCGCCCGTAAGCGGTGGAACCAGGATGCCGCCGACGCCCCACATCAGCGAGAATGCCGCATTTCCGGCAACCAGCGCCGAGCCGGTGAAGCGCTCGCCAAGCTCGATGATCGACATCGTGTAGATGCCGTAGGACACAGCCCCCCAGACGAAGACACAAGGCCAGATCAGCGGCGTTTCGATCAGCACCGGCAGCAACGCACAGCCGAACAGCGTCAGCAGCACGCAGAGGAAGCGCACCAGGCGGGCCGTCAGCCGCTCGGCCAGCAGGCCAAGCGGCACCTGCATGGCGATGTTGCCGGCGATCATGACGGACAGCAGCGCCGACATGCGGACCTCCGCGATGCCATGATGCATGCCGTAGACAGGCAGCAGCGCCAGCACCGCCTGCTCGAAACCCGCGGCCACCACCACAGCCGACAGAAGCAGCCAGGCAAGCGGCATGAAGCCCAGCACCGAAACCCGGTGCCCGGCCTCGTCCACCCTGGGCAGGCGCCTGACCACCAGCGCCAAGCAGCCGCCGCAAAGCACGAAGGCGCCGATACCGACAAGGAACGGCGGCCAGCCTTGCGTGCCGACGGCGAGCAGACAGAGGGGGCCGGCGGCGAAGCCGGCTGAAATGATCGTCGAATAGAGGCCCATGATGCGACCGCGCCTTGCCGGCGGCGCCAGCGCGATCACCCAGATTTCGCTGAGCACATAAAGTGGATTGGTGACCGCACCGATCAGGAAGCGCAGCGGAAACCAGAGATAGACGTTCTGCGTCCAGCCGATCAGCGCCAGGACGACAGCCGAAAGCACGGCGCAAGTGAGCGCCGTGCGCCCTGCCCCGAACCGCCTTGCCAGGCCAGGGATCAGCGGCGAGGAGAGGATGAAGCCGACAGGCGTCATCGCCGCCGACAGGCCGATCACCGCCGGCGAAACTCCTTGGCGCTGCAAGATGAAACTCAGCAGCGGATAGGACAGGCCCTGGGCGATGGCGAAAACGGATACGGTCGCGATCACCCCTGTGATCGCTGCCCATTGCATCGTCTCGTCGCTTCTCGTGTCCGCCAAGTCCATCATCCACAATGCTGTCGCGGTTTCAGCTTTTAACGGTTCGGTCCTACCGCGATAACCCCTGCGAACCGCACGGACGCTCCGCTCCAGCCAAACCTTGTCAGGAGCCTCGACGGCTGGCCGATCTATAGAGCGCGAAGGTGATCAGCAAAGCGTCGAGGCCGATGATCACCACCGGCAGGCCCAGAGGTCCGATAGCCTGCATCAGCAGGCCGGCGCCGGGCGGGCCGACAATGCCGCCGACGCCCCACAACAAGGCGAAAGCCGCATTGCCGGTGACCAGCAGCGAGCCTTTGAAGCGGCTGCCGAGTTCGACCAGCGCCATCGTGTAGACGCCATAACCGACGGCGCCCATCACCAGAAGCACGCCCCAGATCAGCGGCGTGGCGATCAGCAATGGGAGCAGAACGGCGCAAGTGGCGGTCGCCACGGCGCAGGCGAGGATCATCGGCCGGCCACCGAAGCGTTCGGCAAGCAGGCCGAGCGGGATCTGCAGCAGGATGTTGCCGAGCGACAACGCCATCACCAGCGCGGCGAGCACGGCTTCCGGCAGGCCGTAGCCCGCGCCGAAGACCGGAACCAGCGCATAGGTGCTTTGCTGGACGGCGGCCGAGACCAGCACGGCCAAAAGCAGTGCTGGTGCCAACCGGGCAAAGCCGACAAAACTGCCGGCGGGCTGGCCGTCATCCTCGAAGCCGGTCAGCCTCGAGGAGACAAGCCGCAGAATGACGGCGCAGAGCAGGAAACCGACGATGCCGACGCTGAAAGGCGCCCAGCCCTCGATGCCGACCAGGGTCAGCGTGAAGGGTCCGGCGGCATAGCCGGCGCCCATCAATGTGTTGAAGACGCCCATGACGCGCCCGCGCCGCGACGGCGGCGCCAGCGACAGCGCCCAGACTTCGCCCAGCACATAGAGCGGGTTGATGACGATGCCGATGATGAAGCGGATGACGTACCAGGCCACCCAGTTCTGCAGATAGCCGATGGCTAGGAAGCACAAGGCTCCGATCAGCGAACAGCCGACCGCCAGGTTTCGCGCCCCGAACATCCGCACGGCCGCCGGCACGAAAGAGGCCGACAGGATGAGCCCGACCGGCATCATCGCCGCCGACAGGCCGATCAGGCCAGGCGACAGGCCCTGCTTCTGCATCAGGAGCGTGAACAGCGGCGAACTCAGCCCTTGCGCCGCTCCGAACATGGCCAGCGCGGCGGTGACGCCGGCGAGCGCCGCCCACTGCGTTCCCGCTTCGCCTTCGCTCGAGCCGGTCGCGACCATGCCTTCATCCATATGGGGTGCCGGCGGGCCGGCAAGCATGACCTAGCTACTGGTTCGATCGGCGCCAGGAAAGAGCCGCCGGCGCAATCCGGTTAAGCCAATGGACCTGTCCGCCCGGCCAAGGCCGGGCGTTCCAAACCTGGAACCCTCTGATGACCTGGCCGACGGCGCTACGGGAAATAGCGGGCGATCGCTCCTTTCTTGCCGTCGGCATAGGGTTTCAGCCACTTGTCGTCGATGGAAATGCCGTCATCCTTGGAAGAGGCCTTGCCGATCGTCCTGCGCCAGGCGCGGAACTTGTAGTGGTCGAACACGTCGAGCATGTGGACGACGTAGGCTGCCGCAAAGGTCTTGTCGCCTTCGACAATGACGAGATTCTCGTCGTTTTCGTAGGACGCCTTGTAACCGAGATTGTGGCTGCCGGTGATGACGGTGGCGTTGTCCTCCATCGGGTCGATGATGACGATCTTGTCGTGCACGATGGCGTGGCCGACGGTCAGCACCTCTGCCTGGAAATCGCCCGCGATCGTCGCGCCGGTCAGGTTGGCTGCCCTTACGATCGAGACATTCGGCGCCTCCCAGACCTTCTCCGGATAGACGAAGGGTGACTTGCCGTCCTTGTTCGACTTGTGCGTGACCGGATCCTTGGTCGGGGCGACATAATTGGGCATGGCGGTCTCGTCGGAGATCGCGCCCTGCACGATCAGGTTCGCATCCGCCTTCGCCGCCGTTACCGCCTGGTCGACGATCGAATTCTCGCCAAGCAGCGAGGGATTGAACACCAGGAACAGCACGGCACGCTTGGCTGCCTTGATGCGGGCAAAGACGTCCTCGAGATCGACAGGGCGGACCGAGATGTCCTTCTTGCTGCGGTCCGGGTCGTTTGGCGAAAACCAGACCGTCATGCCGTCCAGGGCCGCGCTCGCGCCGTTGAGCGGATTGGGCTTGTGGTTCTCCGTGCGGAACGGCACGCCTTGCTTCTGCACGACATGCCCGGCGGCGGTTTCGCTGGCGGGAGCCGGGAACACATCGGCCTTCATGCGCTGCCAATAGTCGTTGAAGACTTCCGCCATCACCGGATCGTCACGCACGAAAGCGTTGTTGGACTGCCCGCATATGCCTGTCGAGGTCCAGTTGGTGCTGCCGGTCATCACCGCTTGCGGATTGCCTTGCGCGTCGCGGTAGACGGCGAATTTGTTGTGGCCGATATGGTTGTTGTTGAACAGGCGATCCGTCACCACGACACCCGCATCATGCAGGCGCTTCCTGTAGAGGAAGTTGCCGGCATCCCAGCCTTCGGTCTTGTCACCCGGGGCGTTTCCAGGAAGCGTGTCCTTGCCCGAATTCGAAAGAATGACCTCGACGACATCCTTGGCGGCGATGATGGCATCGCACAGTTCGTCGTCGCCGAGTTCGTAAAGCGCCAGCCTGACCGTGCCGCCCTCGGCTTTTGCCCTTTTCATCAGGCTGGTCAGCACATCGGGCACGTCGCCATGCAGATAGGCTCGTATCTTGCTGGTCGGATCCTGCAGGATGGCCCTGATCTTGTCGCGTTGCCCGACCTTGATGCCGGCTTCCGCCAGCGCGTGCGACATCCACTGCGTCGACAGCACACCGTTGGTGAAGGCAACGCGCGCCTTGCCGAACATCTGCCCCAGGTAGATCGGCGGGCTGACGGCGCCCTGGCCGAGATAGCCTAGCGGCCGCGCCGGCCCGGTATAGGCGGGCTTGCCGTCGACGACCTGGTCGGGGCGCACGGGCACCGGATCGAGACCCGGCTTCATGTCGCCGACGGGACGCACCCGGTAGGCGATCATCTCGCCGTCCGGCCTGACCTCGATGCTGTCGCGGCGGCGCCGCACGGTCAGATCGCGCCAGAATGTCTTCTGTACCGGCCAAACACCGGTATCCTGCGGAATCCACCGCGGATTGCGCTGCCCCTTGAACGGCACCCAGGATGCAAGGCAACGCTCCTCGCCTGTATCGGGGTAGAGCCGTACGATCTCGAAACCGAGGCAGCCCGGGATCATACCGTCAAGATCCCAGGAAATGAACGCGACTTCATTGTTTGTCGCGGCACGCACTTTGACGACATCAGGCATGGCTGTCCTCCCAAAGACGTTTGGCGAACAAGTATATCAGAAGTAAACGACAACACTGTAACGCTGGCCTGCTCGGCGCCCGTCCCAAGGACAAGACCAAATGCCGCGGCCGCTCGGCTGCCGTTCGGGCATGTCGCTTCCCTCGCCCTAGTGGTCGCCGCCTCCGCAATGGCCGGCGGGCCGGCGGTCCATTATGCCGCCCGCTAATCGCACTGTACGAGGACCACCATGACCGCCGCCTTACACCAAGCAGAACCGGCTTTGGGACCCGATCGTTCCCGCCGTGGCGGCCGTGCCGGAAAGCGCGCCGGCGGCTCGGCCGCCTTCGAGCAGCCGGCTTTCCGTCAGCTCCGCAATCCGCTCACCCCGACCAGGCTGGTTTCGGACGACGAGCTGGAATCGATCCACCTGGCCTCGCTGCGCGTGCTCAGGGAAATCGGTGTCGACGTGCTGCATGACGAGGCCCGCCGCATCATGAAGGCGCATGGCGCCGACGTGCGCGAGGGCTCGGAGCGTGTGCGCTTCGACAGCGACATGATCCTCGAACTCGTCTCGCACTGCCCGTCGGAATTCACGCTGCATGCGCGCAATCCGGCGCACAATCTGCGTTTCGGCGGCAACAACGTCATCCTGTCGATGATGGCATCGGCGCCCAACTGCTCCGACCTTGATCGCGGCCGGCGGCCTGGCAACCAGGCCGACTACCGCAACTTCCTACGGCTGACGCAGATGCACAACATTCTCAACTGCACCGGTGGCTATCCGGTCGAGCCGATCGACATCCATCCGTCGGTCAGGCATCTCGAATGCATCCGCGATCTCGCCATGCTCACCGACAAGGTGTTCCACATCTATTCGCTCGGCAAGGAACGCAATGTCGACGGCATCGAGATCACCCGCATCGCGCGCGGCGTCAGCCGCGAGCAGTTGATGGCGGAGCCGTCGGTCTTCACCATCATCAACACCAATTCGCCGCTCAAGCTGGACGTCCCCATGATGGAAGGCATCATCCAGATGTCGAGCATGGGCCAGGTGGTCATCGTCACGCCGTTCACGCTCTCGGGCGCCATGGCGCCCGTCACCATCGCCGGCGCGCTGGTGCAGCAGAACGCCGAGGCGCTGTCCGGCATCGCGTTCGCCCAGATGGTGAAGAAGGGCGCGCCTGTCGGCTATGGCGGCTTTACCTCCAATGTCGACATGAAATCCGGCGCGCCGGCCTTCGGCACGCCCGAATACATGAAGGCGCAACTGGTCGGCGGCCAGCTTGCCCGCCGCTACAACATTCCCTACCGCACCTCCAACACCTGCGCCGCCAACACCGTCGACGCACAGGCCGCCTATGAAAGCGTCTTTTCGCTGTGGGGCGCCATCCAGGGCGGCGGCAACCTGATGATGCATGGCGCCGGATGGCTCGAGGGCGGCCTGCGCTGCTCCTATGAAAAGACCATCCTGGACATCGATCTGCTGCAGATGGTGGCCGAATTCCTGACGCCCCTCGATCTGTCGGAAGATGCACTTGGTTTCGACGCCATCCAGTCGGTCGGTCCCGGCGGCCATTTCTTCGGCACCCAGCACACGCAAGATCGCTACAAGACCGCTTTCTACTCGCCCATCCTGTCCGACTGGCGCAATTTCGAGACCTGGGCCGAGGCCGGATCACCGACGGCGCTTGAGAAGGCCAACAAGGTCTGGAAGGAACGGCTGGCCTCCTATGACGAGCCCTACATGGACCCGGCGATCCGCGAGGAACTCAACGCTTTCGTCCAGAAGCGCACCGCCGAAGGCGGGGCGCCGACCGATTTCTGATCGGTGTCGCGCGCTCCTCACCCAGTTCAATCTCTTAAAAAACGGACCTATCTCGAATGAAATCTCACGTAAAAGCGGTTGTCATCGGCGGTGGCGTGGTCGGCTGCTCGGTGCTTTACCACCTGGCCAAGGCCGGCTGGACCGATATCATGCTGATCGAGCGTTCTGAGCTGACCTCCGGCTCGTCCTGGCATGCCGCCGGCGGCTTCCACACGCTGAACGGCGACCCCAACGTCGCCAAGCTGCAGGCCTACACCGTCCAGCTCTACAAGGAGATCGAGGAGATTTCGGGCCAGTCCTGCTCGCTGCACCTGACGGGCGGCGTGATGATGGCCGATACACCGGAGCGCATGGACTTCCTGCGGCTGGCCCATGCCAAGGGCCGCTACCTCGGCATGGACACCGAACTGATCACGCCTTCGGAAGCCAAGGCGATGTTCCCGCTGATGGACGAGACGAACTTCGTTGGCGCCATGTGGGATCCGGTCGAGGGCCACCTCGACCCCTCGGGCACCACCATCGCCTATTCCAAGGCGGCCAAGAAACTCGGCGCCGAGATCGTGCTGCGCAACCGCGTCGTCGACCTGACGCAGCAGCCCGACGGCACCTGGAACGTCGTGACCGAACAGGGCACGGTCCATGCCGAGCATGTCGTCAATTGCGGCGGCCTGTGGGCGCGCGAGATCGGCCGCATGGTCGGCGTCGAGCTGCCGGTGCTCGCCATGGAGCACATGTACCTCTTGACCGAGCCGATGCCGGAGGTCGAGGAATTCAACAAGTCGACCGGGCGCGAGATGATCGG
>NZ_VFVY01000032.1 GCF_006442315.1 Mesorhizobium sp. B2-3-4 | reverse complement strand
ACCATCGAGGCAGCCGAATGCAGGAACTATTTCGAAAACGCTGGTTACGTTTCCGTCAAAACATGAAACGCTCTAGGATGACGAAGGGTGGGAGGGCGTCGCCACCCACCACAATCGTCCCAAATCCTCTTTTAATTGCTCGCCGCCAGAACCAGCACCGGCTTCTCGCTGTAGAGCGCCGGGAACAGCGCCTTCAAATTCGCCACCTTGGGCAGGTCGTTGTAGACGATGTAGGGATAGGTCGGGTTCAGCGTCAGGAAGTCCTGGTGGTAGTTCTCGGCCGGATAGAAGGTCTTGCCGGTCTCGATCGTGGTGACGATCGGCGCGCCGAACAGCTTGGCCTTGTCGAGCTGGGCGATGTAGCTCTGCGCGATCTCTTTTTGCGCATCGTTTTCGGCGAAGACCGTCGAACGGTACTGGGTGCCGGAGTCCGGTCCCTGGTAATTGAGCTGGGTCGGGTTGTGGGCGACCGAGAAATAGACCTGCAGCAGCTGGCCGTAGGTCACCTTGGACGGATCATAGGTGATCTCGACGGATTCGGCGTGGCCGGTGCGGCCGGTGCCGACCGTCTCGTAGACGGCGTCGTCCTTGGCGCCGCCGGTGTAGCCGGAAACCGCCTTGCTGACGCCCTTGACGTGCTGGAACACGCCCTGCACGCCCCAGAAACAGCCGCCGGCGAAGATCGCCTTCTCGCTGCCGGCGGCGGCCTTTTCGTCCATCGCCGGCGGCGGGATTTTCACCGCGTCCTCGGCCGAGCGCGCCGGGGTCTGCCAGAGGGCTGCCGCCGCCAGCGCCGCGAAACCGAGCACGGCCAGCGCGCCGCGGGCAAAGAACGGCCGTGTCTTTTCGATACCGGTCATGTTCTGATCTCCTGTTGTTGTTGCAATATATACGATGCAAGCCGGGAAGCAGTTCTCAATTTGCCGTGCGGCGGGGGCTCCCCCTCATCCGGCCGCTTCGCGGCCACCTTCTCCCTATGGCGAGCGAAGCGGAGGCTGGGTGAGGGGCAGCTTGTCTTACTGCGCCGGCTTCATCGCATCAGCGGCAGGCTTCATCGCATTGGTGGCCATCGGGTCGGCCGGCTTCATCGCGTCGGTCGCGGGCTTCATGGCATCGGCCGGCTTCATCGCATCCGTCGCCGGCTTCATGGCGTCGGTCGCCATCGCATTGGCGGGCTTCATGGCGTTCGTCGTGTCATCGGCGCGGGCGCCGGCGACGAAAACGGCGGCCGAAAGCGCGAAGGCGAGCGCCGGCAGGGTCAGGTACTTGGTCATAGTGAGTCTCCTTGGGTTTTGGCGCGCGCAGGCGGGCCGGGTGATGCGTTGCCGCTCAAATGCGGCCCCGCGCGAGGGGAAGAAAATCAGTTGGTCGCGGCGGCCAGGATCGGTCCGCCGCCCGGCGATTGCACCAGCACGGCGGTGCTCAAGCCACCGGGCGCGGCGGGCAGCGCATAGGCCGTGGCGTCGCCGGTCCAGCTGCCGAGTTTTGTCAGCGCGTGCACGACATTGGCATGCGGCAGCGTGCGGCCGGTGTTTTCGCCGCGCGCCACCGGCACCTCGACGACACCCTTGGTATAACGCACCAGCCAGACATCGGCCTTGCCGCCGGGTGCCGCGCCGGCGCCGATCGCGACCTTGCCGCCCGCAAGCGACAATGACGGACCGCCGGTCTTGCCGGTCGCGGAAATCAGATGCTCGATCTCGCCCGGTGCCGCGCCGACGACATCGGCATGGCCGTTGACCACCACTTGCGGCGTGAACGGCCCGTCATGGCCGAGCGGCGGCTCGTAGGAAACCTGGCGCCGGGTGAATTCCTGGCGGCCGAACGTGTCCTTCCAGCCGAGATAATCCCAGTAGGTGACGTTGAAAGACAGCGCCAGCACACCGGGCTGGTCCTTGACCTTGATGAGATTGGCGTTGGCCGGCGGGCAGGACGAGCAGCCCTGGCTGGTGAACAGCTCGACCACGGTCAGCGGCTGGGCGGCGGCAGCGCCGAGCGAGGCGGCTAGCGCCAGCGCGGCAAGCATCGCGGCGAGCGACGTTTTTGCCTGGGATACGACCATGAGAAGAAATCCTCCTTTGCGGCGGGTCATGCACCCATTTCGCTACGGGGGATGGCTTCGTTACAGCGCTCACCGGTTCGTGATCGCGGCGCCTCTTTCCCTTCTCCCCTTGTGGGAGAAGGTGGCCTCGCGAAGCGAGGTCGGATGAGGGGTGTTCCAGCTTGGCGGAACGACTTGTTCAGCGCGACAGCCCCAGGCAATGCAGCAGGATCGCCAACGCCTCACTCCGCTGGAACACCCCTCATCCGTCTCGGCGCTGCGCGCCGATCCACCTTCTCCCACAAGGGGAGAAGGAAGAAGCGCGGCTATCGCCAGGGCTGGAGGCTGATGTCCCGCACATAGGCTATGATCGTGTCGCAGACAGCGTTCATGTCTCTCAGGACGTCGTCATTCCAGAGGCGCAAAACACGAAAGCCTCTCACCTTCAATTCGGCGTCACGGCTACGATCCGAATCGGAGTCCGCATGCTGGCTGCCGTCGACCTCGATGATCAGGCCGGCTTCGATACAAACGAAATCCGCTATGAATCTGCCGAACGGCACCTGGCGCCGAAACTTTATTCCGTCGAGTCTGCGGTCGCGCAATTCTTGCCAGAGCCTTCCTTCAGCCTCCGTCATGCCACGCCGAAGCGAGCGAGCGAAATTGCGTTTGGCTGGAGCGACAGGTTGATGTGGCATGGCGCCAGATTAGTCGAACGCCACGGTACGTCTACAGCTCCCGCGGCGACAGGAACGCACTTCCTTCTCCCCTTCTGGCCCCACAAGAAGCAAGAAGAGGCTACTTCACTGCGTCAGCGCGGTGTCCGAGGGCCGCTTGTTGAAATCGCATTTGCCGGTGACGTTGTAGAAGAAGTCGGCGTTGGAGACCGGCGCCGGAACCGAGTTGCCGCCGTCTTCCCAGGCCTGATAGCTGGTCGCGCCGCAAGGCACGATGCTGAAGATATCGACCGGCTGACCGGTGGCGGTCTCGGTTATGTTGTTCGCGCTCAGCCCGCTATACAGCCGGTTCGATGTCGCCGGGTCGTTCGAGAGCAGCTTTGACGGGTTGCCCGAAGGTACGTCCATCTGCAGATAGAGGCCGCCCATCTGGCTGACGTCGATCGCCGCACCCGCGCCATTGGAAGGGTACATCGTATCGACACAGTAATATTTCGTGCCGCTCGCATCGGTCTTGACCGACACACCGGACGGCGGGTTGTTGCCAACCGTGCACACCTGCTTCTGGACCAGGGTGGTGACGGTCTTGCCCGATGAATCGGTGCTGAGGACGTTGACGTTGGTGGTGCCGTAGCCTTTGGGATCCTTGGTGTTGCCGTAGGTATAGTCGATCGTCATCAGCGGCTTGGCCACGGTGGCACCGAATTGCGTGCCGTAGAGCGTCATCGTCTTGTTCCAGTAGCCCGACACGCCGGTGACCTTGAAGGTGGCCTGCACCAGCGCCGGCGGCTTGCTGACCGCCGCGGCGACAGCGATCGGCACGGAGTTGATCCTGGCGATCTGCATGAAAAGGGTCGGCATGGCGAAGGTGGCCTTGGCCTGCCCTGTCGAGGCGGTGGTGGTGGTGCCGGCCACGAAATTGGTCAGCGTCGCGGTGCCCTGGCCGCCATTGGCGTCGAAGGAATTCTGCAGCATCGTCTGGCGCTGCGCCAGCGTCGACGTGGTGTCCATTGTGGTGATCGCCAGGATCGCGGCATCCAGCGCCTGTTGCTGGTTGGATCTGGTCTGGACCGCGCTCGTATAGTCGACCGACATGCCGATGACCGCGATCAGCGGCATCAGGCTGACGAGGAAGAGCGGCATCATCGACCCGCTGCGGGAGCGGGCAAAGCCGCGGACAACCCTGAACATTTCCAACCCCCAACAGACATTAGCGAGCGTGCAAATACCACGCAGCCGGCAAACCAAGGTCTAATGTGAACGATCAAAGTTTATGCATTCTTGGCCTTTGGCCGGGTTTTCCCGATTTT
The DNA here is from genome assembly GCF_006442315.1 of Mesorhizobium sp. B2-3-4. Classification (GTDB taxonomy): domain Bacteria; phylum Pseudomonadota; class Alphaproteobacteria; order Rhizobiales; family Rhizobiaceae; genus Mesorhizobium. Next base: position 49,010 of record NZ_VFVY01000032.1, on the reverse strand, counting down.
TTTCGCCGCCGTCACCCCTTTGTGACCCGCAAGGCAGCCCTTGGGCGCCAAGCCTTGCCGCCGATTGCCGCCCCTGCTAAAGCGCGCGGCATGAGCACGCCCCTCGACCACATCCGGAATTTCTCCATCGTCGCCCATATCGACCATGGCAAATCCACCCTTGCCGACCGCCTGATCCAGCTGACCGGCGGGCTGGAGGCGCGCGACATGAAGGAACAGGTGCTCGATAGCATGGATATCGAGCGCGAGCGCGGCATCACCATCAAGGCGCAGACGGTGCGGCTGCGATACCGCGCCTTGAATGGCGAGGACTATATCCTCAACCTCATCGACACGCCCGGACATGTCGACTTCGCCTATGAAGTGTCGCGCTCGCTCGCCGCCTGCGAGGGTTCGCTGCTGGTGGTCGACGCCAGCCAGGGCGTCGAGGCGCAGACGCTGGCCAATGTCTACCAGGCGATCGACAACAACCACGAGATCGTCGTGGTGCTGAACAAGGTCGACCTGCCGGCCGCCGAGCCCGAGCGCATCCGCGAGCAGGTCGAGGAGGTGATCGGCATCGACGCTTCCGGCGCCGTGCTGATCTCGGCCAAGACCGGCCTTGGCATTCCCGATGTGCTGGAGGCAATCGTCCACCAATTGCCGCCGCCGCGCGAGGGCGACGCGTCGGCCCCCTTGAAGGCGATGCTGGTCGACAGCTGGTACGACGCCTATCTCGGCGTCATCGTTTTGGTGCGCATCATCGACGGTGTGCTGAAAAAAGGCCAGACCATCCGCATGATGGGCACCGGCGCCAAATACCTGGTCGAGCGCACCGGCGTGTTCACGCCCGCCCGCATCAATGTCGACGAGCTCGGCCCCGGCGAGTTCGGCTTCTTCACCGGCTCGATCAAGGAAGTGGCCGACACCCGCGTCGGCGACACCATCACCGAGGACAGGCGCCAGACCGCGCATGCCCTGCCCGGCTTCAAGCCGGCGCAGCCGGTGGTGTTCTGCGGCCTGTTCCCGGTCGACGCCGCCGATTTCGAGGACCTGCGCGCCGCCGTCGGCAAACTGCGCCTCAACGACGCTTCTTTCTCTTATGAAATGGAAACCAGCGCCGCACTCGGCTTCGGCTATCGCTGCGGCTTCCTTGGCCTTTTGCACCTCGAAATCATCCAGGAGCGGCTGGAGCGCGAGTTCAACCTCGACCTCATCGCCACAGCACCCAGCGTCGTCTACCGGCTGCTGCTCAATGACGGTTCGGTGAAGGAACTGCACAACCCGGCCGACATGCCCGACGTGGTGAAGATTTCGGCCATCGAGGAGCCATGGATCCGCGCCACCATCCTGACCCCCGACGACTATCTCGGCGGCATCCTGAAGCTCTGCCAGGACCGGCGCGGCATCCAGGCCGACCTCTCCTATGTCGGCAAACGCGCCATGCTGACCTACGACCTGCCGCTCAACGAAGTCGTCTTCGACTTCTATGACCGGCTGAAGTCGATCTCCAAGGGCTACGCCTCGTTCGACTATCACCTCACCGACTACCGCGAGGGCGACCTGGTGAAGATGTCGATCCTCGTCAATGAAGAGCCGGTCGACGCGCTCTCCATGCTGGTTCACCGCACCGCGGCGGAGAAGCGCGGCCGGCAGATGTGCGAGAAGCTCAAGGAACTGATCCCGCACCACCTCTTCAAAATCCCGATCCAGGCCGCCATCGGCGGCAAGGTCATCGCGCGGGAAACCATCTCGGCGCTGCGCAAGGACGTGACCGCCAAGTGCTACGGCGGCGACGTCTCGCGCAAGCGCAAGCTCCTCGACAAGCAGAAAGAGGGCAAGAAGCGGATGCGCCAGTTCGGCAAGGTGGATATTCCGCAGGAGGCGTTTATTCAGGCGCTGAAGATGGGGGATTGAGGGGGTTAAAACCCGATACGAACCAGAATCTCTGTAACTGCAGCACGCGAGGCCTTCAGGCCACCGATGGTGCTATGCCGCGTGAGTTCGATGATTTCGCCGAAACCCTCGTAAAGCTCCAAGAGGCTTTGGTGGTTCGCGTTACTTACAATCAGCTTTACCCCTCTAGCCTTAGCTCGTTCAACTGATTTGGCGAGTCTTTCTTGGTCGGCCCAGGAAAAAAGCTTTTCATTATATTTATTGAATCCGTTATTATTGTGCTTAACAGTATAGGGCGGATCTATATAGACAAAATCTCCACTGGATGACATGTCAACGATCCTTTCGAAATCGTCAGCCATGAGATCGGCCTTCGCCATGGCGGAGGAGACTTCGGCAAAGTCGTCGGTGTCTAGCAAAATTTCCGACTTTGACCCTTTTGGTACGTTGAATTCACCTCGTTGATTGACGCGGTAAAGTCCGTTGTAGCAAGCGCGATTCATATACAAAAACCATGCCGCCCGCTCGAACCGCTCCATAGGAGGAGCGCTGCGCTGTCCGTAATAGTGAGTTTCACTGTGACGCTCACTGTGCCACCGTAGTTTCTCAGACACTGACGACCAATCATCTCGGATCGCCTTATACATATCGATCAGTTCCGCGTTTGCATCTGACAGCACCGCGCTCACTGGCCGCAGCCCAAGAAAAATCGAAGCGCCGCCCAAAAAGGGTTCGAAGTATCGGTTGAACTGCTTAGGGAAAAGATCCTGGTGCCGGTTAGCCAACCACCGTTTCCCGCCCGCCCATTTGAGCGGAGAAATAATTGAACTAGGCGTACGAAGAAGCATCAAGCCAGCCTCTTCCTCAGCTCGCTTTCGATAAATTCGAGCAGTGCGACGTCGTCCTCGGAGTAGGAACGTCCGTACGGATGCGCCCAAATTTTCCGGACTTCGTTAAAATCCTCAAGCCACTTAAGATATTTTGCCAAACCCTTCGGTTGGTCGGGTAGCGAAAAGCTCAGAGCGTCCTTGAACAAAGACCAATTCTCAGCGGTCTCTACTATTTTCTTCAACTCAATAAGATCCAGGTACGTTTCTAAGGGCTTGGCACCTCCTGGATCATCGAGGCTTTTTTCATACGCCTTCTTTTTTATCTCTTTGTTTCGTACTGCAAGGTTGAAGAAATCATCCCCGTGCTCATCTCGTAGCCGTCTAACAACAAAGCCGTGTACCTCGTCTGTAATCCACGAAACCATGCGGTTACATTCCTCGCGAGTATCCTTGTTCGTGCCTGCCAGAAATTCCTTCAAGCCATCCGGATCGAAATCGGGATTGGCTTGAGCTACCAATTCGGCGGCCCTGTAGAAATATCGCGCCGGTCCGCCGGATCCAAACGGAACGTAAAATCGATCTTTAAAGGCTTCATCGGTGCTGCTCGATATGAAGTCGAAGAGCGACTTACAGAACCCGACAATCCTTTCGACAAGAACTTCTGGATCACTCTCGTGAGGGTCTAGTTCGGAATGTTGGCTCAGGTGCCGCACAACTTCGCCACATAGCCTAAGATGGGCCTGGATGGCAGGGTTGTAGCAGAGGAGCTGTTGAGGTCCGGCCTCCCATCGAGAGACATTCGCCGCGCGGACCGCTGTGAAATACGCGCTGAGAAACTGTGACGTATTTTCTAACGTTGATTTTTTAGTTCCGCCGCTCAGGGCGCCAGGCAGATATGAGCCATCCCGACTGGAGCGCCGCCCCAGGAGCCCGCTTTTCAGGAGGGCCAGTTTGATCTGTGGCAGCGTTAGAACTTGGTTCTTAGTCGCAGGAACGCCGGGCGGAGCAAAGCGGTCTTCAAACGGACCAGCGATCTCATGTCGAAGTTGATCAAGGGAGCGAGCTGCGATGCCTCTCGCGGATTCTTCCGGATCATCTGAGTCCCATTTCAACTCGCCATCCAGTTCGTCCAGTAGCCGCGGCTGAACTTGCTTCTGTTCCTTGTTGATTGTCGTGAAAAGAATTGCCTCTTCGGTGGCTGGGAGCTTCTCAAACGCAACGACGGGTATGATCGGATCAATACCTTCTTCCATTAGCGAAGCGCCATATAAGCGATGCTGACCGTCAATTACCCAGCATGTTTTGTAGGATTCGGGCAAGTAGAGTTTGCCAAACCGAACGTCTGACTCGTCATCGCGGCTTCCTTGGTCGAACCTGACCGAGGTGTGGAAGCTCACAATAATCGAGTTCGCAAAATATCCGCCTTTAGACAGAAAGGCGGCAATGGCCTTAATACGCTTGGAGTCGATTAGCCGCTGATATGATGGAGCTCCTGAAGGATCGCGAAGGTCTCTGTGATTGACGAATGCGCGCCGAAGCAGTTCCTTGGCAGGTATGGTAAAAGCGAAGGCGGTTCGGCCGCCAAGCTTGAAGCGGGAAGCGGAAACGTGCCGATTGGCCAGCGCGGGAATTTTCTGGCCACTTAGAAATTCAGCGACAAATTGGTGCTTCGCGGCTCGGCCGAGTGTCTTTGCGATTTCCTGAAAATATCGCAACTCCTGCTCGCGTAGGATATGTACTTGTTTTTCCTTCGCTTTCGTCAAATCTCCTTCCGACCAACGTATCTGAGACGTCACGACGCACCAGATTATTTTTCGGTTGGAGTCGCCCAGAAACTTCCTGAGTGTATTGGCTATCGCGCGCTTGTGCACATCGAGATCAGCCACCAAGCTAAAAGCGCTCTTCCGTCGAAGGCTCTCTGTTGTCTGGCATTCGGCAACGACGATCGTATCTTCATCGATCCCAAGCACGCTTATTTTCTTAGAAATGCGCTCGCCGTCGGCGTCGATGGGAACGACAAAATCATGTCCGACGTTGAGCTGTTCAAAGCCAAGCAGATAAAGAACCGACCAAAATCTGTTCTCCAACATTTCGACGCTGGACTTTGGCCGCCGTAGACGTATCCCCGTTTTGAGAGCCTTGTCGAACTCCCATCCCTGCGCTTTGAAATCGTCAACTGAGGTCGAGGCGACCCTTTCGTAATCGAACGGCTGTCGTCTGCTCTTGTATTCTGAGATTCGCTCAGTGCGCGTCGCGGCAAAGCTCGCGTTGCTCAATTTTTCAGATTGATTCGCCCCCATGGGTGGCACTTTCAAGATATTTACGGCGATTTCAACTGCGACATGATCCGTATCGCGGAGTAAGCAGACTTTTCTGCTCTGGAGCGATCATTATTTCGATCTGTTCACTATCGTCTGCGCTATCGAGCGGAAGTCCGCACCGCCTCTAGCAATACCTCGGCACCTTTCACCATCTCCTCCTATCGGCGTATTCTCTCCCGGGCTTGGGGGGACTTTCACATGCGCTTCACGTCTGACACCCTCGCCACGGTCGGCCTCTCCCATCGGCGGCGCGCTGGGCATGGCGGGCGCTTTTCGCTCCGAGCGACGCGCTGCGCGAACGCTGTCGACCATCGACGGCATGGCAATCTTCGTCGCGGCGGCGCTGCTGACGATGAAATACCAGCGGCTTAGCAACGACCTCGTCGCAGCCGGCTTCCTCACCTTCGTGGCGGGCGAGAGCCTGCTGCTGGCCGGCAATGCGCCAGGCTTGCAGGCCAGAGTGCCTTTCTATGTCGGCGGCATCACGCTCTGAGCGGCGGGGCTGGTCATGGTCAGCGCGCCAAGCACCTTTGCGCTGTGGATGCGGCTGACCGCGCTGGTGGCCACCGTGCTGTTTGTCGTCGCGGCTTGCATGATCCTGTGAGGCGCGCCCTTGCTGCCGACCTCGGCGCCGCTGCCGGCGGCAGGCTATCCGTTCCTGGTGCTGACTTTTGTTGGGTGCATCTGGACGTTAGTGAGAAGCGGGCGGTAGCGGTACGTTTAGATCGGCCCCGTCGATATCCGCGACAGGAATACGAGCGTCGGCGCTGCCCCTCATCTGCCTGCCGGCATCTTCTCCCCGTAAACGGGGCGAAGGGGCTGTTGTCACCGCTTTCGCCAATCTTCAACGTTTGAGGAAGAGCGCCGGCGTTGCGTCGGCTTCTCTCTCCCCGTCACTATACGGGGAGAGATGTCCGGCAGGACAGTGAGGGGCGGCGCTGACTTCTACAGAATAGTCCGTCGCATCGTCCTCCATCACGCATTCGTCATCGAGCCCACCGCCAACCCATGCTGCTCCCTCTCGACACTTCATCCGTATTCCGTCTCAATCTCCGCCCATGTCCGCCCCCGTCGAAATCCGCAACAGCGCCTCCAGCAACACATTCGCGATCATCGCGCCGTTCGTCGGCGCGGCGGTTGCAGGTGTTCTGGCGTTTCGGGCGATTTCGTCCGACATGACGCGCGGGCCGGTGTTTCTGCTCATTGTCTTCGCGCTCGGCTGCCTCGGCTGGGGGCTGTACAAGGCGGGCAGTGGGTTCGACAGCGGGGTTCAGGTGACGCTGGATGCCAAGGGGTTTCGCGACAAGCGCGCCGGCGATGTGCTGGTGCCGTGGGAGACGGTGCGCAGCGCCGGGCTGGTGCATGGCAACCATGGCGGGCCGGCGCTGGTGAATTTCGAGCTGACCGGGCCGCTGCCGGAGGCGATCAAATATTCCGGCGCCAATGCGCTCAATCTGATGCTGCCGGGCGGCGGGCACACCGTGCATATGGAGATGTCGTCGCTGGATATTTCGGAAGCCGAGATGATCGCGGCGATCCGGCGGCTGGCGCCTGGGGTCAAGGTAGGACGGTAGAGGCGGCGGCTCGGGGTGCTTGAAGCTTGGACCGTGCTTCGATCTGAAGGGTTGGCGCTGCCCCTCACCTGCCTGCCGGCATCCTCTCCCCGTATAGGGACGGGGAGAGGGGGCTGTGGTCGTTGCTTTCGCCAATCACAACCGTTGTAAAAGGGCGCCGGCGTTGCGGCCAGCCTCTCTCGCCCCGTTTACGGGGGGTTGAGGAGCGGTTCGCTTCAGCGGACGAAAAGCCAACTGCTTGGCTTTTCGAGCGACGAACGTCCGGCAGGACAGTGAGGGGCGGCGCCGGCGGGTGAAGACGAGGCTCGGCGCTGCCGACCTTCTCCCCTTGCCGGAGAAGGCAAAAGGCGCCGGCGCCTCAGCTTTCAATCCAGACCTTCTCGAAATGCTGCTCCAGCGCCTGGTGCTGTTCGCAGCCCTCGATGCCCTTGCGATAGGTCCGGTAGACCGAGCGCCAGTAGGGTTGGATGATGATGCCGGAATCGCGCAGGTTCTTCTCGATGCCGGCCATGATCTCCTTGCGGGCCTTGGCGTCGGGCATGGCGAGCGCCTTGTCGAGCAGCTCGTCGAATTCCTTGTTGGCGTAGGCGCTTTCGTTCCAGGCGGCGCCGGATTTATACGCCAGCGCCAGCACCTGGACGCCGAGCGGGCGGCCGAGCCATTCGGTACAGGAATAGGGGAACTTGCTCCAGTCGTTCCAGAAGGTGGCGGCGGGCAGAACGGTGCGCTTGATCTTGAGGCCAGCCTCGCGGATCTGCGCGGCGATCGCATCGGCGGTGCTCTTCTGCCATTCGATGTCGACCGAGATCAGCTCATACTCATGGTCTGATTTGCCGGCCTCGGCGAGCAGCTTCTTCGCCGCCTCGACATCGCGCTTCGCCGGGCCGATATCGGCATATTCGGGGTGCATGGGGCCGACATGGTGGTTGTCGGCTGACTTGCCGCGGCCGTCGATGCCGAGCTTCAGTACCGCCGAATTGTCGACGGCGAGCTGGGCGGCGAGGCGCACCTTGACGTCGTCATAGGGCGCGTTGGCGACATTGAAGCGGGCGACGATGGTGGAGCCGGTGGCGATCTCGGAATTCTTCAGGCCCATCTTCTCGGTCTGCGAGACGGCGTCGGCCGTGGTTTCGTGGTCGGTATCGATCTCGCCGGATTCGAAGGCCGACAGCATGGCGTTGGGATCGGAGCCGTAGTCGATCCACTGGATGCCATCCAGATGGAACTCGCCCTTCCACCACGGCTTGTCCTTGCGCTTCACCTCCGCACCCGTCTCGGCGTCCCATTTCACCAGTTCGCAGGGCCCTGTGGTGATGGCGAGCGCCTTCATGGGATCGCCGTCGCCATCATAGGAGCGGTGCATGACGAGCGCCGGATAGTCGGCCATGCCGGCGATCAGCGAAATGTCCGGTTTGGGCAGGTTCAGCTTGACGGTGTAGTCGTCGACCTTCTCGATGCCGCCGTCGACCACCTTCTTGGTGTCGGCATTGACCAGCGCGCCCATGCGCGCGGCGACCGAATTGCCGGCCACGCCCGCCTCGCACCAGCGGGTGAGGTTGTGGACGACATCCTCGGCGTTGAAGGCGTCGCCGTTCGACCAGGTGATGCCCTTGCGCACATGCAGGGTCAGGGTTTTGGCGTCGTCGCTCATCTCCCATTTTTCGAGCAGCCAGGGCTCGAAGGAGAAGTCGGTGTTCCAGCGAACCAGATATTCGTTGCAGTGGCGCGCGACATTGGACATCTCGACGCCGTCGAAGGTGCGCGGGTCCTTGAAACCCTTGACGTTCATGGCGACGCGCAGCGTGCCGCCCTTCTTCGGCTCGGCCGCGCGGGCGGGCGTGGGCTTGAGCCCGCCGAGCGCCAAGGCGCCGGCGGCGCTGACGCCGAGGCCAGCCATGAGCGCCAGATATTCGCGGCGGCTGATGGCGCCGGTTTTGAAATCGTCGGCGGCGGGTTTGGCCCGCGGGTGCAATTTGCGGTCGGTCAGCATGAATTTCATCGTCGTTCCCTTGTTTGTTGGCCCTTGTTGGCGCAGGGCGCGCGCAAAAGCAGGCTCGTCCCGACGAATCGCCAACGCGGGGGCGGCTGCGACCGCCGGGACGCCTTTGCCTGAGGGCGCAATGATAGGGCGGGGTTACGTTACGGAGTGTTCTGGAATCCGCAGGAGTTGTGCGGTGCTCCGCAGGGGAGGCCGTGGCCCGTGGGGCAATCCAGCCCTGGTGGCTGCCGAGTTTCCGCCCCCTGTTTACGCCCCTTGGGCCGCGGCTTCGCGTTTCACCAGCGGCTTCCCCCACTCCGTCGCCGCTTCGCGGCGCCTCTCCCCCCTCCGGAGGGAGAGGAAGGGAGCCAAGGTCGGCGAACTCGCGCCCTTCCTCTCCCCCGTCGATCGGGGGAGAGGTGGCGAGCGAAGCTCGGCGGAGTGGGGGTCGACCCATGGCTCGACCCTTGTATTTCGGTCGACCAGAACCCGTTAAGGTGCGCCTATGGGTGCGGCCCCGTCAGCGTTGCCAAGGGTCAGCAAGGCAACAAAAAACCCGGCGCGAAGCCGGGTTTTTCAAAACATCCGTTCAGCCGAGCCTCAGCTCACCTGGGTCTTCGACGCCGCGGCCTGGTCCTCGGCGATCTTCTGCTGGAACATCTGGGCGAAGTCGATCGGGTCGAGCATCAGCGGCGGGAAGCCGCCATTGCGGGTCGCCTCGGCGATGATCTGGCGGGCGAAGGGGAAGAGCAGGCGCGGGCATTCAATGAACAGGATCGGCAGCATGTGCTCCTGCGGGAAGCCCGAAATGGCGAAGACGCCGCCATAGACCAGCTCGACATTGAACAGCACTTCCTGGTCGAAGGAGGCTTTGGCGTTCAGCGTCAGGTTGACGTCGAACTGCTTGTCGGAAAGCGGATTGGCGTTGACGTTGACGTTGATGGCGATGCCGGGGGCCTTGTCGCGGCCGCGCAGCGAGTTCGGCGCGCCGGGGCTTTCGAAGGACAGGTCCTTCACATACTGGGCAAGCACGTTGAGCGACGGCTGCGCCGCCGCGTTGCCGTTTCCGTTGGCCGCGCCGGTCGGTGCGTCATCATTGCTGGCCATGAGCCGTTTCCTTTTCCCCTGGGCAGCTTTGCTGACCGAATTGAAATCGGGCGTTGGCTAGCATGGCCGACATGACAAGACAAGGTTTGCCGCCTTGTGATCCGAGGCGATGGCTCCGACCTTTTATGGGCAGAGATCAAGACCCAGGGACAGCGCTGGCTGCCCGTCCTCCGCAACCGTTGCGGAAGGGCGCCCTTCCTCTCCCCCGTCGATCGGGGGAGAGGAAAGGAGCCGACCTAATCGTCCTTCAGCCGCCGCCACGGCGAATTGTGGTCCGGGCCGCGCTTGAAATCGTCCTCGCGCGAATAGTCGCCGTCCTCGAGGTCGATGACCTTGTCGCGCGAGCGGCCGCGGAAGCCGCCGGTGGAGAAACTGGTGGCGACGACGATGCGGCCCTTGAGCCGGCTCCAGGCAAGGTCGCGCAGGGGCGGCAGGAACAGGAGCAGGCCGATAATGTCCGTGATGAAGCCCGGAATGATCAGGAGAACCGCCGCGACCACGATCATGGCGCCGTGCGCCAGCTCGCGGCTGGGGTCGCGGCCGGCATCCATCTCGGCGCGGATGCGGCTCATGACGCCAAAACCCTGGTGGCGCAGCAAGAGCACGCCGGCGAGGCTGGAGGCGATGACCAGGCCGACCGTGGCCAGGGCGCCGACCTCACGGCCGACGATAACAAAACCGACGATTTCCAGCAGCGGCAGCGCGAGAAGAAAAAGAGGAAGCAGCGAGATGCGCAAATCTTGACCGATCGTTCGATGTTTTGCCCGGGCGACCAATCGCCGCTGGCATTGAGACTGCTAGATAGGTATGCCTGCCTTTGATTTGAATGATTGCGCCTTGCGTTCTATATGCTTTGAATGTTGAACGCTATGCGACCGCGGGCTCCAGGCAGCGCGGTCCGGCCTAGAGGCAGGGATTGATTGGCGGAAGATATGGGCTTCTTCGACTTCGGCACGATTTTCTTCCTGATCGCGGCGGTGGTGATCTTCTTCCAGCTGCGCAACGTGCTGGGCCGCCGGACCGGTAGCGAACGGCCGCCCTTCGATCCCTATACGGCGGCGCGCACCGACAAGGACGCCACGCAGAAGCCCGAGAACGTCGTTTCGCTGCCGCGCAAGCGGCTGCCCGGCGAGTCGGCGCCGGCCGATGCCTATACGGCGATCGACGCTTTCGCCAAGCCGGACACCGATCTCAACAAGGGCCTGCGCGCCATCAAGGACAATGACGCCTCCTTCGATCCGAAGGGCTTCGTCGACGGCGCCAAGATGGCCTATGAGATGATCGTCATGGCCTATGCCGACGGCGACCGCAAAACGCTGAAGAACCTTCTGTCGCGCGAGGTCTATGACGGCTTCGTCGCCGCGATCGGCGAGCGCGAGGCCAAGTCGGAGAAGATCCAGTCCTCCTTCGTCGGCATCGACAAGGCCGACATCGTCTCGGCCGAGATGAAGGGCGGCGAGGCGCATGTGACGCTGCGCATCATCAGCGAGCTGATCTCGGCGACCCGCGACAAGGCCGGAACCGTCATCGACGGCGATCCCGAGACGGTGGCCGAGGTCAAGGACGTCTGGACCTTCGCGCGCGACACGCGCTCGCGCGATCCGAACTGGAAGCTCGTCGCCACCGAAGAAGAAGACTGAGTCCGGCAAAGGCAGGCTCCGGTGTCGCTGTCGCCTCTCCTTGTTGAAAGGTCCTTCGGCGACCTGCCGGGCTGGAGCGACGACGACCATCTGCCGGCGTTCGCCGCCTTTGCCCGTTCCGCCTTCCATGTCCTGGTAAAACCCTATCGCAGCGGTGCGCTGGGCGTCGATTTCGCCGCCTTCGCCGGTGCCCATGCGCAAGCGCGCGAAGCGCCCGCCGCCAGTTCTTCGCAAGCCCGCGCCTTCTTCGAGCGCCATTTCGTGCCCATGCTGGTGCGGCCGGAGACCGGCGCCGGCCTCGTCACCGGTTTCTACGAGCCGCAAGTCGAGGCCTCGCCGGTGCGGACGGCGCATTTTGCCGTGCCGCTTTTGGCGCGACCGGCCGATCTCATCGACGTGGACGACACCAACCGGCCGGCAGGGATGGATCCCTATCTGGCATTCGCGCGCCGGACGGGCGACGGACTTGCCGAATATCCCGACCGTGGCGCGATCGAGCGCGGCGCGCTCGGCGGCCAGGGATTGGAGATCGCCTGGCTGGCCGACAAGGTCGATGCCTTCTTCATCCATGTGCAGGGCGCGGCGCGGCTTGCCATGACCGACGGCCGGCTCTGCCGCGTCACCTACGCCGCCAAGTCTGGCCAGCGCTTCACCGGGCCGGGCAAGGTGCTGAGCGAGACAGGCGAAATCCCGCTCGCGGAGGTGACGATGCAGTCGATCCGCGCCTGGTTCAAGGCGCATCCGCAGCGGATCGACGAGATCCTGTGGCAGAACCGCTCCTACATCTTCTTCCGCGAGGCCGCCGTGGAAGACGCGGCACTGGGACCGATCGCCGCCGCCAAGGTGCCGCTGACGCCGGGCCGCTCGATGGCCGTCGACCGGCTGCTGCACACATTCGGCACGCCCTTCCATATCGACGCGCCGACGCTCACCGCCTTCGACAAGAAACCGTTCCGGCGGCTGATGATCGCGCAGGATACAGGCTCGGCGATAACGGGTCCGGCGCGGGGCGACCTGTTCGCCGGCTCGGGCGATGCCGCGGGCGAGATCGCCGGCGTGGTGCGCAATCCAGCCGATTTTTATGCGCTGGTGCCGCGCGCGCTGGCCGGAGGCGCAAGGTGAGCAAGCGTCCGGACAAGCTCAGTGAGGACGACCGGGTGCTGTGGAACCTGGTGGCGCGCACCGCCAGGCCGCTCAAGGGCCGCGCCGTCGTCGACATTCCGGATCTGGCCGCCGAGCCCAGGCCGACGGCGGCGCAAACACCCCAACCCGTCGCCAACGCGCCCGGCACGGCAAAGCCGAAGGTCCAGCATGTCACGCACCGGCTCGACGAGCCGACGCTGGACAAATTGCAGAAAGGCCGGCTGCCGATCGAGGGCCGCGTCGACCTGCATGGCATGACGCAGGACGAGGCCTATTCGCTGCTGTTCTCGTTCCTGCACCGGGCCCATGCCGGCGGCATCCGCTATGTGCTGGTGATCACCGGCAAGGGATCGTCCTCGGGTGGCGACGGCGTCCTGCGGCGGGCCGTGCCGGCCTGGCTGTCGACGCCGGCGTTCCGGCCGCTGGTCTCCAGCCACGACCATGCCGCCCGCAACCATGGCGGCTCGGGCGCGCTCTATATCAGGCTGCGGCGGGTGCGCTCGTGACGCCGTTCGGCGAGCGGCTGCGGGCGCTGCGCGCCGAGCGCGGCGTCAGCCAAAAGGACATGGCGGCGGCGATCGGGGTCAGTGCGGCCTATCTCTCGGCGCTCGAACATGGCAGGCGCGGCGCACCGACCTGGACGCTGATCCAGAAGATCATCGGCTATTTCAACATCATCTGGGACGATGCCGAGGAGCTGGCGCTGCTGGCCGAAGCCTCGCATCCGCGCGTCAGGCTCGACACGTCGGGCCTTTCCCCGGCCGCGACCGAACTGGCCAATCTGCTGGCCGAAACCATCGAGAGGCTGGACGAAGCCGAACTTCGCCGCATCACCGCCTCGATCCGCGCGGCATTGGGCCGGCGGGCGTAGTCGCGACAGGCGCGTTTTCATCGCAGGACGGTGCCCGCCGGAGCCGACCGGCGGGCAGCCGTGGCGGGATCAGGGCTTGCCGGCGGCGCCGCCATTGCCATTGGTGCCGCGGCCACCATTGTCGCCGTGGCCGCCATTGCCGCCATTGCCACCGCCCAGGCAGTCCGACGCGCCGGCGGCGCCGCAACAATTGCCGGCCCACAGATCGTTGAGGTTGGTCTTGGCACAGCTCTTGGTCTCATCGGCCATGGCGGTGCCGGCAAGGCTCGACACGGCGGCGACGGCGAGAAGGGTGTTGCGCAGGAAAGAAGTCATTTGAGGTCTCCATGGTTGGGTTTCTGTCGTTCACGGCTGTGTGTCGCCGGGCGGACGGAAATGGTTCATGGAGAGGCGTGGAAAATTTGAGGGCATGCGTTGCGTGGCAGGATATTCGCAACGTTGGCGCTGCCCCTCATCCGCCCTTCGGGCACCTTCTCCCCGTGAACGGGGAGAAGGCAATGGCCGCGGCGTCGCCGCCTGTCTTGCAACGTTGACGATTTGCGAAAGCAAAGATGACGGTGTGTTTCTCCCCGTCCCTATACGGAGAGAAATGCCCGGCAGGGCAATGAGGAGCGGCGCTGCCCCTTGTCAGCAGTTAAGCGAACACATTGTGACGGGCACGGAGCCGCCGCGACCCGAACCGCGGCGCTCGCTGCTACTGAACCGAGCCGACCAGGACCTGCTGGCCGCCGCGGATCGAGACCCAGCGGCCGGTGTTGTCGATTGCCTGCCGCTTGAGGAAGCGGTAGCCGGTCTGGTCCCAGGCCTTGACCTTGTCGGTCAGATTGTCGAGCACGTAATCGCCCCGGTCGGTGCGCACGGTGAGCACCGCGTGGCCTTCGCCGTCGGGCTTGCGCACCACGGTTATCAAGAGGTCGGCGAGCGAGATGCCCATGCGCGAGAGCTGGCGCCGCTTTTCCAGCACATAGTCCTCGCAGTCGCCGACGCCCTTGTCGGGATAGGCCCAGACCTCGTCCTTGCCATAGATATCCATGTCGCTCATCGGCTTGACCGCGGCATTGACCCTGGAGGTGACGTTGACCAGCTTGCGCATCAGCCCTTCGGTCAGGACAGCCGGCGCGAGCCTGGCCGGACGGATCGAGCATTCGCCGGGATGCTGCTTGCAGAAATCATAGTGGCCGATCGGCTGCGAGGTGAGCCCCCCGGTCGCCATGGCGCCGGACGCCCAGGCCGGTGCCATCCAGCTTCCCGTTAGTGCCAGCCCGGCTGCCGCGCATACGCGCAGCCTTCGCATGGTTGAGGAATTCATTGTCCCCGCTCGCCCTGTTGTTAACAAAACGTTAAGGGCCATTTACACTCCGTGTCAATTACGACGACGGGCTGATTTGCAGCATGGTTACCTGCGGGGAACCATAGCGTCTATTGTGCAACAGGTCGTGTGCCGCCAGCCGATGCCCCGGCGCGAGCCGCCCGCGCCGTTTTCCAGGCAGATGCCGGTGGAGCCGCCCTCTTTGTTTTTAGGCAATTCCCAAGGGGAAGCGCTACGCGCTTCTCCCGGGAAAACCGTTACACACTTTTCCTGGAATTGCCCTAGCGCTTGGCGGCGCGGACCAGCCTCGGCTTCACCGCGACGCGGTTCTGCCGGCCATAGCTGGTGATGAAGTCGACGATGCGCGGCACGATCTCGGAACGGAAGCGCGAGCCGTTGAAGACGCCGTAATGGCCGACGGCCGGCTGCATGTAATGCGCCTTCTTGTCCGCGGGGATGTTGACGCAGAGATCCTGCGCCGCCCTGGTCTGGCCAAGACCCGAAATATCGTCGTTCTCGCCCTCGACCGTGAACAGGGCGACGTTGCGGATGGCGGACGGATCGATCCTGGTGCCGCGATGCGTCATCTCGCCCTTGGGCAAGGCATGGCGCACGAACACCGTGTCGACCGTCTGCAGGTAGAACTCGGCCGTCAGGTCCATCACCGCCAGATATTCGTCATAGAAGTCGCGGTGCTTTTCGGCATTGTCGCCGTCATGCTTCACAAGGTTCATGAAGAAGTCCTTGTGGGCGATGATGTGGCGGTCGAGGTTCATGCTCATGAAGCCGGACAGCTGCAGGAAGCCGGGATAGACCTCGCGGCCGAAGCCCGGCACCGGCCACGGCGCGCGCATCACGACATTGTCGCGGAACCAGTCGATGCCCTTTTCCTTGGCCAGAAGATTGACCGCGGTCGGGTTGCGGCGGGTGTCGATCGGCCCGCCCATCAAGGTCATCGTCGAGGGCACGAAGGGGTCGCCCTTCGTTTCCATCAGCGAAACAGCCGCCAGCACCGGCACGGAAGGCTGGCACACGGCCATCACATGGGTGTCGGGACCCAGCGTGTGCAGCATGTCGATGACATAGTCGATATAGTCGTCGAGATCGAAGCTGCCATCGGCCAGCGGCACCATGCGGGCGTCGATCCAGTCGGTGATGTGGACATCGGCATAGGGCAGCATCGCCTCGACCGTGCCGCGCAGCAGCGTGGCGTAATGGCCCGACATCGGCGCCACGATCAAAAGCTTCGGATCGGGTTTGCGCCCGGCGGGAACGGCGCGCTCGAAGCGGACGAGATTGCAGAACGGCTTCGACCAGACGGTCTTTTCCGTGACGGCGACGCTCTTCCAGTCGACCACGGTCTTGGTCAGTCCGAAGGCCGGCTTGCCGTAGCGGCGCGTGGTGCGCTCGAACAGTTCGGCGCCCGCCGCGATCGAGCGGCCCCAGGGCGTATGCGAAACCGGGTTGAGCGGGTTGGAGTAGAAAAGCCGGACCGCGTCGGCATACAGCCGCGCGGGCTGCAAGGCGGCGTGGTTCATTTCGTAGAGCTGGTAGAACATCAAGAACCCCGCTGCTGCCTCGACCGAAGGGACGACGAGCAGCGCCGAGCCTAAATGTCTCGCGGGGAGGTTAACAACTAATTGCTGCGATGCAATACGTCACGTGGCGTGACCAATGGTTCTTTCGTCCAAAGCCTTGAAGCAGCCGCTTCCCGGGGGGCAGCCGGCTCAATGTGCGCCGCCGAAATGTGAAGGATATGTGTCCGGCCCCTCATGCCGGACACCGGAAGCATCAGACGCGCGCCATGCAGATCGCGGTCTGCCCTGAGCTGATGAAGCCGAGCTGGCTGGCGGCGCCCCTGGAAAGGTCGAGCACGCGGCCCTTGATGAACGGGCCGCGATCGTTGATGCGCACGATGACGCTACGGCCGTTGTTCTTGTTGGTGACCCTGAGCTTGGTGCCGAAGGGCAGCGTGCGGTGGGCGGCGGTCATCGCCGAGGGGTTCATGCGCTCGCCGGACGCGGTCTTGGAATGCAGCGCGTACCAGGAAGCACGGCCGCACTGGGCGGCGGCGGCGGTTGCCGAGGTGGCGGAGGCGCCGACCATCAGGCCAGCAGCGATCGTTACCGCGACAAGCGCGGTCTGTTTCGTGGTCTTCATATTTGGGGGATGGCTCCGTTTTTGACAGACCCCAGCCGTTAGGTCGAGAATAAGGCAGGAAATGCGGCAGTGATCTGGCGGTTCCATGGCGAGACCACACGTTTGGAGTCACCGGGTAACAGTCTGTCAGGGATTTTCCGACGTGCAGAAGCCAGTTTTCGATTCTATTTTGACCGGCATGAAGGACTTTTGTGACAAGATCTGGCGTTGATCTTCAAATAGAAGCCTGGACGATCTGACCACTTCCTTGCGCTCTTTCATCACACTGACAGCGCCGCAATCGATCGACTTTCGAAGATGGGATCCGGCAATGAGACTGATCAAAAATCTGCTGGCCTTGATTGTGCTGGCCATCGGTGCGCTGTGGTCGCTGCAAGGCATCGGCATGGTCGGCGGCAGCTTCATGACCGGCCAGTCGCTATGGCTGTATATCGGCCTTGCCGCCATGCTGGCGGGGGCGGCCGGCCTGGTGTGGGCGAACCGGCAGGGCGGTTGAGCTTCGGGCAATCGGCTAAGTCGCGATTCAGGCCGGGCCTAGCTCCTTTCCTCTTCCTTCGGATATGCGGGGATGGCCCGAAGCCGGGCTTCCCTTCACTGCGACCAATACTGCCAGGCCCAGTAAAAACTCTCGTCGCGCGGCGGCAGCCGGTCGTGGCCGGGCCGCAGCTGGACCGGCGCAGGCGAGCGCGGGCCGTCCTCCCTTGCCGCCTTGTCGTCGGCGGCAAGGCCGAGCAGCCAGGAGCCGACATGGGCAAACAGCACGGCGGTGGAATGGGTCATCTTCATTCTCCTCTTGCGGTCATTCCCGGCCCGCCCACGGGACGAGCAGGCGCTCGATGCGGCGGATGATGAATTCGAGCACGAAGGCGATGGCCGCGATCACCAATATGCCCATCACCACCACGTCGGTGACGAGGAACTGCGCCGCCGACTGGATCATGAAGCCGAGGCCGCGTGTCGCCGCCACCAGTTCGGCCGCGACCAGCGTCGACCAACCGGCGCCGAGCGCGATGCGCAGGCCGGTCAGGATCGAGGGCAGGGCGCTGGGCAGGATGACATGGCGGATCACTTGCGCGCGCGTCGCGCCGAGCGAACGGGCGGCGTTGATACGCTCCTGCGAGACGCCGCGGACGCCGGACGCGGTCGACAGCGCGACCGGCGCCAGCATGGCAATGGCGATGACAAGAATCTTCGACGGCTCGCCGATGCCGAACCAGATGACAACCAGCGGCAGATAGGCGAGCGGCGGGATCGGCCGCAGGAATTCGAGCAGCGGATCGAAAATGCCGCGGCCGATGGTGCTGATGCCGATGGCCAGCCCCACCGGCACGCCGACGAGAATGGCCGCGGCAAGGGCGGCGAAGACACGGCCCAGGCTGGCGACGGCGTGCTGGGCAAGCGTTGCGTCGACAAAGCCATTCTGCGCGACTGCGACGAACTTGTTCCACACCGCAAGCGGCGAGGGCAGGAACACCGGCGACACCAGCTGCAGGCGGGCCGACAGCGTCCAGAGCGCCAGCACCGCCAGGATGGTCGCGACGCTGACCATGCGCGCCGAAACGCCAGCCCGTTTCGTCCGTGGCCTCGACCACGGCACCGACAGGCCGTCTGTCTCGTCCGTCCTCGAGCCGGCTCGTTCCGTGTAGGAGGAAATCGTCATGCCGCCTCTCCCTCGAAGATCGCGTCGGTCAGGTCGCCGCGTGCCACGGCGAAGGCCGGATCGGCCTTGATGGCGCGGATGGGCTCGCCCGCCGCGTAGCGCCGGGAGAAACCTGGCTCGAAGCTGCGCACCACGCGGCCGGGACCGGGCGCCAGCACGACGATGCGGGTGGCGAGCACCAGTGCCTCCTCGATGCCGTGCGTCACCATCAGCACGCCGGCCTGGCTTGCCGTCCATAGGTCGAGCAAGGTGGTCTGCATGCGCTCCCGCGTCAGCGCGTCGAGCGCGCCGAGCGGTTCGTCGAGCAGCAGGAATTGCGGTTCGGCGGCAAGCGCCCGGGCCAGGCCGACACGCTGGCGCATGCCGCCCGACAGCTCCCAGACGCGCTTGTCGCCGGCATCGCCGAGTTTCACCAAATCCAGCAACCGGTCGGCGCGGCGCGCCCGCTCGGATGGCGCGACGCCGCGCAGCCTGAGCGCGAAGGCGACGTTCTCGCGCGCCGTCAGCCAAGGAAACAAGGCGTCGTTCTGGAACACCACCGCGCGGTCCGAGCCGGGCCCGGTGATCTCCCGGCCGTCGATCGAGGCCGTGCCGCGCGCGGGCGCGACCAGGCCGGCGGCGACATTGAGCAGCGAGGTCTTGCCGCAGCCGGAACGGCCGACAAGCACGACGAAATCGCTCCTGTCGACAGCGATCGAGACCCGCTCGACGGCGGGTGCCGGCTGGCCGTCATAGTGGATGGAGATCTTGTCGAGCACGAGATGCGGCATGGGGCCCTCGTATCTGGAGGAGACTTCATCTGGAGGAGATTTGCCTGCCCCGGAACCGCGCCTCGTCAGCGGCTCCGGGACAGGCAACACACGGCGTCAGGGAAGGAGAGCCGCGCGTGTGAGGCGTCAGTTCGAGGCCAGCGCCTCGGTGACGTATTTCGATGTCACGTATTTCGAATAGTCCGGCAGCACGGCGTCGACCTTGCCCTGTTCCTTGAGGAAGGCGGATGCGGCCGCGACCGCCTTGACCGTGCCGCCGCCGAGGAATTTGTCCGAGGCCTGCTCTTCGAGCGTCGGGAAGACGTAGCCTTTGAGCAGTTCTGGAACCTCTTCGACCTTGGCGCCCGTGAGCTTGGCGATCTTTTCGGCCTGCGGTGAGGACACCGACCAGGCGTCGGGCTTGGCAAGGTACTCGGCATAGGCGGCGCCGGTGACCTTGACGAAGTCGCGCACCGTTTCCGGGTTCTTCTCTGCAAAGTCGGTGCGCACGATCCAGGCGTCGAAGGTCGGCGCGCCCCAGGCGGCGACCTGCGAGGAATCCAGCACCACCTTGCCTGATGTCTTGATCTGGCCGAGCGCCGGATCCCACACGTAAGCCGCATCGATGTCGCCGCGCGCGAAGGCGGCGGCTATTTCCGGCGGCCGCAGATTGAGAATCTGAACCGATTTCGGATCGACATTCTCATGCTTGAGCGCGGCAAGCAGGCTGTAATGCGTGGTCGAGACGAAGGGCACGGCGACCTTCTTGCCGGCAAGGTCGACGACCTTCTCGATGCCGGCGCCATTGCGGGCGACCAGCGCCTCCGACGGTCCGATCAGGCCAACCACGAAGATGGTCTGGATCGGCAGTTCACGGCTGGCGGCGGCAGCCAGCGGGCTCGAACCGACATAGCCGATATCGACCGAGCCGGAGGCGACGGCGGCGATGACATCGGCGCCGGAATCGAACTTGCGCCAGTCGATCGAGGCCTTGGTGGCCTTTTCATAGGCGCCATCGGCCTGCGGCACTTTGGAGGGCTCGACCACTGTCTGGTAGCCGATGGTGATCTTGAGGTCGTCGGCCATGGCCGGGCCGAGGAAGGCGGTGCCGGCAAGCGCGGCTGACGACAGGAGAAGGATGCGGCGCGAAATGCTGGACATGAAAGGCTCCTTGAAAAAGGGAAAACCGGATTGCCTCATGATGGTCCGCTAATTCTATGATTCTTGTAGAGTTAAATCCTTCCAAGGAACACCGGCTTGTTGGAAAAAAGTAGTCGGTATCGGGCGGGCAGGACGGAAGAGATGGCTGCGTCGCTCAGGAGCAGGCAAGGCGCGCCGACTTCGCCATGGCTTGCAGCCCAGGCCCAAGCCATGGCCTGCGGATCAGAAGGAAATTCCGGCTCCTGGGGGCAACCAGCAAATCCATACTGCGACCGGCACGGAATTTAAAACCGGATTCCAGGTGAAGACGGTTAAGTATAGTAATCTTATCGACATAGGGAGTTGGAGGCGAGGATGACGGGCCAGACCCAGCCTATCGCGGCGATTGCCGGCATCCCGCGAACTTGCGTGCGGGACGGGTCCGTTTCTGTGTCGCGGGCGTCACAAGGCGGGCCAAATTCGCCGCAACGGCCTGAAAACCAAGCAAGATCAACCGCAATTGGCTTGTATATCATGTCACTAGAATTTATGTGTCGTGGATGCTTCGGCGCGGCGGGGAGGCACGCCAGGCGTTTCGCAGGGATGGCCCGGCCATCGCAGGACAGAGAAACGTTCGGTTCATGCTCACCAAAAAAGGCAAGTACGGCCTCAAGGCACTCGTCCATCTGGCGCGGATGCCGACCGGACAGCTGGCTTTCGTTGGCGATATCGCAACCGGCAACAACATTCCCAAGAAGTTCCTCGACGCCATCCTCGGCGAGTTGCGCAATGCCGGCTTCGTCCAGAGCCGCAAGGGCAAGGATGGCGGCTACCGCCTGGCGCGGCCAGCCGACGACATCAAGGTCGGCCATGTCGTGCGCGTGCTCGACGGGCCGCTGGCCCCGATCCCCTGCGCCAGCCGCACCCAGTATCAGCGCTGTGAAGATTGCAACGAGGCGACATGCCAAGTCAGACATCTGATGCTCGAGGTCCGGCAGGCGATCGCCGAGGTGCTCGACCAGCGCAGCCTCGCCGAGATGCGCGACATTGGTCTCGACGACCTCGCGGTCGGGATGAAAGTCCAGGCCTGACGCCGGCATTCGCGGTAAAAGGCGCCGCCGCATGACCGCGCGCGCCAACGCCGTCAACTCGATCATCATCGTCGGCGGCGGCGCCAGCGGCGTCGTGCTGGCCGCGCATCTGTTGAAATCGCCCAATCCGGACCTGCGCGTCACGCTGATCGAAAAGCGCCCGCATTTCGGCCAGGGCATCGCCTATTCGACGCTTCTGTCGGCGCATGTGCTGAACGTCAGCGCCGCCGGCATGAGCGCCTATGCCGACGATCCCGGCAATTTCTGGCGCTGGCTGCTGGAACGCGGGCTGGCGAAGGCGGACCAGGCGCCGGTCTACGCGCCGCGCAGCGTCTATGCGCGCTATCTCAAGGAGCTGCTCGACGACCTGGAGACGCGCGAGCGCGAAAGCGGCCGGTTGCGCCTGATCCGCGAGGAAAGCCTGTCGATTTCGCCGACCGCGTCCGGTGTCGAGGTCGCGCTCGCCAACGGCACCAGCGTCGTCGCGCATATGGCGGTGCTGGCCACCGGCCATGACGAGCAGCCGGCGCAGGGCCATGCGGTCCGGATGGGATCGGAAGCCGATACGGCGCTCGATCCCGACGCAAGCGTCATGGTGCTGGGCACCGGCCTCAGCATGGTCGATGCGTTCCTGGCGCTGGAGCAGCGCGGCCACAAGGGCGACATCACGGCCGTCTCCCGGCGCGGCCTGCTGCCTTCGCCGCACCGCAAGGGCAATCCGATCAAGCTCGACGTCGCCGATATCCCGCTCGGCACCCAGCTCTCCTATTTCGTCGGCTGGTTCAGGGAGCTGATCCGCGAGAACCAGAAGGCCGGCATCGACTGGCGCGACGTGGTCGACGGCCTGCGCCCGTTCAACCAGAAGATCTGGCAGAACTGGCCGGCCTCGGCCAAGCGCCGCTTTGTCGAGCACACCAAGGCCTGGTGGGACATCCACCGCCACCGCATGGCGCCTGAAGTCTACGCCAGGGTGACCGAAGCCGTGCAATCCGGCCGCATCCGGCTCGTCGCCGGCCGTGTCACCCGCATCGCCCAGGGCGAGACCTTCAGCGTCGACGTCCAGTCGCGCCACAGCCAGCTTGTCGAGACCTTCGACGTCGCCCGCATCTATGATTGCTCCGGCATCGTGCGCGACATCTCGACCTCGTCGAACAGCGTGGTGCGCTCGCTGGTCGATCGCGGGCTCGGAAGGCCCGATCCGATGCGCATCGGCCTCGACGTGTCGGCCAATTGCGAGATCATCGCCAGCGACGGCACGGTGTCGCGAAAGATCCTGGCCGTCGGCCCGCTGACACGCGGCACCTTCTTCGAAATCGACGCCATTCCCGACATCCGCGTGCAATGCGCGCGGCTGAGCAGGCAATTGCTGGGATAGGCTCGTTGTTTCGACGCCATTGCCAAGGGCAAGTGCGGCGCGCTTGTCCCGGGAAAACCGCCCACACTTTTCCTGGAATTGATCCAGCGCCGGTTTCAGCCGCCCAGCGCCTCGCAGACGGCGCGCGCGGTCTCGGCGCCGGAGAAATTCCGCTGGCCGGTGATGAGGTTGCCGTCGCGCACGGCAAAGCCGCGCCACAATCCCGCCTGGACATAGTTGGCGCCGAGCGCCTTCAATTCGTCCTCGATGCGCCACGGCATCAGATGCCTGCCGCGCTCCAGCGCGCCCATCGCCCAGGTCGCATTGTCGGCGAAATCCTCTTCCGCATTGGCAAAGCCGGTGACCGTCTTGCCGGCCGCGAGCAGCGAGCCGTCGGCGCGCCGGGCATATCGAAGGATCGCGGTGCCGTGGCAAAGTGCGGCCGCCACCTTGCCGGCCTCATGGAAGGCGACGAAGGTCCGCTGCAGGCCGGTCGCGTACTCGTAAGTGAACATCGGCGCCTGGCCGCCGGCGACGACGATGGCGTCGAAGCGCCCGACATCGATCTCCGACACTGGCCGCGTGTCGGCGACCAGGGCCGCCAGCTTCGGGCTGGAGATGAAGCCGAGCGAAATGAGATCGGTTTCGGAATAGCCCGAGGGGTCGCGTGGGTCGCTCAGCGCATCGGCCTCGCATCCGCCGCCCTCGGGCGAGAAGATTTCGACCTCGTAGCCGCGTTCGGTGAAGGCGAACCAGGGATGGGTCAGCTCGCTCCACCAGAAGCCGACCGGCCAGCCGGTCGTGGTCGAGACAGCCGGGTTGGCGATGACGATCGCCACGCGCTTCGGATTGCAGGCGTTGACCGGATTGGCATCCCTGACACTCATCCTGGCTCCTTCATGAGACTGTCGACGACAGGATCGGATCCTGCAATCTGGCCATATGGCCGGGCAGATTCGGCTTTCGCCGCCGGGCGGCCTTGCCTAGGATGGCGGCATGACGCAACGCGGTAGACTTTACGGCTGTCCGGTCGAGTTCGCGCTCGATGCGCTCGGCGGCAAATGGAAGACGGTGATCCTGGCGCGGATCAAGCAAGGGCCGATGCGCTATTCGGAACTGCGCCGGCTGATCCCGTCGCTCTCCGACAAGATGCTGACCCAGCGCCTGGCCGATCTGGTCGAGATCGGTTTCGTCGTGCTCGAAACCTCGTCCGACGGCAAGGGCCGCTACGCCTTGACCGGACGCGGCCACGACATCGCCGCCGCGCTCCAGGCGCTCTACGACTGGGGCAGCGTGCATGGCCGCGCCGAGGGCGTGCGCTTCCGCACCGACATCGAGGCGGCCGCCTGACAAGCCGCTCGGCTCAGGCGGCAGCGGCGAGCGCATCGCGAAAACCATCGACGTCGGTGATGACGGCCTCGCCAAGGAAGCGAAGCGTCGCCATCGAGCGGTCGCGCGCCTCGCGGTTGCCGAAGCCGCAGGCATCCTCGATCACGACGGCGACGAAGCCATTGTCGGTCGCCTGGCGGACGGTCGGCTCGATGCCGATCTCCATGGCGATGCCGGCGAGCGCCACGGCGCCGACGCCGCAGTCGCGCAGCGCAAAGCCGAGCGAGGTCGAATCGAAAGCCGACATTGTGAGCTTGTCGAACACCGCCTCGTCCGGCCTCGGCTCCAGCTCCGGCACGATGCGCGCCGCCTCGGCGCCGCGCGGGAACCAGGGCTGCACCGCATCGGGATCGTCGCGCCGCTGCCAGGCCATGGCGGTGCGCAATTGCGTGGCGCCCATCCATTTGCGCGGCAGCGACAGATGGCGCGTGAAGGCCACCCGCATGCCGGCTGAGCGCGCCGCTTCCAGCACCAGCCCGGTGCGCTCGACGATATCGGCGGAGCCTGCGACCTGGCGGCAGATGCCGACCTGCATGTCGTAGACCACCAGCGCCATGCGTCCGGCATCGCACCACTCGGCCAGGCTGGTCGCAATCTCGATGCCTTCGCGCGACCGGATCATGCCGCGGTCCGGTCCCAGGGCTGGGCGATATCGACGGTGCGATCGAACAGATATTCGAGCGGCAGGGGAGCCGGGTCGAATGCAAGGAAATGCCATTCCAGCAGCCCGGCCTTCGACAGCGGAAAATCATCGGTGTAACGCCGGGCTTCCTCGACGCCGTCGAGCTCGAAGACGATGATGACGCCGCCGACATCGGCGCGGGCATAGTTCTCGCGCACGATGCCGGCTTTCCAGAGCCGCCATACGTTCGAGACCTCGTCGCGCAGATAGGGTTTCAGATCGTCGAGCGTGACGCCGGGCTTGAAATTGTCATAGGCGATGATCTTCATCGGCATTTCCTTGCCTCGGAAAATGGATCGCGGCCCGCTCCTCTTCGGCTAGCATGATGAAATTGGCGGCGGCAACGAACGAGATGGTTCGTTGATCGGGCCGCATCATTGGGCCTCTTTGCCAGCGGTCACGGCGATCGGCGCCGAAGGGAGGAAGACAAGTGAGCATCGAAAGGCTGAACCCTGGAGGCATGCATGCCAATCCCGCCTATTCGCAAGGCGTGGCGCTGCCGGCCTGCGCGCGCCTCGTGCTGGTCGGCGGCCAGAACGGCGTCGACGCGCAAGGACAGATCGTCGGCAAGGGCGATCTAGCGGCGCAGACGACGCAAGCGCTGGCCAATCTGGCGATGGTGCTGGAAGCCGGGGGTGCGAAGGTCGAGGAGCTGGTCAGCCTGTCGGTCTATATTGTCGGCGACCAGGACATCGCTCCAGGCTTCGGCGCCTGGATGGCATTCTGGGGCAACCGCGCCCCGCCGCCCATCATCAAGGCGCTGCGCGTGGCAGGCCTCGGCCATCCGGATTTCCTCATCGAGATCGAAGGTTTGGCGGCTGTTGCCTGAGTGATTATCTTGGCGTGTGTGCTCTACGGCCGCCGGCTTCCGAAATTGAGACCCATTATTGGCCCTCGCGAAATTCCATTCCCCGACTGGCCGGTTGATTGGCACGATCTATCTTCTTTCCCGACGCAAACGGCTGGAAAAGACGACAGGTCCGCGAAGCCGGAATGGATTGCGGTGCGGACCGCGCACAGAATCAGGATAGACTGGCCGCGCGCCGGGACGACTGCTTCCATGGAGCATCCGACATGAGCAACCCACAGACCGCGGCCCCGGACAGCCAATCGTCCCGCCTGCGCCCGCCCTACGGTTCCGTCCTCGACCTGATCGGCCAGACTCCGATCGTCGAGCTGACCAAGTTCGACACCGGGAAATGCCGGCTGTTCATCAAGCTCGAAAGCCAGAATCCCGGCGGCTCGATCAAGGACCGCATCGCGCTGTCGATGATCGCGGCGGCCGAGAAGGAAGGCAGGCTGAAGCCCGGCGGCACCATCGTCGAGGCGACCGCCGGCAATACGGGCCTCGGCCTTGCCCAGGTCGGCATCCCCAAGGGCTACCGCATCATCCTCGTCGTGCCCGACAAGATGTCGCGCGAGAAGATCCAGCATCTGCGCGCGCTCGGCGCCGAGGTGCGCATGACGCGATCCGATGTCGGCAAGGGTCATGCCGAATACTATCAGGACATGGCGGAGAAGATCGCGGCGGAGGTGCCTGGCGCCTTCTACGCCAACCAGTTCGCCAACCCGGCCAATCCGCTCGCCCATGAAACGACGACCGGCCCGGAAATCCTCGCGCAGCTCGACGGCGACGTCGACGCGGTGGTGGTCGGTGTCGGCTCGGGCGGCACGCTGACCGGGCTCGGCCGCTATTTCGCGAAACATTCGCCGAAGACCGAGATGGTGCTGGCCGATCCGGTCGGCTCGGTGCTGGCGCCGCTGATCAAGACCGGCAAGATGGAGGAGGCGGGAAGCTGGACGGTGGAAGGCATCGGCGAGGATTTCGTGCCGCCCAATGCCGATCTGGCGCTGGTGAAGAAGGCCTACTCGATATCCGACAAGCAGAGCATGCTGGCGGTGCGCGATCTCCTGTCCAGGGAAGGCATACTGGCCGGCTCGTCGTCGGGCACGCTTTTGTCGGCCGCACTGCGCTATTGCCGCGAACAGACGACGCCCAAGCGCGTCGTCACCTTCGTCTGCGACAGCGGCAACAAATATTTGTCGAAAGTGTTCGACGATTTCTGGCTGGCCGAGCAGGGGCTGGCCGAGCACGAACAGCATGGCGACCTGCGCGACCTCGTGATGCGCTCGCACCGCACTGGCGACACCGTTTTCGTCGGCCCGGACGAAAGCCTGCTCAACGCCTATGGCCGCATGCGCCGCTCCGATGTCTCGCAACTGCCGGTGCTGGACCAGGGCAGGCTGGTCGGCATCGTCGACGAAAGCGATATTCTGGCCAAGGTCGACGGCCCCTATGACGGGCGTTGGGACCGTTTCAACGGCCCGGTGCGCTCCGCGATGACGTCCAACCTGCACACGCTGCAGGCCAGCCAGACGCTGGACGCGCTTTTGCCAGTGTTCGACCGCAACGAGGTCGCCATCATCTTCGACGGCGACGAGTTCGTCGGCCTGATCACCCGCATCGACCTGATCAACCATCTGAGGCGCGCACGATGACCACAGCCAGACCGCAATCGGGCAAGAACCGCCTGGCCTTTTCCACCCGCACCATCCATGGCGGCCAGAGCCACGATCCGCTGACCGGCGCCGTGATGGTGCCGATCTACGCCACCTCGACCTACGGCCAGCAGTCGCCCGGCGTGCACAAGGGGTTCGAATATGCGCGCAGCCAGAACCCGACGCGCTTCGCCTTCGAACGCGCCGTGGCAGACCTGGAAAGCGGCAGCGCCGCCTTTGCCTTCGCCTCCGGCCTTGCGTCGATCGCCACGGTGCTCGACCTGCTCGATACCGGCGCGCATATCGTCGCCACCGACGACATCTATGGCGGCTCCTTCCGGCTGATGGAGCGGGTGCGCAAGCGCTCGGCCGGTCTGCAGGTCTCCTTCGTCGACTTCACCGACCTCGCGGCGGTCGAGGCCGCGATCCGGCCGGAGACCAGAATGCTGTGGGTCGAGACGCCGACCAATCCGTTGCTGCGCATCGTCGACCTCGAGGGCGTCGCGGCATTGGCCAAACGCAAGGGCATTCTCTCGGTCGCCGACAACACGTTCTGCAGCCCCTATATCCAGCGGCCGCTGGAACTCGGCATCGACATCGTGGTCCATTCAACGACCAAATATCTCAACGGCCATTCCGACATGGTCGGTGGCGTCGCAGTCGTCGGCGACAACAAGGATCTCGCCGCCCAGCTGAAATTCCTGCAGAACGCCATCGGCGCCATCTCAGGCCCTTTCGACAGTTTTCTCGCCCTGCGCGGTTTGAAGACGCTGGCATTGCGCATGGAGCGCCATTCCACCAACGGCCTGAAAATCGCGCAGTGGCTGGAAGCGCGAAAGGGTGTGCGCCGTGTCATCTATCCCGGCCTCGCCAGTCATCCTCAGCACTCGATCGCGGTGCAGCAGATGCACGCTTTCGGCGGCATGATATCAGTCGTGCTCGACCGCGACCTCGCCGGAACGAAGCGCTTCCTTGAACGCACGCAACTGTTCACGCTGGCCGAGAGTCTCGGCGGGGTGGAAAGCCTGATCGAACACCCCGCTCTGATGACGCACGGTTCGATCCCGGCGGAAAAGCGCGAGGAGATCGGCATTTCGGATTCGCTGGTAAGGTTGTCGGCGGGGATCGAGGATGGCGATGATCTGATTGCGGATCTGGAGCAGGCGCTGGCGGGGTGAATGGACGGCGCTTCTGCCGGCACGAGCCAATCTCCAAAGCCAGCGCCGCCGACATCTCATGATAAAGTGATCCGTCATCACCCCTGGTTGACCTCGCGCGCCATTCGCCCGAACTATGGCGCCCCATGGCGACCCGCGAACCTCAAAAGCCCGTCGAGACCCTTACCTTCGCGGTGCTGGTCTTTCCCGGCTTTCCGATGATGGCGTTCAGTTCGGTGATCGAGCCGCTGCGCGCCGCCAACATCCTGGCGAAGAGGGAATGCTATCGCTGGATCATCGTCGGGGCGACCCAGGGTCCGGTCGAGGCTTCCAACGGCGTCGTCATCCAGCCGGGCTTTTACGCAGAGGCCGCGCCCAAGGTCGACCGGATCGTCGTCTGCTCGGGCGGCGACGCCGATCATCTCGTCGCCGAGGGCGCCGCGAGCTGGATCCGCCGCAGCCTGCGCGGCGGCGCGCATATCGGCGCGGTGGCGGATGCGGCGTTCTTCCTCGCCCGCGCGGGCCTCCTCGACGGCCATGCCTGCACCTTGCACTGGACCAGCCAGGCCGCTTTCACCGAGGCCTTCCCGGCGATCGAGCTCAGGCGCGACCTCTATGTCATCGACCGCAAGCGCTTCACTTCGGCCGGTGGCGTCGGCAGCCTCGACATGATGCTGGAGATCATCACCCGCGACTATGGCGCCGAACTTGCCGCAGGCGTCGCCGAATGGTTCGTGCACAGCCAGTTGCGATCGAGCGTCGACCGCAAGCTGATGCCGCTGAGATTGCGCACCGGCGTCCAGAACGAACTGGTCCTGTCGGCCATCGCCATCATGGAGGACGCGGTCGAGGAAAGGCTGGGGATGGCCGAACTCACCGCGCGGCTCGGCGTCTCCTCCGACAAGCTCGAGCGCTCCTTCCGCTCCGAACTCGACATCTCGCCCAACGGCTACTACCGGCGCCTGCGTTTGAAACGTGCCGCCGATCTCCTGGCCCACTCGACGCTCGCCGTGCGCGACGTCGCGCTGGCCTGCGGCTTTGCCTCGATGTCGAGCTTTGCCCGGGCGTTCCGGGAAGAGCACGGGCACGCACCGAAGCAGGCGAGGCGGCATTAGGTTTTTGGACTCTGGCGGGGCATCGCCCCTCTCTGCCCTGCCGGGCATCTCCCCCTCAAGGGGGGAGATCGATGTCACCACCGCTTTCGCCAATCTCCGAAGTCGAAAAGAAGGCGTGGCGGGCAAGCTGCTAATCTCCCCCCTTGAGGGGGAGATGTCCGGCAGGACAGAGAGGGGCGCCTCGCGCCTGCCTCTCTTATTTCCCCAGCGGCATTCCGCACAACGCTGGCACGATTATTTCAACATCCCTATGTGATGTTGGGCAGAGGCGGCTGACGGAGTTCAAGGCATGAGCAACTCTCAGATGGGGAAATATGTCTGGGCATCAGTCTTATATTACGTCGCGGCCGTGGTTGGTTTTTTGATTGCTGTCCCGATCAGCATGTTCGGGATTCTCTGGGGCGTACTTGCAGTGATTGGATACTTGACGCTGATCACATTTCTCAACTTCTGGCGGCGCAGACGACATCCGCGAAGCGCCTATCAGGTCGAATTGGCTAAAAGAAGATTGGACGGCTAGTCGCTTGCAAGGCGTGGCTCGTCTTGATCTGCCCAGCGGCATCCCGCACAACAAACGCGGTTTTCCGCACAATCCTTCGCCACCGCCTGCGCCATGGTCTGGCCTTGCAACCGACCCAAGGCCAATCCCCCATGAGCATCGTCGTATTCGACCCCGACAGCACCGAGGACGTCGACTTCAAGGACCGCATGCGCCACCCCGTGGCGACGGACCCGGCCGGCGGCATGTGGCTGTCGGATACCGAGCCGTCCTTCATCGATGCCGATGCGCTGCGCAAGGGCCGGCTGGCCAAGCTGCGCGGCTGGATGCGCGAGGCGGGTTATGGCGGCGTGGTGCTGTTCGACCCCTACAACCAGCGCTACGCCACCGGCTCGCGCAACATGTTCGGCTATTTCCTGCGCAACTCGACGCGTTATTTCTTCATCCCGACCGACGGCCCGATCGTGCTGTTCGAATATCCGCAGAGCTACCATGTCTCCATGGTGCTCGACACGATCGACGAGGCGCGTCCTTCCAAGCTCGTCTGGTCGTCGGTTTCGGGCCGCGACGACGAAACCGCCGGGCCCTTCGCCGACGAGATCGCCGAGCTGTTGAAAAAACATGGCGGCGGTTCGATGAAGCTCGGCCTAGACCGCTGCAGCCATCTGCAGGCGCTGGCGCTGGAAAAGCGCGGCTGCGAGGTGCGCGATTGCCAGGGCGAGATCCTGGCGGTGCGCGCGGTGAAGACGCCGGAGGAGGTCAAATGCCTGATGGCGTCGATGGCCGGCGCCGAGGCGGCCGTCTACGCCGTGCGCGAGGCGATCAAGCCCGGCGTCTCCGAAAACGAGCTGTTCGCGCTGATGTATGGCGAGGTCATCCGCCAGGGCGGCGAATTCATCGAGACGCGGCTCTTGACCTCCGGCCAGCGCACCAATCCCTGGTTCAACGAAGCCAGCGGCCGCAAGATCCGGCCGGGCGAACTCCTGGCGCTCGATACCGACACGATCGGCTGCTACGGCTACTACTCGGATTTTTCCCGCACCTTCCGCTGCGGTCCGGGCAAGCCCACCGCTTACCAGAAATCGCTCTACCGCATGGCGCACGACCAGGTTCAGCACAACATCTCGATCGTCAAGCCCGGCATGGCCTTTCGCGAGATCGCCGAGAAGGCGTGGAAAATCCCGGACCGTTTCGTCGACCAGCGCTATACATCGGTGATGCATGGCGTCGGCATGCATGGCGAGACGCCGTTCATCGCGCATGCCATGGATTACGAGACCTATGGCCGCGACGGCCATATCGTGCCAGGCATGGTGGTGAGCGTGGAAAGCTATATCGGCGAAAAGGGCGGCCGCGAGGGCGTCAAGCTGGAGGACGAGATCCTGATCACCGAGACCGGCACGGAGCTGCTTTCGCGGTTTCCTTATGAGGACGAGTTTCTGGAGGGGCGGGGTTGATTGCCTTTGCACGCCTCGCCAGCCCGCTGAACGGAACGCTGAGTGCGAACCCAGGCCCATCCGCATGAAAACTCCCATCGCCATCAAGCGCGGCACAGTCGCCGCTGTCTTCATCGACCTGCAGGAGGAGCATCGGCAGGATCCGCGCTACCTCGTCGAGGGTTACGAAACGATCCTGGCAAACGTCCAGCTGATACAGGCGGCGGCGCGGCGCAACCATGTGCCGCTCCATCACTGGGCCTATATCGTCGATCTCGACAATCAGGACCGTCCCTTTCATCCGGTGGGCGAGGACGGCAAGTCGGCCTTTTCCGACAAGAGCGATCCGCTCACCGAAATCTGCCGCGAAGTGGCGCCGGCCGAGGACGAGGCGCTGCTGATCAAGGCCGAGGCGAGCGCCTTGCGCACCGGCCCGGCCGCCGACCGGCTCAAGGCTTCCGGCATCGAATGGCTTGTCATATCCGGCGTCTGGACCGAGGCCTGCATCGACGCCTCGGTCAAGGACGCGGTGGCCAAGGGCTTTCGCGTGCTCCTGGTCAAGGATGCCTGCGGCAGCGGCAGCGCGGCCATGCACCAGACAGGCATCCTCAACCTTGCCAACCGCCTCTATGGCGGCGCCGTCACCGACACGGACGGCGCCTGCCGGCTGCTGGCCGGCGAGACCGTCAGCGTCTGGCAGGTCGAGGGCTCGGTGCCGCTGCGCTTCAGCTTTGAAAATGCCGCCCGTCTTTATGCCGAGCTTTGACGTGCCCGTTGGACTGAGATGAGCGACCGCGGCAAATACGGACCACGGCTCGATCCGGTTCTCTGGGCCTATATCGACAGCGTCAACGCCTGGTATCCGCCACAGATATCAGCGCAGCCGATCGACAGGCAGCGCGCGGTCTATGACCGGATGTGCCGCGCCTTCCACCAGGGCCGTCCGCCCGGGGTCAAGGCCAGCGACCTGATGGTCAGTTCGAAGAAGCATGGCATCCCGGTCCGCCGCTACCGGCTCGCCGATACGGTGCCGCTCGCGACGGTGCTCTATTTCCATGGCGGCGGTTTCATCCTCGGCGGGCTCGAGAGCCATGACGACATCTGCGCCGAGCTCTGCGCCGGCACCGGCTTCGACGTCTTGTCGGTCGACTACCGGCTGGCGCCGGAGCACCTCCACCCCGCCGGCTTCGACGACGCCATGGCCGCTTTCGAATGGGCGGCGGCAAGCAGCGACCTGCCGCTGGTATTGTGCGGCGAAAGCGCCGGCGGCAATCTGGCGGCAGCGGTGGCGCAGGCCACGCGCCATCATCCGCGTGCCGCCATCGGCCAGGTGCTGATCTATCCCGGCCTCGGCGGCAAAGAGGCCATGGGCTCCTATCTCGAACATGCCGATGCGCCGCTGCTGTCGACGGGCGACATCGCCTTCTACCGCGACGTCAGGTCGGCAAGGCGGCAATCGCCCGACGATCCGACCTTCTCGCCATTGCGCGACACCGATTTTTCCGGCCTGCCGCCGACCGTGATCGTGACGGCCGAATGCGACCCGCTGTCGTCGGACGGCGAGGCCTATCGCGACCATATAGTGGAGGCCGGCGGCAGGGCCTGGTGGCACGAGGAGCCGCGCCTGGTGCACAGTTTCCTGCGCGCCCGCACGACGGTACCCGCCGCGGCGGACGCTTTCGCGCGCATCATCTCTGTGGTGGCCGCGCTGGGCCGGGGTGAGTGGCCGTACTGAGGATCCGGATTACGAAGCCGTCGCGGCGCTTGCCTCGGACGACGTTGCTTTCAGCCAGAGCGCCTTTTCGCCGAGCGTGGCGACCATGGTGGCATGCGCCGCGCGCTCCGCTTCCGTCAGCCGTGGCCGCAACGGCGCCGGGCGCTCGGCGACGATGATTTCGATCTGGCGGACATTCTCGCCGCCCCGGGCCGGCGCGGTGGCGCTGTCCAGGATGAGCGCCGCCTGCTTGCCGCCGATCAGCTCGATATAGACCTCGGCCAGCAATTCGGAATCGAGCAGGGCGCCGTGCTTGGTGCGCTTGGTGTTGTCGATGCCGTAGCGCCGGCACAGCGCGTCGAGCGAATTCGGGCCCATCGGATGCTTGCGTCGCGCCAGCGCCAGCGTGTCGACGACAAGCCCGTTGTCGACGGGCGGGTGGCCGAGCCGGCCGAATTCGACATTGAGGAAGCCGATATCGAAGGTGGCATTGTGCGCGATCAGCTTGGCGCCGTCGGTGAACCGCAGCCATTCCTCGGCGATCTCGGCGAAACTCGGCTTGCCCGCGAGGTCGGCCGCGCTGATGCCGTGCACCGCCTGCGCCTCGGCATGGATCGCGCGGCCTTGCGGGTTGATATAGTGATGGAAGGTCCTGCCGGTCGGGAAGCGATTGACCAGCTCGACGCCGCCAAGCTCGATCACGCGGTCGTCGCGCGCATCGAGGCCGGTGGTTTCCGTATCGAAAATGATCTCACGCATCGAATCAGGTGCTCCTGATACGCAGAATCACGAGAGCGGAACAAAATGGCAATGGGAAACGACGCCGAGCAGGGCAATCACTACAGGTTTGCGCCGACATTCAATACATATCCGTGGCTTGCCTAGCCGGTCAGCTCGGCAATGATCGCATCGACCTGAGCGCGCGCCGCCTCCAGCCCCTGGCCAGTGTCGACGACGAAATCCGCCAGCCGGCGTTTTTCGGCGTCCGGTACCTGCTTGGCCAGGATCGAGGCCAGTTTTTCCTCGCTCATGCCCGGCCGCGCCAGCACGCGCTGGCGCTGGATTTCGGCCGGCGCGGAGACGACGACGATTTTGTCGACCCGGCCGCGGCCGCCGGTTTCGAACAGCAGCGGAATGTCGAGCACCGCTATCGATTCGCCGGCGTTACGATGCCTGGCCAGGAAGGCGTCGGCATCGGCACGCACCAGCGGATGGATGATGGCTTCCAGCTGCTTCAAGGCGGCGGCATCGCCCAGCACACGGGCGCCAAGCTTTGCCCGGTCGACCACGCCGCCGGCGGTGGTGCCGGGAAAGGCGGCCTCGACCAGGGGGGCCGCCTTGCCGGCATAGAGGCGGTGCACTGTCTCGTCGGAATCGTGTACCGGCACGCCGGCCTCGGCGAACATTTTTGCCGTCGTCGACTTGCCCATACCGATCGAGCCGGTGAGGCCAAGCACGATCATGGCCTGGTCACCCGAGACTGGGGAACCAGATCGGCAACGATGAGCGCGCGCAGCTCCGGCGTCACCTTCGGCCTGACGCCGAACCAGCGCTCGAAACCCGGCACCGCCTGGTTGAGCAGCATGCCGAGCCCGTCGACCGCCTTCAGCCCGCGTGCCCGCGCGGCGGCGAGCAGGGGGGTTTCGAGCGGCACATAGACGATGTCGTTGACCACGGCATGGCCGGGCAGCAGCGCGGGGTCGGCGGGCAGGCCCTCATTGCCCAGCATGCCGAGCGCGGTGGTGTTGACGAGCAGGCCGGCGTCGCCCAGCAGTTCGGCGGTGGCGCCCGCTTCATGCGCCGAAACACCGGCACCGAAGCGGTCACGCAACTCGACGGCCCGGGCGAGCGTGCGGTTGACGATGCGGATGTCCTTGAGGCCGCGCGTCTTCAGCGCGTGGATGACGGCGCGGGACGCACCGCCGGCACCCAGCACCACGGCCGCACCATTGGAGGCCCAGCCCGGCGCGTAATCGTCGAGATTGGCGGCAAAGCCGTGGCCGTCGGTATTGCCGCCCCACAAGGTGCCGTCCTCGAGCCAGAGCGTGTTGACGGCGCCGATCTCGTCCGCCGCGTGGTCGCGGCGCGCGACCTTCGCGAAGGCGGCCTCCTTGTGCGGGATGGTGACATTGCCGCCGCGATAGCCATTGACGCGCAGGCTCGAAAGGAAATCGGCGAAATCCCCGGGCGCGACATCGATCGCCTGATAGCTGCCGTCGATGCCATGTTCGGCCAGCCAGTGGCCGTGGATCATCGGCGAGCGCGAATGTTTTATCGGATGGCCCGTGACAAATGCTTTCCTGGAGGCTTCAGCCATCGATGGCTCCCAGGGCGCGCAGTTCCACCAGCAGCGGCAGCAGCGGCAGGCCGACAATGGTGAAATGGTCGCCTTCGATCTTTTCGAAGAGCTGGATGCCTTCGCCCTCGACCTGATAGGCGCCGACGCTCGACAGCGCCTTGGCGCCAACGCGGGCAAGATGGCGGCCGATGAAGGCCGGGTCGAGCTTGCGCATGGTCATGGAGGCGATGCCGACATGGCGCCACAGCACCTTGCCGTCGCGCACCAGCACGGCGGCGCTGTTCAATTGATGCGTCTTGCCCGACAGCGCCAGGAGGTGGCGGCGCGCGCCTTCCATGTCGGCCGGCTTGTGGAACACCTCGTCGCCGAGCGACAGCGTCTGGTCGCAGCCGAGCACCAGGGCGCCCGGCCGGCGCTCGCTGACTTCGGTCGCCTTGGCCTCGGCCAGCACCAGCGCGACATCCTCGGGCGAGGCGCCGCTGTCCTGCAACGGCGCCTCCAGCGCGCGCTCATCGAGCGTGGCGGGAACGGCTTCGATGGCAATGCCGGCATTTTCCAGCATCGCCTTGCGGAAGGGGCTGCCGGAGGCAAGGATTATTTTTTCGGTCATGTCTCGTCTGCCTACCGTGTCTTTCCCCGCAGGGCAACGATGGCAGCCGCCGTCTCCTCGATCGAGCGGCGGCTGACGTCGATCATCGGCCAGCCATGCCTGGTGCAGATCTGGCGGGCATAGGCGAGTTCCTCGTTGATGGCGGCGCGGTCGACATAATCGGTCGGCACGTAGCTGCTCGAATTGCCAAGGATGCGGTTCTGGCGCACATGCGAGATGCGCTCGGCGGTGGCGATCAGCCCGACGATCAGCGGCGTCCGGGCGTTGACCAGGCTCTCGGGCACCGGCACGCCGAGCACGATCGGGATATTGGCGGTCTTGTGGCCGCGGTTGGCGAGATAGATGCTGGTCGGCGTCTTCGACGTCCGCGAAATGCCGATCAGCACGATGTCGGCATCGTCCATATTGGCCGGTAGCTGGCCGTCATCATGCTCCATGGTGAAGTTGAGCGCGTCGATGCGCCGGAAATATTCAGCGTCGAGCACATGCTGGGCGCCGACGCGGCGGCCGGCCGGCGTGCCGAGATAGGACTGGAAGACGGTCAGCACCGGCTCCAGCACCGACACGCAGGGCAGGCCCATGGCCGCGCAGCGCTCGTCGATGCCGCGCGCCAGCTTCTGGTCGACGACCGTATAGAGGATGATGCCCGGCTCCTCCTCTATGTCCTCGAACACCTTGGCGATCTGCTTTTCGGTGCGGATCAGCGGGTAGATGTGTTCGATGGCGCGCGCATCCTTGTACTGCGCCGACGCGGCGCGGCCGGCGGCGAGCAGGGTTTCGCCGGTGGCGTCGGAAATCAGATGCAGGTGGAAGAAGCTCTGGGGTTTGTTCACAGGGGTCACCTGGGGCTGTGGGCGGATGTGGATAAGGTTGGACAGGCGGGCCTGCCGGCCGAAGGCGACTGTATCAGATGCCGGTTTGTCCACAATTCGATGTGCTGTCAGCTTCATCGGACGGCTGGGGACAAATCCGGGGACGAAGGATTTTGCCTTTCATCCGTCCACAGGAGACCTCTTCAGGGCACCCGATCTAGCGCATTGACTCCCCAGCGAGATTCCTGATTGTCCCCAGAACGCCGCAAACCGCGACCGGGAATGCGCGACAATATGCTTGCTGGTGTTTTGGCGGCCAAAGCGGGACAGGTGACAACCACCACAACCAACAGACTCTTAGAATCAGAAGACTCTTCTAAAATAAGATATTTGATTAAAGGGAAGCCGGGAGAGGCGAGCGCTCGATGCCAAGACGGATGATGCTGGATGTCCTGAAGGGCAAGGCTCACTTTCCTCCTCCGCTCTGGATGATGCGCCAGGCCGGACGCTACCTGCCGGAGTATCGTGAAACGCGAAAGCGCGCCGGTTCGTTCCTCGACCTCTGCTACAATCCCGACCTTGCCGTGGAAGTGACGATGCAGCCGATTGAGCGCTTCGGCTTCGACGCCTCGATCTTGTTCTCGGACATCCTTGTCGTTCCCCATGCGCTGGGCCGTGACGTGCGCTTCGAGGAAGGCAGGGGGCCGCTGTTGACGCCGATTTCGGCGCCCGAGATCGCGGCTCTCGAAGGCGATATGTTTCACGTGAATCTCGAACCGGTCTACGAGGCGGTGCGCCGGCTGCGGGCGAAACTGCCCGACGAAACCACGCTGATCGGCTTTTGCGGCGCACCGTGGACGGTGGCGACCTATATGATTGCCGGCCACGGCACATCGGACCAGGCGCCGGCGCGGCTGTTTTCCTATCGCGAGCCGCCGGCGTTCAAACGTCTCCTGAAGGTGCTGGCCGATCATTCGGCGGCCTACCTCATCAGGCAGATCGAGGCCGGCGCCGATGTCGTGCAGATATTCGATTCCTGGTCGGGCGTGCTCGACGATGCCTCGTTCGAGGCCTTCTGCGTCGAGCCGGTGGCTGAGATCGTCAGGCAAGTCCGGGCTGTTCATCCCGACGTGCCGGTGATCGGTTTTCCCAAGGGCGCCGGCGCGCGCTACGAGAGCTACCGTCAAAAGACCGGCGTGACGGGGCTCGGTATCGACTGGACGGTGCCGCTGGAGACGGCGAAGGCGTTGCAGCGGCAAGGCGCGGTCCAGGGCAATCTGGACCCGCTGCGGCTGGTGGCTGGTGGCCAGGCGCTGGCCGACGGCGTCGGGGCGATCCTGAAAGCGCTGGGAGATGGACCGCTGATCTTCAATCTCGGCCATGGCATCACGCCGGAGACGCCGGTGGCGCATGTCGAGGCGATGGTGAAACAGGTGAGGAGCGCGGCACGCTGATGGCCCAGTCAGACAATGGCGGCGGCAACGCCAACAGCACCGGCCAGGCGATGAAGCGCATGGTGGTCGGCATAGCCGTGCTGGTCGTCCTCACCGCGCTTTTGTTTTTCCTTGCGCCGGCCGATTTCTATCCCTGGGCTAAGGCGATCCATATTCTCGCGGTCATCTCCTGGATGGCCGGCATGCTCTATCTGCCGCGGCTGTTCGTCTATCACGCGGATGCGCAGAAGGGCTCCGTGCAGTCGGAGACCTTCAAGGTGATGGAGCGCCGGCTGCTGCGCGGCATCATCAATCCGGCGATGATCCTGACCTGGGTGTTCGGGCTTTGGCTGGCCTGGAAGATATTCGCCTTCCAGGGCGGGTGGCTGCACACCAAGATCGCCCTGGTGCTGGTTTTGTCGGGCATTCATGGCTATCTCGCCGGCGCGGTGCGCAAATTCGCCGAGGATCGCAACGAAAAACCGGCAAGGCACTGGCGGATCGTCAACGAGATCCCCACATTGCTGATGATCGCAATCGTGATCCTCGTCGTGGTGAAGCCCTTCTGAGGCTTCGTCAGACCCCGTCAAAAGGCGGCTTGCTCTTTCAGCCGACCGACGATACAAGACGGGTCTTCCTTCCCGTCATGCGCCGCCCGTCATTGCTTTCGGCCGCGCCCGGCATTTGTCGCATCCCGCCGATTTTTTCCCCAAAGCCTACCCAGAGTCTATCTAATGCAAGAAATGAAACTCACCGAGTTCAAGAACAAGAAGCCCCCAGAGCTGATCGCCTATGCCGAATCGCTCGAGGTCGAGAACGCCAGCGTCATGCGCAAGCAGGAGTTGATGTTCGCGATCCTGAAGAAGCTTGCCGCCCAGGACGTCGAAATCATCGGCGACGGCGTGGTCGAGGTGCTGCAGGACGGTTTCGGCTTCCTGCGCTCCGCCAATGCCAATTATCTGCCAGGTCCCGACGACATCTACATCTCGCCGTCGCAGATCCGGCGCTTTTCGCTGAAGACCGGCGATACGGTCGAAGGGCCGATCCGCAGCCCGAAAGAGGGCGAGCGCTATTTCGCGCTGCTCAAGGTCAACACGATCAATTTCGACGACCCCGAAAAGATCCGCCACAAGATCCATTTCGACAATCTGACGCCGCTCTATCCGACCTCGCGGCTGAAGATGGAGGTCGACAATCCGACCAGCAAGGACATCTCGCCGCGCGTCATCGACCTAGTGGCGCCGATCGGCAAGGGGCAGCGCGCCTTGATCAACGCGCAGCCGCGCACCGGTAAGACGGTGCTTTTGCAGAACATCGCGCATTCGATCACGGCCAATCATCCGGAATGCTACCTGATCGTGCTTCTGATCGACGAGCGTCCCGAGGAAGTGACCGATATGCAGCGCTCGGTCAAAGGCGAGGTTATCTCCTCGACCTTCGACGAGCCGGCGGTGCGCCACGTGCAGGTCGCCGAAATGGTCATCGAGAAGGCCAAGCGCCTGGTCGAGCATGGCCGCGATGTCGTCATCCTGCTCGATTCGATCACCCGCCTCGGCCGCGCCTACAACACCGTCGTGCCGTCATCGGGCAAGGTGCTGACCGGCGGTGTCGACGCCAACGCGCTGCAGCGTCCGAAGCGCTTCTTCGGCGCCGCCCGCAACATCGAGGAAGGCGGCTCGCTGACCATCATCGCGACCGCGCTGATCGATACCGGCAGCCGCATGGACGAAGTCATCTTCGAAGAGTTCAAGGGCACCGGCAACTGCGAAATCCAGCTCGACCGCAAGGTCGCCGATAAGCGCATCTATCCGGCCATCGACATCCTGAAGTCGGGCACCCGCAAGGAGGACCTGCTGGTATCGCGCCAGGATCTGCAGAAGATCTTCGTGCTGCGCCGCATCCTGGCGCCGATGGGAACCACCGACGCGATCGAGTTCCTGATCGACAAGCTGAAGCAGACCAAGACCAATGGCGATTTCTTCGATTCGATGAACACGTAAGGGTTTGTCCGGATCTTCCGGACCGCCTTCAGAACCCCGCTCCGGGAAACCGGGGTGGGGTTTTTTGTTGCCTGCGTCCGGGTCGGCGAATTCGAGGCTATTGCCGACGCAGCAGACGGTCGAGTTCGCCCGCGTCCGCCACCGCCGGCAGGCAAAGCTGTCCGGTGCACAGCCAGGCTCCCGGCCGGTTGGTCGGCGGCAGGATCCCGCCGGGCAGCAACGGTCGATTCGCCGCCGTACCGATCGGCACGACAATATCCACACGGCGCGGATCGGGATTTCGATTCGCGACCGGAACGAGCTTCGCGTCGTCCAGATCATCCACGATGACCAGCTTCAGCGGCTCGATGGCGAGCGCGCAGGCATTGACGATGCCGGTCTGGCCATAGGCCTGGTGCGCGGCGCGGCCGGCGGCATGCTCGGCGGTCCTCCAGGCTTTCTCCTGCAGGCCGAGATTGCCGGTGAGGAAAGCAAGCCGCAGCATCGCCTCGATGATCTGGCTGCTGGCGGACGGAATGGCCTCGTCTACATCGCCCCTGATGCGGATCGGCACATCGGTGCTGTCCGAGGCGGTCAGGTAATAACCCGTGCCGTCCGCGTCGGCGTGCCAATGGTCGAGCTGTTCGAGAAACTGGCCGGCCCGGTCGACATAGGTCCAGTCGCCAGTGGCTTCGAACAGCGAGATCGCCGCGTTGATCATGGCGGCATAGTCGCTCGACAGAGCCGGAAACAGTTTCCTGGCGCCGAGCATGGAATGCGGCAGACGACCGTCCCGGCTTGCCGCGTCGATATGGGCGAAGGCCTTTGCGGCCGCCTCGATCCAGTCGGGCCGGGCCAGCGAGCGGCCGGCCTCGGCGAGCGCGGCTATGACAAGGCCGTTCCAGTCGGTGAGGGTCTTGGCATCGAGGCCCGGCCTGACGCGCTCCTCCCGGACAGCGAGAAGCCTTGCCTTCAGCGGGCTCAGCCGGTCGCGGTCGGAAATCCCGATCCCTTGCCGGGCAAGCGTCTGGTGGATCACCGGCTTGCCTTCCCAGCCGGGCGGGCTGGAAAGCGTGAAGTATTTGAAAAACAACGCTGAATCGTCGCCCAGTACGGCTTCGACCTCCTGCCTGGTCCAGGTGTAGAACAGTCCCTCCTCGCCATCGCTGTCGGCGTCGAGGCTGGCGGCAAAGGCGCCCCCGTCAACGCGCATCTCGCGCAGCAGCCAGGCCACCGTGTCTTCGATTCGTACCCGGAACAAATCATTGCCGGTCGCGGCATGGCCCCAGTTGCAGAAGCGGATGAGCTGGGCGTTGTCGTAAAGCATCTTCTCGAAATGCGGCACCAGCCATTCGGCGTCGGTCGAATAGCGGCTGAGCCCGCCGCCAATGTGATCGTAGATGCCGCCGGCCAGCATATGTTCGAGGCTGATGAGAACGTCGTCGCGATGCGCGGCGTTGCCGTCGCGCAGCCAGGACAGCCAGAGCGTGAGCATGAACGGCGCGTTGGGGAATTTCGGTGCGCCGGCCAGGCCGCCGCGGTCGCGGTCGATCATGCCGGCGATGCGGCCGGCGAGATCGGACAGCGTGTCGCGATCGAGAAGCGCCTTGGCATGGGTGGCCGAGAGCCGTGCCTCGACATGCGAGGTCAAGCCGTCGGCGCTCTGGTGCAGGCTCGCCCGCTTCTCGCGCCAGGCCTTGTCGACCGCCTCCATCACCTGGATGAAGCCCGGGCGGCCATAACGCGGCTCGCGCGGGAAATAGGTGCCGCCCCAGAACGGCTTGCCGTCCGGCGTCATGAACATGGTCAGCGGCCAGCCGCCTTGCTCGCCCATGGAGGACAAGGCCGCCATATAGATCTGGTCGATGTCGGGACGCTCCTCGCGGTCGACCTTGATATTGACGAACAGACGGTTCATGACGGCGGCGACGTCGGCGTTCTCGAAGCTTTCATGGGCCATGACGTGGCACCAGTGGCAGGCGGCATAGCCGACGGAAAGCAGGATGGGCTTGTCCAGCGCCTTTGCTTCCTCGAGCGAGGCCGGCGACCATCCCCGCCAATGCACGGGATTGCCGCTGTGTTGCTGCAGATAGGGGCTGGCCTCGTCGGCAAGCAGGTTTTGCGCGGGCAATGTCACAATGGCCATCTTTCGGGGCAACTGGTTTCGGGGCGGTCCGGGGTCGGTGATGAGGCGGAAGCTAGGGCGGTTCGGTAGAGCGGGCAAATGATTTCAGGCGATTCGATCGTGGCGCTGTCGAGCGGCCGGCTTCCAGCCGGCGTCGCGGTGCTGCGCCTGTCCGGCCCCAAGACTCGATTCGTGA
Organism: Mesorhizobium sp. B2-3-4; assembly: GCF_006442315.1. Lineage (GTDB taxonomy): Bacteria > Pseudomonadota > Alphaproteobacteria > Rhizobiales > Rhizobiaceae > Mesorhizobium. The sequence goes on along the minus strand of NZ_VFVY01000032.1, from coordinate 6,263 downwards.
TCGAAACGATTGTTTGCGGCATGGTTAAGGAGCGGGCCGCGGTTCTGCGCAAGTTCAAGGCGGCGGATGGGACGGTGCTCGACACCGGACTGGTCGTCTTCTTCCCCGGTCCGGCCAGCTTCACGGGTGAGGATGTCGCAGAGTTTCATGTTCATGGCGGGCGCGCCGTGGTGGCGAGGATGCTGGAAACAATTGCCGGATTTGACGGCATCAGGCACGCGGAACCCGGAGAATTCACGCGCCGCGCCTTTCTCAATGGCAAGCTCGACCTGGTCGAGACCGAGGCGCTGGCGGATCTGGTCAATGCCGAGACCGAAGCGCAGCGGCGTTTTGCTGTCCAGAATGCCGAGGGCGCGCAAAGTGAACTCTATCAGCGCTGGCGGCGCCGGCTGATCCATGCGCGGGCCATGATCGAGGCCGAGATCGATTTCGCCGATGAGGATGATGTGCCGGGATCCGTTTCGGATACGGTCTGGTCTGACGTGCGGTCGATGATCTCGGAGATCGAGCACCATGTCGCCGGGTTCCACGCGGCGGAGATCATCCGCGACGGTTTTGAGGTGGTGATCCTCGGCGCGCCCAATGCCGGCAAGTCGAGCCTGTTCAACGCGCTGGCGCGGCGGGACGCGGCCATTGTGACGGATGAGCCGGGCACGACGCGGGATTTGCTTGAGCTGGTCCTGGATCTTGGCGGTCTGCGCGTCAGGCTGACGGACACGGCCGGTTTGCGCGAGGCGCCCGGCAAGGTCGAGGCGATCGGCATCGAAAAGGCGCGCGCCAAGGCCGGGCGTGCCGATCTTCTCCTGTTGCTGCGGGACCTGACGGACCCGCAGGAGACCGATTTGCCGGCGATGACCACACCCGCCTTGCGCGTCGGGACCAAGACGGATCTGCTGGACGGCCGGATTGGCCACGAGATCGATGGCCGCTACGACTTTGTCATCTCGGTGAATGATGGGACCGGCTTAGACGCGCTGCTCGCGCGGATCGAACGGCTGGCCGCGGACGCTGCCGGCGTTGTCGGCGATGTCTTGCCATCGCGCCTGCGCCACGTCGAATTGCTGGCCGCGGCGAACCAGCATTTGGTCCGCGCGACGGAGGGCGAGGCCGCGGGCCAGGAGTTGCGTGCCGAGGAATTGCGGCTTGCGGCGGATCGCCTGGGTCGGATTGTCGGCGCCATCGATGTCGAGGATATGCTGGATGTGATTTTTTCGCAGTTCTGCATTGGAAAGTGATTCACGTGAAACAGGCAGTCGCCAAGAGCTAAGTGACTCACGTGAAACACCGAGGTTCTCGGCGACTGTCCACAGCTGCGCCACTCAGACCAGATCGTCTTCCCTGAGCCCAAGGATCTATCGACGCGACATGGTCGGACCGGCAGGGTCTCCGAGAAACCACAGTGCGTGGCTCTGGTACCAGGTGAAGCCCAGGAGGACGACGGATGACACAGCTCTGTTGTTTCACGTGAAACGACCTGCATCTTGACAGCGTCCGCTCCGGGGGACATGTCTCCCGCAACTTCTCAATCTGGGATCCTGAAATGACCGATCACTATGATGTGGTTGTGGTGGGCGGCGGCCATGCGGGTTGCGAGGCGGCCAGTGCGGCCGCACGCGCCGGCGCCAGAACCGCGCTGGTGACGCTGCGCTTCGACACGATCGGCGTGATGTCGTGTAATCCGGCGATCGGCGGGCTCGGCAAGGGGCACCTGGTGCGCGAGATCGATGCCATGGACGGCCTGATGGGTCGCGTTGCGGACGCCGCCGGCATCCAGTTCCGCCTGCTCAACCGCCGCAAGGGACCGGCGGTGCGCGGTCCGCGCACGCAGGCCGACAGGAAGCTCTATCGCCTTGCCATGCAGGAAGCGATTCGGCAGCAGAACGATCTCGACGTGGTCGAGGGTGAAGTGCTCGATTTCGAGATTGCCGACGGCCGGATCGCGGCGGTTCTGCTGGCGGACGGCCGCCGGCTTGCCTGCGGCGCCGTGGTGCTGACGACCGGCACCTTCCTGCGCGGGCTGATCCATATCGGTGAGAAGAAGATGGTCGCCGGGCGCATGAACGAGAAGGCCAGCATGGGGTTGTCGGCGACGATGAACCGCGCCGGCTTCAAGCTCGGCCGGCTCAAGACGGGCACGCCGCCACGGCTGGATGGACGGACGATCGACTGGGCGTCGCTGGAAAGCCAGGCGGCGGACGCCGATCCGGTCCCCTTCTCGCTATTGACCGACCGCATCACGACGCCGCAGATCGACTGCGGCATTACGCGCACGACCACCGCCACTCACGAGCTCATCAGGTCAAATCTTGGACGCTCGGCCATGTATTCCGGCTCGATCGAGGGCGTCGGGCCACGCTACTGCCCGTCGATCGAGGACAAGATCGTCAAGTTCGGCGACCGCGACGGGCACCAGATCTTTCTCGAGCCGGAAGGGCTAGACGACCATACCGTCTATCCCAACGGCATTTCGACATCGCTGCCGGAGGACGTCCAGCTCGATATCCTGAAGACCATCCCCGGGCTGGAGCGCGCCGCCATGCTGCAGCCCGGCTATGCCATCGAATATGACCACGTCGATCCGCGTGAACTCCATCAGACGCTGGAGACAAGGCGCGTCGCCGGGCTTTTTCTCGCCGGGCAGATCAACGGCACGACCGGCTATGAAGAGGCTGCCGGCCAGGGGCTGCTCGCCGGGCTCAACGCGGCGAGACGCGCTTCAGGCGGGGAGCAGGTCGTGCTCAGCCGGACCGAGGCCTATATCGGCGTGATGGTCGATGACCTGACCAGCCGCGGCATTGCCGAGCCCTACCGGATGTTCACCTCGCGGGCCGAATTCCGGCTGTCGCTGCGCGCCGACAATGCCGACGAGCGGCTGACGCCACTGGCCGACAGGCTTGGGATTACCTCGCCGCGGCGCACACAGCGCTATGGGGATGTGATGCGGCGGCTCGACGATGCCCGCCAACTGGCGCTTTCGCTGACCATGACGCCAAACGAGGCGGCGCGGCACGGCCTGGAGATCAACCGCGACGGCGTGCGCCGGTCCGGTTTCGAATTGCTCGCCTATCCCGGCGTCGACGTGGGCTGGCTGGCCGGGATCGAACCAAGATTTCACGATATCGATGCCAAGACTGCCGAGCGACTCGAAACGGAAGCGAAATATTCAGTCTATCTCGACCGCCAGAGCACGGATGTGGCGCAGATACGGCATGAGGAGAGCCGGCTGATCCCCGAGACGGTCGATTTTGGTGGCGTGCCCGGGCTGTCCAACGAGTTGAAGCAGAAAATGCAGGCGAGGCGGCCACGTTCCATCGCCGATGCGCAGCGCATGGAAGGGATGACGCCGGCGGCGCTGGCGATCATCGTCGCGCATGTCCGCCACCATGAGGGCGCGCAGAGGAACGTTGCGTGAGCTCTCTTTCCCTGGAGAGCCTGCGGGACGCCGCCGGCCCGGTTTCACGTGAAACATTCGATCGCCTGGTGGCGTTCGACGCGATGTTCCAGAAATGGAACCGCAGCATCAATCTGGTGGCGCAATCGACTTCGGGCGATGTCTGGCAGCGCCACATCCTGGACAGCGCGCAGCTGGCGCGGATAGAGCCCGATGCCAGGCAGTGGGTCGATATCGGCTCGGGCGGCGGATTTCCCGGGCTGGTCATGGCCTTCCTGCTCACCGAACGTCCGGCGGCAAGCATCGATCTGGTCGAAAGCAACCGCAAGAAAGCCTCGTTCCTGCAGACCGTCATCGGCCAGTTCGGCCTGCCGGCACGGGTGGTGGCGCGGCGCATCGAGGATAGCCATGCGTTTGTTTCGACACCGCAAATCGTCACGGCACGGGCGTTGGCGCCCCTTTCGGTCCTTCTCGACCTGTCGGCGCCGTGGCTGAGCGCAGGCGCGCGCGCTCTGTTCCACAAAGGTCGGGATTATCGCGCCGAAGTGCAAGAAAGCGTTAACCGCTGGACCTTCGATCTGGTAGAACATCCAAGCGTGACCGACGCCAGCGGCGTCATCCTTGAACTGTCTGATCTGCGATCCGTCTGATCTTCGCCCCGTCAGACCTTTGGCGACCCCAAAAATGAATTTCTGGCATAAACCCATGATCAAAAACGGCCCCCGCATCATCACCGTAGCCAACCAGAAAGGCGGCGTCGGCAAGACGACCACCGCCATCAACCTGGCGACGGCGCTGGCGGCGATCGGCGAAAAAGTGCTGATCGTCGACCTCGACCCGCAAGGCAATGCAAGCACCGGCCTCGGCATCGACCGCAAGGACCGGACAGTCTCGTCCTATGACGTGCTGACCGGCGAGCTAGACCTCGAGGCGGCCGCGGTTCCGACGGCCGTGCCGGGTCTTTCGATCGTGCCGTCGACGCTCGACCTGCTCGGTATCGAAATGGAGATCGCCTCGGCGCCCGACAGGGTGCTCAAGCTGCGCAATGCACTGCGTGCCGCCACCGAACGCGGGGCACCCTTCGGCTATGTGCTGATCGATTGCCCGCCCTCGCTCAATCTTTTGACTTTGAATTCAATGGCGGCAGCCGATTCCGTTCTGGTTCCACTGCAATGTGAGTTCTTCGCGCTGGAAGGTCTCAGTCAGCTGCTCGAAACCGTCGAGCAGGTGCGCCGCTCCATCAATCCGGATCTCACCATCCAGGGCATCGTCCTGACCATGTATGACGGCCGCAACAACCTTGCCAACCAGGTGGTGCAGGATGTGCGCCAGCACATGGGCGACAAGGTCTACGAAACCATCATCCCGCGCAATGTGCGGGTGTCGGAAGCGCCTTCCTACGGCAAGCCGGCGATCCTCTACGATTTGAAATGCTCGGGTAGCCAGGCCTATCTGCAGCTGGCCTCAGAAGTGATCCGCCGCGAGCGTAAATTGCGCGCCGCTTGATTAGGGCTGATGCATATTTAACCGCCGATTCGATACCGAAACGATTCGAAATAGACGTGGAATAGAAATGAACGAAGATCTCTCGAGGAAAAGACTGGGTCGCGGGCTGGCAGCTTTGATCGGCGAGATCGACCGGCCGGCGGCACCGGAAAAGCCCGGCATGAGCGCCGACGGCAAGGTGCCGATCGAGTTCATCAGCGCCAATCCGAAGAATCCGCGCCGGCATTTCGGCGATGCCGAACTGACTGATCTTGCCCAGTCGATCCGCGAACATGGCGTCGTCCAGCCGGTGGTGGCGCGGCCATCGCCCACCCAGGCCGGCCGCTACGAGATCATCGCCGGTGAGCGGCGCTGGCGCGCGGCGCAGCGTGCCGGGCTCACCGAGATCCCGGTCATCATCCGCGATGTCAACGACCGCACGGCGCTGGAGCTGGCGATCATCGAGAACGTCCAGCGCGCCGACCTCAATCCGGTCGAAGAGGCGCAGGGCTATCAGCAGCTCATCGACGACCATGGCTATACCCAGGCCGATCTCGGCCAGGTGATCGGCAAGAGCCGCAGCCATGTCGCCAACACGTTGAGACTTTTGAAGCTGCCCGACGTGATCCGCGACATGCTGGTCGACGGTGCGCTGTCGGCCGGCCATGCCCGCACGCTGGTGACGGCGGAGGATCCGGCCGGCCTTGCCAAGCGCATCGTCGAGGAAGGCCTTTCCGTGCGCCAGGCCGAAGCGCTGGCGCAGATGCCGGCCGGCAGTCCCGCCAAGGAAGCCAAGCCGGCAGCGGCTGCCGAGCAGAAGGACGCCGACACGCTGGCGCTGGAGAAGCTGCTCACCGATACGACCGGCATGATCGTGACGGTCGACCACAAGGGCAAGGGCGGGACGCTGCGCATCGCTTATCGCTCGCTGGAGCAGCTCGACGAGCTCTGCAGGCGGCTAAAACAGGACTGATATTTAGCCGGACAACTATTCTGATGCGGCTGCGTCCCTGGCGCCGGCGCGGCTATCTGATTCACGAGAGAATCTCCTTTATAGTCAACGGTTTGCGTTGCACCTCAACTGCCTGCCGGCAGCCCGTACAGTGACGGCGCCGTCGCGGATGATTTCGTCAATCGCCAAGGTTGAATGACAGGCGCCGGCGTCGCAGCCAGCGTCTTTCTCCCGTTCCACGGGGAGAAATGCCCGGCAGGGCAATGAGCGACTATCTTTGGTGTCAAGTTGCATTTGCGAACTCCACGCGCGCATCGCGTGCTTTCGCATTGAGGATGACTAGGAGTTTTCGGGCCAACGCCATGCGAATGACCATTTTGGTTTTGCCAGCCTTTTGCAACCGTTCGGCGAAAGCGTGCAGATGAGGATCGTACC
>NZ_VFVY01000031.1 GCF_006442315.1 Mesorhizobium sp. B2-3-4 | reverse complement strand
TGGCCCCTGTGCAATACAGGAACCAGCCCTTAAATCTACCAGCTCAATGAACCGTCCAACTTTCGGGGGTCAGTTCACGCCCCGGGCTTTTTTTGCTGTGTGGCGACAGCGTGCATGGCAGCTTGGTGCATGCATTGTCTGACGCTGCGCTGGTCGACCCCTACTCCGTCTCGGCTCGCCGAGACACCTAGCCGGGGCGAGCCACGGTCTCGCCCGTCCTTCGGACCCCCCGATCGACGGGGTAGAGGAAGGGCGCGAGCCTATTGCCGCCAACGCTTCTCCAACGAGGCTCCCTTCCTTTCCCTCCAGAGGGGGAAAAGGTGGTGCTGCGAAGCAGTGACGGATTGGGGGAACCACATCGCAATCAAGCTGCAGGCCGATCAGTCACGCCAATCACAGAAGATGTGTGCATAGCGTAGCACGTCCGCGGGGGCCAGGAACCCGCTCTTGCCGGCGCTAGCGGTGCGACAAGGCTTCCAGCGCGTCGGCTGCGGCTTCGAGGATGCTCATGGCCTCGGCCTGCTTGTCCTGCGGCGCATCGACGATGTCGCTCAGCGCGGCACGCAGCCGGTGGCGCAGGGCGCGGAACTGGTCACGCGATTCCGAACGCTCGCCACGTCCGCCGCGGCGGTCCTCGCCATCGTCGTTCCAGCCGAACCAGTCGCGCGCCTTGGCCATCTTGCGACCGAAGCGTTCGAGGTGTTCGAGCACGCCGTCGATCATTTCGCGGTTGTCGGCGAGATGCGCCTGGCCAGCCTCGGTGATGGAAAACACCTTCTTGTTGCCTTCGCTCGAAGACAAGGCATAACCGGCCTCTTCCAGGAAGGTCAGCGTCGGATAGACCACGCCCGGGCTCGGGCTGTAGATGCCGCTGGTGCGCTCTTCCAGCGCCTTGATGATGTCGTAGCCATGGCGCGGCGCCTCGGCCAGCAGCGACAGCGTGATCAGCTTGAGGTCGCCGTCGGCCAGCATGCGCCCGGCGCGAAAGAAATCGCCCGGGCCGCCGCGGCCACCGCCGCCCCTGCCCCCGAACGGGCCGAAACCGCCGCCGCCCCTGCCGCCGAACTTGCCGGCCATGTGCATGAACATGCGCTCGCCGAAATGATGACGGTCGGAATGATCGTGTCCAAAATTGTGCTTGTGCATTGATTGCTCCTTGAGTTCTATCTTACGATATATCTTAAGTAGGCGCACTCAATCGCTGAGTCAAGATATATCTTACGATGTATCTGATATCGGGCCAAGCGCTATCCGCAGCGCCAAAGCGCGGACGCGGCAAGACTTGATGGCGTGCGGTGGAAAGGAGCTACCAGCGGCGTTTGCGGCGGTTCCAGCCGTAAAGCAGATCGGCGAAGCGATCATAGGCAAGGCGGGTCAGCGGCAAGATGAGGCGGTTGCCGAACAGGCTCGCCAGCCAGCCTTCGCCCGGCGTCGCCCTCCACACCGCGATCGCCACATCGGCGCCGACCAGCAGCCTGCCCTCGGCATCGGTCGCATGCAGCCGCCGGCGGATGTCTTCCAGCGAGGCGCCATGCGACGACAGCGCATCCGGCTCCAGATTGATGTCGCGGAACGCGACCCGCCCAGCCTTGACCGCCTCGATCAGCCGCCGTCTCTGCCTGTCGATGCCGGCGTCACAAACCGGACAGCGCGTGTTGTACCAGACGGTCAGCGCCCGACCCGACATGATCAGCCGTGGCCGTGCCGAAGGTGAAGGTCGGGATAGTGCGGATGCTTGTGGCGCATGGGCGCATGGCGGTGCCAGTGCGAATGCGGCTCGCTGACCGGCCCGTCATGATGATGCTGGTGATGCTCGTCATGCACATGGCTGTGCTCATGCTCCAGCGCTTCATGGTCGTGCTCGTGATCATGGCGCTCGGACAGATGCAGCCACAGGCCAACCCCCATCAGCAGACCGGCAACACCGAGCTTGAGCGTGACGGCGTCGCCCAGCATCAGGATCGCCAGCAACGCGCCGATAAAGGGAGCGAGCGAATAATAGGCCCCCGTGCGTGCCGTGCCGAGATGGCGCAGCGCCAGGATGAACATGACGAGGCTGACACCGATGCCGAAGAAACCGACGGCGGCCGTGGCCATCACCGTGGTCGCAGCCGGAAACGTCGCGCCGGAGGCGAGCGCCAGCCCGACATTGGCGGCACCCGCCACCAACCCCTTCAGCATGGCGATGGCCACCGGATCGGCGGCCGATATCTTGCGGGTGAAATTGTTGTCCAGGCCCCATGCCAGGCAGGCCCCGGCGACAAGCAGCGCGCCAAGATTGAAGGCAATGCCTTGCCCCTCCCAGGACAGCAGCAGCGCTCCCGCCAGAATGGCGAAGGCGCCGAAGAGCAGCCGTCGGTCGACATTCTCGCGATAGACGAGCCAGGCGATGGCCATGGTCGCGAGACCTTCCAGATTGAGCAGCAGGGCGGAACTGGACGCCGTGTTGAGAGTAAGGCCGAACATCAGCAGAACCGGCCCGACGATGCCGCCCATGCCGATCGCCAGCGCCAGCCACGGAATATCCGCGCTGGTCAGGCGGGCCTCGCCGGCATTGGCCTGCCCGCCGCGCAACAGGCGGTAGAGCGCCAGCCCGACACCTGCGCCGAGATACAACAGACCGGCCAGCATGAACGGGCTGACGCCGTCGAGCAGCAGCTTGGACAGCGGCGGCGTCGCGCCAAACAAGGCGGCCGAGCCGAGGGCAAGCGGCACGCCGGGCCACAGATGCGAATGGGAATGTGCTTCGGACATGACTCACCCTATCACGGTCGCGCGCCATGTCATCGACGGCTGACGTGGATGTCAGATAGCCGTGCTATTTGCGGCGCATGGCGGCCTTGGGCCCGATGCATTTGTTGTCGCGAAACAGCGCCCACTCCTCGCACAGGCGTCCGTTGGGCAGCCGGCAGAAGCCGTATTCATTGCCGGCCTTGTCCTTCCTGACCACGAAGCGGCCGCCGATCGCCCCGCAATGCACCGATGCCGGATTGGCCATGCCGACGGCCTTTGGGGCCGCCGCGCCGGCATCGACCGGCAACAACGATGTCAAGGCAAAGCCGACAGCCGCTATCGAAAAACTGTTCATGCGATATCTCCTGGCCATCAATCCACCACGGTGAGACATGCTGCCCCGAGGCAAACTGTCAACATATCGAAACGCAAGGCCCTCGGAACCGACATCCTGAATTTGGTTTGAGAACCAGACCGATTGCGGCAATCTCACTTTCGTTCGGCAGCCTGCGGAAATCCAGCCGACATCCCGACCGATCAACCAGGGAGTTTTTGATGCGCGAGACAGCCCTGCCGCCGCAACAGATCGACATCCCCGCCGCCTGGACCGGCGAGCACATGACCAGGCATCCAGAGAAATGGCTGGTCGAGCTGGACCCGCGCGACGTCGCGGAACTGGAAGCTGCCGCAGCCGGCTTCCTTGCGCGCTCGCACGATATCGGCAGCCTGACCGCGGCGGATTTTCCCTTGCCCCGCCTCGGCGGCCATCTTGCGACCTTGCGCGAAAAACTCATCGCGGGCATCGGCTTCGAGGTGCTGCGCGGTCTCCCCGTCGAGAGATATTCCGCTGCAATGGCGGCAACGATTTTCTGTGGTATCGGCGCCCATCTGGGAAGCGCACGGTCCCAGAATGCCCAGGGCCACATCCTCGGCCATGTCCGCGACATCGGCGCCGACGCCAGGGACGCCACCACCCGCATCTACCAGACGGCGGAGCGCCAGACCTTTCACACCGATTCCGCCGATGTTGTCGGCCTGCTCTGCCTGCGCGATGCCATGCAGGGCGGCGAGTCGCTGCTGGTCAGTACGGTGACGATCTACAACGAGATGCGCAAAGGCCGACCCGACCTGGTCCGCCTGCTGTTTGACCCGATCCCCACCGACCGGCGCGGCGAAATACCGGAAGGGCAAAAACCCTACTTCGAAATCCCGGTCCTCAACTGGCATGCGGGGCTGTTGACCGGCATTTACCAGCGCCAGTACGTCGACAGCGCCCAGCGTTTCCCCGATGCCATGCGGCTTACCCCGGCCCATGTCGAAGCGCTGGATCTCTTCGACAGCCTGGCCAATGATCCCATGCTGAACCTGTCGATGCGGCTTCAGCCCGGCGACATGCAGTTCGTCTACAACCATTCGCTGCTGCACGACCGCATGGGGTTTCGCGATTGGCCTGACCCGGACAGGCGGCGCCATATGCTGCGGCTGTGGCTGTCGATCCCCGGCGACCGCCCGCTGCCGGACTGCTTCCGGCAGCGCTACGGCTCGATAGAGATCGGCGACCGCGGCGGCATCATCGTCAAGGGGACGCGGCTGAACGTGCCGTTGCCTTGACGCCTGAACGAAAAAGGGCGCCACTCGGCGCCCTAATTCTTCGTGTCCGACAAGAACTCAGCTGTCGAGGAAGCTGCGCAGCTTGCGCGACCGGCTCGGGTGCTTGAGCTTGCGCAGCGCCTTGGCTTCGATCTGGCGGATACGCTCGCGGGTGACCGAGAACTGCTGGCCGACTTCTTCCAGCGTGTGGTCGGTGTTCATGCCGATGCCGAAGCGCATGCGCAGCACACGTTCCTCGCGCGGCGTCAGCGAGGCGAGCACCCGCGTGGTGGTCTCGCGCAGATTGGCCTGGATCGCCGCGTCGATCGGCAGGATCGCCATCTTGTCCTCGATGAAATCGCCCAGGTGCGAATCCTCCTCGTCGCCGACAGGCGTTTCGAGCGAGATCGGCTCCTTGGCGATCTTCAGCACCTTGCGCACTTTTTCGAGCGGCATTGCGAGCTTTTCGGCCAGTTCCTCCGGCGTCGGCTCGCGGCCGATCTCGTGCAGCATCTGGCGCGAGGTGCGCACGATCTTGTTGATCGTCTCGATCATGTGCACCGGAATGCGGATGGTGCGCGCCTGGTCGGCGATCGAACGCGTGATCGCCTGCCGGATCCACCATGTCGCGTAGGTCGAGAACTTGTAGCCGCGGCGGTATTCGAATTTGTCGACCGCCTTCATCAGGCCGATATTGCCTTCCTGGATCAGATCGAGGAACTGCAGGCCGCGATTGGTGTACTTCTTGGCGATGGAGATGACGAGGCGCAGATTGGCCTCGACCATTTCCTTCTTGGCGATCGCGGCTTCGCGCTCACCCTTCTGCACCTGGTTGACGATCTTGCGGAATTCCAGGATCGAAATCGCCGTTTCGGTGGCCAGGTGCTGGATCTCGGCGCGCAGGTCCTTGATCGCGTCCTTCTCGTTCTTGGTGAACTCCTTCCAGCCGCGCGAGGTCAGGTTGGCGATCGAGCGCGTCCAGTTCGGGTCGAGCTCGGAACCCTGATATTCCTTCAGGAACTCCTCGCGGCGCACGCCGTAGCTTTCGGCGAGCCTGAGCAGCTTGCCCTCGTTCTGCACCAGGCGCTTGTTGATGTCGTAGAGCTGCTCGACCAGCGCCTCGATGCGCGCGGTGTTGAGCGACAGCGACTTCACCGCCTTGATCAGCTGGTCCTTGAGCTCCTTCAGCCGGCGGTCCTGGCTGGGCGACAGCGTGCCTGCGGCGGCAAGCCTGTTCTCGACCTGCTGGTCCTGCAGCTTCCTGAGCTTCTTATAGGTGTCGGCGATGACGTCGAGCGTCTCCATCACCTGCGGACGCAGTTCCGCTTCCATCGCCGCCAGCGACAGGCTGGCCTCGTCCTCGTCTTCCTCGTCGTCGTCGCCGATGCCGCGCGTGTCGGCGCCGACATTGGTGATGTCGTCTTCCTCGTCGCGCGCCGCGCCGCGGCGTGGCTTCTCCTCGACCTTGGGCGCTTCCTCGACGCGCTCGACGACAGGCGCCTGCTTGGCTTCGGGACCCGCATAGGTGGCTTCGAGGTCGATGATCTCGCGCAGCAGGATCTTGGATTCGTTGAGCTCGTCGCGCCAGATGATGATGGCCTGGAAGGTCAGCGGGCTTTCGCACAGGCCCGCGATCATCGTCTCGCGGCCGGCCTCGATGCGCTTGGCGATGGCGATTTCGCCCTCGCGCGACAGAAGCTCCACCGAGCCCATTTCGCGCAGATACATGCGCACCGGATCGTCGGTGCGGTCGGTCGGCTCTTTCTTGGTGGTGGTCGCCGCGACCGCGGTGCCGGTCTGTTCGGCCAGTTCGTTGGCGTCTTCCTCGGCATCGGCCGCGGTGTCGCCGGCCTCGGCCTCTTCGCCCTGCTCGTCGTCCTCGACGACGTTGATGCCCATGTCGGACAGCATCGCCATCGTGTCCTCGATCTGCTCGGAGGTCACTTCCTCGGAAGGCAGCACCGAATTCAGCTCGTCCATGGTGACATAGCCGCGCTTCTTGGCGGCCTTGATCATCTTCTTGACAGCATCATCGGAAAGGTCGAGCAGGGGCCCATCGGTGGCGCCTTCGCGTTCGGTCTCGACCTCTTCCTTTTCCTTTGTCGCCATAGTTTTTATCTTCTCCTAGCGGCCAGGCATCTAGGCCGCGTAAGCTGTCGGACCAGTCAAATCGGATACGCTCGTTTTGAAACGCGCTTCACCGGGCCACTAACTTCATTGATCGTTAAGTCCAGATTAACCCTGATATCTGTGGCAGGCTGCCGTGCCTGTCCAGTGACCAGTACCTCACATCGCTGCATTTCCCGTCGACGCGGGTGCGGGTTAACGTTTCGAATCGTCCTGATTCCGCCATTCTGTCCGAAGGTCAAGCGCCTCTGGCATGATTCGCATGAAAAAAGCGAATCAATTACCCGACTTAGCGCGCCTCGCCCCCAGGGGAAGCGTGATCGCGCCTTCACTTCTGTACGCAGCTGCACCTAGGCTCGCCCGGCCCTGCCCGAGGAGACGCCGAATCCTTCGATCAGCGCTTCCGTCGCTTGTACATCCTGAAATTGCGCCTGAATTTCGATCAGGTGGCGGAAGTTCTCGTCCGAAGGATCCGCCTCGAGCGCCGCTTCCGCCTGTTTCAGTTCCTTATGTAAGGTGCGCGCGCTGCGCTGCAAGTGCAGCGCCTGGTTGAGCGCGTCACGGGCATCCTCGAGTGCGGCCGTTTCCAGCGCCGGCCATTGCCGCGCCCGCCTGATCAGGCCGACCGCACGTTCCCAGATTTCGGCGCAACCGGCGCGCTCGATCGTCGCCACCACGGCGTGGCGGTCATTGGCCATGTCATGCGCCATCGCATCGAGGATGGCGGCATGCAGCCGGTTCAGGTCCGAATTGGCGAGGTCGAGGAATTCGACATGGGCGAAGTTCTCGTCGATCAGCGCCGGATGGTTGACCAGCGCCACGATGATCGTCGCCTCACGCACCGACATGGCCTCGCCGCGCTTGACCATCGCCGACTGGCCAAGGCTTTCGGTGATCGCAATACGGCCGCCGCCTCCCTTGGCGAATTGTCCGCCGGGCGCGGGCTTGCCTTGCTGGCCACGCTCGCCCTGGCGCCAGCCCTGCTGGCCCTGCCGGTTGCCGCGCTGCGAACCGAAGAAGCTCTGCTCGCGCTCGCGCATTTCCTGCTGGTAGTGATAGCGCGTACTCTCGTCGCGGATGCGGCCGGTCAGTTCGCGCAGCGTCTTTCCCAGCGCCGCCCGCCGCTCCGGCGTGTCGAAGACGCCACCCGACGTCTCGCGCATCCATAGCAGGTCGACCAGCGGCCGCGCGTCGGAGAGCACAGCGCGGAAGGCGTCCGGCCCCTCGGCCTTGACCAGGTCGTCGGGGTCCTTGCCTTCCGGCAGCAGCGCAAAGCGCGCCGAGCGGCCGGCTTCGACCGATGGCAGCGCCAGATCGGCGGCCCGCCATGCCGCCTTCAGCCCGGCCTTGTCGCCGTCGAAGCACAGCATCGGCTCCGGCGCCATGCGCCACAGAAGTTCGAGCTGGTTTTCGGTGAGCGCGGTGCCGAGCGGCGCCACGGCGTTCTCGAAACCGGCCTGCGCCAGCGCGATCACGTCCATATAGCCTTCCACGGCAATCACCGTGCCACCCTTGGCCAGTGCCCCCTTTGATAGCGCTTGGCGGGCGCGGGCGAAATTGTAGAGCACATTGCCCTTGTGGAAGAGCTCGGTGTCGGGCGAATTCATGTATTTGGCGAGCGCGTCGGGCGCCAGCGCACGGCCGCCGAAGGCGATGATCTTGCCGCGTGAATCCGGGATCGGGAACATGATGCGGTCGCGGAACCAGTCATAGGAGACCGGGATGTCGTCGCCATGGCGCACCAGCCCGCAGGCTTCGATGTCGGCTTTCGGCACGCCCCTGGCCGCCAGATGTTCCTTCAGCGCATTGCGGCTGTCGGGAGCGAAGCCCAGCCGGAACGACTGCTGGGTCGCCGGCGTCAGCCCACGGTCACGCAGATAGGCACGGGCCTTGGCGCCCTCGGGCCCCTGCAGCCGCTCCTGGAAGAAGACGGTCGCCATTTCCATGACGTCGGTCAGGCTGGCGCGCTCCTTCTCGCGGCGCTCCTCCCGCTCATCGCGAACCGGCATCGGCACGCCGGCCATGTCGGCGATCTTCTCGACCGCTTCGGGAAAGCTCAATCCTTCGAGTTCGGTCAGGAACTTGAAATGGTCACCCGAGACCGAGCAGCCGAAACAGTGGTAACGCCCCTTCTTGTCCTCGCAGTGGAAGGACGGGCTCTTTTCGCCGTGAAACGGACAGCAGGCCCAATAGTCGCCGCGCGAGGCATTGGTCTTCCTCCTGTCCCACGCGACGCGCTGGCCGATGACCGAGGAGATCGGTACACGGTCGCGTATCTCGTCGAGAAAGGCGGGCGGAAAGCGCATAGGGGAACTCGTTTCGCCACCATATAATCATGCCGGCGATTTCAGACGACCCCTAATGCGGACGATGCCCGGTTTCCACAGGGGCGAAAACAGAAAGGCGGCCTTCGCAGGCCGCCTTTCGCTGTCAGTCAGTTCATGCGCAGGCTTACTGCGCGGCAAGCGCGCCGAAGATGACGCCCGAGAGGATGCCGACCAGCACATAGTCATTGCCGACGCGGATCCACTCCTGGCCACGGCCGGGACGGTGCAGGCCGTAGCGGCCATAGTCGCGGATCGGCTGGTGACGCTTCCAGTTCGAATATTTCTGGCCGTTGCGCCAGTTGTTGGGCTTCACCACGACCTTCTTCTTCACGATGACGCGCTTCTTGACATCCCGGTGGTTGGGCTTCTGCCAGTCAACCTTCGTGAAGTTCGACTGCGGCGCGACCGGAGCATTCATCGGCGCGGCCTGGCCGGTGAGCGAGGTGGCGGCCAGCATCGAGAAAGCGAGAGCGGAAATAACAATGCGTTTCATCAGAAGTCTCCTTGTTGTCGATGCCCGAGGAATAACCGCCAACGGATGAACTGAAACTGAACGGCTGCATTACAATTGTGTAATGAATTCCTTCGCTTATTCCAGGAATTTGAACATCGCCGCCAAGATCGGCGGCGAGAGTGCCGAAGATCCGGCCGGTCCGCCTCCCGGCCCCCTGCAACCATTTGCCGACCCGTCCATTTTCCGACACGGGCCGTCGCTTGACGGCGGACCTGAAAATCGACAAATTTTCATTATCCGGCTAAAATATTCCGGCTATATTCCAAGGCTGCCATGTTCATGATTCGCACCCTCGCCTTCGCCACCGACCGCCATGCCGCCCACGGCGTGCGCGGCGCCCGCATGCAGGCGCCGCGATGAGCGGTTCGGTCGTCCTCCTGCATCTGGCCGGCGCCGTCGCGCTGATGCTGTTTGCCACCCGCATGGTCAAGACCGGCGTCGAGCGCGCCTATGGCGATGTGCTGCGCCACAAACTGCGCGCCACCATGCGCAATCCCATCATGGCGGTGCTGGCCGGCACCGGCCTTGCGATCGCGCTGCAAAGCTCCACGGCAGTCACCTTGCTGGTCGGCTCCTTCGCCGGCTCCGGCATTGTCTCGGGTGCCGCCGGGCAGTTGGCGGTGCGCGGCGCCGAGATCGGCTCGGCGCTGGTGGTCAAGCTCCTGACCTTCGACCTCACCCTTCTGGTGCCGCTCTGCCTGATAGCAGGCACGGTGATGTTCATGGCCACCGAGCGGCGCGACTGGCGCCAGACCGGCCGCATCCTGGTCGGCATCGGCCTTTTGATCCTGTCGCTGGAAATGATCGGCCAGGCGTCGGAGCCGTTGCGCAACAGCCAGCTCATGCCGGTCATCATCAACTACTTCTCCACCGATTCCATCACCGCCTATCTCCTGGCGGCGCTGATCACCTGGCTGTTCCAGTCGAGCATCGCGGCGGTCCTGTTGATGGCGACGCTGGCCGGCCGCGGCCTGATCAGCCCCGAACTCGGCGTTGTCCTCATCCTCGGCGTCAATCTCGGCTCCTCGATCATCGCGCCGATGCTGACCCGCTCGGCCGGGCCCGCCGTGCGCGTCGTGCCGATCGGCAATCTCCTGATGCGCGGGCTGGGCTCGCTGGTGATGCTGATCCTGTTCATGATCTTCAAGCCGCATGTCGGCTTCCTCGGTGCCACGGCCGCGAACCAGATCGTCAACGCCCATATCCTGTTCAACGTCATCATCCTGCTCGCGGGCCTGCCGCTGGCCGGCCTCGTCTACCGCGCCTCCGAAAAGATCGTGACGCTGGGCGCCAGGCCGGTGCCGGCCGCCACGCTGGACGTCGTCGAGCTGTCGGCGCTCAATGAAAGCGCCCTCGAGGTGCCGAGCCAGGCGCTGGCCAACGCCACCCGCGAAGTGGTGCGGGTCTGCGAGACGGTCGAGATCATGCTCAAGCGCATCATCGAACTCTACGAGAGCGCCGACAGCGACAAGATCAAGGCGCTGGCGGCCCTCGACGACCGCGTCGACCGCCGGCACGCGGCCATAAAACTCTACCTCGCCAAGGTCACCAAGAACCCGCTCACCGAGGACGAGGCGCTGCGCTGCCAGGAACTGATCGGCGCCTGCGTCAAGCTCGAGCAGGTCGGCGACATCATCGTGCGCAACATGCTGGTGCATGTGAAGAAGAAGCTCGAACACGGCCTGGAATTCACGCCCGAGGGCTGGCGCGAGCTCTGCGCCTTCCACGCCTCGGTGCTGGCCAATGCGCGGCTGGCCTTCAACGTGCTGGTCTCGCGCGATCCCGAAACCGCCCGCCAGCTCGTGCTCGAAAAGGACCAGTTGCGCGACCGCGAGAAGGAAACCAGCGCCAGCCATTTCCTGCGGCTGCGCGAAGGCACCCCCAGGAGCGTTGAAACCAGTTCGATCCATCTCGACACCATCCGCGACCTCAAGCAGATCAACTCGCTGCTGGCGTCGATGGCCTATCCCGTGCTGGAAGAGCGCGGCCTGCTCTTCGGATCGCGGCTGAAGGCGAGCTGAAACGGCGAGGGTTTGCCGGACGCGCGTCAATTTGAGGACACCGGATCCGTCATCCCGGCAGGAGCGGCCAATTAGGCTTTGCTTATCCAGGCGTCCGTCGGCTAAGCATCCGTTTCCACCGGGAGGAAATCGATGGACACTCATTCGCGCAGTTTCGCCAAGGCGCTTTCCTGGCGCGTGACCGGCACCATCGATACGATGATCATCTCTCTGGTTGTCACCGGAAGCATCAAGCTCGCGGCCGCGATCGGCGTGACGGAGGTCTTCACCAAGTCGCTGCTCTACTATTTTCATGAGCGGGCCTGGCTGAAGATTCCCTACGGACGCAAATCCGCGACCTGACGGGCCGGCTGCCACGGCCGGTCAAGAAAACCTAAACCGGCGACAAAAATTTCTGGATTGCCTGCCGCCTCCATCCATGGTTTGAGCCCTCCACTTCGGGGGTTCTCATTTCATGTCGCTGCCGCTCATCGCCCTGTTCATTGCCGCTTTCGCTTTCGGTACCACCGAGTTCGTCATCGCCGGCGTGCTGCCGCAGGTGGCGCAAGGGCTTGGCGTTTCGGTTCCCACTTCGGGCTATCTCGTCTCCGGCTATGCCTGCGGCATCGCCATCGGCGGTCCGCTATTGGCGCTCGCCACCAAGAGCCTGCCGCGCAAGACCTTGCTGATCGGCCTGGCCGTCGCCTTCACCATCGGCCAGGCGGCCTGCGCGCTGGCGCCCGACTTCACCTCCATGCTGTTGCTGCGCATTGCCGTGGCGGTCGCGCATGGCGCCTATTTCGGCGTCGCCATGGTGGTCGCGGTCGGCCTCGTACCGGAGGAAAAGCGCGGCATGGCCGTCGCCGTCATCCTGTCGGGCCTCACCGTCTCCAATGTCATCGGCGTGCCGGCCGGCACCGCCATCGGCAACATCTGGGGCTGGCGCGCCACCTTCTGGGTTATGTGTGCGCTGGGCGTGGCGGCAACCCTTGCCATGGCTGTCCTGTTGCCGCGTACAACAGGGCATCAGACCAGATCCGCCAGCTTTGCCAGCGAGGTCCGCGCGCTGGCGCGCCAGCAGGTCTGGACCTCGCTGGTCCTGATGCTGATGCTGATGCTCGGCCAGTTCTGCCTGTTCACCTACATCACCCCGACGCTGCTGGAAGTGACGGGGCTCGATGAAAACCTGGTGCCCTGGGTGCTGCTGCTCAACGGCGTCGGCGCCACGCTTGGCGTCTTCCTCGGCGGCAAGCTGTCGGACTGGAAACTGATGCCGTCGCTGATCACCATGCTCGCTTTGCAGGCGGTGACGCTGGCCGTTATCTATGCCGTCAGCCCCTACCCCGTGCCGATGGTTCTCGCGATCATCGTCTGGGGCGGTCTCAACTTCTCCATCGGCACGCCGATCCAGACCCGCATCCTGGCCTGGACGGCGGACGCGTCCGGCCTCGCCGCCTCGCTCATCCCGTCCGGATTCAATATCGGCATCGCGCTGGCCGCCTCGCTCGGTGCCGCCATGCTCAATGCCGGCTACGGCTACCGTAGCCTGCCGGTGGCTGGCGCCTTGGCCATGCTGGTCGCCGTCATCGTCGCCGTTGCCTCGCATATCTGGGAGCGCCGCGCCGACGTCAGGCCGCCACTGCCCGCGGCGGCGAAGTAGATCTCAGCCGCGCCAGCGCAACAGCCGCATGGCGTTAGCCGTCACCAGCACGGTGGCGCCGGTGTCGGCCAGGATCGCTGGCCACAGGCCGGTGATGCCGGCAATGGTGGTGACCAGGAACACCGCCTTCAGCCCCAGCGCCACGGTGATGTTCTGGCCGATATTGGCCATCACCGCCCGCGACAACAGCACCATGCGCGCGACATCGGCGACGCGGCCGTGCAGGATCGCCGCATCCGCCGTCTCCAGCGCCACGTCGGTGCCGCCGCCCATGGCGATGCCGATGTCGGCGGCGGCAAGCGCGGGCGCGTCATTGATGCCGTCGCCGACCTTGGCGACCTTCAGCCCCTGGCGCTGCAGCTCGCCGACGATGCGCTGCTTGTCCTGCGGCAGCAGTTCCGCCCGCGCCTCGATGCCGAGCGACGCGGCGATGGCTTCGGCCGTGCGCCTGTTGTCGCCGGTCAGCATGACGGCGCGGATGCCTTCGCCCTTCAGCGCGGCAATGCCGGCGGCCGCGTCCGGCCTCGGCTCGTCGCGCATGGCGATCAGGCCGGCCACCGCGCCATCGGCGACAAGCACCGAGACGGTCTTGCCTTGTCCATTCAGGCTATCGATTGCAAGGCGCTGCGCTTGCGTCATATCGGCACGCTCGCCCGCCGCCGGGCCTGATCCCAGGAAGACAGCCACGCCGCCGACACTGCCTTCGACGCCCTTGCCCGAAATCGCCTTGGCGGCCACAGCCGGCGGCACCTGCGTTTTTTCGGCCTTGGCCCGGTTGAGGATCGCGACCGCCAGTGGATGGCTGGAGCCCTGCTCGAGAGCCGCCGCCAGCCCAAGCACGGTGGATTCATCGCGGCCATAGGCGACAATGTCGGTCACCACGGGCTTGCCCGCGGTCAGCGTGCCGGTCTTGTCGAAGGCGACCGCGGTGATGCGGCGAAAGCCTTCCAGCACAGCGCCGCCCTTCACCAGCAGGCCGCGCCGCGCGCCGGTCGCCAGACCCGCGGCGATGGCCGCCGGTGTCGAGATGACCAGCGCGCAGGGACAGCCGATCAGAAGGATCGCCAGACCCTTGTAGATCCATTCGTTCCAGTCGCCGCCGGCGAGCAGCGGCGGCAGCACGGCCACGAGCGCGCCCACCACCAGCACGCCGGGCGTATAGATGCGCGAGAAGCGGTCGATGAAGCGCTCCGTCGGCGCCTTGGCTTCCTGCGCCTCCTCCACCAGCCGCACGACGCGGGCGATGGTGTTGTCTGAAGCAGCCGCCGTCACCCGCACCTTGAGCACACCGTCAATGCTGATCGTGCCGGCAAAGACGGGCTCGGAAACGCTTTTGCGCTTCGGCGTGCTCTCACCGGTCACCGGCGCCTCGTCGATATCGCTCGATCCCTCCATTATCTCGCCATCGGCCGGGATGCGATCGCCCGGCCGCACCACAATCAAATCGCCCACGCCAAGCTGGTCGGCGGGAACTTCCGCCGTGCCGCCCGCCCGCTCGACAAGGGCCGTCTTCGGCACCAGATCGGCCAGGCCCTGGATGCTGGCGCGCGCCCGGCCGGCGGCGACCCCTTCGAGCAGCTCGCCGATCAGGAACAGCACGACCACGGCGGCGGCCTCCTCGGTGGCGTCGATCATCACAGCGCCGGTCGCGGCGATGGTCATCAGCGTCTCGATCGAGAACGGCGTGCCGGCGAGCGCCGCCATCAGCGCGCGCCGCGCGATCGGCACCAGACCGACCAGGAGAGCCGCCAGGAAAACCCAGCGCTCGGTGGCCGGGAAGAGATGGCCGATGCCATAGGCGGCCAGAAGTGCGGCGGCGCAGGCAAGCGTCAACGCCGCGCGGCGGGTGCGCCACCATGCCTGGCCCGGTTCGGCATCGCTGTGGAGATGGGCCGACCCCGTGGCCACCTCGGCCGTTTTCCCGCCGGCGTGGTCATGATCGTGGCCCTCATGGTCGTGACCTTCATGACCGTGATCCGCGTGGCTATGACTGGCATGGTCGTGTGCCCCGGACGCCGGCGAGGCGCGCTGGTTCGTTCCGGCTTCCGCCCTGGCGATGCCGTAGCCCAGCTGCGCCACCTGCTTGAGCACCTTGTCGTCGTCGAGCGGGCCGCCATGGCTGACGGTCATCGAGGCGCCGGTCACCGAAACGGAGACATCGGCGACCCCGTCGAGGCGGCGCACCGCCGTATCGATCTTGGCCGCGCAGGAAGCGCAGTCCATGCCGCCGATCTTGAAGCGCGTCTGCCTGATTTCATCCGAGGGAGCCGTCATCACATCACCTGTCTGCTTTTCACCCGCTCGGGCATGCCGCCGCACGGGTCTTGAACCCTGATGTCAGGCAATGTAATTGCTCTAGTCACTAGAGCTTCAAGAGGAAAATTTCATGTTTTCGATTGGCGATCTCTCGCGCCGCACCGGCGTCAAGGTGCCGACCATCCGCTATTACGAGCAGATGGGCCTGGTGTCGGCGCCCGAACGTTCGGAAGGCAACCAGCGCCGTTACTCCAGGCAGGAGCTCGAGCGGCTGGCCTTCATCCGCCACGCCCGCGACCTCGGCTTCGCCGTCGAGGACATCCGCGCGCTGATCGATCTCAGCTTCCATCCCGAGCAGCCCTGCGGCCATGCCGACAAGATCGCGCAGGAGCAGCTCGCCTCCGTGCGCGAAAAGATCGCCCGTCTGAGGCGGCTGGAGGCCGAACTCGAACGCATCGCCACCTGCTGCGACGGCAAGACGGTCGGCGACTGCTATGTCATTCGCGCGCTGTCCGACCACGCGCTTTGCGCCGACGAGCATGTCTGAGGCATGACGAGGACCGCCGCCGATTTCGGCCTGACCTGCGGCAGCTTGCCGGCGGGTGCACACAACGCGATCACCGACGTGCCCGGCGTGCGAGTCGGCCACTGCACACTGCGCGACGGCGACATCAACACCGGCGTGACCGCGATCCTGCCGCATGGCGGAAACCTGTTCCGCAGGAAGGTGACGGCGGCAAGCCATGTCATCAACGGCTTCGGCAAGAGCGTCGGCCTGATGCAGGTTCAGGAACTCGGCACCATCGAGACGCCTGTCCTGTTGACCAACACGCTCTCGGTCGGCGCCTGCGCCACGGCGCTGATCCGTGACGCCATCCGCCAGAACCCCGATATCGGCCGCACTACCGGGACGGTCAATCCGGTGGTCGGCGAATGCAATGACGGCCCGTTGAGCGATATCCAGGCCCTGGCCGTATCGGAAGAGCATGCGCTTGCCGCGCTGGCGGACGCGCGGGAGGGCGCGATCGAGCAGGGCAATGTCGGCGCCGGGACGGGAATGAGCTGCTTCGGTTTCAAGGGCGGCATCGGCTCGGCGTCCAGGAAGATCGCGCTTGGCGGCGGCCATCATCTTGGCGTCCTCGTCCTGTCGAATTTCGGCAGATCCGGCGACCTCGTGCTGCCCGACGGGCGCCGGCCCGATCCCAGACGGCGGCCCGAGGCCGAACGCGGCTCGATCATGATCGTGCTGGCGACCGATGTGCCGCTCGAACACCGCCAGCTCGAGCGCGTGGCGCGCCGCGCCGGTGCCGGCATCGCCAGGCTCGGCTCCTTCTGGGGCAGCGGCAGCGGCGATATCGCCATCGCCTTCAGCACCGCCAACCCGGTCGACCACGACGAAAGCCGCGATCTGGTGCCGCTGCTCGCCCTCAACGAGGCGCGCATCGACCTGCTTTTCCGGGCGGCGGCGGATGCGACGCAGGAGGCGGTGCTCAACTCAATGCTGTCGACCGAGGCCTTCACCGGCAGGGCCGGCACGCACCGCGCCTCGCTCGCCGACTGGCTCGACGACCGGGTCAAACGGTAACGCGCCTAGAGATCGATCCGGAACCGCAGGCTCTCCACTCCGCCATAGGCGGCGTCCTCGAAGAAACGCTCGACCAGCCGGCCGCCATTGGCCAGGATCACCTTGTGCGAGGCCGGATTGCCGGGCTTGGCGGTGATCTCGACATGGGGAAGGCCGATCACCCTCGCCTCGCCCAGCATCAGCCGCAAGGCCTGCGTTGCGTAACCACGCCCTTGCTTCCAGGGCACGACGGCATAGCCGATATGGCCAAGCACATGCGACGGCAGGTCCGCCGTGCCCTTCTGCCAGCGAAAGCCGATCGAGCCCGATGCCTCGCCGTCCCAGATCCAGCGACGGAACCCTGGCAAGCGCGGCACTTGCGTGCCGTCAGGCAAGGTAATCGGGCCGCCCCTGGCCTCGGGGTCGTCAAGGCTGGCCAGGAAAGCAGCCGGATCCTGATCTATAGCCGCCAGTTGCTCGCGCGTCGCCTCCATCAGCCGCACATTGTCGGGCGACCAGCCGCGCTCGAGCGCCGCCTTGTAGGACGGCAGATGTTCGAGCGCGGGTTTGACGATCTCCACCATGATGTGTGCTCCTGGCTGCAGGCATAGCCGTGGCCGACACGGCACTCAAGCCGGCACCGCCGGAAGGCGCACAGGCCAGCAGGGCCCTGGGAACGGTTCGATCCCGGACATGACGGGCCCGGGATCGGAAGGATCAGCCGGCGTTCGCCAGGGCGACCGCATCCGCGCCGGCCGGAAACCGCAGCCGGCCATCGCTGTCGTGCACGGCGGCCCAGACAGCCTCGGCGACATCGGTTTCCCTGGTCGTCATCGCGGGCCGGGCGAAGCTTGCGAAGATCGGCGCCGCGAAGTCGGCATAGGCTTGTGGTATCAGGTCCTCGACAGGCAGCGAGGTGTTGTGGGCGAACCGCGTCGTCGGCGCGTATCCGGGCTCGACCAGCTTGGCGCGGACGTTGAAATAACCGAGCTCGTGCGCCAGAGACCCGGTGAAACCCTCGATAGCCTGCTTGCTCGCGGTATAGGCGGCCGCCAGCGGCATGGCCGCCAGTGTGGCGCTGGAGGTGACGTTGACGATCACGCCGGCGCGGCGTTCGCGCATCTGCGGGATCACCGCCTGCGTCATTGCCATCACGCCAAGCGTATTGGTTTCGAAGATGTGTCGGATGTGCGGGATGGGTGTCGCCTCGAAGGCGCCGACGACCCCAATGCCGGCATTGTTGACGAGAGCATCGATCGGACCGGCGGCTTCGATCGTCGCGGCGATGCTTTGCTGGCTGGTGACGTCCAGCGGCAGGATCCGCAGGCGCTCGGAACGCGGCAGGATATCCTGTCGCGGCGACCGCATGGTGGCAATGACATTCCACCCGCCGGCGAGGAAGTGGCGGGCCGTCTCCAGGCCATAGCCGGAAGAACAGCCGGTGATCAGGATCGTTTGCATGGGTAAGCTCCTTTGGTTTCGATGAAACCTTGTTAGGCTTGCCCAGACAGACGATCCATAATTAACCGTCCTTATTTTGTTTCTAATCGTCCAAAAATCAGATCGAACTTCTACTCACGCCCTCGTTGCGCTGCCGGCCCCGCCACGGGCGAACTTGCCGGGAGAACAGCCGAGCCGCTTTCTGAAGGCGGTGCTGAAAGCGCTCGCGGATTCGTAGCCGATCTCTTCGGCAATCCTGTCCAGCGTCTTGGAACCTCGCATCAGCGCATCCTTGGCGAGCGCCATGCGCCATCGCACCAGATACTCTATCGGCCCGCATCCAAGCACGTCGCCGAAACGCGCCGCGAAGGCCGAGCGCGAGAGGCCGGCAATCCCGGCGAGTTCCGCGACCGTCCAACCGGCCCGGACATCTGCATGCATGGCGCGAAGCACTCGCGCCAGCATGGGATCGCGCATCCCGTTGAGCAGGCCTGCCACACCGCCATCCATGCCGCGCCATCGCAGAGCCTCGACGAGCAGCACCTCGAGCAGTCGCTGCAGGACCATCTCCTTGCCGGGCTCGTCATTCTCGCACTCTTCCATGATCAGTTGGATGGTCTTGCCGAGCCTCCCGGCGCGACCTTGCGAAGCCGGTACATGGACGACGCGCGGAAGCAGTGCCAGCAACAGCGCGGCATTGACCGGCTCGATCCGGAACGTCCCGCCGAGCGCGACGAAATCGGCCTCCCCGTCCCGGTCGCCATACTGGACGGCAATATCCATCGGCTGCCGAAGCTCGCACTCGGCCCCCGGATGGCTGCTCAGCGAAAAGGGCGGCGTGGAGGGCAAAAGGAGGAAATCCCCCCTCTCCAGCTTCACAGGCTGCTGCCCCTCGAAAGCGATCCAGCACTCGCCCTCGACGATGATCGTGAAACCAGGTGCGTCATAGGCGGCGTAACGCACGCCCCACCGGCCGCGTCCCCTGATGGGTTTCGAGATCGCGGTGCTGGGTTGAAGAAGAGCGATGACGTCGCTGAGCGGGTCCATTCAAGACGACCGGTAATTATTAAAGGCGCATTCATTCTAGAGCGTCCTAGGACGGTGTACAGCCCCAGTACGTCGCAAGGCTCTGGCAAAGCAACTGTACCCGGCCGGAGCGTCGCCAGCGACCCCGCCGCCATGTTCAAGTCGGCTGGAAGCGGATTTCGCCCTTGTTTAGAAAGCAGGTCTTGCTGAACAGCGACAGGTCGAGCAGGTTGGGCAGCCTGATATCGCCCACATCAGGGACCGGCTTCGTCGACAGCTCATAGGAACGGTCGATCTGCGAAATGAAGACCAGGATGAGGCCTCTTTCGCCCGCGAACGATCGCAGGTGGCGCACCTGCGTCATCAGGTCCGGATTTTCCCGCCTCTGGTCGAGCAGTTGCAGATAGTCGATCACCACCAGCGTGCCGGAGGCGGCCGTGGCCAATCGTTCCATCATGTATTCGGCACAGATGGCGTCGGAATTGTCGAAGTCGAACCGGCCCTCGAATTGCGTCGGCTCGACCCCGATCGCGCGAAATCTGCCGAGAATGTCGGCCTGCGTGTATTCCAGCGTGAAGAACACACTGCGCCGGCCGCATCGCATGGCTTCAATCGCCAGTTCGAGGCTCATCAGCGTCTTGCCGTGGCCCGGCCGCGCGCCGACCAGCACGAGGTCGCCGGGCGTCAGTCGGGCAAACAATCTGCCGGCGGGGCTGGTTTCGGCGTCCCTCGCCGCAAGCAGCCCCCAGCTTACAAAACCCTCTTGGGCCGCGATGCGGTCGAGTGCTTCGTGCAGCGGTATGCCGTCCTTGCGGGACAGCAGCCTGGCTTGACGCTTCAGTGAATAGACGGGCGCGGACAGTCTCATCGCAAAACCTCCTGATGCGAGCAGTCTGCGCAACCCCTCCTCATGCCTGATGCTCGAACAGTCGGTTCGGTGATTGGATGGCCCGGCATGACAGATGCTTTCCCGGCGGAGGGAGGAGGCGTGGGCCACGCCAGAATCAGATCATAGCGCAATCCCGGCGGATCGAAAATCGGGGGTCGGGTCGCCTGTGAGACGCCAACCGCAAGCCTTGAGCCAGCATGCCGGAGTATCGGTGGTTCGCGCCGGTGCGGATTTTCGAGCCTGTCCGCCGCCGCGCTGAACAAGAAGTGTTTCGCCTGGAGATGCGAGGCATTTTATGATCTGCGCCAGGTGATTCACCGGCGCGGAATAACGAAACGCCCTCGACAGGAGAATTGATCCGGTGCGGTTGAGATCTGTCCCGTTGGGTGCCCTCGTCGCCCTCAGCCTGCTCGTCACCGTCATTGCCATGACGGCGACCGTCCGCTCCTTTGCCGCGCCCTCGGCCGTTCCGGCATGGCTGCAGGCCCATGTCGGCGATGCCGACGGCCAGATTTCGCAAGTGGTGCTGGAGCGGGCGCGGGCGCTTTACCAGAAGAAAGTGGCCCAGGGCGCCGTCCACAATCCCTGCTACTTCGCCATGGACGCCACCCGTCCGGGCGATCTCGGCAATGGCGTGCTCGGGCGCCGCTACTATGTCGTGTGCGAGGCCAGCCAGTCGTTCCGGGCGATTTCGTCAGGCCATGGCGGCGGCCGAAACCTCAAGGGCACCGTCGATTTCTCGAACGGCAGGCGCTGCGCCAGGAACTTCGGCAATGCCATGGATTCGGAGCTGACCGCCGGCGGCGCCTATATGACCCGCGAAGCGAAAACTTCGTTCAAGGGTTTTTATCGCACCGCCGCGAAACAGGACGTGGCCTTCCAGCGCACCTTCATCCAGTTCGACGGCGAAGGCGAGGCCGCCAACGCCCGCCAGCGCGTCATCGGCGGCCACGCGGCGCAGGTGCTGCGCACCATGTGCATGCGCAAGAGCCCGAAGAGCTCCTACGCCGACCATGACGGCATGGTGCCGTTCGGCAAGCTGGTGGACTATGCCGGCGGCCGCAGCAATGGCTGCACCAGCTGGTCGCCGGCGGATGCGCAGCAGCTTATCTCGATGGTCAAGGACAACCCGACCACGCTCTACATCTACCCGGAATCACGCGATATCGCCGCCGTGGCGAGCAGCCATTCGTCGGGCGCCTACTGGAACGCTTCCTGCCTGAAGGAGATCGGCGCGCCGAAATTCTGGCCACGCAAAACCCTCGAGCCGATGATCGCCCAATACCGGAAAGACCATCCGGCGCCCCCGGCGCAGCCCTTGCCGATCTGCAAGGAGCCGTGAGCTTCGCGCCTCGGGATCACGAACGAACCAGCCAGCGAAAGGCGCGCCGCAGAAATGCCTGGCCGCCTTCGGTGACCGGTTCGCCATGCGCCATCAGAACCTTTTCGGCCGGCCAGGCCAGGACGAGCTCCATGGCGGCGCGCGCGGCGGACCGATCGGTGAAGGCGGCACGGAACTTTCGCGGCACCGACGGTTCGGCAGCCACCATCAGGTCGAGCCGGGCGACCAGCGCCCGCCAGCCCTTGAACCATCCCCGGGGGAAATGCTGGATGAGATCGGTGAACAGGCCCGTTTTGCTCTCGCGATGAAAGAAGACGATCTCGGTGGTGATCCGGTTGCCGCGGATGGCGACCTGGTCGAGATCATCAGCCCACTCGGCCGCCGGCCCGTCGCCGAGATCGCCGTCGAACCGGATATCGCCGCGTTTTTCACGCAAGCCCGGCGGCGCGTAGACCTTGGCGTCGGGGTAGCCGCGCTGCCAGTCGGCGAGGAACACATGATGAAGCGAGTTGGGCGCGATCAGGAAGCGCACCTCGCCCAAGGCATTGACCTCGGCGCGAAGCGCATCCGTCAGCGCGACCGGCGACCAGATGAAACGGCCGCCGGCCGACAGACGGATGACGGCTATGCGGGTCGGATAATGGAAGCCGACCGCCGCCGTCACATCAAGACCGTCGGCGATCCAGATGCCAGCTCCGAATTCCCTGAGATTATCAACCATTTTGCACAACGCTTCCGATTGATCCGCTTGAATTCCCGGACGCCACGGCCGACCGTTCGGCCCGGGTGAACGATTGATGTGGCAGCGATAAACCCATATTTTACATCAGTGTAAATTTACACTACGGTATAAAAATGACAACCCCAAAGCGAACCGACCGGTCGCGAACCCTCATCCTCGATGCCGCCGATCGGGCGTTCCGGGAGCTTGGATTCGTCAACGTGTCTGTCGAGGAAATAGCGACGCGCGCGGGGTTGACCCGCAAGACCGTCTACAATCTGTTCAGTTCGAAAGAAGAGATCGCGCTGCGGCTCATAGCCAGTGTCGAGGCGGACGACAATGCCTATCGCGTCCGCATGGCAGCGAACGAGGACGTGCTCAAATTGCTGGAGATCGTGCTCACCGACAGTGCGCGCTGGTGCCTGGCTAATCCTTCCCTTGCCCGGCTCGCTCTGGCCCCGGCCGAGCGGCCGTCTCTGCGGCCGCCCCCCGACCGCCCGTCCTTCCAGCGCCTGGTGCGGGATATCCTGGTGCTCGGCCAGCGGCAAGGCGTCATCCGCCGCGACGACGACGCCGACTTCATGGCGCTGGTGCTGCTCGGCATCTATGGCCAGGCAATGCTTTCGGCGCTCTCCGGCGGTTCGTTCGGCGAGGACGAGATCAGGCACCTGATCCGCATCGTCGTCGAAGGGATCGGCGAACGTTCGCTGAACCGAAGCGGCAGACCCTGACGGTTACCCGCCTTGGCTTCAAGCCCTTAATGCGGATTGGCCGCGAGCAGCAAGCCGCCGATGACGGCGATGTTGATGGTGAAGGCGGAGCGCAGACCCTGCCGCTCCGGTCCGGAATAACGCCAGAAATCGAGCATCATCACGCTTGCCGCGATCGTGAACACGACAAGCGCCAGAGACGCATAGGGCCGGCCCATGCCGGTTGCGAGGCAAAGGCCGGCGATGATCTCGACGCTCGACCCGGCGGCGAGCAGGACCGCCGGGAAAGGAAAATGCCGCTCCGCCAACTGCGCTGCGATCGTCCTGAACTTCAGGAAATGCCCGGCTCCGGCCCAGACGAAAACACCGCCAAGCAAAACGAAGCCAAGCATTTGGGTCAGCCCGGCCATGGCGCGTGTCAAGTCGCCGACCAGACGGCGAGTTCATACCCGTCCGGATCCTCGAAATGAAAACGGCGGCCGCCCGGAAATTCGAAAACCGGCTTGACGATCCTGCCGCCGGCTTGCTCGATCCGCTTCTGCGTCACACCGAGATCATCGGCATAGAGGATAACCAGCGGCCCGCCCGGCTTGATCGCGCCGCCTGTCGTAAGTCCTCCAGTCAGGCGGCCGTCGTTGAATTCGCAATAGGTCGGGCCATAGTCGGTGAAGGTCCAGCCGAATGCCTTGCCGTAGAATTCGCGCGAGCGCGCAATGTCGCTGACGTTGAATTCGATATTGTCGATCCGGCGATCATTGCCTGCGGTGCCCATGGCGCATCCTCTCGTCGTTGCATGTCTGGGGAAGGATGCCGCCGGGGCCGCCGGCGGTCTTGAAGAAAACGGCCACTCAACCCGCCAGTTGGCGAACGAACGCACGCGCCGTCATGCCGCTGAGCGTCTGGACCTCGCGGCTAAGATGGGCCTGGTCGGCATAGCCGGTCGCATAGGCCATGTCGGCCAGGCCAGCATTCGGGGAACGCCGCGCCAGCGCCTGGAACCTTTGAAAGCGCAGGATGCGTACCAGCGTCTTGGGTCCGTAGCCGAACAGGTCGCGGCTCCTGCGGCGCAGCGTCCGCTCGCTGAGACCGAGCCGGCTCACCAGGCGCGACATCCCCTCGCCCTGATAGCCGGCATTGTCCTGAAGGATGGAGAATATCGCGGCTCCGTCGCGAAAAGGCGCTTCGACCGACGAGGCCATCCCGGCCAGCAGGTTCTGCAGCAATCCGGCCTGCTCATCGAAGCCCGATACGTCTTGCAACCGCCCGACGACATCGCTCGCCCGCGCACCCCAGATATCGCGCATGTCGATCTCGCTGCCGACGATCTCCGTCATCGGCAGGCCGAGCCAGCGGGCTGCCGCACCTGGCCGGAAGCGCATGCCGAGCACGGTTGACCCCGGCCTCAGATCGGGGTTGGCGGCCGTGATGTCGGGACCGACGGCGACAAGGCGGCCGTCATGCCATAGAAGATCGACACAGCCGTCTGGAACGACGGCGATACCGCCCGCATGATCATCCGGGATGGAATGTTTCCACACGCACAAAAAGTGCTCGCGCAGGGCGGGCACGGGCGCTGCTTCCGAATATCGCCCGACGCAACCGGCAAGAACCGTCTTTGCCCTGGTCTCCACCCGCGCATTCCCCGCTGTCGTGATGGGAAGCCTTGCGGCAGGCCTACTGCAGCAGCCCCTTGACGATGCCGCTGGCCTTGCCGAAATCCATTTGGCCGGCATATTTCTGCTTCAGCGCGGCGATCACCTTGCCCATGTCCTTCTGGCTGGATGCGCCGGTAGCCGCGATCGCTTCGCGCGCCGCTGCGGTGATTGCCGTATCGTCGAGCTGCGTCGGCAGGAAGTCGCGGATGATTTCCATCTCGCCGCGCTCCTGCGCCGCCAGTTCCGGCCGCTTGCCGTCCTCGAACGCCTTGGCCGATTCCTCGCGCTGCTTCACCATCTTGGCCAGGATCTGCAGGATTTCCTCGTCGCTGGCCGGGTCCTTGCCCGCGCCTCGATTGGCGATGTCGCGGTCCTGAATGGCGGCCTGGATCAGCCGCAATGTCGGCAGCCGGTGCTTGTCCTGCGCCTTCATCGCGGTCTTCAGGGATTCGGCGATTTTTCCGCGCATTGATCTCTCTCCTTCGGTCGGCGCGGACAATAGCGCCGGGGGCAAGCCAACGCAAACTCTCATCTGTCGGAGCAAGCCTCTGATATTCCTCAATGAAATAAATCGCGGCGGCATTTGGCATCGTCATTGACCGCCTTGTCCCCTTCCCCTATGTACTGGGCCTTGCATGAACTGAAGCTTGAGTGCGTGGAGGCAGCGAATTCGCCGCTTCGCGCCGTTTGCCGCGCGGATAGCCCATCGGGCTCATGGAAGCGCGCGGCCTGATAGGAGTGCCGCCATGGCCGAGATGACGCCCGCGTCGACCCCCGCTTGGGCAACCGAAAAGCCGACCGCCCTTCTGGTGCTGGCCGACGGCACCGTCATCGAGGGTCGCGGCCTCGGCGCCACGGGTTCCGCCGTCGCCGAAGTCTGCTTCAACACCGCGCTCACCGGTTACCAGGAAATCCTCACCGACCCCTCCTATGCCGGCCAGATCGTCACCTTCACCTTCCCGCATATCGGCAATATCGGCACCAATGGCGAGGACATCGAGGATCTCAACCCCGCCGCCCGCGCCGGCGCCGTCGGCGCGGTGTTCAAGGCCGATGTCACCAACCCGTCCAATTACCGGGCCGCCGGCGATCTCGACCAGTGGCTGAAGAAGCGCGGCATTGTCGCGCTCTCGGGCATCGATACCCGCGCGCTGACCGCGTTGATCCGCGAAAAGGGCATGCCCAACGCCGTCATCGCGCATGCGCCCGACGGCGTCTTCGACCTTGCCGACCTGAAGAGCCGCGCCGCCGCCTGGTCGGGCCTGATCGGGCTCGACCTCGCCAAGGAAGTCACCTCGGGCCAGTCCTCGGTCTGGCGCGAGACGCCGTGGGTGTGGAATGAGGGTTTTGGCGAACAGGCCGATCCCTCCTTGCACGTCGTGGCGATCGACTATGGCGTCAAGCGCAACATCTTGCGGCTGCTCGCCGGTCTCGGCGCCAAGGTCACGGTGGTTCCGGCCAAGACCGGTGCGGAGGAAATCCTGGCCATGCAGCCCGACGGCATCTTCCTCTCCAACGGCCCCGGCGATCCCGAAGCGACCGGCGACTATGCCGTGCCGGTGATCCAGGATCTGCTCAAAACCGATATTCCGGTGTTTGGCATCTGCCTTGGCCACCAGATGCTGGCCCTGGCACTGGGCGGCAGGACCGCCAAGATGCACCAGGGCCATCATGGCGCCAACCATCCGGTCAAGGATCATACGACCGGCAAGGTCGAGATCGTCTCGATGAACCACGGCTTTGCCGTCGACGCCGACTCGCTGCCCGAGGGCGTCGAGGAAACCCATGTCTCGCTGTTCGACGGCTCGAATTGCGGCATCGCGCTCACCGGCCGTCCGGTGTTCTCGGTCCAGCATCACCCAGAAGCCTCGCCGGGCCCGCAGGATTCGCACTATCTGTTCCGCCGCTTCGTCAACCTGATCCGGCAGAAGCGCGGCGAGGAATTGCTGGCCGAACGCGCCTGAACGGTTCAGGCTTCAGCCTCAGCCGCCCGACAGATCGTCCGCGAAGCCGGCTTCCAGCCGCTCCCATTGGGCGATCGGCCGGCCGCCCTTGCGCATCCGAGCCTTCCCGTTGCCCCAGGGCTGCGGCCAGCCTTCGGGCGAATCCTCCCACTCCTCCTGCCGTCCATAAACGGTCAGATCGAGCAGGTGATAATTGTTGTCCATCACCTCGACCCCGCGCGACGTCGTCCAGTAGGTTTCGAACACCGCGTTTGCCTTGCGGACATAGCAGATGATGTGCATGCGGTTGTGTTGGCGCCCGACAAGCAGCGTGTCGAGCGACTTTTCCGCCGAATACCAGGGCATGTCCCATCCCATGAAATCACGGTAGCGGATGCTGGGCTCATAAGGCCCCTGGCAGAAGGTGGCGTAGGTGACGTCGCGCGAATGCATGTAGACGCGCTCGCGCACCTGCGAGGTAAACAGCGTGCAGCCCTCGCATTGCTGCGGCGCCGGCATATTCCTGTGCCACATGAAATAGTAGGCGATCAGCAAGGAACGTCCCTCGAACGCATCGAGCAACTTGAGTTCGCCCTTCGGCCCGATGATCGGCGTCCTGGCGTTGACCTCCACCATGGGCAGGCGGCGACGGGCGGCGGCGATGGCATCGGCCTCCCTTGTGTGGGCCTTCTCGCGTTCCCGCAGCGCGGCGAGTTGGGCCTCGAACGCGGCACGGTCGACGGATGGCGGCATGGCCGCTCCGCTGCTGGACAGATCGCTCATTTCGCTTCTCCCTGGCTTGCTTCGCAGGCCCGTCCAGCGGCATGCCGGTGAACGGGCGCGCGGGTTGGCTTGCAAGGTCTAAGCTAGGGCAATGAGTGAGAATGGTCAGAGTTACAAATGCGGCGCGATTGGATCGCCGTCACGCGCGGCGTCCTTGAAGCCGTCAGCCGCATCGAAATGGATCGGTGTCTTAAGCCACCGGCCGGCCTTCGCTCGCCTCCAGGATGGCGAACCATTGCTGGCGGTCGAGGCTGATCTCCAGCGCCTTGGCCATCGCCGCCAGCCGTTCCGGCTTCATCGACCCCAGAACCGGCACCAGCCGGGCCGGATGGCGCAACAGCCAGGCAATGGCGACGGTGGCGAGATCGCCGGCACCGGTCTCGGCCGCGACGGTCGCCAATGCGGCGCGCACGCGCGCCTCGCGCTGCTCCTTGCCGGTGAACAGCGCCCCGCCGCCGAGCGGCGACCAGACCATCGGCGCGTAGCCAAGCCGCTGCGCATGGTCGAGGCTGCCATCGGTCAGCGCGGATGTCCTGAGCACCGACATCTCGATCTGGTTGGTGGCAAGCGCAAACGGCAGCCGCGACGCCAGCAGGTCGAACTGCGAGGGCGTGAAATTGGACACGCCGACCGCCCTCACCTTGCCTGACTTGACCAGCCCGGCCAGTGCCGCCGCCGTCTCGTCGGCATCCATCAGCGGGTCGGGCCGGTGCAGCAGCAACAGGTCGAGATAGTCGGTGCGCAGGTTGGCGAGAGATCGGTCGACCGAGGCGGCTATGTGAGCGGCACTGGTGTCATAGTGCTTCAGCCGGTTTTGCGGCCGGTTGGCCGATGCCAGCATGATATCGCATTTCGAGATCAGTTCGATGCCGTCACGCTTTCCCTTCCAGCGCGCCAGCCCGGCGCCGAAGGCAGCCTCCACCTCGTAATTCCCGTAGATATCGGCATGATCGAAACTGGTCAGGCCGAGATCGACGGCGCTGCCGATCAGCCGCGCGACCTGGTCGGCGTCGGGGCGGACGCCGCCACTATCGAGCAGGCGCCAGGCGCCGAAGACCAGGCGCGACAGCGACACGCCGTCCCGGGTCAGCGCGATGCGGTGGTCGCGGCTCATGCCTTTGCTCCGTCCTCGGCCATGCCGGACGAGGGACTGCCGAGTGGCGACGGCCTTGCCACTTTGGTGACGAAGACGATCAGCGCCAGCACCAGGAAGCAGGCGCCGACCAGATAGGGCGCGCCGCCGAAGGTCACCGGCGCGCTCGGCCCGGTGAACCAGGAAAAGATCGCGGTGTAGAGCAGCGGCGTGATGATCGAGGTGATCGAGAAGATCGAGGTCATCGCGCCCTGCAATTCGCCTTGCGCCGAAGGCGGCACCTTGGCGGCGGCGAGGCTTCTCAGCGGCGGATCGGCCAGCGCTTCCAGGCACCCGACGACGATCACCGCATAGACCATCCAGCCTTGCGAGGCGAAGGCATAGCCGAACGCGCTGGCGGCGGTGAAGGTCAGGCCGATGACCGCCGTTCTCCATTCGCCGAGCCTGGGGATGACGCGCGGCAGCACCGTGCCCATGATGATGGCCCCGCACAGGCCGAAGGCGCCGAGCGAGAAGCCGATCTGCTGTTCGCTCCAGCCATAGCGGTAGTTGGAGACGAACGACCAGACGGCCGGGTACATCATGTGGCCAAGCGTCATCAGGAAGAAGACGAGCCCGATCCAGCCGATGCCCTGATACTGACGCATCTGCAGCAGCGTGCCGACCGGATTGGCGCGCTTCCACTCGAAGCGGCGGCGGTGCTTCTCATCGAGCGTTTCGGGCAGGAAGAACATCGCGATGAGGAAGTTCACGAAGGCGAGCCCGGCGGCGAAAAAGAACGGCACGCGCGGTCCGAACGTGCCGAGCAGGCCGCCCAGCACCGGCCCGATGACGAAGCCGACGCCGAAGGCGATGCCGAGCAGGCCGAAATTCTTCGCCCGGTTCTCGTCATTCGAGATGTCCGCGATGAAGGCCGACGTCGTCGAATAGCTGGCGCCCGAAATGCCGGCCAGCACGCGCCCGATGAACAGCATCGGATAGGACCAGGCGATGGCGCAGATGAGGTTGTCGATGGAGAAGGTCAGCACCGAGGCCAGCAGGATCGGCCGCCGCCCGAACCGGTCGCTCAAGCCGCCCATGATGGGGGCGAAAAAGAACTGCATGGCCGCATAGACGAAGAACAGCCAGCCGCCCTCGATCGCCGCTTCCGAGATGCCGACGCCGGTCAATTCCCTGAGAAAGGCCGGCAGCACCGGCATGATCATGCCGAAGCCGATAATGTCGAGCAGCAGCGTGGTGAAAACGAGCGCAAGGCCCCGCTTGGCGGTCTTGGGGTCGATCATGATGGGTCAAGCTCCTCCAGCCGCCCTGAGGGCAGGCGGACGCACCTTATAGGCGAGCTCGCAAAAAGGAACAATGCAGGAACAGCAGGGATGCTTTGATCCTGACACTCCCTGACGACGTCTTCGCCGTCAGCTCCGTTGCGGGAAACGCGGGCCGAGACTGTTTTTAAATTCGTCCAGACAGTCTCGTCAGATCGGCCCGCTCAGCGTGTTGCAATCCGAAAGCTTGCCGCTCTTGTAGCCGCGTGCCAGCCAGGTCTGGCGTTGCTGCGAGGTGCCGTGGTTGAAGCTTTCCGGCACGACATAGCCCTGCATCTTCTTCTGCAGCGTGTCGTCGCCGATCTGCTTTGCGGCGTTCAGCGCGCTTTCGATGTCGCCCTGCTCCAATATGCCCTTCTGCGCCGTGTAGTGCGCCCAGACACCGGCGAAGCAGTCGGCCTGAAGCTCGATGCGTACCGACATCTGGTTGGCCTCGACCTCGCTCATGCCTTGCCGCATCTGGTTGAACTTGCCCATGATGCCGGTGAGGTTCTGCACGTGGTGGCCGACCTCATGGGCGATGACATAGGCGCGGGCAAACTCGCCCGAAGCGCCGAACTGCTGGTCGAGCTGCTGGAAGAAGGTCATGTCGAGATAGACCTTGTGATCACCAGGACAATAGAATGGTCCGGCGGCCGCCGAGGCAAAGCCGCAGGCGGAGCGAACCTGGCCGGAAAACAGCACCAGCTTGGGGTCCTCATAGGTGAGGCCTTGCGACTTGAAGATGCCGGTCCAGGTGTCTTCCGTCTCGGCGAGCACGGTCGCCACGAACTGCTTCATCTCGTCATTGGCCGGCGTTGCGCCACTGTCCTGACCGCCGCTGTTGTCGGTGATCTGGCCACCGCCGCCCGGCAGCAGGCCGCCGTCGCCGCC
This sequence comes from Mesorhizobium sp. B2-3-4, assembly GCF_006442315.1. Lineage (GTDB taxonomy): Bacteria > Pseudomonadota > Alphaproteobacteria > Rhizobiales > Rhizobiaceae > Mesorhizobium. Next base: position 32,715 of record NZ_VFVY01000031.1, on the reverse strand, counting down.
GCCCAGGATCGCTGAGGGATCGAAGCCGAAATACCAGCCGGCCAGCACCACCAGGATGACGAGGAAGATGCTGCCGCCACCGCCGGTACGGCCACCGATGGGAAGCCTGAACTGACCGCCGCCACCGATGCCACCGCCGCCGCCATCGCTGCGGTCGTCCTCGATATTGTCACTCTGACGACGGCCTCTCCAGAGCATGGCAACTCCTCGCGCTCCCAAACTTCCCTATTGTTCCGGCGGGCCGGCCCAATCAAACAAACAATTATCGCAATGGTTGCGCCAAGTCACAGCATTTTTCGCAGGCACGCCGGCTCTGGCAAGGCCGTTTCAGCGCACTGGCCGCGAGCGCGCAAGGCCTGTAGCATCGCCGGCGATGGAGGGGGTTCGAGGCTTGAGGACGATTGCGGATTTCCTGTCGCTGCTGGCCGCGTTGCTGTGGCTTGGGCTGGCAGACGCCGGCGCGGTGACACTCGATTCCAGCGTCGCCGTCACCGATCCCGCCACCTTGCAGGCGCTGGAGCGCGGCGGGCTGTCGATCAGCCGCCTGCTCGGCCCCGCACTCGGCCTCACCCGCGACGTCGACAATCGCGGCCTGTTTTCGGTGCCGGCGCTGGCCAGCGTGCGCGACACCGTCAAGCGCGAGATATCGGACGAGCCGAAGACCAGCCCCGACCCCTATGTCGCGGCCATGGCCAGAACGAACGACACCAGCCAGAAATTCAACCCGAAATACATCGACGATGACGGCTCGACGCTCGACCTGACCGGCGTCGTCAACCGCATGGACCGGGGCTATCTCGGCCACACCGAATGCGGCGAGATCAGGCTGATCTACCGCTTCCACTACTCGGTCGAGGAAATGCCGGCCAAGGGCAAAGCGGCTCAGCGCATTTCCTCGCGCCTGCCGCTGACCATGAGCCTGGTCTTCAACGCCAAGCCCGGGAAGGCACAGGCTCGCGGCTCGAAAGACCTGCCCAGCGCCACCGATGCCTCCTGCGCCGAAATCGCCGAGCGCTGGCTGGCCGCCGGCAAACAAGACCTGCCTCCCGAGCAATTGGCCGCCTGGCTGCGTTCCGACCAAGGTCCGCTCTCGGGCGCCATGCTCAATTCCTCGCAGATCATGCGGCTCGAACTCAACATGCAGGTACTCAGGCTGTCGGCCTCGACGCGGCGCGATTTCGGCGGCCATGCCGAATACCTCCTGAAGATCTTCAAATGGGATCCGGCGACGTCGAGCTTTTATGAAGCCAGGATGGAGAACCAGGTCGACCGCGCCATCGTGCAGGCCGACAAGCCCGCCTTCGCCCGGTGGCTGCTCACCGACCGCAACATCTACGATCTCGACCACGGCCGGCTGGTCATCGACGAGCGGTTCTTGGACAAAAGCGCCGTCTCCGTCGCGCCCGGCGGCCTCAGCCGCTCGCAGAACAACATCGCCTACGGGCTGCTCGACGACGCCGACATCGACAAGGCGCTGAAGGACTATGTCGCCAGGGGCAACACGCTCGCCACCATCAAGTCAGTCGCCGGCTTCAACCTGCGCCTCAACGAGATGAGCTGCACCGGCTGCCACCAGACGCATGGCATTGCCGGCTTCCACTACACCGGCGCCGATCCGGCGAGCGAGCCGCGCCGCAACGCCGTCTTCGTGCCGGGCTCGGCCGTCTTCTTCGCCGACCTGCCGCGCCGCCGCGCCATCGTCGAGGAGTTCGCCGCCGGCGGTCATCCCGATTTCACCAGGGGCTTCGCCGCCCGCCCGGATGCCAGATACGCCGAAGCGCTGAAAGGCACCGACCTTTACAATGGCTGGGGCTCGATCTGCTATCGCGGTGAGGATGAGAGCTTCAAGGACTGGACCTGCGGCGCCGGCCTGCGCTGCGCCGGCGTCCATGAGAGCGCCATCCATCCCGGCTTCGGCACCTGCGTCAGCGAGAAAGGCACCGCAGTCGGCGACCCCGTCGAGTTCGGCGAGATCAAAATGTCGGCATGGGGCAAGGACCAGTATTGCCGCCTGTCGCCGGCCACCGCCAAGGCTTGCGCCATCGATCCGGCGCGCGACAAGAAGCCTGTGGTCAAGCTCGCCGGCTATGGCGCGGCGCGCCAGCGCTATGACAATCCCGAACAGAAGACCGGCGGTTTTCCGGGCGGCATGCTGCGCAAGGCCACCTGCGACAAGCTTCCCGACGAAGCGACCTGCGGTCGCCTCGCCAAGACCGGTTTCAACGACTGCATCGCGTCGGGCAAGGATCACAAATTCTGCACCCGGGAATTCACCAAGACCGCCGGCCTGCGCGCCTGCGACAAGGCGCATCCCTGCCGCGAGGACTATATCTGCACCGCCGGCTATGACGACCTGCCCCAGGCCAAGCCAGGGGAAGGGACCTGCATCCCGCCCTATTTCATCTTCCAGTTCCGCGTCGACGGCCACCCCCGAAGCTGGAAGCAGGACACCGAATGACATCGGACCATGCGGGGTCACAGGTCCTCCATTGAGCCTCGAAAGTAAAGCTTCATTAACCATATCAGCACTAAAAGCGTAGGCGATTCAAAGGGATCTCTCCGCCATGGCTTTCGTGTCCGGGCGCCGTCTGGCGCAGCTGTTGGGTATTGTCGCGTTGGGAGCCTTGGCCGCGGGCTGCACGACGACAAAGCCGACGACGGACGCCAAGGGGGCCAAGCTCGGCTATGCGGCGGAACCGAAGGAAACCGGCACGACCGGCTTCTTCTCCTCGCATTCCTTCAGCGGGCTCGCCGGCCGCAGCGTCACCGTCAACAGCATCGCCGACTTGAGACTGCGCAACCATGAGGTCGTGCTGACGTTCGACGACGGCCCGATGCCTGGCCGCACCGAAAACATCCTGAAAGTACTCGACAATGCCGGCGTCAAGGCGACCTTCATGATAGTCGGCCAGATGGCCCGCTCCTACCCTGCCCTGGTGCGCGAGGTCGCCGCGCACGGCCACACGATCGGCACTCATACGCAGAGCCATGCCAATCTCGCGCATATGAGTGCTGCGGGCGCGCAGGCGCAGATCGACGGCGGCATCAAAAGCGTCTCGGCCGCGCTGGTGCCGTCCATGCACGGCGTCGCGCCCTTCTTCCGCTTCCCCTATCTCGCCTCGACCGCGACGTTGCGGCGGGAACTCGCCGCGCGCGGCATCGTTGTCATCGACGCCGACATCGATTCCAAGGACTACTTCCCGTCGAGCCCGGACCAGGTGCGCAAGCGCACCATGGCCCGCATCGAGCAGCGCGGCTCGGGCATCATCCTGATGCACGACATCCACCCGCGCACCGCACAGATGCTGCCGCAACTGCTCGCCGACCTCAAAGCCAAGGGCTACAAGGTCGTGCGGCTCGTGCCCGGCCACCGCAGCCGTGAGCTGCTGGTGTCATCGCTGACGACAGGCACGGTGACGACGCCCGAGCAGACGGCACTGGCCTACAGCAACCGCTAGGCCCGACGGGCGACGCCTAGCCTTTCTGCTTGGCGCCCGCACTCTTGCCGTCGGAGCTTTTCGAACGCTCCTCGAAACGGGCAGCGCCCTTCTTCAGCGGATGCCCGGTCTCGGCTTCGGTCTTGCGCTCGTCCCGGGCGGCCGCCTGTTTCAATCCCTTGGCTGCCTGCTTGCCTTTTGCGGTTGGTGCCTGTTCGACGCCCATTGCTTGCTCCCTTGATGCGCGGCAATCGCGCGATGGGAAGCAACGTGCATGATATCAGGCGGTTCCGGCGGCCGGCCTGTTCGAAGCCTGCAAGACGCTGTTCAGCGCGCCGTCATCGCCTTGCGGAACGCGTCCAGCGTCTCGGCGCTGACATGGTGCTCGATGCCCTCCGCGTCGATGCGCGCCGTCTCGGCGCTGACGCCGAGCGAGCGCAGGAACGCTTCCACCGTCTGGTGGCGGACGCGGCTTTCCTCCGCGACCTTGCGGCCGGCCTCGGTCAGGAACACGCCGCGATAGGGTTTTCGCGATACCAGCCCGTCTGAGCACAGACGCGTCAGCATCTTGGCCACCGTCGGCTGGGCGACGCCGAGACGTGCGGCGATGTCGACCTGGCGCGCCTCGTTGCCGTCCTCGATCAAATCGGCGATCAGCTCGACATAATCCTCGACCAGCGCGCTGCGGCGCGCCTGGCGCTGCTGCCGGAACCCTTCCGAATGGACATCGGCATCAAGCAGCGGTTCACGCGGGACCGGTCTGTTCTTCAGCGCCAATGCGCACACCTCCTCGCGAGTTTGGCCGTCACTGCTTTTTATAGCACGGGCTCTGATTCTTCAGGCCGTTTATTTGCATTCCGCGAGAGGCGCAACCGACGTCTCCGGCCATGCACGCTTTCGCCGCCAGCAAAAAGCACCGACAATGAAATATAGCCTATTGCATAATGTTGAGCCATGGCGTAGCTTATGATCATCCTCGGAAGTCTCGGAAAGCCTTTCCATGTCAGAAGCCGAAGCTACAGCCCCTCGATCCTCATGGCGGTTCGCCAGGAGGGACGAGGACGACCAGCCCAGCCTGCGCGAAGTCAATTCCACCATCGCGGTGCCGACCTCGGGCGTCTGGTTCCGCCGGCTGTTCGCCTTCATGGGTCCGGGCTACATGGTCTCGGTCGGCTATATGGACCCGGGCAACTGGGCGACCGACCTCGCCGGCGGCGCCCAGTTCGGCTACACGCTGCTTTTCATCATCATGCTGTCGAACCTGATGGCGATCCTTTTGCAGGCGCTGGCCGCCCGGCTCGGCATCGCCACCGGCCGCGATCTCGCCCAGGCCTGCCGCGCCTATTATCCGCGCCCGGTCAATTTCGTGCTGTGGCTCGCCTGCGAACTCGCCATCATCGCCTGTGATCTCGCCGAGGTGATCGGCACGGCGATCGCGCTGCAGCTCCTGTTCGGCATTCCGCTGATCGGCGGCGCCATGCTCACCGCACTCGACGCTTTCCTCGTGCTGCTCCTGATGAACAAGGGGTTCCGCTATCTCGAAGCCTTCGTCATCGCGCTTTTGATCATCATCTTCAGCTGCTTTGCCATCCAGATCTTCGTTGCCGCCCCGCCGGCAGGCACGATCCTGCATTCGATGTTCGTGCCGTCCTCCGAAATCGTCACCAACCCGGCGATGCTCTACATCGCCATCGGCATCATCGGCGCCACGGTCATGCCGCATAATCTCTACCTGCATTCCTCGATCGTGCAGACCCGCGCCTATGAGCGCACCGACGCGGGAAAACGCGATGCCATCAAATGGGCGACGACGGACTCCACCATCGCCCTGATGCTGGCGCTGTTCGTCAACGCCGCCATCCTGATCGTCGCGGCCGTCGCCTTCCACGACACCGGTCACCAGGACGTCGCCGAGATCGACCAGGCCTTCAAGCTCCTGTCGCCGCTGCTGGGCTTGAGCATCGCCTCGATCCTGTTTGCCGTGGCGCTGCTCGCCTCCGGCCTGAACTCGACGGTGACGGCGACGCTTGCCGGCCAGATCGTCATGGAAGGTTTCCTGCGGCTGCGCATCCCCAACTGGGCACGGCGGCTGCTGACGCGGGGCCTCGCCATCATCCCCGTGGTGGTCGTCACCGCCCTCTATGGCGAGAAGGGCACCGGCCAATTGCTGGTGTTCAGCCAGGTGGTGTTGTCCATGCAACTGCCCTTCGCGGTCATCCCGCTGGTGCAATTCGTGTCCGACAAGAAGAAGATGGGCAATCTCGCCATCCCGCGCGGCGTTGCGGCATTGGCCTGGGTGGTCGCCGCCATCATTCTGGTGCTCAATTTCAAGCTGCTCTACGACACCATGTTCGGGGTTGGCTGACGTTCCGCTTGATCCGGGACAAACCACCAGATTGCGCTATCTTGCCAGATATCATGAGCAAGATCGAAGATATCAGGACCTTCTACGCGCGGCTGATGGCGGCCAACGCCGCCTCGCCGGACCGGCGCCTGGAAGAGGTGTTCGCCAGCGTGCCGCGCGAAGCCTTCCTCGGTCCGGGACCATGGACGGTCATCGCCGGCAGCGGCAAGATCACGACGCCGAGCGCCGATCCGGCTCACATCTACCAGAACGTGCTGGTGGCGCTGGATGCCGACAAGGGCATCAACAATGGCGAGCCCTTCCTGCATGCCACATGGATCGGCAAGCTCGCACCCGCCCCGGGTGAGGCCGTTACGCATATCGGCGCCGGCACCGGCTATTACACCGCCTTGCTGGCCAGGCTTGTCTCGCCTGGCGGCGCCGTCACCGCCTTCGAGTTCGACGGCAGGCTGGCCGATCTGGCGCGACAAAATCTCGAGGTCTATGGCAATGCGACCGTCGTCCATGGCGATGCCGTAGCCACGCCCCTGCCGCCCTCCGACATCGTCTACGTCAATGCCGGCGTCGTCGCCCCTCCAGCCGGCTGGCTGAAGGCCCTGCGCCCGGGCGGCCGCATGATCTTCCCGTGGCGCCCGTCGGAGCGCGTGCCGCTGGCGATGCTGGTGACGCGCACAGATCGGGGCTTTGCCTGCGATCCCTTCATGCGCTCCTGGTTCATCCCATGCTTCGGCGCCTCGGTCGCGGATCTCGCGGCGAAGATCCCGACCCGGGAGGAAGCCATGCGCAGCCGTTCGATCTGGTTGGTCGAGGACAGGGCGCCGGACCGCACCGCCACCGCCATCTTCGCCGACGTCTGGTTCTCGTCGGAAGATCTCGTTGCCAAACCCGCTACCTGACGCCTCCGCCGGTAGGTTTGGCCAAAATCTTGTCCCCCTGTCGGGAACAGCGCGGGCCGCACGTCCTTTGATTACAGTCCGGCCGCGACGGCGTGGATGGAACAAGGGAGAGTAGAATGAGAAAGATCATCGCCGCGACCTTCGTCAGCCTCGACGGCGTCATGCAGGCGCCGGGCGGGCCGGAAGAGGATCCGGTGGGCGGCTTCGAGTTCGGCGGCTGGACCTTCCATTACTTCGACGAGGTGGCGGGCGCGGCCATGGAGGAAATGTTCTCCAAACCGTTCGACCTGCTGCTTGGCCGCAGAACCTATGACATCTTCGCCGCGTACTGGCCTTATCAGAAAGATCCGATCGCCGATGTCTTCAATCCGGCGACCAAATATGTGGCGACGCACCGGCCGGAAACCCTGGCCTGGGAGAACACGCAGTCGCTTGGATCCGATGTTGTCGCCGCGTTGCGCCGCCTCAAGCATGAGGATGGGCCTGACCTGCTCATCCAGGGCTCGGGCGAACTGATCCAGACCTTGCTCGCCAACGGGCTGATCGACGAAATCCGGCTGATGATCTTTCCGCTGCTGCTGGGCAAGGGCAAGCGGTTGTTCGGGGATGACGCGATGCCCGGCGCCTTCAAGCTCGTCGGGTCGCAGACATCCAGCACCGGCGTCATCATGGCGACCTATGAGCGCGGCGGTGAGATCAAGGTCGGTTCGTTCGCGCAGGAAGAGCCCTCCCAAGCCGAACTCGAGCGGCGCAGGAACTGGAAGTAACGGGACCCGACATCCCCTGGAATTGCGACAAGGAGCGGCTTACGGCTTTCGTGAGCCGCTCTGGGGCAAGCCTGCCTGGACGTAGGGCGTCCCTGCGGTGGCAGCTTCGATACCCCTGGTTCCCTGGTCTACAAGCGCGAGAAAAGTGGATCTCGCCTTCCCGGCATCCTTGCTCTGCCGATAGACCCGATGCGCCTGGATGAAAGCAACGGTCCATGTCGCCAGGACCAGATTGGCCGCCAGATACGCGTCGGGATCGGTTGGTTCTCTGCCCACGCTTTCGGCGAGCGCCACCGCCACCAATTGTGCCGTCTCGTCGCGTATGGCCCTGGCCCGCGCGATGAGGGTCGGGCTTTTCTCGACTGTCTCCACGAAATTCCGGCTTCCTGGAAAGAAGCTTATGTAAACGGGGTCCTCCGTGGCGGCCCGGTGAGCGAGCTGGCGTATCGCTTCGATCGGCGCGACATTTGCGGCGCGCTGGCGCAAGGCGTCGAGAAACTTCTCGCGGCCTTCTTCTTCGCGATCGAAGAACATGTCTTCCTTGCGCGGGAAGTGATTGAACACCGTCATCCGCCCGACGTCGGCGGCCTCCGCGATCTCGTCCACCGTCACATTGTCGAAGCCCCGTTCAATAAACAGCAGCGTGGCCGCGTCGGAAATCGCCTGCCGCGTCACGAGGCGCTTCCGGGTCCGGCGATCAGTCGGCATTGACAAACCAGCAAGGCTCCATAAATGTACTCAGTACAAGTTAAGATTCGATATATAAATATCTTACGTACATGATCGGATGGAGCCTATGAAAACGCAAGCCGATGTTGCCGCGACGGATGCCGTGCCGAACAGGAATGTTCTCATTTCCGGAGCCAGTTTCGCCGGGTTGGCAACTGCATATTGGATGAACAGGCTCGGCTACCGGGTAACGGTTGTCGAGATATCGAAAGGCCTCAAGAAGGGCGGCACACCCGTCAACATCGGGGCCGACGTCATCGGGATCGTCGAGCGCATGGGCCTGCTGGAGCGGATTGAGGCCAACTGTTTGAACATGCGAGGAATGGAGTTCAAAAACGCCGATGATGTCACGCAGGGACAGATCCTTCGCGAGGCCAACAGCGGCGGACCTGACGACGACTGGGAGATCGAGCGCGACACGCTTCTGGATATCATGTTCGATTGTGTGAAGGACGATGTGGAGTTCGTTTTCGACAATGGCATCGAAGCCCTGACTGAAACGGCGCGCGATGTCGCGGTTTCCTTCAGGAATGGCGCCCAGCGTTCATTTGCGTTGATATTCGGCTGTGACGGCAATCACTCCCGTGTGCGAAAACTCCAGTTCGGTGACGAAGCCGCATACACGCATTTTCTCGGGCAGTATTTTTCCATAACGATCGTCGACAAGCTGTTGATCGAGGAAAATACCACGCAAATGTACAATATCCCCGGCAAAGCCGTGATGCTCAACGCCTACAACAACAAGACCGACATCGTTCTGTGCTTTTCCTCCGAAAGCGAGATTCCCTATAATTATCGCGACGAGCGGCAGCAGCGGGAAATCATCGCCGAGCGGTTCGCCGGACAGGGCTGGCGGGTACCGGAGTTGCTGACCGAAGTGGACCAGTCCGGGACATTCTACTTCGACAAGGTATGCCAGATCAAAATGCCGTCATGGACGAAAGGCCGGGTGGCACTCGTCGGCGACGCCGCCTACTGCGCCTCGCCGGCTGCCGGCATGGGCGGATCGCTGGCCATAATCGGCGCGGCCGCGCTGGCCGATGCGTTCGAGAAACATGGCGGAAATTTCGAACGGGCGTTCCAGGAGTACAATCAGGCGTTCCGCCCCTATATCGAAGGCGTGCAGGCGGACGCCGTGGAACACCTGGACATGCTTGTTCCGCAAACCGAAGAAGCCATCCGCGAGAGGAACATGCAGCTTAAATCCTGGTAGTCTGTCCCGGCCCATCTGGCGTCGCGGGCATGATCCTGGCGCGGCTGTTGAAAACCGAGTGGCAATGGCGCGCGCTCAACATCGTGCTGGCGCTCGTCCTCGCCGCCTCGATCATTCCGATGTGGCGGTCGGCCTGACGGCCGGCCGCCATCGTCTAGGCTCACGCCGCGTAGCGCGCCGCCGGCTTGCCGCCGATCAGACTGACATAGAAACTGTCCCTGGCGCCGAGATAGGCATCGAGCTTGGCCGGATCGGCGAGGCCCGGCGCGGTGACGGTCTCACCCTGGGCAAGGCCGGCGAGCGAGGCGTCGACCAGATCGTCAACGGTCATCACCCAATCCTGGTTGAGGGAATCGATGTCTGCGCCCGAAAGCTCCCAGAACTCGGTGCGGATCGGCCCCGGCAGCACAACCTGCGCCCTCACCGCTGTGCCGGCGACTTCCTTCTGCACGGCTTCGGTGAAGTTGACGACATAGGCCTTGGTGCCGCTGTAGATGCCGCCGACGGCGATGCCATAGGCGGCAACCGAGGCGATGTTGACGATGGCGCCACGGTTGCGCGCCAGGAGCCCCGGCAATACGGCGCGCGTCAGCCGGGTCAACGCGATGACATTGACCTTGATCATGCGCTCGACGGCATCGGCATCGGCGGTTGCCACCACCATCTGGCCGCCGAGGCCGGCATTGTTGACCAGCAGCGTCACGCTCCCGTCGGCCGCTATCGCCTTTTCGACACGGCGCACATCGTCGTCGTCGGACAGATCAGCCGCGATCACGCCGACCTTGCGGCCGTAGGCGTAGCGCAGCTTCTCGGCCAGTTCGCCGAGCCGGTCGGCGCGGCGGGCCACCAGCACCAGGTCATAGCCCTGCCCCGCCAGCCGGTCGGCATAAACCGCGCCGATGCCCGAGGACGCGCCTGTTATCACGGCCGTTCCCTTGTTCTCGTTCTTGCTCATTGTCGTGTTCCTTTTCTTCGCTGTCATTCGGCTTCGATGTCGGAAGCCAGGCCTCATTCGAATTGCAATTAGTGGCATATGCCACTTTCTGCGAAGTAGGTATATGCCACTATCTTGTCAACGGCGGCGGCGAAAACTATTTCTGCGGCAGGCTGGCGCATTCTTCGCCGGCGAGGAGTTGACATGACCGATCTTCAGCAGCCCGGATTCAGCCGGTGCAACAATGCCACCTTGCGGCGCACCGCGCGCCGGCTCGGGCGCTTCTACGATGAAGCGCTGGCGCCTTCTGGACTGAAGGGCACGCAGTTCGGCCTGCTCTTTCAGATCAGCGTCAGCGGCGAACCGGCCATGGGAGCCATTGCCGAGGCGCTGATCATGGATCTATCGGCACTCGGCCACACGCTGAAGCCGCTGGTTCGCGACGGCTATGTCGAAACCTTCCCGGACAAGGACGACCGTCGGGTCAAACGCGTGCGCCTGACGCCGGTCGGCCAGGCCAAGCTCGACGAGGCAATCAAGCTGTGGAGCGTCGCCCAGCAGCAGTTCGAGGCGAGGATCGGCACGGAGCAGGCCGCGAAACTGCGCGCCACACTCGACGGGGTGGCGGCGCTGGACCTCGAAATGCCGGCGGCCGCTCCTTCGAGGTGAAGCAGCGGCCGCGCAAAAAATGGAAGTCCTGGCCGGTCTACTCCGCCGGCATGGCGACGGGCCGGGCAAATGCCCTTCCCGCCAGCACGATGCCGAGCCCGATGACCGGGAAGGCAGCCGCGATCAGGCCGAGATCGGCCGGCGCGCCGTAGCGCAGCACCGCCCCGCCGACCACCGCGCCGAGCGCGACGCCGAGATAGAGCGCGGACGCGTTGAGCGACAGCACGATCGGGGCCGCGTCGGGCGCGAGCTTGATGATGCGGCTGGCTTGCGCCGGCGGGAAGGCCCAGCCGACGATGCCCCACGGCACCATCATGCCCATAAGCGCCGGTCCCGCGAGATGATGCGGCAGGAAGGACGGGATCAGCGAGAAGGTGACCAGCATGGCGGCACTCAGCGCCAGCGACCAGCCGACGGTGCGCGTCGCGCCGAAACGGTCGGCGGCCTGGCCACCGGCGATGTTGCCGATGACGGCGCCGGCGCCAAAGGCGAGCAGCATGCCCGGCAGCGCGATCGGCGACAGCCCGGCGCCTTCGATGGCCAGTGGCGCGATGAAGCTGAACACGGTGAACGCACCGATGAGCGCAAGCGCCGTCGTCACCAGGATCGGCATCACGCCGGGACGCATGGCCGCCGCCAGCCGGCGCTTCAGCGGCAGCCTGGTGCCGATGATGCCGCGCGGCAGCCTCCACCAGAGAATGGCGCCTGAAAGCGCGCCAAGGCCGGCAATGGCGTAGAAAGTGCCGCGCCAGCCGGCGATGGCCGCGACCAGCGCGCCAAGGGGCGCGCCGACGGCGACGGCCACCGTGGTGCCGCCGACGACGACGGCGATGGCGCGGGCCCGGTGATGGTCATCGACCAGCGCCACGGCCGTGCCTTGCGCGGTCGCCGCGAACAGGCCCGACGACAGCGCCATGATGATGCGTGCGACAAGCAGCACTTCGAAGGAGGAACTGAGGGCGGCGACGACATTGCCGATGACGAAGAACACCAGCGTCCACAGGATGACGCGGCGCCGGTCCCATTCGCCCGTCAGCGTCGCCAGAACTGGCGTGCCGATCGCATAGGCGAGCGCGAAGGCGGTGATGAGCGAACCGGCGAGCGGCACGGAGATGCCGGCATCCCTGGCGATGTCGGGCAGAAGGCTGGAGATGACGAAGCCCTCGGTCGAGATCGCGAACGACCCGAGCGCAAGCCAGAAGATCCGCTTGTCCATGGCGATATGTCCTTAGTTCAAAAGTTATTGAACAATTGGACATAGCGGGCCATAATGTCAATGAAGCCAGGGCAAAATAGCTGAACCATGCTGACAGCCCTGTGTCAGGACCGTCGTGAAAAGGAGAAACGGTTGATAGGGCCGAGCAGGATCGACGCGTTGAAATCGGCCCGAACTGTGCTTAGGTTCCAGCCATGACGCTACCCCACCCCAATACGGACCAGATCAGCCTGCCCATCGTGCTCGGCGTGCTCGGAGACCCGACGCGGCTCGCCATCGTGCGTTATCTCGCCAGCAAGGAAGGCGTGCCGCTGAACTGCAGCCAGTTTCTCGACCTCGCCTCCAAGACCAACCTCAGCTATCACCTGGCCAAATTGCGCGAGGCCGGCGTCACTCGCGCCGAAGTGGTCGGCACCAACCGCATGATCACGCTGCGCCGCGCCGACCTCGACGCCCGCTTCCCCGGCCTCATCGACAGCGTCATCGCCGCGGCGGTGGACGACCCGGCGCTGCCTGCCGTCGGCGGGCACGATCTGGAAATGCCTGCCTGAGGTCGCTACCCGACAGATAGCTGGTCGTCTTCCGGCCTGACAGCCGATCTAGCGCTGCCAGAACCCGATATGCGGGGCGACAAGCTCCTCCTCTATCTCGGGGAACGGGCCGTGGACCTCGATCTGCTTCTGACCGGAGCCGAGAACCGTACGCGACGCGAGGTTCATTGTCGGATTCTCGGCGTGGTTGCCGGTCAGCGCGAGAAGCTTGGTCTCCTCGACGCCGTAGACCAGCCGGCCGATATTTGCCCAGTAGAACGTTCCGGCGCACATCGCACAGGGTTCGCCGGTTGAGACCAGCGTGCAGGACCAGAGGAAATCCGGCGGATAGGCGTCGGCGGCACGCCGGCAAAGTTCGGTTTCGGCATGGCGCACGGTGTTGATGTTGCCTTGCCGCATCAGGACGCGATCGTCGGGGCCGACGAGCACACAGCCGAAAGGATGGTGTCCATGCGCGGCAGTCTCGCGCGCCACATCATTGGCGGCGCGGAGGTGGGCGAACATCTGGTCACGGGTCATCGATTTTCCCCAGATGAGTTCTGGAACGGCAAGGACGGTAGCAGGCGGCATGCTTTCGCGATAGCACCTGTCGGCTGCGCGGCGTCTCTATCGATCCCAAGGGCTTGATAACAAAGGCTTGATAGCCAATGTTGGCAGCGAGGCTCCAACGGGGCCGCACCACCCGGAGCCTCCCATGCGCATAGCAGTCCTCGCCGACATCCATGGCAACGTCCTCGCCCTCGACACCGTGCTCGAGGATCTGGCGCGGCGCGGCGGGGCCGATCTCAGCGTCAATCTCGGCGACAGCGTTTCCGGGCCGCTCTGGCCACGCGAGACGTTTGAGCGGCTGCAGGCGCTGAACCTGCCGACGGTGCGCGGCAACCATGACCGCCGCGTCGCCGTCGACCCGGCCGACGAGACCATGTGGGCGTCCGACGTCTATGCGCAGCAGCGGCTGACAATGGCGCAGCGCGAGGCGCTGTCTGCCCAGCCGCTCACCCTGGAGATCGCGCCCGGCATCGTCGCCTTCCATGCCCGTCCCGACCATGACGAAAAATACTTGCTCGACGCGGTCGTCGACGGCCGGCTGGTGCGCGCGCCACTGGCCGCGATCCGGCACCGGCTGGGCGGGCTGGATCCGAAATACCGCATCGCGCTGTGCGGCCACAGCCACCGCGCGGAGTTGGTCCGCATCCCCGATGGCCCCGTCATCTTCAATCCGGGCAGCATCGGCTGTCCCGCCTATGACGATTCCACCCCGCCGGCGCATGTCTCCGAGCAGGGCTCGCCGCACGCCCGCTATGGCATCGTCACCTTGGGCGGTGCCGGCCAGCCCGACCGCTTCGAGATGATCGCGGTGGACTACGACCATGAGGCGGCGGCGCGTCAGGCCGAACAGGCGGGGCGCCCGGAATGGGCGCACGGGCTGCGCACCGGCTTCATGCCGTGAGCCGTCACCATGGGTCGCCACGATGGCGCGTCGCCATGGTTCACTTGAATTTTCAGGCTTACATGGCGGCGCGTCGTCCCTTATAAAACCGGCCGGACATGCGGCGAGCGCGCCGCGACATGGTGATTTGAGTATCGGCGCACGGCCCAATGAAGAGGCGCACTGTTACGCTCCACAGGAATTTGCATGCGCTGATTGCCGCCGCTCCGCTGCTGATGGCGGCGTGGCCGGCTGTTGTCCCGGCGCATGCCGAGGAGGCGCCCTTCATCTCCATCGTCACCGGGCTCGCCCCAGACGATCTCCTCAATGTCCGCGCCAAGCCATCGCCGCTCGGCAAGACCGAGACGCGCCTGGCCGCCGGCGCCAGCGTCAGGAACCTCGGCTGCAACGAGATCGAGGGCCACCCCTGGTGCAAGGTTGAATCGGACAATCCCAAAGCCAACGGCTGGGCCCCGGCGCGCTATCTCGTTCCGGTCAACCCGGCGACGGTGCCTGTCGATCAGGCTGGAGAGGCGCCCGCCGTCGCCATGGCCGCCGATACCAGCCAGAAATCCGACGCCGCGACGCCTGCCGCCGGCGCCGCTCCCGTGGCCGGCGCGACACCAGCGGCCGAGGCCGCCAGCCCGGTCGTTCAACCGCCCCCCGCGCCACCCGATCTGACAGCACGGCTCGGCGGGGTCTCCCACCCGGCCGCGTCAGCCGAACCGCCGGTGAAATCGGCGGCCGCCACCGCTATGCAGGATGCCTATGGCCTGGCTCTGGCCGCGCAGGACAATCCGACGACCAGTGAAATCAAGAGCCCGATCGAGGCTCCGGCGCCAGCGCCGGTAGCCGCCGCCACAGTCACGCCCGCGCCGGCCGAAGCCGTGGCCGTGGCCTCCGCCCCTGAAGCACCTGTCGGGAAAGCCGACCAGCAGCCGGTGCAGGAAGCCGCCGCCGAACCGGCAGACGACGCCGGGCCGGCAGCGGGTGAGGCCCCGGCACAACAGGCGAAGGGCATTCCGGTCCCGACGCCGCGCCCAGGCAAAAGAGCCGAAGAACCCGCCATCGACCCGCAGACCGTGGCGCGGGTGGAGCCGCCGCAACCCCTGGCGCATGCGCCGGATGCGACGGGCGAGATCCCCTGCGCGCGCTATGTCGGCCAGCCGATGACGCGCTGCGAGATCAGTGTCGTGCGCAACGGTTCCGACAAGGCCGACGTCACCGTGACTTGGCCCGACGGCGGCACGCGCGTCATCTCCTTCTACGCCGGCCAGCCCGCCGGCTCCAACTCGCGCAGCGACTTCCGCTTCACAAGGGAAGGCAACCTCAACATGATCCGCGTCGGCGTGTCGGAGCGGTTCGAGATCACGGACCAGCTGGCGCTGGGGGATTAGGTGTTAGGCAACAGGGATTAGCAAGGAGCGTCACTCCCTACTCCCTACTCCCTACTCCCTACTCCCGCATTTTCGGGGTTACATCCGCCAGAACTCTTCTCCCTACTCCAAACTCCCTACTCCCTACTCCCTACTCCCTACTCCCTACTCCCTACTCCCTACTCCCTACTCCCGCATTTTCGGGGTTACATCCGCCAGAACTCTTCCCTATAAGGCCCTCCTAGCCTGATACCAGAATCGCGAGCGCAACCGGCCGGGTCTTCCCGTCCCGGTTTTTTGTGCAAGCCCGCTGCCGAACGGAATTTCGAACATGCCAAGACGCACCGACATCAAGTCGATCCTGATCATCGGGGCCGGCCCCATCGTCATCGGCCAGGCCTGCGAGTTCGACTATTCCGGCACCCAGGCCTGCAAGGCGCTGAAGGAGGAAGGCTTCCGCGTCATCCTGGTCAATTCCAACCCGGCCACCATCATGACCGACCCGGAACTGGCCGACGCCACCTATATCGAGCCGATCACGCCTGAAGTGGTGGCCAAGATCATCGCCAAGGAGCGGCCGGATGCGCTGTTGCCGACGATGGGCGGCCAGACCGCGCTCAACACCGCACTGTCGCTGCGCCGCATGGGCGTGCTGGAGCGCTATCAGGTCGAGATGATCGGCGCCGACGCCACGGCCATCGACAAGGCCGAGGACCGGGCGCTGTTTCGCGAGGCGATGAAGAAGATCGGGCTCGAAACCCCGAAGTCGATGCTGGCCAACGCCACCGACGTCAAGAATGCCGACCGCAAGACGCACGAGGCCGAGCGCGCCGCGCTGAAGGCCGAGAAGCCCGAGAACCTCGACGCGGCACTGGACGCGCTGGAAACCCGCTGGAACCTCGGCGAAGGCGACCGCAAGCAGCGCTACATCAGCCATGGCATGGCGATTGCCGCCCAGGCGCTCGACCATGTCGGCCTGCCGGCCATCATCCGCCCGTCCTTCACCATGGGCGGCACCGGCGGCGGCATCGCCTACAACAGGGCCGAATTCTACGACATCGTCCAGTCCGGCCTCGACGCCTCGCCGACCACCGAAGTGCTGATCGAGGAGAGCGTGCTTGGCTGGAAGGAGTATGAGATGGAGGTCGTCCGCGACAAGGCGGACAATTGCATCATCGTCTGCTCGATCGAGAACATCGATCCGATGGGCGTGCACACGGGCGATTCCATCACCGTCGCGCCGGCGCTGACCTTGACCGACAAGGAATACCAGATGATGCGCAACGCCTCGATCGCGGTGCTGCGCGAGATCGGCGTCGAGACCGGCGGCTCCAACGTGCAATTCGCCGTCAACCCGGCGGACGGCCGCCTCGTCGTCATCGAGATGAACCCGCGCGTGTCTCGCTCGTCGGCACTGGCTTCGAAGGCCACCGGTTTCCCAATCGCCAAGATCGCGGCCAAGCTTGCCGTCGGCTACACGCTGGACGAGCTGGAGAACGACATCACCGGCGGCGCCACGCCCGCCTCCTTCGAGCCGTCGATCGATTATGTCGTCACCAAGATCCCGCGTTTCGCCTTCGAGAAATTCCCCGGCGCCGAGCCGGTGCTGACGACGGCCATGAAGTCGGTCGGCGAAGTCATGGCCATCGGCCGCACCTTCCAGGAATCGCTGCAGAAGGCGCTTCGCGGTCTCGAAACCGGTCTCACCGGCCTCGACGAGATCGAGATCCCCGGCCTGGGTTCCGCCAACAGCGCCGACGACCGCAACGCCATCCGCGCCGCATTGGGCACGCCGACACCCGACCGGTTGCGCATGGTGGCGCAGGCGATCCGCATGGGCACCTCGCTGGAAGACGTGCACGCCATGTGCAAGATCGACCCGTGGTTCCTCGAGCAGATCGCGGGCATCCTCGCCATGGAAGCCCGCGTGCGCGAGCACGGCCTGCCGCAGGACGCGGTCAATCTGCGCATGCTGAAGGCGATGGGCTTCTCCGACGCCCGCCTCGCGTCACTGACGAAGACCGACGCCGAAGTCGTTCAGAAGATTCGCGAAAAGCTCGACGTTCATCCGGTTTATAAGCGCATCGACACCTGCGCGGCCGAGTTCGCCTCGCCCACCGCCTACATGTACTCGACCTACGAAGTGCCCTTCGCCGGCGCACTTGCCAACGAAGCCCAGGTTTCATCGCGGAAAAAGGTCGTCATCCTCGGCGGCGGTCCGAACCGCATCGGCCAGGGCATCGAGTTCGACTATTGCTGCTGCCACGCGGCGTTTGCCCTGCGCGACGCCGGCTATGAAGCGATCATGATCAACTGCAACCCGGAGACGGTCTCGACCGACTACGACACGTCGGACCGGCTCTATTTCGATCCACTGACGGCGGAAGACGTGCTGGAGATCCTGCGCGCCGAGCAGGCGTCTGGCGAACTGGTCGGCGTCATCGTGCAGTTCGGCGGCCAGACGCCGCTGAAGCTGGCGGATGCGCTGGAGAAAGCCGGCATCCCGATCCTCGGCACCTCGCCCGACATGATCGATCTGGCCGAGGACCGCGACCGCTTCCAGAAGCTCCTGCACAAGCTGAACCTCAGCCAGCCGAAGAACGGCATCGCCTATTCGGTCGAGCAGGCCCGCCTCGTCGCCGGCGAGCTCGGCTTCCCCCTGGTGGTGCGCCCGTCCTATGTGCTGGGCGGCCGCGCCATGCAGATCATCCATGACGAGGGCATGCTGCAGACCTACCTGCTCGACACCGTGCCCGGCCTGGTGCCGGAGGACATCAAGCAGAAATACCCCAACGACAAGACCGGCCAGATCAACACGCTGCTGGGAAAAAACCCGCTGCTGTTCGACACCTATCTCTCAGGCGCCATCGAGGTCGATGTCGACTGCCTCTGCGATCGCCACGCGACTTTCGTCTCGGGCATTCTGGAGCACATCGAGGAGGCCGGCATCCATTCGGGCGACTCGGCCTGCTCGCTGCCGGTGCATTCGCTGCCATCGGACCTCGTCGACGAGCTGGAGCGCCAGACGGCCGCACTTGCCCGCGCGCTCAATGTCGGCGGCCTGATGAACGTGCAGTACGCGATCAAGGACGGCACGGTCTATGTGCTCGAAGTCAACCCGCGGGCGTCGCGCACCGTGCCCTTCGTCGCCAAGACCATCGGCCGTCCGATCGCCAAAATCGCCGCCCGCATCATGGCTGGCGAGACGCTGGAAGACGCCTTCGCCCATTACGGCCCGATGCCCGACCCGCGCAATCCCGGCCACATCGCGGTCAAGGAAGCTGTCTTCCCCTTCGCCCGCTTCCCCGGCGTCGACATATTGCTCGGCCCGGAAATGCGCTCGACCGGCGAGGTCATGGGCCTCGACCGCGACTTTGCGCTCGCCTTCGCCAAGAGCCAGCTCGGCGCCGGCGTCGACCTGCCGCGCTCCGGCACGCTGTTCGTCTCGGTGCGCGACGAGGACAAGAAAGGCATCTTGCCGGCGGTCAAGCGCCTGGCCGGCCTCGGCTTCAAGGTGCTGGCCACCTCAGGCACCGCCCGCTTCCTCGCCGAAAACGGCGTCGACGCCCAGAAGATCAACAAGGTGCTGGAAGGCCGCCCCCACATCGAGGACGCCATCCGCAACCGCCAGGTGCAGATCGTCTTCAACACCACGGATGGGCAAAAGGCGGTGTCGGACTCGAAGTCCCTACGCAGGGCGACGCTGATGCAGAAGGTGCCGTATTACACGACGCTGTCTGGGGCGGCTGCCGTGGCCGAGGCGATTGCGGCGCTGAAGGCGGGGAGCCTGGAGGTTCGACCGCTGCAGGAGTATTTTGCTTAAGAGGCTAACGTGGGCCTGCCATAACCCGAAACCAGTCTTTGATAGTGAGATGAAGACGATCGACTTCGTCTTCGGCCAAAAAACCACAATGCGCAATCGTGCCACGTAACACGTTAAGCTGATGCAGAACCCTTGATAAGGCTGGCTGATTACTCATGATGCCAGCGAAATTCGCCCAATTCTTTCTTATTATGTCCCCAAGCTGCCCAAAGGTAGTGTAGTCTATTTCCCGCTCGGAGCGGATAGAGAGAGCCAATTCCAGTTCTCTTTTACGATTCTTATCAACCTCGTCTTTAATAAGCTGATCGACACAGGTATCCCACCAGGATCGCCCATACGATTCCTCTAACGTCTCTTGTATTATTCTTCTAATCTCGTTCTCCACGAGGTAGAACAACTCATAGTACGATGCCATCTTCGAAGCACGAGAACGGCTCTCCGCAGAAAATTGCGCGAGATGCTCGCCGTAAACCTCGGCTGCGTCGGCACGAGTCATGATCAGAGGCAAGCCATCAGCCTGATCAAATTTCTCTACTTCCGCCTGAATTACAGCGCATTTCAAAATATATAATTCCAATTTTTGAGAATCTATCATTTTATCAGATTTTCTCTAATGCTTCTAAATATCGTATTATATATCTCAATATTTGTAGTCGCAGGTAAAACCAAATTAATATGATATGAGATACCGTTGAGACTTAGCTGAGGGGCGCTAGTGCGGTCCGGTGTAGAAACCATCGAATCTGAGTTAGCGGTGGCATTCACGACGGCAGCCTTACTCTCATCGACCGCTTGAGCATACTCTTGGAATGCATTGAACGTGCCGTAAATGTATCCAACAACTTTGTCTGTACGCGTCAGCCCGGTGATGCTGACGATTGCGTCGATAATCTTGTCGCGATCGGCCTTGTGCGCGTACTGATTCCGTTTAAAAATCTCGGCAAAGCCAGTTTTTAGCGCGTGAAGTGCAGCTGAAGCCCTGCCTCCGTCAGTTTGAAAATCAGAATAATAGCTGGTAGGTGTACCGTCACTATTTAAGAACCCCACCCTTTTCAAAATTGGTATAACCGGTATTGAGCTTCCTCCAGTTATCTCAAATACAGTATTTAGGAAGTCCCTATTAAACTTAGGTGGCCTCTCACTGACAGGTATTTTCTGAATTGCTCTCTTAAAGACTCCAACACTAGACGTGTACGGCATGTTCCCAGGTATTTCTCGATTAGGCACCGCCTTCTTATCGTCTTTGACGGCCGCCTCAACTGGATTCAAGTCATTTTGCTTTTCTGCCATTTTTCTCCTCCTGCCCTATTCGAAAAAATATAAACTGACTGGCATCATATGCAATCCTCAAGCTCTAGAAATATCCCTCTATCGCTGTGCCCGACATTGGCATCCCCGCATCTGTTTTTTATACATATTGAGCGCCTGCAGTATCTTCTTGGCGAATCGTTCAAATCGTATTGGTGAAGCCCCTCACCCCACCGCCACGCACTCAATTTCGATATCGAACTCCATCGGCCAGGACGCCACCGGCACGAAACTCCGCGCCGGCGGATTCACGCTGAAATACCGGGCATAGACCCGGTTGATCGCGTTATAAAACCCCGAATTGACGGCGTAGATGCGCACCATCACCACGTTTTCCAGCGAGGTGCCGGCCGCTTCGAGGCAATGTTTCAGCGCCTTCAACGATGCCTCGGTCTGCACCTCGATGTCGCCCTTGACCAGTCTGCCGGTCAAAAGATCGAGCGGCGGCGTGCCGGAGACGAAGACCAGCCCGGCGGCCTTGGTCACCAGCGACAACGGCACGCCAAGCGCGCGCACCGCCGCCGACAGCACCGGCACTTCGATGATTTCCTTGGTCATGACGATCTCCCTGGGTTACGACGAGAAAAAACTCACGCCACCGCCGTACATTCGATCTCGACGCCACCGGCACGAAGCTGTGCGCCGGCCTTCAGCGACGTCCAAGGCAGTTCCACTTCGGGTGGCTGCCCTACTTCACCGGCTCCAGCGACAGGCCACCGTTTGCCTGTTTCGTCCAGACATACATCGCGACATCGGGCTCGCGCCTGTCGCCTTTGGCGTCGAATGTCAGATCGCCCACCACGGTCGAAATCGGCTTGCCTGACCGTATGGCGGCCGCGACAAGTCTTGGCGCCTGGACGCCCGCCATCTCCATGCCCGCCGCGATCACCTGGACGGCGGCGTAGGACTTCAGCGTATAGGCCTCGGGCTCGAACCCCTGGGCGCGAAAACGTGTGACCACGTCCTTGGCGGCCGGATTGGAGCGGTCCTCGGGCGAAAACACGATCAGGGTCCCCTGGACTGCCGGTCCGCCCAAGGCGGTCAGACCCTTGACCATGGCACCGTCGCCGGAGATGAATTGCAGATGCATGCCGGCGTCGTCATCCTGACGAATAAGCCGGCCCAACTGATCCCCAAGCCCGGCAAAGAAGACGACGTCGATCTTCGCGGCCTTCATTTTAGCGATCAGGTCGCCAAAATCGGTTTGATCATATTTGACCTTGGTGGCGAGCTTTTCAGGGTGCCCCTTTGCCCGCAGCGCGTTCCGGGCCTTGTTCGCCAGGCCGTCGCCATAGGGCGTACCATCGCTTACGATGGCCAGATTCCCGTTTGCGAAATGATCCACCATATACTTACCGGCAAACGTCCCTTGAACATCGTCACGGCCCGCTGTGCGGATCACATTCCAGAGTTTGAATTCGGTAAGTCCGGGATTTGTGGATGCTGGACTGACCATCAGAGTGTTGTTCTTGGCGTAGATTTGCGAAGCTGGAATTGAAGACCCTGAATTGTAGTGGCCGACGACAAACCGAACCCTGTCCCTGCCAAATGCCTTTGCAATGGCGATAGCGGTGTCCGGTTTGCCCTGATCGTCGAGCACCATAAGCGCTAGCTTGCATCCCTTGATCCCGCCTTTGGCGTTGATGTCGTCCGTTGCGAGTTGAGCGCCACGGCGCATTTCCTCGCCGTAAACGGCCCAATCTCCGGTCATGGGGCCAGCCACAGCCACGGGAATATCCGGGCATGCAGCTGCCGCGAATTGGGGAACGATTGACGCCACCAATAAGCCAAAGGCCAATAGTGTAAAATGCCGACGAAGTTCAGCGCCAAAACCACCCATTTCGGTCCCCAGAAGGTATTTGGAAAGTAGTCTTCCAGGAGAGGAAGCTAACATGCGATTTCAACGGATTGAAAGCCTCCGCCGCGGCGAACGGACCCTTGCGGTCCTTCTCACCCCACCGCCACGCACTCAATCTCGATATCAAACTCCATCGGCCAGGACGCCACCGGCACGAAACTCCGCGCCGGCGGATTCACGCTAAAATACCGGGCGTAGACCCTGTTGATCGCGGTGTAGAATCCCGAATTGACGGCGTAGATGCGCACCATCACCACGTTTTCCAGCGAGGTGCCGGCCGCTTCCAGGCAGTGTTTCAGCGCCTTCAGGGATGCGTCTGTCTGGGTCTCGATGTCACCACGAACCATCTCGCCGGTCACCATGTCCACCGGCGGCGTCGCCGAGATGAATACGAAGCCATTAGCCCTCACCGCTGTCGAACAAGGCAAGCCGAGCGCCCGCACCTTGTCCGACATGACGGGCACTTCGATGACTTCCTTCTTCATGCAATCCTCCCAAGTTTCCGCCCGGCAAATCAGCCCGCATCAGAACCTATCGGTTTCGACAGGTAGCAGCAAAGACCCCCAGGCCGCATCCTTCTCTGGTGGGACGAATCCTGGATGTCTGGGCTGCGGGGGCGCTGGTGAAGACGAATAAATATCTGCTTTCGGCGGCTCTGCTGCTGGCACTGTCGGCGCCTGCAATGGCCGGAGCCGGCGGCAGCGCTTCATGGAGCGGCTTCTATGTCGGCGTGCAGGCGGGCTATGGCGCCGGCAAGTCTGGCCTCTCCATTCCGGGAGCCGGCGGAACGACCACCGAGGCCTGCGATGCCGGCTCGTTCGGCATCGTGCCGCTCTACGATGCGCCGGCGGGCAGCGTGTTCGGTTCCGCAGCGACCAACAATCAGGAGTATCCGGACAGCATCGTCGGGCAGCTTGGCCTGGTCAACAACGGCTCGGGCCTCTACATCCCGACCAACCAGGGCGCCTATGATTTTCGCGGCACCGGCGCGCCGGTGGCCAATGACGAATGCATCTACCATTCCGTCTATGCGCTCGGTCCAAACGGCGACTATTATGGCGGCCGCCAGGGAAACCCGTCACCCATCACCTATCCCGGTTTCCCCAGCGATTTCGTGCCCTCCGACGGCAACGGAACCATCGTCACCACGACGACGCCCGGCGGCGGCGATGCCGATGTCTCGGTGCGCACCAGGGGCTTCATCGGCGGTCTGCAGGCCGGTTACAACCACCTGATGGCCAACGGCTTCCTGATCGGCGCCGAGGCAGACCTGCTGCTTTCCGCCGCCGACGGCAACGAGGCGGTCGGTGCGGGAACCGTCACGGCCGACATGCAATGGCTGGGCTCGGCGCGCCTGCGCGCCGGCTTCGCCAGGGATGCCTGGCTGTTCTTCGCCACCGCCGGCGGCGCCGTCAGCGGCACCAGGGTCTCCTACTCGGCTGGCGGCGCAATCAACAGCGATTCGGCCACCAAGTTCGGCTGGACGGCGGGCGCGGGCATCGAATACGCACTGACCGAGAAAGTCTCGCTGAAGGGCGAATACAGATATTTCGATTTCGGCAGCGCCGACTATTCAATCAACGGCGCAACAATCAAGGGCTCGTCCAACTTCAACACGGTCACGGTCGGCCTGAACATCCATTTGTGAGGATCGCGACAAGCCGGTCCACTCGAGGGATGCGTCACCCCTGCCCCGGATAAGGCGTCCCGTCCTTGTGCAAAAATCGCCCGTCCGAGTTCGGGCTCATCATGTCGATGTCGGAGCAGGTGGTGACATCCTCCATGTCGCGCGAGCCGACTTCGAGATAGCGCGCGGTCGCCGCCGACCGGTTGATCATGTGGTGGCCGTTGCCGCTGTTCTTGGCGAAGGTGGCGCAGTCGCCGGCCTTGAGCAGCGTCTCGCCGCCATCCTCGACCAGCACCAGCTCCCCCTCCAATATATAGACGAGCTCGTCCTCATGGCTGTGCCAGTGGCGCTGGCTCGACCAGCCGCCCGGCGGAAGTTCCATCAGGTTGACGCCGAAATCGCTGAGCCCGCCGGCATCGCCGAGGCGCCGGCGGATGCGGGTCGCGCAAGGCTGATCGAAAGGGGCTGGATAGGGCGAGCCCTTGCGGGCGGGTACGGCGGAGAGGTCGATCCTGGGCATGCGGCACTCCGTGGTTGATACGGCAATCCTATACGGCTGCTTGCCCACGAACCATCGAAGTCAGCGCTGCCCCTCATCTGCCTGCCGGGCAATGAGAGGAAGCGCCAACGTCAAAAAGGAACTCAATGCACCGCCGCGACATCCCGCAGATGCATCTCGTGCATCTTGAGCACCTCCAGCGTCTTCTTGGCGAATTCCTTCAGCGCCGGATCGTCGCCGGACCGCGCATAGGTGGAAAACATCGCCACCGCCTGCTTGTGCGCCTCGGTCTGCACGGCGATGTACCTGGCCTGGAACGCGTCGCCGTCCAGCGCCTTGAGTTGATCGAGCATCGCCTGGTCGTTGGGCAGCAGCGGCGGGCCATCTGATGTGACCGATGCCGTGGTCTGGCGCTTTTCCAGCGCCGCCTTGAAATCCTGTCCGGCCTTGGTGTGGTCCTTGACCATCAGCTCGGCGAAATCCTTGACGTCGGCCGCGACGCCCTTCTTCAGCGCCAGCTTGCTGCTTTCGATCTCGAAGCGGTTGGCGCTGACCAGCGTTTTGGTGAACGTCTCGGTGTCGACCTTGCTCTCCGACACCGCCGGCAAGGTGCCGGCCTGCTGGGCAAAGGCTGAAGGCGCGCCGGCGAGAAGCGCCAGCATGGCAATGGCGAGATGCGGGTTCATCGAGATGCTCCGTGATGGTGTCCTCGCAGACCCAACGCGGCAGATGCGGTGAGGTTGCCAGCCGCGTCCTTTCTCCTCACATAGGAGACAAACAGCCTTGCGACCGCGGCGTGATCTGCGCCTATGAGCGACGAGGCCCGAATAGAAAGGCTGTCGCCATCGCGCTCACGCACGCCACCGCCAGCAATGCAACGGCCCCTGACGGGCCGGGCTTCGGCCGAATTGAAGCAAGGCCTTCTGAAGCGGGGCCATTTTGAACCAACCCGTTGAGGTCGGACCTGCTCCCATGTCGAACGGAATAGGCACGGGTCAACTCTGCCCCGAGCAGAAAGATTTCCGATGAATAGTAGACCCAGAGCAGTATGACGAGCAGCCCTCCGGCCGCACCGTAGGATGATGCGATCGCACTTGTGCCGATATACCAACCGATAAGCGACTTCCCCAATGTGAACAGTGCCGCCGTCACGACGGCGCGATCCCGACATCCCGCCACTCCAAGGCACGGTCCGGCAGGATCTTGTAGATCGCGGCAAACATTACAGAGATCAGCAAAAAGGAAATCAGGGTGTTTATGGCACTCAGAACAAATTCGCCGAACGGCAAATGAGCGCTGATCACACTGCCTACGGCGGAGATCGCCGCGCTCGCCACCAAGGATACCAGCAACATAAAGCCGAGGGCGGCGACCAGGCCGAGACTTGCGGCACGCGCGCGCAGAAGACGAGACAGCGAAGTCCCTTTCGCTTCGACCTTCCATATTGCATTCAGCGCCTGCTGCATCTCGCCGAACACAGCGGAGGCGGTGACGAACAGAGTGACCACGCCGATAATGGCCGCCAGGGTCCCCGATGATTTGCTGGATGCCCCTTCGAGCGCCGACTGAAGGAGTGCAGCGCTTTCTGAACCCATTAGCCCCGATATTTGAGCAGACAAAGCCAGTTGCGCCGCATCATGACCAAATGCGAGGCCAACGATCGCGACCACGATAATCAGAACCGGCGCGAGCGAGGTCGCTGCATAAAAGGCCATCGCCGCGCCATGACTGAGGGCATTGTCGTTGACAAAGCCAATCGCACTTTCCCGCACCAAGTCCCATATGTCTTTAAGTGTGGGTCGCACTTCGAGTCCGTGAAAGGGGTCGCCGTCCCCTATCAATGCAGCGGGTCTTCCAATGTTCCTGCCGACTGGAGCGGGAGCTTCACGAACAACAGCGGCCGAAGTTGAAACGCCCCGACGTCAGCGACTACGGGAACCGCCACATCACGGCTGCTCTTCGAAACGCTGTTCCCGCTTCCTGGCGTGGGGACAAGGCGTTGTCACGCCTGTAGCGTTACCTCGCCCTCGTCCTCGCCATCCCAGTAATGGGCGCGCACGGCCTCGATCCTGATCATCGCCAGGCCGGGCGTGTCGGTGCCGTTTTCGAACCAGTCGTCTATGTCCTCGTTCCAGTGTTCTTCGAAGGCGGCCTTGTCGCGGATGATCTCGGCATTGCCCTCGACCGCCACCCAGAACCCGTCATCGCCCTTGAAGGCCAACGACACGTTGGCGTCGCGCTCGATGTCTTCGACCACCTGCGACTTGTCCCAGGTGAAATAATAGGACGAGCCGTCATACTCGACATCTTGGTTGTTGCTCATCGGCCGCCCGGCGATTGCGCCGTTCTGCGTATGGGTGGACAGCATGGCGACGTCGATGGCGCGCATCTTTTCGGCAATCTCGGCGAGGCTTCTGTCGGTCATGGCATGCTCCTGTGATGGGGTGAATGGACAAGGCCAACGTCCGGTCCGGCCTTTGGTTCTCAGGAACCGTTGGCGGCGCGGAACATTCCTCTGCCGGAGGAGCCGACATGCACAAGCTGCGCAAGGGAGCGCGCGTGACCTGGAAGTGGGGCGCGCATACCGCCGACGGCAAGGTAAGCAGGAGCTTCACCAGCGAGGTGAAGCGCACGATCAAGGGCACGGAAGTGGTGCGCAAGGCGAGCCCCGAAGAGCCCGCCTACCTGATCGAACTGGCCGACGGCGACCATGTGCTGAAAAGCCATTCCGAATTGGAGCGGAAGGGCTGAAGGCCTGGCGTCAGTGACAGCAGGCTTCGCTGTACTGCAATTGTTCGTTCCAGTCCGGCCGGCCTTCCGGGGTAAAGTCCATCAGGTTCCACAGGATCTCGCAAGTGCCGATGGCGCGCGGATCCTGACCGGGCTCGGTCGGCGCGAAGCCTAGCTCCGACGACCAGAAATGCCTGATCCCGTCGCCATCCCTGCGGAACACCGACAGCAGCGGCAATTGCGCGCCATCGCCCGACTCCGCGTTGTAGTCGCGCTTGAAGCTGTTGTTGGCCGACGAGACCAGCCGCATGTTCTTCCAGCCGCGATCCCGGCCGAGCGTGACGAGGTTTTCCAGCGCCGTCTTGGCCACGACCGCGAAATTGAACCCGGCCGCCTGGAGATGCCCGACCGCGCCGTCGAACTGGTCGAGCAGCGCGGTGCAGGACGGGCATGGCTGGTCGGGCCGGGCGAGCCTGGCCGTGCCGCCGCTCGCCGCGACATCGCGCGTCTCCTGCGGGTGGCGGGGAAACATCATCTGATAGAGGATCAACGTATCCTTGCCGGGTGCGAACAGGTCCGACAGTTTGACCGCGGCGGGCTTGCCGGCGGCGTCGAGCCCGTCGAACACGTAGTCCTGCGGCACCAGCCCGCCGGGCGGCAGGGCGCGGCGCGCCTCGGCCACGTCTTCCATGGCGCGGCGCAGCTCGATTTCCTTCTTCAAAAGCTTTTCGCGCTGGGTGCGGTATCTGGCGGATTCGTTGGGAAAGGTGATCATGATCGGGCTCCTTTGTTCAGGGCGCCGGCGTCCCGGCGGGTGCTCTACGACCCAAGGACGTTTGGCCGCGACCGGTTCCCTACATTTTTGCCGATCACGGCGGATCGGTGAACATCATCTCTGTCGGCTCGGCGACATCCGTGTCGCGTTCCCAGCCCTCGTTCTCCAGCTTCATGCTCTGGATCGCCACCGCATTGGCATTGGCGTCGAGCTCGGGCAGCATCTGCACCTCCGACGGCCAGCACCGGTAGATTTTGTAAGCGATCGCGAGTTGACCGGCTTCGTTGTGGAATTCCAGGATCAGATCCTTGCGGAAATCCTTGAGCGAGATATCGCCGCTGGCCTGCAGGTCCCAGACCTTGTTGGCCCAACGCTCGAATTCGAGATCATGGGTCACCCCGCGCTCGATGGTGATCGGCTCGAAGCGGGTGATCCCGGGCGATTTACGGGTCGTGCCGGTCTCACCCCCGTCGCGATGTTCAACGACATCGGTGGTGCGTTTCAAGGCGCTGACCCTGGAAATGCCGGCCACGTAGCGGCCATCCCATTTCACCCGGAAGCGATAGTTCTTGTAGGGGTCGAAACGCTGCGGATTGACGGTGAATGGCGGCATGCCGAAACTCCTCCTTGCCCGACATCCTCATTGTCGGCCAGTCACGCGCGACGTGCAAGCGCCGGCTGCCGGATGGGAACACACCCGGCTTCCCTGCATTGTTGCAATCACGTAGGAACAGCCGATGGGAAGTCGACACGATGCACGATGACGACGAGATCGACCTGCGCTGCCCGCAAGTGGTGGCCGACAATGCCGCCAAGGGCTTGCGGTTGCGCGGCGAGTTCGGCCGTGGCGGCACCGAGATCGGGGTCGCCCGAGCCACCGAATTGAAGAACCGCCGCAACCTGTCGCCGTCCACCATCCGGCGAATGGTCAGCTACTTCGCCCGCCACGAGGTCGACAAGCGCGGCAAGAATTACGGCAATGAAGACAACCCCTCGGCCGGCTATATCGCCTGGCTCTTGTGGGGCGGCGATGAAGGCCGCGCCTGGGCGCTCGAACTCAAGAAGAAAATCGGCAACGCGCCAGATATCTGATCAGCCCGCCCACTCGACCTCGAACATGCCGAGCCTGTCGTAGAGCCGTACGGCGGCGGCACTGTCCACGGTGTTGGTTTTCAGATCGACATGGGTCGCGCCGCGACCGCGAAAGACGGCGAAGGCATGCCACATCAGCGCTTCGCCGACACCCTTGCCGCGCGCCTCGGGATGAACGACGAGGTCTTTGACATAGGCCGAAGTCCAGCACAGTGCCGCGGCCGCCAGCCGGCCCTTGGCATCGATGACGAGGAAACACAGCGCCGGGTCGAATTCCGGATCGCCGACGACACGCGGCCACCATTCCTCGAACGGGCCTTCGTCTCCATCGCCATAGACATCGCTCAGCAGGGCATGCAACGGCAGCGCGTCACCGGGCTCGAGGCCGCGCATGACGAAGCCGTCCGGCCAGTGCGGCGCGACCAGCGTCTCGTCGAGGATTTTGCGCAGCCGGATGTCGTTTGGAGCCGGCGGACGCGGTTCGGCCATCCCGATCAGGCGTCGGGCTGCGCACGCCGGCGCTTGCGGTCGACGCCGAGGCCGGTGGCCTCGAGCAGACCCTTGCGCTTGGCGTCGAAATAATAGCCGGTCTGGTAGAGCCAGTCGGCCTTCTTGGCGTTGCCGTCGGATACAAGCCAGGCGCCGCGCAGATATTTGACCGCGTATTTCAGATTGGTCTCGGCGTCGAACAGGCCCTTGGCCGGCCCGTCATAGCCCATGCCGCGGGCCGTCGCGTGCTTGATCTGCATCAGCCCCCAATGGCCGTTATTGTAGGCCTTGGGATTGTAGGTGCTTTCGCGGTTGACGACGTGGCGCACCAGGTCCACCGGCACCTGATAGAGCGCGGCGTATTTGACGATCAGCCGGTCGACCTCGCCACGCACGCCGGTGGCATGCTGTTCGGGCTCGGCCGGCGTGAGCGGCGCGGACGGGAACTGGACGAGCGCCGCCGGGTTCTGCGGCACGACATAGGCCACCTGCTGCACGCCGGGCATGGTCTTCTGGCCGCCGGCTGTCGCCGGCACGATGAGGCCGGCCGTGGTGTAGGTCTCGGCCGACTTGACCACGGGCAGGCCTGCCTTGACCGGCTGGCCGGCTTTCACCGGTGCCGGCGCCTGCCAGGCATTGGTGCCGACGACCATGATGGCGGGCACGGCCGGAGCCGCGGGCGTCGCGCCGGCAAAGGCAGCGGTCGCGGCGGCCGGCTGGGCGGCGGCCTCGCCTTCGGAAATGACGGTGGCGCCGGGCGCCAGCTCGGCGGTCTGGACAGGGGCGATGCCCGAGGATTGCGGCAGCACCGAAACCGTCTGCGGCAGCGGCACGGTGAAGCCGGCATCGCTGCCCGCGACCGTCGCGGTTTCGGTCAGGGACGGCGCGGCTTTCATCTGCGAGGTCGAGGTGCAGCCGCTCATGCCGGCAGCCGCCACGATCACGCCGATGGCGATAAGGGTTTGTTTTGCTGGCAAGCCGCGCTCGAAGTCCGGTTTGTCGGGTCGTTAAGATTTCCCTTACACCAGCGATTCCTGGCTAGCAATCGGGGCCATCTGGTGGTTTTCGGGTGGCGGGACCCAGGCAGGGATGCCATATTGTTCCTGATATGTACCGGCGGGAATCCCGGATTTCGCCGCTTTGCGGGAAGGAGCGCATCATGGAAACGACATCTTCGATCACAGCTGGCCACGCAGTGTTAGAAACAGTGATCGGCTTCATGGGTATCGCCTGGAGCGAAAAGGGCCTGATCCGGCTCTGCCTGCCCGAACGCAGCCGCGAGGCGATCGAGCGCCGGCTGATGCGTCATGCCGGCGTCTCCGCGTCCACGGCGCAGCCGAAATGGGTGGTCGATCTCATCGCTTCCATCAAGGCTTACGCCGCTGGCGAGGACGTTGATTTCACCGGCATTCCCGTCGATCTCGACGGAGTCGACGATTTCCGCCTCGCCATCTACGACGCGGCCAGAAAACTCGGCTATGGCGAGACCACCACCTATGGCGAACTCGCCAAGCGCGCCGGCCATGCCGGCCTGCCACGCGAGACCGGGGCGGCGCTCGGCGCCAATCCGGTGCCGCTGGTCATACCTTGTCACCGCATCATGGCGGCGGGCGGCAAGATCGGCGGCTTCTCGGCGCCGGGCGGCTCGGTCACCAAGGAGAAGATGCTGGCCATGGAAGGCGTGCGCGTCGGCCCGCCGCCGCCGGCGCAGGTCTCGTTCGGATTCTAGCCGAGCCGTTCAGGTCAGGTGGGCATCACCTGGAGATCGAAACACACTTTTCCTGGAATTGCCCTAGTGGCGCCTGATGAACCGGTGCCTGAAATGCTCGTTGTCGGGTCGCTTGCAATTATAGACCGGGCAGGACTTGGTGTCGGCGCTCGGCACATAGGCGCGCGTCCTCACCTCGCCCATGGTGCAGAACTGCTGGCTCTGCACATAGCGGTCGTAGAGCGGCAGCCCCGGCACACGCGCCGACTTGTAGCGCAGGATGACCGCGCCCTGCCGCGCGATCGTCGACTGCACCTTGCCGCAGCTCATACGCGTCGGGTCATAGCGCGTGATCGCCTGCGCCTGGGCAGCCACCAGCGTCAGGCAGGCGGCAAGCAGAATGGTTTTCATGGTCCTCTCCCCGGCGGATCGAAACGTGCGCGCACACTTTAACCTACCTTAACGCTTTCACGCGATTTGGGCAGCCATGGGGCGACGTTCCAATCACGGCCTTTTTACCCGGTCTTGTTTTTTGAGCGGAAGCAGCCTATATCAGCCTCGTTGATATTTCGGCCGATCGAACCGGGCCTCGCGATCTTTCGCGTTTGCTGACGTCTATCTCCAAAATCTCGATGCACACCGGCTGGATTTCGGTCTGGTCATACCAAAGCAAATGTGAAGGACTATTTTTATGGCAACTGGAACGGTCAAGTGGTTCAACGCCACCAAGGGCTTCGGCTTCATCCAGCCTGACACCGGCGGCGCGGACGTTTTCGTCCACATCTCCGCTGTCGAGCGCGCTGGTCTGTCGACCCTGGTCGAGGGCCAGAAGATCAACTTCGAGATCGAGCAGGACCGCCGCACCGGCAAGTCGTCCGCTGGTTCTCTGAGCAAGGCAGCCTGATTTTGAAAATGGCGCGCGCCGGACGAG
This sequence comes from Mesorhizobium sp. B2-3-4, assembly GCF_006442315.1. Classification (GTDB taxonomy): domain Bacteria; phylum Pseudomonadota; class Alphaproteobacteria; order Rhizobiales; family Rhizobiaceae; genus Mesorhizobium. The sequence goes on along the minus strand of NZ_VFVY01000031.1, from coordinate 293 downwards.
AGTTCGGGGCGCGCGGCAAGTCACGGATGTACTGACGGTCGCGCGAGAAGCGCGCCGGAGCGGAAAGACCCGACAAGCTGGAACAGCAGATAGCTGCCAGCCCGGACCGGACGCTCCCGATCAGGCTACCGAAATGGGAAGGCGGGATTTATCCCGCCTTTTTATTTGTCTGGACCACAGCGTCCTTCTCCCCGTTCACGGGGAGAAGTGCCCCGTAGGGCGATGAGCGACTATCTGTTGTGTCAAGTTGCATTTGCGAACTCCACGCGCGCATCGCGTGCTTTTGCATTGAG
>NZ_VFVY01000030.1 GCF_006442315.1 Mesorhizobium sp. B2-3-4 | reverse complement strand
GACAAGCAGGGCTCGGGTACGCTGCAGCGGGCCGAGACGACGGAAATAGATGCCGCCACGACGATCAAGGCCGACGCGACCAGTAATGGCGACGGCGGCACCATCATCGTCTGGTCCGACGCGGTGACGACGTTCGCCGGCAAGATTTCCGCTCGCGGCGGAGACGGAGGCGGCAATGGCGGCTTCACCGAAGTGTCGGGCAAGCAGCGGCTCGACTTCACCGGCTCCGCCGACCTCAGGGCCAGGTTCGGCTATACCGGCGACCTGCTGCTCGATCCATACAATGTCACCATTTCCAATGCGGCCGATACCGGCGGCTTCACCGCCGGCGCCAATGACAGCGTGATCAACGTCACCACGCTCCAGAACCAGCTGGCGATGGCCAATGTGACGATCTCGACAGGCAGCGGCGGCTCGCAGGCCGGCGACATCACGGTCGCGGCACCGATCAGCTGGAGCGACACCACGCTGACGCTCAGCGCCTATCATTCCATTGTCTTCAACGCCGGCGCCACGATCGGCGGCGTGGGCGGAATTTCGCTGGTCACCAACAATGGCGGCACCGGCGGCGCCATCACCTATGCGCTCGGCGCGAAGCTGACTTTCACCGGCACGCCGGGCGGGCAGGCCCTGTCGATCAACGGACAGGGCTATACGCTGATCTACGACATCAACGGGCTGCAGGCGATCAACAGCGGCTTGAACGGCCGCTACGCGCTCGCCAACGACATCGAGGCCAGTTCCACCTACTCCTGGAACAACCTGATGGGGTTCACGGCGCTCGGCACCGACGGCAATACCAATATCCAGAATGGCGGCTTCGGTTTCAACGGCACGTTCGACGGGCTCGGCCACATCATCAACCAGCTTTGGGTCAGGCAGATTCCGTCGAACTATGTCGGCCTGTTCGGCTATATCGGCCAGTCCGGCGTCGTGCGCAATGTCGGCCTGGTGGACGGCTATACCAGCGGCTCCTACGACACGGGAGCGATCGCCGGGTTAAGCAGAGGCACGATCTCCGGTGTCTGGGCAAGCGGGTACCTGGAAGGTTCCGGCGGCTCCGGCGGTCTGGTCGGGACCAACTTCGGCACGATCACACGATCGTTCTCGACCGTGGCGGTGCAATCTCGCGATGCGAGCGCGGTCGGCGGCCTTGTCGGCTCCAACAGCGGGACGATCAGCCAGGTCTATGCCACCGGCTCGGTTCTCGGCGGCATCAAGGTCGGTGGCCTGGTTGGGATCAATCTGGGGACACTGAGCGACGGGTATTCGACCGGCGCCGTGAACGGAACGATGGGCGCCACCGACATCGGCGGCAGCGTCGGCTTGTCCAATACCTCGCTCACGAATGTCTATTTCGACACCACCACGTCGGGAACGACCACGGGCGTGGGTCTGAACTACGCGGCCGGGACCAGTACAGGGCTGACCACGGCGCAGTTGCAAGGCGGTGGCGCAACCGGCCTGAGCGCGGCCTTCGGCGGGGGAACGGGCGGACTCTATCCCTATCTCAACAGCTACTATCCGAACGGCGTCCAGGCGATTTCCGGCATCGCCTACAAGGACAATGGCGTCACCCCGCTCTCTTCCGGCACGAGACAGCCCTATTATGTGAAGAACCCGGGTTTCGTCACCGGCGTTTCGAACGGCGTCGATATCGGCACCGTCACCACCGGCGTCAACGGCTATTACTACATCGCCGTGCCGACCGGCTGGATCAATGACAGCGTACTGGCCTACACGGTTCGCGATGCCGATCCGAACGACAGCTCGGGGGCCCAGAATGGCGTGACCTTCCGCACGGGCCTGTCGGGCGGCAACGTCTCCAATCTCAATGTCTACGGCAACTGGCGTCTCGACGAGGCCGACAGCTCGATCACCTCTCTGTCGGCGCTGCAAAGCGCCGCCGCGACCACCGTGGGGTCGACCTATGTCGGCAGCCTGTCCTTCGCCAACTGGCAGATCGAGACGGCGGCGACCACCTTCGCGCTCGATCAGGCAATATCGATCGGTGCCGGGACGATGGCGCTGTCGTCCAACGGCACGGTGACGCAGACCAGCAGCGTGTCGGCGGGCTCGCTTTGGCTCGGCCGCACGGGCGGGTTCAACCTGACCAACGCCGGTAACCAGATCGGCACGATCGCCGGCAATGTCGGGTCGGTGGCGCTCACCGACCTGGGCGGGCTGGTCATCGGCAGCATCGGCAATGCACGTGGCGTATCCACTTCCGGTGTGACCACGACGGATCAGGTCAATCTGCAGACCACGGGCGATCTGACGATCGCGGCCGGCGCCAAGGTCAGCGGCGCCAATCCGGTGCTTGCCGCCGGCGGCAAGTTCATCAACAGCCGCGGCAGCGATGCCGTGACCGCCACAAGCGGCCGCTGGTTGGTCTATGCGGCGGCGCCCACCGGCAACACATTCGGCAATCTCAACAGCGGCAATACGGCGGTTTGGAGCACGGCGGCCGGCGGGGCGGTGAGCGCGAGCGGCAACCGCTATGTCTTCGCCTACCAGCCGACGCTGACCTTCACCTCGACCAACACCACCAAGATCTATGGCGACACGACGGTTCCGGCGCTCGCCTACACGGTCTCGGGCTATCAGACGGGCGCCGCCAATGCCTATCTCGGCGACAGCGCGGCCAACACATTCACCGGTGCGCCGTCACTGTCCTCCGCCACGTTGCCCGCCGACGAGCAGGTTGGCGGCGGGCCTTATGCCATCACCATCGGCGCCGGCAGCCTGAGTTCTGTTAACGGCTATGCCTTCGCCTTCAACAGCGCCGGCCTGCTCAGCGTCGCGAAGCGGGCGATCACGGTCACGGCCAATTCCAGCCAGGGCAAGACCTTTGGCGACGCCGACCCCACATCCTACACTTACACGGTTTCCGATCTCGGCAACGGCGTCGCCCTGGCCGGCTCGCTGGACCGTGTCGCCGGCGAGAACGCCGGCGCCTACGCGATCGGCCAGGGAACGCTGACCAACGCCAACAATACCAATTACGACATCACCTATCTGGGCGCCGATTTCACGATCGGCAAACGGGCCATCACCGTCACCGTCGATCAGGGACAAGGCAAGGTCTATGGCGACAGCGATCCTGCCACCTATAGCTACTCCGTCTCCAATCTGGGCGGTTTGACGCTGACGGGCAGTCTCGACCGCGAGGCGGGCGAGAATGCAGGCACGTATACGATCGGCCAGGGTACGCTCGACGTAACAAACTCCAACTACGACATCACCTTCATCGGCGCTGATTTCACCATCGCCAGGCGTGCCGTGACGGTCACGGCCAATTCCGGCCAGGGCAAGACGTACGGCGATGCCGATCCGTCTTCCTACCTCTATACCTATTCCGATCTCGGCGCGGGTGTGGCGCTGGTTGGCTCACTCGATCGCACGGCCGGCGAAAATGTCGGCAGCTATGTCATAGAGCAGGGAACGCTGACCAACGCGGCGAACTCGAATTACGACATCACTTTCGAGAGCAACGACTTCGACATCGGCAAGCGGGCGGTCACGGTCACCGCGAGCACCAATCAGGGCAAGATCTACGGCGATGCCGACCCGTCGTCCTATCTCTATACCTATTCCGACCTCGGCACGGGTGCGGCGTTGGTGGGTGCACTCGATCGCACGGCCGGTGAGAACGTCGGCAGCTATGCCATCGGGCAGGGCACGCTGACCAACGCTGCGAACTCGAATTACGATATCACTTTCGAGAGCAACGACTTCAGCATCGGCAAGCGGGCGGTCACGGTCACCGCGAGCGCCAACCAGGGCAAGACTTATGGCGATGCCGATCCGTCGTCCTATGGCTTTACCACGTCAGGTCTCGGCAGCGGTGTCGCACTGGTCGGTGCGCTCGATCGCACTGCCGGTGAGAATGTCGGCGGCTATGCCATGGGGCAGGGCACGCTGACCAACGCCAACAATTCGAACTATGACATCACGTTCGAGGGCAGCAATTTCACCATCGGCAAGCGCGCGGTCACCGTTACGGCAAGCGCTAACCAGGGCAAGGCGTACGGCGATACCGATCCGTCGTCCTACCTCTACACCTACACCGACCTCGGCAGCGGCGTTGCTCTTGCCGGCTCACTCGATCGCACTGCTGGCGAGAATGTCGGGGGTTATGCCATCGGCCAGGGCACACTGACCAACGCCAACAATTCGAACTACGACATCACCTTCGACAGCTCGACCTTCAACATCGGCAAGCGGGTGGTCACCGTTATGGCGAGCGCCAATCAAGGCAAGACCTATGGCGATGCCGACCCGTCATCCTACCTCTACACCTATTCCGATCTTGGGACTGGTGCGGCACTGGTCGGGGCGCTCGATCGCGTGGCCGGAGAAAATGTCGGTGATTATGCGATCGGGCAGGGTACGATCACCAACGCCAACAACTCGAACTACGACATCACCTTCGACAGCTCGACCTTCGCCATAGGCAAGCGGGCGGTCACGGTTACGGCAAGCGCCAACCAGGGCAAGATCTATGGCGATGCCGATCCGTCGTCCTACCTTTATACCTATTCCAATCTCGGGACCGGCGTGGCCCTGGTCGGTGCGCTCGATCGCGCCGCCGGTGAAAATGTCGGCGGCTATGCCATCGGGCAGGGGACGCTGACCAACGCCAACAATTCGAACTATGACATCACTTTCGACAGCTCGACCTTCACCATAGGCAAGCGGGCCGTCACGGTCACGGCGAGCGCCAACCAGGGCAAGACCTATGGCGATGCCGACCCGTTATCCCTGGGCTACACCACGTCAAGCCTCGGCAGTGGTGTCGCACTCGTCGGCGCGCTCGACCGGGCCTCGGGCGAGAATGTCGGCGGCTACGCGATCGGGCAGGGTACGATCACCAACGCCAACAACTCGAACTACGACATCACCTTCGACAGCTCGACCTTCAACATAGGCAAGCGGGCCGTCACGGTCACGGCAAGCGCCAACCAAGGCAAGACCTACGGCAATACCGATCCATCCTCGTACGGCTACACGACATCAGGCCTCGGCAATGGTGTCGCCCTCGTCGGCGCGCTCGACCGGGCCTTTGGGGAGGATGTCGGCGGCTACGCGATCGGCCAGGGTACGATCACCAACGCCAACAATTCGAACTACGATATCACCTTCACGACCGGGACTGACTTCACCATCGCCAAACGGGCGGTTACGGTGACAGCGACGGCAGGCCAGGGCAAAACCTATGGCAATGCCGATCCATCGAGCTATGGCTTTACCAATTCGGGCCTCGGCAGTGGTGTCGCCCTTGTCGGCGCGCTCGAACGCGCTTCGGGCAAGGATGTCGGCGGCTACGCAATCGGGCAGGGCACGCTGACCAACGCCAACAACTCGAACTACGACATCACTTTCGATGGTTCGACGTTCGCCATCGGCAAGCGCGCGGTGACGGTCACGGCAATGGCTGGCCAAGGCAAAACCTACGGCGATGCCGACCCGTCGACCTATGGCTTTACCAATTCGGGCCTCGGCACCGGCGTTGCGCTTGTCGGCGCGCTGGACCGGGCGAGCGGCGAAAATGCCGGCGGCTACGCGATCGGCCAGGGCACGCTGACCAACGCCAACAATTCTAACTACGACATCACTTTCGACAGTTCGATCTTCGTCATCGGCAAGCGTGCCATCACCGTCACGGCGACTGCGGGCCAGGAGAAGACCTATGGCGATCTGGATCTGTCGACCTATGGCTACACCACGTCGGGCCTCGGCAATGGCGCGGCACTTGTCGGCGCGCTTGGCCGGGCAAGCGGCGAGGATGTCGGCAGCTACGCCATCGGCCAGGGCACGCTCTCCAACGCCAGCAATTCGAACTACGACATCACCTTCGTCGGCGGCGCGAGCTTCACGATCGGCAAACGGGCAGTGACGGTCACCGCCACATCGGGGCAGGGCAAGATCTACGGCAATGCCGATCCGTCATCCCTGGGCTACGCGACGTCGAGCCTGGGCAATGGCGCTGCCCTTGTCGGCGCGCTCGACCGTGTCGCCGGCGAGGATGCCGGTGCCTATGCGATCGGCCAGGGGACACTGACCAACGCCAACAATTCGAACTATGACATCAGCTTCGTGGGCGGCACGAATTTCACCATCGACAGGCGCGCCATCACTGTCATGGCCGATGCGCAAAGCCGGGCACAGGGCATGCCCAACTCCCCGCTCACCTACATGATCGGCGGCCTGGGACTGGCAAGCGGCGATGCGCTCACCGGGGCGCTTTCGACCGATGCAACCACGGCCAGCGCGCCGGGCAGCTATGCCATCGAGCAGGGCAGCCTCGCCGCTTCGGCCAACTATGATCTGACCTATGTCGGCGCGAACCTCGTCGTGCAGCCAGGCAATGTCGTGCCCTCGGCCGATACCGCCAGCGTCGTCGCCTACAGCGCGGTCAGCCATGGCGCCGGCCAGCCCGTCCCGGTGTTCTTCACCGGGCAGCCGCCCGGCGGCGGCGAGCAGGCGCTTTTCGAGGATCCGCGCCTCGACGGTCCGGCCTTCTGCCAGGACATGGCGCAGACTGCCGCTGTCTGCGCTGCATCCATCCAGTAAAGGCGTCAGGCCGGCGCCTTACTCTCCCGGCTGCGGGCGCAGTGTCGGCAACCGGGGCGTCCCGCGGCGCAGCCGCTGGCACCAGCGGCCGAAGCGGTCGACATAGATGTAGATGACCGGCGTCGTGTAGAGCGTCAGGATCTGGCTCAGGATGAGGCCGCCGACGATAGCGATGCCGAGCGGCTGGCGCAATTCGGCGCCTTCGCCAAGGCCGATGGCCAGCGGCACGGCGCCGAACAGCGCCGCCATGGTCGTCATCATGATCGGGCGGAAGCGCAGCAGGCACGCCTGATAGATGGCATCGTGCGCCGACTTGCCGTCATTGCGCTCGGCAGCCAGCGCGAAGTCGATCATCATGATGGCGTTCTTCTTGACGATGCCGATCAGGAGGATGATGCCGATCAGCGCCATGATCGAGAATTCGATGTCGAACAGCGACAAGGCGAGCAATGCGCCGACACCGGCCGACGGCAGGGTCGACAGAATGGTCAGCGGGTGCGCGTAGCTTTCGTAGAGGATGCCGAGCACGACATAGACGGCAATCAGCGCGGCCAGGATCAGCAGCGGCTGATCGGAGAGCGAGTCCTGGAAGACGCGCGCCGTGCCCTGGAAACTGCCGTGGATCGTGGCCGGCATGCCGATGCGGTCGGCTGCCGCGTTGATGGCTTCGACCCCTTCGCTGAGCGCGACACCCGGTGCCAGGTTGAAAGACAGGGTGGTGGCCACGAACAGGCCCTGGTGATTGACCGAAAGCGGGGTGCTGCCGGGACCGTAATGCGCGATGGCCGACAGCGGCACCATGGTCTCGGCTCCGGTGCTGACCGCCGAACCGGTCGAGGCGGCGCTCCTGCCGGTGCTGGTGATGGAATTGTTGGCCTGGTTGCGCGCCGCGTCGGCGGCGATCGACTGGGCAGTCGTGGACGTGCCGGGTACGACGAAGGTGCCGGCGACCGCATTGCTCGACTGCGATCCGCCGACCGATCCGCCCGATGTGCTGACATAGACTTTTTTCAAAGCGTCCGGGGTCTGCCAGTATTGCGGCGCCACTTCCATGATGACGTGATACTGGTTGCGCTGGACATAGATGGTGGACACCTGGCGCTGGCCGAAGGCGTCGTAGAGCGTGTTGTCGATCTCGCTTGCCGATATGCCGAGCCGCGTTGCCGTGTCACGATCGATGGTGACGTCGGCTTCCAGGCCCTTGTTCTGCTGGTCGCTGTTGACGTCGGTGAGCCTGGGCTCCGTTTGCAGGGCGGCGGCGAGCTTCGGCGCCCACTCCGCCAGTTCGTCGAAACTGTCGCCTTGCAACGTGTACTGGTACTGCGCGTTCGACTGGCGGCCACCGACGCGTATGTCCTGCACCGCCTGCAGGAAAAGCGTGGCGCCCGGAACGACAGCCAGTTTGGGCCGCAGCCTGGCGATCACCTGGTCGGCGGAGATCTTGCGCTCGGCCAGCGGCTTCAGCGACACAAACATGTAGCCTGAATTGGTCTGGCCGCCGCCGGTGACGCCGACCGCCGTGTCGACGGCCGGATCCTTGCCGACGATGGCGGCGAACTGGCTGAGCTTGTGCTGCATTGACTGGAAGGAGGTCGCCTGGTCGGCCTGGATCGAGCCGGTCAGCCGTCCCGTATCCTGCTGCGGGAAGAAGCCTTTCGGAATGGTGACGTAGAGGTAGCCATTGAGGCAGAGCGTCGCCGCAAGAACCGCCATGACCAGCCGCGGGTTGTCGAGCGCCCAGGACAGTGACCGGCGATAGAAGCCCAGCATGGCTTCGAAGATACGTTCGCTGAAGCGGTAGAGCCGGCCATGACCGCGTTCCTGTTGGGGGCGCAGCAGGATCGAACACATCATCGGCGTGGTGGTCAGCGAGATGGCGAGCGAGACCAGGATCGCCGCCGATAGCGTGATGGCGAATTCGCGAAACAGCCGGCCGACGATGCCGCCCATGAGCAGGATCGGAATGAAGACGGCGATCAGCGACAGGCTCATCGACAGCACGGTGAAGCCGACTTCCTGGGAGCCCTTGATGGCCGCCTCCATGCGGCCCATGCCGGACGCTGTGTGGCGGGCGATGTTTTCGAGCACGACGATGGCGTCGTCGACGACGAAGCCGGTGGCGACAGTCATCGCCATCAGCGACAGATTGTCGATGCTGAAGCCGAGCAGGTACATGGCGCCTGATGTGCCGACCAGCGATACCGGCACGGCCACGATCGGCACCAGCGCCGAGCGCACGTCGCGCAGGAAGGCGAAGACGACGAGGATCACCAGGCCGATGGCGATCATCAGTGTTTGCGCGACCTCGCTCAGCGAAGCGCGGATGGTGGTCGAGCGGTCGAGCGCGACCGAGAGGTCGATGGCTGATGAGATCGAGGCCCGCAGCGTCGGCAGCAGCGCCTTCACCCGATCCACCGTCGCGATGATGTTGGCGTTGGGCGAGCGGTTGAGGATGATCAGCACACCCGGCTTGCCGTTGGCCAGTCCGGCATTGCGGATGTTCTCGACGGAATCGTTGACCTGGCCGACGTCGGAAAGCCTGACCGGCGCGCCGTTGCGGTAGGCGACGATCAGCGGGCGATAGGCGTCCGCCTGGTTGGCCTGGTCGTTGGCGTAGATCTGATAACGCTGGTCGCCGACGTCGATCGCGCCCTTGGGGCTATGGGCGTTGGCCGAGGCGAGAGTGGCGCGCACATCCTCCAGCCCGATGCCGTAGTCGTAGAGCACCTGCGGATTGAGCTCGACGCGCACCGCCGGCAGCGAGGCGCCGCCCACCGATACCTCGCCGACGCCGTCGACCTGCGACAGTTTCTGCGCCAGCACGGTGCTGGCGGCGTCGAAGAGCTGGCCCTTGGACAGAGTGTCCGACGTCATCGACAGGACAAGGATCGGGGCGTCGGCGGGATTGACCTTGCGGTAGGTCGGGTTGGAACGCAGGCTGGACGGCAGGTCGGCGCGGGCGGCATTGATCGCCGCCTGCACGTCACGCGCGGCGCCGTCGATGTCGCGGTCCAGTCCGAACTGCAAGGTGATCCGGGCGCTGCCGACGCTGCTTGACGAGGTCATTTCGTTGACATCGGCGATCTCGCCGAGATGCCGTTCGAGTGGGCTGGCGACAGTGTTGGCCACCACCTGGGGGCTGGCGCCCGGCAGTGAGGCCGACACCGAGATGACGGGGTAATCGACCGCCGGCAGCGGCGCCACCGGCAATTGCGGAAACGCCACCAGCCCCGCCGCCAGCAGGCCGAAGGTCAGCAAGGTGGTCGCCACCGGCCGCCGGATGAAGGGAACCGACAGGTTCACGGCGCTGCGTCCGCGCGCGCGGTACCGGAAAGAGCGGCACGGGGCGGATTGGGTTCGATGCCTTGCATGCGGGCGGCAAGGCGGTCGAACCAGAGATAGATCACCGGCGTGGTGAACAGCGTCAGCAACTGGCTGAGCAGCAGGCCGCCGACGATGGAGACGCCGAGGGGATGGCGCAGTTCCGAGCCGACGCCGGTACCAAGCATCAAAGGCAGCGCGCCGAGCATCGCCGCCAGCGTCGTCATCAGGATGGGACGGAAGCGCAACAGGCAGGCCTGGTAGATCGCTTCTCGCGGCGCCTTGCTCTCGTTGCGCTGCGCATCGAGCGCGAAGTCGATCATCATGATGGCGTTCTTCTTGACCACGCCGATCAAGAGGATGATGCCGATGATCGAGATGATGGTCAGGTCCTGGCCGGCGATCATCAGCGCCAGCAGCGCGCCGATACCTGCCGAAGGCAGCGTCGACAGGATGGTGATGGGGTGGATGAAGCTCTCATAGAGCACGCCAAGCACGATATAGACCGTCACCACCGCGGCCAGGATCAGGAACAGCGTGTTGTCGAGCGAGGCCTGGAAGGCGCGCGCCGCGCCCTGGAAGCTGGTGATGATGCCGAGCGGCATGCCGATGTCGACCTGCGCCTTTTCGATCGCGCTGACCGCCTCTCCCAGAGACGCGCCGGGCGCCAGGTTGAACGAGACGGTGGTGGCCGGGAATTGGCCCATATGGGTGATCTGCAGCGGCGAGGTGGCGATGTGAGTGGTTGCCACCACCGACAGCGGCACCGGCGCGCCGCCCGTCGACGACGGCAGATAGACGGAGGACAGCGCCTTGAGCGTATCCTGCTCGGAAGGGGCTGCCTCGAGAATGACGCGGTACTGGCTCGACGTGGTGTAGATGGTCGAGACCATGCGCTGGCCGAAGGCGTCGTAGAGCGCGTTGTCGACGGTTGCCGGCGTGATGCCAAAGCGCGCGGCCTGGTCGCGGTCGATGTCGACAAAGACGGCAAGGCCACTGTTCGACAGGTCGCTTGCGACATCGGCGAGTTGCGGCAGCGTGTTCAGCTTTGCGAGCAGCTTCGGCGTCCATTCGCCCAGTTCGTCGGCGTTGGCGTCCTGGAGCACGAATTGATACTGGGTGCGGCTGACCTGGCCGTCGATGGTCAGATCCTGAACCGGTTGCAGGTAGAGCGTGACCCCGGCCACTGAAGCGGCTTCCTGTTTCAGGCGCGCGATGACTTGGGTGATGTCTGCGGTGCGCTCTTCATGCGGCTTGAGGTTGATCAGGATGCGGCCGACATTCATCGTAGTGTTGGTGCCGTCGACGCCGATGAAGGACGACAGGCTCTCGACGTCGGGATCCCTGAGAATGATGGCGGCCAGCTGCTGCTGGCGATCCGCCATGGCGGCATAGGAGATCGACTGCGGCGCTTCGGTGATCGCCTGGATGACGCCGGTGTCCTGCACGGGGAAGAAGCCCTTGGGGATGACGACGTAGAGGGCAGCCGTCAGCACCAGGGTCGCCGCCGCCACCACCAGCATCAGCGTCTGGCGGTCGAGCACCCAGCTCAGCGCCCGGCCGTAGCCGCGGATCACCCAGTCGAAGAATTCGCGGCTGGCGCGCTGCAGGGCGTTCTCGCGCACCGCCTTGAGCGGTTTGAGCAGCTTGGCGCAGGCCATCGGCACCAGCGTCAGCGACACCACGGCGGAGATCAGGATGGTGGTGGCGAGCGTGATGGAGAATTCGCGGAACAGCCGGCCCACGACATCGCCCATGAACAGAAGCGGGATCAGCACCGCGATCAGCGAGACGGTCAGCGAGATGATGGTGAAGCCGATCTGCTGCGAGCCCTTCAGCGCCGCCTGCATCGGTGTCGCGCCTTCCTCGACATAGCGGGCGACGTTCTCGATGACGACGATGGCGTCGTCGACGACGAAGCCGGTGGCGATGGTCAGCGCCATCAGTGACAGATTGTCGAGGCTGAAGCCGAACAGATACATCACGCCCAGCGTGCCGACCAGCGACAGCGGTACCGAGAGGCTCGGGATGAGCGTGGCGCGCGCGCTGCGCAGGAAGACGAAGATGACCAGCACGACCAGGATGATGGCGAGCGTAAGCTCGTACTCGACATCGCGCACCGAGGCGCGGATGGTGGTGGTGCGGTCGGTCAGCACCTTGACGTCGACGGCGCTCGGCAGTGAGGCCTGGAGCTGCGGCAGCAGCGCCTTGATACGGTCGACCACGTCGATGACGTTGGCGCCGGGCTGGCGCTGGATGTTGAGGATGATCGCCGGCGTGGCGTCCATCCAGGCGGCGAGCCGGTTGTTTTCCGTGGCATCGACCACGTCGGCTACATCGCTCAGCCGTACAGGCGCGCCGTTCCTGTAGGCGACGATCAGCGAACGGTATTCGTCGGCGCTCTTCAACTGGTCGTTGGCGTTGATGGTGTAGGCGCGCGAGGGGCCGTCGAAATTGCCCTTCGGCGTGTTGACATTGGCGCTCCCCAAAGTGGTGCGCAGGTCATCGAGATTGAGGCCGTAGGCGCGAGCTTGCGTGGGTCGGCCTGGACGCGCACGGCGGGGCGCTGGCCGCCCGAGAGGCTGACGAGGCCAACGCCCGGCAGCTGCGATATCTTCTGCGCCAGCCTGGTGTCGGCGAGTTGCTGCACGTCGCGCAGCGGCATGGTGGCCGAGGTCAGGCCAAGCGTGAGCACCGGTGCGTCGGCCGGATTGACCTTGGCGTAGATCGGCGGCGCCGGCAGGTCGGCGGGCAAGAGGTTGCCGGCGGCGTTGATGGCGGCCTGCACCTCCTGCTCGGCGACATCGAGCGAGATCGCCAGGCTGAACTGCAGCGTGATGACGGACGACCCGGCCGAACTCACCGAGTTCATCTGGTTGAGGTTGGCGATCTGGCCGAGCTGGACTTCCAGCGGCGCTGTGACCGAGGACGTCATAACGTCGGGGCTGGCGCCGGGATAGAAGGTCTGTACCTGGATGGTCGGATAGTCGACCTCGGGCAAGGCGGAGACCGGCAGATAGCGGTAGGCCAGCATGCCCGACAGCATGATCGCCACCATGAACAGCGATGTCGCCACCGGCCGCAGGATGAAGGCGCGTGACGGGCTCATTGCGTCTGCCCGGACTCCGGCTGTCCCGTTTGCGAATGCCGGTGCTTGTGGCCCTGATGCTTGCGGGTGGCGCCGTCCGGTGCCTGTCCATCCGATTGCGTATCCGCGGGCACGTTTGCCTGGGCCGGTGGGCTTGCCGGGTTTCCCGTCTCGGCCGGCGGTGTTGCCTGCCCCGTGGTCGAGGCCGTCGCCGAGGGCTGTGCGGGGTTGGCCTGACCGTCCTGGCGCAGGTTGATGTGGGCACCGTCGCGAAGCTTGTCGGCACCGTCGACGACGACGCTGTCGCCGGGGTTGAGCCCCGACAGGATTTCGACGCGTTCGCCATTGGTGACACCAAGCGTAACCTTGCGCACGGAAACGGTGCTGTCAGGATTGACCAGATAGACGAACGTGCCGGGCAGGCCGCGCTGGATCGCCGCGACCGGCGCGATCGCCACGTCCTTGTGCTGGTCGACGAGAAGCTCGACGTTGACGAACTGGTTTGGATAGAGGAGGCGCTGGTCGTTGCCGAAACCGGCCCTCAGCTTGATGGTGCCGGTGCTCGGGTCGATCTGGCTGTCGAAGGTCTCGAGCTGGCCGTCGGCGAGTTTCCTGGCTCCGGCGCGGTCGAAGGCGGTGACGGGCAAGGTGGCGCCCTGCTGCATGCGTTGCGCGATCGCGGGCAATTGATCCTCGGGCACGGTGAACAGCACGCTGATCGGCTGGATGCGGGTGATGACGACGATGCCGTTGGCGTCGCCCGGGGTCATGTAGTTGCCCTCGTCCACCTGGCGCAGGCCCGCCCGTCCATCCGTCGGCGACAGGATGCGGCAGTCGTCGAGATTGACCGTGGCGGACTGGATCAAGGCCTTGTCGTACTCGATCGTGCCCGCGTCCTGACCGACCAGCGCAACCTGGGCATCGTAGGCCTGGTGCGTTACCGTTCCCTGGTCGACCAGCGTCTTGTCACGCGCGAGGTCAAGCTGGGCGTCGTTCAGCATTGCCTGGTCGCGGGCGAGCTGACCCTGTGCCTGGGCGAGCGCCGCCTGATAGGGGCGAGGATCGATCTCAGCCAGCAGATCGCCCTTCCTGACGTCCTGGCCTTCCTTGAAATTCACCTGGAGAAGGGGGCCGGTGACCTGTGTCTTGACCGTCACGGTGGAGAGCGAGGTGACGGTGCCCAGCGCATCGAGGGCGACGTCCATCGTGCCTTTGTCGATGGTAGCGGCGCCGATCGACATGGGCTGCGCGTTTCGCCGGTTGCCCTGTTGTCTGGGCAGGGTCGGCGGACGCTCATAGAGATAGGCTCCGGTTGCGACGACGAAGGCGAAGAAGATCAGCCACGGAATCCAGCCGCGCGAACGGTGTGGCGCGACGGTTGTCTGCAGGGGCATTTCCAGTTGCTGGTCCATGGCGGCATCTTTCACCCCCATCAACCAATATGGCCGAACCCCCGCGAAGTCGAATTAACTGTTAGACAGGTTCGAACCCCTAAAGACCTCACCGATTTCGCAAGGCCGTGCCACTTCGCCAGTTAAGGTCGGACGCCTTCACTCGGCGGCCTGAACCCGGCTGGCCGCGATGATCGCGCGAATCTCGGAGCGGCAGGAGCCGCAATTGGTGCCTGCCTTCAGCGCGACGCCGATGGCGTCGACGGTGATGCAGCCGGCCGCTGCGGCCGCCGTGATCTGGTTGACCCCGACATTGAAACAGGAGCAGACCGTCGCGCCCGCATCGGGCTGTTCGGTACCGGCACGGCCGGCGACGATCCTGAAGCGCTGGCGCTGGCTGGCATGGATCTCTTCGAGCTGCTGCGCTGCCCAGCCTCTCGATACGGCGACCGGGTCCGGCGCGACATACAAGGCGCCCACCAGTTGCGCGCCATCGAAGGCCGCGATGCGGTGCTGGCCGGCATCGCGGTCATGGTAGGCGAGGACTTCG
Source organism: Mesorhizobium sp. B2-3-4 (assembly GCF_006442315.1). Lineage (GTDB taxonomy): Bacteria > Pseudomonadota > Alphaproteobacteria > Rhizobiales > Rhizobiaceae > Mesorhizobium. Next base: position 49,660 of record NZ_VFVY01000030.1, on the reverse strand, counting down.
GCATCCACGGCACCGAAGAGCGAGGTGGCGAAGGCCGTCCAGTCGACATCGTCGCGGGCAAGGGCGAACTCGACCCGCCAGCCACCCCGGCATCGGGCCACCGCCCAGTAATCGGCGGCAATCGTCGCCGGTCTCTTGCGTGTCACGGCGAAGCCGAAAACCCTAGCGGTAAATTTCTCGATGCGGACGGCAACATACTTCAGCGCGGGTTGGCCTGACACCGGATCGGTGAGCGATGCCGTCAGCGTGTCGAGCCGGCCCCTGGCGGCGAACTGGTCGGTCCAGTGCATTGGCGCGAACAGGCTGCCTTGGCGTTGGCGCGTGGTCACCAGCACGCGGACCAGCACCTCGCCGCGCGGAGATGAGACCCGTGCGATGTCGGCATCGCCAATCCTGTGGCGTTGTGCATCCACGGGATGGATTTCGACGAAGGGTTCGGCGATGTGCTGGGACAGGCGCGGGCTTTTGCCGGTGCGCGTCATAGTGTGCCAGTGGTCGCGGATGCGGCCGGTGTTGAGGACGAGCGGGAAGTCGGGGCTGATGCGGGTTTCAGCCGAAGCCTGGACGGGGATGAAGCGGGCCTTGCGGTCGGGGGTGTAGAAGGCGCCGTCGGCGAAGAAGCGGATGGGCTGGCGTTCGGTCGAGTTGACCGTCTCGGGTTGATGTTCGGCTTGAGTTTCCATCTCTGGGCTCGAGCTCGGCGTTGGCCATTGGAATGGCGTCAGCCTCTCATAGGCTTCAGCATCAATCTCGCCATACGCGCCAATGTCGAAATCCCGCACGCCATCGTTCTCGAAACCCGACAGCGCGGCGTGCTCGGCGAAAATCTGCGCCGGCGTCTCATGCGCGAACGCCTCGGCAAACCCCATGCGCCGCGCCACCTCGGCTGTAATCCACCAGTCGGGCCGCGCCTCGCCGGGGGCTGCCAGGAAGGCGCGCTGGCGCGAGATGCGGCGCTCGGAATTGGTGACGGTGCCGTCCTTCTCACCCCAGGCCGTTGCCGGCAGCCGGACATGGGCGTGGCGCACCGTATCGGTGCTTTCCAGCACGTCCGACACCACGACGAAGGGACAGGCCTTGATCGCCGCTTCGACCGCGCCGGCGTCGGGCATGGAATCGACCGGGTTGGTGGCCATGATCCACAGCGCCTTGATGCGTCCGTCGGCCACCGCCTCGAACATGTCGACGGCCTTCAGCCCGGATCGCTGCGCAATCGCCGGGGCGTTCCAGAAACGCTCGACCCGGTCGCGATGCGCGGGGTTGTCGATCTCCATATGGGCGGCGAGCATGTTGGCCAGGCCGCCGACCTCGCGGCCGCCCATGGCGTTGGGCTGGCCGGTGACCGAAAACGGTCCGGCGCCTGGCCTGCCGATGCGGCCGGTGGCGAGATGGCAATTGATGATGGCGTTGACCTTGTCGGTGCCGGACGACGACTGGTTGACGCCCTGGCTGTAGACCGTCACCGTCTTCGCGGTTTCGGCGAACAGGCTGTAGAAGCGGGCAAGCTCGTCCTCGTCGAGGCCGGTGGCCGCGGCAACCCCGGCAAGGTCGAGCTTCGAAGCGGCGAAAAGCGCCTGCCCGAAGCCGGTCGTGTGCGCGGTGATATAGGTGCGGTCAAGCGCATTGTGCTGACCGAGCCAGTCGAGCAGGCCGGTGAACAGGGCGACATCGCCATCCGGGGCGATCGCCAGATGCATGTCGGCGATATCAGCGGTCATGGTGCAGCGCGGGTCGATGAGCACGACCTTCATCCCGGGCCGCTTTTCCCGGGCCGCGGCGATGCGCTGGTAGAGCACTGGATGGCACCAGGCGAGATTGGAGCCGACCAGCACGATGAGGTCGGCGAGTTCCAGATCCTCGTAGGTGCCGGGCACCGTGTCGGAGCCGAAGGCGCGGCGGTGGCCGGCGACGGAGGAGGCCATGCAGAGCCGCGAATTGGTGTCGATGTTGGCCGAGCCGACGAAACCCTTCATCAGCTTGTTGGCGACGTAGTAGTCCTCGGTCAGCAACTGCCCCGAGACATAGAAGGCGACCGCGTCGGGACCGTGCTCGGCGATGGTCCGCGAGAAGGTCGAAGCGACGAGGTCGAGCGCTTCGTCCCAGCCTGTCCGGCGGCCATGGACCTGCGGATAAAGCAGCCTGCCGTCGAGATCGATGGTCTCGGCCAGCGCCGAGCCTTTGGAGCAAAGCCGGCCGAAATTCGCGGGATGATCGGGATCGCCGCGGACGGACACCTGCCCGTCCGCGGCGACCTTCGCCAGCACGCCGCAGCCCACCCCGCAATAGGGGCAGGTGGTCCTCACCTCGCGCGCTTCGTCGATCTCCATGATTTCAGGCAGCACGGCCGGCCAGCGCTTCCAGGGCGATGAACAGACGCTCGCCCTCGAGTTTGACCGGGATGGTGCGCACCGCGCCCTCGTCGGCATCGAGTGCCTTGCCGGTCTCCAGCGAGATCACCCAATTGTGCAACGGGCAGGTCACCGCCGCGCCGTGGACGATGCCCTGGCTCAGCGGTCCGCCCTTGTGCGGACAATGGTCGTCGATGGCGAAGACCTGATCGTCCGCGGTGCGGAAGACCGCGATCTTGCCTTGTGGCGTGGCGACGCAGCGCGCGCCACGGCGGGGGATGTCGGAGAGGGTGCCGATCGATATCCAGTCCATGATGATCACTCCGCCGCCTGCGCAAAACCAACCGAAGCCATCGGCCGGAACTCGTGCTTGTCCTTGCCGGAGACGCGTTCCGACCACGGATCGACCTGCGCTAATTTCTGACTGAAGACGAAGCGCTCGTAAAAGGCCTTGCGCTTCTCGGCATCGTCCATGATCTGGCGCTTGATTTCGGGTATTCCGACGCGCTTGGCCCATTTGTAGATGCGCTCGAGATAGCGGGCCTGCTCGCGGTACATCTGCGTCAGCGCCACGATATGCTCCAGCGCTTCGTCCTCGGTCCTGACCAGGCCGAGCACTTCGGTGCCCTTGATGTCGAGGCCGGCCGCGCCGGCGAAGTGGATCTCGTAGCCAGAGTCGACGCAGATGACGCCAACGTCCTTGCAGGTCGCCTCGGCGCAGTTGCGCGGACAGCCCGACACCGCCATCTTGACCTTGGCCGGCGTCCACGAGCCCCACATGAACTTCTCGATGCGCACGCCAAAGCCCGTCGAGTCCTGCGTGCCGAAGCGGCACCAGTCGGAACCGACGCAGGTCTTCACCGTGCGCAGGCCCTTGGCATAGGCGTGGCCGGAGACGAAGCCGGCCTGGCCGAGATCGGCCCACACCGCCGGCAAATCCTCCTTGCGGATGCCGAGCATGTCGATGCGCTGGCCGCCGGTGACCTTGACCATCGGGATCTCGAACTTGTCGACGACGTCGGCGATGGCGCGCAGTTCGGCGGCATTGGTCACGCCGCCCCACATGCGCGGCACCACCGAATAGGTGCCGTCCTTCTGGATGTTGGCGTGGACGCGCTCGTTGATGAAGCGCGACTGATAGTCGTCGGCGTATTCGTTCGGCCAATCGCAGACGAGGTAGTAGTTGAGCGCCGGCCGGCATTTGGCGCAGCCGCAGGAGGTCTTCCATTCAAGTTCCTGCATGACGGCGGGAATGGTCTTCAGCCCCTTGGCCTTGATCAGCCGGCGCACCTCGTCATGGCCGAGCGCGGTGCAGGAGCACATGGGCTGCACGGCGGCCGGGTTGTAGGTGTCGCCCAGCGTCAGCACCATCAGCTTCTCGACCAGCCCGGTGCAGGAGCCGCAGGAGGCCGAGGCCTTGGTGTGGGCGCGCACGTCATCGAGCGAGGACAGGCCCTTGGCCGTGATCGTGCTCGTGATCTTGCTCTTGCAGACGCCGTTGCAGCCGCAGATTTCCGCATCATCCGGCAAGGCTGCAACGGCCGCCATAGGGTCCAGCGGGGCACCCCCCTGGTATGACTGGCCAAAGATGAGCGTATCGCGCATCTGCGAAATGTCGGTCTGCTTCTTCTTCAGGTCGTTGAACCAGGCGCCATCGGCCGTTTCGCCATAGAGCACGGTACCGATGATGCGGTCGTCCTTCAGCACCAGGCGCTTGTAGACGCCGGCCGAAGCATCACGCAGCACGATCTCCTGGCGGTCGTCGCCATCGGCGAAGTCGCCCAGCGAGAACAGTTCGATGCCGGTGACCTTGAGCTTGGTCGGCGTGTCGGAATGGACGAAGGCGGCGGTCTCGTCGCCGGCCAGCTGGCTGGCGGTGACCCGCGCCATCTCATAGAGCGGCGCCACCAGCCCGTAGACCATGCCGTTGACCTCAGCGCATTCGCCGAGCGCATAGATGTCGGGGTCGTTGCTGCGCATGCCGGCATCGACGACGATGCCCCGGTTGACGGCAATGCCGGCGTCCTTGGCGAGTGCCGCGTTGGGCCGGATGCCAACGGCCATCACCACCAGTGTCGCCGGGATGATGGTGCCTTCGGCGAGTTCGACCTGCTCGACCTTGCCGTTGCCTGATATCGCCTGGGTGTTGGCCTTGGTGATGACCTTGATGCCGCGCTCTTCCACCGCCCGCTGCAGGAGATAGCCGGCGGCGGGATCGAGCTGGCGCTCCATCAGCGTCGGCATGACATGCAGAACGGTGACGTCCATGCCTTGCGCGTTGAGGCCGGCGGCGGCTTCGAGCCCGAGCAGGCCGCCGCCGATGACCACCGCCTTGGCACGCGACTGGGCGGCGAGCATCATCGCCCTGACGTCGTCGAGGTCGCGATAGGTCAGCACGCCCGGCAGATTGTGGCCGGGCACCGGGATGATGAACGGCACCGAGCCGGTGGCGATGACGAGCTTGTCGTAAGGCTCGGTCACGCCATGGTCGGAGGTGACGGTCTTCGCCGTGCGATCGATGGCGACTATTCTGTGGCCCTTGTAGAGGGTGATGCCGTGCTTGATGTACCAGCCATCGCCGTGGATGATGATCTCTTCGTAGTCCTTTTCGCCCGACAGGACCGGCGACAGCATGATGCGGTCGTAGTTCACCCTGGGTTCGGCGTTGAAGATGGTGACGGCGTAGCGGCCGGGCGCCTTCTCCAGCAGATGCTCCAGCATGCGCCCGGGGGCCATACCGTTGCCGATGATGACGAGTTTCTTTGTCATGTCAGGTCTCACTCCGCGGCGAAGGAAAGGCTTGAGGCGTCAGCTGCGGCCACGCGCATGCGGCGGATGGAAAAATGCATCCAGGCAAGGCAGGTGACGACGATGACGAAGAGCAGCATGAAGCAACTCGACCAGACGCCGGTGAGGTCGTTCAGCGCGCCGAAGGCGACTGGCAGGATGAAGCCGCCAAGGCCGCCGATCATGCCGACGACGCCGCCGACCGCGCCGACGCTCTGCGGATAGTAGGCTGGGATGTGCTTGTAGACGGCGGCCTTGCCGAGGCTCATGAAGAAGCCGAGCACGCAGGCGACCGCGATGAAGGCGACCGGGCCGATCTCGAAATGGAACGGGATCGGCCCGCTGATGCCGCGCACGACGTAATCCGCCGAGGGGAGAGACAGAACCAGGGTCGCGACGGCGCAGACGGCGAAGGTCCAGTAGAGCACGGTGCGGGCACCGATGCGGTCGGAAAGCACGCCGCCATAGGCGCGGAAGATGCTGGCCGGAATGGAATAGGCCGCGCCGATCATGCCGGCGGTGGCGATGCCGAAACCGTAGACGCCGATCAAATAGCGCGGCAGCCAGAGCGACAGCGCCACGAACGCGCCGAAGGCGAAGAAGTAGTAGAAGGCGAAGCGCCAGACCTGCAGGTTCTTCAGCGGCGCGAATTCCTGCCAGAAGCTTCTTGCCGGTGCCGCTTTGCCGGCACGGCGCTCGCGGATGACCGGATCGTCACCGGTGGTGAACCAGAACACGACCGCCATGACGACCAATACGGCCGCCCAGATCTGCGCCACCGACTGCCAGCCCCAGGCCAGCAGCACGAACGGCGCCAGGAATTTGGTGACCGCGGCCCCGACATTGCCGACACCGAAAATGCCGAGCGCGGTACCCTGCCTGCCGGCGGGGAAGAAGCGCGAGACATAGGCGACGCCGACGGCGAAGGAGCCGCCGGCAAGGCCGACGCCGAGCGCTGCGAGCAGCATCTGCCCGTAGGTGTGCGCAAAGGAGAGCAGGAAGGTCGCCAGCGCCGCCGCCAGCATGGTTGCGGTGTAGACCAGCCGTCCGCCGAAGCGGTCGGTCCAGACGCCGAGCACCATGCGCACGAGCGAGCCGGTGAGGATCGGCGTGCCGACGAGCAGACCGAACTCCGTCTCGTTCAGCCCAAGCTCCTGTTTGATGCGAATGCCGATGATCGAAAAGATCGTCCACACCGCGAAGCAGACGGTGAAGGCGATGGTGGACATTGTGAGCGCCTGCCGGGGAGCACTGTCCTGGCTGGGCGCGGCTGGGAGGGTTGCGGTCATCTGATGCTCCGGATTGCGGTGGGGGTGCCGCGTGTTTGTGGATCGAGGGCGCTTCGATCAGCGCTGCTGGCCTTGGACGGTCAATTCGGGGCGCTTGCCCTCTGTTCTGGGGTCGGTGGGAAACAAGAGCAGTGCGGCGGTAAACAGCACCGCCGTCAGCACGCTGCTGGCGATGAAATCGCGGCGCGTGAAATCCTTGAGGGTCGTCGCATTTGCGATCCGCTTCGTCATCATCCTCTCCGGTTGGCGCCGCCTGGGATCGGCGCGTGTTCGGGCCAAAACAAAAAAGCTGCCGTCCAGGCTCAACGCGTCCGTACATCCGGGATCGCGTATCGACCTGAGCGGCAGCTTTGCCTGTGGCGCCCGCCATTGGACGCCTGTTTCGTTGCCCCTAGGGGCTCGTTTATTTCAAAGCAGGAACCGTGCCAGTTTGGCGCGGGCAGAGAATTTCAAATAATCCAACAGCATATGGCTTAGCGCGCGGAATCGATCCAGCCGCCGATCCGGTCAAAGATTGATCAAAGTCACTCAGGTGGCGCATAAATTTTGTGCAATGCACAAGAATGGCGCGAGAATGATCAGCGCTGTGGCATTGGAGTTGGCGAAAAGCTACCCAGGTTCATGGGCGCCTTGCCAGAGTTATGATTTCAGGACTGGTTGGGGTCGGCATGCTCCCGTCGAAGTCGCCGAACCGCTGTTCGATATGCAGCCCTGCTTGCTCGATCAGGGTCTGAAGCGCGTCCGTATTCAGGAACCTCAAGGTGCTGCGGCTGTGCATCGGAAGGCTTGGATGATTACCGCTGAAGGTATGAGTGAACGTTACCGTTTGACCGTCAAAATCGGAATTGAGTTCAGTTGTGATAAGCACGCAAGTCCCGTCTGGCACCACAACGCTCGCTGTATTTTCCGGCGTCCAACGTTTCCAAGGGCGAGCGGAGGGATTGCGGGTTTCAAAGGCGAAAACGCCCCCCGGCACCAGCGATTTGCTAATGGATGCCATGAAACTTTGCAGGTCAGAATCGCTGACGATGGCCTGAAATGCGTGACCGGTCATGACAACCAGATCAAACCGATGCTCCCAATCCTGTTCCTGCAATTCGCCGAGAACCCATTCGATGCCGGGATACGCACGCGCGCGCTCCAGCACGCCGGGCGCGGGATCTATGCCGCAAAGCCGCCCGGAGTGACCTGCCTTTCGAGCTTCCTGCAGAAGAGTGCCCGTACCGCACCCAACGTCGAGGACAGCACTCGCCTTCAGGATGTGCGGCAGATAGAAATCATAGTCGTCACGTACTGCCCGTGGATGCCAGGCGTCATAGACTGCGGATAGAAATGTGTCGTCGTAGAAGCGATCAACTGGCAATCAACGGCCTTCCCTGATTTGTGGCGACCGACCCGGATTTTGCGCCGCGATATAGGCATCGATCTCATCGGGATCGAAGATCTGACCGTCGAAGAAACCGTCGGGACCAAGCACGAGGCTGGCGCCTGCCGAACCGACCGGAGTCGCCGTTTTTAGCGCGCCCTCGACCTTGGCATTGGCGCCGGGCAGCGCTACGCCGAGCGGCTTCAACGCGGCGCGATAGAGGTCGGGGCGGTAGCAGTCGCGGGCGATGGCGAGATTGCCAGGCGTATGGGCAAGCTGACCCCAACGCGCCATCTGCGTGTAGAACCACAATGCATGGCTCTTCCAGGGAAAGTTCGCCGCCTTGTCGAAGGGCACGAAGAAATCCTCGACCGTCCGCTCCGCGCCGCCGCCGAGCGCCAGATGCCCGGTCAGCGCCGGCATCTGGAGCGCCGGTTTCTGGCCGAGGAAGCCGGCCTGCGCCATCAGCGCGGCCAATTCGTCCCGGTTGGCCTTGTCCTGGCACCAGCGGGCGGAATGGTGCAACGCCCGCAGCAGGGCCGCCAGCGCCTCAGGCTGCTCCTCGGCCCATGCCTTGCGCGCGCCAATCACCTTTTCCGGGCTGTTGCGCCACAGCAGTGCCTTGACGGTGACGATATGGCCGATGCCGGCGGCGACCGCCGCACTGTTCCAGGGTTCGCCGACGCAATAGCCGTCGATGCGCCCAGTGGCCAGCGCGTCGGCCATGAAGGGCGGCGGCACGATGACGATCTCGATCTGTCGCTCCGGATCGATGCCGCAGGCGGCCAGCCAGTAGCGCAGTTCGTAATTGTGCCCGGAATGGGGATGCACGACCGCGAAGCGAAGTGGCTCGCCGCCGGCCGCTACCCGATCGCGGATGAAGGCGCCAAGTGCCTCCCCGGCGGGAGCTGGATCGAGATCCGATACCGCGCCGTGCGCCGCCATGCCGTTCCAGACCGCATTGGAGACGGTAATGCAATTGCCGCCGAGGCCGAGCGAGAATGGCACGATCGTCTCGGAGGCAAGCGGGGTGAGGCCGAGATTGCAGGCCAGCGGCATCGGCCCGAGCATATGGGCGAGATCGAAATGGCCGATGGCGATACGGTCGCGGATGTTGGCCCAGGACGTCTCGCGATGCAGCACCAGTTCGACGCCTTCGCGCGCGGCAAATCCCATTTCGCCTGCGGCGACCAGCACCGCGCTGTCGAACAGCGGCATGAAGCCGGCGGTGATCTGGTGCTCGGCGCGCATCGTCATTCGTCCTCCAGCGGTCCGAGCAGCCCGGCCGTCGTCACCAGCGCTTGCGCGATATCGCCGATCTTGCGATTCTGGTTCATCGCCGTCTTGCGCAGCAGCGTGTAGGCGGCTTCCTCGGAGAGGCCGCGCGACTTCATCAATATGCCCTTGGCGCGGTCGATCACCTTGCGGTGTTCGAGTTCGTTGCGGGCCTCCTCCAGTTCGCGCGCCATGCGCGAGAAAGCGTTGAAGCGGCTGACCGCCATGTCGAGGATCGGCTTGACGCGTTCTTGCCTGAGACCATCGACGACATAGGCCGAGACGCCGGCATCCACCGCCGCCTCGATCGAGGCCTGGTCGGAGCGATCAACGAACATGGCGATCGGCCGCTTCACCGCGCGCGACAGCTGGAACATGTTCTCCAGCATGTCGCGGTTGGGGTTTTCGAGGTCGATGACGATGACGTCGGGCTCGATCTCGGCGATGCGCCGCGCAATGCCGCTCACATCATGGAGGACGGTAACCCGCTGATGGCCGGCCTCGCGCAAGCCGGCCTCAATTATCGAGGCGCGGATGCGGTTTTCGTCGATCACCAGGACGGCGAGTGAGGCAGGAACCATGCCCGCATTATGAGCAAGGCCGTGAAATTGTGCAACGCAGCATGGCTGCCGGCCTTGGAGGACCGGCAGCCATGCATGCTCGCGAAAAGATGCCCGGCTTGATGATGCCTGGCAGGGACGCCGATCAGCCGCAGATGCGAACGTCTTCGATCACCTTGTGGTGGTGGCGCCAATGCACGACCGTTTCGGTGTGGCAGCGGTGATGCCGGTGATGGCGCCGATACTCGCCATCATTGTCATACTGAACGTTCTGGTCGCCATCGTACCGGTTGTCGTAGCGACGGTCGTGATGACGGCGAACGACGATCCCGGAATCGTCATCCGAATACTGGTTGCCGTCGTCGGACTGGATCGTCACGCTTGCAGCCTGGGTCGGCGCGATGACTGACGCTGTCGCGGCCATTGCCACCAGGGAAGCCAAAATCAACTTTCTCATGTCTCGTCCTCCTGCGGGTTAAGTTATATCAACTCGCAAGACGACGGGCTGTTCCAAGCCCGGTCCACACGCTTTCCAACGCTGTGGACATCAAGACGTGACCAATACGCAAAATCTCTACCAGCGGACGAACGCGGTCAGCGGCAGATGATCGGAGGCTACGCGCGAAAGTGGCGTGTCGTGTGCTTCGACGGTCGCGATCATGCCGTGTCGGTTGGCCATGATCCGGTCGAGCGCCAGCAGCGGCAGATTGGACGGGAAGGTGGGGACCGCCGGCGGCTGCGGGCCGAAGGTCGCGTGTAGCGTGTTCAGCGCGGAGCGGTTTCCGAGCCGCCATTCGTTCAGGTCGCCGAGCAGGAGCGTCGGCTTCTCGTCGGGGCTGTTCATGATATCCAGTACGACCTGGGCCTGCTGCGAGCGGGAACGGCGCAGCAATCCCAGATGCGCAGCGATGACGCGCAAGGACTGATTTCCGTCGAGATCGATCTCCGCCACCACCGCGCCGCGCGGTTCGAGACCCGGAAGCCTGATCTGATGGACGTCGCGAACGACACCCTTTTTGAAAAGCAGGACGTTGCCGTGCCAGCCATGGCCCTTGCCCGTGGCCGAAATCGGCACCGGCACGAGGCCGGTTTCCAGTTCGAGACGGTGCAGGTCGAGAAGTCCGTCACGGTCGCCGAAGCGGTTGTCCGCCTCCTGCAGCGCAATCACGTCGGGAGCGATCTCGCGGATGACGCGGCTGGTGCGGTCGGGATCGAATCTGCGGTCGACGCCAATGCATTTGTGGACGTTGTAGGAGGCAACCAGCGTCCCCGTGGCGCCGGCCTTCATCGGCGACAAGGCGTTGGCCTTGCGCATGCGCCTGTCGCGGATCGACAGGAGCATGCTGGCCGGCAGGCTGCGCCCGTTCATTCGCATCGCGTGCCTATCATCCTTGCCGCTCTCGCATGCATCTAGAAATAGAGTCTTTCGGCAGATGTTCCATGGCTGGCGACACGCTATAGGGCAAACACGTCGTTTTGTTAAAGACAGGGCTTTTCCTAGAGATAGGGCGATCCCAGCCAGAGGATGCGGTCGAAAAGGCGGATGATGAACGGCCGGGCGCGCAAGGACTCCAGCGTGACAGGGATAGCCGTTTCGATCGCCGACCCGATTCGGGTTTCGATTTCGGTGGCAAAGCCCGCGTCGAGGACTTCCAGATCGATTTCGAAATTGAGCCGCAGCGAGCGGGCGTCGAGGTTTGAGGAGCCGACATAGGCCCACACGCCGTCGATCGACAGAAGCTTGGAATGGTCGAAGGGGCCTTCCGTGCGCCATATGCGGCAATAATTCTTCAGGATCTGGTCGAATTGCGCGGTCATGGCGCGGTCGACGAGGAACAAATTGTTCACCGCCGGCACCACGACGTCGATCTCGACGCCGCGCCTGGCCGCGGTGATAAGGGCGCTGATCAGTTCCCGATCCGGCAGGAAATAGGGTGACATCAGGCGGATCGATTTGCGTGCCACGGAGAAGGCGCCGATCAGCAATTTGTGGTTGGTCTCATTGCTGGCATCCGGCCCGGATGCGACCGCGCGGACCAGCATCGGCTGTCCGGCCAACGGCGAAAGCGGGGCGACCCGCCAGGCGTCGCCCTTGAGGCCTTCATTGGTGGCGAAGCGCCAGTCCTCGGCGGCGACGGAGAAGAGATCGGCGACGACAGGTCCGGTGACCTTGAAATGCGTGTCCCTGGCGCTGTTGGAGCCGGCGAACTCGGCGGAAAAACCCTTGCGGATGTTCATGCCGCCGGTGAAGGCAACGGTGCCGTCGACCACCAGGATCTTGCGATGGGTCCGCAGGTTGGCGTAGGGCAAGCGCAGGCCCATGACGATGTTGCCGTTGAAGACGTCCGCGGTGATGTTGGCGCCGCGCAGATGGCCAAGGATGCTGGGCACGGAATAGCGGGCGCCGACGGCATCGATCAGCACGCGGACGGTGACGCCGCGCCGGACAGCGCCGGCCAGCGCTTCGACAAAAAGCAGCCCGACGGCATCATTGTCGAAAATATAGGTTTCGAGCAAAACGCTGCGCTCGGCCCCGTCGATCGCCGCGCACATGGCCGAATAGGCCTCGTCACCGCTTTCCAGCACGTCGATCGCGTTTCCCGGGTTGAGCGCGCGCCGCGCCACCCTGTCGCCGAGCGTCCTGAGACCGGTGAACCGCTGTCCATAGCGCTCGACGATGAGAAGCTCTTCGGCGGCGACGTCGCGCTCGTGCTTGGCCGACACCAGGCCATCGGCAAGCGGGCGCTGCGCGCTGATCGTGGCGCGACGGATGCGGTTGATGCCGGCCACGGCATAGATCAGCACACCGAGGATCGGCGACAGCACCATGACGCCGACCCAACCGGTGGCGGCGCGGACATCTTCCTTGGTCATGACGGCATGGGCAATGCCGATGGTCGCCATCACCACCGAGATGATTGCCAGGAATTGGGTCCAGTGAGTCGCCAGGGTCTCGAACATTGCCGGGACTATCCAGTGAGCGCCCGCAGAAGGCAATGTTGCCGGCCATGTCGGCGGTCACCGCTTGGGCGCACGGCTATTTGAGCAGGCCGACCAGCACGTTGAAGGCGGCGTCGATATCGGCGCGGACCGCGGCCTTGACCGCCTCGCCATCGCGATCGCGCAGTGCCGCGAACATCTCCTGGTGATGCTCGTTGGCGGTCGAATAGTTTCCCGAATCATGCAGCATGTTGAAATAGGGGCTGATCTGCAGCCACAGGTTCTCGATGATGTTGAGGATGTTTTCGGAGCCCGCTGCCCGGTAGATGGAGAAATGAAAAGCGTAGTTGGCGCGCAGGTAGGATTTGACGTCTCCCGCGGCATTGGCCTGTTCGAGAACTTCCAAATGCCTGCCGAGTTGGGCAATGCCCTGCTCGTCCATGTGCTCGGCGGCCCACGCGGCGGCGATCGCCTCGATCTCGAAGCGGACATTCCGGAGATCGACGAGGCGGGCGCGGCTGAGCGCCGGAATTCCGATCGAACGGCCTGAAACGACCATCAAGGCATTGGCCGCGGTCAGCCGCCGCAATGCCTCCCTGACCGGCATCGGGCTGACACCAAAGGCGTCGGCGAGGCTTTGCACCGTCACCATCTCGCCAGGCACGATGCTGCCGTCGAGGATCAGTTCGGTGACATGCCGATAGACCCTGTCCTGCAGGGTCTCCCTGGACAGCGGCGTGATCTCGACACCAGGCTTCCTGAACGCCGCTCCAGCCATCTCTCCTCAACCTTCCCGCGCAAAGGCCGCGCATCTTCCCGAAATGCAAGGTTCGGACGACGGCGTCAAGCGTCGCCGTCGTCCGACAGGATATTTCATCATTGATCTTTGATCAAATAGTGGTACGGTCGCCGACATCGAATGACAGGGGCCACGTCTCGTGCCCCTGGGAGGCATTCGGTCGTTCGGATTGGGAGGAGTTCACATGGGTATCGGATTGAAAGTCCGGCGGCTTGCGCTGCTGGCCGGCATGGCCGTTTGCGCCCTTGGCGTGTCGGTCGTCGAAGCCGCCGAAAAGCACAAGATCTTTCTGAGCATGAGCTATATCGGCAATGACTGGCAGGCCGAGGCGGCAAACATGGTCAAGGCCATGGCCGCGCACAAGAGCCTTGCCGACAAGGTCGATCTGCAGGTCCAGGTCGCTGGGCCGAACGCGCAGCGCCAGATCCAGCAGATCAATGCCATGGTGCAAAGCGGCGCCGAGGCGATCATCGTCTATCCGATATCGCCGACCGCGCTCAACCAGGTCGTCAAGAATGCCTGCGACAAGGGCGTGAAGGTCTTTGCCTACGACGCCGAAATCACCGAACCTTGCGCCTACAACGTCCATATCGATCAGTTGGAAGCGGGCAGGGTGACCGCCGAATGGCTGGTCAAGAAGCTCAACGGCAAGGGCAACATCATCGCCGTTACGGGTGTTCCGGGCACGTCCGTCGACGATCAGCGGACAAAGGCCGCCAAGGAAGTCTTCGCCAAATATCCCGACATCAAGATCGTCGGCGAGGCTGTCGGCATGTGGAGCCAGGCGGTCGCCCGCACCGAGCTTTCGAAGATCCTGGCAACCCGCAACTGGAACGACATAAACGGGCTGTGGATGCAGGTCGGCTGCTTCACCGCCAACTCCATGCAGATGGAAGCCGGCAAGAAGGCGAGCGAACTCCTGCCATGCGCCGGTGAAGGCTCCAATGGCGGCCGCATCCAGATGCTGCCGGAGGGTACCGAAGTGGAAGGCGCGGCTGCTCCCTATGCACCGGCCGGCGCGCAACGCATTTCCTATGCCTCGCCACCTTATTCCGGGGCGCTGGCGCTGAAACTCGCCGTCGAGGCGATCGAAGGCAAGGACGTGCCGAAGACCACGATCCTGCCGCTGCCGGTCGTCACCAATGAGACGATCAAGCTGTGCGATGAAGGCACCTGGGCGGAAATGAAGGCCGGCTGTAACGCCTTCAAGCCGTCGCTGGTCTCCAATCCCGGCTGGTTCGCTTCGATCTTCTCGGACCAGACACCCGAGGTCGGCCTCAACGCCGCCCTTGTCGGCCAGCCGGAGAACTAAGCCTCCCAAGGCCACTGACGACGATGCACGGATACCTCCCGTGCATCGTCGATCCGCGCCGATGGATGACGCCCAAAGCCCGGCGATCGAGGACATGACAGAGCAATTGGAACTTCCCGCCATCGAGATCGATGGCATCGGCAAAGCCTTCGGGCCGACGGTCGCGCTCGACAATGTGTCGTTCGCCATCGCGCCCGGCAGCGTCCATGCATTGCTGGGCGAGAACGGCGCCGGCAAGTCGACGCTGGTGAAATTGCTGTCGGGGCTGGTGCGGCCGAGCTCCGGTCATGTCAGGGTCTTTGGCAAGGAGATCGGTTACGGCGCGCCGCGCGCGGCGCATGCGCTGGGCGTGCAGACGGCATTTCAGGAAATGACCCTGGTGCGCGATCTCTCCGTGCTGGACAACATGCTTTTGCCTTACGCCCCTATCGGCGTTTCCGGTCTGATCCGACGCAAAGCAGCACGCAACGCTGTACGTCGTCATATCGAAGATCTCGGCTTCTCCGTCGATCTCGATGCCGAGGTCGGCGAACTCGATCTTGCCGTGCGCCAGAAGATCGAGATCGCGCGCGCCGTCTACCGCAAGCCGCGCATCCTGCTGCTCGACGAACCGACCTCGACGCTCGCCGGCCGCGACGTCGATTGGCTGGGCGATATCATCGCCAGGCTGAAGACGGCAGGCACCACCATCGTCTTCATCACCCACCGCATGCGCGAGGTGCGGGCTTTTTGCGACACGCTGACGATCCTGAGAAACGGTCGCCATATCGTCACGGCGCCGGTCGCCGAGGTCCCCGACGCCGATGTGATCGAGAAGATCATCGGCCGCTCGATCGAGCAGACCTTCCCGCCGAAGCCCGACGGCGCCCAGGCTTTCGGAGCGCCGGTTCTGGGCGTCCGCGATCTCAAGGTCGGGGGCAAGCTCGATGGCGCGAATTTCGATCTGCGCCGGGGCGAGATCCTCGGCATTGCCGGACTGCAAGGCATGGGTCAGCAAGACCTGTTCCTGGCCTGTTTCGGCATGGCTGAAATCATCCGTGGCGACGTCCTCGTCGATGGCCGCAAGGTCTGGCTCGGTTCTCCGGCGGATGCGCTTCGACCCAACATGGCGATCGGCCTCGTGCCCGAGGACCGCAAGTCCGAGGGCCTGTTCCTGAAACTGCCGGGCAGCCAGAACGCCACGCTGCCTGTCGTGTCACGCTTCACGCGGTTCGGCCTTGTCGACACCAAGGCAGAGACGCGTTCGGTGGAAGAGGCATTCGCCGCCGTCGAAGTCGACCGCCGGGCGCTGTGGACGCGGGCCGGAGCGTTTTCCGGCGGCAATCAGCAGAAGATCGCCATCGCCAAATGGCTGGTGGCGCAGAGCCGCATCCTGCTTCTGTTCGATCCCACCCGCGGCATCGACGTCGGCACCAAGCACGAGCTTTATGTGATGATGCGAAATTACGTCGCCGCCGGCGGCTCCATCCTGCTGCACTCGACCGAGATTCCGGAGCTGGTCCATCAATGCGACCGGGTGCTGGTTCTCTATGACGGGCGCATCGCCGCGGAACTGGAGGGCGACGCCATCAGCGAGGCCGCCATCATGCGGCCGGCGCTCGGCCATGCCACGGACGTCGCGGCATGAGCAGCATGGCCTCCTCGCCTGGTTCCAGCGGCTTCGGCCTGCGCCGCGCGCTGGCGCGCAATCGCGGCGCGTTGATCGCCGCCGCCGTGCTGGCGATCCTGCTTTTCATCGTCGACTGGATCAGCGCCGGGCCGCTGACCTATTTCGACGTGTCGTTCCTGTCCAGCGGCGGAGCGACCTCGGCGCTCGCCGCCATCGGCCAGACCATCGTGATCCTGTCGGGCGGCTTCGACCTGTCGGCCGGCGCGGTGATATCGCTGGTCAATGCCGTGCTGGCATCGAGCATGGACCCGATGGCGCCGGGCGCCAGCGTCGTCCTGTGGACGGCGGTCGGCATCGGCGTCGGCATGGCGGTGGGCGCCTTCAACGGCTTCTTCATTGCCGTGCTGCGCATGCAGCCCATCGTGGTGACGCTCTCCACCATGTTCATCCTGCAAGGCGTCACGCTCTTGGTGATGGACAAGCCCGGCGGCTTCGTGTCCCCCGATCTCGGCACCTTCTATCTGGGCGATGCGATCGCCGGCTGGCTGCCAATGCCGCTGGTGGTGATCGGCGTGGTCCTGCTCGCCTGGTTCTGGCTCAAGGGGACCCGTTTCGGGACCGCGCTCTACGCCATCGGCAGCGACGCCGATTCGGCCGCCGCGGTCGGTATCAATGTCGTGCTGGTGCGTTTCGCCGTCTATGTGGTCGCCGGCGGCTGCTACGGTCTGGCCGGCGTGTTCATCAGCGCGCAGACCGGCAGCGGCGATCCGCTGGTCGGCAATCCGCTGCTTTTGTCGATGTTCGCCGCGGTCGTCGTCGGCGGCACGCGCCTCGGCGGCGGGCAGGGCGGCCCGGTTGGCAGCGTCTTCGGCGCCTTCATCCTGATGATGGTGGTGAACATCCTTCTGGTGCTCAACGTATCGGCTTACTATTCGACCATCGCCGAAGGCACCATTCTGGTGCTGGCCGCCTTGGCCAGTTCCCTGTCCCACGCGTCGGTGCTTGCCGTGCAGCTTCGCGCGGCGCGCGCCCGGCTTGCCGCCTGGCGCGCCGGCATACTGCCCTCGCAACTCGAGCGCGTGGACCGGCGTCTCAAGCTTAGCGGACCCTCGCATGGCAAGCGGGATGCGGCTCCGCCGCCTCCCGCCCTCTATCGACGCAATGCCGAGATCCTGCGCTATGCGCTGCCGGCCTATGCATGTCTTCTTGTCATCGTCATCGTCACCCAGATCTGGCTCGGCCGCGCCATCCTCAATCCAGGTTACTGGAATTCGCTGCTGGTGCTGTCGTCCTTCCTGGCCGTCCTGGCGCTGGGGCAGGGAACCGTCATCCTGACCGGCGGCCTCGATCTTTCCGTGCCGTGGACGATCGGCATTTCCGGCATCATCCTGGCCGGCATGGTCAATGGCTCGGACGCGGCCCTGTCTATGCCTTGCCTGTCGTGCTGGCGATGGCCTGCGCCATCGGCTTCGCCAATGGCTTCGGCATCGTCTATCTCGGCATTTCGCCAATCGTCATGACGCTTGCCACAAACGGCATCCTGCAAGGCTTCGCGCTGCTCTATTCGCAGGGAACGCCGGCCGGCTTCTCGTCGCCGATGCTGCGCTGGTTCATGACCGCGCGGCTCGGTTTTGTGACGCCGGTCGTCCTGGTGATGGTCGTCTTCGTGGCCGGAGCGGTGCTCCTGCTCGGCCGCACGCCGTTCGGACGCCGGGTCTACGGCATCGGCAACGGGCTGCGCGCCGCGCGCCTGTCCGGCATCGGCGTCGAGCGCACGCTGATCCTGGTCTACATGCTGTCGGCCGTCTGCGCCGCGCTTGTCGGCATCATGCTGACCGGCTTTTCCGGCCAGGCAAGCCTCGGCATGGGCGACGACTATCTCTTGCCGTCGATCGCCGTCGTCGTGGTCGGCGGGGCGCTGATCACCGGCGGGCGCGGCCACTATCTCGGCATGCTCGGCGGGGTGCTCCTGTTGACGGCGCTGCAAATGCTGCTGGCCGGCACAACGCTGCCCTACGCGACGCGGGCAATTCTCTACGGGCTGGTCGTTCTCGGCGCCGTCATGGCGCTGCGCGAACGGCAGCCTCATTGAAAGGACTGGATGATGAGCACCAAGGCACCTGAAACGGCAGAGCAATTCCTGGCCGGCCTCAAAGGACAGCGCGTGCTGGTGACGGCTGGCGCCGGCGGCATCGGGCTGGCCATCGCCGACACGCTGTCGCGGCTCGGTGCGCGCATCGTCGTCTGCGACGTTTCCGACGAGGCGCTGGCCGCCGCTCCGGGCAAGATCGACCTGGTGGCCGCGGTCAAGGCCGACGTCTCGCGCGACGACGATGTCGACCGGCTGTTCGAGACGATCGGGGAAAAACTCGGCGGTCTGGACGCCCTGATCAACAATGCCGGCATTGCCGGCCCCACCGGCGGCGTCGACGAGATCGATCCCGCCGACTGGCGGCGCTGCCTCGACATCTGCCTGACCGGCCAGTTCCTGTGCGCGCGGCGCGCCGTGCCGATGATCAAGGCGGCGGGCGGCGGCTCGATCGTCTCGATGTCGTCGGCCGCCGGCCGCCACGGTTATGCTTTCCGCACACCCTACTCGGCCGCCAAATTCGGCGTGATCGGCTTCACCCAGAGCCTCGCCAAGGAACTCGGGCCGCACGGCATCAGGGTCAATGCCATCCTGCCCGGCATCATCGAGGGCCCCCGCATAGAAAGCGTCATCTCGGCCCGCGCCAGGCAGGTCGGAATCAGCCACGAGGAGATGACCGGGCGCTATCTGCAGAACATCTCGCTGCGCCGCATGACCAGTCCTTACGATGTCGCCTCGATGGTCGCCTTCCTGCTTTCGGATGCGGGGATAAACATTTCCGGCCAGTCGCTCGGCGTCGACGGCAACGTCGAAACACTTTGAGGGTATGATCCATGGCACAGGTTGCGATCGTCGGCAGCGGATTCATCGGGCGGGCCTGGGCGATCAGTTTCGCGCGCGCCGGCCATGATGTGCGCATGTGGGACCAGTCGCCCGCCGCGACCGGCGGCGCCCGCGACTACATTGCCGGTGTGCTCGGCGATCTCGCCGCCAACGAGTTGCTGCGCGGGCAGTCCGCCGCCGCCGTGCTCGATCGCATCGCTGTTGTCGCCGATCTCGGCGAAGCGCTTGCCGGCGCGGTCCATATTCAGGAGAACACGCCGGAAAATCTCGAGGTGAAGCGTGAGGTGTTTTCGCTGATCGACTCCGCCGCCGATCCGCAAGCCGTGATCGCCAGTTCGACGTCGGCGCTGCTGCCGTCGAAATTCACCGACCATCTCAAGGGGCGACATCGCTGCCTGGTCGTGCACCCGATCAATCCGCCCTATCTCATTCCCGCCGCCGAAGTGGTGCCGGCGCCATGGACATCGGGCGAGACGCTGGAGAGAACGCGCGCCTTCCTGATCGAGGCCGGCCACGCGCCGCTGGTGATGAAGCGCGAGCTCGACGGCTTCATCATGAACCGGCTGCAAGGCGCGCTGCTGGAGGAATCGTTCCGGCTGGTCGCCGACGGTTATGCCAGCGTCGAGGATGTCGATATCGGCATCCGCGACGGGCTGGCGCTGCGCTGGTCATTCATGGGGCCGTTCGAGACCATCGATCTCAACGCTCCGGGCGGCGTGCGCGACTATGTCGACCGCTACCAGGGCATCTATTCCAACATTTTCCCGCAGATGCTGCGCCGGGTCGACTGGGCCGGCGAGGTCATGGCAACCGTCGAGGCCGAGCGCAGCAAGCGCTTGCCCAGGGAGGGCCTGGGTGAGCGGCAAGTGTGGCGCGACCGCCGGCTGATGGCGCTGGCGGCGCACAAGAAGAAATCGGATCAGGAGTTCGGACAATGAAAGAAACCAGCCGCAAACCCGGCGCCACGGCGGCCAGGGGCAAGGTCATCATCACCTGCGCGGTGACGGGGGCGATCCACACCCCGACCATGTCGCCCTATCTGCCGATCACTCCGGACCAGATCGCGTCCGAGGCGATAGCCGCGGCCGAAGCCGGTGCGGCGATCCTGCACCTGCATGCCCGCGATCCCGAGACCGGCAAGCCCGACCAGACGCCGGAGGCGTTCGCCCGCTTCCTGCCGCGCGTCAAGCAAGGCACCAATGCCGCCATCAACATCACCACCGGCGGCAGCCCCTACATGAAGGTCGAGGAGCGCGTGCGCCCGGCTGCCCAGTTCAAGCCCGAGGTTGCCTCGCTCAACATGGGTTCGATCAATTTCGGGCTCTACCATCTCGCCGACAAATACGAGACCTTCAAGTTCGACTGGGAAAAGCCGCATCTGGAAGCGACCCGCGATCTCGTCTTTCGCAACTCGTTCAAGGACATCGAGTACATCCTGGCGACCTGCTACGACAATGGCACGCGCTTCGAGTTCGAGTGCTATGACATCGCCCATCTCTACAACCTGGCTCATTTCGCCGACCGGGGGCTGGTGAAGCCGCCCTTCTTCGTGCAGTCGGTGTTCGGCCTGCTCGGTGGCATCGGCACGCATCCGGAGGATGTCGCGCATATGAAGCGCACGGCGGACCGGCTGTTCGGCGACCAGTTCCGCTGGTCGGTGCTTGGCGCGGGCGCCAGCCAGTTGCGCATCGCGGCGCAATCGGCAGCCCTTGGCGGCAATATAAGGGTCGGGCTTGAGGACAGCCTGTGGGCCGGCAAGGGCAAGCTCGCCAAGTCGAATGCCGAACAGGTCGTGCTGGCGCGCAAGATCATCGAAGGGCTTGGCATGGAGGTGGCGACGCCGGACGAGGCGCGCGCGATCCTGTCCTTGAAGGGCGGCGACAAGGTCGCCTTCTGAGGCGGCCCGACCAACCGCTGCCTAGACACCAATATACGGGAGGATGACATGAAGATCGAAGTCGTGGTGGACGTGAAGACGACGCTGGGCGAGGGCCCGTTGTGGGACGTCGAGCAGGAGCGGCTCTACTGGATCGACAGTTTCGACGGGCGCGTGTTCCGCGCCACCGCCGACGGGCGCGAGATCCGAAGCTGGGACGTGCCGATGAAGATCGGCTCGATGGCGCTGCGCAAGGACGGCAGCGGCGCCGTGGTGTCGCTGCAGCGCGGCTTCCACCTTCTCGATTTCGCCACCGGCGAGGTGACGCTCATCCACGATCCGGAACCCGACCGGCCGATGAACCGTCTCAACGACGGCAAGGTCGACCGGCGCGGCCGCTTCTTCGCCGGCTCGATGGACACGATGGAGGAGGGTCCCTCGGGCGGGCTCTACCGGCTCGATCCGGATTTCACGGTGACCAAGATCGATACAGGCATCATCTGCTCCAACGGTCCATGCTGGAGCCCGGACGACCGCACCTTCTATTTCGCCGATACCTGGACCGGCGAAATCTGGGCCTATGACTACGACATCGCCACGGGTGCCGCCACCAACCGCCGCACCTTCGTGCGCGTCGACACCAGCAAGGGCGGGGCCGCCGACGGCTCGACCGTCGATGCGGAAGGCTATCTGTGGAACGCGCTGGTCTATGACGGACGTCTGGTGCGCTATGCGCCTGATGGCTCGGTCGACCGCATCATCGACATGCCGGTCAAGAAGATCACCAGCGTCATGTTCGGCGGGCCGAAGCTCGATACGCTTTACGTCACCTCGATGGCCAAGCCGCCGCTGCCGCGCTTTCCCGGCGACGGCGTCCTGCGCGGCAGCCTGTTCGCCATCACCGGGCTTGGGATCAAGGGCGTCGCGGAACCGCGCTTCGCCGGCTGACCGCAAAGCACCCGGCGCGCCGCACGGGGAGGCTTAAGAGCCAAATTTTGCATTCATGGCCCGAGCGAAGGTCTCGGCGATCGCGAGAACGGCGGCGTGTATCGGTCCAGCGGTGAGGCTGGGCATGACCGATGCGTCGACGACAAAAAGATTGTCGAGCGCCTTGAGCCGCAGATCCGCGTCGACGACGGCGTCCTGGTCCTTGCCCATCCGGCAGGTGCCGCAGGGGTGGTGGTGGGTGATGACAGACCGGGCGATGAAGTCGTCCATCTCGGCCGTGCTGTTCAGCGTACCCGGCAGGAGTTCGCGCTCTCGCCAGTCGGCGAGTTCGTCGCGATGCCCGATTGTCCGGGCCGCCTCGAGTGCCTGGCGAAACAGCTCGCGATCCCGACCGCTTTGCAGATATTGAGGGTCGATGATCAATCGATCGCCCAGTTCCGGCCCGCTTATGCTGACGCTGCCACGGCTCGCCGGATGGGTTATTCCGAACAGCAACGAATAGGCGGTGCCAGCTGCAGGCGCCTGAAAGCGTTCGGACACGATCGGCGCGATGCCGCACCCGACGACGATTTCGGGCTGACCGGTGGCGGTGAAACCGGCAGCGCTGATATAGGCCATCGATTCCGAGTGCTGGAGGCGAGACGGGGGAACGTGCTTGCGGGCCGCGTAGAGGTTGCCGGCGCCGAGCAGGTGATCCTGAAGGTTTCGGCCGATTTGCGGCATGTCGATCACGCAGCCGACGCCGGCGGCATCGAGCGTGTCGCGCGGACCGATGCCCGAGCGCATCAGCAGAGCCGGGCTTTCGAGCGCGCCAGCGCACAGCACGATCTGATCCGCCAGGATTTCGATCGGACCCTGCCGCCCCACGACTTCGAGGCCGCGAACCTGATTGCCGGCCAATTGCAGCCGCAGCACCCGGGATCCCGCAAGTATGGTCAGGTTTTTACGACCCCGAACAGCCGGCGTGAGCCAGGCGTCGGCCGCGGTCACCCGCCGTCCGTCTCGAATGTTCAAGGAGTTCGGCGTGACGCCGATCATCTGTCCGCTGTTGTGGCCTTCAAGGCGCGGCAGGCCAAGCGAGGCGCCGGCTTCGATGAACGCGCGCGCGACCGGGCTGACTTCATCCGCCGGCAAATGGACGGGCATCGGCCCGCCCTTGCCGTAAAGGCCGTTGCCGCCCCGCGGATGATCTTCAATAGCCTGAAAGGCGGGCAGCAATCCGTCCCAGCTCCACCTCGTATCGCCAGTCGCATCGACCCAGGCCTGGAAGTCCTGGGGATAACCGCGCATATAACCCATCGCGTGCAGGCAGCTCGAACCGCCGATCAGGCGACCGCGCGCCCAATGGTGCACACGGCCAGCGGTGCCGGCTTGCGGCTCCGTGCGATAGTCCCAATCGTAGTCGCGGCCCTGGAGCGCCGGCCACGCGGCGGGGTTCCAGATGTCGGGGTCATCAGCCTCCTCGCCGGCCTCGATCAGCAGGACGCGACGGGACTGGTCCTCGCTCAGCCGTGCCGCCAGCAATGCGCCAGCCGAGCCACCGCCGACGATCACTAGATCGGCATCCCGTTTGCGCTCGAAATCGGTTTTGGTCATCGTCACTCCGTCTGGCGCTTGCGCGTCTGGATGGCCGGCACGTGTCATGCGGGACGGCATGGACGCCACATACAAGTCTGCGTTCTGCGGACTGCCGATCCGCGGCACCGTGAGGGCTTCGGGTCCTCAGCCGGGAGCAAGCCTCTCGAAAAACTCAGATATCGCTGTCCATGGATATTTTCGCTGCCGCTTTCGCCCGCAGGACGTGTTGCTTGGAGGCCTTGCGCGCGGCTTTCTCGTCACCGGCGGCGATGGATTCGAAGATCTCCCTCATCTCCGCCAAGCTGCTTTGCGCCCGGCCTTCCAACGACATCGATCGTCCGCGAAAGAAGCTTATCCGGGCCACCAGACCGCGATGGACTTCCTCCAGAATGGGATTCCCGCAATTGGCCAGAATGATCGAATAGAAGTCCGCGGCGGTCATCACCTGTGCGATGCTGTCCTTGCTGGATGCCGCCTCTTCGAAGGCCGAAAGCGATCTCTCGAGTTCCCGCAGTTGTGCGGGAGAAATTCTCGACGCGCACCGGCCCGCCGCCTCGACTTCCAGCAGTTCTCGTACCTCGTAGATCGCGGTCGCCACTTCCCAGGAGAGCGCCGGTATCGACGGCCCGCGATTGGGCACGATCTCGATCAGGCGCTCGGCCTCGAGGCTGCGCAAGGCCTCCCGCAGCGAGGGCCGGCTGATGCCGAGCTGCGCACAGAGCTGACTTTCGATAAGCCGGCTTCCTGGCTGGAACAGTCCGGACAGGATGGCGAGCCGCAGCTTGTCGACGGTCTCCTGCTGCACCGTTCGTGGCGTAATCCGCAAATTCAGCTCTGGCGGCATCGGTTACGTCTCATGGGCGTTAGGGTCACGATCGGGTGCATCATATGCGACACCGCGTGCATTGGACAGCATGAATAGTCTGATTGTCAATTCTCAAGATTGAAAGAATGTCAGACAATCCTGTTGACGCACCCCATGGTTCTATGATCCTCTTGGGTGACACGAGTAGCAGTGGTGAGGATCATGAACGTGGCGACAGACAAGCCTTTCGGCCAGCCGAGATCGCTACGCGTCGACACGGGGCGCATCACGCTCAATGTCCGCGAGAGCGGCAGCGGCCCGTTGATGCTGTTCTTCCACGGCATAACCTCCAACTCCGCTGTCTTCACGCCGTTGATGGCCCGGCTCTCGGGCCGGTTCACGACGGTGGCTGTCGACCAGAGAGGGCATGGCCTCAGCGACAAGCCGGAAAGCGGCTATGAGGCCAATGACTATGCCGACGACATTGCCGGCCTGATCCGCACGCTCGATCGCGGCCCCGCCATCCTCGTAGGACATTCGCTTGGCGCGAGAAATTCCGTCACGGCCGCCGCGCGAAATCCGGACCTGGTGCGCTCGGTCGTCGCTATCGATTTCACCCCCTACATCGAGACCGAGGCGCTGGACGCCTTGGAGTCGCGCGTCAACGCGGGAAGCCAGCTCTTCGAGGACGTCAAGGCTGTCGAGGCCTATCTTGCCGGCCGCTATACGAACATTCCCGCCGACGCTATCAGGATCCGGGCCGAGAGCGGCTATCACCGGGTCGATGGCGGGTTGCGGCCGTTGGCCTCTCCCTCGGCGATGGCTCAGACGGCCAAGGGCCTGCGGGCAGACCTGGTGCCTGCCTATCGCGACGTGACGAAGCCCGTTCTCATCGTTCGGGGCGAGGCGAGCAAACTGGTTTCGGCGGCGGCGCTGGCAAGGACAAGCCAGTTGCGGCCCGATCTCCCCGTGATCGTCGTCCCGGGCGCCGACCACTACGTCAACGAGGTCTCTCCCGAGATCACGCTGAAAGCCATCACCAATTTCATCGACGCCTGACGGTTCAGTGCCGTCTTACCGTACGCAGCATCAGGATAGAAAATGGCCAATGTAAACAAATCTTCGGGTAAGGCGCGCCGTGCCGAGGTTGCCGGCGGCGGCTTTGCCGGCCTGACAGCCGCCATCGCTTTGAAGCAGAACGGCTGGGACGTCAGGCTGCATGAAAAGAGCTCGGAACTGCGTGCATTCGGCGCGGGCATCTATCTCTGGCACAACGGCCTTCGCGTCCTCGAAGGACTGGGCGCGCTGGACGACGTTCTCCAGGGTTCCCACACGCCTCCGACCTACGAGACCTGGATGCACAACAAGTCCGTTTCGAAGGAGACGTTCAACGGGCTTCCCTGGCGTATCATGACCCGGAGCCACCTGCACGATGCGCTGGTCAACCGCGCCCGCGCGCTGGGTGTCGACATATCAGTCAACTCCGAGGCGGTCGCCGCCGATCCGGAAGGCCGCCTGACCCTTCAGACCGGCGAGGTTCTCGAAGCGGACCTGATCGTCGGCGCCGACGGCGTCGGCTCAAAGGTGAGGGATTCCATCGGCTTCAAGCAGGACCGCTGGGTTTCCAAGGACGGCCTCATCCGGCTGATCGTTCCTCGCAAGAAGAAGGAACTCGGTCACGGCGAGTGGGACAACACCATAGACATGTGGAACTTCTGGCCGCGAGTCCAGCGCATCCTCTACTCGCCCTGCAACGAGAACGAGCTTTATCTCGGCCTCATGGCCCCGGCCGCCGATCCTCGCGGGTCGCAGGTTCCGATCGACCTCGAGGTCTGGGTCGAGATGTTCCCCTTCCTCGAGCCGTGCCTGATCGAGGCGGCGAAGCTGAAAACCGCCCGGTACGATAAATACGAGACGACCAAGCTGGACAGCTGGACGAGGGGCAAGGTCGCGCTTGTGGGAGACGCCGCGCATGCGATGTGCCCGGCTCTCGCCCAGGGCGCTGGTTGCGCGATGGTCAATGCCTTCAGCCTGTCGCAGGATCTGGAGACGGGCTCCTCGGTCGAGGACGCGCTTCTGGCATGGGAAAAGCGCATTCGCCCGATCACCGATCGTTGCCAGGCCCTGTCCGGCGACTACGCGGCGAACCGTTCGCTCTCGAAGGGAAACATGTTCACGCCGGCAGCACTCGAAGCTGCCCGTTACGACCCGCTGCGCCGCGTCTTTTCATGGCCGCAGTAGCGTCAGCCAGGCGATCAACGAATTAATCGGCGCGTGCGGAGGCCGCACGCTCCCTTCAGGAGATAAAGATGAATTATTCCAGTGAAGTCGAACGGGATTATGATGTCAGGGGCTGGTACGCTTCGGTCCAGGAAAGCCGGCATGATGGCGGTCAGCCCGGCGAGACCCTCGTCAAGGTCGCGACCGGCGTTGTCATTCGCAATCCGTTCGCCGGAAAGTTCGTCGCCGAACTGTCCGAACTGACCAACCCGAGTTCGGCTATCGGTCATGCGCTCGGCGAGCGAGCCGTGGCGCTGCTCGGCAACAGGCCGGTCGAAAGCTATGGCAAGGGCGGTATTGCCGGCACATCAGGCGAACAGGAACATGTGGTTGCCTGCATCACAACGGTGTTCGGGGATCCGCTGCGGCAGCAGGTCGGGGGCGGCAAGGCCTGGATCTCGTCGGTCAGCAAGGTCGCTGCCGCCGGCACATCCATCGATATCCCGCTCGCCCACAAGGACGAACTCTACATCCGTTCCCACTATGACGCCGTCACCTTCTCCGTGCCGGACGGCCCGCGCCCTGACGAGCTTCTGATCTGTGTCGCCGTCGCCTCGGGTCCGCGCGTGCATCAACGCGTCGGCGGCAAATCCGTCGCCGACCTCAAGGCCGGCGTTTAATCCGATCGAAATTGGCGAAGGACGAATTTCATGCCCCTCAATATCAAGGACCTCAAGATCACGTCGGTGGATTTCAAACCGCTCGGGAAACTGCGCGACGAACATGCCGGCGACAAGGGCAACGTATTGCCCAGGCTTACGGTCAGCGGCGTTCCCTCGGGCACCAAAGAACTGGCCGTCATCTGCCATGACCCCGATGCGCCGCTTGCCAACGGTTTCACACACTGGGTCGTCTATGGCATCGATCCGTCGGCCACGGATCTTTCGGATGCGCAGGAGAAATTCCGCGTCGGCCCCAACGGTGCCGGCCACAAGCAGTACTACGGCCCCCAGCCGCCGGCTGGTCATGGCGAGCATCACTACTATTTCTGGGTCTATGCCCTCGACACCAAGGTCGAAGGCACGCCCACCCGGGAAGAATTCCTGCAGAAATATGCCGGCAACATCATCGAGCAGAACCGGATCGTCGGCCTCTACGAAAACAAGTGAAATCCGCGGCACCGGCGACCGATAACAACAACAAGAATGGTCGCTGACGCCGCAACGGGAGAATTGGAAATGAAAGACACCAACCCAGTGCAT
This sequence comes from Mesorhizobium sp. B2-3-4, assembly GCF_006442315.1. Taxonomy (GTDB): domain Bacteria; phylum Pseudomonadota; class Alphaproteobacteria; order Rhizobiales; family Rhizobiaceae; genus Mesorhizobium. Next base: position 21,754 of record NZ_VFVY01000030.1, on the reverse strand, counting down.
CGGACGGTCTTCGAAGAGCTGGTCACGGCGACGAAGATCCTTCTGAACGAGGGCATCATGGATACGTTCGGGCATATCAGTGCCCGCGATCCCGAGGATCCCGAAAGCTTCTTCCTGGCGCAGAAGCTTGCTCCGAGCCTGATAACCGTCGAGGACATCCAGCGTTTCAGTCTCGATGGCGAGACGTCGGACAATCGCCCGTCCTATCTCGAGCGCTACATCCACAGCGAAATCTACAAAGCGCGGCCCGACGTTCAGTGTGTGCTCCACACCCACTCTCCTGCAGTCCTGCCGTACTGCTTCGTCGATACGCCGCTGCGGCCGGTCACCCATATGGGCGCCTTCATCGGCGAGTCCGTGCCGGTCTACGAGATCCGCGACAAGCATGGCGACGAGACCGATCTCTTCGGCGGCAGCCACAGCGTCTGCGCCGATATCGCCGAAAGTCTCGGCAGCCAGACCGTGGTCCTCATGGCGCGGCATGGCGTCGTCAATGTCGGCAACTCCGTGCGCGAGGTGGTTTTCCGCGCCTTCTATCTCGAGCAGGAAGCGAAGGCGCTCACGGCCGGCCTGCGGATCGGCAACGTCAAATATCTGTCGCCGGGCGAGGTAAAGACGGCCGGAAAACTCGTCGGCGCCCAGATCGATCGAGGCTGGAACCACTGGTCGCAGCGTCTGCGGGAGGCCGGCCTGGCCTAGTGCCGGCCGCTTCGAGGAATATCTGGTCCATCCCGGTTCTGGCCGGGATGATCCAGCCCAGGTTTCAATAGTTCCCTGGCGCAAGAGCGCCGGACCAAGGCAATGAAACGCACCATGCCGCACGTGGAAAATTACGACTACGTCATCGTCGGGGCCGGATCGGCCGGTTGCGTGCTGGCCAACCGGCTGAGCGCCGACCCTGCGTGTTCGGTGCTGTTGCTCGAGGCGGGCGGCTGGGATCGTGACCCGATGATCCACATCCCGCTCGGATGGGGCAAGATCCTGACCGAGCGCCGCCATGACTGGATGTATTTCTGCGAGCCCGAGGACAATGTCGGTGGACGCAGGGTCGAGTGCGCGCGCGGCAAGGTGATCGGCGGATCGTCGTCAACCAACGCGATGGCCTATGTGCGGGGCAATCGCGGCGATTACGATCGCTGGGCCGCCAGCGGGCTGCACGACTGGTCTTATGAAAAGGTTCTGCCCTATTTCCGCAAGCAGGAAAGCTGGGAAGGCGGCGAGAGCCGGTTCCGCGGCGGCAATGGTCCGGTCAGCACCCAGTTCTGCCGCTACAAGGACACGCTGATCGAGGCCTTCGCGCAGGCCAGCGTCCAGGCCGGCTACCCACAGACCGACGACTATAATGGCGAGCGGCAGGAAGGGTTCGGCCGCCTCCAGATGACGATCTCGAAAGGCCGCCGCAGTTCGACCGCATCCGCCTATCTGCGGCCGGTCCTGAAGCGGCCCAACCTGACCGTCCTGACCGGCGCGACGGCGACGAAGATCACGCTGGAAGGCACACGCGCCACCGGAGTGGTGATCAACCATGGCGGCGGCGAACGGACGGTCCTCGCCCGCAAGGAAGTCCTGCTCTCGGGCGGCGTCATCAACACGCCGCAACTGCTGATGCTGTCCGGCATCGGCGCGCCGGAGGAACTGGCAGCGCATGGCATCCAGACCCGGGTCAACCTGCCGGCGGTCGGCAAGAACCTGCAGGATCACGTCTCGGTCATCCTGATGTACCGGCGCCGTACGCCGGGCCCGTTCCTGCGCAACATGCGCGCCGATCGGATTGGCCTGGATTTCGCCAAGACCTACCTGACAGGACGGGGTTTCTCGGGCGACGTGCCAGGCGGCGTCGTTGCCTTTCTGAAAAGCGGGCCGGAGCGGCCGTTGCCGGACGTGCAATTGCTGTTCACGGCGGCGCCGCTGGCCGCATGGCCTTATTTCAAGCCGTTCAAGGCACCATTTCCGGACGGCTTCGCCACGCGGATCGTGGCGACGCAGCCCGAAAGCCGGGGAGCCGTGAAACTGGCCTCTGCCGATCCGCTCGCGGCGCCGCTGATCCATCAGAATTTCCTTGCTTCGCCGAAGGACTGGCAGTCGCTTCGCGCCGGTTTCCGCGTGGCGAGGGATCTGGCGGCGCAACCCTCCATGCAGCCCTTCATCGCGGCGGAATTCTTTCCCGGTCCGAAATGCCAGAGCGACGACGAGATCGACGAGCATATCCGCAAGACCTCCATCACGGTGCATCATCCGGCCGGGACATGTCGCATGGGCGCCGACGCGGCCTCGGTCGTCGACCCGCAATTGCGGCTTCGCGGCGTCACTGGCCTCAGGGTGGTGGACGCCTCCGTCATGCCTGACCTGGTCTGCGGAAACATCAATGCGGCAGTGATCATGATTGCCGAGAAGGCCGCCGACCTCATCGCGGCATCAAAAGCAACGGAAAGCAGGGCAGCGTGATGATCCAACGTATCGCCATCATCGGTCTGGGCACGATGGGACCGGGCATGGCCGCAAGGCTTGCCAAAGGCGGCCTGCAGGTCGTCGCCTACGACGTCGCCCCGGCTGCGATCGAGCGCGCGGGAACCATGCTGGGTATTGCCGAAGGTGTCCTCGATTCCCTTGGCATCACGCCGCCCGCTTCCGGCGCCGGAACGGTTCGCTTCACGGACGACATCGCCGACGCGGTGTCGGGCGCCGACCTCGTCATCGAGAACGTTCCCGAAAACATCACGATCAAGGCCGATGTCTATCGCATGATCGACGGCCTGATCGCACCGGACACGATCGTTGCGTCCGATACGTCGGGCATTCCGATCACCAAGCTGCAGGCGCATATCTCGCATCCCGAGCGCATGGTGGGCATGCACTGGTCGAACCCGCCGCACATCATCCCGATGATCGAGGTCATCGCCGGGGAGAAGACGGCGCCGCAGACCGTGACTGTTATCCGCGACCTGATCCGCTCGATCGGCCTTTTGCCTGTGGTGGTGAAGAAAGACGTGCCGGGCTTCGTCGAAAACCGCGTCCTCTACGCGCTGCTGCGCGAGGCGGTCGACCTCGTCGAGCGCGGTGTCATCGAGCCGGAGGATCTCGACACCTGCGTGTCGTGGGGCATCGGCTACAAGATCGCCGTGATCGGGCCGATGGCGCTGCTCGATATGGCTGGCCTCGACATCTATAAATCCGTCTCGTCCTTCCTCAACGCCGATCTTTCCAATCGCGACGACGTCGCGCCGATGGTGCTGGAAAAGACCAACGCGTCGAAGTTCGGCATCAAGTCGGGGGAGGGCATGTTCTCCTACACGCCCGAACAGACGAAGGCGCTGCAGGGCCAACGGGCCCGCAAACTCGTCGCGGTGCGGCGCATCCTGGAGGGCCGGGAGTAGCCATGCGCATTGAACCCATTCGAGCAGCAGGCGGCCGACCGGCCCATATTCGCCACGATGACGACCTGATCGCCGCCAAGGGCGTTTCGGTTGTCATGGCCAGGCAACTGGTGTTGCAGAACATCGATCTTGCGATACCGAAGGGGTCGTTCGTCTCCCTCATCGGCCCTTCGGGCTGCGGCAAGAGCACCTTGCTCAAGGTTCTTGCCGGGCTCGTCAATCCGACCAGTGGCAGCGTTTCGATCGCCGGGCTTTCGCCGGTCGAGGCGGCGCGCAAGCGCATGATCGGCCTGGTCTTCCAGGACGCCAACCTTTTGCCGTGGAAGAACGCCGTCGACAACGCATCCATGCTGCTCGGCATCGCCGACAAGTCGCTGTCGCGCGCTGAGCTGCGGGCGCGCGGACAGGAAATGCTCGAACTGGTCGGCCTGGGCGACAGCGCCCACAAGCGTCCAAACGAATTGTCGGGCGGCATGCGCCAGCGCGTCGCGATCGCGCGTGCCCTGGCGCTCGATCCGGCGGTGTTGCTGATGGACGAGCCGTTCGGCGCGCTCGACGCCATTACCCGCGATTCCATGGGGCAGTCGCTGCTGGAGATCTGGCAGCGCACTGGCAAGACCATCGTTCTCGTCACCCACTCGATCGACGAGGCCATTCATCTGTCTCGCCATGTTCATGTGCTGGGCATCAAGCCGGGGCGGATCACCGAGAGCCTCGACATCGGCCTGCCCTATCCGCGCGACCTGTCGGTGACCGAAGATCCGGAGTTCGTCCGGCTCGTGGTTCAGTTGCGCACCATGCTGCGCGCCAGCCATCAACCGGGAGGCGCGTCGTGAGCGATCAACCCTTCACCAATCTCTCAGAGCCGCGGCTTGCCTCGAACTGGGCCGCCGCGACGAGCAGCTGGCTTCCGGCGGTCATTCTGCTGCTGGCAACGATCGCGGCCTGGGAAGCGGTGGTGCGGATTTTCGCCATTTCCGCCTTCATCATTCCCGCCCCGTCCGAGATCGCGCAGTCGCTGGTCGCGCAATGGGCGACGCTGATGCAGGCGACACTGGTGACGGCGGGCGAGATTTTGTTCGGTTTCCTCGTCTCCGTCGTGGTCGGCGTCGCCATCGCGCTGGTCATCGTGCGCTTCGACTGGCTGGGCCGGGCGCTCTACCCGCTGGTGGTGCTGTTCCAGAACGTGCCGAAGGTGGCGCTGGCGCCGATCTTCATCCTCTGGTTCGGCTATGGGCTCGCGCCCAAGATCGGCCTGATCCTGGTCATCGCCTTCTTCCCGGTGACATTGTCGATGCTGGCCGGCATGCAATCGGTCGATCGCTCGCTCTTGTCGCTGATGAATTCGGTCGGCGCCAGCCCGACGCAAATCCTGTTCAGGATCCGCGTCCCGCATTCGCTGCCGAACCTGATGGCGGGAACCAAGATCGCGGCCACGCTGAGCGTCATCGGCGCCATCGTCGGCGAATTCGCGGGCGCCTCGGACGGGCTCGGCTACGTCATCCAGTTCGCCTCGACCCAGCTCGACACCGCGCTGGTCTTCGCGGCCCTGCTGCTCGTCTCCGTGCTCGGCATCGCCTTCTACTACGCAGCCGAAATTCTCGAACGCATCGTGGTGCCATGGGCGCCCAAATTCAGCCAGGCCTAGGGCCTCTCGATCAACCAAGCCAATAAAAGGGAACAAAAATGCTGAGACGCTCACTCATCAAGGTAGCCACGCTAGCGGCCTTCGCCGGCGCGCTTGGCTTCTCGACCGCGGCGCTGGCGGCGGACAAGGTCAATGTCCAGCTCGACTGGGTGGTGCGCGGCAACCACGCCATGTTCTTCGTCGGCAAGGAAAAAGGCTTCTTCGCCAAGAACGACATCGACGTCGCCGAAATCCGCAAGGGTTCGGGCTCGCCGGATGCCATGAGGCTGGTCGGCAACGAGAACGCCGATTTCGGCTTCGGCGATCTTCCGACACTCGCCGTCGCGCGCTCGCAGAACGTTCCGGTGGTGGCGGTGGCCGCCGTCAACCAGCACTCGCCGCTGGCCATCATCTCGCTCGCCAAGACGGTGAAACTCGAAAAGCCCGCCGACCTCAAGGGCCTGACCATCGGCATTCATCCGGCTGGTTCAACCTACATCTTCTTCAAGGGCTTCCTGGCCGCCAACGGTCTGACCGAAAAGGACATGACGCTGAACAGCGTTTCGCCGCCCTATGAAAGCTATCTGCTTCTGGGGCGGGTGCAGACGGTGGTTGGCTATGTCGACGCCGAGGTGCCTGAGCTGGAAGCCAAGGCCGGCGGCCCCGGCTCGCTCAGCATCATGATGGGCGCCGACCATGGCTGGCAGGCCTATGGCTCAGGCCTGTTCACCTCGGAGAAGATGATCAAGGACAAGCCGGACGTCGTTGCCCGCTTCGTCAAGGCGTATCGGGAAGCCTTCGACTATGTCGTTGCCCATCCTGAGGAAGCCGCCGAGATCACGGCAAAGGCCGCACCTGGCTATGCCGACAAGAAGGATGTGCTGCTGGCGCAGATCAACGCCGATATCGCCTCGACCTTCACCAGCGCCGACACCAAGGAGCATGGCCTCGGCTGGATGACGAAGACGCAGTGGGAAGCAACCCTCAAGACGCTCACCGACCAGGGCGTGCTCAAGGCGGCGCTGTCGGCCGACGACGTCTTCAGCGACAAGTTCCTGGCCAAGGAATAAGGGCCGATGTCGCTGGCGGACGGATCAATGAGCGCCTACCGGCACGCCAAGGTGTCCTGCTCCATGCCGCAGGACACCGCGCGTTCGCCCTTGGCGGCATCCGTCCGGTCGAGCGTGATCTGCACGCGGGTGGCATATGCGCGGCCGGAGAGGCCGCACCAAAGCCGCTCGACCGGCAGGTTCTCGCGCTTGTCGTTGAGTAGGGTGAAAGTGCCGGTCTTGCGATCGAACCAGAGTTCGACACGAGCGCTCTTGCCCGGCTCTATCGTTGCGATCCCTTCTGAATACCAGTGGGCAAAGTCGGCGTTGCAGGAAACGCCTTGCTTGCCCGCATTCGAAATCGTCAACGGCACCATGTCGAGACCGTCGGTGCCCTTGCGGACAATCACCTGGTGCAACTCTACCGCGTTGGCGAACGATGTGAACGCCAGCATCACGGGGAGGACATAACGGATTTTCACTTTGCCTGAGCTCCAAGGGTAAAATTTGCTCAGGCAGTCTATCTCGCTTCGGCGCAATAACAATAAGAATATTGATTGGAAAATCAAACAGAGAGGGTAAAATGTTTAAGATTCTGAAGAGCAGTGTGAGTGCATTTGTACTGTGCGGCGTCTTGATGGGCGGCGCACTTGCCGGCGAAGTCAAGTCGATCGCCATCCTGACGCCCGAAGAAGGCACGGATTACGGCTGGAACCAACAAGGCATCGACGCCGCCAAGGCAGCCGGAAAAGCGGCCGGCGTCGAGGTGGTCGTGGCCCAGGGCCTCGGCTACGGCGATGTCCGTCCGACGCTGCGCGAGCTTGCGTCCGACGGCGCCAGCCTGCTGATCGCGCATGCCAGCGGCTACAACACCTCGGCGCCTGAAATCGCCAAGGAATTGAAGGTTCCGGTGGCGATCGTCGATACGCCGAACGGGCTGGAGAAGGGCCTCGTCGCGGACTACACGCTGAGCGGCCACCAGGGCGCATATCTGGCCGGCCGTCTCGCCGCCAAGATGTCGCGCTCGAAGTCGGTCGGCATCGTCGTGTCGGGCGAACCCCCGTCATGGAACTCGCAGTCGGCGGCGTTCGCGCAGGGCGTGAAAGCCGAGAACCCGGACGTCAAGATCACCTATGCGGTGATCGGACCGGCCGCCTATAGTGACGCCGCCGGCGGCAAGCGCGTCACCGAAAGCGTGATCGCGTCCGGCGCCGACATCATCTTCGGCCAGGGCAACGGCTCCAGCTTCGGCATGCTGCAGGCGGTGGAAACGACCAAGGCGGCCGATGGCGGCAAGGTCTATTTCATCGACGTCATCGGCGACAAGTCGCCGATCGACAAGGGCTTCCTGCTGTCGTCGGTGGTTTGGAACATCGAGCCGGTCTACGCGGCGATGATCGCCGACATCAAGGCCGACACGTTCGGCACCAAGCACTACGCGATCGGCCTCAAGGACGATTCCGTGCAGTTGCTGAAGACCGCCGCCATCCCGGACAAGGTCTGGGGTGAAATCCAGGCGCTGCGCGAGGACGTCATTTCCGGCAAGATCAAGGTCGAACCGGTCTATGACGCCGCCGCCGTCAGGGCGCTGATGACCAGCGTCGCCCAGTAAGGCGACCTGAAGTCGACTGCCGGAGGGACGATTATTCGTCCCTCCGGGTATTTTTCCGTTTTTCAGTGCTGGGCTTTCATGAGCAGTCTTTCTCCATCGCCCGTCGATATCAGCGACATCGTCGCGCTCGAAGGCGTGACCAAACGCTTTCCCGGCATCGTCGCCAATGACGGCATCGACCTGTCGATCCGCCCCGGCGAGGTGCATGTGCTGCTCGGCGAGAACGGCGCGGGAAAATCCACTCTGATCGGCATGCTGTCTGGCCTGCAGCAGCCGGACGAGGGGCGCATCCTCGTCGACGGCAAGCCGACGCCGATCACCTCGCCGCGCCATGCGCTGGCGCTCGGCATTGGAACGGTGTTCCAGCACATGATGCTGGTGCCGACGCTGACGGTGGCCGAGAACCTGCTTCTCGGCGGGCCGTGGTGGCAGCGTCCCCGGACCGAAGAGCTCGAGGCCCGCGTTGCCGAGATCACCCGCAGCCTCGGCATCACGGTGAAACTGCATGCCAAGGTTTCCGAACTTTCGCTGGGCGAGCAGCAGCAGGTCGAAATCCTGCGCGCCATGGTGCGCAACAGCCGCCTGCTGATCCTCGATGAATCCACCTCGATGCTGACACCGAAGGGCATCGAGGAACTTGGCGCGCTGATGCGGCGCCTCGTCGAGCAAGGATTGGCGATCGTCTTCATCACCCACAAGCTCAAGGAGGCGGCGACGTTCGGTGACCGCATCTCGGTCCTGAAGCTCGGCCGCAAGGTCGGCGAAATACCGCCCGAGCGGTTTCGCGCGCTCGGCGAACAAGAGATCATTTCCGAGATCGTGGAGTTGATGTTCGGCAAGCAGAGGGACGACCCTGAGGCGGTCGAGCGCCCCATCCGCACGGTCCGTGCCGAAGCCGCACCGCTGCTTCAGGTCGCCGATCTCGCGGTCGCACCGACCGACAATGCGCCTGGCCTGTCGTCGATCTCCTTCGAGATCCGTCCTGGCGAGATACTGGGCATCGCCGGCATCGACGGCAACGGCCAGAAGCAGTTGGCCGAGGCATTGGCCGGCCAGCGCGTGGCGACCGGCGGGTCCGTACGGCTGGAGGGCACCGCCATTGAAGGGCTGAGTGTCGGTGAGCGCCGCCAGCGCGGGCTGCGCTATCTGACCGACGACCGGTTGGGCGAAGGCACCGTCGGCACGTTCCCGGTCTCGATCAATTTCTTCCTCAAGCAGGTCGGCGCGGCGCCGTTCTGGCGCGGCGGCGTCGAGCAGCGCGCCGAGATCGACAGACGTGCGGCGGAACTGGTGCGCGAATACGATGTGCGCACGCCGAGCCTGAAGACACCGGTGGCGCGACTCTCGGGCGGCAACATCCAGAAGGTGCTTCTGGCGCGCGAACTGGCAGAAGGCGCCAAGGTGGTGATCTTCAATAAGCCGACCTACGGGCTCGATCTCGCCAACACGCTGGCCTCGCGCCAGCGCATCCGCGACACCGCCGCGCGCGGCCTCGCCGTGCTCCTGATCTCCACCGACCTCGAGGAACTGCTCAGCATGTGCGACCGTATCGCGGTGATCGCCAATGGCGCGCTGGTCGGCACCGTCGCCAATGCCGACGACGCCCGCACCAAGGTCGGCCGCCTGATGATCGGACTTGCCGCATGAGCATCGACACCGCACCCGCCGCCGGCGCCACCGCACTCGACGCTACGAGCAGCACCGCCTCGCGCCGCGACATATTGCACCGGCTGCTGATGACGATCGGACCGATTCTTGCCGCTCTCGTCATTGCCGGCTGCATCCTGCTTGCCGTCGGTGTCGACCCGCTCGCCTACTATGGCTACGTGCTGGAGAAGGGGTTGTTCTCGCCGCTCGGTATCCAGCAGACGCTGACGCGCATGGCGCCGCTGCTGTTCCTCGCTGCCGGCCTGATCGTGGCCTTCCGCGCCGGCATGTGGAACCTGGGCGGAGACGGCCAGTTCCTGCTCGGCGCGGTCACGGCAGCGGCCAGCGCTCCCGTCTTGGTCGAGATCATGCCGGCCTGGCTCGCGCTGGTCTGTTCATTCCTGATCGCCATGGTGGTGGCCATGGTCTGGTCGCTGGTGCCGGCGCTGCTACGCGCCTATCAGGGCGTCAACGAGATCATCACCACGCTGATGATGACCTTCCTTGGCACGTCGCTCGCCAATGTACTGGTCAAGCTGGTGTTTCGCGATCCCGGCACGACCGTGCCGCAGACCCGCACCCTGCCGGTGGAAGACCGGTTGCCGCGCCTGTTCGAAACCACCATCACCAGCGGTCTTCTGCTTGGCCTGGCGGCCATCGTCATCGTGCATCTGGTGATGACGCGCACGGCCTTCGGATTGAAATTGCGGATCGTCGGCGCCAATCCGCGCGCGGCGGTTCATGCGGGGCTGGGTGTGCCCGGGCTGACTATTGCCGTCTTCGCCATCTCCGCCGGCCTCGCGGGGCTCGCGGGCGCGGTCGACATCATCGGCGTGCAGGGCAATGTCCGCGCCGACTGGAACCCGGCCTACGGGCTGGCGGTCATCCCCGCAGTGTTCCTGGCGCGCATGAACGGCTTTGCCGCCATCGGCTTCGTCTTCCTGCTCTCGGTGCTGTCGATCGGCGGCGAGAGTGCCGCACGGCGGCTTGGCGTGCCCAATCACTTCACCCTGGTGCTGGTCTCCATCGTGCTGATCGTGCTCGCCTTGGCCGAGTATGTCGACCACCGCTATCATCAGTCGAGAAAGGCCTGAGACATGACCGGGCTCTTCAGCGAAGTCTTTCTCAGCGCGCTTCTGTTCGGCGCCGTCACCGCCGCCATTCCGCTGCTGCTTGCCGGGCTCGGCGAGCAGATGTCGGAAAAGGCCGGCGTGCTCAACATCGGCATCGAGGGCATGATGCTGGCCGGCGCCTATCTCGGCTTCGTCGGCGCTTTCTATTCGGGGTCGCTGTGGCTTGGCTTTCTCACGGGGGCTGCCGGCGGCGTCGCGGTGGCCCTCATCATGGCGCTGCTTTGCGTGCGCATCGGGCTGAACCAGATCGTCATCGGCATCGCGCTGACGCTCGGGCTCGAAGGCCTGACGGCCCTGCTTCACCATTTCCAATTTTCACGCAGCTATCCGCGCCTGCCGGCGGCGGACGCGACCGTCATTCCGCTGCTGTCCGACATTCCGGTGATCGGCCCGGCCTTCTTCAAGCACCATCTGATCGTCTATCTGGCGGTCGCGCTGGTCTTCGCCATGAGCTATCTCTACCGGCGCACGCAGCTCGGCCTCAATCTGCAGGCCGCCGGCGACAAGCCGGCCGCGCTCGATGTCGCCGGCATCGACGTCGTCAGGACCCGCACCATCGCTGTGCTGTCGACCGGCGCGCTGGCCGGGCTCGGCGGCGCCTACCTTGCCAATGTCGGGGCGGGCCTGTTCATTCCCTTTATCACCAACGGCGCAGGCTTCCTCGGCATCGTGCTCGCCATGCTGGCGCGCGGACGTCCGGTCTGGGTGCTGTTCGGGGCGCTTCTGTTCGGTGTCTGCCTGTCGCTGACCACGGCCATGCAGGTGGCGGGCATCAACATCCCGACCGACATCATCCAGATGCTGCCGTTCCTGGCGGTGATGATCATGCTGGTACTGTTCGGGCGGCGGGCGAGCCTGCCTGCGGCACTCGGCATTCCATACGAGCGCGGCGCGCGCTGAAGATAACGAAAGCGCGGTGGGACCCGCGCCAAACAGGAGGCAACAATGTCGGATACCAAGGTCTACCTGCTCGACGGCGGCTCGCTCGTCCTCGACGGCTATCATGTCTTCTGGAATCGCGGCCCGGGCGGCGAGGTGCGTTTCCCCGTCTATTCCATCCTGATCGAGCATGCCGAGGGCCGCTTCCTCATCGACACCGGCTACGACTACGACCACGTCATGAAGGTGCTGCCATTCGAGAAGCCGATCCAGGAAAAGCACCAGACCATTCCGGGCGCGCTCGGCCTGCTCGGGCTCGAGCCGAAGGACATCGACGTCGTCGTCAACTCGCATTTCCATTTCGACCATTGCGGCGGCAACAAATATTTCCCGCACGCCAAGAAGATTTGCCACCGCTCCGAGGTGCCGCAGGCCTGCGATCCGCAGCCCTTCGAACATCTCGGCTATTCGGATCTGAGTTTTTCGGCCGAGGCGGCGGAAGCGCGCGGCGCGACCGCCCAGCTTTTGGCAGGAACGACGCGCGCCAACTCGACTTTCGAGGGCATCGACGGTGACGTCGATCTCGCCAAGGGCGTCAAGCTGATCTCGACACCAGGCCATTCGATCGGCCACTACAGCCTGCTGGTCGAGTTCCCCAAGCGCAAGCCGATCATGTTCACCATCGATGCGGCCTACACGCAGAAGAGCCTGGAAACGCTCTGCCAGGCTGCCTTCCACATCGACCCGGTCGCCGGCGTCAATTCGATGCGCAAGGTGAAGAAACTCGCCGAGGATCATGGCGCCGAGCTGATGTACTCGCACGACATGGACAACTTCAAGACCTACAAGACCGGCACCCAGTTCTACGGCTGAGCCGCCAATCCGGAGATCAAGACGATGCGCTATTCCGATCACGCCGATCCGGTCCTCACCCTGACCGCGGGTCCGGTCAATGCCTATGCGGAAGTGCTGCGCGGCCTCGCCCGCACGGTACTCTACGACTACGATCCGGCCTTCCAGCTCTTCTATGAGAAGGTCGTCGACAAGGCGCAAAAGGCGATGCGGCTTTCCAACAAGCCGCTCATCCTGCACGGCGAGCCGGTGCTGGGTCTCGAGGCGGCGGCGGCGTCGCTGATCACGCCTGATGATGTCGTGCTGAACCTCGCCTCCGGCGTCTACGGCAAAGGCTTCGGCTATTGGGCGAAACGCTATTCGCCGCATCTGCTCGAAATCGAAGTGCCCTATAACGAGGCGATCGACCCGCAGGCGGTCGCGGCCATGCTGAAGGCGCATCCCGAGATCACCATCGTCTCCGTCTGTCACCACGACACGCCGTCGGGCACCATCAATCCGATCGATGAAATCGGCGCGCTGGTCTCGGCGCATGGCGGCTATCTGATCGTCGACGCGGTTTCTTCCTTCGGCGGCATGAAGACGCATCCGGAAGACTGCAAGGCCGACATCTATGTTACCGGCCCCGGCAAATGCCTGGGAGCGCCGCCGGCGCTGACGCTGATGGGCGTCAGCGAACGGGCCTGGGCCAAGATGAAGGCCAACAAGGCGGCGCCGCGAGCTTCCATGCTCAGCATCGTCGACTGGGAGAACGCCTGGTCGCGCGACAAGCCGTTTCCCTTCACGCCCTCGGTGGCGGAAGTGAACGGTCTCGACGTGGCGTTGGATCTCTATCTTACAGAGGGGCCGGAAGCGGTCTGGGCGCGCCATGCGCTGACGGCCAAGGCCATGCGTGCCGGCGTCGTCGCCATGGGTCTGTCGATCTGGGCCGCCAGCGACAGAATAGCCTCGCCCAGCACCACGGCGGTGCGCACGCCCGAAGGCGTCGACGAGAAGGCGATGCGGGCGGCCGCCCGCGCCCGTTACGGCGTGGTGTTCTCTTCCGGCCGTGGCGAGACCTTGGGCAAGCTGACGCGCATCGGCCATATGGGTCCGACCGCGCAGCCGATCTACGCCATCGCGGCCCTGACGGCGCTTGGCGGCGCCATGAACGCGGCCGGCCAGAAGCTGGCCGTCGGCAAGGGCATAGACGCGGCGCTGGCCGTCATCGACGCCGACGCCTGAACAAACATCATCGGATCACGGGATCGAGGGAGACATTTCATGACTGAACGGCTTGCGGGAAAGACGGCGCTGGTAACGGGCGCCGCACAAGGCATCGGCAAGGCGATCGCGGCCAGGCTGGCGGCCGACGGCGCGACCGTCATCGTCAGCGACATCAATGCCGAGGGCGCCAAGGCGGCGGCCGCGTCGATCGGCGGCAAGGCCAAGGCGATCGCCGCCGACATTTCCGATTCGGCATCGGTCAAGGCGCTGTTTGATCAAATCCAGAAGCTCACCAGCGGCGTCGACATCCTCGTCAACAATGCCAGCATCGTGCCGTTCATCGCCTGGGACGATGTCGACCTCGACCATTGGCGCAAGATCATCGACGTCAATTTGACCGGAACCTTCATCGTCACCCGCGCGGCGACCGACCAGATGCGCGCCGCCAGCAAGGCCGGGCGCGTCATCAGCATCGCCTCCAACACCTTCTTCGCCGGCACGCCCAACATGGCGGCCTATGTCGCGGCCAAGGGCGGCGTCATCGGCTTCACCCGGGCGCTCGCCACCGAACTCGGCAAATACAACATCACCGCTAACGCCGTGACGCCGGGCCTGATCGAGAGCGACGGCGTCAAGGCCAGTCCGCACAATGAGGCGTTCGGCTTCGTCGAGATGCTGCAGGCGATGAAAGGCAAGGGACAGCCGGAGCATATCGCCGATGTCGTGGCGTTTCTCGCCTCCGACGACGCGCGCTGGATAACGGGCCAGACGCTGAATGTCGATGCCGGGATGATCCGGCATTAGTCTTGAGCGGTTCAGCGTTTGATAGCAACGCCGAACCGCTCAAACTCTCGTTCTTACGCAATTCCCAAGGGGAAGCGCTATGGTCGGGCGCATTTGAAGCCGGAACCTCTCACAGGTCCGATCGCTCTGGCCGCGCGAGCAACGAGGCGAACATGCGCGCGTAGTTCTCCGCCTGCACGCCCCAATCCCACTCTCTGATCGTCTCGCGGATGCGGACGGCCATCCGCGACCGGAGCGATGGCGTGTCCCGCAGCAGGGTGAGCTTGCTAGCAAGCCCTTCCGGAGTTCCATCGAAGAACAACCCGTTGTCGCCATCCCGGATCAACTCGGGCATGTTTCCCACACGGGTCGTCACCACGGGGACACCGCACGCCGCCGCCTCCAAGCAAGGATTGGGCGTGCCTTCGCTGATACTGGCACAGACATAGACGTCAAGATCCCGGTAGAAGTCGAGCATCTCCTCACGGTTGCGCCAGCGTTGCTCCCGAATCGCTGTCAGTAGTCGCACGCCTGGGACGGCAGCGACCGCAGGCTCGATGACGTTGTGGAAACCGCGATGTGCCGGACCATGATTGCCGAGACTTCCCGTCCATCCGACGCGGAGTTCGCCAGGATAGGGTTGGGGATCGCTCGAGGGGCAAAAGAATGTGGTATCGACCCCATTGGGCGTGTAGTGGACCGGAACATGCAACAGAGGACGGTATTCGTGCTCGAGCCGCCGATTGTTCGCAAAGACAGCCCGCGCCAGCCGGTGCAGGGTAGCGAGCCCGGGCTCGCGGAATTCGCCCTCCAGCTCTCTGTGGCTGCAGATTCCGATGAGCAGCCTGTCGGACCGCCGGGCGAGGACCGATTCCGGCAAGGGTAGCTTTGCGATCTGGAGCCAATAGAAAATGAGCACGATGTCCGCCGCATTCACGTCGGATTCTGCCGCATCATGCTGAAATCGTTGAACGATCTCGAATCTTCCTTCCAGAGCGCGCCGGAGATTCTGGGTCTTGTTATCGATCGCCCAACCGGGTCGATCCGCGATCGCAAGGATGCGGGGGAGGCGCGCACCGCTCACGAGGCGTACCGCTGAAGCCAGTGCGCCGACCATGGATTAGCCTCGTCCAGGTCGTCGTCGGTTGCAGTGGTGCACACCTGAGCAGCATCCGGCAATTGGATATCTTCTGGTCGCAGTCGGGGTCGCCATCCGTGCCAACCAAGACCATCGACCTCCTCGCTCAAGTAGCGGCGACCACCATACTTGCGGGCGGCGTGCTCCGCGCTCAGGAAGAGATAATGTTTCATGCGAAAACGCTCGGGCGACAGCCTCACCGGACCCCCGAAGCGTACGCGATGGCCGCCCGACCAAGCAATCTCCACGGGACCGTCCTGTTTCTTGTACGCACGGACGCAATGTGGGGAGGCCGGCCGGAATGGGTAGTAGGTGCGCAGCGTGTCTTGATAATCGGGATTGTCGTGATCGGGTTTTTCACTGGTGGGAATGAACGTGAATTCGGAAAACTCGATCGCATTGAAGTCGAGTGCATCGGCCGCCGCAATGGCGGAGACCAACGACGAGTAGGAAGTCGGCGGAAGGTGGATCTCGTCAGCGTCAACATGCATGAACCAGTCTGCTTCGAGCGACTGAAATAATTCCTCTTTGCGATGAAGAAGGTGCTCCCAGCGATACCAGCCGCCATGCGGGATGCTTTCGAATCCTACCAATCCGGCCCCGCTGTGACGTTGGGCAATCTCAAGCGTTCGGTCCGTCGACTGATTGTCGCAGACATAGACCTGCACACCTTGACGAAAGAGGTTCTCAAGACATCCGGCGATGAACCGTTCTTCGTTTCGTGTCGTAAGCACCGCGACGACGCGCGGGGAATTCCGATCAGGCGCGGCATCCGCAAGATGGGTGTCGAGATCGGCCAAGTCCCTCAATCCTTTGTCGCGTGCTTCCGAATGCCGTGTAGGCCGAACAACTGATATGGCGAGGCTTGGTCGGAATGACAGTCTAAAAACTCGCAGCTGTCATGCCGAGGCGCTATCACTTTCCCACCTGAAGTGCAAACACGTACTCGCCATCGCAAGTCTCGGGAACAGACGTGTTCGGAAACAGGCAAATGACCACCTATGGCGCCTCCGGCGGCCATTCAGTCTGGCCAGCCGGCGCGCGTCGCCGGCCTGTCGCCGGCGCGACTTCAGCATGGCTTCATGTGATTTCGGTAGCGGGAGACCCCCACATCGCAAGCCACTCTCGAGGAAGCACTTTTCCGCTGTCATTTGGTAATACGGATTCAGATCCACTTCTGGCGTATATATCTGGAGTGAGCCGTATTGTACCGCGAAATGCCGTTTCAGCGATTTATACGATTTCCCGCGCGGAATATCTTTAAACCTGCAGGCGCGATCCCTACGTCATTTGTTGTTATGTCTATCAAGGCAAAACCGATGTGACATCGCTCACGGCCACGCCAGCCCTTACCGGATCGGCAAGGCATTACTGCTTTCCGGGGCTGAGTTTCTGCGCATACCGCCTGACCACCGCCGCAAATGCCGAGGTGGCCGGAGAGATGGAGCGGCCCGTGGCGTGGATCATGACCACGTCGCGCGAAATGCTCGGCTCGACCAGCGTTTTTCCGACCGCGCCGCCCCGGGTTCCAACGGCCGTCAGGGCATAGGACGGCAGCACCGAGACACCCAGCCCGGCTTCAACCAGGGCAATCGCCGTTGTGATCTGGGAGACTTCGTAAGCCGGCTTCAGGGGGAGTTGCGCCATCTCGAACCCGACCTCCACCAGAAGACGGATACCGCTATCGCGCGTCAAGGTGATGATGGGATGGTGCTGGAGGTCCGTCCACGACGTGGTCTCACTGCTCGCAAGCGTGCTCTTGCCGCTGCAGAACAGCATCAGTGTGTCGCGAACCAGTATGATCCGTTCGATCCCGGCTTCCGCCGGTGGGAATGTACCGAGCCCGCAATCCGCCTTTCCCGATCTTACGCTTTCGACGATCATCTCGGTGCCGACATCGGCGAGTTCGACCGTGATGCCGGGATAACGGCTCTGGAATTCGGCAATCGCATGCGGGAGAACCGCTGCCGCCAGCAGCGGGGGAGCCGCGACCCGTATCTTGCCACGCCGTCGCTCGGCCAGATCATGCACGCTCCTGACCGCAAGCTGCAATTCTTCCATGATCTTCGAGGCCGAGTTCCGGAACTCCCGGCCGGCATCGGTCAATTCGACCCGTCGCGTCGTGCGGTCGAACAGTCTCACCGCAAGTTCGTCTTCGAGGTCTTTGACGGCCTGTGAAATCGCAGATTGGGCCAGGCCCACCCGGCTCGAAGCCGCCGAAAAATTTCCGGACTCGGCTACCGAGAGAAAGCTCTGGATCTGCTTGATGGTGATCTTCATGATGTCTCATATATCGATAATTGCGATAAATTAATACGATAAAACCTCATTGTCATATAGATGATCGGCGTGGTCTTCTCGGGCATCGGGAACGCCGTCGCGACATCCCGCCGATTTCGTTCTTGACTAGTGTTCTTTGCGCCGCCGAGGTTTTCATGCCGTCCTATCCCGAC
Source organism: Mesorhizobium sp. B2-3-4 (assembly GCF_006442315.1). Classification (GTDB taxonomy): domain Bacteria; phylum Pseudomonadota; class Alphaproteobacteria; order Rhizobiales; family Rhizobiaceae; genus Mesorhizobium. The sequence continues at coordinate 4,001 of NZ_VFVY01000030.1, read as the reverse complement.
CTTCAACACTATATCGGCGGCCGCTGGACACGCGGAGTGGACGGATGGCAGGTCCTCAACCCGGCCGACGAGAGCGTCATCGGGACAGTCCCCCTGGCGACCAGGGCAGACCTTGACGACGCACTGGCCGCCGCGGCCGACGGCTTCAGGATCTGGAGCCGCACCTCACCGGCAAAGCGTGCCGCGATCATGCTCAAAGCAGCCGCGCTGATGCGCGAGCGGATCGAGGATATCGCCTATGCGATCACGCTTGAGCACGGCAAGCCGATAGCCCAGGCGCGGCTGGAGGTGATCCGCGGCTGCGAATTCTTCGAATGGGACGCCGCCGAAGGCCAGCGCACTTACGGTCGGGTGATCCCCAGCGAGCCTGGCATCAAGTATGTCGTGCTCCATCGGCCGATCGGCGCTGTGGCGGCGTTCTCGCCGTGGAATTTCCCGATGAGCCAGCCGGCGCGCAAGATCGGCGGTGCGCTGGCGGCCGGCTGTTCGATCATCCTCAAGGCCTCGGAGGAGACGCCGGCGGGGGCTATTCATATTGCTCGCGCTTTCCATGATGCGGGCCTTCCGCCTGGTGTGCTCAATCTTGTCTTCGGCGTCCCTTCCGAGGTCTCGGAGTACCTGATCCCGCAGGACCCGATCCGGCTGGTCGCGTTCACCGGCTCCACGGCGGTAGGCAAGCTGCTGACGGGGATGGCGGCGCGCCATATGAAGCCCGTGCTGATGGAGCTTGGCGGTCATGCCCCGGTCATCGTCTGCGACGATGTCGATCCCGTGGCCGCGGCCACCATGTCGGCCACCCGCAAGGCTCGCAATGCCGGCCAGGTCTGCACGTCGCCGACGCGTTTCTTCGTCCATGAGACGCTCTACGATGCCTTCGTGGCGGCATTCGTCGAAAAGGCTCGTGCGGTAACGGTGGGCAATGGGTTCGATCCGTCCACGCAGATGGGGCCGCTGGCCAATGGCCGACGCATCGAGGCGATGGAAACGCTGGTCGCCGACGCGAGGGCGAAGGGCGCTCGTGTCCGTGCCGGCGGCGAAAGGCTAGGTAAGAGCGGCTATTTTTACCCGCTGACTGTGCTGACGGAGCTTCCCGACGATGCCCGCGTGATGCGCGAGGAGCCTTTCGGACCTCTGGCGCTGATCAATCCCGTCTCGTCGCTCGACGACGCCATCGAGAAGGCAAACGCGCTGCCGCATGGCCTGGCCGCCTATGCCTTCACCCATTCGGCGCACAATGCGGACAGGCTCGTGGAGGGGGTGGAGGCCGGCAATCTGTCGATCAACACACTCGAAGCCTCGATCGCCGAGACGCCGTTCGGCGGTGTCAAGGAAAGCGGGCTCGGCCGGGAGGGCGGTGCCGAAGGGATCCTGAATTACACGATCGTCAAGAACGTGTCGCATCGGATGATTTGAGGCGTCCGACCGAGACGGATGCCGCGATCCGATTTGAAAATTTGGACGGTTCGCCCGTCGGGACCGAGAGGACAGTATGAACTACTCCAGGAAGGACGCAAAAAGCCACTCGCGTGAGACGATGCGCGGCATCTGGGCGGCCGCCCTGGTGCCGTTCGCGCAGGATCTGACGATCGACGAAGGCGGCATGCGTCGCAACTATGAGCATTGGATCACCGACCTGAAGATCGACGGCTTTTTCGTTGCCGGAAAGCAGGGCGAATTCTTTTCGATGTCCGTCGAAGAGCGCAAACGCTGCTTCGAGATTGCCGTCGACGCCTGCGCCGGCCGTGCCCAGACCATCATGTCGTGCTCCGACCAGAACCTCGACGTGGTCATCGACCTTGCCAGGCACGCACAGCGAATTGGCGCGGACTATATCGTGGTGCATGCGCCTGTCCTGCATTTCCTGCACAAACAGGACGAGACGCTGTTCAACTACTACCGCACGATCTCGGAGAAGGTCGATATCGGGATCGCGCTCTGGAGCCATCCCGACAGCGGCTATCTGATGAGCCCGCAGCTGTGCAACCGGCTCGCCGATTTGGACAACGTGGTTGCCATCAAGTACAGCGTGCCGCGCCCGATGTATGTGCAGTTGCAGGAGCTTGCCGGCGATCGCATCCTGGTCAGCACCGCTTCCGAGGAGGAGTGGCTGGACAACATCGTCGAGCTCGGATGGCGGCTCTATCTATGCTCTTCGCCGCCCTATCTGCTGCAGACCGGCCATGATCTGAGGATGCGTGAGTATACGGACCTCGCCTTTGCCGGCGAGGTCGCTGCCGCCCGCGCCGTCCGGGACAGTATCGAGCCCGTCCGCATGGCGCTTAAGTCGACACGACCGCCGGAAAAGCCGCACGCTCATCAGAAGTTCTGGCAGGGTTTGCTCGGACAGGTCGGCGGCCATGTGCGGTCTCCCTTGCTCGAACTCACCGGCGAGGAACAGACAGCGACAAAAGCCGCACTGGAACAAAGCGGCCTTCGACGTTCGATATAGGACTAGCAACCGAAACGCCTGGGAAGGAGCGGAGCGATGCAAGGACAACTGAGAGCCTTCAATTTCATGAAATGGATTGACGAGCACAAGCACCTGCTGAAGCCGCCTGTCGGCAATCAGCAGGTCTGGAAGGATGCAGATCTGATGGTGACCGTCGTCGGCGGCCCCAATCAGCGCACGGATTATCATGACGATCCGGTCGAGGAATTCTTCTACCAGCTCAAGGGCGACATGGTCCTGAAGGTCATCGACGATGGCAGGTTCTATGACGTGCCGATCCGCGAAGGCGAGATCTTCCTGTTGCCGCCGCATGTCCGTCACTCGCCGCAAAGGCCGCAGGAGGGCTCGGTCGGCCTGGTCATCGAGCCGAAGCGCGCCGAAGGGCTGCTGGACGCGGTCGAATGGTACTGCTTCGAATGCACGTCTCTCGTGCACCGTGCCGAGGTCGACCTCGAAAGCATCGTCGAGGACCTGCCGCCCATCTACAAGGCGTTCTATGCCGACGAGACCGCGCGGACATGTCCGCATTGCAAGGCATTGCACCCGGGCAAGGTGCCGCCCGAGGGCTGGGTGCGACTGTGACGTGGCGGGCTGGCCGTCCCGGTGGAGTTCCCGCCGGGATAGCCCAAGCATCGTGAAGTGGATGTCATGCGTCAGGGACGGTTGCGGATAGGTTTGGTCGGCTGGGGCGCCATCGCGCGGCGAACGGTTGAGTTGCTGCGCGATAGCGCCGCCATCGAGATTGTGGCGGTCGCCGTGCGCGATGGCGCAAGGCCCCGCCACGACCTCCCGACGGGATGTCGCGTGCTATCCAGTCCCGACGAGCTCGCCGGGTTGGATATCGGTTTACTGGTAGAGGCGGCCGGCAGGGCGGCAGTGCCGGTCTGGGCCGAAGCCGGGCTGAGGCATTGCGGGTCCGTGGCGATCTCCTCGACCAGCGCGCTCTGTGACGATGCCTTGCTGTCCCGGTTGCTGCGGGTGGCTGGGGAAACCGGCGCGCAACTCATAGTTCCTTCCGGCGCTCTAGGCGATATCGGAGCGCTCGTTGCCGCTTCGGCGTTGCCACTGGATGAGGTCTCGCACGCCATCATCAAATCGCCGCAGGCCTGGCGAGGCAGCCCGGCTGAGCAACTTGTGGATCTTGCGGCGATCGAGAGTGCCGTGACGTTCTTCACCGGATCGGCGCGGGAGGCGGCCGCGCGCTTCCCGCAGAATGCCAATGTGGCGGTTATTTCCGCTCTCGCCGGTCTGGGCCTGGACCGGACCAGAATGACGCTGGTTGCCGATCCGCAAGTCCGTCGCAACTGTCACCATGTCGTCGCCTCCGGGGCCTTTGGCCGGCTCGAGCTTCGGATCGACAACGAACCACTCGACGACAATCCGAAGTCGTCCGAGATGGCGGCGCTCAGCCTGGTGCGGCTGATAAGGAACAAGACGAGCCATCTGGTCCAGTAGACCCGAAGGGCAACAAGAAGAAGGAATGCGTTCTTCGTGGCGACATTCCAGGGGAGCCATGTACACATGCAGTACTTTGTCCAGCAGCTTATCAACG